>JASGKY010000047.1:0-141428 GCA_049840435.1 Verrucomicrobiota bacterium | reverse complement strand
GCGCGTTGGCAGCGACCTAGCACAGCAAGGTCTCTATCTGGACGTGCCGGCCCATGGGGCACAAGTCTTCCGCTTCGAGCCAATTCGTTGACCGCGCTCCCACGCGAATTTCATGGCGCGATTAGGCCGGCCCGTTTTTTTAGCCGGCTTAATCAGTGCCGTTTCTAGCAGTTTTACTAAATGAAATATTGCGTGTTCTACCCGTTCCGGTAAAAACTAACTAGATTTTGCTGGACCGCACTGTCCAGCGATTACGAAGAAGCGATGAACAACAGTCACAACCAACAGAATCAGACTCCGGTTACATCCTCTGTCCCCCCTGGCTTACCTGCCAAACAGGGGCTCTACGACCCTTCCTTTGAACACGATGCCTGCGGTCTCGGCTTCGTCGTCAACATGAAGGGCAAAAAGTCCCATCAGATCGTGACCGATGCATTGCAGATTCTCGTGAACCTCGATCATCGCGGCGCATGTGGTTGCGAGGCGAACACCGGTGACGGCGCGGGTATCCTGATGCAGGTGCCGCATGATTTCCTCGTCGAGAAAACGGCGAAGCTGGGTTTCAAACTTCCGGCGTTCGGCCAATACGGTGTCGGCATGTTCTTCCTCCCGAAGAACGCCATCGAACGCGACGCGGTGAAGTTCGAAATCGAGAAGATTGTTTCTGCGGAAGGTCAAACGATTCTCGGTTGGCGCGATCTGCCGACGGACAATTCTTCGCTGGGTAAATCCGCGGTCGAAGCCGAGCCGCACATGGCGCAGGTGTTTATTGGTCGCAGCGGCAATCTGAAAGACGACGCAGCGTTCGAACGCAAACTTTACATCATCCGCAAGATCGCCGAGCAAACCATCCGTTACGGCAACAAAATTACCGGCGGCAAATGGTTTTACGTCGCGAGCTTGTCGAGCCGCACGATCGTTTACAAGGGCATGTTGATGCCCGAGCAGGTCGGCAAGTATTACAAAGATCTGCAAGACCCGGCGATGACCACGGCGCTCGCACTGGTTCACTCACGCTTCTCGACGAACACGTTCCCGAGCTGGGATCGCGCGCATCCAAATCGCTACATCGCACACAACGGCGAAATCAACACACTGCGCGGCAACGTGAATTGGATCCGCGCCGGCCAATCGAACTTTGTTTCCGACCTGTTCGGCAAGGACATCAAGAAAGTTGTCCCTGTCATCAATACGGACAACAGCGACTCCGCGCAGTTCGACAACGTCGTCGAGTTGCTCACGCTGGCGGGCCGCGAATTGCCGCTCGCGATGATGATGATGATTCCCGAGCCGTGGGAAAATCACGAGAGCATGGACCCGGCGCGGCGTGCGTTCTACGAATATCATTCCTGCCTCATCGAACCGTGGGACGGCCCGGCCTCGATGGCGTTCACCGATGGCAAGATGATTGGCGCGTGCTTGGATCGTAATGGTCTGCGCCCATCACGTTTCTACGTCACCAAAGATGACATGGTCATCATGGCATCGGAAGCGGGCGTGTTGCCCATCGCGCCGGAACGCGTCGCGATCAAGGGTCGCTTGCAGCCAGGCCGCATGTTCCTCGTGGACATGGAGCAAGGCCGTATCATCGCGGACGAAGAGATCAAAAAGAAATACGCTTCTGCCGCACCGTACCAGACGTGGTTAGACCAACATCACGTTCTGCTCGAAAATCTGCCGACGCCGGACAAGCACACCGATCCCGGTCATCGCAAGGTTTTGCAGCAGCAACAGGCGTTCGGTTACACGTTCGAGGATTTGCGTTTCATCGTCGGCCCGATGGCGAAGGAAGGCCAGCAACCGCTCGGCTCAATGGGCACGGACACGCCGTTGGCGGTACTCTCGCAGAAGCCGCAACTGCTCTACAATTACTTCAAGCAACTGTTCGCGCAGGTGACGAACCCGCCGATTGATCCGATCCGCGAAGAAATCGTCACCTCGACGGAAACGATGGTCGGCGCGCGTGGCAATCTGCTCAAGCCGACGCCGGAAAGTTGCGCGCTCATCAAGCTCGAGCATCCGATTCTCACAAACGAGCAGTTGGACAAGCTCAAGTTCATCAATCGTCCCGGCTTCAAAGCGGCAACGTTGCCGATTCTGTTCAAGGCCGCTGACGGCGCGAAAGGTCTGGAGACGGCGCTGAACGAATTGTTCGCCGCTGCCGACAAGGCCATCAAAGATGGCAGCAACATCGTCATCATTTCCGACCGTGGCGTGAGTGATCGAACTCGCGCCGATTCCAGCGTTGCTCGCGACGGCGGGTTTGCATCACCACCTCATCCGCGCCGGTACGCGCGGCAAGGTTGGCTTGGTGCTCGAATCCGGCGAACCGCGCGAGGTGCATCATTTCGCCCTGCTCATCGGCTTCGGTTGCAGCGCGATCAATCCCTATCTCGCTTACGACACGATTGATGATCTCATTGGCGAAGGGTTGCTGCCCGGCGCAGACCACAAGACGGCGGTGAAGAAATTCATCAAGGCCGCGATCAAGGGCGTCGTGAAGACGATGGCCAAGATGGGTATCTCGACGGTACAAAGCTATCGTGGCGCGCAGATCTTTGAAGCCGTCGGTCTCAACAGCGAGGTGGTGGACAAGTATTTCACCTGGACTGCGTCACGCATCCAGGGCGTCGGCCTCGATGTCATCGCCGAGGAAGCGCTCGCGCGGCATCGACGTGCGTTCCCGCCCGTTCCGGTCAATGCCGAACTCGATGCGGGCGGCCAGTATCAATGGCGCGACGGCGGCGAACAGCATCTGTTCAATCCGCAGACGATCCACAAGCTCCAGATCGCCTGCCGCCTCAACAGCGAAAAGGTTTATCGCGAATACGCCGACATCTTGAATGACCGCAGCAAGACGCTCTGCACGTTGCGCGGCATGCTTGATTTCAAGTTCGCGGAGAACGCCATTCCGCTCGAAGAAGTCGAGTCCATCGACAACATCGTGAAGCGTTTCAAAACAGGCGCGATGAGCTACGGCTCGATCTCGAAGGAAGCGCACGAAGCACTCGCTATCGCAATGAATCGTATCGGTGGTCGCAGCAACACCGGTGAAGGCGGCGAAGATCCCGAGCGTTACACGTGGACAAACGAAAAAGGTGACTCGAAGAACTCGGCAATCAAGCAGGTCGCCTCAGGCCGCTTTGGTGTGACGAGCAATTATCTCGTCAACGCGAAGGAATTGCAGATCAAGCTGGCGCAGGGCGCAAAGCCCGGTGAAGGCGGCGAATTGCCCGGCAAGAAAGTTTATCCGTGGGTCGCGAAGACTCGCGGCACGACGGCGGGCGTCGGTCTGATTTCTCCGCCGCCACACCATGACATTTACTCCATCGAAGACCTCGCGGAGTTGATCCATGACTTGAAGAACTCTAACCGCCACGCACGCGTCAGCGTGAAGCTGGTGAGCGAAGTCGGCGTCGGCACGATTGCAGCGGGCGTCTCGAAGGCGCACGCGGACGTCGTGTTGATCTCGGGTCACGACGGCGGCACGGGGGCTTCCCCGCTCTCATCCATCAAACACGCGGGCGGTCCGTGGGAACTCGGCTTGGCCGAAACCCACCAGACGCTCGTGTTGAACAATCTGCGCAGCCGCATCTACGTCGAGACGGACGGGCAGTTGAAGACCGGTCGCGACGTCGCCATCGCCGCGTTGCTCGGCGCGGAGGAATTTGGTTTCGCCACCGCCCCGCTCGTGGTGCTGGGTTGCATCGTGATGCGCGTGTGTCACTTGAATACCTGTCCGGTCGGTGTGGCGACGCAAGACCCGAAGTTGCGCGAGCGCTTCACCGGCAATCCAGATCACGTCGTGAATTTCATGCGCTTCATCGCGATGGAACTCCGCGAGATCATGGCCAAGCTCGGTTTCCGCACCATCAACGAGATGGTCGGACGCACGGATAAGTTGATTCCGTGGAAAGCCATCGAGCACTGGAAGGCGAAAGGCTTAGACCTCACACCAATTCTACACCAACCCGAAGCCGGACCGGAAGTCGGTCGCTATCGCCAGCAGGATCAAGATCACGGCCTCGAGAAGTCACTCGATCTCACAAAGATTTTGGACCTCTGCAAACCCGCGATCGAGTGCGGCGAAAAGGTGAAGGCTGAACTACCGATCATCAACGTGAACCGCGTCGTCGGCACGATCACCGGCAGCGAGATCACGAAAAAGCACGGCCCGAACGGCCTGCCTGAAGACACGGTGCAGCTGAAATTCAACGGCAGCGCTGGTCAGAGCTTCGGCGCGTTTTGCCCGAAAGGCATGACACTCGAACTCGAAGGCGATGCGAACGATTACTTCGGCAAAGGTCTGAGTGGTGCAAAGCTCATCGTGTATCCGCCGAAGGCTGCGACCTTCAAAGCTGAGGAAAACATGATCGTCGGCAACGTGGCGTTTTATGGCGCGACGAACGGCGAGGCATTCATCCGCGGCATGGCGGGCGAACGATTCTGCGTCCGCAACTCCGGCGTGAATACGGTCGTGGAATCCATCGGCGATCACGGCTGCGAATACATGACGGGCGGTAAGGTTGTCGTTCTCGGACCGACCGGTCGTAACTTCGCTGCTGGCATGAGCGGGGGTATCGCCTACATCCTCGATGAAAAGGGCGACTTTGCCTCGCGCTGCAACATGGAGATGGTTGGTTTGGAAAAACTGACCGACACTGACGAGATGCTGGACATCTACAAATTGATCCAGCGCCATCAGACTTATACGAACAGTGAAAAGGCCGCAAAGATTCTGGCTGACTGGAAGAACTTCGTGCCGAAATTTGTGAAGGTGCTGCCGAAGGATTACGCGTGCGTCTTGAAGGAATTGAAACTGGCGCACGAAAGAGGTTTGAGCGGTGACGACGCCGTCATGGCGGCCTTTGAAGCCAATGTTAAAGGCGGTCACTGAGTTGACTGCAATCAATTGACTGTTAACGACCCGATTTAGAACCGAAACCAAAGATACGATGGGAAAGCCAACTGGATTTTTAGAGTTCAACCGCGAGTTGCCCAAGGATCGTGATCCGCTGCAACGTGTCGCCGATTACAAGGAGTTTCATCTCCACCTGCCGGAAGCCGACCTGAAAAAACAGGGCGCACGCTGCATGGATTGCGGTATTCCGTTCTGCCACACCGGCCAGCTCGTCAGCGGCATGGCGAGCGGCTGCCCGATCCACAACCTCATCCCCGAGTGGAACGATCTCGTGTATCGCGGCCTGTGGAAGGAAGCACTGGAACGCCTGCACAAGACGAACAACTTCCCGGAGTTCACCGGTCGCGTCTGCCCGGCCCCGTGCGAAGGTTCGTGCGTGCTCGGCATGAACAACCCGCCGGTCACGATCAAGAACATCGAGGTCAGCATCATTGATCACGGCTGGGAAAATGGCTGGGTTGTGGCGGAACCGCCGAAGAAGCGCACCGGCAAGAAAGTCGCCGTCGTCGGCTCTGGTCCGGCGGGTTTGAGCGCGGCGGCGCAATTGAACAAGGCGGGACATGAAGTCACGGTGTTCGAGCGCGCCGATCGTCCGGGCGGTTTGCTCATGTATGGCATTCCGAACATGAAGCTCGACAAGCAGGAAGTCGTGCTGCGCCGTCTGGCCTTGTTGGAGAAGGAAGGCGTGAAATTCGTCTGCAACACCGAAGTCGGGAAAAACCTCCCCGCTGATCAGTTGCTCAAGGATTTTGACGCAGTGATTCTCGCGACGGGCGCGACCAAACCGCGCGATCTGCCGATTGAAGGTCGCCCGCTCAAGGGCATCCATTTCGCAATGGAATTTCTCACTGCCAACACCAAGGCGGTGCTAGACGGCCACAAGAACGGCAGCTTCATTGATGCGACTGGCAAAGACGTCGTTGTCATTGGCGGTGGCGACACCGGTACGGACTGCGTCGGCACTTCGATGCGCCACGGCTGCAAGTCGCTGATTCAATTGGAAATCATGGCCAAGCCGCCGTTGGAACGCACCAAGGACAATCCGTGGCCCGAATGGCCGAAGACTTATAAGATGGATTACGGGCAGGAAGAAGCCGCTGCGAAATTCGGCGCTGATCCGCGCGTTTATCTCAAGACTGCGACCAAATTTGAAAGCGACGCCAACGGTCACGTAAAAGCCGTTCACATTGTGGATGTCGAGTGGGTGCGCAATGACAAGGGCCAGTTCATCCCGAAGAACGTTCCCGGCACGGAGAAGGTTCTGCCCGCGCAACTCGTGTTGCTGGCGATGGGCTTCCTTGGACCGGAACAGCCGTTGCTCGACGCGCTCAACATCGAACGCGACCCGCGCAGCAATGCGAAGGCGGAGTTCGAGAAATACACGACGAACAATCCGAAGGTATTCGCCTGCGGCGACTGTCGGCGCGGTCAAAGCCTCGTCGTCTGGGCCTTCAACGAAGGTCGCGGCGCAGCGCGCGAATGCGACCGTTACCTGATGGGCAGCACGGATTTGCCGTAAGTTGCTAAATCGGAAATCGAAATAGATTCAATCCAACAAGAGCCGCCACCAGGCGGCTCTTGTGCTTTTGTGTGGTCAGGCCAGACGATCAAAAATCTCCGTCGCCTACTAGCAATATTCTCCTGCGGGCTTATCGTAGTTTATGGCCGTCGTGCTATACATCTGGCTGATTCCCATGGCGCTGATTGTGGGAGGTGGATTGATCAGCCTGTATCTGTGCGTCAAGCGAGACTGGCCAGCCCAGAGCGAAGACGAGCATCGCAGTGACTTGGAAATCGCTCAGGAGCTGGAAGCGCGTGAAGCAGCGGAAGAAGCTGCGCATGTTCATCACACCATGCCGCTTGCCACAGTCACAGGCTCAAACCATCCCTGACCGCAACCTTTCCCTGGTGACAAATTTTCCCGCTCTGTCGCGGGCCTGCGATTAAGCACCCTTGTCGGCAGTCCGTTCTTGGCACTCCCGCTCTCACCTGATTTACTCCGCCCGCCTTGAAAGGATTGATTCAACAAATCGAAAACACCGGCGTGTATGCGCCGTGGTGTTTTCTCGGCATTTTCGTCGCGGCCTCCCTGTTGATGATCTGGCGGCTGGAAGCCATGAGCGCGGCTGGTTTCGAAGGCACGGTGTTGGGCACGCTAATCATGCCGTATTGCTCGGGCATCGGAAATCTCATCTTCGCCTTACTGATCGCGCGCGACCATGGCCCGGGCGCTGAAGTCATGACCAACGCACTGGTCAACAACGTCACCAATCTCACCCTGCTCATCGGTCTGCCAGCGTTGCTCTGGCAGGCAACCGCCGGAAAGGCCAGCGGCGGCAAAGGCAAATCCAAAAAGGATGGCGCAAGCGCCAAGGCGAAACCCGATACCCACCGCTTCTCCATGCTGTTCACTTTGCTGGCCGTGCTGTTCTTTACCGGCGCGGTCTGGGCTTTGGGGCACGACGGAAAAATCTCCTTCTACGATGGCGTGGTCCTCATCGGATTATTTGTGTTCTGGCAATGCTTCCACGTGTTCGAGGTTTTGAAGACCAATGCCAGCAGCGGAAATGCTTTCACCTGGATGGTAGGCGTGAACCTCGTCCTGCTCGGCATCGGCGCGTATGCCTCCTATGTCAGCATCAACTGGCTGATGGGCTGGTTAGACACCCGACCGACCAATAGTTTTTTCAGCAACGCCAATCTCGGCTGGCTCAGCGGCTGGGTGATGGTGCTGCCCAACGCCATTCTCGCGCTCTATTACGGTTGGCAGCGCAAACCGGAAGTCGTATACACCTCGCAGGTCGGCGACGGCCACATCTGCATCCCGCTGTGCATCGGATTATATGCTCTGTTCCACCCGCTCGAGTTGCCTCCGCTTTTCACGCAAGGCATTTATCTGATCGGTGGCGCGGCGGTGGTTCACCTGCTCTTCATTGGGACAATAGGAAAGCTGCCACGCATCGCGGGTTTCGCGCTGGTGATAGCCTACCTGTATTTTCTGAAAGTCGGCCTATTGAAGTAACAGGCTCAATTGTGCGCGGAGTCATCCGCGACCGCACATACCTTTTCGCTCAAGTCAGCAAACGGCACCTGCGCGCTCAACCAGCGGGGATTTTGCGCAATCTCCTCCATCGAGGCGCGCGTGTTATTGCAGATCAAATAGACATCATTGCCCAGAGCCATGAACGCCTCGAAATAAGTGCCACGCGCATGGCGGGCAAATTCAAAATCACCGGGGCGATGTTCGCCACCGAACAATGCCTCCCGCAACGTGCCGAGATCGCGCGCAAAATTCTGCCGGAACTCGAAATTACGCGGGCCGAAGTAATGCAGGATGCGCGGCTGCGACTGCTTCAACGAGATGACGACCCATTCGTCAAAGACAGTATCGCCGTATTGCGAATCCATCTGCGCGGCGCAGAAGCGCACCGCCGTCATCATCTCATCTAAATTTGATAATTGTTTCATGTCTCTGCCAGTTTATGAAACAAGTTTGATGCCACTGCGGCACTGCGGTTTCCGCCATTTACGCTACCAGCTTCAGGCATAAATTTAGGCCAAAATCCGAACTTCTGCGCCCAACCAAGGCATCCAGGGAACTGCCTCGGACGCAGCGGTGTCCTATTTTGGACTTCGCTTCGCAAAAAATTGGTTTAGCTTCCCGCCGCCCAAATGAGTGCTGCCACCCCTGATCGCAACCAACTCGAAGCCACGCCATCCGACCAGCTCTTCGTCTGGAGCACCCGCATCGCGGCAGGACTGGCACTACTCTCGTTTCTGCTCGTCCTTGGCCAGATCGTCACGCAAACCCCATTGCTGGGCCGCGCTGGGCGGGCGGAAGCTTTGCTGGTAGTAGCTACAGCCATCAGCACCTTATTGGTCCAGGCAAAACAGTTACCGGGCCACAAGGTACTACTTACTGCGACAATTGTGGCGGTGTTAGGAGGCGGAATTCATGCAATTGGACGTGCAACCAGCATGCCCTTTGGGCCGTTCAGTTACGCCGAGGCCATTGGACCGGTGTGGTTCAGCTCGCTGGCTTGGCCCATGCCCGCGCTTTGGATCATCGTTGTGTTCAACGCCCGCGGCGTTGCACGCCTTGGGTTGAAACCTTGGCGGAAAACCAAAACCTATGGTTTCTGGGTAATTGGCGTCGCCACAGTGCTGGCGGTCTTGTTCAGCCTCGCGTTGGATGTGTTTGCCACAAAAGTCACGCACTTTTGGATCTGGCTGCCGACAAAATTTGCCTTCACCTGGCACGGCATGCCGTGGACTAATGCACTGGGCTGGGCATTGGGAACATTGGTGCTGCTGGCATTTGCAACGCCCTTCATGATCAACAAAAGCTCGCGCTCGCGCCGGCTGCCGCCGGATTACCATCCCTTGCTCGTTTGGGTTTTGCTGCTGGGATTGTTCGGTACCGGCGCCGCATTGGAAAGACTTTGGTCCGCCGCCGCACTATGTGCGGTTACTGCAATTCTGTCAGCCGGTTTTGCCATCCGGGGAGCGCGCTGGTGAAGCAGAATTAGCTTTGGCTCTCCGGAATCACTGTCCCTGTCCGCCGCGTCACTTGCAACCGCGCCACGCGCGTGCCTTCCAGCTCCTCCACGCGTAACTCGCAGCTCCCAATATTGATCGTGTCGCCGACCTTCGGAAAGCCGCCCAGCCGTTGCGTCACCCAACCGCTGGTCGTCGTGACATCTTCGGCCCGCAATGGCACTCCCACCAGTTCCTCCAACTCGTGCAACGGCAATGCGCCCGCCACGTCCCAGCTTGTTTCAGTCAAGCGTGTCAACAGTGGCTTCTCCTGATCGAACTCGTCTTGAATCTGGCCGACGAGTTCCTCGACGATGTTCTCCATCGTCACCAACCCGACGGTGCCGCCATATTCATCCACGACAACGGCAAGGTGCAGTTTCCGCTCAAGCAACAATTGCAACAATTTCTCCAACCGTGCTGTCTCCGGCACATACACGATCTTCCGCGCCGCCGGTAATAGGTCCGCCCCGGTTCGCACTTTCAACCGCATCGCATACAAATCCTTGATGTGCAGCACCCCCAACGTCCGATCGAGATCACCATCTTCGCATAATGGAAATCGGGAATATCGTGATTTTTCCGCCACATCCAGGCACTCCGCGATGCTCGCCTGCGTGTCCAAAACCGTAAGTTCCTTGCGCGGCCGCATCACGTCGCGCGCCACGCGCCTCCGAAGATCGAGCGCGTTTTGAACGATGTCGCGACTGAAGCGGGATGCGCCCAGATGCTGTTGAGAAGCGGCCACCAAAATTCGCAGTTCCTCTTCGGAAGCAGCCCCTTCATGCTCGTGAGCCGGTTGCATTCCCAGTAATCGCAACAACCCCAGCGAGCTCTCGTTGAGTAACCAGATGAATGGAAAAGCCACAAAATAAAAGATGCGCAAGGGATAGGCCACCCACAGCGCCGTAGCCAACGGTTGACGGATTCCGAAGGATTTGGGGGCTTGTTCTCCCGCGACGATGTGCAGAAATGTGATGGAGGTAAACCCCACGACAAACGCCACGGTCTTACGCGTGGTCTCATGCTCAGCTCCACCCAGATTCAATCCAGCAAAGACCGGCTTCAATAAAGCCTCGAAAATGGGTTCGCCAATCCAACCCAGCGCGAGGCTCGCCAGCGTAATACCAAGTTGAGCAGCGCTCAGATAGGCATCCAGATTCGCGATAACGTGGCGCGCCATTCCCGCCCGGCGATTTCCCCGCGCAATCAAGGGATCCAATTGCGTCGCCCGCACCTTCACTAGCGCGAATTCTGTCGCCACAAAAAAACCATTCAGCAGCACCAGCACCAGCACCGCCAGAAGCTTGAACAGAATCTCGATGACTTCGCTCCAGTTCATCAGAACTGCACCTCCCCAAAGATGGTCTTCAAAATATCTTCCAGCGCGATAATGCCAATATCACGCCCGTCGCGTCCCAACACCACCGCCAAGCGTTGTCCGCCGCGTTGCATGCGTTCCAGCGCCGCATCTAAACGAGAATCCTCAGCGAGAAACAACGCGGGGGAGATTAGTTCAGCGACCTTGCGGGTTAGGTCCAGATTGGGATCGAACATCAGCATCTCCGCACTCACCAGGCCCGCAATGCGACGACCGTCGGCACGTTGCTCCCACACCGGTAATCGCGTGTGCCCACTCTCACGGAACAGTCTTAGCGCCTCGGCAACCGGAACCACCGCCGGAATCGTCACCGCTTCCGCCAGCGGTTTCGTGATCTGACGTAGCGTCATGTTCTCAAGATCGAGCACCCGCGTGATCATGACGCGCTCCTCGGACGAGAAGGCTTGATCGGATTCCTGTGTCGCCGCGCGCAACTCTTCGCGGTTGCCGAATAGATGCCCGGAAAATTGTTTACCCCCCGTCCAGTGCAACAACCGGCGGGCGCACCATTCCACCACGACCACCACAGGCCGTAGCCCGATGTGCAAAATGCGAAAGGGGCGCGCCATCATGAGGCACAGTCGATTTGGATACAGGCGGAACAGCATCTTCGGTAAGAGATCGAAGAAGGTGTAAAACACCACTACCGCCACCACCACCCATAACGCAAACCAACCTGAGCGAAAGGGAATCTGGCCATAAAGCGTTGAGAAGAACCAACCAAGCACAACGAAATTCACCAGCGTGTTCCCCACGACAATCGTCCAGAGGAAATTTTCCGGATTCTCCAAGAACTGCTGCAACACCCGCGCCGAGGAATGTCCCGCGCGCATCAATCGGCGCACCCTCACGCGACTTAACGCGAACACCCCCGCTTCCATGCCGGACAGCAGAAACGACAGCGCCAGACAGCTGACCAACCCAAGCGTGATGAGCAATTTGGCTTCCATGGTTACTTCACCACCTCCACCAAAACCTCGCGCACCCGGCGCTCATCCACCGCCTGCGCCGTGAGTTTCACTCCGCGCCACACCGCAGTTTCACCGGCAGTCGGGATGACATCCAGCAGCTTCGCCAGCAGCCCGCCCATCGTTTCCGTGCCAGTTACCTGCGGCAATTCCGGAAACTCGCGCCGGAAATCATCCAAGCGCATCGTCCCGTTCACGCGCCATCGTCCGGGCCCGAGCTTTTCCATGATGAAGCCTGACGCTTCCACCGTGTGATGAAATTTGCCGACCAGTTCTACCAAGATGTCTTCCATCGTCACCAAGCCGGCGACGCCACCAAATTCATCAAGCACGATTGCCATCCCACGGCGCTGGCGCTGCAGGCTCTTAAACAGTTGCAACAAGTTCATTGTCTCCGGCACAAACGACGGAAACTCGATGGCCTCGGACAAATCCACGTCCGGATCGAGCAACAAGGCCCGCGTATTGAGGATGCCAACGATCGTATCTGGCGTTTCGTCATACATAGGCAAGCGCCGATGCCGCCGTTGTCGCGCAGCCTTGATCATGTCTTCCAGCGATAAGTCGTCGGGGATGCCGGCCATTTTTGCGCGTGGTTGCATCACATCCTTCACCGTGCGGTGATCCAGATTTACGATCTGCAAAATGATATCCCGCGCTGAGCGGGCCAAGTTACCTTGCTGAAACGCAAATTCCACCAGCTCCTGATAATCCGCATCTGTGATGCCTTGCTGGGGTTTGACCGAAGCCGGCACCACCGCCTTGATCAAGGCCCGGTTGACTCGTTGCGCAAGCCGATGCACCGGCCGAGTTCCGCGCTGCGCCCACGAAATTGGATGCGCCACGCGCTGCGCCCACAAGTCAGGCCGCCGCACGGCGAGAATTTTGGGAATTACTTCTCCGACAAACACCGCCAGAAACAGCACGACCCCCACCGTAACCCACAGCGGCCAGAAACCACTCAACCCCATCCATAAACTAACCGCCAACATCCCCACGTAAGCGAAGGTATTGCCCAGCACCATTGTCGCCAACAAATCCTGGGGCTCGCCGAGCAATCGCACCGCCAGCGCACCGCGCCCACCCAGCTGCGCCAGTTCGCGCACCTGCCATTTGCTCAGGGAAAACAGCGCCGTCTCCGCCAGCGAAAAGAAGCAACTGGCCCCGGCACATGCCAGGACCACCGCCACAGCAACAATGGCAACGGCTTCCATGCATTCAGCATGGTTAAATTGTTCCAAGGATGAAAGGCGGAAACTCCAACCCGACCGAAAACTAAACCAGAGTAAATAAGTTTCTGCTCTCAGCAAGACCGCCAGAGCGAGGCAGTAGCCTTGAGTTTGTCCAACAGAGTTGCATCGGCGGCCGGAAAATCATGCACGGCCAATCCGGCGTGATCCACCCATTTGATAGCAGCACAATCAAGCGGCTGCGGTTCACCCTGCGGCAACTGGCAAAGGAAGAATTTCAACAAGACCGCACGGTCGGGATAGGCGTGAGTGATGGTGTCGAACAGGTCGCCAACGACGACTTCAACCCCAAGTTCCTCGCGCAGCTCGCGCGTGAGACATTGCTCAAAGGTCTCGCCGGACTCACGCTTGCCACCGGGAAATTCCCACAGGCCGCCGAGATGGGCATCCGCATGGCGTTGAGTGATGAGCACCTGGCCGGAGCGAAACACAAGGCCCGCGCTGACTTCGATGATTTTTGTGCCCATCAGCGCCCGATGCTCTTGTAGATCCACCCCTGCTTTTCCATCTCCTGGGGATCGAAGAGATTCCGCCCATCGAACAAGATCGGGGCCGACAACAGATCGTGCGATCGCTGCAGATCAAGTTTCTTAAACTCGTCCCACTCCGTGGCGACCACCAACGCATCACACCCCGCCGCCACATCATTCATGTTCTCCACGTAAGTAACGTTGGGCAGGATGGCCTTGGCCTTTTCCATTGCTTTGGGATCATAGACGCGGAGGGTAGCGCCTTCTTTCAACAAGCGCTGGCACAGATCAATCGCCGGCGAAGAACGCACGTCATCGGTGTTCTGTTTGAACGCCAAGCCGAGCACACCGATGGTTTTATCCTTCAATACCCAGAGTGTCTCGGTGATTTTCTTGATAAAACGGTCCATCTGCTCGGCATTGATGCGCTGCACTTCCTTGAGCAAGCGGAAATCATAGCCGATCTGCTCGGAAATTTTGACGAACGCACTAAGGTCCTTCGGAAAGCAACTGCCGCCAAACCCGAGGCTGGCGTTGAGAAACCGCCGCCCGATGCGATCATCGAGCCCCATGCCATTTGCAACCTGCTGGACATTCGCGCCAGTCGCCTCACAAATGATGGAAACGGCGTTGATGTATGAAATCTTGAGCGCGAGGAAGGAATTGGACGCGTGCTTGATGAGTTCCGCCGAGTTGATGTCAGTAATGATGATCGGCGCCTTGAAAGGCTCGTAAACCTCCTGCATCGCCAGCACCGGGCGTTGCGACCGCACGCCCACCACAACACGATCCGGCTTCATCAGATCCTCGACGGCAAAACCTTCGCGGAGGAATTCCGGATTACTAACCACATCAAACTCGACCTTGGCCTTGCAGTAGCGCTTGATGGTCTCCGCCACTTTGTCGCCGGTCTTTACCGGTACGGTGCTCTTGTCCACGACGATTTTGTAACTCGTCATGGCCGAAGCAATCTCCCGCGCAACTTTCTCGATGAAACTCATGTCCACCGAACCGTCCGGCTGCGGCGGGGTCGGCACGGCGATAAAGATGACGTCGGATTTTTCCACGCCCTCGGCCGTGGAAGTGGTGAAGCTCAAGCGTCCGGCGGAAACATTCTTGCGGATGAGTTCCTCCAAACCGGGTTCGTAGATGGGCACGCCTCCGCCTTGGAGCAAAGCGACCTTGCGGGCATCGCTATCCACACATATGACCTGATGCCCCACTTCCGCAAAACAAGTTCCCGTGACTAACCCGACGTAACCTGTGCCGATGATCGTTAATTTCATGGAGCATCAAAAATTCCCAACAACCGAGAGGACTTCAGACACGTGCCGTTACGGTAGAGGCCGGAAAACCAGATCAATTCTTGGCAGGCACAGCGTTAGATGTGGCGACAGGCGCAGCAACTGCCGGCACCGCCGCCGGCGGGGGCAATTTGGAGCGCAATTCTTCTGCCCGCAGTGCAGCTTCATTGCCGAGGGAACTGCCCGGGGAACTAAGCGCGACCTCCTCATAGAGAGCGACGGCATCCGCCCACTGGCTTTGCGCCGCGAGCGCGGCGGCCCGCGAGTAACGGGCTTGCGCAGCGACGGCAGAATTTGGAAACCGATCCACCACACCCTTATAGGCCTGCGCGGCTTCGGCTTGTTTGCCTTGGGCGGCCAACGCCGCGCCGCTGCCGTAGAGCGCCTGCGCGGTGAGGGGATTGCCAGCGTTATCCCGGGCGAACTGATCGAAGGCCGATTGCGCCTCAGCGGAACTTACCGCCATTGAAGAAAATTCCTCCCGCTAGGAGCAGAGCCTGCCCTGCCGATTGCGTGCCACTGTTCTCCGCAGCGACCTTCAGCAATTGCGCCCCAGCGTCTGCCTCCGGCGTCCGGTTCGCCAAGCCACTGAACAGCGCTTGCGACAGCGCCTGCCCGGCGGCTTCAGCTTTGGCCGCACGGGAGTAAGCGGCATAACCAAGAACCAATCCAACCACGGCTACAGCTCCTACGCCGAGGAGCACTTGCTTGCGATTTTTTTGACCCACGCCCAAGCGTGCAAAAGATGATGCGTCTCTGCGATATTTTGTTCCATATTTGAGCGCGCAGTCTTTCGGTCCGCCTGCCGAAACGCAAGTTCAAATCCGTGCTTGAAACCGAGACTGCCTCCGGCCTAAATATCCGCGCACAAACCGCAGCCCCGGGGGAAAACCAAATCGGGGGGAAATGAAAGGAAGAATCATGAATCGTATTATGCCCGGACTCATTCGCGCCACCACGCTCAGCCTCGCCCTGCTTGCAGCCCCCAGCGTGTTCGCCGAGCAAAACCACTTTTATGTCCAAGGCGATGTCGGCGGCAGCATCGCCAGCGACGTGGATCTCAAGGCGTTTTTTGGCGAACCAATCGCGGCCAATGCCCAGATTTCGCTCGATCCCGGCGCGCGGTTTGGGGTCCGCGGCGGTTACGGCCTGACCGACTGGCTGGCGGCGGAAGCGGAAACCGGCCTGACCATCAACCGGATTGACACCATTTCCACTCCAGGGGTCGCGGACTCCACCGGCTCGATCCTCAATGTTCCACTCTTGTTCAATCTGCGGTTGCAAGTGCCGGAAAAAAACCGTCTCGCGCCGTATGCCGGCGCGGGCTTGGGCTTCGCCAACACCATCCTGACCGGAGACGACCTCATCATCGGCGCGACCCGTTTCAGCGGCTCGGCCTCGGACGTGGTCTTCGCCTATCAGTTTTTCGCCGGCCTGCGTTTCGCCCTCAATGAAACCATGGGCATCAGCGCCGAGTATCATTACTTCCATGCCGAAGCGTCCAGCATGTCCGTGGATGTCATTTCTGGCGTGGGGTCAGACACCGTCAAACTCGGGGCCACCGAGTCGCATAGCTTTACCTTCGCCTTTGACTGGCGCTTCTGAGCCGCTCGTTTCTCGACAAACCCCGTCAATCCACGCAGATTGATGGGGATGTCGTTGCTCAACCAACCACTGGTCATCGCGGGGAAAACTTTTTCATCGCGACTGATCCTCGGCACGGGGAAATTTTCCGCCCCCCAAGCCATGCGCGCGGCCCTCGCCGCCAGCGGCACAGAAATGGTCACTGTCGCCCTGCGCCGCGCCGATCTCTCCGGCAAGAAGGACCCGTTTGCGAACATTCTGGAGTTCATTGACCCGCAAAAATATCTGCTGCTGCCCAATACCAGCGGCGCGATGAATGCCGCGGAAGCCGTCCGGCTGGCCCGCCTCGCCGTCGCCGCCGGATTGCCTAAATGGGTCAAGCTTGAGATCCATCCGGACCCGCGCTATCTGCTGCCCGATCCGATTGAAACGTTCAAGGCCGCCGAAATTCTCGTTAAAGACGGATTCACCGTGCTGCCGTACATCAATGCCGATCCCGTGCTCGCGAAACGCTTGCAAGAAGTCGGTTGCGCCACGGTGATGCCGCTCGGCGCGCCCATTGGCTCAAACCGCGGCATTCAGACCCGCGATCAGATCCGCATCATCATCGAACAAGCCACCGTCCCGGTGGTCGTGGACGCCGGTATCGGCGCGCCCAGTCACGCTGCCGAAGCGATGGAAATGGGTGCCGGCGCGGTACTCGTCAATACCGCCATCGCTATTGCCAGCGATCCAGACCGCATGGCAGTGGCCTTCAAGCAGGCAGTCGAAGCCGGACGCATGGCCTACGAAGCCGGCTTGGGGCCGCAATCGCAACTTGCCAGCGCCACCAGCCCCTTGACCGCATTTCTCGACTGATCTGCCATGAACCGCAATAAACTCCCCCTGTCGCGGGTCCAAAGCATTCTTGCGGCGGCGCGCCAAACCCGAATCCTCGTGATCGGCGATGTCATGCTCGACCAGTTTATCTGGGGCAGCGTCGCGCGCATCTCGCCCGAAGCACCCGTGCCGGTGGTGGATTTTCAACGCGAGAGTTTCATGCCCGGCGGCGCGGCCAACGTCGCCCGCAACCTCACCGCTTTGGGGGGCAACTCGGCGTTGCTGGGCGCGGTGGGCGCTGACAGTGCCGCGCAGGAACTCCGCACCTTGCTCAAGTGTCAGCAGATTGGCTCGCGTGGGCTCATCACCAGTTCGACCCGCCAGACGACCCTCAAGACCCGCATCGTCGCCCAAGCGCAACAGGTCGTGCGGATTGATCGCGAGACCCGTGAGGAACTGCCCCGCCGCGCAAACCCGGCGCTTGATCGCCAGCCTCAAGCAGCAATTACCCCAGGTGGACGCCGTCATCGTCGGCGACTACGGCAAGGGCGTTGTGACGCAACGATTGTTGAACGAACTCAAACCGCTCTGCCGCGAACACGGCGTGTGGCTGAGCCTCGACCCCAAGCCCATGCACCAGTTGAATCTCGCGGGCCTGTCGCTCATCACGCCCAACCGCAAGGAGACGTTTGCCCTGGCACGCGTGGAAGATGCGACGCGACATGCCGATCCCTTCGCCGACAAAAATCTGATGCTGGCAACCGAACAACTGCTCCGGGAACTTAACCCGGCGCTCCTGCTCATCACGCTCGGCGAACTCGGCATGTTGCTGTGCCAACGCGGCCAGCCGCCGTTTCACATTCCCACCGTGGCGCAGGAAGTTTTTGACGTGTCCGGCGCAGGCGACACAGTCATCGCCACCTTTACCCTAGCCATCGCCGCGGGGCCGCCCCAATCGAGGCGGCCATCCTGTCTAATCACGCCGCCGGCATCGTCGTCGGCAAGGTCGGCACGGCGACCGCAAGCACCGCAGAATTGCTCGAGAGTTTCAGCCACCGATAGTCACCGACCGACTCGAGTAAAATGCGTCAGTCACTGAGGCCCGCAGCCATCGTCACATGAAACCAACTATCACTCCCGCCGATCTCCGCGCCATGAAAGCGCGCCGCGAAAAGATCGCCGCGCTCACGGCCTACGATTTTCCCACCGCCAAGCTGTTGGATGAATGCGACGTGCCCCTGTTGCTTGTCGGCGATTCACTCGGCATGGTGGTGCTCGGCTATCCTAACACCACCCATGTGACGATGGCGGACATGGAGCATCATACCCGCGCCGCCACTCGCGGCGCGACCCGCGCGTTGATCGGCAGCGATCTGCCTTTTCACGCCTATGATTCGCCGGAGCAGGCGTTAGAAAACGCGCGCAAACTCGTCGCAGCGGGCGCGCACTACGTGAAGGCCGAGGGTGGCCGCGAGATTCTGCCGCAGATCCAGGCCATTGTTAACGCGGGCATCCCCTTCCTCGGCCACATCGGCATGTTGCCCCAGCATGTGCTCGAAGAAGGCGGCAAGTATCGCATCAAGGGCCGCGATGATGCCGGACACGCCAAGTTGCTCGATGACGCCGCCGCACTCGCAGAGGCCGGCGCCTTTGCCGTCGTGCTGGAATTGGTAACGCCCGCGGTTGCCAAGGAGATCACCGACCAATTCCCCTTTGCCACTATCGGCATCGGCTCCGGGCCGGATTGCGACGGGCAAATCTTGGTCACGCCCGACTTAATCGGCACGTATCCGTGGTTCACGCCCAAGTTCGTAAAACAGGAACTGAACGCCGCCGAACAAATCCGCGCCGCCATCGGGCGTTGGAAATCGACACTCTAAGCCAACAAAAAAGCGAGGCGATTTACCACCTCGCTTGAACTTCAAGCTGATTCAATTCATCGCACCGGCGTCATGCCAATTCCCTTTGGCAACATGGGCGGCACTTCCGGCGGCAACTGGCGGTTGGCCAATCCCCGCTTCCGCATCCGCGTGAAGACGTAGAGGTTGAAGAAGTGCATGAACCCCAACACCAGCAGCACCAGACCAATTTTAGTGCTTAGCACTTCGAGGCACTCCTGCGCTGTCGCCGCGTTGACTCCGTATTTCAAGGCGAGGGTCACGTAACCGACGTTGATCAGATAAAAACCAACCACGAGCAGGTGATTCACCGAATCGGCCAGCTTCTCGTTGCCTCCAAAACTGTCCACGAGAAAGATTCGCCCGTTCTGGTGCAAGGTCCGGGCAACCCAGACGGTGAGCGCGATGCTGATGGCCAGATAGACGAGGTAGGCGATGATGATCCAGTTCATATGATTCCTTTCAATTGCTTAATTGTCTGTTATTTCTGTTTCGACAGAAATAAAATAAACACCTCTCGCAATTCTGCAACTGAAATTTTTGGTGGCCCTCACCCGCCAGCAGAAGCTCCACCGAGGTCATTCTGGGCAAAAGCGAATTCCTGAACCGGTTTTCCACCCACTAGATGCTCTTGAATAATGCGCTCCAACACGGCGGGAGAACAGGAGTGATACCAGACGCCTTCAGGGTAAACGACCGCGATGGGGCCGCGGACACAAACGCGCAGACAGTTGGCTTTGGTGCGAAAAACGAGCGGTTGCGGCCCAACGAGGTTCAGTTCCTTGAGACGTTGTTTGAGAAATTCCCACGCCGCCAGCCCCTGCTCTTTTGCACAACACTTCGCGTCAGTCTGATCTGCGCAAAGAAAGATGTGCCGCCGAAATTTTGCCAACCCGAGTTTCGCGACTTCCGCCTGGAGTTGAGCATCCATGATCGAAGCAACGAACCGGAATCAGAGTTCTTGCGGGTGCATCATCAGGTAGGTGACCCGCGCCAGCAACCGGCCCGCGGCGCCACCGTCCAAGACGCGATGATCAAAACTCAACGTCAGGTGCGCCTCTGTCACAGGCACAAATGCTTCCTTCTTGTCATCCCAACGCATGGATTTGCGGCCCGCACCCATGCCCAGCAGAATGGTCTGTTCCGGTAACGGAATCGGCGTGGCGATGGTCAGGCCAAATGTGCCGTAATTCGTAATCGTCGCGATTGAACCACCGGTCGCCCCTGCGGGCAGCTTCCGAGCCCGGGCCTGCTCCACCAGCTCATCGTATTGTTTGACCAGCTCCGCGAGCTTCTTCTGATCGGCGTTACGAATCACCGGCACGAGCACGCCATCCTCGGCTTCCACGGCGAAGCCCACATCAATCGCCGACGGATGCACAATCTTGTTCCCGACCAATCGGCCGGCCGGCGCGCTGTTCTCCGCCAACGCCATCGCGAGCGCCCGCAAACCGTAGAGCGTCGGACCTGGCTTTTTGGTCTGGGCTTTGCGATGCACCAGAAGTGGATCCATGTTCACCGGCATCCCGACCGTCGCCAGCGGCCGCGTCCAACTGCGGCGCATTGCATCGGCCACCGCCACGCGCATCGAAGACGCGGGAGTGATTTGGTGTTGATCAAGACTGCTGATGTATTTCTCGAAATCCTCCACCGTCACGCGCCCGGCGGACCCACTACCCGCTACGCCGGATAAATCAGCAGCGTGCAAACCGAGTTCGTGCATCCGCGCCTTGAGGCGCGGCGATATGTAACCCGCGCCCGCCGCATTGGCCGGCACAGGTAACCCGCGCACCGTCGGCTGCACCCGCGCCTCGGAGGGCTTACCAATGTCTGTGCTGGCTTCAGCGCACTCGACGCTACCCTTGGTCAACTGCACCGTATCCAGTCCGCTGCGCACCGCGTCTTCCTTGCTGACCTCAAGTTGTCCGAGCACTGCCCCGACGGCATAGCTTTCCCCGATCTGAGCGATGAATTTTTCGATCTTTCCCCGCGCCGGTGCCACCACGTTCATGTTCGCCTTGTTCGTCTCGACCTCGATGATGTCTTGATCGGCCTCGACAATATCGCCGGGCTTGACGAGATAGCTCACGACTGTGGCCTCGGCGATGGATTCGCCAAGCTGCGGCATGATGATGGGAACTTGCGGCATGATCGTTGGTCAACTTTGCAAAATTTTTCGGGCGGCAGCGGCAATGGTGCGGGCGGTCGGACGATGCGCGGACCAGAGATTCGGATGATACGGCACGGGCGTATCCTTGGCGTTGATGCGCTGCGGCGGCGCATCCAGCAGATCAAACCCTTCACTGACGACGCGGGAGATCACCTCCGCCGTCACCCCGCCCCACGGCCAAGATTCGCCCACGCATAACAACCGGCCTGTGCGAGCTACGCTCGCCATGACGGTATCGGTGTCGAGCGGCTTGACCGAACGCAAGTCCACCACTTCCACCTCCCAGCCCTGTCCGCGCAACTCCTCTGCGGCAGCCAAAGATTCATGCACCATTGCACTGTACGCCACAATGGTAAGATCGCGCCCTTCGCGCGCAATCCGGGCTTTACCGACGGGCAACGCTTCGGTCGGCAAGGAATCCGCCTTGAGGTGGTAATAGAGAAACTTGTGTTCGCAGAAGATGACTGGGTCATCAATCGCCACCGCCGCCAGCAACATGCTATAGGCATCCTCGACCGTAGCGGGGGTCAACACGACCAATCCCGGATAGTGCGCGTAAATCGCTTCCATCGTCTGACTGTGGAACGGCCCGCTGCCCGCCGTGCCGCCACACGGCAACCGCACTGTGAGGGGACAGGAAACATTCGTGCGCCAAAACATCGTCGCAGCGTGATTGACGATCTGATTGAACGCCACAGTGGAGAAATCCGCGAACTGCATTTCCAGAATCGGCCGCAAGCCTTCGATGGCCGCGCCAATCGCCAACCCGGCCATGGCGTCTTCACTAATCGGTGAATCCAGCACGCGCCCGGGAAATTCCTTCGCCAGTCCTTTCGTGGCCTTGAACGCACCGCCGAATGCTCCCACGTCCTGTCCGTAAATGAAAACACGCGGATCGTCCTTCAACGCTTTGGCCTGCGCCTCGCGAATGGCTTCGAGGTAAGTAATGCTCATGCGCGATTATTCGTTCCCTTCGAGCAGGTGTTGATTTGAAAGCGCCGCCCAATAATTTTTCTCGAACGGGTCGGGGGCGGGATCACGCTGCGCAGCGGCGGTGGCCTCTTCAACTTTTTGCACGGCTTCCGCCCGCCATTTCGCCAAGGCCACGGCATCAGCCCAGCCCTGCTGCTTCAAAAATTCTTCCGCGAGTTTGACGCAATCGCGGCCGAGATCGGAACTCTTCAACCGCGCGTCAATGTAACTACCGTCATCATGTTCGCCATGGCCGCAGAGGCGCAGCAGATTGGCGACGATGAGCTGTGGGCCTTGATCAGCGCGGGCTTTGGCGATGGCTTCGCCCACCACCTTCAAGCATTCGGTCAAATTCGTCCCATCCACTTCATAGCCGGGCATGCCGTATCCGACAGCCCGCTCCACCAGCGAGCGACACGTGAACTGCCGATCCGTCGGCGTCGAATACGCGTATTGATTGTCGGCCACCACCATAACGAGCGGAAGTTTTTCAACGGCAGCTTGGTTCAAGGCTTCATGGAACGAGCCGGTGGAAGTTGCGCCGTCACCGCAACACGTCACGCCGACAGTGCCCTTGATGCCGCGCATCCGGCGAGCAAACAAACCGCCGTTCACCACCGAAATCATCGCCCCGAGATGGCTGATCATGGCGAGTTGTCCATCCTTGGGGCGGCCCCGATGAATATTACCGTCACGCCCCCGCATTGGCCCCAAGGCTGAACCGAGGAAGGTCCGGGCAGCATCAATCACAGGCTCATTGAAAGCGAGCCGACCCGCCATATCGCGGATGAGTGGGGCAAAAATGTCACCTTCCTGCAGATGCACTCCGATGGAAACACTGAGCGCCTCCTGACCGCGTCCTAGAAATACGCCTCCGAGAATCTTTCCCGCCCGGTAGAGGCTGGCGAGTTTATCGTCCAACACCCGCGCCAACAACATGAAGCGGTAGGCCTTGAGATGCAGGTCGCGCGGCACCAATACGGCGCCGCTGGTTGAGGGTTCGACCACAGATTGAACCATGCGAGAATGTTACGCTGGCGACTTGGACGGGTGCAACGATTCTTTCCGCGGCCTACTGCGAAATTGTCCTGAACCAAATAATAATTGTCTTGAATCAAGCCAATGCGCAACCCGCTTGCTTCGAGCGACAAACTCCCCGCCTCGAAAATTGCGCCACAATTATGCCCAGATCTGCCTAAAGCAACTTCCAGCGTATGCCGTTATCAGTCATGAGCATGTTTGGTGTTGAACCTGCTAAACAGTAGTCATTCGTAAAATTCGGAGCCCACCAGACTGGTGCGATTCGATTCCAGGAACTCAATGAAGTCAGGCAAAGCGCAAATTTTATTGGTCGAAGACGATCCGATGATCGCCGAGATGTTGGCGGGATTTTTTGAGTCATCCAACCTCATCCTTGTTCACGCAGCTAACTCCGGGGAAGCGTTCCAGCACGTGCGCGATCAGAGTACCGATCTGGTCCTGCTCGACCTCGGACTGCCCGGCTTGGATGGTTTTCAATTCCTCCGCGAAATCAAAGCCACGCCGGCGACGCGGGATATTCCTGTCATTGTTGTAAGCGGACGCAGCAGTCCCGCTGAAAAAGTTCGCGGGCTCGAACTCGGCGCGGCGGATTATCTGACCAAACCGTTTGACGGCTTGGAACGACGAGCCCCGGATCCAGAGTGCATTGGGAGACAAACGCCGACAGGACGAACTCAAGCAACAAAACCAAGCGCTGATTGAGGAACGCGACAGCGCGGCGTTGGCCTTGCGCCACAAGTCGGAATTTTTGGCCAACATGAGCCATGAAATCCGCACGCCCATGAACGGCGTCATCGCCATGTCCGGACTCCTGCTCGAAACCCAGCTCGCGCCTGAGCAACGCGAGCTACGTGGACACCATTTATTCGAGCGCCGAGTCGTTGCTCACAATCATCAACGACATTCTCGACTTCTCGAAGATCGAATCCGGCAAACTGGACTTTGAATCTCAGCCGATCAGTTTGCGAACCTGCGTCGAGGAAGCGTTGGACCTGCTCGGCGCCAAAGCCGGCGAGAAACAGCTCGACCTGACCTACGAAATCGCCGCCACCGCCCCGAGCCATGTGTTGGGCGACATCACCCGCCTCCGGCAAGTGCTCGTCAATCTGGTCGGCAACGCGGTCAAGTTCACCAGCCAGGGGGAGATTTTCACCGAGGTTAAAGTCCTCGCCGCCCCCGAAAACCCTGCCAATCCGACCACCCCGTGGGAATTGCATTTTGCAGTGCGCGACACCGGCATCGGCATTCCCCCCGAACGGCTCACCAAATTGTTCAGCCCCTTTGTCCAAGCCGACGCCTCCACCACACGCCATTTCGGCGGCACTGGCCTCGGCCTGTCCATCAGCCGGCGGTTGGTAGAATTGATGGGCGGGAAAATGTGGGCCGAAAGCAAACCTGGCCACGGCTCCGACCTTCCAATTTACGTTGCCCCTTCAGTCGGCCCCGCAACAGGAAACCTCAGCGCTCGAACGCAACCAGCCGCAGCTCGCCGGGCTGAAACTGTTGATTGTGGACGACAACCCGACCAACTGCAGGATCCTGTCGTTGCAAACGGCCAAGTGGGGCATGCTGCCACGCACCGCACCCAACGGCGATCAAGCACTTGCTTTGTTGCGCGGGAGAAGCCTTTGATCTAGCCGTTCTTGACATGCAGATGCCGGGCATGAACGGTCTCACACTGGCGCAAGAAATTCGCAAACTGCCCGTCGGAACCAATCTGCCGCTAGTGCTGCTCACTTCGATGGGGGTCCGCACAGACAATCCCGAATTTGTCGCCGCCGGGTTTGCGACCTGTCTGACCAAGCCGATCAAGCCGGCCCAATTATTTGAATCGCTCGTTCGGGTCGTCTCCGGCCTTCGCACAGCCCCGAAGCCTACGCCCGGGAACAACAAACTCAATCCTAAGCTTTCCAATCGGCTGCCGTTGCGTGTGCTATTGTGTGACGATAATCTCATCAACCAAAAGGTCGCCACCCGCGTGCTCAGTCAGATGGGTTACTCCGCCAAGGTCGCCGGCAACGGGCTCGAAGCACTCAAGGCAATTGATGACGCCATGTTTGACCTGATCTTCATGGACGTGATGATGCCAGAGATGGACGGTCTCGAAGCCACGCGCCAGATCCGCCTGCGCCAGAATAACCGCGCCGCACACCCAAATTACAAGTCGGCCATTGTCATCGTTGCCATGACGGCGAGCGCGATGCCTGGCGACAAGGAAAAATGCCTCGCCGCCGGCATGGACGATTACCTATCCAAACCCGTTCGCCCCGAAGAAATGCGGGCTGTGATCGAACGGTGGGGTGAAAAAGCCGCACTTGATTTGGCGGCACACAAGAATGATTCTGCCATGGCGACTGCAAACCTCCTCGCCCAAACTGAAAAGCCTATGAACAACCTGCCTGCTGTTGACATGGATCGGTTGAACGAGTTCACCGAGGGGAATCCCGAGAATCTTACCGAACTCGCCACGCTTTACCTCAAGCAAACCACGCAACAACTGGAGCAGCTCCAGACAGCGGTCAAGACCAGCGACGCTACCGGGTCCGCCGCATCGCGCACAGCTGTGCTGGCGCGAGCGCCACCTGCGGCATGAAACGCATTGTTCCCCTGCTCCGCGAACTCGAACGGCAAGGCGAGGAAGGCTTACAGAGCAACGCCCCGGAGTTGTTCACCCAAGTGATGACCGAGTTCGATCTGATCCGCACCACGTTGGCCCCCTACATCACTCCCAGCGTCACCCCCCAATCTTGAGCCAGCCGATGAACCAAATCTTGATTATCGAAGACGATCAACTCGTCGCGAACATCTACCGCAACCGACTCGCCGTCGAAGGGTTCGCGGTCGAAGTCGCCAACACCGGCGAAGCGGGCTTGGAACTGATCAAAAAATTCACTCCGAATGTTCTCATCGTGGATTTGATCCTGCCGGGACTCAGCGGGCTTGAGGTGATGAAAAGCATTCGCCGCCAACCGGAATTTCAAAAGCTGCCCATTATCGTTTTCTCCAACACCTACCTCAGCTCCATGGTGCAGGAGGCGTGGAAAGCCGGGGCCACTAAATGTCTCTCCAAGGCTAATTGCCCGCCGAAAGAAGTGGTCGAAGCCGTCCGTTCTGCACTCGGTAAGACCCCGGAGCCGGTTGCCAAACCGCACGTGGTCGAACCACGCGCTAAACTCGGTGGCAACACGACCATCACCACGAAAACCGAGGCCGCGAGCCAGGCCGACCTGCGGAATTCCTTCAGTATTTCATTTCCCGAAACGATGAACCGATTGCGTCAGGCCATTTCAGCGCTGTCCCGGTCGGCCACCGACCCCGATCGGTTGAATTTTACGCAAGAGATTTACCGCCGTGTGCATGGATTGACCGGAGCCGCTCACTTGGCTGGTTTGACCGAACTCGCTCAACTGTCCGAAGCTCTTGAGGCTTTCGTCACAGAACTTCACGAAAAACCTAACACCATCAACGCTTCCATCCTACGCACGCTCGCAGCCGCTATTGATTTTCTGCCGGTATTGTTTGATCAGCCGAAAAGTGCACCCAAAATCCCCACCGCTTCCAACATCCTAGTGGTGGACGATGAACCGATTTCCCGTCGCGCCGTTACGCATGCATTGGAACGTGCCAAACTGAAAGCTGTCGGAGTGGACGATCCAAATGTTGCTTTGAAACTCTTGAGCGAATCCACCTACGATCTCGTATTCCTCGATGTGGACATGCCAGGAATGAGCGGCCATGAGCTTTGCACTAAACTTCGCGCCATGCCTCGCCATAAGAAAACGCCCGTCGTCTTCGTCACGAGCCTGAACGATTTTCAGAACCGCGCAAATTCGACGATGAGCGGCGGCAATGATTTCATCGCCAAGCCATTTCCATTCTTGGAACTTGCGGTGAAGTCGCTCGTTTACGTCTTTCGCGGGAAATACCCTGCAGCCAAAGCCGTTTAGCCGACTCATCTCGCCTTAGATTTGGCGAGCGAGCGAAACGCGAATCCTTTCTTCAACCGGCGCACCAGCCGGTTTTCCTCGCACTTCATAACGCGGCGTGCCGCCGCGCGATGATCGTCATGCCCACAGAGATGCAGGATGCCGTGAACAATGTAGCGCACGATTTCTGACTGCCAGGTTGTCCGAAAACTCCGCGCCTGCATCACAGCATCATCCACGCAAACGTAAAGCTCGCCGCAGATTTCCCGCCGGGCCGCTGCTGCTGACTTGCGTGAAGCCTGGGCCTCGGTGTGGTCGAACGTGATGACGTCGGTGCTGCCTTCGTGCTGAAGAAACTGCCAGTTCACGCGCGCCATCTCTGCCGCACCAACCAGCGTAACACCCAGTTCGACTTGCTCCAGTTGGAGATACTCCGTCAAGACCGCCTCAATAATCTGGCGCAGCAAACGTCTATTGAGAGCCCGAACGTGTTGCCGGCTGCGGATGGTCAGCTCCAGACTCATTCCGGCTTGGTTTTGCCGCGATGCTCTTCGTAGGCTGTGATGATACGTTGCACCAACGCATGCCGCACCACATCGCGCTTGCCGAACTCGATCACTGAAATTCCCTCCACGTGTCGCAACACCCGATGCGCCTCCAGCAACCCGGAGTGCTTGTGCGACGGCAGATCAATCTGGGTTTCGTCCCCAGTGATCACCGCCTTGGAACCATGGCCTAGGCGCGTCAAAAACATCAGCATCTGCTCCGCCGTAGAATTCTGCGCTTCGTCCAAGATGATGAAGGCATTGTTTAACGTCCGTCCGCGCATGTACGCCAGCGGCGCGATCTCGATTGTGTTCCGCTCCGTATGCTTCTGGATTTCCTCGGGCGGCATCATGTCCTGCAACGCATCGAGCAATGGTCGCAGATACGGCATGATCTTTTCGTTCAGATCGCCCGGCAAAAAGCCCAATGCTTCGCCCGCTTCCACCGCCGGACGCGTCAGGATGATCCGGGAAACTTTCCCTTCGCGCAGCGCCGCCAACGCCATCGCCACGGCCAGATACGTCTTGCCCGTGCCCGCCGGCCCGATGCCGAACGTGATGTCGTGCCCGCGGATCGCCTCCAGATATTTCTTCTGCCCGACCGTCTTCGCCGTCACGCCTGGTTTGCGCTCGTGCGTCTGCACGCGGTCGTTCATCAAGTCTTTGAGCGTCGTCGCTCCTTCGTGCTTCACCACATTGAGCGCATGCGTGAACTCACGATTACGGATCGTGCCACCCGCTTTGAGTGAGCTTTCCAGCGACACAAACAACTGCTTGGCGCGCTCCAACGCTTCCGCTGCACCGTCCAGTTTGATCCAGCCATCGCGGACTGTTGCCTTGACGCCAAGCTGTGCCTCCAGCGCATCGAGATTGCGCGGGTCGTTGTTGTAAAGTTGTTGCGCGATGCGCGCGTTGTCGAAGTGTAAAGTTTCCGAAGCCATGAAATGAAAATTTATTGCGCCATTGCCCGGCGCAGTTTGTCCGCTAGTTCCGTTAATGCCTGCGGCACCACGCCAACGCCCGCGATGACCGGCATGAAATTCGTGTCGCCGTTCCAACGCGGCACGATGTGGATATGCACATGCTCGATGATGCCCGCGCCCGCTACTTTGCCGAGATTGATACCGACATTGAAACCATCAGGCCGCATCTCGCGCTTGAGCATTGCGATGCAACGCCGCCCCAATTTCCACAAATCCGACACCTCATCGTCCGTGAGCCCTTCCAAGTCCGGCGACTGCTTGTAGGGCACAACCATCAGATGCCCGCCCACGTAGGGATAACGATTGAGCAGCGCGTAACACGTGCGATCACGTGCGATGACCAGATTGCCTGCGTCATCACTGGACTGGGCAATGGTCACAAACAAGCTCTCGTCGAGCTTGGGCTTGGGCGCCAAAATGTATTCGATGCGCCACGGCGCGTGGAGTGAGTCCATGCCGGCAGGTTAGAAATGCGGCGCCCGAAAGTCAAAAGCCGGTTGGCTGGATTCCCACCCGACTTAACGGGAGGGCGGCGCTGCTGGTAGCGGTGGAATAACCGGAGGTTGGGTCGGAGGAGCAGTGACCGGCGCAACAATCTTGCGATATACTATCGGCACTAATGCTTGCGTTGCTACATTTCTGAAATTATCCACCAACTGCCGACTCGCCAGCCGCCAAAACAGCCAGTCCTTGCCCAAAGTCAAACCGGCCACCACGACCGTACTGACCAGTGCATACCATTCAACCCAACCCGTCGCCCCCACCCCACCCTTAAAGCCGCCGAAGATTGCGATTAGAATGGGCAGCGTCATAGCGCTGGCGAATGTGATCACCAACCACGGGACAACTTGCACAAAGACAATCGTCTTCAGCGTCGCCAGCAAACTGTTCCGCGATACCAGCCCCATCCATAATCCGAACCAGATCAGCGCTATAAAATTTGCCAGACTCAACATCAACCCCACGCCCGCGCCCAACCACAACATCACCCACTCGGGAATCACTCCACTTGTCCCCACTCGAATCATCCCACCGCTATTTGCACCATTGATTCCGGTGACCGTCGCGAGAAATTGCACCAGCACTATGATGGCGATGGGCAGGCCAAACAACCGCACCATGCCCCACCACGCCCCAGGTGCGACTTTGCGAAAATCCAACGGTGCAGCCAGCATCAGTTCAATCAGTCCCGCGCGTTTCATTTCAGCAAACACTTGGCTCGCCTGCGACGCGGTCCAGAGATAAAGAACCAGAGTCACCACCGCATTGAGAAACCACCAGCCGGCTAAGTCCCAGAATTTATTCTGGATCATACTCGTCGCCCCGAACCAACCGACCACGACCAGGGCGGCGATCCACAGCACCAATGATTGCCAGCGCTCTCGACACGCGAGCCACTGGAGCGGATTTTCACCCAACACCACCGTGCGCAAGTATTCCCGCCGGCGTAGTCCGCCCAACCGCCACCAAACCCGCCAAGTTGATTTTGAAATTTCCGACCGGGTGGTTTTTTCCTGCCAGGTTCGAGGCACAATCACACAAGCCAGCGCCAGCAACGTCCACAGGACCATTTCACTGACCAACAACGCCTGCCAAAACTGTCCTGCGGGACCGTTTGCTCTGATGAAGACCGTGATCGGACTGGCCAGACTGAGGATGGGACGAAAATTTGTGCCATTCAGGGTGGCGAACAAATCATCCCCGGCGGCCAATCCTGCCACCAGAAAAATCAAAAAAAACAACGTTCTCGCCAAAGCCTTCTGCGGATGCCGACTGAGAGTCGAAACGAAAATTCCCGCCACGAGGGAAAAGAACAACGTGTGTAGCAGCGCCAGCAGGGTCCGCCAGAACTGACCGCCTTCCACGCCCCCGAGCAATTGCGTGCAAGCCAGCACCGGAAAAATCGCCAGCAACGCAAACACACACCGACATGACGTAGCTAGCAGTTTTCCGAATACGACATCATAACCACGCAGGTCCGTGAGGAATAAAAACCCTAGCGTTCCATCGCGCTTCTCCTCACTCAACGCATCCGAAGTAAAAAACAATCCCGCCGACAGTGCCACGGCTAGGCTCATCCACGTCAGCACCGCGAACAAAGGCCCACCCGGCTGTGCGCCCACACCACCGGGAATGCTGACAAACAACGTGAACAACCCACTGGCGATGATGAAGGCCACGAGCGCGGCAATGATGCGCAGCCAGAAAGTCATCGGGCGGCGCGCTGCTACGCGCAATTCCCGTTCGACGATAGGCAGGAAAGTCACGCGCGGGATTTAACGGAGTCTACGCCACACGGCAAGATTACATTCAACTTGCCATCGGAAAAAGCCGTCATCCGCTCCAGCTCAATCAACCAAATGTCATGCAGCAAAGCTGACGCTTATCCCACAGTCACGGCCTCTTGAAGCGATAAAACTGTTTCTCCACTGGCTCGATCGTGTAGTGGTAGGTCATTGAACCCATCCCATCTGCAGTAAGCTGACCAATGTTGCTCCAAGTCGTAAGATTCGTGGACTGTTCGACATTGTAAGTCTGATTGGGTGCTCCGAACAGACATACCATCACCGACGTAGCGCTCTCGCGCACCAGACTGACAACGGTCGCTCCTTGGGTTGCGCCGGCGCCGACCCGCACGCTGACATTGGCATAATCCTCATCACCAAACATTCCGCGCAGTCGATAGGTGAATTGGTCCACGCCTGTAAATCCAACGGGCGGCGTGTAAACCAACGCATTTGTCGCCACGAATATCACCCCGCCTTGCGCACTGAAAGAGTTTGTCAGTTCAATCGTCGGCACGTCCCCAATCTCCAGACTGTCGTTGCAGAGAAATTTGTTCAACGGCACGCTCAACGTCGTGCCGGGTATCGTCGCGAGTTGATCCGGTTGTGCCACAACTTCGCACCACGTACGAAATGAATACGCACCGATGTAAGCTGGATTAACCGAGTTGGCATAGATGCGGATCGTGTAATTGCCCGTCTCCGGTAGTGTGCGCCGTTGCTTCGTGCCGCCGGGGAAAAAATCACTGAACCAATTGCTGCCACTCGGTGCGATGACCTGCCAAAACAGCCAACCCGAAAACGCCGGGGCCGCGCTGAGTTGATCAAAATTGACCCGCTGCCCTGCAATGCCGTTAAACGTATAGGTATCCAGCCCGCCTGGTTCATCAATCCGCCCCGCACCCGTCACCGGCACGCCGTCGGAAATCACATCGCCCTTCGCGATGTTTAACCGCACATCACCCGGCAAGGTGTAGATACGAAACGCATAAGTGCCGAGATAATCCGGATTACTGGTTCCGACCGAAACACGGATTGTGTAAGGGCCCGTTTCCGGCATCGTCTTCCGTCCGCCATCCGTAAAATAGTTTCCCAGCAAAAGCACGTTGCTCGGCGTGCGCACTTCCCAATACAACCAGTTATTGAACGCCGCCGACTTGCTGATGGCCTCGAACGACAAACTTTGACCCGCAGTCGCGTGGAAAGTGTATACGTCCTGCGCCCCCGCCATTTCGATACTGCCAGCCCCAATTCCCGGCAACCCGTTTGTCACCGTGTCGCCGGGCGCAATTGCGAAATACTGGTCTGCAGCAATCGAACGAACCCGGATCGAATACGTTCCGATGTGATTGGTCGCCGTAGATTGCGCCAGAAGCCGCATGCGGTACGTGCCCGTTTCCGGAAGCATTTTTCGGCCGATATGATTCCCGCCCGATACATAACCAGAGAAAACCGTATTGCTGCTGGGACTCTTCAACTCGCAGAACAAGAACCCCTGAAATGTACTCGCCGTATTGAGTATCTCGAAGAATGCGAGCTGCCCATTTGTCGCGTTGAACGTGTAATAGTCCCAAGCACCTGGCACTTCGATGTTCCCCGCGCCTGCCGCCGGCACGTTGTTCGTGACAAGATCACCCAGTTGGATAGCAAACGTCGGATCAGCCGGAATCGAGCGCAGTCGAAACGAGTACGTGCCAATATAAGCTGCATTCGCCGCCCCCACCCAAACCCGCACCGTGTACGTGCCCGTCTCCGTCAACGTGCGCCGCCCTATATCATTGTTGTTGTCCAGATACGACGAAAACACCGTCACATTGCTCGGTGACTTGAGCTCCCACCGCAACCAACCCGCGAACGCACTCGCCGCGCTGATTTCCTCCACGAAGATGTTTTGCCCGTTCGTTGCCGTGAACGTGTAGTAATCGTTCTCCGTGTTCACATCCATCCGGCCTGCCCCCACACCGGGGACACCGTCAGAGATCACATTATTCAATTGCATCGGAAACGTCTGCGCCACGGCATCACCCGCCAACGCAATCCAACCCGCCCCCAACACTGCCGCACACCAGGAAGAAATAGTTTTGTTCATGTGGCCCGCGATACTAGGCACGAACCACTAACCGTAAATGGACCAAAAGGGGGTGTGCGCAGAAGGCACATACTACCAAAGGTCTATTGTGGGAAATCGCCGTTCCACCGAAACTTATAGCGTCATTAACGGCGCTCGTTATGGCCAGAACACGAAAGCAAAACGTATGAAAAGCGAAATCAAGCAAAGCGAAACCACCACCGTATGCTGCGTTTGCGGGGGGCACATCAGCGGCCCATGGCCGGCAGTCGGGCAGCACCTCTCGCACGGCTACTGCAAGCAACATTACCTGATCGCCATGCGGGAAGTTCAAGCATACCTCGCCATGCTGGAACGACAATATGGTCTCGCGCCTCGCGCGATGGCCGCGTAAAGAGTGCGGAGTATCACTCCGCCCGACAACCCATCTTCACGCTAACAACCGCCGTAATTCCTTCCCAGGCTCATCCACCAACTTCGCCCTGACCGCAAAACGCTTCACTTTGCTGCCGGGCAGTTGAAATTTGAAATCGCGAAATACTCGCTCGCACATCGTCATCAGCCCGCGCGCTCCCGTCTGTTCGTCCGTAGCCAACTCCGCCAGCCGCCGCAATCCGTCATCCTTGAACTCGCACTTGATGCCATACGCGGCAAACGCGCGCTCATACTGGTGAATCAAGCTGCTCTCACTCTTCCGTAACACGTTGAACAGATCGTCCGTATCCAAGCCATGACACGCCACCCGCACCGGTAAACGTCCGATGAATTCCGGCTCTAGTCCAAATTGAATCAAATCTGCCGTGCTGAGTTGTGCCAGCAACGAATCCACACTGCTGCCTTTCCTATTCCGCACTCCGCGTTCCGCATTCCGCAATGAATCCAGTCTTTGCTGAATAATCTCCGCAATCCCCGAAAACGCCCCGCTCACGATAAACAAAATGTGCCGCGTATTGATCGTCTCTGGCTGCAACGCTCCCCCGCCCCGCATCGCCGACATTGCACTTTGTAACTGCCCCGTCATGTCGTTCGGCGACACCACCGGCACATCGCCATCCTCCATCAGCTTGAGCAAGTTCGTTTGCACGCCCCGCCCTGAAACATCCCGACCGCCGCTTTCGCCGCGTGTCGCCAGCTTGTCCACCTCATCGAGATAAATGATGCCGTGCTCCGCCTTCTTCACATCACCGCCTGCCCGACGCACCAGATCGCGCACCAGATCATCCACGTCGCCGCCGACATACCCCGTCTCACTGAACTTCGTCGCGTCCGCCTTCACGAACGGCACGCCGATCAACTCCGCCGCCGACCGGATCAAGTGCGTCTTACCCACACCCGTCGGCCCGAGCAACAGCACATTTTGTTTCTGGTAAAACGGGGCGGCATTCCCTTCCAGCGTGAGTCGCACGTGTTGAAAATGGTCGCACAGCGCCACGCTCAACACCTTCTTCGCCTCGCGCTGCCCGATCACAAAGCGATTCAAATGCTTGGCAATGTCCGCTGGCTTGAGATTGAAACTGAACTCCGGCTTCGGCGGCGCAGCAAACTCCACCACGCCCGGTTTCGAGAGTCGCGGGGAACGAAGTTTCTTCGACACCCCCATGGTGAGCGGTCCAAGTTTCTCGTTGTTGATCGCAGAGGACATTACATTTGTTATTTTGAATGGTTTGCTTCCCGCCAAAACTCAACCGCTTCCCGCCAGAACTTCTCCGCCGGGCTACCGATCTGGATGTGGCCGCATTCTGGAAATTCCCATAATCGCTTCGGTCCGGTGAATTGTTGGTATAATCGCCGGCCGAACTTCTCCGGCACAACCCGGTCCTGACCATCCACCATCACGCCCAGTGGTCCGCGATAGGTTTGCAGATATTTTCCCGACCACAAATCATCTCGCATCAACCCACGCGCTGGCAGGTATGGATATTGAAACTGCGCCACGTCGGCGAGTCGTTCATACGGCGAAAGCAGGAGCACTGCGGAAACCCTGTCGGCAAAATTTCCGGCGAGATAAGCGGCCACGCCTGTCCCCAACGACTCGCCAAGCAGAAAGATCGGCCGATTCGTCTCTATCAACTGCAACGCTTCGACCGCGGCGCTCAACAGGGTTTCCCGCGAGGGTGATCCAGGACGATCTTCATAGCCGGGGTATTGCAAAATGAATACATCCAGCGGCGCTATGCTTTGCAACGCATCAGCGTAATACGCGCAGCCGGTTGCCGACCCGCCATTCCCGTAGCAAATCAAAACGCTGGCCTCAGCGAGGCCACTTGCGGAAAGTCGCTTCATTCCCACGCAATCTCCCTTGAGATTCTTCCAAAGCTCCAGCCTTCCTTGTTGCGCCAGCCGCAAGACCTGTTGTGTCGCACGCACTGGCGGCAAATACACCAACTTCCGTTGGAAACAATACATCAACCCACAAATACCCAGATAAAACATTACCAGCGCGACCAGCACCAGTCTGACTGCTCGGAAAAGCACCCCGCGCCGCACTGGCTGGTTCGGCACGCCTGTTGCCACCGACGCAGCCGCATTGGAATCCACATCGTGTTGGTCCGGATTTGCCATGCGCCCAATTGTGCACCTGAAGGTGGACGAAATCGAATCAAACTATGCAATCGACACGCTTCCGAGTTTCCAGCCGTCCGATTTTCCGCTACAACACGCGCCCGGTCATGAACGACCCGCGCATCAACGAACTCCGCCAACTGCTTCCGCAGGCCATGTTGCCTGACTGGGTGCGGCTCGGCTCGCGCGCGGCTCGCCTGTTCCGCGACCAACATCATCCCGACAAGCACGACGCCTTGCTCAATCGTTTGTTGGAACAGGCCCGTGCCTCCGTCTCTCGCCGCCAGCAGCGGGAAGCCAACGTCCCTCAACTTTCCTACGCGCCCGAACTCCCCATCACCACGCGAAAGGACGAAATCGTCGCCGCCATCCGCGCGAATCAAGTCGTCGTCATCGCGGGCGAAACCGGCTCGGGCAAAACCACCCAGTTGCCCAAGATGTGTCTCGACGCCGGGCTCGGTCGGCGTGCGCAGATCGGCTGCACGCAACCGCGCCGCGTCGCGGCGCTGTCCATCTCGCGCCGCATCGCGGAAGAGTTAAGCGTCACGTGGGGTCGCGAGGTCGGCTGCAAGATCCGCTTCGACGATCGCTCCAGTGCGGACACGTATATCAAGTTGATGACCGACGGCATCCTGCTCGCCGAGGCGCAAGGCGACCCGCAACTTTCCGACTACGACGCGATCATCATTGATGAGGCCCACGAGCGCAGTCTGAACATTGACTTCCTTCTCGGCCATCTCAAGGGTCTGCTCGCACGCCGCAGCGATCTGAAACTCATCGTCACCTCGGCCACAATTGACACGCAGATGTTCTCGCGCCACTTCAACGACGCGCCGATCATCGAAGTCTCCGGTCGCATCTATCCGGTGGAAGTCCGTTACGAACCGCCCGTCGCTGATTCCGAGGAGCAAGGCGACGTGCATTACGTGGACGCTGCCGTGCAAGCCACCGAGCGTGTGCTTTACGAAACGAACACCGGCGATGTGCTTATCTTCATGCCTGGAGAGCGTGATATCCGTGAGACGAGCGATCAACTTCAAGGCCGGTTCGCCCGCGATGCCGAGATTATTCCCCTGTTCGGTCGCCTGAGTTCTGGCGAGCAACAACGCGTCTTCTCCCCGTCTGCGCAAAGGAAGATCGTCATCGCCACGAACATCGCCGAAACTTCGCTGACCATTCCCGGTATCCGCTACGTGATTGACGCCGGACTCGCGCGCATCAGCCGCTACAATCCGCGCACCCGCACGCGTCGCCTGCCCATCGAGCCCATCTCGCAGAGCAGCGCCAATCAACGCAAAGGTCGCGCCGGTCGTGTGCAGGACGGCATTTGCATCCGACTTTATCCTGAGGAAGATTTCACCGCGCGCCCTGCCTTCACACAGCCCGAAATCCAACGCGCCAATCTCGCCGAAGTCATCCTCCGGATGAAGGCCTTTCGTCTCGGCGACATTGAGACGTTTCCGTTTGTTCAACCGCCCACTCCCGCGGCGATTGCGAGCGGTTACGCGTTGCTTCAAGAACTTGGCGCGCTTGATGCCCAACGTGACCTGACGCAACTCGGCCAGGACCTCGCGCGATTGCCGATTGATCCCACGCTCGGTCGCATGTTGCTCCAGGCCCAACGCGAACATGCCTCGCGTGAACTCCTCATCATCGCGGCAGGTCTCAGCATCCAAGACCCACGCGAACGTCCGCTCGATCAAAAGGAAGCCGCCGCCGCCGCACACAAAAAATTCGCCGACCCACAATCCGACTTCCTCGCGTTGCTCAACATCTGGAACGCCGTCCACGACGAATGGGAAAAGCTTCGCGGCCAAAGCCAGCGCCGCCGTTTCTGTCGCCAGAACTTTCTCTCCTATCTACGGATGCGTGAGTGGCAGGACCTGCACGCGCAGCTCCACGACGCGCTCGAAGACCTCGGCACACTGCGCATCAACGAAAGCAACGCCGCTTACGATGCCATTCATCGCTCCATTCTCTCCGGTCTGATTGGTCACGTCGCGCGTCGCGAAGAGCGCAACCAATATAAAGCGGCGGGCAACCGCGACGTCACGATGTTCCCGGGTTCGGCGGTTTACGAACGTGGTGAGAAGCCGATCAAAGGCCGCGATGCCCGGACGCAAAAGAACGCTCCGCCGCCGCCCAAGTCAACTCAACCGCCGTGGATCGTTGCTGGCGAAATCGTCGAGACCTCTCAACTTTTCGCCCGCACCGTTGCCGGGATTGATCCGCAATGGATCTATCAGCTTGCGCCGCATTGCTGCAAGGTCACGCATCAGAACCCGCACTGGAGCGTCAGTGCCGGGCGCGTTCTCGTCGAAGAGATTATCACGTTGCACGGTCTCGAAATCGTCCGCCGCAAGGTCGCTTACGCCAACATCAACGCCAAGGATGCCACCGCCATTTTCATTCGCGCCGCGCTCGTCGAGGAAGATGTTGCTGGCTTTGGTAGGAGACGAGGTGACGAGTCTCAATCTAGTCGTGCCGATAGCGGCGATTGGAAAGCCGAAGTCAACGAGAGTCTCCTCACGTCGTCTCCTACAGTCGAAAAGCCGCTCCCCTACGCCTTCCTCACGCAAAACCGTGCCGTGCGCCAGAAGATCGAGAACCTCCAGACTCGCGCGCGGCATCACGGCATGATTGATCTCGATCAAGCCCTCGTAAACTTTTACGCCGCGCGACTGGAGAATGTCTCCTCCTTCCACGAACTCAATCGCGTCCTCCGCGACCGCAACGGCGACCAGCAATTCCTCTGCGCCAGCGAAGCCGACCTGCTCGGCGATTTGCAATTGTCTTACGACGCCAACGCTTTTCCTGACGCCGTTCGGCTCGCGGATCAACCGCTCTCGCTAAACTACGCCTACGCTCCCGGCGAAGAATGGGACGGCGTCACCGTGCAACTCCCCGTGGACCTCGCGCGCGCCGTCTCGCCCGCCGCAGTCGAGTGGGCCGTGCCCGGACTTCGCGCCGAACAGGTCGGAGAATGGTTGCGTTCCCTGCCCCGCACCTTGCGCCGCGAGTTGCAGCCCATCGAACCCAAGGTCGCAGAGATCGTGCGCGACTTGCAGCCCATCGGTTCGTCCTTGCGATCCGATCTCGCGCGTTTCCTTCTCCAACGCTACGGGATCACTGTCCCACCTGACGCGTGGCGCGAAGAAGCTGTCCCCGCGCACCTTCGCCCCCGCGTGGAAATTGTGGATCATAACCGGAAGACGCTCGTCGCTGGCCGGAATCTTGAGCAACTCAAGCCGCGGCTCAAGGAAACCAAGCCCGTCGCCCCGCGCCACGACGATGCCTGGCAACGCGCTGCCGCGAAGTGGGAACGCGCCGACCTGACCACTTGGAATTTCGGCGATTTGCCTGAGAAGATTGTGGTTAGCGATGACGCTGGTAGGGCGGCGCTGCCGCGCCGCCCGGCTGAGCAGCAGCTCAGCCCTACCATCTATGCGTGGCCCGGCCTGACCTTTGAAGATGGTCATGTTAATCTCCGCCTCTATCGCAGCAGCGCCCTTGCACGTGAAGCGAACCTCGACGGTATCAACCGGCTCATCGAACTCGCCTTGCAAAAGGATTTCGCGTGGCTGCAAAAAGATCTGCGCGCGCTTGTACGCTTCGACGCGCTTTACGCGCCGCTCGGTTCGCTGGATGAATTGCAAGAGACCGCTTTCACGAATCTCAAGCGTCACGCCCTGCCCGCTGTGCCGCTTGCCCCACTCACTCAAGCGAGCTTTGAAACTGCCGTGCAGGAAACCCGCGCGCGTCTCGCCGGTCTCCCGGCACAGATCGAATCCCGCCTGAACGCCATCCTGCCTTTGCGGCAGCAGATCGCCACCAAGCTGGGCTTTGCCGCCGCTGCCGCGAGCGCCCCGCGTGCCCGTACATTGAACGACCTCAGTCAACTGGGCGCTCCCACCAAACCCGCGACCTCCAAGCATCCTCTCGCCACAGAGTTGAACAACCTGCTGCCGCCGCGCTTCCTTGAGCAGATCAGCTTCGAGCGTCTCAAAGAGCTCCCGCGTTATCTGAAAGCGCTGCTCACGCGCCTCGAACGCGCCGCGTTGAATCCGCAGAAGGACGCCGAACGCGCCGCGCAACTCGCGTCCTATGCCCAAATCGTCGCCGGCTTTGCCGCGAAGCCCTCCAGCGTCTCCGAAGTGCGCGCACTGCAGGAAGAATTCCGCTGGCTGGTGGAAGAATTCAAAGTCTCCCTCTTCGCGCAGGAACTCGGCACCGCCGTTCCCGTCTCTGCCAAGCGTTTGGATCAAAAACTCGAACAGTTAAATCTGCTGTCGTGATCACGCGAACGAGCGCAGTAAAAGTTTTTTGCTCCAACCCGAAGATTTTTCTGGACTCTACGTACAGTTGTGCTAATGTTCGCGTTTAATGAGTGACGCTTGGCGTTTGTCGCGCGTGGCTTTTTGGAATCTAGTTCTGGCTCTCCTGCTCGCGAGCAGGCCCTCCACCACGTTTGCGGCTGATCATCTCGCGGAAATCAAACAACACGGAGTGCTGCACTGGGGTGCAGATGCGGAAGGTGGCGCACCCTACGTTTATCCCAATCCGCAAAAGCCCGAAGAACTCATCGGCTTTGAGGTGGACCTCGCGGAAGCACTCGCCGCCAAGCTTGGCGTCAAAGCCGAGATGGTGCAAAACCAGTGGGATCAACTCATCCCTGCCGTGGAGCGCGGCAACTTCGACATCATCCTCAACGGCCTCGAACTCACAGCCGACAATCAGCAGCACATCGCGATGTCGCGGCCCTACTTCGCCTATGCGCAACAGCTCATCACACGCAAGGAGACACAAAGCGTCACGAAGCTCGACGATCTGAAAAACAAAGCCGTCGGCGTCCTGTCCGGTTCGGCAGCGCAGCGGCTCGTGGAAGCGGTGACCGGCGTGGACATGCGGATTTACCCCGGCAACGTCGAAGGATTTCGCGATCTCAAGGCCGGGCGCATCGAAGCGATCGTGCTGGACCTGCCCATCGCACTGCATTACACGAAGGACGAGCCGACATTGAAGTTCGCCGGCGACTCCTTCGCTCCGGGCTATTACGCCATCGGCGTGCGACAGGCGGATGCGACATTGCTCGCGGCGTTGAACCACGCCATCGAAGAACTAGCAGCAGACCGCACGCTGGAACGCATCTATCGCAAGTATGGCTTGTGGGATGCGCGACAGGAACAGTTGCAGACTTATCAACCGGAAGTCGTCACCCGCAAGAAATCCATCTCCACTCTGCGCGAATGGCCCAAGTACCTGCCACTGCTCTTGCGCGGCGCGGTCACGACGGTCGAGCTTTCCGTGCTCGGCATGATATTGGCCATTATCGTCGGACTCGTTGTTGTGCTGTTGCGGTTGTACGCTATCGCGCCCGTTCGCTGGCTGGCTCAAGCGTATGTCGAAATCTTCCGCGGCACGCCACTTTTGATCCAACTGTTCATCATCTACTACGGATTGCCTGAGCTCGGCATCCGGTTGAACGCTTTCCTCGCCGGAATCATCGGACTCGGCCTGAATTACGCCGCGAGTGAGGCGGAGAACTATCGTGCCGGCATCCAGGCCATCCCGCGCGGGCAGATGGAAGCCGCGCACGCGCTCGGCATGAGCCACTGGCAGACGCTGCAACACGTCGTCCTGCCACAAGCCATCCGGCTCGTCATTCCACCGATGACCAACGACTTCATCGCCATGTTCAAAGATTCATCCATCGTCTCCGTCATCACGATGGTCGAACTCACCAAGGTTTACGGGATGCTCGCGATGTCCACGTATGATTACGTCGGGCTCGGCATCATGACGGCGGGAATTTATTTCGCTTTGAGTTATCCGGCCTCGCTGCTGGCGGGCCGGTTGGAAAGGAAGTTGTCCTATGATCGTCGTTAATCAACTCACTAAATCGTACAATGCCAACCGTGTGTTGCACGGCATTGACCACGCGCAGCAACGCGGCGAAGCCGTGGTGCTCATCGGCCCGAGCGGGTGCGGCAAGAGCACGTTCCTGCGCTGCCTGAATCAGCTCGAAATCGCCGACTCCGGTCGCATCAGTATCGGGGATGTGACAATCGAGGGCGGTCGCCCGCCGCAGACGAGTGAGGAACGCGAGCGGCAACGTCAGTTGCGCCTGCGCGCGGGCATGGTGTTCCAGCAATTCAACCTGTTCCCGCACCTGACCGTGTTGCAGAACATCACGGAAGCGCCCATCGTCGTGAAAGGCCTGGCGCGCTCCGATGCAGACATGCTCGCGCGCGAACTGCTCGCCAAGGTCGGCCTCGAAAAGAAAGCCGACGCCTACCCGGCGCAACTTTCCGGCGGTCAACAGCAGCGTGTCGCCATCGCGCGCGCGCTGGCCATGCGCCCGGAAGTGATGCTCTTTGACGAGCCCACCAGCGCACTCGACCCCGAGTTGCGTGACGAAGTCCTCCGCGTCATGCGCCAGCTTGCCGAGGAAGGCATGACCATGATCGTCGTGACGCACGAGATGCAATTCGCCCGCGACATGGCGGACAAGGTTTTATTCTTCGACTCGGGTTTGGTCGCAGAATCAGGTTGCCCGGAACAAATCTTTTCCAATCCCCAGCATCCCCGCACTCGTGAATTCCTCAGTCGCGTGGCAACACGGTAATGTCCATAACAACTCGCGCATCAACTGAGACAACCTTGCTTTCTTAGGAAGGAATTTGGAGGATGCGGAACATTGTCATCAATCTGATTTTATGAGCATACGACCGGGCATTCATTCACTGGTAGTGGCGCTGGCCTGTTTTTTTCTACCCGCCATCGGAAGCAGCAAAGATTACACAGCGCTAGTGGACGTGTTCATCGGAACAGGCGGCCATGGCCACACCTATCCTGGACCGAGTCTGCCGTTCGGGATGATCCAACCCGGACCAGACACCCGAAACGATAACTCGTGGGATAGTTGTGCCGGGTATCATTATTCGGACACCTCCATACTTGGCTTCAGCCACACGCACCTGTCCGGGGTCGGCGTGCCGGACTACGGAGACATCCTGATTCAACCCATCAGCGGTGAGGTGCGACTGGCTCCCGGCGATCCCAAAGTGCCGCGCAGTGGATATCGTTCGACGTACCGGCATGAAACGGAACGCGGCGAACCTGGCTACTACTCCGTGGTGCTAGATGATTACCAAGTCAAAGCTGAGTTAACAGCCACAGACCGCGTCGGATTTCATCGCTATACCTTTCAGCAGGATGCCCCGGCACATTTCCTCGTCGACCTGATTCATCGCGATCCCGTCACCGAGGGATTCATCTGCCGGGTTGATGATCGACGGATCGAAGGCTTTCGCCGCGCCAAATTCTGGGCAGGCGACCAGTATCACTACTTCGCCATGGAGTTCTCGCGCCCGATCGTCGGGTTCAAGGTTTTCAATGCCGGCAAAGCCTTATCGGCCTTGGGCCGGGTGGATGGAACTGCTTTGCAAGCCGTGTTGGACTTCGCTCTCAAGGCAGGCGACCAAGTCGAAGTAAAAGTTGCGACCTCGGCTGTCAGCACTGCAGGCGCATGGCAGAACCTCCGAGCAGAAGCAACCCACGTCTCATTCGACCAAGCCCGCAAGGCTGCCAAGCGCACATGGAACGAACATCTCTCAAAAATCGAGGTAACCGGCGGCAGCGAAAAAGAGCAGAAGATTTTTTACTCGGCGTTGTATCATTGTTTCCTGACGCCAAACTTGTTCCAAGACGTGGACGGCAAATATCGCGGTATGGATGGCTTGGTACATACGGCCCAAGGCTTCACGAATTATACCGTGTTTTCCTTGTGGGATACGTTTCGCACCTTACATCCGCTGTTGACTATCCTTGAACCGCAACGCACGGCAGATTTTGCCAAAACCTTGGTCAACATGAGTCACCTCTTCGGGGAAATCCCCATGTGGGAACTGGCCGCAAACGACACCCGCTGCATGATCGGCTATCACGGCGTGTCCGTGATCGCAGATGCGTACTGCAAAGGTATCACGAATCTGGATGCCCAAGCCGCTTTCAAGGAGATGAAACGAACGGCCATGCTCGACAAGCGCGGACTAAAGGACTACCGCACGCTCGGGTTTGTGCCGGCGAACAAAGGCAGCCAAGCCGTTTCCAAAACGCTCGAATATGCCTACGACGATTGGTGCATCGCGCAATTCGCGCAGCGCCTTGGCCAACGAGAGGACTATGACTATTTCCTCGCGCGCTCCCAGTTTTACCGGAACATCTTCGATCCAAGCGCCGGCTTTATGCGTGGCAAGGATGACGCCCACGCTTGGTCAACTCCATTTGACCCACAAGCCCCCGGATTGAATTACACCGAAGGTAACGCCTATCAGTATAGTCCGTTTGTTCCTCACGACATCGCTGGCTTTGCCAGTTTGCTGGGTGGCAAGGCTGGATTAAGTCGCTACCTCGATCAGGTATTCAATACGAAGATGACGATCGATCTGGGTGAAGAAAACGACATCTCGGGACTGATCGGCCAATACGCGCACGGCAACGAACCAAGCCACCAGATCGCCTATCTTTATTGTTATGCTGGTGAGCCGTGGAAAACCCAATTCATGGTGAGGAAAATTCTTCGCGAGCAATACGATGCCACCCCAGCCGGTTTAAACGGCAACGAAGACTGCGGCCAGATGTCCGCGTGGTATGTAATGAGCGCGCTCGGCTTGTATCCAGTCTGTCCCGGCCAGCCCAATTACACCATTGGCAGTCCACTTTTCGACAGCGCGAGAATCCGGCTCAACAACGGAAAAACTTTTACCATCGGCTCAAAGAACAATTCCCCGAGGAATCCGTATATCCAAAGCGCCAAGCTAAATGGAAAGAGCTGGGACGATTTCATGCTCGACCATGCGACCTTGGTCGCTGGTGGAAGACTAGACCTTCAAATGGGCAACGCGCCGAAGATGAATTGGGCCACGAATGACTCGCCTAAAATTCCATCACAGCCAAAGGTCACTAGCGTGCCCTACCTCACTACCACTTCAGAAAAATTCCTTGAAACCTACCGAGTTGTAATCAAATGCGATGAACCAAACGCAACCATCCGCTACACCATGGATGGTTCTGAACCTACCGAGCAATCGCCTAAATTCACCACCACATTCGACGTCAGCACCACGACCACCGTGCGGATGCGCAGTTTTGCGCCAGATAAACTGCCAAGCGTGATTACTACTCGCACGCTGGCGCGATCGGAAGCCTACGTTCCGTCGAAGCCAACTAAGCCAGGCTTGAAATACGCCTACTACGAAGGCATCTATCGCTCAGTCTACGATTTTGCGCATGATAAACCCGTCGCGACCGGTGTTGTGGAACAGCCAACCACCACAGTCATTCAGCGCACCAACTGGATCGCTAGCACATTCGATGGATTGATTCATATTCCTGCCGATGGCGAGTATACGTTCTACGTCGCAGCGAAAGATGGCGGGCAATTACGCATTGATGGCGAGGAATTGTTTGAAAGTGATGGCCGAAAGGAATTCGCTCTGCCTCAGCAAGCAACCATCGCAATGCGGAGCGGATTTCATCGGTTCTCACTCAAGACCTACAAATGCACGGAGATCTTATCGCTTTCCGTCGAGTGGTCCGGGCCGGGTATTGAACGGGCAGCCATCCCCAAGGAGGCTTACTCTCACGAAGCAGATTAGCCCACGCCCAGCAACAAAATGCAAAAGGCGAACGGTTTCCCGTTCGCCTTTTGTGTTTCAGATTTGAGTTCGCTTAGTAGCGATAGTGCTCGGGCTTGTATGGGCCTTCTGCCGGCACGCCGAGGTATTCGGCTTGCGCCTTGGTCAGCTTGGTCAGCACCACGCCGATCTTTTCCAAGTGCAAACGTGCAACTTCTTCGTCGAGCTTCTTGGGCAGACGATAGACGGTCTTTTCGTATTTGTCCTTGTTCGCCCAGAGATCAATCTGCGCGAGGGTCTGGTTCGTGAAGCTATTGCTCATCACGAAGCTCGGATGGCCGGTGGCGCAGCCGAGGTTCACGAGACGGCCTTCGGCGAGCATGTAGATGCTCTTGCCGCCGGGCAGCCAGTAACGGTCGTATTGCGGCTTGATGTTCTCGATGCGCAGACCCTTCACCTTCTTCAGCGCGTCCACTTGGATCTCGTTGTCGAAGTGGCCGATGTTGCAGACGATGGCCTGGTCCTTCATCGCGAGCATGTGTTGCGCGGTGATGATGTCGCAGTTGCCAGTGGTGGTGACGTAGATGTCGCCGACGCCGAGCGTGCTTTCGACGGTGTTGACCTCGAAACCTTCCATCGCGGCTTGCAATGCGTTGATGGGATCGATTTCCGTGACAACGACACGTGAACCATACGCACGGAGCGAGTGAGCGCAGCCTTTGCCGACATCGCCGTAACCGCAGACGACGGCAACTTTACCGGCGAGCATGACGTCGGTCGCGCGCTTGATGCCGTCCGCGAGCGATTCGCGGCAGCCGTAGAGATTGTCGAACTTCGACTTGGTGACGGAGTCGTTCACGTTGATGGCGGGTACGAGCAACTTGCCCGCTTCCTTCATCTGATAAAGGCGATGGACGCCCGTGGTCGTTTCTTCGGAAACGCCCTTCCAATCCTTGACGATCTTCGTCCAAAGACCCGGCTTCTCTTTCGCGAGGCGGCGCAGGAGCGCTTTCACGACAGAAACTTCGCGGCTATCGCCCTTGGTTTCGTAGGCCCACTTGCTGCCTTTTTCGAGTTCGTAACCTTTGTGGATGAGCAGCGTCACGTCGCCACCATCGTCAACGACGAGTTGCGGACCTTGATCGCCCGGGAACAAAATCGCCTTGAGCGTGAGTTCCCAATATTCCTCGAGCGTTTCACCCTTCCAAGCGAACACCGGCGTGCCGGTCGCCGCGATGGCGGAGGCCGCGTGGTCTTGCGTGGAGAAAATATTGCAGCTCGCCCAACGAACATTCGCGCCAAGAGCGACGAGCGTTTCGATGAGGACGGCGGTCTGGATCGTCATGTGCAACGAACCCGTGACGCGCACGCCTTTAAGCGGCTTGGATTTCGCGTACTTTTTGCGCACGGACATCAAGCCGGGCATTTCGTGTTCGGCCACGGCAAGTTCCTTGCGTCCCCATTCGGCGAGCGAGAAATCACGAACGATGTAGTCTTTGCCAGCGGGCGTCTGAGCCGCATAGTTGGCGAGATTCGGCAATGCCGCGCTGACTTCAGCGAGGACGGCAGCGGCGGTGGATTTTTTAGCTTTAGGCATAGTTTTAAAAAGTTGAAGGGTTGGAACAAATCGCTCCAACCCTTCGATAGATGTTTTTGTTAGATGGCTTTCAACAGGGCTTCGACCTTATTCGTCGCTTCCCACGTGAGGTCCTTGTCGTTCTTGCCGAAGTGACCGTAGTTGGTCGTCTTGCCGTAAATCGGGCGACGCAGATTGAGTTGATCAATGATGTCCGATGGCTGGAAGCTGAACACCTTGTTGATCGCCTTGATGATCTTCGCGTCAGAAACGGTCGCCGTGCCGAAAGTTTCCACGTGGACACTGACCGGGTCAGGATGGCCAATGGCGTAGGCGAATTGCACTTCGCACTTCGCGGCGAGGCCGGCCTTGACGACGTTCTTCGCGACCCAGCGGCCCATGTAAGCAGCGCTGCGGTCCACCTTCGTCGGGTCTTTACCAGAGAACGCGCCACCGCCGTGACGGCCCATGCCACCGTAGGTATCAACGATGATCTTACGACCAGTCAAACCAGTGTCGCCCTGCGGTCCACCGACGACGAAACGGCCCGTGGGGTTGATGAGGAATTCAGTCTTCGGCGTGAGCAACTTGGCAGGGAGAACTTTCTTGATGACATTCTCGATGCAGAACTTCTCAATCTCGGCGTGCTCGACATCCGCAGCATGCTGCGTGGAGATAACGACGTTGGAGATCGCAACCGGCTTGCCATTTTCGTAAACGACGGACACCTGCGACTTCGCATCGGGACGAAGCCAAGCAGCTTTGCCAGCCTTGCGAATCTTCGTCAGTTCGCGACCGAGACGATGCGCGAACATGATCGGCGCAGGCATCAACTCAGGAGTTTCGTTCGACGCATAGCCGAACATCAAACCCTGGTCGCCAGCGCCCTGTTTCGCGGTCTTCTTGCCTTTGGCCTTCTTGGCGTCCACGCCCTGAGCGATGTCCGGAGACTGCTGGGTGACGATCACATTGACGAACACCTTGTCCGCATGAAACACGTCGTCGTCGTTCACATAACCAATTTCGCGGATGGCCTCACGGGCGAGTTTGACGAAATCGAGCTTGGCCTTGGTCGTGATTTCACCACCGATGACGGCGATGTTCGACTTCACATAGGTTTCGCAAGCGACGCGGGAAAACTTGTCCTGAGCCAGACACGCGTCCAGCACGGCATCAGAAATCGTATCGGCCACTTTGTCGGGATGACCTTCACCGACAGACTCGGAAGAAAAGATGTAACGGTTGCTCATGTAATTTCAGTCAATGTTTTCGAGAGCGCCAATGACATATTGACGTATCACGATAGGATGATATATCTGAAGCCGTCTGCGTCAAACGGAATTTTCCGAGAAAGTCCCAAGGTCCGCCCCAGTGGCGGGCGTTCGTTTAAAAACAACTAGCGATGCGAAACAGCGAAGACATGTCACCTCATTTGCTTCGGCGCACTCGCGTAGTCTTGTCGCTGTTGTTGTTAAGTTTCTTTTTTCTGCCTGCGCTAGCCGAGGCTGCCAGCAAGGCGGCCGACGAAAAACCTGCAATCCCGTCTGATTTATTTTTTGCGCCCAAGTCCATTCCGAACGAGGACAACGCCATTTATCTCTGGCGGCGGGCCGCAAAGGTTATGGTTAAAGCGAATGATACCATCAGCGACAAAATCGCTTACGCTTGGAAACCAGAATCTCCCGCTGCCAACGAAGAAGATGCGGCAGCAATCTGTCATTGGCTTAAACAAAATCAGGAAGCCTTGGAGTTGATGGAACTGAGCCTCAAGAAACCCGCGGCAAAATGGCTGGCCACACGAGGTGTAGAGGAGCAGCCCGAGCTCTTTGTCATGAATTATTTAGTCAAAGCTCGGAATCTCTCGGCAGACTTTTTGGCAACTCAAGGCAAGTGGGAGGAGGCCGCATCCCTACTCAAGGGCAATTTGCGACTCGCTCAAATCGCCATCGAATCTGAAGCAGCCTTGATCCACTACCTGGTTGGCACGGCCAGTCGCACTTTAACGCAACGCGCAATACTGCGTCTCGCCAACCGGGGCAATATTCCCATCGCAACCTTGAGGCAGTTGCTGGAAATGCTCCCGCCGTTGAATTCCGAGACAAATGCTTACGCCAACTTGATGCGCGTTGAATTCACGGTTTACGCTTATCCGACCACGGACATGAAGTGGTTTGCCCAAGCGTGGGCCAAACCGGAAGCACGCGAACTCGTCAGCCTCACCTATGATGAGGAGTTTCAACGTCCGTTCATGATACTCACCGATCCAGGCCTCGTGGCATTACACCCCAAACCTTACGACGAACGGGCCGGGTTGGAGCGAGCCAGCGCTACTTATCGCCGTTACCGCACGAATGTCTTTTCCCATTGGGCCAATCGGGTTGAGGCAGACGAGGATGCGATCGCAAAAGTTCAAACCGGCTTGCTGGAGGAAATCGAACCTTTGATGGAGACATTGGCGGAAGATGCTTTGCCGCTGAATCAGAAAGGCATCGCCAAAGCCAAAAAAATTTATCTCTCATTGACTGATCCGATTGGGCGCATTCTGCAATGTCGTAACAACTTACTTTCCGTCGATGACAGCCGAGTTTTCAAAAACCGCACCGAACGCGAAGCCGTCCGGGCCATCATTGCCGCCATCATCTTTGAACGACAAAAGGAGCAGTTGCCCGTTTCCTTGAATGATATCCGGGAAGAAAAAATCCTCACGGATATCCCATGGGACTTTTTCGCCAATGCTCCACTCAAGTATTCCAAAGAACAGCGCATGGTCTGGAGTATCGGCGAAGATGCGGAAGACGATGAGGGTGATGGTTCACCTGAAGCGCCTTGGCGCGATTTCGACGCTGTCTGGAAAATCCCTAATCGAATCAAATAATTTATGTCCGCAACGCTAAAATCTCTTCGAGCCTTATCAGACGCGACGCGTGTCCGCATCGTCGCCCTGCTCGAACGCGACGAACTTTCTGTCAACGAACTGCAAGAAATCACCCGCATGGGCCAGTCGCGCATCTCGACGCATCTCGGCCTGCTGGCGGATTGCGAACTCGTCACCTCCCGCCGGGACGGCAAACGCACGTTCTACAAACTCAATCCCGACGCCGAAGGCACGACTGCCGAATTCATCCAACTCGCCATCAAAGGCGCGCATGAATTGCCGGAACACTCACACGATCAGATCAATCTCAAGCGTGTGCTGAATCGGCGTCGCGAGCAGGCGGAGGTTTTCTTCAACCAAGTCGCCGGGCGGTTTGACCGTGTGTATGGCCCGGGCCGTTCGTGGCAGGCGTTTGGGCATCTACTCTTGCGGATGTTGCCGCAAATCACTGTTGCTGACCTTGGTGCTGGCGAAGGCTTGCTGAGCGAACTACTTGCCCGGCGCTGTAAGAAAGTCATCGCCGTGGACAACTCGGAAAAGATCGTCGAGTTCGGCGCGGCGAAGGCGAAAAAGAATGGACTGAAGAATCTGGAGTTCCGCCTTGGTGATTTACAGAACCCGCCCGTGGATGCGGCGAGTGTTGATCTTGTGATTCTAAGCCAGGCACTGCATCACGCGGAAAACCCCGCCGCAACTTTGATTAGCGCCGGCAAACTGCTCAAGCCCGGCTGCCAGATTCTAATCCTCGATCTGCTCGCCCACAAATTCGACAAGGCACGCGAACTCTACGGCGACCGCTGGCTGGGATTTGCCGAGAGCGATCTGCACCGTTGGCTCGAAGCAGCCGGCTTCAAAAAGATCGAAATCAACGTTGTCGCTGCTGAGGAACAACCGCCGCACTTTCAAACTCTGCTCGCGAGCGGAGAGAAATAATCAGCCTCAGGGCAATACCTGCACGGAGAGGTTGCGGAATTCAAACGTCTTTCCTTCCGCCTGCAGACCAAGGAAGCCGCTTGTTGGCGTGAATTCAGCAAACTTCCACACCTGCTGACCATTCACATCCAGCGTGAGTTCGCGTCCGCGAGCTTCGATACGAAATTTACACCATTCGCCCGCAGGAAGTTTTGGCGTGTTGACGGGAACAATCTTGGCCGAGCCCTCAAGCAACTCGCCGACGGCGCTTTGCTTGGTGTTGACCTGCCAGACATTTGTGGCCCACGGGCTGCCTTCGAGCGGCGCGCGGACGAAGATGCCGCTGTTGTAATTCGTTTCCAGCCCGCGCCACTCCAATTCGAGGATGAAGTTGGTGAAAGTTTGTTCGGTTCGTAGCCAGCCTTTGCCTCCTTCAGCCCGAATGACACCGTTGGTTACATAAAATTGGCCGCCGCTCATCGGCGTCCAACCGGCAAGATTTGTTCCATTGAACAATGATTGGTTCACTCGCGGCTCGCCCGCGGTCAGACGCAGCGTTGCCAGACCAACGAGGAAGATGAGCCGCAACTTCTTCATTCAACATTCATCCTTCAACATTTCCGCTCACCGTCCCATCCAGCCGCCGTCTATGTTCAGCACAGCGCCGTTGAGATAGTCAGAATCGCCGGACGCCAGAAACACGGAACCACCCGCGATGTCTTCCGCCGCACCCCAACGTCCTTCGGGGATGCGATCCAGGATGGCTTTGTTGCGCACCGGGTCTTCGCGCAAGGCCTTCGTGTTTTCCGTAGCGATGTAACCGGGCGCGATGGCGTTGACGTTGATGCGTTCCTTGGCCCATTCGTTCGAGAGCGCCTTGGTAACGCCCGCGATGCCGTGCTTGCTCGCCGCGTAAGCTGGCACCGTGATGCCGCCTTGGAATGAAAGCAGCGACGCGATGTTCACCAGCTTGAGCCGCGCAGTCTCCGGCGCTTTGGCACGGCCAGTCTCAATCCACCACTTACCGACCGCTTGCATCAGGAAGAAGGGCGAATTGAGATTCGTGGCGATGACGGCGTTCCAATCGACCTCGGAAAAATCCTTGGCAGGAGCGCGACGGATGATGCCGGCGTTGTTCACCAATGCATCAATCTGGCCGGTCTTGGCGAGAATCTGCGCGATGACCTCGGCGGATTCTTTCTGCGTGCCCGTGCCAAGGTCGGCGTTGTTAGCGATGAATATGCCGCCGGCGGCCTTCACTTTATCACCAGTTTCTGCCAGATCGCTACGGGCGACGCCGACGACGGTTGCACCTTCTTTGGCAAACGCCACACAGACCGATTGGCCAATGCCTCGGCTCGCGCCAGTGACGACGATAACTTTGTTTTTGAATCGCATAAATAGATGTAGCGGCGGTCTGTGACCGCCGGATGCGACGCTCACAGAGCGCCGCTACAATTCACCGCAAATCCAGAGGGTTCACCGCATCCATATCGTTGAACACCTGATTTTCACCGGCCATGCCCCAGATAAACTTGTAGTTGCTGGAGCCAACGCCGAAGTGCATGGACCAGTTCGGCGACAGCGCCACTTCGTCATTGTGCATGAACAGATGCCGCGACTCCTGCGGTTCACCGAGGAAGTGCGAGACGATCTTGTCGCCGAGATCGAAGTAGAAATAAATCTCCGTGCGCCGCCAGTGGGTGTGCGACGGGAAGGAATTCCACACGTTGCCGGGCTCAAGCGCGGTGAGCCCCATCACGAGCTGGCAACTCTGAATGCCGCCTTCGTGGATAAATTTATAGATGGTGCGCTTGTTGGAAGTTTCCTGCGCGCCAAGATTAACCGGCGCAGCTTCGGAGGACTTCATCATGCGCAGCGGATACGCGGCATGCGCCGGGCAGCTGAGGAAATAAAACTTCGCCGGATTTTTCGCGTCGTCGCTCGTGAACGAAACGCTCTTTGTGCCCATCGGCACATAGACGCAGTCGAGTTTTTCGAGTGCGAAGGTTTGGCCGTCAGCAATGACCTTCCCTGCTCCGCCGACATTGATCGCACCGAGTTCGCGACGCTCAAGGAAAAAGCCGCGACCGGTTTCTTTGTGATTTGGAAGTTCTACAGGTTTGTCCGTCGGCATCACTCCGCCCACGGCGAGACGATCGAGGTCGGTGAACGTGCCGGTGAGTTTTCCGGGAACAAAAAGACTGGAGATCAAAAACGTGTCGCGCACTTCCTGCGTGGACAGGCCCACGACATCCTGCGGGCGCGGCATCCGGCGAATCGAGTCATTGAACATGCGCCGAAACTAGAGACGCGCGCCACAGCGGTCAACGCGAAGTTCAGCTTCCAAGAAAAACAGCACAGGCCCGTGGCCGGCGCACAGACGGGCCTATACCCGGTTTATTCAAAGCTAAAAATGCAAAATCCGTTGAAGACACCGAAGAAGAAAAAGACGTTCCCGTCTCACCCTCGTATGAAAAAACTACTGTTAGTTGCAACCGTTCTCGTGGGTGGTCTGGCTGTTTCCCAAGCCGGCGTCAACGTAAGCATCGGAATCGGTTTGCCGCTTCCACCGCTTCCGCCTTTACCCCGGCCGGGGATCGTCATCCGACAACCGGTCCTTCCTTGCCCGCCGCCCGTCATCGTGCTCCCGCCGGTTTGTCCGCCGCGCGTAGTCATGCCCTGCCCGCCGGTGCGCTATGAACCGGGTTGCGGTTACGATCATCGGCGCGGCTATGACCGGTGGGAGCGCCACGATCATGGTCGGCGGCATCGCCATTAGTCATCAACCCATAAGATGACTGGGCCAGCGAATCAGTTGGTCAATGCACAAAAGCCGGGACAGGTGTCCCGGCTTTCTTTTTGAACGGAGGCGAATTACGCGCACCGAAATTAGTGCGGCTTTGTTAGCAGGTCATCCACCGCTGGCGCCAGGGCCGTGAGGTATTCATCGCCGCGTGGATGACGGGTGAGCGCGACAAGAATGTAGTGCCGACCACCGCCAGTGACGACGGCGGCATCATGAAACCACTCTTCCCACGAACCCCATTTGCGGATGATCTGCACCTCGCGCCCAGCGAGGCCTTTGACGAATTTGATGTCATCGTGCGGAATTTCGGGCGACGCAAAAATATCCCGCATTACCAAGGACGCTTCAGGCGAAACAAGTTTTCCCTGCTCTAACAACAAAAAGTATCGCAACAACTGCCGCACAGTCGCCGCATGAGAATTATCGCCGACGGGTGAGCCGTGGCGTTCGCCACTTTTGCCGTAATGTTTGCCGACCCAAATCCCGCCGCCACGATTTGGCTCATAGAGATGATACTCGTTGAGCACGGCTTGAATCTGCCTCAGCCCCAGTTCCTGAGAAAATTTAGCCGCCATGGCATTATCCGAAGCCTTGGCCATCAAACCGAGTTCGTGGCGGATCTGCGGATTCAAATTAGTGATGGCTTCCGGATGCAGTTGAAACCAGGCCAGCAGGATGCCGATCTTTGGAATGCTGGCAGCGTATTCCTCTCGATCGGGATGAATCATCGCGAGCCGGAGCGTGTTTAAGTCCAACAGCCCCACGGCGGTTTGCGCGGGAGTCATTCCCCATTGCTTTCGCAAGCGCGCGTCGATCTGCTCCAGATCCCTTTGCAGTGAAGCATCCACCGTAGCGGAATAATCCAGCAGATAATTACGGAACGAACGATTCATCGAACGTGAAGTACCGGCACAGCCTATCGCAAAAATCCCGAGGAACAAAACCAGCCCCGCGACTGGAAGTCCGTTTCGCAGGCGCTGGGGCCAACCGGACGAGCGCCTCACTTCAGGAGATATTTTGCCACCGCCTCGCCGCGCGAATGGACATGGAGTTTGCTGTAGATGCCTTTGATGTGCATGCGTACAGTATCAATGCTCAAACCCAAGTTGTCGGCGATTTCTTTGTAAGCAATGCCTTCCGCCAGCCGATCCAACACTTCGCGTTCGCGATTGGAAAGTTTTTCAATCTCGTTCTCGGTCACGCCGCGTTGATTGAAATACTGCACCACCTTGCGGGCGATGTGCCCAGTCATCGGTGAGTTGCCTTTGTAAACATCCGCGATCGCGCGCAAAATTTCTTCCTGCGGCGTACGCTTCAGCAAATAGCCACTCGCCCCGGCTAGCAACGACTTGAAAATCTTTTCACTATCCTCGTACGCCGTGAGCATCAGGATGAATGTGCCTGGGATCACCGCCTTGAGTTTGCGGACGCATTCGATGCCGTTCATTTTCGGCAGATTGATGTCCACGAGCATGACGTCGGGGACATCGCGTGTCACCTCTGCTAAAGCCGCTTCGCCACTGGGGTAGCCATGCCCGAACAGAAATTCTTCCCGCTGCCCGATCTGGGTGGCGAGGTTCTCGCGAATCCAATCGTCGTCCTCGACAATTGAAACTTTGATGGGTTTGGTCGTCGTCGCCATTATCATGCCTGGTTAATATGGCGGTAGGCCGCCGGGTTTTCCATCTCCACGAACATGTGTATGTGTATTTTCGGATTCAGGACCATTCCACCGGCAACCGCATGGTAACCAACGTACCACCGCCGGCATTGCGGACAATATCAAACCGCCCCCCGATCTTTTCCAGCCGCCGCCGCATATTTCGCATCCCGTCACCAGTCGGGTCAGGGGTCAATGCATGATACCCACGGCCATTGTCACTGATGCTGATAGTCATGGTCTTGTCCGCGATACTCAAGGCGATCCGCACCTCGGTGGCAGCGGCGTGTTTGAGGATGTTGTTCAATGCCTCCTTCACCGCCATGAACAGATGGTGACGTTCCTCTGTGGACATCTTTTCATCCGGCAAGTCCGGCGGCAAATCGAGTCGACACCGGATGCCCGTGTCCTGAAAATATTCCTGCGCGTAGTGGAAGATGTAGTTGGCCAGGTTCTCGACCGTGTCGTTGCGGGGATTGATGGTCCAGACGATTTCATCCATCGCCCGCGTGATGTCGCGCACCGTCCGGCTGATGTTCAGTATGTGGGCTTTGCCGGGCGTGCTGGTCGGCATCTCGCGATCCGCGAGTTCGGTCATCATGGCCATCTTGGTCAGACGCGAACCGACGTCATCATGCAGATCGGAAGCAATCCGGATGCGCAGATTCTCCAGTTCCCGCAACCGTTCGAGCCGCGCGCGATAAATCAGAATCACCACCCCGATGGGTAACGCCACCAACGTAGCCCGAAACCACCACGTCTGCCAGAAATGCGGCTCGATGTGCAGCGCCAACTGCGCGATCTGCTTCGACCAGACGCCGTCGTTGTTGCAGGCCATGACTTCAAACCGATACCGCCCCGGCGGCACGTTGTTGTAATAGGCGGCACGCTGATGCCCGGCCTCGACCCATTCCAGATCGAAATCTGCCAACCGATACTTGAACCGGTTCTTCTCCGGCGATTGCAGACTAAGTGCGGTGTAATGGATCTCCATGCGCCCGCTCCCCGGCGGAATCACCAACAGTTCCGCCTCCTCGCCAGTCGCGGGACGGCGGCGGAGCGCCTGTTGATCCACCACAACCTCTTCCACTGCCACCGGTGGCGGCAGATCATTGAGCCGGATGCGCGGCTCGACCGTGACCACGCCGCGAATCGTGGCAAACCACAACCGACCATCGGGATTCTTCCAACCCGCCGGCTTGGCGATGCCATTGCATTGCACTGTTGCCAACCCGTCCTCCCGTCCAAACACCGTACAATTCAACTGCGCGATCTTGCCCGCATCAAACGCATCAAACTGCTGCCGGCTCACGCGGAAAATCCCGCGCCGGCTCGTCATCCAGAAATACCCCAGGTCATCTTCCAAAATTTCAAACACCTCATCCGTGAACAACCCATCGCGCGTTGTGTAATTCGTCACTCTGCCGCCCTTGATCCGGCTGATCCCCTTGCCCCGCGTGCCCACCCACAGATTCGTCGCCGCATCTTCAAACAACGCGCTCACCGACACCGCCGGCAAGAGCGGCGACGGTTGAAACTGCGTGAACTCCTTGTCCATCGAGACACTCAATCCCGCCTCCGTCCCCACCCACAACCGCCCCGCCCGACTCTCGCAGATCGCCGTCACGTTGGTGCCGCTCAGGCCGTTGGTGAGCGTGTACGTTTCCGTCTGCTCGCCGCGCAACGCATTCAAACCACGCACCGTCCCCACCCACGTCGTTCCGGCGCGATCCTCGTACACCACGCGGATCGGCGCGGGGATCAGCTTGTTGCCGCGGGGAAAATCATTCTGCAACGCCGGGGTGATCCGATCCAATCCACCGGTGCGGTAATCAAACCCCACCCACACACGCCCATCCCGCCCCGGCCACAACGACAACACCGTGTCATGCAACAACCCGTTCGTCTCCGTGAGCGCGGTGAACTGTTCATCCCGCCAGCGGTTCACCCCTCCGCCCCATGTGCCGAACCACATCACCCCGTTACGATCTTCACAGACGGACGTCACGTTGTTGTAACTCAACCCATCCTGCGTCGTCAGCGTCGTGAACCGCATCGGACTCAGGCGATACAACCCATCGCGACCGCCCACCCAGATGTTTTGTTCCCGATCCTCGAAGATCGTGAAGATCAAATCGTTGATACCCGTGGCGTTCAACGCCCATTGCGTCAGGACGCCATCCTGCCGTCGCGTCAAACCGCTATACGTACCAACCCACAATTGCCCGAAGCTATCCAACTGAATCGTGGTCGTGATTTTTTCCGGAAAAGTTTTATTCGCCGCGAAACTCCCACGCTCCCCCTCCGTCAGGCTCAGCAACCCATTCAACGCCCCGACCCACAACCGCCCCTGCCGATCCGCGCACACCGCCTTGAGAATTCCCGGCACTGGCCCGAGCCCAAAATTGTTGGAACTCACCGTGCCCCCAGCGTTCAGGCTCACCAACCCCGTCACCGTTGCGACTCGGATGATGCCCTGCCCATCCTCGCACAACCCCTTGATGGAATTGTTGTGCAATTGATCGTGCGCCGAAAAAGTCGTGAACCGCCCGTCGCGAAACCGGGTCAGCCCCGTCTCTCCCCCGATCCACAACGCCCCGTCCTGCGTCTCCAACAGACACTGCACCTGATTATCCGCCAGCCCCTCCGCTTTGTGATAGCGTTGCACCTGCCCCGCGTAAAGCCGCGTCAACCCGTCCCCATCACTGCCGACCCACAAACTCCCATCCCGCGTCACGCACAACACATTGATCGGAGCCTCCTTCAAATGCGCCAGTGCAGACTCCTCAGGCACTGTAAAGCGGATGCCATCAAACCGCGCCAACCCGCCGCGCGTGCCGACCCACAGATAACCATCGGGAGTTTGCGCGAGGGCCGTGACGGAATTTTGCGGCAAGCCTTCATCCGTCTGCCAGACCCGGATGTCATAGCGGCGCGGCACCTCCGCACCGGCACTTCCCCCGAAGCGTCCCACGATCAATCCCAGGATGACGAGAGCCACCCCACCCCATGCCCGGGAACGGCCCGCTTGAATCCGATTGCGTTTCATTCAGCGCGGGCATCATACGAACCCGCCCCGCTCCTGACAAAACCAAATCCCGCTGCCCCAAGCATGCCGCCACAACCCACCAAAACCGGGCCCGCCCACCCCCAATCCAGCGCTACTAGCATGAACTAGCCCCGTACAGACTGCGCCCGTTCCGTTTTCACCAGAGCTTTTCACAGGGTGACCATGATTATGGTGAGCGAAACCGGCCGGATATCTTTAGGCCAAGACCGCCCGTTCATCCTGACCCAAAACTGCCGCGCCGCCGTGAAAGAGGTGCGGGTCAGTTGGATTTTGAGATTTTTATTCCGGTGATAATCCTTGATAGAAATTCGCAGGTCCGCTTTCCTAAAACCATGAACATCAAGGCTACTAGGAAAATCAACTGTGCACTGGGTCGTGCACGCCTTGGCGTCTAATAACAATGTTAGGCGGCTCGATTATGTATCGCTATTCACCACCAAAATCCAACATCTGGGGACACTCGCTTGGAAAGATGCAGCCGGCGCGGCAGCGGGAGTTGTTTGCCGAATTTCTCAAGAGAGCAGTTGCCGAGCACTCATTTACTGGTGGCAGCCTCCAGTTCTTTATCGGAGATGCTCCGGCATTTCTACCTTTGGAAGCACAAGGTCAATGGGGACACGTGACAAGTGATGACGTTCGACATTTCGAGCAGCTTCTTGGCACTTCTGCGCGCGAGGGCGCATTTTACTCGCTTACAGCACAGCAGTGCGAGTCGGCCTTGTCAGAGCTTATTCAGCGTAGCTCACTACTGCCCGGCTCGATGCTCTTGCAGGGCGTTGATATTTCCAAGTGGTTGATTGAGGGACAGCCGGTGGCTACACAGTCACGACTCATGTTGTATTACGGCATGAAGCCGTGCATCTCTACCTTCCTTGAGTTCGAGACGACCAGCCAGTTCGAGTTCACCAAGCGAGTGTTGGCAGGCCTAGATTTTTGCAAGCTCAACGAGAAACACTTGAAGCCCATCAAGCAGGGGGCGAAGAAAAAGAGTGGAGGAGATTGATGCTTCCGCCGCCTAACCATGCGCTGCAGCGAACCCGGCGTGAGCGTCGCGGTTGCAATCGTAGCGTCTCGTGTGCCGGGTCGCTGAGCTTGGGTCGTTAGGCCACTTCGAGCGCGCCATGTCCAAGAGCATGTTCATTGATTTTCGCGGTGAGGGTTTTTGGGCCTATGACGTTGCCGCGGGCGTTCTCTTGAAGCACATGATCGACCGCGCCTGTTTGCGCCAGCCCTCCGCGTGGCTCAGCGACTGCATCGAGCGTTGGAGAGTTAATGCAGTCGTTTCTGATTTTGGGATGCATCTCGACCCTGAGTGGACAGATACTCAGCGCGAGATTGTCCGGACATTGATTGGCGAGGCATGCCAGGAGTTGCAGAAGGTCGAGGCGTTCTCGGCGGACGAGGCAGCATCGTGGAGGATTCACAATGGAGAGGGGATTTTCTCCAGAGGCGAGGCGCAGATTCCTACAGCACCATCTATTGAGCTAGGGCGAGCAGTCAGCTTGCTTTTAGAGGGGAAGCTTCCCGTTGCGCCCGCTGGCAGTTGGTGGTTCTATGGAGTCCCAGATGGAGTCACTACGATACAGAAGAATGTGGCCTAACCATGCGCTGCAGCGAACCCGGCGTGAGCGTCGCAGTTGCAATCGTAGCGTCCCGTGGGCCGGGTCGCTGAGCTTGGGTCGTTAGGCCACATCACACGCGGAGAGTTTTAGCGAGTCGGTTTCGTTGCGACGGTCGGGAGAGTTTGAGTTTGCAGAGTGAGAGCGTTGGGACAATTTGAGTACAGGTGGGCTGCGCTTCCTTGGGTGCGAAGTGACGGGAGCGAAGCTTCTCGACGGTTCGAGGGATTTTATTTACCTAGTTTGTATGCAGATCACGACCTTGTGGCCTAACCAGGCGCTGCAGCGAACCGCCGTTGGCGGTTCGGGTCGCGCGACAACCATTCAATCGTTCACACCCCCAGCTCGGCGGTCGCTGAGCTTGGGTCGTTAGACCGCTTCGCCGCGTATGGGCACAGACATCAATGGAGCATTCGGTCATCGGATTCAGTTTCCTCCGACCGAGTCGCTTGCTCAGTCTATGCGAGCAGGCATTCGTCCCACCGGCCCGATGTTCGAGAGCGACTGGTGGTTTGACAGCAGCAGTGCATCATCCCGATTGGTTCATTTCAGCGGGCACGGCGTGTCAGTTTATTTCGGTCCTCATGCGGGGATTGTTTCGAGCGGGTATGGATGGTTGGAGGATCGAGACGACCAGCGCGCAGCCGTTGACGCCATTCGAGCGGTTGCGCGATTTTTCCAGTCACCGAGTGTCATCTTTTTGCCTGACGATATTGAGCCTTACATTTATGCAGACGACTGGATTGCAGATGGCTCGACTTTCGAGGATTTGCAGCGGAGACTGGCAGCCATCAAAGAGCCATCACCAGATTTCCGCGCCGCCATTCGACAGATGCCGGACTGTTACGAGGTTGATGGTTATGTTTTGGAGAGACTATGACGCGGTCTAACCATGCGCTGCAGCGAACCCGGCGTGAGCGTCGCGGTTGCAATCGTAGCGTCCCGTGGGCCGGGTCGCTGAGCTTGGGTCGTTAGGCATCGCGATATGAAACCGCTTCTCTCACTATTTCTGGCGGTCATCATTCTTTCGATGTGTAGTTGTGCGTCGCGGTCGCGCTATCGTGCGATGCAGAAGTTTTACACCGAGCCGCCCGTCCCGATGGCTTACGACACGAACGCGTGGATTCGGCTTGGATACGTTGCAGCTCATATTGAGGGATTCAATGCCTACATGGCGGGCAGAGGCAATCGCCCAGACCCCGCCGTCCAGTCGCTGACAGTCGAGGCATTAGCCGCAGACAGGGACGGTTATTTGGCTGGTGTTGCGGCGGCTTATGACGCATGGCTACAGTATTCGCGGACAAATGCAGTGATAAAGAAATGAGAGAGACGATGCCTAACCATTTGCTGCAGCGAACCCGGCTTGAGCGTCGCGGTTGCAATCATTGCGTCCTGCGTGCCGGGTCGCTGAGCTTGGGTCGTTAGGCGTCATGGACACCGCACCAATAGTCACGCGCGTTTGGGATTACGGCTGGCTTTGTCATGACACCGTGCAGCTCCCAGCGGCAGCATCGGATGTGGAGTTGGTGCAGCAGTATGTCGTCTCGCCTGCTTTCCACACATCCTTTCTGCCGAGCGACAAGGACGAGACAGGCATTCACGGCCCGTTTCAGGCTGGTCGTATCAGCGCAGACGATTACATTCCACTACGTGAGGCAGACCTTGAGAGCTATCTCGCTAGTGTTGAGTTGTCCGAGACGCCAGGCGCTGACGTTGCCGAGCGTGCCAAGCTGTTACCTCACCTTCGCAGCGCGTTCGCGGGAGGTCGCAGGTGTTACGTGCTTCGGCGCGACGAGCGCGACAAGGAGTTGTTCCATGAGTGGGGCTTTGTCCTCTTTGTCTTTCGCGAGTTTTTATTTGCAGGCGAGCAGAGTGACAGGTTGGAGAGATTTGTGATTGGTTATGACTAGGACGCCTAACCATGCGCTGCAGCGAACCCGGCATGGCGTCGTGGTTTGCAATCATTGCGTCCCGTGGGCCGGGTCGCTGAGCTTGGGTCGTTAGGCATCATGCGCACACCACTCCCATTCTTCGCGCTCGCTTTGCTTCTGATTGGTTGTCGCAGCCCACAGCACACGGCGCAGTCTTCGCCTCGGCAGTTGGCGACTGATGACGCGATTCGTGAGCATGTGGTTGGCACATGGCAGGCGGACTGGCAGTCATTTCCCGGACGTGCAGTCACATACATCTTCCGTTCAGACGGCAGCTTCACTGCTCGCCACGTCGTCGAGGGCACGGAGCATCGATACGACGCGCATTGGCGTGCTGACCGTGGAGTTCTCTTCATTACTCCAGAAATGGGCGCACCGATCTCAGACGGCGATCAGTTCGTCCCAGTCTGGCGGGTTGATGATCACGAGCTGGTTTGTCGTCCCGGCATCAGCGTTGCGGGAGATCCTTTGAGGTTCACGAGATGATGCCTAACCATGCGCTGCAGCGAACCGCCGTTGGCGGTTCGGGTCGCGCGACAACCGCACAATTGTTCTCAGCCTCAGCTCGGCGGTCGCTGAGCTTGGGTCGTTAGGCCACATCACACGTTATGAGATTTCGCGTTGCTGCCATTGTTTGCACTATCTGCGGGCTTGCGACGATGCCGGTCTGCAGGCTGCTTTTTCCAGCGGCTCAGCGCGCGAGTGGTGTCCAGATGCCAGACGGGCGTATTGCTATCCTTTCGCCGACCACAGGGACTTGGATTTTCAAGGTTGGTGCTGTAGCAGCCATTGCGTTCTTGCTTGCAGCCACAGTTTTGTTTTGGCTGTCACACAGAAGACAGAGTGTATGACGACTTTGTGGCCTAACCATGCGCTGCAGCGAACCGCCGGTGGCGGTTCGGGTCACGCGACAACCATTCAATCGTTCCCATCTCCGGCTCGGCGGTCGCTGAGCTTGGGTCGTTAGACATCATCGCGCGTCGTGAAGATTTCCAGACCATTGCAGGGAAGTGTTTGCGGAGTGCTCAGTGGTTTGCTCATCGCCGCTGGTTGGTTTCTTTGGTTGTATTCCAGCGGACGTCGCGAGACCATATTGATGCCGCAGGACGAGGTTTGGCAGATGATGCGGTCAGACTTGGTGATAGCAGCCAGCATTTTCATTGTAGTCAGTATTCTGGTTGGGGTTGGAGTAGCCTTTTTACCGAAGTATGAGAAGAGACACACAGGTGATGTCTAACCATGCGCTGCAGCGAACCCGGCATGGCGTCGTGGTTTGCAATCATTGCGTCCCGTGGGCCGGGTCGCTGAGCTTGGGTCGTTAGGCATCATGCGCACACCACTCCCATTCTTCGCGCTCGCTTTGCTTCTGATTGGTTGTCGCAGCCCACAGCACACGGCGCAGTCTTCGCCTCGGCAGTTGGCGACTGATGACGCGATTCGTGAGCATGTGGTTGGCACATGGCAGGCGGACTGGCAGTCATTTCCCGGACGTGCAGTCACATACATCTTCCGTTCAGACGGCAGCTTCACTGCTCGCCACGTCGTCGAGGGCACGGAGCATCGATACGACGCGCATTGGCGTGCTGACCGTGGAGTTCTCTTCATTACTCCAGAAATGGGCGCACCGATCTCAGACGGCGATCAGTTCGTCCCAGTCTGGCGGGTTGATGATCACGAGCTGGTTTGTCGTCCCGGCATCAGCGTTGCGGGAGATCCTTTGAGGTTCACGAGATGATGCCTAACCATGCGCTGCAGCGAACCGCCGTTGGCGGTTCGGGTCGCGCGACAACCGCACAATTGTTCTCAGCCTCAGCTCGGCGGTCGCTGAGCTTGGGTCGTTAGGCCACTTCGCACGCGCATGAAAAAGCACGACGACTATATTGCAGGGCCACACAGCTACTGGATTCATTTCTGGTGTGGTCTCGTGTTTGGCGCAGGCGCAGGCGCTTGGGTTGGCTGGCAGATTTTTGATTCCGGTTGGCCGGTTGTCGTGACTGCGATTGCTGTCTCATTAGGCACTGCCTTTACCTGCGGTCGTTGGGGCGACCGAGGTTGGCAGTGGGTGTTACACAAGCTCGGTTGGTTTTCATGAGTTTGTTTATGACGAGATCGTGGCCTAACCATGCGCTGCAGCGAACCGCCGGTGGCGGTTCGGGTCGCGCGACAACCACACAATTGTTCACATCGCAGGTTCGGCGGTCGCTGAGCTTGGGTCGTTAGGCCACATCACACGTTATGAGATTTCGCGTTGCTGCCATTGTTTGCACTATCTGCGGGCTTGCGACGATGCCGGTCTGCAGGCTGCTTTTTCCAGCGGCTCAGCGCGCGAGTGGTGTCCAGATGCCAGACGGGCGTATTGCTATCCTTTCGCCGACCACAGGGACTTGGATTTTCAAGGTTGGTGCTGTAGCAGCCATTGCGTTCTTGCTTGCAGCCACAGTTTTGTTTTGGCTGTCACACAGAAGACAGAGTGTATGACGACTTTGTGGCCTAACCATGCGCTGCAGCGAACCGCCGGTGGCGGTTCGGGTCACGCGACAACCATTCAATCGTTCCCATCTCCGGCTCGGCGGTCGCTGAGCTTGGGTCGTTAGGCCACATGAACGCTGCGCCATTACTGCTGCTCACAGTGGGTCTTCTATGCGGTTGCGCGAGTACGCATACCGTAACTCGGGCGCAATTGGAGTCTGGCACGAAGGTGATGGATGGTTTCACGTTTCCAGACAAGACCTACTACTGTGGCGCTAAGGATGGCTTTGACCATTTTGTTATTCAGCGGGGGATGGGCGGTTCAGAGAGAAGGTGTCGTGTTCCTGAAACTGACATGGCGGTTACGACGAGATTTCCCTTTTCTGAGGACCGGACACGTTGGCAAGTTTATCACGACGTCACACAACCGCAGACGAATCATATATGGTTACAACATTAATTTGGCCTAACCATGCGCTGCAGCGAACCCCGCGCTACGCTCTCGGTTCGTTCGATAACATTCGGTCCGCTCACCGGCCTCACCGTGCGGGGTCGCTGAGCTTGGGTCGTTAGGCCACTCGACGCGCACACTATGAAGCGACGCGAAATGAACTCACTGGCGCATTCGCTTTGCGCCTACCTTTGTTCGCGCAACAACGACATGGCTGGCTATTGGGGCATCGGGATGCTTTGCGCTGTCTCGAAGCGAGAGCGGAGGCCGAAGTTCAGCTTCAAGATTTATCCCGGAGAGTTGCTCCGCATTTACAGTTACGAGATTTCAGAGTCGAAGGTCGTGACTGACAAGCTCGTGAAGTTTGGTTTGGATTCGATTGAGGGGCGGCTTTCCTTCTTCGAGGACGGTCGTTATCCACACGGAGCAGAGAAGTTCACATGCGGTATCGCGATTGCGATTACCCAAGATGGTCGCATTGGCATGAGTATGAGTCACGTTGAGTGCTGGCCACACGATTCAGCCCGAGAGAGTCGTCGCGCTACTGGTGCGGCTGCCAGCGCGTCTTTGCTTGAGCGATTGAGGAGCATCTTGAAATGAAGACGTGGCCTAACCATGCGCTGCAGCGAACCGCCGGTGGCGGTTCGGGTCGCGCGACAACCATTCAATCGTTCACACCTCAGGCTCGGCGGTCGCTGAGCTTGGGTCGTTAGGCATCGCGCACCATGCTCGACACAGCCACCATAGGCCGGTTTGAAAACGCACTCCCAATTGGTTTCAGCGCACTGAGGGAATTGGCACAGAGCATGGCGAGCGAGGGCTTGAGTCAGGTAGCCATCTACCATGTTTTTGATTCATTTGGCCACTATCTTAAAGATGCCGGTCGTGATCCATTCGAGTTGGTGATGATATGGGTTTCGATTGAGGGCATTTTCGGTTGGAAGAGTCGAGACGGTTGGTGGTTCGACCGCCGTCTTACCTTGGAAGAGGTTGACGAGTATCGGAAGGCGATGGCCTATCCAGTATCTCCACGTTGTTTCTATTTCGCCGAGGAGGTAGCACGATGACAATGCCTAACCATGTGCTGCAGCGAACCCGGCGTGAGCGTCGCGGTTGCAATCGTGGCGTCCCGCAGGCCGGGTCGCTGAGCTTGGGTCGTTAGGCGGCAGCGTTCACGCTATGACAACGATACAACAACGGAAGTGGCCGATTTTAGAGCTTGTGGGGATTACTGTCTGTGGCATGGGCCTATGCTTCGCACTAGCATTCGTGGGTGTCAGCTACTCCGAAGATCGCGTTGCGAAGGAGAAGCAGGAGTTGTTGGCGAGGATGGATGAGATGAAGACAGCACTGACAGCCGCGAAGATACCGGAGGAGCAGATTCCGGGGCTGCTTCGCGTTCATAAGTCGGCACTCGTGAGCGAGACCACGCACATGCACTTCATCATTCTATCGTTTTTCGTTTTGCTGAGCTTGTTGATTGCATCCGTTGGACTGACCATCGTGCTGTGGGCGAAGCTGAGAGCTTTCACTCACGCGGAAAGGATGAGAGTTGATGCACCAGTTGCCGCCTAACCATGCGCTGCAGCGAACCCGGCATGGCGTCGTGGTTTGCAGTCATAGCGTCCCGCGAGCCGGGTCGCTGAGCTTGGGTCGTTAGGCCACTACGACACCATGCACTCATTTACGCCCATGTTTGCCGAGATTGCGGATAAGATGCCGACCTTGGATACGATGTGGACGGTGTGGCTGGTGATCGGGCTGATTGCTGTTGCGATTACCACCGCGTTTTCTCTTGCTCGTTTGTGGCTAGGCGGAATCGCTGTCCTTGCTTGTTTTGCGCTCGGCATGATGGCCGCGTGGCCTGAGAGTATGGATGCGCAGGTCGTCAGAGAGCTTGGAGTTGGCTACCTCTGGCAGCAGCGCATTTCCGGATTTGTTCCGTGCGTGCTAGCGGTTGCGTCGTGGATTATTGTGTGGTTGATACGACGGCCTAACCATGCGCTGCAGCGAACAGCCGCCCCGCTCTCCGTTTTATGTTTTTGAATTATTTGATTCCTTTGCTTGCGCGCCAACATCGTTTCCAGCGGCGGTCGCTGAACTTGGGTCGTTAGGTGTCACCGCGCATGAGCGAGCTCGCCGACATATTGCAGAGCATGGAGAAGAAGTCGGGCATGTGGTTCGGACATCGAGCTTCCATTCACGAGATTTTAGCATTCATCACCGGTTTTCAGCATGGGCAGCGTGTTCCAGCAGACCCTTTATCTTTCGAGTGTTTCACTCGCTGGGTTGCGGCCCATTACCGAGTCGAGGACGGACCACGTGGGGCGTTCACTCTGATACTAGAGCATGTTGGCGGCGATGAGCATCGTGCGGCAGAGGAGTTTTTCCGGCTATTGCCGCTATACGTGCGTGACATGACCGAGCTTGGTGGTGATGGTATTCACGCTCACTACGGGAAAGTGATGATGGAGATACAAAGATGACACCTAACCATGCGCTGCAGCGAACCGCCGGTGGCGGTTCGGGTCGCGCGACAACCACACAATTGTTCCCACCTCCGGCTCGGCGATCGCTGAGCTTTTGTCGTTAGGCCACATCGAGCGTCTCATGAATCCACCGACCTTCACGGAGACCGAGGACAGCATCTACGACTTGCTGGAATGGATTCATCGGCGTCCGGGGATGTGGATCGCGCAGCCTGAGCTTGTTCGGCTTTACTCTTTCGTTGGCGGCTACGAAGCAGCGCTTGGGCGGCAGAGGTTGGCCCTGCTGTCAGTTGCGCCAGAGTTTCGCGGCTTCCACGATTGGATTGCGCAGCGGCTTGGCTATGGCGAGTCCACGTCAGGCTGGTATAACATGATTCGCGGACGGTGTTCGAGTGAGCGTGAGGCGTTCGACAGATTTTATGAGTTGCTTGCTGAGTTCAGAGGTAGTGCCGGGGCTGTGGCCTAACCATGCGCTGCAGCGAACCGCCGGTGGCGGTTCGGGTCGCGCGACAACCGCACAATCGTTCACATCACCGGCTCGGCGGTCGCTGAGCTTGGGTCGTTAGGCATCCTATGCGTATGGACTCATCGTGGCCCACATCTTGGCAAGGCAGCACACATCTTAATTGCGGAGACGATGGCAGTTTCACGGTGGTCGTGACGACAGAGAGTCAGCCGACCGGGGCACATGCGCGGACTTTCGAGTTGATTCGCTCACGGTGGCCAGAGATTTGGTCAGAGTTCCGACGTGTCATCACAGAGTTGATGATCGCTTATGGACGCGAGACGCCCGAGTGGAGCGGAGTCAGCACACTTTATGTCGGTGTTCCCGACGAGCCGATTGTAGAAGATGCGGAGTGGTCTGTCGGAGTTATGTTTTCTGACAGCGAGACACTATGGTCATTGCCATATCGCGGTTGGACGGCATGTCCAGGGCGGGCACAGGCTATGTATTGAGTTATGACGAGAGGGATGCCTAACCATGCGCTGCAGCGAACCGCCGGTGGCGGTTCGGGTCACGCGACAACCACACAATCGTTCACACTCCCGGCTCGGCGGTCGCTGAGCTTGGGTCGTTAGCCTCAATACTGTGAGCCTCGATACAAAAGACTACGGAGCACATAGCTTTGGTGAGCCTGGGCCAGATTTGGCGCTTCAGCGACGTGCAATTGGTGCTGCAAAAGCGCATCCACACTATCGCGAAGCGGCGACCCATATTTACTGTGAGCCAGTAGTGATGCTTGAGCCCAAGACCTTTTTGGACGGGATACGTATCAGCGACGAGCTGAAGCGACGGATTGAGGAGGCACTTACGGGAGTTGAGCATGTGGTTTTGGTTTCGTTTTCTACGTCGACGAAGCTGCCTCAGCCACTTTCGGGAGGTGGCAAGACGTATGATTTTGTTCTTCATCCCGACTCGATGGAGATCATACATTTTGACACTGGGACATGGAGATCATAGACCACATTGAGGCTAACAAATCGCTGCAGCCAATGCCAGTTCCGCTGGCGCGGACCACGTCGTTGTTCCGGCGTGGCTGAGCTTGGGTCGTTAGGCGTTCCACGCATCCTGTGACAACCGAGATCCAAAAACTCCGACAACGCGCGGCACTCCTGTTTGCCACCACACTGCTGGCCGGCTGTGCCGCCAGCTACGACCACGATCATCCACCATGTCGTCGGGTTGACGCGGCGGAATTTATGCGCCCACACACATTCAAGGGCGTTGCCACGGACCGATTCATTGGCATTACTCAGCCGCTTTTTCCTACTGCCGACAAGGACGAGCGCCGCGCTTTCAAAGAGATTTGGGAGGTGGAAAACTTTCACAGCTGGGCTGTTCTCTGGATTCCCGCCAGTGAGTTACCGCCAGATTACCTTACCAACGCGGTCAGCCGGCCCAATCGCCCCTCGCATTCCACCACGCCATGAACTACAAATCCAAAACACCTAACCATGCGCTGCGCTTTTGTCGTTAGCCGCCATGAACACACCTCTCCAATTTATTATTCTTTTGCTTCTGGCAACCGTGTTTTCAGGATTCGCGCAGTCCCCAGCGCCGCCGGGCACACAAACCAACGCGAACCCTTCCGTTGCGGAGATCGCCGCTAGTTACACGAACTTTCAGCAAATCACTAAGAGCGTTGTTTATGTGAATCCAGAATTGGCGATGCTATGTCGTGGAGCATCGAAGGAAGAGGTTGAGGCCGCTCGCGTTCGATTTGGGCCACACGCCAATACAGGCATTCTCGTTTACATGAACAAACTCGCGGCGGATGCTTTTGCTACCAACGCCAGTGCGTATCCCGTTGGATCAGCGATTGTGAAGAAGAAGGAAATTCATGGCTATACGAACAAAGACGGCAAACAAGTTCACGAAGCAGATACTGGAGTTGGAGGAATGGTGAAGCGTTCAGCCGGATACGACCCAAAACATGGGGATTGGGAGTATTTCTATTTTGAGGACAAGAAGAAGATTGAAAGCGGACGCATTTCCGCTTGTGTGGAGTGTCACTCTTCAGCAAAGGACAAAGATTATGTGTTTGGAACTTGGCGCAAGGCTGGCGGCTAACAAATCGCTGCAGCCAACGCCGGTGGGCGTTGGCAGTTCCGCTGACGCGGGCCACGTCATTGTTCCGGCATGACTGAGCTTGGATCGTTAGCCATTCGTTTATATGAACCGACGGGAAAAGAATGCTTTCGCGATCAGAGTGTTGCTGTTGTTGGCGGCGGTCATGTTTGCCACGCTGGCGATTATCGGACTCTGCACGGGGCGTGTTACCACAAAATTTGGCCCGGCCCTTTCGTTCCGCACTGAGCTGCCGTGGTTTTTGGGTTACATCGCGGTATATATTTATTTTGCGGGAGTTGCATTCTGCAGCTTTTTAAAGAAGAGGTGAATTCAATGACTATCCTTGCGCTGCAGCGACCCCGGCGTGAGCGTCGCGGTATCATCCTTGCGTCCCGGCAACAATCTCGCTGCACCGCTCAGCGGATGCTGGGGCGCGGCGCTTGGGTCGTTAGGTAGCGATCATGCATGCCATGCGATTTATTATTTTGATTGGTCTTACGGCAGTTCTTTTCGGTTGTCATTCACCGAAAGTCGCCCCACCTGCCGCATGGCACAAACCTCAACGTGAATACCAAGTTTATGATTCCGTCGCGTTCTTAGTGGTTGATTATGCTTTGGTGCAGCGCATTCGCATCGGCATGTCGTTGACTGAGGTGGCCAAGTTGGTAGGCACTGAACCGATCGATTACTCTATTCATCCTGATTACGCCTTGCTTTGCACGGAGATTGACGGACAGGCATTTGAAGTTGCGCTTCGTCACGGCCGCGAGAAAGTGGTGACAGCGATTAGTTTTAAACGAATGGGAAGCGTGAAATCATGAAAATGACACCTCACCAAGCGCTGCCGCGAACCCGGCCATCGCGTCGCGGTTGCAATCGTGCCGTCCAGCGGGCAGATGGAACAGCAGTGTCGCGGCACCGCTCAGCGGATGCGGGGGCGCGGCGCTTGGGGCGTTAGGCCACTTCGCACCACATGAGGACTGAGACACGCACATTGGAATGGTTTCTGGTAGACCCGCGTTGTCGGAAGTGGGTGGTCCAGTGTTCAGCGTGCGGTCAGTATGGTCGCAAGCCAGAGACTCCGAGCACTGTTCCGAAGATTCGGTTTGCGGAGATGTTTCCGATCATGCATCTGGATGACTCGCTGACTTGTGAGGTTTGTCGCGCTGTGGCATCCGGGCGGAAAGATTGACAATGACGATTTCGTAGCGCAACCATGCGTTGCAGCGAGCCCCCGCGCTATGTCCTCGGGTGATTCGGTAACGTTTGTCCGCTCACCGGCCCGCGTGTGCGGGGGGGCGCGGAGCTTGGGTCGTTAGGCAGATGATGCGCATAGTCACATACATACTCCGAGTAGTTTGGTTTGTTTTGGTGTTCTCATTTGGTTGGGGCATTTTGAGTGGCAGTGCAGTCCAGCCGCTTCATCCGTTCAATCTCGTATTGGCCACCTTAGTTGCAGTTGGAAGCCTGACGATCTGGTTGTCGCCGCGCTCTGCCAAGATTGTGTCCGGAGTTTGTGGTGTTCTTGTTGCAGGGATGATGATCTTCCAGTTTTGGGGATTGCTGACCATGTTCACCAGCGATGCTGAAGTGCATTTTCGCGCGCGGTTTGGACCTTTTGAGTTAGAGGGGATGCGCGCACACCTTGCGATTTGGATTCCGCCTCTTTTGTTAGCTGTATTCTCGGTGTGGCTGCTGTGTTCCCAAATACAGCAGCATTCCATGCCGATAGATGGAGTTAGAAATGAGACTGAATCTGCCTAACCATGCGCGGCCGCGAACCGCCGTTGGCGGTTCGAGTCACGCGACAGCCGCACAATCGTTCACACCTCTGGCTCGGCGGTCGCTGAGCTTGGGTCGTTAGACGTCATGCCATGCACCACGCACTGACAGGCCACAGATGGGAAGGCGCAGCGTGTTTGGTTTCGTTCGTTGCGTCTGCTCTTGTTCTATATTTTGGCGGCACATCGCCGGTCGCGCTTGCGCTTGTTCTCGTGTTGGGCTTGCTTGGCGCATGTTTCGGTCTTTCATACATGCGGACATGGCGGAGCGTTTATCGGAGCCTTGTTTTGGCTGCTCTGGTGATTGCAGCAGTCGCCTTTTATTTGTTCATGTTGTTACCATCGAGGTAAGCGATGACGACGTTGATGTCTAACCCTGCGCGGCCGCGAACCGCCGATGGTGGTTCGAGCCACGCGACGACCATGCAATCGTTCCCAGCCCCGGCCCATTCACAGTACGCCGGCTCCGCCGCAACAGCGTAATGCTGCCCCCCGCCGCAGTTGCTCCAGCAGTTTCGGTGTTTTTTCCAATTGCCCCGAAGCCTCTCCAGCCATAAAGTCACCCCACAAGTTTGGCAGAAAACATGAAAGCCACTTTCCATGTTTGGGGGCTAATATCCAATGTCCTGGATAACTTTCCTTATAATTAAATAATTAGCTGCTATGGCCACTCGCGTATTTAGCAGGCTTCTTTCGGCGATCATCTTAGGCATATCGCTGGGGGCGCTCTCAGCTTGTGATGCGATCAGGGTTTCTCGACTCGGGCGCAGTAAGTATGTAGAGCAGGCGACAAACGCGGCTCACGCACAATTCACCGATACCGACACAGAGCTGATGGCGTTACTGGTATTAGGCTTCGTCTGTGTTTTGGCCGCTGTAATGGTGTTCGGATTATACGAGCTTCTTGCTTTCAGCATCTATAAAGTGCTGGCTCGTCTGGACAAGAAAGTTGCGCATGAAATTACAAGCAGCTAACCATGCGCTGCAGCGAACCCAGCATCCGCCGAGCGATGCAGCGACATTGTTGTTCCAGCTGCGGGAGCGTCGCGGTCGCAATCGTGGCGTCCCGCGTGCCGGGTTGCTGAGCTTTTGTCGTTACCCATCATGAAAATTATTGCGACTCTCATAATAGCGTGTTCTATCTTTTCAGCTCACGCGGCTGAGGACAAACCAGGTGTCGATACTGTTGTCGTTGGTGTTTTAGACCTGCCATTTCCTACTAAAGAAGAGGAAAAATTTACATTTTTGTGGGAAAAGACCGGTTTCAAATCAAATGCAAAGTTTGATTCTTATACAACCGAGAATTGGGAAGATAATTTCGCTGCGTTTTCAAAAAGTTTGGTCCGAAAGGCAGAGAGCCAGAAACTGGATGCAGCATCTCTGAATAAGGCGTTGGACGAAGTGCTGAGCGACTCCAAAGGAAAAATCGCCTATTTGCCAATCGGAGCACACCAAGCAAAAATCGATGAAGGATTGGTATGGATTATCACAGTAAAGTGGGAGTACCCGTTGGCTGCCCCAAATCACAAACAAGCCTTAGGGCACATTCGCAAATTTGTGTTCAATCAAAAAACATTAGAACGAGTGGGGTTTGTTACATGCAATTGATGGCTAACCATGCGCTGCCGCGAACCGCCGGTGGCGGTTCGGGTCGCGTGACAACCACACAATCGTTCACACTCCCGGCTCGGCGGTCGCTGAGCTTGGGTCGTTAGGCCACTACGCACGCGCTATGAAACGCAAATATCTAGCTTGTTTGGCCGCCCTGTTCTGTTTCGTTCCTGCGGGGCTCGCAATTTGGGCGCATGTTTCATTGAAAGAGTTACTCAAAGAGACGGACCTGATTGTTGTAGCTCGTCTTACTAACGTGAGCGAAGTAACCACAAATAGAGTCGATTACGGTTCGGGCACTCTTACGGTTACCGAAGTTATTCGTGGTAGTGCCAAGACTGGCGACAAGCTGCGACTGGAGTGGTCAAACTCAAGCGGAATAGTTTGTCCACGAGTCGAGCACAGGGGGCATAAAGACCAGACGTTGATTTGGTTATTACAAGCGTCCACTAACAAGGTAGTCACGGCTGATTATCCAGGACGTGTTCTTGAACTGAAACAGCGAGCCGAACTCAACAAATTACTAAAGAAGGAAAAAAAGAAATGACGACGTGGCCTAACCATGCGCTGCCGCGAACCGTCGGTGGCGGTTCGGGTCGCGCGACAACCTTTCAATCGTTCACACTCCCGGCTCGGCGGTCGCTGAGCTTGGGGCGTTAGGCGCGTGACATGAAGCGGCTCTTTCAAAAACGCTGGGTTTGGTTTCTGTTGGGCATGGCGTTCTTGCCGACAGTCTGGTTTGTCATCGGCTTTTTTGTCGGGCCTGATCCGAAGTCGGCGATGCCATTCACTTCGATTTTTGAAGAGTCGCGCACTGAGTTCTTTTTCCCGGCAGACTACAGTTACTCGTTGCGGTCGAAGGGTTCGCTGGAGGAGTTTCGGCAGTTTGTACAGTAAGATGAAGATGGAGGCCCACCGGGTATCCGACACCCGTTACGAGCACAAGCAAGGCGACCATGTGATTGTGATTTACTACGATGATGGTTGGATTACATACAGTGAGAGTGAGAGTTGATTTTGCGCCTAACCATGCGCTGCCGCGAACCCAACATCCGCCGAGCGGTGCAGCGACACTGCTGTTCTATCTGCGTGAGCGTCGCGGTTGCAATCGTGGCGTCCCGTGGGCCGGGTCGCTGAGCTTTTGTCGTTAAGTGTCACGACGTGCGCAACTTCTGCGAACGATACTTGTTTAAGTCGCAAATATGAAAATTAATACATCACTTGTTATTCTTGCCGCGCTGACTTTGGCGGTCGCTGGCTGCTCCAAGCGGTCGCAATCAGCAGGTCTCCCACCGAACAACGATTTAGGAGTTGTTTTCGTTTCGGGCGGCAAGTCGAGTAGCCACACTCTGGCGGATGGCCGGGCCTGCACCATTACGCCGACCATCCTTCCCGGTGGTAATGTCAGCCTCTCTACTAGGATTGACGGGCCCAACGGACGTTCGGAGACGTTAGTTTTTCAAGCCCCCGCTGATGGGCGACCATGGACCTTCGCAATGCACGATAACACCATCATTACGGTGGCATTACGCAAATGACGCCTAACCATGCGCTGCAACGAACCCAGCATCCGCCGAGCGGTGCACCGGCACTGCTGTTCTATCTGCGTGAGCGTCGCGGTTGCAATCGTGGCGTCTCGTGGGCCGGGTCGCTGAGCTTTTGTCGTTAGGCGTCATCGAGCTATGACCATGCCCAAGAAGATTTTCATCAGTGCTGGACTTCTGATTTCATTGGTCAGCATTGTTGTTTTGCTCGCGTCATGCATGACGCCGACAGTGTCGCATATTTCAGTTCCGGGAAGTTCTATGACGATGGTTGTCACCGCAGATTTAGCCGGATGTTACGATGTTGAGCTTTTCGACCACGGGCAGCCGATTCCTGGTTCTCGCCGGTGTCTTGGGCCATACGCCTCACAGCATGTTTCTTCGCAGGTTTCCACCACATCCAACATTGTCACCATAGCTTTGTCTGACGGTGGCTATCATTATACCGTCGCGGTTGATGTTGCGGCCCGACAGTTTGTCACCAATTCAGTCCCAAACAGATGAGAATGTTTATGCCGCCTAACCATGCGCTGCAGCGAACCGCCGGTGGCGGTTCGGGTCGCGCGATAACCTTTCAATTGTTCCCATCTCCGGTTCGGCGGTCGCTGAGCTTGGGTCGTTAGGCGTCACCACGTTTATGCAACTTTCCGCTGCCGAAAAAAAGATAGCCGCTAAAGTTCTGAAGCCGGATTCGTCGCTCGGCATGTTTGGAAAAACCGTGCTGACAATCTGGATCATGTTGAGCCTGCTCCTTGCATGCTACCTCGCTGACCACTATTTGTTACTCATCTGGGTTTATGGTGTTTCGCGTGTTTTCAAAGAAGGGCTCTACTTTACCTACATGCCGTCCTCCAAAAGTGCCGACGACTACCTTGTCTCGAATGGAGATCACATCAGCAAATCAGACTCGTTCGTCAGCTTCCCGATGGCTGTTGCAGTTTGGCTTGCTCTAAGTTTGACTGGGTATTTGGTAATTAGACATTGCTCTCACTTGAAAAAGAAAGCGCTCTTGAAGAAGGCAATCAATGACGCCTAACCATGCGCTGCAGCGAACCCCGCGCTCCGCCTTCGGTTCGTTCGATAACCTTTGGTCCGCTCACCAGCCTCGTTGTGCGGGGTCGCTGAGCTTGGGTCGTTAGACGGCTTATGGAGCATTGGCGTCAAACCTCCGTCAAACAAGTTATGAAAACGATTGCCATTATATTCTTCACAGTCTTGACGACAGTTTTCGTTGCGGCGGCAGACGCGACCAACATTACCGCCATCATCAAAGGCAAACGCGTTGAGTTCAGCTCAGACAGGCGTGCCCAGGCAGTTCAAAAGTCAGTTGAGTTGTTGGCCAGCTGCGCCTACATGAACGCGAAGCCCAAATGGGGGGCTGGTGGCAGCGAGCCCTCAAGTATTGCGGATGCGCGGAAGCAGTCACATCTGCATTTGGTGTTTGCCAATCCCACCCAAGTTGAGGTGCCGATTGAAAAAGTTACACTGAAAGTACGCGAGATGGTTATTAGCTTGCCGCTTGCTACAGGAGGGGTTTGGGTGCGCACCGACGACGGACTCTTGTATTTTGCTATGTTCGATCACACTATCTCTGAAAATTTACAGAAGGTGCTGGACGAGGCGCTGAAGCCATGATGCCGTCTAACCATGCGCTGCAGCGAACCCGGCATGTTGCCGTGGTTTGCAATCGTGGCGTCCCGTGGGTCGGGTTGCTGAGCTTGGGTCGTTAGGCGTATGCGCGACACATTCCTTACTCTCGCTTTGGTATCAGTTCTATCGGTCGCGGCCTCGTCGAAATCTGCCGAACCGCTCACGGCTTCTCGCGTGACTTGGAAGGAACATTTCGGCTCATCGACGTTGGATACCAACACACTGTTTACTCTTATGGCACATGGTTATTTTCGGGCAGAGTCCACGAACGTGCAAAGCGTGGTTGATACTTGGCTCAAAAATCATCCGCAGGCGATTGTGCTTCCGGTTTCGACTGGTGGCCCTGTAATGGCTAGGCTTCCGTCGTCCCGCTTGTCGTATGTCTGGGTCGTTCAAGGCAGCGACAGCCTCAACGTGGAACTTGTCCGACGTGGTTGCCTTGCGCCCGAGACTCAAAAGCTCAACCCGGATGAGAAGCCGGAGGTTTCACAGAAGGATTATGACGCATTTGTCCAGAGAGTCTCCAAGGCTGCAGAGAGTGCAAAGGCGGAGAAGATCGGCATTTGGCGAGAGACGCGTTGATGAACCATACGCCTAACCATGCGCTGCAGCGAACCGCCGGTGGCGGTTCGGGTCGCGCGACAACCATTCAATCGTTCCCACCCCCGGCTCGGCGGTCGCTGAGCTTGGGACGTTAGCCCACTTCGCACGCCATGAGCATTTCCGGCTACAAACGTCTGACGATTGCGCTTGGTGTAGTTTCTGTCGGCTTGCTCGTTTTGTGCGGTTCTCTGTTCTGGAGTCACGGTTGGCTCACGATTCGTGTGGCGTGGGCGAGCGAGCAGACCAAGATTTTCGATGAGATGCGGACGCAGGCTTTGCAGAGCGATGCCGCAGGCGCTGCCGGTTGCTTGGAGTATGTCATTAGCTATTATCCGTCCGGCAGCAAGCAGGAAACTGGTTCACGGCTTGACCGGATGGTCGAGCGAGAGCGCACACTCGCTGCACGAGACATTGTCGCCTATCTTCGCACCAAGACCGGCGAGGATTTGGGAGCGAGTCCAGAGGTTTGGATTCAGAAGTATGCAAAGAGATAGACACCAGTGGGCTAACCATGCGCTGCAGCAAACCGCCGTTGGCGGTTCGGGGCACGCGACAACCATTCAATCGTTCCCATCCCCGGCTCGGCGGTCGCTGAACTTGGGTCGTTAGACGACATCACCAAATGCCAGCCATCGCCGACATCATCATCAAGAGTCCAGCCAAGAAAGTGTGGTCAGTGATTGCGGATGCCACGACTCACATTCATTGGCTGGGCCGGGGCGAGATTACGACCTACGATGGTGAGTTGACTGAAGGCATGAAGTTTAAGCGATCGAAGAGCGGCTCAGACAGCTCAGTGGAGGGAGAGGTTATCGCTGTTCGACCCGAACAGTTTCTCAAGGTTCGAGTTGATGTTGGGCCTGATATATTTGTTACGACCGAGTATCATCTACTCGCTGTTGACCACAAGTGTGTGGTCAGAGTGCTTTTTGAGGCTTACGATACCGCCGAGTCGCAGCATACTTACTTCCCCGAAGTGATGGAGCAGGAGTGGCAGGCAAATTTGGAGAGATTGAGGAGTTATTGTGAAGCCGTCTAACCATGCACGGCAGCGAACCCGGCCTGAGCGTCGCGGTCGCAATCGTGGCGTCCCGCGAGCCGGGTCGCTGAACTTGGGTCGTTAGACGGCTTTTCACGCAATGAGCGATCCGAAAACCAAAGGCAGGTTTGACCGGCTCCGTGAACGCATGGCATTGCATGGCTTGGAGTCGCTGACCCTGAGCGAACGCGCTTCCTTCGGAATGACCTGTCTTTTTCTGGAAACGAACAATGGCGGGTTAGACCAGTTCTTCTTCAATAGTGCCGGCGCGTTTGCTTCCGATGCCCTGCGAGGTTTGGAAATGATTGGGGCTACTGCTACTGCCAGCATCCTTCGCCGGGCGATGGTCGTGTTTCCAGATAGCATTGTGCCTATCGAGACGGTTCAACGGCGAGCATTCTTGTGCGACGCCTTATCGACGGAGCACGCGAAGTTGCTGAGCGATCTTACGAAAGAATTTTACAAATCACCTGAGGCAGTTGCAGATTTGTTCAACGCCTACGTCGCGCAACATCCAGAAGAGTTTCCGACATGAAGCCGTCTAACCACGCGCTGCAACGAACCCGGCGGGAGCGTCGCGGTTGCAATCATGGCGTCCCGCGAGCCGGGTCGCTGAGCTTGGGTCGTCAAGCGTCGTCGGCAGGCCTCACTGTTGACACAAGTTCAGTTGGGTTGCTTCACTGGAAACAGCTTCAAAGTTTTTCGTTACCTTGCGTCAGCTTGGACATACCCACTTGCCGGTAGCTGCCTGAATCCTGGAAAACACCTAGCGCATATAGCACTTCGCGGTGGGGCAAAGCGGCCGCTTTGCCTGATTTGGGCGGCGCAGCAACGTCGCCCTACCTGGTAGGAGCTGAGTTCAACCTCCAACCTCTGGGTCAAGGTCCAACCGCTTCCTTGATCTGACCTTTTCAAAGGAAGCGTGGGTTCAACGTTGCCTAACTCCTCCTCCCAGGTCTGCGGCTTCGGGCGATGACATTGTCCATGGCGTGTCCAAAACTGGAATCGTTCCTGGCATGATTATGTGCAATGTCGGCGCCACAAACTTCGGATTTTCGGCACGGCAAAACTTTCCCCCTACACCTTGGTATAGGTTGGCTGGATCGGTCCGCGGTCGGGCAGCTGAAAGTTGTCGCGAGGCAGGAAGTTCTTGGCACGAATCACCTTTGGTTGCGGTTCAGGCGGGAACTTCTGGCGCGCAGTCTCCTTGGTACGGCGCGGAGTCAGGAACTTCCGCTCGGGACAAAGGAAGTTCCCGCGCGTACAAAGGAAGAGACGCACCAGCGGCAGCCCTGGCGGTGGGCAGCAAGGAAGTTCCCCCGCGTACAAGGTAAGGACGACGCGGAGTCAACCGAGTCCCGCCCGGATAAAACAGGAGAAACACAAATCAAAGCTGCGAGCGAACTGGAGTCTCCCGACACGTCATGGTTCAAAGGAATCTGGCGCGGGGAAAAAGGCGAGGCGCGTCCGGCGGCGGGGCTGAAATCAGGATCAATCTCCAGTCGCGCGCGGTGGCGAGAATTTTTTGCGGCGCGACAGTTGAAGATTGAGCAGTCAAAGGTGCGACGGCGCCGTTCGCGAGGAGCGGGCGCGGGGAAAAATGGGAGGCCTGACCCGGCGCCGGCGGCGGGCGGGCGGCGAACTTTGGCAAGGGGGCTGCTAAACTCTTTTTGCGAACTGGAGATCACCAGCGCGGTCTCGGATGAGATTGTGGCTGGCCTACCTGGGGTGTTCGTGATGTATCCCAACACAAAAAAAGAACGAAAGGATAGTTATGCCCTTTAATAGGGTATCATTAGGCTTCGCTCAATTCACGGACACGCAATTGAGCGATTTTTACACGACAACGTATGCCGGCCTCAATGGCAGTACGGTGTTTGCAAATCTGCCCATTCCCTTGGCGGATTATCAAACGCTCGGCACGACGTTCATCGAGAAACTGGCCGCCGCCGCTGATGGCGGGAGACTGGCCACGGCGGAAAAGGTGGTGGCCCGCGCGGCATTGGTGGAGGCCATGCGCCTGATCGCCAGTTACGTGCAATCCGTGGCGGGCACGAATCTGCCGGTGTTGTTGACTTCCGGCTTCCAGCCGGTGGCCTCGAACACGGTGCAGACGCCGTTGCCGAAACCGGTCGTCGAGAACATTGACAACTTCCAGAGCACGATGGCGATGTTCCGGTTGAAAGCGATCCCGAACATGCGGACGATCGAAGCCCGGCGCCGGGTGCATGCGACGGGAGACTATCAAGCGGCGGGCCTGTTCACACAGGCGCGCAAGATCAAGCAGGATGGCCTCGTCCCCGGCACGTCGTATGACTGGCAGTTCCGCGCCGTGGGTGGCAGCACGGGTTACTCCGATTGGAGTGATCCCATCACGCACATGGCCACTTGATTCAGTCCGAAATCTAAAATCGGAAAACTCCAAGGCCGCTCGAAATCGAGCGGCCTTTTTTTATCGCCGCGCTCTGGCGCCGCTCCGCGCGAAACGTTCCCGCGTCGCGCGCCTGATTAGGAGCGAATCACAGAATGAACTTTTCGCAGCGGTTGGGCGCGTCACTCCGTACGCACCGTTCGGTATCAGCCAACCGCCGGCGCGCCCGGAGTGACGCGCCCTGTAACCCTCATGGGGAGACACGCGCCAAAAAAATTTGCGATTTCTTACATGAACATGTTCGAGCGCAGGTTTGCAAGTCTTCCGGGGCCGGGATTATCTCTAGGACGTGCTTAACCCAAGCTGTGTGCTGCGAAATTTTTACCGCTGCGATGTCCGACCTCACGGCAACCCGATTTATAGCCGGTGATTCCCAGCTCCGAACCACGCTACTTTCACTCCCTAATCCCCGGCCCAAGAACCCCAACACTACACACATGAAAAAAATCCTCCTCACCCTCCCTGCCCTCCTCGTTGGGGGCCAGCTCGCGTTCGCTGACGTCGTTTATGTTACCTCCCGCCCGTCGCCTTCCGGCGCCGGCGTGAACACCGACGGCACGTACTCAGAACCCAGCGTGGCCGGCAGTGATACCACCGCCAAAGGCACCGGCGTCGGCGTGCCAGCGCGGGACGGCTGCCGGTATTTCGGGGCATCGTTTTCCAACGCCACCTATGCGGCGTCCTTCCCCAATCCCGGTTTCCGGTTGACGCCGACCTTGGGTGTGCCGGGCGGCATTTACCAGATTCATCACAACTTCAGTTCCACTGCGGCCAACGTCAGCACGAACATCTCGTTGACCGTCACCTGCTCTGTCGGCGGCACATTGTCCTTCACCACGGCCGGCACGAACTTCATCCGGACCTCTGGCAATCCCGCCAACCAATGGAAATTGCTCGGCTACTTGACCAATGCCGTGGGCAGCGTCAATCCGAGCGTGGATTTTTACTACCTCGACGGGCACGTCAACGCGGCCACAACCGTAAACAACCGCTTGCTGGTGGATACGTTCCGTTTCACGTTTTACGAACCCTGTGTGGACATCCCAGTCGTCGGTGTGACTGGCCCGTTGGCCGCCAGTTCCACCAACATCATCGTCACCGGGGTCACCAACACCGCCACGACGATCACTGTTTACCAAAACAGCGGCAGCGGCATGGTCCCCGTCGGACAAAGAACCTCCGGCATCGTCAACGGCAATAACTCCGTCGCGGTCACCGGGCTGGTCAAAGGCGCGATTGTCGGCGCCACCCAGACCATCGGCAGCCAGGAAGGTTGCACGCCGACTGCCGGGCTGCTCGTCGGCGGCCTCAATCCCGCCGTGCGCGTTGTGCTCAGCGTCCGCGAAACCACCAGCACTGGCCCGATCGGCACCGCGGGCGTCACGACCGGCATCGGCACCAACATCCATTTCCTCGGCGCCACGGCCCGCTTGGGCGGTGCGCCCGCTAATGGCCCCGTCCTGACCGCCGGCCCGAACTGGCAAACCATCACCTTCAATCGCGGCACGGTCATACTCAACAACGCCTCCAACGCCACCGGCCAGGTCACCGGCGACGCTGGTTATGCCGCCACCGATACCATCGCCGTCCGCGTCTATGCCTACCGCGATGTGTCCGAAACGAGCACCCGCATTTACTCCCGCGTTCCCGCCCAATCCACGACGTTCACGAGCAATGATCTCTTCTCCGTCAACTGGACTTGGGATGCCGTAGCGGGCGCGGATGGGTATCGCTTGCTGCGCAGTTACAACTCCGACAGCTACACCAACACCTACGCCGATGTCGCGGGTAATACATTCCTCGATTCTAACAACCAATGGTCCGCCCTGCCCGCGACGCCGGTGTCTCCTTCGGATACCCAGACCAATGCCTCCGTCAAATGGATCGGTTCGACTCCGCTAGATGTCCAGAACGCCCTGCACGGCCAATGGGGTGTGCTCGACGCCATCATCTTCGCCATCGAAGACCTCAGCGACACTGGCCCGTATGATTTCTACCTGGATAATCTCCAGAACGGCAGCACGGTCTTCCAGACCTTTGAAAACGCCGTCGGTAACACCTCCGATTACGGCTTCCGGATTCCCAGCAACTCCGGCTCGACCTCGGGCAACCTCCTCTCCGCACCGGACAGCGCCCGCGTTTCCGTTCGTGCCGCGGATGCGGGTCTGAAATCCTTGCACGTGAAATTCCAGTGGAACGGCACCAACGATACGAAATGGTTGCGCCTCACCACTTCGGCGGCGCTCGGCGTCAGCAATCCGCAGCTCAATCTGGATGAGCCGATCTCCCTCCGCTTCCTTTATCTGCCCGCCGGGGTCTCGGCCACCACCACGTCGTTGCCCCCCACCCTGACGATTGGTAACAATGTCGCCACCCAGCAAGTGCTCACGTGGAGCGGCACGCACAATCTGCAAGCGGCCAGCGCTGTCACCGGCACTTACACGAACGTGCCGAGCGTGACCACCGCTCCGTGGACCAATACATTCAGCGAACCGGCGAAGTTCTTCCGGCTGTCCAATCCGTTGGACTTCTGAAGCAACCAAGACCCGGCGGTTAAACCATTCAAGGAAACCGGGCTTCGTGCCCGGTTTCCTGCTTAAGCAAGACGATTGAGCAGCCTGAACCGAACCATGAAAGCTCCTCTCGAACCGAAAAATTGCCTGCGGCACGCGTTCACCCTGATCGAACTGCTCGTCGTCATCGCCATCATCGCGATTCTCGCCGCGATGCTTCTGCCGGCATTGTCGTCCGCCAAGGAAAAATCCAAGCGCATCGCCTGCGTGAGCAATCTCCGGCAGGTGGGATTATCCGTGACCATGTATGCCAATGAATACCGCGACCTCCTCCCCAGTGGCCGGGACAACGCGGGCGAATGGCATTCCATCCGGATCAACAAGGACACTTACACCAATCTCATCAGCTACACCGGCAACTTCAGCATCATGGATTGCCCCAATTTTTCGTTCGGTACCCAAACCCGCTATTCTGGCACCTATGGATATCTGGTCGGTTACAATTATCTGTGCGACGCCAAAGTACCCAGCACCTCTGGCAATCCCGCCGCTTGGATGCCGCCGCGCCGCCTGACCGATTCCCCGACCAATGCCATCGCGGCGGATGAGAATCATTGGGGCGATGTTTTGACCATGGCCCCGCACACCCAGCGCGGCCCGTATCAAGTCAATGGCGCCACCTTCACCCGGGCCGCCACCGCCGCTGCCCGCGTCGGCGCCGCGGGCGGCAATGTCGGCTACCTCGACGGCTCCGCGCGTTGGGTGAATCTGAAGCAGATGAAAACCAACTACGCCTCCTCCTACGTCATGTATTACGGGCTGTGGTAAGCCCCCCGCATCAAGATGTTCACCTTCGCCCCGGACAATCCGGCGCAACGCTGTCATAATGGATTTACCAAAACTGAAATTCGCATGAATCCGTTTCGTCACGCCGCCCGCCGCCGCGCCTTCACCTTGATCGAACTCCTCGTCGTCATCGCCATTATCGCCATTCTGGCCGCGATGCTCCTGCCGGCTCTGGCGAAAGCGAAGGACAAAGCGACACGCCTCGGCTGTCTCAATAACCTCAAACAAATCGGCACCGCCACCCAGATGTATTTCGGGGAATCCAACGACACGCTCCCCGGCCCGTGCGGCCTCGTCATCAGCAAACGCTTTTACATCACCGACCGCAATCTCAGCGGCGTCAATTCGCCGGGACCGACTGAGTTGATCGGCTATTTGGCTCCCTATCTCGCCATCAAAGTTCCCCCCGCCAACAGCGGGCTCTACGCCACCGGCAACGTCGCCATCTGCACCTCATTCAAGAAAGCGACGCTCGATGCGAACCCCTTCAGCTACGCCATCAATCAACACATCACCAACGGTACCGAAGTCCTGAGTTACCCCTTTGGCCGCTGGAACTCCTCCGCCACCCCGATCGCCCAAAGCGTGGCCCCCGCCAAACTCTCCGCCATCAAACGCCCCACCGACGCGTGGATGGCCATGGACCTCGACCTCATCGTCGCGCCCGGCCTCACCAGCTACAACCTGCCCAGCACCCCGGTGCATGGGAAATCTTATTGGAATCGCCTCTACCTCGATGGGCACACCGTCGGCGTCAAATCGCGTGATGATCTGTAAGGAAGAAAAATGATTTGGACCACGGGTAGAACAAAGCTCACGGAATCGTTCGTGAACCTCTCACGCGAGCCACGCTTCAAGTTGTGCCGCTGGTGTGTACTGTCCCGACCAAAAGACGCGCTCATCCCATGTCAGCCTTGTTCGCAAACCAGATGACAATGGCGAGCACGGTCATCCCGACCAAGCTCCAGACGCCGATGGGCGCAAAGATCAGGCCGAGACCGGACAGCAACACAATGATCGGCAGTTTCCGATTACCGTTGTAGAAGGAGATGAAGATGCCACCGAGCCAGGCGACGATCACAATTAGTCCCATAGTGATTTAAGGTTGCTGATTTTAGTTATCCCTACCGTCACGGTCTGATTCCACCCCGTAGTTGCCATCGTTCCAAAACTTCCCTCACAAGGCCAATAAGGCCAATCTTCTCAGCCAGCGATTGTTTACTCGTCGCTCAGCAGATGTAATAGCGAGGTGCGAACAGTCAGGGAGAGGAGATCGTTGATGACGTCGAGGACGATGAACTTGCGGACTTGGCCCCAGATTTCCGTCTCGTAGGCCGTGCCGATGTGGAGCAGGAGGGAATCGAGCATTTCCCGGGTGTCATCGCGCGCGAGCAGGCGCTCAAAGCCCCGGCGGATTGCCGGATGCGACACCTGCATCACGTTACTGTGCGAGAGTGCAGCGTCCAAAGCCAGTTGCAGCAAGGCCCGGATTTCTGCCGAAGCCAGGCCGGCAGCGCCCGGCGCTTCCGAACTTGTCGCGCGCGGGGAAATCAACAGTTGCAACGCACGGAAACGGATTTTTTGATCGCGCAATTCGAACCACGCTTCCGGATGCAACCGTTCCAACACGGCGTGCACTGGATTTTTTGAATCCGTCACCCGCTCCAGCAGCGGCGTGCCGATGATCCGCTCGTCGTCCCACCAACCCGGCAATTCTTCCAGCTTGCGATGACTTTCGCGTGCCATGCGCAAATCAAAATCACGCACGAGACGGATTTCCTTGTGGAGATAGTTGTACGCCAGCGGGGTCATCACCGCCTTGCGCAAACGCAACGGCAGCGGGACGAGATCAGGCAACACCAGCCGGACTTCGAGCCGGCCTCCATGACGTTCGAGCGCCGTGCGCAGACATAAGTCCCAGCAGTTCTCGATGCGCGGCAGGTCCTGGTGGACATTCATCCCGGCGAGCAACGAGATGGCCGCGGTGTGGGTCACATCGCGACTGAGCAACGGCGTCAAGCCATGGCGGCTGGCCATGCTGTAGAGAAAATCGTAAGGACGGATTTCCGCACGACGCTGCGTCCAATCCACGAACTGCGTAAGCGTGCATTGCCAGACCACCTGATCGTCCCCGCCCTGGATGTTGCCCAAGCCGGCTTCGTACAGCGCGAAGGCGTAGGCGCTGCGCAATAGCGCCCGCCCGCGCGGACCTTTCCATTTGCCATGTTCCTGTTCCAGTTCCCATGGCTTGAGATGGCCGGGCGTCCAGCCGAAATATTCTGGCGCGACTCGATGCAACGCCGTGAAGGCGGACACGCCCAACCGCGACAGAATCTGTGGCGACACCTCATCAAACAACCGCGCCCAGCGCCGGTAGGATCGCGCGGCGAGGTAATCGAGTTCACCAGCGGCAGTGAATAATTGCGGTTCGGTTTCGCGCACGCGTTCGACCACCGTGCGGGCCACGCGATCCAGCACATCCCAGATGGCTTGGTGATCGTCGTGGCGGACGCGTTGGGGCACGGCGGAAACTTTGCCCAAGACATCCACTGGCAGATTGCCGGTACCAAGCTGGGCGAGACATTTGTTCAACACCGCGCGCCAATCGAGCAGACCGCTGTCGCGGGTGTATTGCGGCGAGACGCGCACGCCGAGGGAGAGAAAAGCGTCTTCCCAATCTGTACGCTCGAATGCGCCGATGTTCCATCGCGGCTCATCGTGATCGAACGTTACGAGTTGCAATCCGTGTTTAACCTGCCAGAGCGCGGCTTGAATCAAAAGATCCGCTGCTTGCTCATCGGATAGTTCCTGCCGCAACGTCAGTTTCCACGGACGGACCGGAGGATCTTCGCCGCGGGTGCTGCCGGCATAGACAAATTCCGGCACGGCACTGGCGCGCACGAGCCGGAAGCCGGCGCTGCGCAGCAATTGGCGCAGGTCGGCGTTTTCAAGATCGGCGCAGGTGCGGAGGTTGAATTTGTTGCCGAGCAGATAGCGCAGATACACCGGGGCGCGCCGCTCGAAGATCATACGTTTGGCCGGCGAGAGAGTCTCCAGTTCGCTGGGCGGCGCCGCATGCGAGAGCGGACAGAGCAGCGCCTTCGGATATGAACCGAGGTAGCCGGGTGTTTGCGGCCGCACACACAGCCACGCGGTCAGCACGAGCAGGTCATCATAATCGCGCGCGGCTTGCACCCGCTCATGGCCCGCTTGCGCGGCGGCGAGGCGAAACACTTTTTCAAAGTGAGGCAGCTCGGCATCTTCCGGTCGCCCCACCTTGGTGCGCACACTGCGGAATTCATTTTCCGCTGTTGGAAAACAATCCGAGATGGCTCGGGCGGTTTCCAGCATCGCCGCATCAAACTCGGGAAGATAAATGCAGGCGCGGGCTTCGTCGGGCTGGAGGGAAATCGTGGAGGGAACAGGCCAGCCATGCCGCCATTGCGGCTCGGGACGGACGGCGGATTCAGCGGGAGTACTGGGCGGCGGTTCGGCCAGCGGCGTGAACTCCGGATGCACCACCGGCTTTGGCGGTGGAGACACCTGAGCCTTTACCTCCGACCAGGAGGGTTCAACTGGCGCTTGCAACGCTTGCGGATGGTCCAGTTCAGTTCGCACGCTTGACGGTAGATTAATAACACTCCCTCGCCTAAATGTCAGCTATTTCATCACAGTCTAAAACACCCCGGTTACACCGACCTCTCCGACATGATTGGACCAACCACTGGCGCTTTGCTCACGCCTCCGTAATCACCGTGTCTTCATGCTCATACGCCGGCGCACAGCAACACAATAAGCGCAACACCTCGCTCCCCGTGTTCCAGAGTTTGTGCTTCTTTCCGGGCGGAATGGCGATAGCATCCCCGGGCTTCACCTCGCGCAACTCCCCTTCGATCCGCATCCGGCCCGTGCCATGCGTGATGTAATAAATCTCCTCCGCCTTGGGATGATAATGTTCCTGCGTACTCGCGCCGACGGGCAAGCGCGCCTCAGCCAGACTTTGATTGCGGATGGCGGAGTTGCGATGCGCCAGCAGTTCGCGGATTTCCGAGCCGTCCTTTGTAGTGAAGGCGGCGACGTCGTCGAGATTTTTCACGTCCATAGATTTCGTTCCAGTTCAGAGTTCAGGTTCGGCGCTTGGTTCAACTCGCACCCGGCTGGCGGCCAGTTGCCCGAGCACGACACCTAACGCAATCAAGAGCAACGCCACTAAAAACGTTTTCGTCACCGGTTCGCCCAGACAGAAATACGCCCACGTCATCGTACTCACGGGAATGAGATTGTTGAACAGCAACACCCGGCTCGCCGGCCATTGCCCCAGCGCGCGATTCCACAACGCGAACGCAATGACGCCGCCCGCCACAATGCAATAGCTTTGCACACCGAGTAATTTTGCGTTCACAGGAATGCCGTGGCGCAGGACTTCCACCAAACCCAGCGGCAGCAACAGCACCCCCGCCCGCCACATCGTGTGCGCCGAAACTTCCGCGCCGTTGAGCGTGGCGGAAAGCTGGCGGCTCTGGCGACCATAGTTGGTCCACAGCAAGCTGGTCATCAAGCCGCACAGTTCTCCGATCAAACTCACATTGCTCCCGACCAGCGCCGGCGCGAGCAACACCCCCACCCCGCTCAATGCCAGCAACGCCGCGCCCCAACGTGCCGCCCCGATCTTGATCCGCTCGGCAAACGCTTCCCACAACAACGCCCAGATCGGCGACGCACCGAGATACAACGCCACATGCGACGCCGACGTGTAACGCAGCGCAAAATTAAACGCGATGATGTAAGTCGCGAGACTCACGCCCCCGCGCCACCACAACGCGCGACTGAGTTCCCGCGAAGGCGTGACGTAGTCGCCGAACCAGGTCGTCACCCGCAGCACCGCGAGCAGGAGCAGCCCGGCGCAAAGAAAGCGCGTGCCGCCGGTGAAGATTGGCGGCCACGAACTGACCAGCCACTTCGTCCCGGCATTGTTGCCGCCCCACAAAGCGACGGCGATCACCAGTCCGAAAGCCAGACTGGCATTGGATTTCCCCTTCAACACCGCGCGAGTTAGCCAGCCGATTGAGTCGTTGGCCAGAAAACATTTCCGCCGCAACACACCACCACCGCTGAGAAATCCACCTCATCTTCACTGAACCCGCCCTTTGCCTGCTAACCTCTGACCTCCGCCTTCACCCCACCCGCCTCCGGCCTCAATATTCGCCCCTCCCACCTCAAACCTCCGACTTCGCCTCCCTCTCGCCCCGCTAAACGGGGAGAGAGTTGGAGAGAGGGGTTCAAATACCAGATGGCCGGACTGGAGAAATCTGACCTTCTAATTCATGTGGTCGTTCTCAAATAAAACGAAAATAAGCAAACCGGCAGTATCTGTCGCGCAAGCACTGGAATTGCTGGCTGCCATCGGCATTCGCCAGCGTCCCGGCGTTTCCGATGAGGACCTGCTGCTCTCGTTAGAGGGCAACATGGATTCACCTGTGGATTGGGCGGATCTGTTGTGCGTGCTCGGCGGTGACGTGGAACGCGGCAAGTTCGGTCGCATCTCAGATGACCTCTGGCACGCGGACGCAGAGTACCCGGTACCATTCGTAGCTTTCCGACTCAAGCTAGAGCTTGAAGAGCCGGTAAAACTTTGCCGGTCCAGTAGCCGGAACGACGATGGGATTGGTCGGGCCGCTCGGCGAGTTGGTCCAGACGGCGGTGGTGAGTGACCAGGTCTCCTGCAACACAAAACCGGGCGGGTTTGGATTCCAGGAGATCGAAGCATGGCCGGGAGTTGCGGGAAGGATCGTGAGGCTGGGCGCGCCGGCGACCGGGACGGCCGTCGGCAACACCCAGAATCCGCCCGAGACAGAGAATTGTCCGTTGGTTATCGGCCCGCCGGCATCCGGTTGACCAATCGTGCCGCTGACCGCATACCCGCCGCCCGTGCTGGTGCCGCCCCCGCCGTCCACCGTATGCCAATCGATCGAATACTGCTGAGCGAATGGAGCGAGTGGAAGCACTAGGCCCAACATCAGGAGGATGGTTTTCATAACTGTGATAGCGGTTTGATTTCGCTGCCAGTGCGGATGGATTTATTGCCAGCGATAGGTGCCGGAGACCTGGACCTGGCCGGCGGAGAGAACCGTTGTCACCGGGATCGTCGCGACGATGCCCATCGCATTCCTCACATCAATGTTGAAGTTGGTTGATCCGCTGATTCCGGTGGCGATCAGTTGCCCGGCATTTGTGATGCCGTCAACGAAGCCGATCGTAAAGGCCGGCCGGAACGACAACGGGGCTATTGGCGGCAGGGAAACGAGCAGATTCCCGCTCGTGGCCGTGCCCTTGCTCGACCAGGCAACATAAGCCTCGAAGTAAACCAGGTTGCCCACCTTGGCGTAATAGCCGGACTGCTGCGAAGTGACAAAATTAGTCCCGCCATTGCCGACTCTGGGCGTGTAGCTCCCGGCCGCACCCAAAGCGGCCTGCGGCACCAAGTTGCTCGCCGTCAGCACGGCGGCGCCATCCAGCGTCATACCCGCACCGCTGGCGACGAACCTGATGCCACCATTGGCGCGGACATTGAACTGGTTGGTGTTGGACGAACTGAACGGCGTGCCCTGCCCATCAGCCCAGACGAAGCTGCCGGCATTTGTGGCCCGCGCGTTATAGCCGGCGGCGAAAGTATAGTTGGCCGTGGCGGAATTCGACCAGCCGCCGGGAATCACGGCCCCATAACCCTGGGCAATGTTGTAAAGGCCGCCGCCGATGGTGCTGCCATAGGATAACGGTAGAATCGTGTTATTCAGACCGCCGCCGATGACCTGATGGGATGAATCGTTTGAAATGGTGTTATTCTGTCCGCCACCAATGAACCCACGATGCGAATTGATTCCAACGGTGTTGTTGTGTCCGCCAGCGATTAACGCATGAAACGCATTGGTGCCAACGAGGTTGTTCTGTCCGCCACCAATCAACGAATAATGCGCACTGGGCCGAACGTTGTTGTTTATTCCGCCGCCAATGAAGGTAGCCGCAGCGTAATTTGTATTATTGTTTCCCCCTCCAATCGCGCTCGAGTCACCTTTCGCATAATTCCAATAACCGCCCGCGACGACCGCAGCGTTGCCGGCGGCAGTGTTCTCCCAGCCGCCCGCGACCGTCGCGCTATCGCCTTCCGGAAAGTTGGCGTCGCCGCTGGCAACGTTTCGATACCCGCCGCCAATCACGGCATAGCCTCTCCTGACAACATTGCCGTCTCCACCCCCAACGAACGCATAAGGCGAATTGGAAGCGACTACATTCTGGGCGCCCCCGCCGATGACTGAGTAAGGCGAGCTGGTTTGGATGGTATTGCTTTGTCCGCCACCGATGGCGTGATAGGGAGGTTGAAAACCCGGCAGCACGCTGGTCGGCAGCACCCCGCTGACACTGCCGGCTGTATCCGCTCTGATGGCATACGGCACGGGCGTCAACTGCTGGCGCGGTGCCAGGGTGGTGAAAGTAGCAGCACCATTGGTGCTGACCGCGATCTCCAGCCAGTTGCTCGTGCCGGTGAAGACACTGCCAAAATCCACGATCGTCGTGAACAGCCCATCGCTCACCAGCACGGCCGCGTTCGTCACCGGTCCGGCGATGGCGACCCCGCTGGTGTTGGTGGCGAACAACGTGAAGGCCAGGTCATAGCTACCATGTGCCGCCGTGCCGTCTTGGTTCAATCGCCCCTGATAGGTGAAGGCCGTGCCTTGGGCAAAGGTGGTTGCGCTGGTGATTGGCAGCAGCGCGAAAACGGCTGCCAATAGTGAGAATGCTGAGATGTGTTTCATAGAGTGGCTGGCGAAACAATTTGTTTTCCGGCTCGCGTCGGGATTTCGATTCCTTTGTTGATTCGAAGAAAATCTGCGCCGCACGCGCAATTGGGCCAGTGGTTACGGCGTGCGGAGGATATAATATCGGGCTGGTTCCGTAGATAGGATGCCGTTGGTCAGCGTCGCGCTGCCCTGTCCGTCGAATGTGCCTGTGCGATTCGTGCTCCAAATCACCGGCGGAGCCAAATTGGTTGTGGTGAGACACGTCCAGCCGGTGCCAGGCACGCCGTTCGTAACGGCGAAGATCAGGTTTGTCCCCGATTGCGTCACGCTGCTGATAACCGTCGGCGTCGGGGTGGTGGCGGGTAACAGCGTTTCGAGGGTGAAGCCGGAGATGTGGGGATTATTGTCGTTCCCACCCACACCGCCGCCGAGTTGGATGAGAGCGTTGTTGCTCGCGGCGGTGAAAGCATAGGAAATAACAATGGGGGTGCCAGAAGGTCCGTAATCCAAGAATCGGAAATTGGGGACAATGGTAGTGCCGTTGACGGTCACATTGAAAACCCGGTCGCTTAAGCTTTCGATGAAGAGCAACTGGAGTTGGTAGTTGGTCCCGACCTGCAGCCCACTCAGGTTGACGGTGAAGATGCCCGGGACACCAGTCCAGCGGATGGAACTCATGACTTGCATGAGACGGAGGCCGTCGGTGGTGGCGCCAAAATTGGGATTGGCCCAGTTATTCAGGGTGTTAAGTGCGCCTCCCGGCGTCGTGATGGTCACCCCGGAAACAGTGTCAGCGGTGAAATTGGCGTCGCCGATCAGCCCGGGCGCTCCGTTGTTGCCGACATTGACGGCATAAAGAAAGTTGCCTTGCAGATCCAGCCCCTGGCCGGGTGCCGCGCCGGTGAAGACGTGGGGAGCTACCACGATTTGAACTTCCACCGCCCCGATGTCCGCAGCACTGCCGGATACGCGCGCAAGACCGCGTTGATCGATGACAAGGCCCGCGGCAGCGCTGCTGACTCCGGCGTCGATGGCGGGAGAACCGGCCAGCGGCAACAGCGTCAAGGTGGGGCCACCGTTGTTCGCCAACGGCCCAAGCAACGGATTGACGGCGCGAATTGAGTTGCCGCCCAAGACAGTCCCCTCGTTACCCAGCACCTGCACAATGTTGGAGCCGCCGGCGGTGATGGTGCTGCCACTCCAGTTGTAAATGTCCTCGTAGACCGGATTCCCGGCAATGATGGTGTTGGTGAGGTTGATCTGGCTCTGGTAATTATCAATCGCACCACCGTAACCGTCCGAGCTGTTGCCACTGAACGTGCAGTGGAGAATGTTCAGGGTTGCGCTGAAGGCGTTATCAATCGCGCCGCCGTTGCCAACGGTGGCGCTATTCCCGGAGAAGGTGCAGTTCTTCAGTGTGCAGACTGCGTTGTTGTTGATGGCCCCGGCGAACTTCCCCGTGTTGGCGAAGAGCGTGCAGCCGCTGAGGGTAAGCTGGCCCACATTATGAATGGCTCCGCCCGTACCAAAAGGCGCCACCGAATTGCCTGCCAGCGTGCAGTTGTTCAGGGCGAGTGTCCCGTAGTTCGCAATCGCGCCAGCAAAGCCGTTCGTGCCCTGATAGCCATTGGTGAGTGTCAGCGCATTCAGCACCACGTTGGCGCCATTAAGCACCTGGAAGATCCGACTGCTGGCATTGCCATTAATCGAGATGCCATTTGCCAATGTGGAAGCGTCAATGGTCACGCTGTTGCTCAAGACGATTTGTCCGCTGGTAAGCGTAATGGTCTGCCCCGAGAGGTTGGGGGCGAATATGACGGTGCCACCGCTGGGGACACTGGCGATCGCCGCGCGCAGGGAATTCGGGCCGGAATTTGCGGTGGTCATGACGATATTGTTAGAGAGTCCGGCATCCTGCGATTCCACCGCGCCGATATCCACCGCACTGCCGAACAAGCGCTGGAAGCCGCGCTGATCCGTTGCAAACGGCACGGTGCCACCCGCATCAATCGCCAGAGAACCAACCAAGGGCGGCATGGTTTGCGTAACCCCGCCGTAGTTGCCTAACGCGGCGACCTGCGGATTGTTGATGCCCACCTTGTTGCCGTTGACGCCATTGACCAAGCCACCGCCCACGCCGATCAAATTGAACGAACTGTTGGGGGTTGCATTGCTGCCAATATCCGCTGCTACGCCGCCGGAGGTATTGCCCGAGACGATGGAGTTATAAAGGGTGAGAGTGTTCGTGCCGCTTTGGGGGTCAAAAAAGATTGCCCCGGCCATGCCCGCTTGAACGACCGTGTTATTCACGACCGTGCAATTGGTCAGATAGGCTGAAGCCGTGAAACCGGAGCCGGCCTGGAGAGTAATGGCTGCCGCTCCAAATCCAGAGTTGCCCGTGACGAGGTTGCCACTGATGGTGGTATTGAGAACCGACAGGGCCGCATCGTTGAAGGCGGCGGAAAACCGCAGCGCATCGCCAACCGTCCCGCTATTACCACTGATGGTGCAACCCACGATGTTGGCGGGTTGGTCCTGAACGTAAATGGCCGAGGTATTGTTGCAGATGTTGCCGGACACGGTGGTGGCATTCATGGTCAGCGAACCGTACATGGATGCGAGCGCGCCTCCAGTCCCGTTGACACATCGGTTGTTGACCAGTTTGCAGTTGTTGAGCGTGAGATGGCCTAGAAGGCCAAGTATCCCGCCGCCGTAACTTTGACTGTAACTTTGGCCTGATCCGTTATTGTATCCATTCGTAATGGTCAGCGAATTCAGCACCACGCTGGCGCCGTTATTTACCTCGAAGATCCGGCTGCTGGCATTGCCATTGATCGAGATGCCATTCGTCAGCATTGAGGCGTCAATGGTCACGCTGTTGCTCAACACGATTTGCCCACTGGTGAGCGTAATGGTCTGACCGGAAAGATTGGTTGCAAAGGTAATGACGCCGCCGAAAGGCACGCTGGCAGCCGCCGCGCGCAATGACGCCGGGCCGGCGTCTGCGGTTGTGGTCACGATAATCGTCACAGGATAGTAAGGAGATTCGGCAGCCTGCATTTCCGCCGCTCCGATATCCACAGCACTTCCGGCCAGGCGCGGCTGGCCACGCTGATCAGTCGCGAGGCCTGAGGCGGCGCTGTTGGCTCCGGCGTCGATTGCGGGAGAGCCACTCTGCAACAACTGCGACATGGTGCGCCCACCGTGGTTGGCCAGCGGTCCGAGCAACGGATTGACCGCGCGAATCGCGCTGCTGCCCGTGACGGTTCCGTCGCTTACCAGTCCCTGCACAATGTTGGAGCCTCCGAAGGTGATCGCACTGTCACTCCAGTTGTAGATGCCGTTGCCGTAACCGGTATTTCCCGCAATGATGGTATTGGTGATGTTGAGCTGGCTCAGGTAATTATCAATCGCTCCCCCGCCGCCGACCGTGGTGTTACCGCTCAGTGTGCAGTGGAGAACGTTCAGGGTAGCATAGTAATTGTTGTCAATGGCCCCGCCGTTGCCGTTGGTGGAGCTATTGCCGAAGAAGGTGCAGTTCTTCAGCGTACAGACCGCGTTATTATTGAGAGCTCCGGCGAAAGACCCGGAGTTGGCGTAGAGGGCGCAGCCGCTGAGGGCAAGCTGACCCGCATTATGGATCGCACCGCCCGCACCCCACTTGGCAACTGAATTGCCCGCCAGCGTGCAGTTCGTCAAAGCGAGTGTCCCGTAGTTAACAATGGCGCCACCCAGGTCGCCGTCGTTTCCCTGAAAGCCATTGGTGAGGGTCAGGGCGTTCAGCACCACGTTGGCCGCGGCATTCACCTGGAAGATTCGGTTGCTGGCATTGCCGTTGATGGAGATGCCATTCGTCAACATTGAGGCGTCGATGGTCACGCTGGCATTCAACACGAGCTGGCCGCTGGTGAGCCTGATGCTCTGGCCGGCGAGATTGGCGGCAAAAGTGATGAAGCCGCCCGGGGCCGTGCTGAGGATGGCGGCGCGCAGTGAACCACCCCCCGCGTCGTTGGTGTTAGCCACCACGTTCGTGAGCGCGAAACTGCTCGGCGTGGTGAAGCTCAAGTTAGTGCCGTAGGTCAGGCCATCGGCGGTGCTGGCGACCGCCCGGAACTGATAAGTCGTGCCGGGCGACAATCCAGTGATCGGTGCGGAGTACGCCACCGCTGAATTGCCAGTGCCGGGGTTTTGCCCCGCAGTGGTGCTCCCGTAGCTGGTGGTGAGGCCGTATTGGAAATAAGCCATCGTCGTAATCCCCAGCGGATTGACAGTGCCATTCAGCGTAGCGGCGTTCGTGGTCACGCCACTGGCGGGTAAGGTCGTCAGGATCGGGGAGCGAACCTCCACCGCCCCGATGTCCACGAAGCCACCGGAGAGGCGCAGTTGACCGCGTTGATCGGTGGCAAGGCTTGCGGCGAAGCTGTTCACTCCGGCATCAATGGCCGGAGAACCGCCTTGCGGCAGCAACGTCCGAGTGGGGCCACCATTATTGGCCAGCGCACCAAGCAACGGATTGACCGCGCGAATGGTGCTGCCGCCCAGAACGGTCCCGCCGTTCCCCAGAACCTGCACGATGTTGGAGCCTCCGAAGTTGATCGCGCTGCCACTCCAATTGTAAATGTCGTGGCTGGCACTTCCCGCAATGATGGTATTGGTGAGGTTGATCTGGCTTTGGTAATTATCAATTCCACCACCATTGCCAGTGGCGCTATTGCCGTTAAATGTACAGTGGAGCAGGTTCAGGGTGGCGCTGAAGGCGTTATCAATTGCGCCGCCGTTGCCGTTCGTGGCGCTATTTCCGGAGAAGGTGCAATTCTTCAGCGTACAAATCGCGTTGTTGTTGTTAATGGCCCCGGCAAAGGCTGCGGTGTTGGCGAAGAGCGTGCAGCCGTTGAGGGTTAACTGCCCTTTGTTATGTATGGCCCCGCCCGCGCCCGAACCGGCCACCGAGTTGCCCGCAAGCGTGCAGTTGATAAGGGTGAGTATCCCGCCATTGGTGATCGCACCCCCAAGGCCATTTCCGCCCTGGTAGCCGTTGGTAAGGGTCAACGCTTTCAGCGCTACGTTGGCACCGCCATTCACCTGAAAGATCCGGCTGCTGGCGTTGCCGTTAATCGAAATGCCATTGGCCAGTGCGGAGGCATCAATGGTCACGTTGGTGTTCAATACGAGCTGGCCGCTGGTAAGCGTGATGGTCTGACCAGAAAGATTGGCCGCAAAAGTGATGAGGCCGCCCGCCTGGACGCCAGCAATGGCGCTGCGCAAGGGGCCGGTTCCCAAGTCGTTGCTATTTGAAACCACAAGGCTAGTCGGCGCTGCGGGCGTGGTGAAGGTGAGGTCGCCACCGTAGGCTGTGCCGGAGTCTCTGGTGCCAACGTACACATAATGGTCAACTACGGCCCGGAAATGATACGTCGTCCCGGGGGCCAGCGATGTGATCGGTATGGAGTACACGCCTCGATTGGCATAAGTGGTCGCCGGCGTGGTGCTCCCGTAGTTGGTGGTGAGGCCGTATTCGAAGTAAGGTATTACTGTGACCGGCATATCAGCACCGATACCAAGCTGTATAATTGTATATTCGCCGACCAGCGTGGCAGAACTGCTGGTAACGTTGGTGGCGGACAAGGTGAGGGCATCGACGCGTACTGCATACGGACTCGTGATAAGTGCTTTTGCCAGGAGTGGCGCGAACAGCAGGGTGACACCGCAAAGCGCTGCCAGGATTCGAGGAAATTGTGATTTGAATTGCCCGGTGGCGGTAGCCGCCAATAAACGATAGATTTTCATTTTCTGATTTATCCCACAGTGATCCGCCGTCGTGATACCGGCACCGCAAGGATTCGTGGTCATGGCAGAACGAAAAATCCAGACGACCGGGTGATTATGATTTGGACTAGAACGCATCCAAGCGAAAATCAGTCCCGCCAAGGTGACAAGTGTGTGACGAACACCGTCGCGTTGCGGGCGGCCCCACTCGAGTTCTTTCTGATTTAGGTTTCAGTTAGCCGCCCCTTAGCCAGCGCTGTGCCACGAAGATCGAACCAACAAAACCTTCCGGTTTCCGAGCGAACACGAAGATCGCCCGAAAACGAACCTTGAGTTCAGGTGTTTCAAATGTCGCACTTGAAACATGTGAAACATTCTCGCCGGCGCTGGAATCACTGGCCACCATCGGCATCCGCCGGCGTCCCGGTGTTTCCGATGCGGACCTGCTGCTCTCGTTCGTTGGAGGGCAACATAGATTGCCCACCTTGATTTTTGAACTCCGTCGGATGAATGATCCTGCGGGTCTTTTAGGCGGCGCATTGCATCTGGAAGATTTTGCCCCGCAAACTTGATTTACCATGCAACTGTGAACCGCAGAGACGCAGAGGAAAACCCTGTTCAATCCGGTTAATTCTGTCTCACAGCCCGAGGTGGCAAAGCTGCATAAAAATCCATTCCCGAGTTTCTGAGTTCCAACTTAAGTCTTTTTCGCACCTCTACGCCTCTGCGTTAATTCTCTTCTCCAATCTGAATTCTGAAAATCATTGCAGGGGACGAAATCCTTTACGCGATTGAAACTACCCGATCACTGTCAAAAGTGAGGACTGACCCCTTATTTCGTCACTTAAAGTCTTAAGCGCTGCAACCGAAGCTCTTGATCTCGGTCAACACCCTGCTTTTTCCTTGTCAATTTGGCCAGAAAGGCGATTGTCGCCAGTCCTTTGCCTCTTTTCGCTCGGAAACACGGTCAACACTAACGATTCGGCCAATGAAGATCACTGCCTCAATATTTGCTGCCGTACTGACCGTCCTGACCTGGGGCACGACGCTTACGCCCGCCCAAGCGCAAAGCTCCGGCCCGGGCAAAGCCATTTCATTCAACGGCACCAATGGCTACGCCACCGTGACCGCGGCCACTTGGTTCACCGGCAATTTCACCATCGAGGGCTGGGTCTATGTCCGCACCTATAATAATTGGTCGCGACTCATTGATTTCGGCAACGGCCCAAACAACAACGGAGTTTATCTCGCAGTCTCGGCGGGCACGGGGGGCTTGCCCACGATGGGGGTTTTGAATGGCAGCAGTCCGACCCTGTCCTCCACCCAACAAATTCCGACCAACCAATGGGTGCATCTGGCGTGCACGTTGAGCAACACGACGGGGACGATTTACATCAACGGGGTCAATGTCGGGAGCGGCACGCTCAACATTCCCAACAACGTATCACGTGGCACGAATTACATCGGGCGCAGTCTGTTCAGTGGGGATGCTTATGCCAACGCCAGCTTCGACGAGATCCGCATCTGGAACGTGGCGAAGACTCCCGCGCAACTGCAGGCGAATATGCGCCGCAGTCTCGTCGGTAACGAATCCGGGCTGATCGGTTATTGGCGCTGCGATGAAGGCAGCAGCACATCCATAGCGGATGCGACGGGGCTGGGGCATCCCGCGACATTGTTCGGCGGCTCCAGTTGGGTGAATTCCGCGGCGCAAATCGCTTCCGGCGCCGGCAGTGCCCTCAAGTTTGACACCAGTACCTTCGCCGGCATTTCCCATCAACCTGCATTGAATGCGTACCCGCTCACCCTCATGACCTGGTTTCGCGCCACGAACGGCGGCGGCGCGTTGGTGAACAAATATGTCTCCGCCTCTGGCAACGGTTACAACCTGTTCATCCCAGGAAGCGGCAATCTGCTCGGTTGGTACTTTCGTGATAATGCCAACGCAGTCTTTGGTTCGCTGAACGCCGGCTTCGTTGCGGACGGCAAATGGCATCATGCCGCGATGGTCGTGGATGCCACGGGTGGGCGACTTTATCTGGATGGCGTGCAGAAGGCGCTTCAAGCCTGGGCCGGCACACCAGGACCGACCACCACCACGCAAAGTCTGTGGTTCAATCACTATCCTGGCGATTCAGTCGGCGCGGTGCAGATGGATGAAACCAGTGTTTGGAACACCAACCTAAGCGCGGTGCAGATCCAGCAATACATGACCAACTCCCTCGCCGGAACGGAATCGGGTCTGCTTGGTTACTGGCGCATGGATGAAGGGATCGGCACGAATGTGACCGACCTCACCGGCCATGGCTACACCGCCACGTTGAGCGGCAATCCGCTCTGGACCGTGTCTGGCGCCGATCTCGTGCTGCCCGATCCCGCTTATGGCATCAATTTGACCGGCACGAACAACGAGTATCTGAAACTGACCAATGGCGTCTGGTTCAACAGTGACTTCACGGTCGAGGCGTGGGTCTATGCGCGCAGTTACAATAACTGGTCGCGGTTGTTCGATTTCGCCAACGGTCCGGACATCCACAACGTCTTTCTCGCGCTGAGTGGTGGCACCGGTGGTGTTCCCATCATGGGCGTTTACACCAATAATATTGGGACGTTAAGCTTCGCCGCGAACACGCAATTGCCGCTCAACCAATGGGTGCATCTGGCGTGCACGTTGAGCAATACCACCGGGACCATTTACATCAACAGCGTCAACGTGGGCAGCGGCACGTTGAACCGCCCGGCTAACGTGGTGCGCACGAATAATTATATCGGGCGCAGTAATTATGCTGGCGACGCCAACGCGAATGCCGTCTTCGATGAATTCCGCATCTGGAACGTGGCGCGCACGCCGCTGCAGCTTCAAGCCACCATGCGCCGGCCCTTGCTCGGCAGCGAATCGGGACTGGTGGGCTATTGGCGCTTTGACGAAGGCAGCGGCACTAACGCCCTCGACGCCACCGGTCAGGGCAATCTCATCTGGCACATGGGCAACACCAACACGCGCCCCGCATGGACGGTTTCCGCGATCCCCAATTTCGGCATCGGCATTCCTCTCGCCCCCGATGTCACCACCGCGCCGGCGAGTTCGGTCACGGTCACTTCCGCGATCGTCAGCGGCACGGTGTTACCCAATTCACTGGCCACCACCGCGTGGTTTGTCTGGGGCACCAATTCCAATTACGGAAATACCAATGCGCCGATTCTGATCAGCGCCACCAATACGTTTGCGCTGACGGTCAGCAATGCGTTGAGCGCGCTGACGCCGGCAACGGCTTACCAGTTTTGCCTGATCGCCAGCAACGCTTTCGGCGTGGTGGCGGGCAGCAATTTGAGTTTCACCACCCTGGGCGCGGCGCCGGCCATCACCAGTCAGTTCGCCAACAACATCAACACCAACGCCGCCACGCTCAACGCGTCTGCGGCCCCCAATGACCTCCCGACACTCGTTTGGTTTGAATGGGGGTTCGACGCCAGCTATGGCAACACCAGTTCGACTTTTTCGATCAACGCAACCAACGGGGCGAATCCCGTGGCCGTGAGTTACGCGCTCACCGGTCTGCTGTTGAACACGGTTTATCATTTCCGGGTCGTGGCCAGCAATGCTGTGAGTGTAGTGGCGGGTGATGATGTCAGTTTCATCACACTCGGAGCGGCGCCTTCGATCACCAGCCAGTTTGCCGACAATATCATGACCAACGCCGCCACGCTCAATGCCGCGGTGGCGCCCAATTATCTGCTGACCACTGCCTGGTTGGAATGGGGGCTCGACACCAGCTACGGCAACACCAGCGCGATTTTCTCGATCAGCGAAACCAATGGCGCAACGCCCGTAACCGTGAGCCAGTCCATCAGCAATTTGACGCCATACACGCTGTATCATTTCCGGCTCGTGGCGACCAACCTCACCGGGGTCACCGTGGGCGGTGATACCGCGTTTGCTTCTGCCGGTGGGCCGCCGCAGGTTTTCAGCCCGTTCGCCTCCAGCATTTACACGAACACCGCTACGCTGAACGCTTCGATCAATCCCAACTATTTTGCCTCCGGCGGCTGGTTTGAGATCGCCACGAATGCTGCGTTTCTCAACCGGACCACGAATCACTTTGGCGAAATCGGCAGCGGGTCGGTGGCGATACCAGTCAGCCTCAACTTAAGCAATCTATTGCCGAGCACCGTCTATTATGTCCGGGCGGGCGCGACGAATCTTTATGGCGGGACGTACGGCGGATTTCAGAGTTTTCGCACGCTGGGACCGCCCATTATAACCACGTACAACGGTTCCCCTAGCGGCGCGGGCGGTTCTTTCCAGGGTCAGGTGATTCCCAACGGATTTGCCACCTACGCCTGGTTTGAGTATGGGACCACCACCAATTACGGCAGCACCACGCTCGGGGCCGACATGGGCAACGGGACCGGCCAATTCATCTATTTCGACAGCACCACCAATTCCCTGATCCCGGGCACACTGTATCACTTCCGCGCGGTTGGCACCAATATCACCGGTCGGGGGGTGGGCAATGACCTGACGTTTACGTCGGCACTGCAGCCTCCGACCGCCACCCTGCTACCGCTAGAATCCACCCCCAGTAACATTACGTTCCGGGCACGCATCAATCCCGGCGGGAGCGCAACCTCATGTTATTTTCAATGGGGTGGCAATGGGTTGCTCCGCACCACGGTGACCAATATCTCCGCCACCAATATCCCGGTCACCATCAGCCTGACCGTCTCGAACCCGGCCGCGCTGGCTGCTTTTGCTTATCGGATCGCCGCCTACAATAGCGTCGGCTCGACCGTGAGCGGCTATCGGACGTTTAGTTATCCGACAATCACGTTGCCCGGGGCCAATCCAACCCTTTTCAATTGCACCACGGGGAGCATCACCGCACCGCTCATCAACGAGACCACGACGAATCTGACCCTGAGTGCCGGGACGCGGAACAGTCTGGCGCTGCGGTCCAGTGGCGCGGTCACGAGTTGGGGACAGACCTCGTTCGTCCCCGCGAACGTCAGCAACATCGTGCAGATTGCGTCCGGAAACAATTTCCATCTCGCGCTCAACAAGGACGGAAGAGTCTTCGCCTGGGGCAATAATTTCAGCGCCACCAACATGCCCTTTGCGTTGACGACCAATGTCCTCTCCATCGCCGCACGAAGTAATCTCTGCCTCGCAGTGCTCCCGGATCGCGTGCTCTATTGGGGCTCGACTTATTTTGGTACGGGCCAATGGTTTCCACCTTTCGCCAACCAGACCATTTCCCAAATCGCAGCCGGGCCGGATTTTTTTACGGTCTTGCTCGGGAATGGCCAGCTCTACTCCTATGGAAACAATTCCGTCGGCCAATACAACTTTGGCAGCATCCTGTCCCCGGTGGTGCAACTGGCCGCCGGCAACTTTCACACGCTGGCACTGGGTCAGGATAACACCGTTTATACTGCCGGTGACAACAGCTTGAGCCAGCGCAATGTGCCCGCCGCGATCCAAGGTCAGACCGTCGCGGTGGCGGCGGGCGGCTGGCATAACCTCGCGTTGCTAACCGATGGCACCGTCGTCGCTTGGGGAAACAATGCGGACGGTCAATGCAATGTTCCTGCAGGGTTGAACAATGTCATCGCCATCGCCGCCGGGAATTACCACAGCCTCGCGTTGCGAAACAATGGCCAGATCGTGGCTTGGGGTTACAGTGGCGATGGTCAGATTACTCTACCAACCGCACCTGTTCCTTTCCTTGGCACGATCACCACCAATTGGGTCACCGCTTCCTTCGGCACTAATTTCATCACCTACACCGCCACCAATCTGCTCGGCTATGGTGCGGCGGCCGCTACCCGCACAGTCGTCGTGCAAGACCCCATCACGATCACGTTGGTGAGCAACAACGTGTTGACCGTCCCGCGTGATGTGCCCTTCACCGATCCGGGCGCCACCGCCAGTTCCACCTGCCTCGGCAATGTCACCAGCAACCTCGTCGTCACCGGCAGCGTGAACCCTGCGGTCCCCGGCAGTTATCTGCTCACGTACAGCGTCACCAATTCTTTCGGTCTCGCCACCGTCAAATATCGTTCGGTGCTCGTAGACCAGGCCACGCCACCCACCTTGTCCTTCCAATGCGTCTCCAATGGCATCGCGTCGCTCCAGTTCGCCGGCACGTTCGGGTTGAATTATGCCCTCGAAGTCTCCACCAACCTGCGCGATTGGACGCCCGTCACCAACATCCTGGCCGGACCGTACCTCGGATCTGCTGGCCCTGCCGTTGCGCAATGACAGTACGCTGCATGCCCTCCCGTTCACGCTGATGATGTGGATCAAAGCCACGGCGGCATTTGGTTACGTCATCGCCAAAAATGATTACCCGACCGACCGCGGGTTTTACGCCTACGTCAGCGGCGGCTATTGTTATTTTTATTACCGGAACACCTGCCGGCTCCGCCCAGACTTCCACTGGCTATCTGGGAGATAATCAGTGGCACCACGTCGCCTTCACCGTGGAGACCAATATCATCCGCAGCTATTGGGATGGCTACTCGGGTTATAGTTTCGGTTGGTCCGGCACGCCCGGCACGCCCGCGGTCAACGCCCCGTTACGGATCGGCACTCTGTCCCCCCAACACCAACACTTCTCCGGTGCACTCGATGAAATCAGTCTCTGGAACACCGCCCTCAGTCTCACCCAGATCCAAAGTTACAAAAACCGTTCCCTGACCGGCAGCGAAACCAATCTCGTCAGTTACTGGCGCTTTGATGAAGCCGCGGGAACATCCGCCTTCGACTCCAGCCCGCTCCAAAACGCGGCGACTTTGACCAACAACCCGACCTGGATCACCTCGACCGTTCCCCTGACCAACGGTTCGCCCGGCACCGCGCTGCAATTCAACGGCGTCAATCAAGAGGTCACCGTGGATCGCTGGGCGCCGTCCGCCTTGTTCTTCCGCGCGCGCGGTCTCTGATGTGAAACCCGGGAACTCAGGAAACCAATTTGATTCACCGCACGAGGTACAGAGGAAAAATTCTGTAGAATCCTGTTAATTCTGTCTCTCCGTTCCGGCCCGACCAATCCCCGCTTCGCTTACGGTCACAAGCGAAGTCGGAATACATACCGACCTATGATGGCCAGTAACAGAGTGATCGCCACGGTGGCGAAAAAGCTGTCGATGCCGTGCCAACCGAGCGCAGACCGTGGTGGGGGTGCGAGTTGATTTTTCTGTGCGGGTTCGGCGGTGGCGGTGATGGAGGGCTGCGTCTCCAACTTGAAACGTTTTCCCGGAGACAACGTTGCCTTCGTGGTGAAATACACGGCACCGGCGGTCAGCCCCGCAAGCAGGATTACGATGACGGCGCGACCAAAATACTTTCCAAACGACAACGAGCGGGATTCAGTGGCCGCGTTGAAGGGAGGCATTTCCACCAGCGCAGGACGGCGGGGTCGGCGGCGGCGTAACGCGGCGAGAATCCAATCCCAATTCAACGCGAGATGTAAACCCACGAACACGACGAGAACAAAGTTCAGCCAGCCGTGAACTTCGCGCCAGAGTGGGGCGCGGCCGAGGCTTTCCGCGATCAGCGACGTGGCTTGGTGGGAAGCGAAGACGCCGGAAAACAAAACCGCCGCCATGAGAACGAACAGGGCCAGGTTCAACAGAGCGCTCAACCGGATGCGATGACCGCTCCGCCGCCCCATCGCCTGACCTTGGGTAACGAACCAGTCCCATTGCAGGACGACGTGCAGTAGCACCAACGGGCAAAGCGCGAAACCTAGCCATTGGTGCCATTCCAGCCCGGTGAACTTGATGGCTTCGAGCAAGCACATGAGGAGCAACATGGTGGTATCGAAGCAGACGAGGAAGGCGACGCGATGGTTCATGGCCGACGAAACAGACCGGTTCGCCACTCAAGACTCACGCCGAAAGGGATTGATCCTCACTTTTGAATTTGGGCAACCCTATCTTTTCACGCTATACACACAGCGCCGGGTTTTACTTGAATCCGAACCTCACGTGCAGTGAACTGGATCAGTTGATTTAGCCCTGCCCTGCTCTCTCTTTAGCACCAGGGCGATGCTATGACCCGTGACGTTAAAATATACTGCCCCAAGTGCCAGTGGGTGCCACGACCCGATGATTCATGGATGTGTGAACCGGCTTGTGGTTGTGTCTGGAACACCTTCGACACCTGTGGCATCTGCCCGCAGTGCGGCAAGAATTGGGAGGACACCCAATGTCTGGCTTGCCATCAATGGTCGCGCCACGCCGACTGGTATCATGAAACCATTCCCGCAGTTACACAGGAGGAAATCCAAACCGTGACCGCATGATGAACAGGCCTTGCTTGTAAAAGGCGCTGACGCGCAGGCTCGGGCCAAGCAAATGAGCGCTCCGGACAAATCGAACGCTGAGCGGGACTGGGTGTCTGACTGGCAGGATTTTGCTTGAATCATCGACGTTTCAAATATGCCATCGCCATGGTCGGCGTCATCGCGGCGGGGTTGTGGTGGCGATCGGCGGCCAATCCGCTCTCCCCTTTCTTGCACAAGTATGGCGGCGATGCGCTATGGGCCTTGCTGATCTTTCTCGGAATTCGATGCGCGCTCATCCAGGCGGCACTTGCCCAGATCACGCTTCTGGCGCTCGCGTTCTGTTTTGCGGTGGAATTCTCCCAGCTCTATCACGCGCCGTGGATTGACGCCATCCGCGCCACCCGTCTCGGCGCTCTTGCACTCGGCGCAACCTTCAACGCCCCCGATCTACTGGCCTACATCTTGGGTATAGCCTGCGGGACGGGGCTGGAGATGGCAGCGTGGCGCGGTGGAAGTCCAAAGTCTAATGGCTGACGGCTACTTCATCGCGAGTCGCTGTTACAAAAGTTGTAATTCGTTCTACAGCGGCGCGTACGGAGTGTCGCGCCCGACCTTACACCAGCCCTGATCCGATGCATCAGTTGCCCCTTTGACGGCAACTTTCGTTTTGCCCCCCTGCCCTGACTTTGTTTTCCTTGCGGTATGGCTTTGAACCCGTTAGCCGGCAAAACCGCTCCCGCAAACCTACTCATTGATGTCGCGAAGCTCGAACGCGATTACTACGAAAAGAAACCCGATGTCGCCGACGCAAATCAGCTCGTCAGCTTTGGCACGAGCGGGCATCGGGGCACGCCGTTCAACGGCACGTTCACCGAGGCGCACATTCTCGCCACCACGCAGGCCATCTGTGAGTATCGCAAAGGCAAAGGCATTTCCGGCCCGCTCTACATCGGCAAGGATTCACACGCCGCATCGGCTGCCGCGCAACGCACCGCACTCGAAGTTCTCGCCGCGAATGGCGTTGAGACGTTCATTCAGCGTGACGATGGGTTCACGCCCACGCCTTCGATCTCGCACGCGATCCTGACTTACAATCGCGGACGTACAAGTGGGCTCGCAGATGGCATCGTCATTACGCCGTCGCACAATCCGCCCGAGGACGGTGGGTTCAAATACAATCCCACCAACGGCGGCCCGGCAGACACGGACATCACCGGTTGGGTGCAGAATCGCGCGAACGAACTCCTGCGCAGCGGCAACCAGGACGTGAAACGGCTCGCTTACGAAACCGCGTTCAAGGCGAGCAATACGCATCAATACGATTTCATCACACCATATGTCGCCACGCTGGGCGAGGTGATTGATATGGCAGCCATCAAGTCGGCGGGGGTGCGACTGGGCGTTGATCCGTTGGGTGGCGCGTCATTGCCCTACTGGCAACCGATCAAGGAACGTTACGGACTCGACCTCACCATCGTGAACACGAAGGTGGACGGACGGTTCAGTTTCATGACGGTGGACCACGATGGCAAGATCCGCATGGATTGCTCCAGCCCGCATGCAATGGCGAGTCTCGTGGGATTGAAAGACAAGTTCAGCGTGGCGTTCGGCAATGATCCCGACGCCGACCGCCACGGCATCGTGACGCCGTCGGTGGGTCTGTTGAACCCGAATCATTATCTCGCCGTCGCCATTAATTACCTGCTCACGCATCGGCCGCAGTGGAACAAGAATTCCGCCGTCGGCAAAACACTCGTGAGCAGCAGCATCATTGATCGCGTGGTCGGCGCGCTGGGCCGCAAGCTCATGGAAGTGCCGGTGGGTTTCAAATGGTTCGCGCCCGGACTGGCGGATGGCTCGGTGTGTTTCGGCGGCGAAGAAAGTGCGGGCGCAAGTTTCCTGCGCCGCGACGGCAGCGTGTGGAGCACGGACAAGGATGGCTTGATCCTCGGCCTGCTTGCCGCGGAAATCTGCGCTACGACCGGCAAAGACCCTGGCCAGCATTACGCCGAACTCACGGCAAAGTTTGGGCGCCGAGTTACAAGCGTATTGATGCACCGGCAACGCCAGAGCAGAAAAAAGCGTTCAAAAAACTCACGCCCGAAGCGGTGGCGGCCAGTTCACTCGCCGGCGACGCCATCACGCAAAAGCTCACGCGTGCGCCCGGGAACAACGCGGACATCGGCGGCTTGAAGGTCTGCACGGCGAACGGATGGTTCGCGGCGCGCCCGTCCGGCACAGAAAACATCTACAAGATTTACGCGGAGAGCTTCAAGGGCACGACACATCTCGACGACATCATCACCGAAGCGCAAACCATCGTGACGGCGGCGTTGAAGTAACTTGGATCGAGTAAATAGGTTCTGTAGAAATTACCTTGCAGTCTTTGGCAAAGGGTGTTTCCTCATCCTTACATAAACCGATCCTGATTATGAAAATAAAATTCATCGCTCTCCTTGCCACTGGATTGATCGCGACCACCGCCTCCCTCCCGGCAGCCGAGCCAGGCGCCGCGGCCACCGAGATGCGAGCCGTGATCACCAAGATTCAAACCAAGGTCAAGGAAGGCAAAAAGACCGAAGCCGACCTAGCCGATGAACTCAAGGATCTCAGCGCATTGGTGGAGAAATATCGGGCGGACCAGTCCGACGACGCCGCACAAATCCTGATGATGCAAGCATCGTTGTACGCGCAGGTGCTGGGAAATGAAGCCAAGGGCAAAGAACTACGGGCTCGCGTCCAAAAGGAGTTTCCCGATTCTAAAGTGGCGGCAATGATGAAGCGCCAGGAGGAAGCCGAAAAAGTCCGGGCGGGACTCACCGTTGGCACGGTGTTCCCCGATTTCAACGAAAAAGATACCGCCGGCAAACCGCTTTCCATCGCGAACTACAAAGGCAAGGTGGTGTTGATTGATTTCTGGGCGACCTGGTGCGGCCCGTGCGTGAAGGAGTTGCCGAATGTGCTCGCAGCTTACGAAAAACATCATGCCGCCGGCTTCGAGATCATCGGCATCAGCCTCGATAGCGACGCGCAGAAACTGGAAAAATTCGTGAAGGAAAAAAACATGCCGTGGTCGCAGTTCTTTGATGGCAACGGGTGGGGAAACAAGCTGGCGCAACAGTACGGCGTAAACAGCATCCCCGCTACGTACTTGCTGGATCGCGAAGGCAAGATCATCGGCAAGGGATTGCGTGGCGAAAAGCTGGAAGAAGCGGTCGCCGCCGCGCTGGCCAAGAAGTGAGCAATTGCTTTCTGCCCCACAGAGTTGGCTCGCCAAGCGGTGTGGTGATTGCTAGTTTGCGCCCGCGATGACTGCGTTGGTGCAAAGATTCATCACTCGGTGCCTGGACGAACTCGGGGGCTATGCCCTGCTCGTCAAGGAATCCATCATTTCCCTCTGCACGTTGAAGGTCGCGTGGCGCGACCTCGCCTACCAGATTTATCACATCGGCATCAAATCCCAACCGGTGGTGATCGTGACCGGCGCGTTCACGGGCATGGTGCTGGCCGCACAGGCTTACTACCAATTCCATCAGGTCAAGATGGACACGGCCACGCTTGCCCTGGTCGGTGTTTCGATGTGTAGTGAATTAGGCCCGGTGCTGACAGCACTGATGGTGGCGGGCCGGGTCGGCGCGTCCATCGCGGCGGAACTCGGCACGATGAAAGTGACGGAACAGATTGACGCGCTCCGCACCCTGGCGACGCATCCGGTGGATTATCTCGTCGTGCCGCGATTGGTGGCGGCGATCTTGGTGATGCCAATCCTGACAGCGGCGGCCATCGCGGTCGGCATCGCTGGCGGCTATGGTGTGGCGGTCGGGTTACTCGACGTGGACGGTGTTTACGCCTGGCAAAACATGTTGCGCTACGCTTCGACCGTTGACCTGAGCATCGGGCTCATCAAAGCATTCATCTTCGGCGGCATCATCGCCAGCATCGGCTGTTACAAGGGCCTTTCCTGCCATCAAGGCGCGGAAGGCGTCGGCCACGCGACCACGGAAGCCGTCGTCAACGCCTCGATTTCCATTCTCATCTCGAACTTCTTCCTAACCCTGCTGCTCGGGCGGCTCTTCCACATCATATGATCGAAGTGCGCGACCTGAAAAAACGGTTTGGCTCGCAGCCGATTCTGGATGGCGTCAGCTTTTCCATCGAGCAAGGCGAAGCGCTGGTCATCATCGGGCGTAGCGGCGGCGGCAAGAGCGTTTTGTTGAAACACATCATCGGCCTGCTGCAACCGGATTCCGGCGCGGTGGTGATCGATGGTGAGGACATCACTCACTTGAACGAACGCAACCTCATCCGCGTGCGCAGCAAGTTCGGCATGGTGTTCCAAGGCGCGGCGTTGTTCGACTCGATGAACGTAGCCGAGAACGTGGCCTTCGCTTTCCGGCGCGAAACAAAATTTACCGAGAAGGAAATCGCCCGCAAAGTCGCCGAGGCACTGGACATGGTGGAGTTGCCTGGCACTGAAAAAAAGATGCCCTCAGAACTTTCCGGCGGCATGCGCAAACGCGTCGGTCTGGCACGGGCGATCGTCTATCACCCGCAAATCGTCCTTTACGACGAGCCGACCACAGGGCTCGATCCCATCGTGTCCGACAGCATCGACAAGCTGATCATGCGCGTGACGGATTGCATGAAGGTCACCTCCATCGTGGTCACGCACGACATGCGGAGCGCCCGCCGCGTCGGGAAACGATTGGTGATGTTGCATAATAAAAAGATTTACGCCAACGGCACGCCGGAAGATATATTTGCCTCCACCGACCCGGTGGTCCGGCAGTTCATTGACGGCGTCGCCGATCCGTAACCAAACTATGAGCCAATCGCGGATTCAAACCAAAGTAGGACTCTTCCTGCTGTTCGGTCTCGTGCTGCTCGGCGGCCTGACCATCCTGTTCAGCCGCAGCACGCCGTTTTACAAGGATTACTACGAGTTGCGCCTCAAGTCCGGCAACGTTGGCGGCATCAAGAACGGCGCAAAAGTCCTGATGCGCGGCGTTCCGGTCGGCATGGTCAAAGACACCCAACTCAACGAGGGGGGGCGAAGTGTGACGATCATTCTCAAAGTTGAATCCCGCTTCAAACTCTACTCGGACGCCCGCTTCGAGATCGAGCAAGCCGGCTTCCTCGGCGACCAATTCATCGCCATTTATCCCAAGGACGATCTGGGTTATATGCTGACCAACCACGCGGATGTTGTGGCCAAGGAGCCATTCAACATGCAGGAGGCTGTCGCGGTCGCCACCGAGATGATCATGAAAATCAGTCAGACGACGACAAACCTGAACGCTGCGGTCAGCGACGTGCGGCGACTGGTTTTATCAGAAGACAAATTGAACAACCTGGGCGGTTCGCTGGAACGTATTGACACCATCACGCGCGAAGCGGAAACGATGGTCAAGCAGTTAGGCAGCATCGTTACCAACAACTCCGCCCCGGTCACCAGCGCCGTAAGCAACTTAAACCAGTTTGCCGCGCAGCTCCCACCGCTCGCCAACTACGCACATTCGCTCATCGCCAACAACGAAACCAATCTCCACAGCGCCATTGCCAATCTCGAAGCCACCTCGGCGACGCTGAACAGCCTGGTCACCGACTTGCAGAACGGTCGCGGCACGGCGGGCGTCTTGTTACGCGACCAAACGCTGGCCACCAACTTGAACCTTATCGCGCAGAATCTCGCGGTCACCACCAGCAACCTGAACACGCGCGGTCTCTGGGGCATCATGTGGAAGCAAAAACTTCCGCCCCCGACCAACGCGCCGGCTAAAAGCAAATGATCGCCTCCATCTGGGTCATCCGCATCCTGTTCCTTGGACTCTGCACGCTCGCTGGCTTTGCCCTCAGTCAGCTCCGCCCCGATCTGCTGGGCGGCCCCTCCGGCCTCTGGCTGGGGCCAGTCATTGGTTTCGGCTTCGGGGGGCTGATGGTGGCCCTGGATGAAATGCTCAAGGGTTTTTCGCTCCGCGCCTTCTCAGCAATCACGTTCGGTTTGTTGTTGGGCATTGTCGTGGCGCAATTGATTGATCGCTCCGGCCTGTTCGTCAGCGTGAATGAGGACACTCGCTGGCTCATCCGGTTGGGGCTGTTTCTCAGTTTTGGCTACATCGGCATGGTGCTCGCCATGCGCAGCAACAAGGAAGATTTCTCGCTCATCATCCCTTACGTGCGTTTCTCGCGGCGCGGGGACAAGCCGGACCATCTTATCTTGCTCGACACCAGCGCGGTAATTGACGGTCGCATCGCGGATCTGATCGAAGCCAATTTCATCGAAGGCATGATCGTTGTCCCCCGCTTTGTCTTGCAGGAATTGCAACAGGTGGCCGACTCCCACGACACCACCAAACGCGCCCGCGGACGGCGCGGATTGGAGATGCTGCAGCGCATCCAAAAGAACCAGCGCAACGAAGTAAAGATTCACGAAAGCGATTTCCCCGAAGAAACCGGCGTGGACGCCAAACTCGTCCGCCTCGCGCGCAACCTCAACGCCAAGCTCGTCACCAACGATCATAACTTGGGCAAGATTGCAGCGTTGCAAAGCGTCAATTGTCTGAACCTCCACGAACTCGCCCGGGTGCTTAAACCGACATTGCTGGCCGGCGATCCGCTCTCCCTCAAACTTGTGCGCGAAGGCAAAGACAAGGGCCAAGGTGTCGGCTATCTGCCGGACGGCACAATGGTCGTGGTCAACAATGGCCACGCGCAAATTGGACACCAAGTCGAGACCGTGGTGCAAAGCGTAATCCAGACCGGTGCGGGTGTGATGATCTTTGCGGATTTGCGATCCACCAACCCATAAACCCAGGAGCTTCCATGAAACTCATCACCGTTTCCACCTTGCTGAACTCAGCCGACGCGAACCTCACTGCTTCCCGGCTGGATGCGGCGGGTTTTCATCCGGTCATCAAGGGCGAGCTCGCCTCGTTGACCTTGGAAGGTTCAGTGCTCGCGGCGGGCGGGATTCAGGTCCAAGTCCCCGAACCCGAAGCCGCCGATGCCGTAGAATTTCTCAATAGTCCCGTCACCCCACTCGAATGAAGCCCAAGTTCGCCCGCCCGCTCGCAACGCTCAAAAAACTTCTCCCCGGCGAAATCAAACTCGATCCCGCCACACTCAAGGAATACGCCGGAGATAAATGGTTCGCGTCACACCTGCCCGACGCCGTCGCCCTGCCCCGCTCCACCAACTCAGTTTCCAAGATTTTAAGTTTTGCGAACCAGCATAGCATCCCAGTGACGGCGCGCGGAGCGGGCCATGGTTATGTCGGCGGTTGCGTGCCGCTGCATGGCGGCATTGTGCTTTCCTTGGAGCGAATGAATCGCATCAAGGAAATCAACGCCGGTGATTTTGTCGCGATTGTCGAACCGAATGTCGTTACTGCGGAGTTGCAGGCGGCGGTGGAGCAACAAAATTTGTTTTACCCGCCCGACCCGGCCAGCCGTGCGAAGAACTCCATCGGCGGCAACATCATCACCAACGCCGGCGGCCCGCGCTGTTTGAAATACGGCGTCACGCGTGATTACGTTCTCGGCCTCGAAGTCGTGCTGGCGGACGGCACCATCGTTAAACTTGGCAGCCGCACGCACAAAAACAAAACGGGCTTTGACTTGCACCGGCTGTTCGTGGGCTCGGAAGGATTGTTGGGGGTCGTCACCGAAGCCACGCTCAAGCTGCTCCCCCTCCCGCCCTATCGCGCGAATCTCGCCATTGGTTTTTCTTCCATGCGGCAAGCGGTTCGCACCCTGCACGCAATCCTTGCCGCTGGCTTTCTTCCGGCGGCTTTGGAATTGGCCGACTCCTTCACGCTCGCCGCCGCTTACAAACGCACCAAGAGTGAACGGCTGCGCGGCTGCAAGGCTCACCTGATTGTGGAAGTGGACGGGCAACGCGCCTCCGTGCGCAGCGAAATCGAGACGCTGCAACGCCTCATCCGTAAACAAAAGCCATTGTTCATCGAAATCGGCCTCGGCGATAAGCAATGCGAGGAGGTCTGGCAAATCCGCCGCGAGTTCTCCTATTCACTCCGCGACACCGGCCTCACCAAGCTGAATGAAGACATTGTCGTTCCACGCAGCCGGCTGGAGGATCTCTTCGATTTCGCCGCGCGCCTGCAAAAGAAGCACGGCATCGCCGTGGCCTGTTTTGGCCACGCAGGCGATGGCAACATCCACACGAACATCATGGTGGATTACACGCAACCCGGCGCGAAGAAACGGAGTGAAGCGGCGCTCGATGACCTGTTCAAACAAATTTTAGCGTGGGGCGGCTCGATCACCGGCGAACATGGCGTCGGCATCGCAAAACAACGCTGGTGGCCGCTGGCTGTTTCTAAAGAAGCCCGCGCGTTGCATCGCACCGTCAAGCTGGCCCTTGATCCGAAGGCGATTCTGAATCCGGGGAAGTTTGTGTAAGCGCTGAAGCTGGCGCGATCATCACCACAAACTCACCCTTCAAGCTGCGCTGCTTCGTCTGCTCCGCAAGTTCCGCCGGTTTGCCGCGCAGGAATTCCTCGAACTTTTTGGTAAGTTCACGGGCGAGCACGATTTGGCGCTCGGGAAAAACTTCGTTCAGCTCCCCCAGCAATTTCTCAATGCGATATGGGGACTCGTAAAGCACGAGCGTGCCATCAAATGCCTTGAGCGATTCCAACTTATTGCGGCGCTGCCCGGACTTGTGGGGAAGGAAGCCGATAAAGTGGAATTCATCGGTCGGCAGACCGCTCGCGGTGAGCCCTGCTACGAGCGCACACGCGCCGGGTACGGCTTCCACTCGAAAGCTGGCGGCGATGGCGGCTTTCACCACGCGTTCGCCGGGGTCGCTGATGCCCGGACTACCCGCATCGGTCACTAGTGCAATCTTTTCGCCGCGGCGCAACCGCTCGATGATTTCCTCGCTCCGCTTGGCCTCGTTGAACTGGAAGTAGCTGAGCAATGGCTTTGAAAATCCAAAATGTTTCAGCAATTGCCCTGAGCGCCGTGTGTCTTCGGCAGCAACGACGTCACATTCCTTCAGCACCCGCAGGGCGCGCAGCGTGATGTCCTCGAGATTGCCGATAGGCGTAGCGACGAGATAAAGCGTCGCTGGGGTCAAGGGCGGAAGTTGATTTTGCTCCATAAGTCAGCGGAGAAAAACCTCAGCTGCCGCGTCTGCAAAACGCAGGCCTTGCGGTGTGAGTTGAAAGCGATCAGCCGAACGCAACGCCCAGCCTTTTTGAACAAGTGAATCCATGTCCGCCGCCCAATCCTGCCGGAGATCCAGCCCCGTGACGCGTTGAAATTCTGCGAACGGCCAGCCGGCATTCATGCGCAACCCAAACGCGGCGGTTTCCCCAGCTCGTTTCAGCACCGGAAACTCTTCCCGGGATTCGATCGCGCGTTTGCCTTTCTCCAATTGCTCGCAGTAAAGCTGAGTATTGGCCCAGTTCTTAGTACGAACACCACGCACATAACCAGTGGCACTAGGACCGAGACCATAGAAATCACCGCCGCGCCAGTAATTCACGTTGTGCTGACAAGCCAAGGCCGGGAGCAATGGATCCGCTTGCAGCGAAACTGCCGTTGGTTGCCCAACGCGGGTGCTCCGGGCGAAATTCGCGACTTCATACTGGCGAAAACCAGCAGCCGCGGATCGTTGCACCAGTTCCTCAAACATGTCGCAGGCGAGATCTTCGTCCACATCAAACTCGCCCGCGTTCATCTGCGCAAAAAGCGGAGTGTCTTCCTCGTAGATGACTTCGTAACTGGAGAGATGTTCACTGCCCAGCGCCAGGGCTTCATCCAACGTCGCGCGCCAGATAGCCATCGTCTGGCCTGGGATCGCGAACATGAGATCAATGTTTACGTTGTCAAAACCAGCCTGACGCAATGTATCGAAAGACTTAAACACCATCTCCCGCGAATGCACACGGCCCAGCCGATCCAACAAGGCCTCATCAAGTGACTGGACCCCCATCGAAATGCGGTTCACGCCGAAGGAACGCAATAGCTTCGCCTTGTCGAGCGAGACGGTGGCAGGATTGCATTCCACGGTGAACTCCGCCGCGCCGAGCAGGTTCAGTCGAGCCATTGTCTGGAACAGTGATTCCCACTGCCGCAGGTTGAGAATCGATGGTGTACCGCCGCCGAAGAAGATGGTGCGCGGGCGCAAATCCGCCCCCACAATCTCCAACTCGCGTTGAAGGGCGTTGACGTAACGGTTGATTAATTCGCCGCTGGAAGCCTCAGAAAAGAATGCACAGTACTCACACTTCTGCGCGCAGAAGGGTACATGGACATAGAGGCTCTCAACGGGTGCGACAGCGGTGACCGGCATGAGACGACATTACCGGGTCGCGCAGCAGGGAGCGACGCTAATTTTCCACCGAGGGCGGCGGGCAGAACGCTACGCGTGTGGTTGCGTGCGATGTACGTTTTGGGCTTTCAACCCTTTGTCACTGGAAATGACTTCGAACGTGACCAATTCTCCCTCATCCAAAGTCTTGAATCCCCCGCCCATGATGGACGTGTGATGCACAAACACGTCATGCCCGGTATCATCGGCGATAAAGCCAAACCCTTTTTTGTTATCGAACCACTTAACTTTACCACTTGCCATATGTATCTCTCCTGGAAGTTACCGGATGATTTTTTCCCAAATCATGGCAGGAGCAATCGCTTCCTTGCGTGTCCATGGTTTAACTGGGTTCTGAATCGCGGCAACGAGCCGACAATAGAAACTATTACCAACTGGTCAAGCTTTGTTTCTAATGCTTTGGTATAGGTAGTTACTCAACCTGCAACGCCTGCCCGATTAACTGAGGTAAATGAGCCAGAATGGCGGCATCAGTCACCACCAAGGTCGCCCCAGCCGCTTTGCCTGCGGTCTGCAAGGCGGAATCTGCCTCATCCGCAAAGGCGATGATGGGCAGATGTGAAGTAGTGGCCGCAGCCCGAAGCTGCCGGATGACGTCGGCGACGTCGGCACGTTTGGAAGCGAGATCAACGAGCACCAGCATGGCCCCCTGTTGGGCCGCCACCGCGGGCAATTCAGCAGCCGACGCCACCACTTGCACGCGATAGCGCAGGTCCTGCAACCGGTTCACCAACTGCGTCCCGGGCATCAGATCTTCGTAACATAACAATGCCAAAGGCAAATTCACGCGGCGATTCTGATGGGGGGAAAATTGAATTGCAAAAGAAAAGCGGCGTGGCTCTCTCAAACCACGCCGCTCGTTCGGCCCCAGTTGCTCCAACTACACAACCGAGAACATTTCGGTCGGCTCATGCTGAGGGCATAGCGCCCCAACATGAGGACGCCACACTGCGGCTCACGTCGCCATGTGCGACACCGGATCACTCCAATCCGAGTAACCCGTGCTACCGCCCACGCCGCGCGCCTGCACATCATACAACTGGCCCGGGATCAACTCCTCCAACAACAACCCCCGCGCCTTCGTGAACACACCGGCACTCTGCCACGGTTGCGTGCCCACGCGAACCCGCGCCTCATACGCCCGCGCATTATCCAACGCCGTCAAGGCCGTCGCAACCCAACCCAACGGAATAATCGTGCCGAAGAATGTGCGGTCAGACGCACACTAGGCAACGGGCTTTCCGGGGTTAAACTCCCTTTCATCCTATGAAACTTCCCCGCCTACAGTTTCACTTTTTGCGTTTCCTCGGATTAAATAGCGTGGCCATTTTGCTCACCGTCACCGCCGCCCGCGCACTGGTGATTGATGATTTTACCCAAGGCGCTTTGTCGCTGTCGGCCACAAATGTTACCGGAATAACGGTGACGCAGACGGGATTGAATCCGGCGTCGGTTTTGGGTGGGACGCGCTCGACTTATGTGGGTTCATTGAGCCTGGCCACGGTCAGCACCGAATCCATCAAGGGGCGCTTCCGATTCACCGCCAACCAGAACAACGGTTACTTCACGTTGGGCTGGGGCAGTGTCAGTCCGTTGAACGTCAACCTGAGCGCGGACGGGAGCGACCGGTTTCGCTTCGAGCTGACGGATTCTTCGCCCCTATTTACGGCAGCCATCTTCCAATTGCGGGTCAAGAGCGGGAACAACTGGTTCAGCACCGACATCCAGACGGACGTGACGAGCGCATTGAACGGGCAATCGTTCGGGGTGATGACCATCCCGTTCGCGCGGTTCAGCGGAGCGAACTTCACGACGGTGCAGGCGATCGAGCTTTATGCCGCGCGGGCGGCGGCGGTGGGGTCGCTGCAATTTGATTTCATCAGCACGGTGCCCGAGCCGGCGGTGGGGGTTTTGGCCGGCTTGGCGGCGGGAGTTTGCTGGTGGCGCCGTCGCGCTGGTAGAACCCAGCTCATCAATGGAACGGCGCTCTGGGAGCGCCAGCAGTGACCGGGAAATACAGGCTAGCGGCGGTCACAGACCGACGCTGCAACAAGGGCAACAGAATTTATGAGCGGCCTGCTTCACTGGCAGCACGGAATCAGGTAACAAAGACGTTTTGTTAGGTGGATCAGAGTTGTTGTCAGGTGACAAAACATCGCTGCTGTTTGTTTCCCTCGGTCCGCTGCGGCAGGAGGATAAAACAAGATTGGCTTGTCTCTTTGTTACCTTGAAATGAGATGGAACAAGGTTGTTTCGTCGCAAAACAATATTGTTTGATCCCAAAGCAAGGTTGTCCCGGCGGACGCGTCGTTGTTTGGGACAAAAATATCCGGCAAAAACTCCCTGCAACCTTGTACTGCTTCAAAACAATATTGAAATGGAGCAGGACAATATTGTTTTACGTTGAAACAGATTGCAGGAAGACAAAACAAGGTTGCCAAGAGGCATTTCAAGTTTGTTCCAGGTCAAAACAGCGGGCAAAAGGTTTTTACAAGGTTGTTTTGCTCCTTTGCAGCCTTGTTTACCGCATTTCTAGACACTCCTGGCGGAAGGGGACCAAGAACGCATCACCAACCGAAGTTAAGCACCCAAGTGAAGGAGATCGGATGGATTCCGGGAGGTTTTGGACTGCGGCAGTCCTCTGCCGCTTTCGCCCCGCGGGTCTGCGATGAAAAGCGGCAGAGGGCTGCCGCAATCCAAGACGCTGGCGCGCAGTTTCCAACGCGCGACTACTCCATTATTGGTAGGGCCGCGTTGCCGCGCGGCCTTGGATAAAACGGCGTTGCGGCAGCAACGCCCTACCCTCTCAATCACGCGCCGTCCCCGTCCCAAGCGTGTAGTTCTGTGCGCAACCGCTCCATCGGCAGGCCGACGACGTTGCTGTACGAACCGGAAATCTCGGCGACGATTCGTTCCCCGTGTTCCTGGATCGCATACGCTCCCGCTTTATCGAGGGGATTCATCAAGGCAAGATAGTCCTCGATTTGTTTTGCGCTGAGCGGATGAAATCGTACGTCGGTCCATTCGGCGAACACCTGCTGGCGATGGTTGCGCAGGTGCAACAGACAGACGCCGGTGATGACGGCATGGACGCGCCCTTGTAGTTCCCTCAGCATGCGCGCGGCATCGGTGCGATCGGTGGGTTTGCCGAACAATTTGGTATCGCGATCGAGATAGACCAGCGTATCGGCCCCGAGCACGAGACAGTCGGGGAATTTCTTGGCAACGACACGGGCTTTGCGATAGGCGTTGACCTGCGCCATTTCCCAAGCGGTCAGTTGCTCGTCGTGGACTTCCGGGGCGTCGCTGGGCACGACCTCGAAGTCCGGGACCAGTTGCTGCAACAATTCCTGACGACGGGGAGAGGCTGAGGCAAGGATTATCGGCAAGGATTTCATACTCGCACCTGCTGGGCGCAGGTTAAGGCAAGGCGGCCCGGGACACAAACATTCTTGTTTTTCGCCCGGCTGCCCCGGATGATGCCCCCAGCAATTCTGCACTCATGAACTCGTCAATCTGGAAACGGCTCTACACGACGTTGATCATCTTTCTGGCGGTCATTCTGGTTGCCTGCGGGCTGGCGTGGTGGGGGGTGCATACCTCCAACCACACCCGGCAGGTCAGCGAGCAACTGGCGAGCGAAACCGTCCGCCTCCGTTATTTTGCCACCGTCATCAGCGATTCCCTGCGAACCATGCTGCTCTCCCCGCGCGAGGTCCGGGTGCAACAGCAGGAAAAAAAGCGCGTGCGCGACGCCCTGGCCGACATGAAATCTTCCATCAAGGAATTGAATGAGGATTTCAGCCAGGAGCCCCGCATTGTCGAGCCATTGAAACAATTGCAAAACTTCATTGATCTGACGCTGGACCTGCACGTCGCCAGCACAATCGAAAAGATTGAAAGCGACCCGATCGGTGTGCGCGACTCCTTCCTCAACACGCACGCCGCCGTCGCCGAACAACGTGACCGATTGGTCAGCAATGTCATCCGCGCCTTCGACGAAATCCGCCGTGAAGGGGAAATCCGGTCGCTCAACTGGGGCATCATCGTCGTCGTCGGCCTCCTGATCGCCGGGGTCATCGGCATCTTCGTCATCCGCTATGTTTCTTCCACAGTGAGCATCCCGCTCAAACAACTCGTGGACGTGATGGAACGGATGCGCAACGGCGATTTCACCCAACGCGTTGTGCTCAATCGCAAAGACGAATTCGGCGTGCTCGGTGACGGCTTGAACCGGCTCGCCGACGATCTTTCCGTACTGGTCGGCCAGGTGCAACGCTCCGGCGTGCAGGTGAACATCACCGCCACTCAGATTTCCGCCACCTCGCGCGAACAACAAAGCACTACCACCGAAATCGCCGCCACCACCGCGGAGATCGGAGCAACCTCCAAGCAGATTTCCGCGACGTCCCGCGAACTGGACAAGACGATGAACGAGGTGGTGGAGGTCGCGCACGAAACCGCCGATCTCGCCGGCAGTGGGCAGACGGGGATTACGCGCATGGAAAGCACCATGCGCCAGATCATGGATGCATCCGGCTCCATCTCCGGCAAGCTGGCCGTGCTCAACGAAAAGACGAGCAACATCAACACGGTCGTCACCACCATCACCAAAGTGGCCGACCAGACCAACCTGCTTTCGCTCAATGCCGCCATCGAAGCGGAGAAAGCCGGCGAATACGGCCTCGGTTTCGCCGTCGTCGCCATGGAAATCCGCCGGCTCGCCGACCAGACGGCGGTCGCCACTTACGACATCGAGAAGATGGTGAAAGAGATGCAATCGGCCGTGGCCGCCGGGGTCATGGGCATGGACAAGTTTTCCGAGGAAGTCCGGCGCGGCGTGGATGAAATCCGGCAGGTCAGCACGCAACTTGCGCAAATCATCCACCAAGTCCAGACGCTCACACCACGGTTTGCGACCGTGAGCGAAGGCATGCATGCGCAGGCAACCGGCGCGCAACAGATCAGCGAGACGTTGACCCAGCTCAGCGAAGCGGCGCACCAGACCGCGGATTCGCTCCGGCAATCCAATCTGGCCATCGAGCAGTTGAACGAGGCGGCGCGCGGGTTGCAGACCAGCGTGGCGCGCTTCAAATTAGAAGTAAAATGAATCGCTCCACCCCGCCTTCACCGAGGCGGCAGAGCCTGAAGTAATGCTGTTCGTCCTGTTCCATCTCGGCGCCGAACGTTACGCGTTGGAAGCCCAGCGTGTGGTGGAAATCGTCCCGTTGCTGGCACTGAAGAAAATCCCACAAGCCCCGCGGGGCGTCGCAGGCCTGTTCATTTACCGTGGGCGGCCCGTGCCGGCCTTGGACTTGTGCCAGCTCACATTGGGCCGGTCCGCCGCCGAACATTTCAGCACCAGAATCATCATCATCAGTTACAGCCCCGCCGCTGGCGTGGAACAGTTCGTGGGCCTCATCGTCGAGCGGGCCACGGAAACGCTCCGGCGGGAGCCCAAAGATTTTGTCGAATCCGGAGTGCGCGTAACCAACAGCGCCTTTCTCGGACCAATGTTGAAAGACGCCAACGGCGTCGTGCAACTCGTCAATCCCGAGCGCTTGCTGCACCAGCACGCCAGCGCGCAATTGTTTGAAGCCACTCCGGAGGCAGGCCATGCAACCCATTGAAGCCATTCTCCGCAAAGGCATCGGGCTGGACGCCGCGAGCATCGGCTCGTCGTTGATCGAGCGCACCGTGCGGCTGCGCATGAAGCTGCATGGCCTGAAGGCCACCGCCGATTACGAACAAATGTTGCTCAGCTCGCCGGCCGAGTTCAACGAATTGATTGAGGCCATCGTGGTGACGGAGACCTGGTTTTTCCGCGACCGCGAACCTTTCAATGCCTTCACCGCCATCGCCGTCGGCGAGTGGCTGCCCAAGCACTCTGATTCCGATGAACCGATGCGCATCCTGAGCGTCCCCTGCTCCAGCGGCGAGGAGCCGTATTCGCTCGCGATGTGCCTGCTCGATGCCGGGGTGCCGCAGGAACGGTTTCAAATTGATGCGGTGGACATCTCGCAGAACGCACTGACGCGCGCCGCCCGCGGCATCTACGGCAAAAATTCCTTCCGCGGCCAGGACCTGGGTTTCCGCACCCGCCACTTCACGGAAAGACCCGAGGGATTTGCACTCAGCCCCATAGTCCGCCAACAGGTGAATTTCCAGCGCGACAATGTGCTGGATGACGGCTTCATGGCCGACAGTGCGCCGTACCGATTTTATCTTCTGTCGCAATCTGCTGATCTACTTCGATCGCGCCACGCAAATTCTTGCTCTGGCAAAACTGAACCGGTTGCTGGCGGCAGACGGCATGTTGTTCGTCGGCCCGGCAGAATTGCCGCTGGTCGCGGAGAGCGGTTTTGCCAGCGCAAACCTGCCCCACGCTTTTGCCTGTCGCAAAGCCGGCGGAATGGATGCTCCACAACCGCGGCGGTCGAACAAAAGGAAACGCACTCTGGTCACCACCGAACTGCGCTCCATCGACCCGCCGCCCCGCGAGCTTAATGTTTTAGACTCGGCCCCGTCGCACCGCGATCCCAACGTTGCCTCCCTGCGATTGGCCCGCCGTCTGGCCGACAGCGGGCAACTCGCCGAAGCCGCCGCATTATGTCAGGCTCATCTCAGCCAGCATCAAGACTGCGCCGAAGCCTATTATCTGCTGGGCTTGGTGAAGGATGCCACCGACAATCCCGAGGCCATGGAGTTTTATCGGAAAGCGCTTTATCTGGTACCCGAACCACTATGAGACGTTGGTTCACGCCGCCTTGTGGCTGGAAAAAAATGGCGACGCCTCCGCCGCCCAGGCCTTCAAGCGTCGCGCGGAACGTGCCGCGCCACTCCGGCGCGTTTCCACTGATGAACCCTCCAGGACGTAACCCCGCGTGAATCCAGCTGCTCCATCCCATCCTCCGGCCGAAGCCGGCGCGCTGGAAGTCGCTCCCCACGGGACAGCCCTGCCCGCGACGCTCCCGGATTGTTGGAATCGTATTGGCGTCCAAGGCAATCAATCCTGCCCGGAACTGGCGCGGCATTTTCACTGTCACAACTGCCCGGTTTACTCTGCCGCCGCGGCGCAATTCCTGGATCGCCCCTTTACCGCAGAATACCGGCGTGAATGGACAGCGCACTTCGCGCAGGAAAAACAGATCGCGACGCCTGCCAAAACCAGCGCCGTAATCTTCCGCATCGCAGGAGAATGGCTGGCCATGCCCACGCAGGCATTTCAGGAAATTGCCGAACGCCGCACGATGCACAGCCTGCCACACCGGCGCCGCGGCATCGTCCTCGGCATCGTGAACATCCGCGGTGAACTGCTCATCTGCGCCTCACTGGGACGGTTGTTGGGGCTGGAATCTACCGCCATGATCCCGCGCCAGACCGCGACATTCGATCGCCTGCTGGTCTCGGAATGGAATGCGCAACGGTTCGCGTTTCCGGTGGACGAAGTTCACGGAGTCCATCGCTTTCATTCCACGGACCTGCGCGAGCCACCCGCCACCGTCGCCCATTCCGGCTTAAGTTGCGCCGCCGGCATTTTTCCGTGGCGCAATTTTGCCGTCGGCTTTCTCGACCCGGAATCGTTGTTCGCCGCACTCAACCGAAATCTGTCGTGAAGAAACGCTCCCAGGATCATCACCCGCACCAGCATCTCTCGATGCAGGAGTTGTTCCGCGTGGAAGCGGAAAATCAGACGGCCTTGCTCACGAAGGGCGTGTTGGAACTGGAACGCGCCCCCGCCTCGCCCGAGCAGCTCGAAGCTTCGATGCGCGCCGCTCATTCATTCAAGGGCGCGGCCCGCATCGTCAACCTGAGTCCCGCCGTGCAGGTCGCCCATGCGATGGAAGATTGCTTTGTCGCCGCCCAGCAGGGCCGCCTGACGCTGCAACAGGAACACGTGGACGTCCTGCTGCGCGGCGTGGACTTGCTTAATATCATCGCCCAACACGATGAACACACCATCGGCGACTGGCAGGCCCGCGAAAGCCGGACGTTGGACAGTTGGTTGCTGGAAATCCGCGCCTTCACCCCGGCCCGCGTCGCCACCGAAGTTGCCCCGGTCAAACTCGCCACGCCCAAACCTAGCGGAGACACCGCACTGTATCGGTCTGCAGACATCAAGTCCCCGGCGGAAATCAAAACCGACGAACCCGACCGCTTCCTCCGGCTCACCGCCGAGAATCTGAATCGCCTGCTCGCCCTCGCCGGCGAATCACTCGTGGAATCCCGATGGCTGCGTCCCTTCGCGGAATCCATGCAACGCCTCAAGCGGATGCAATCCGATCTGGAACAGACGCTGGATTCCCTCCGCCAGATGTGCGACGGCGAAAACGTCTCCGAACCGATCCGCCATCGCTTCCAGGATCTTTACGGGCAGGCAACCGAGGCGCGACACTATCTCGACAGCCGGCTGCAGGAATTGGACTTGTATGACCGGCGCGCCGCCAGCCTTTCCAACCGGCTGTATCTCGAAGTGCTGCGCACGCGGATGCGCCCGTTCGGCGACGGGGTGCAACGCTTTCCGCGCATGGTGCGCGATCTCGCCCGCGGCCTGGGCAAACAGGTGCGGCTGGAAGTTCATGGAGAAACGACCCAGGTGGATCGTGATATTTTGGACCGGCTGGAAGCACCGTTGACGCATCTGCTGCGCAATGCGGTAGACCACGGCTGCGAATATCCCGACGAACGTGCCCGCCAGGGCAAACCGCGGGAAGCCATCATCCGCCTCGAAGCCCGCCACACCGCCGGCATGTTACAAGTTGTAGTGGCCGATGACGGCGCCGGTCTCGACACCCATCGCGTGCGCGATGTCATTGTGCAGCGCAAACTCACCACCCAGGCGGTGGCAGAAAAGATGACCGAGATGGAGCTGTTGCAATTTCTTTTCCTACCCGGCTTCACATTACGCGACACGGTCACGGAAATCTCCGGCCGCGGCGTCGGCCTCGACGTGGTGCAGAACATGGTGCGCGCCGTGCGCGGCAGCGTGCGCGTCTCCACGTTGCGCGGGCGCGGCATGCGCTTCCAATTGCAACTGCCGATCACCATGTCGGTCCTGCGCACGCTGCTCGTGGAGATCGCAGGCGAACCCTACGCCTTCCCGCTCGCCCAGATTGGCAACACCCTCCAGCTGACCCGCGATCGCATCGAGACGCTCGAAGGCCGGCATCATTTCCGGCTCGGCGATCAACATGTCAGCCTGCTCGCCGCCCATCAGGTCTTCGAGATCAGTCCCCCCAAACCGCCCGGCACCGAACTGCCTGTCGTTGTACTCGGGGAGCGAACGCAACGCTACGGTCTGCTCGTGGATCGTTTCCTCGGCGAACGCGAGCTCGTCGTGCAACCGCTTGATCCGCGCCTCGGCAAGGTTAAAGACATCAGTGCCGCCGCCTTGATGGAGGACGGCTCGCCCGTACTCATCGTGGACGTGGACGACATGGTCCGGTCCATTGAGAAGCTGGCCACGTCTGGAGAACTCGCCAATGTCGGACGCGGCGCGCTTACGACTGCCACACTGAAACGCAAGCGTGTGCTTGTGGTGGACGATTCCCTCACCGTGCGCGAACTCGAACGCAAGCTGTTGGATGGAGCCGGTTACGCCACGGATGTCGCCGTGGACGGCATGGACGGCTGGAACGCCGTGCGCGGCGGAAATTATGACCTGGTCATCACGGACGTGGACATGCCGCGCATGGACGGCATCGAACTTACCACCCTCATCAAGAAGGACGAACACTTGAAATCCTTGCCGGTGATGATCGTGTCTTACAAAGACCGCGAGGAAGATCGGATGCGCGGCTTGAACGCGGGAGCAGATTATTATCTCACCAAAGGCAGTTTCCATGACGAAACATTGATCCAAGCCGCAATTGATTTAATTGGGGAGGCTGACGCATGAAGTCCCGAACTCTTGATCCTAATCTTAGAGCGGGCATCAAAATGACGGTAGCAACACACGCCCTGTCATGAGAATCGGCATCGCCAACGATACCCTGCTCGCCGCGGAGGCTTTGCGCCGGACCATCGTCCAGGCGAGCAAACATGAGGTCGTCTGGATCGCCCAGGATGGCGCGGAAGCAGTAGCCCGCTGCGAACGTGACCGCCCCGATCTCATACTCATGGATTTGTTCATGCCGCGGCTCGACGGTGTGGAAGCCACCCGCCAGATCATGGCCAAAACGCCCTGCGCCATTGTCATCGCCACGACGCAGGTGGAGAATTACACCGGTAAAGTTTTTGAGGCGATGGGCGCCGGGGCGGTGGATGTCGTGAACATTCCAGTCTTCAGTGCCGATCAAAAATTAACCGGCGGCAACGAGTTGATGGCGAAGATCGAAACCATCAACAAACTCGTCAGTCCGCTGAAGCAGGCGAAGCGCCTCGGCGCCCCAGCCAACAACAAAACCACCCCCTTATCTGTCACGCGGGCCGAAAGTCTCGTTGTGATTGGCTCGTCCGCTGGCGGCCCCTCGGCCTTGACCACAATCCTCGCCGCGCTCCCGTTGGATTTTCCTGCGTCTGTGGTCATCGTGCAGCACGTGGACAAACAATTCGCGCAAGGTTTGACCGTCTGGTTCGCCACACATACCAAACTACAAATACGCGTTGCTGCCGAGGGGGATCGCCTTGAGCCGGGGCAGGTTTATCTCGCCGGCCGTGATCGGCATCTCGTCTTGTTCAGTCCGACACAGCTTGGTTACACCACGCACCCGACAAATTCTTCCTACTGCCCGTCAGTGGACGTGTTCTTCCGCAGCGTCGCCAAACAATGGCGTGGCCAGGCGATCGGAGTGCTGCTGACTGGCATGGGCCGCGATGGCGCGGAAGGTTTGAAGGCATTGCGCGACGCCGGGCATCACACCATCGCACAAGACAAAAGCTCGAGCGCAGTATATGGCATGCCCAAGGCCGCAGCAGAACTGGATGCCGCGAAAGAAATTTTAGCACTGGACAAAATTGCCGCCCGCCTCACGAATATAGTTACGAAACAATGAATTATGGCGGATGATCGCTCCCAATTGACGCAACCCCTCGAGGAACCGCCGGGCCTGCCGCCCCCTTCTGATTATCACGTCATGGTCTTGCTGGTGGACGACCAGGCCATGGTGTGCGAAGCCATCCGCCGCGCGCTGGCAAGCGAGCCAGACATTGATTTTCATTACTGCGCGGACGCCCGGGAAGCATTGACTACCGCCATCCAGATTCGGCCCACGGTCATCTTGCAGGACCTGGTGATGCCGGGCATTGATGGTCTGAGCCTGGTGAATCAGTTCCGCGTCAATCCGACGACCCGCGACATCCCCATCATCGTCCTTTCCACCAACGAAAATCCTCAAGTCAAAGGCCAGGCCTTTGGCATGGGTGCGAATGATTACCTCGTCAAGCTGCCGGACCGCCTCGAACTCATCGCCCGTATCCGCTACCACTCGCGCGCATTCCTGAATCAGTTGCAACGCGACGCCGCCTACCGCGCCCTGCGCGAAAGCCAGCAACAACTCATCAACGGCAACGCCCAGCTCCTCGCGCTGAATCAAAAGCTCGAAGAGGCCACGCTCGCAAAGTCCGCCTTCCTCGCGAACATGAGCCACGAGATCCGCACCCCGATGAATGGCGTCATCGGCATGATCGCCCTGCTCTTCGACACCGAACTCACCGATGAACAGCGCGAATACGTCGAAGGGATCCGCAGCAGTGCCGACGCCCTGCTCACGATCATCAACGACATCCTCGATTTCTCGAAAATCGAAGCTGGCAAACTGGAGCTCGACCATCATCCGTTCGAAATCCACACCTGTCTTGAAGAAGCCTTGGACTTGCTCGCCACGAAGGCCACTGAGAAAAAACTCGATCTTGCTTACAACGTGGACGACAGCATCCCCAAGATTCTCGTCAGTGATGTTACGCGATTGCGGCAAGTGCTCGTGAACCTCATCGGCAACGCCATCAAGTTCACCAACGCGGGCGAAGTGATCGTGGAAGTCAAACCCGCCACGCACGGGCAACGCACGTTGGAGCCCGGCCACGAACATGATGCCAGTCAGGCCACACATCCCGAACAATGGCTGCTTCATTTCAGCGTCCGTGACACCGGCATCGGCATCCCACTCGACAAACAACACCGTCTCTTCAAATCGTTCCAGCAAGTGGATGCATCCACTACGCGGCATTTCGGCGGCACCGGCCTGGGCTTGGCGATCAGCAAACGCCTGGTCGAACTTATGGGCGGCCGCATCTGGGTGGACAGCGACGCTGGCAAGGGCAGCACATTTCACTTCACTATCCTGGCGCATGGCGGCGCGGCCACCTCGCCGCCCCCCTGGCAGAATGCGCAGCCGCAACTCACCGGCAAGCGTGTCCTCGTCGTCGAAGACGGCGTCAGCAACGCCCGCATTCTCCGACACCGCTTGCAACTCTGGGGGGTGAACGTCACCGTGGTTACCATGGCTGCCGAAACCCTCGCCACCATCAACAGCGAACAGTCCTGCGACGCAGTTATTTTGGATTTACAACTGCCCGGCACCGACGGCTTCGCGCTCGCCCGGGAGATTCGTAAGCTGCCCCGCGGTCGCTTCCTGCCACTGCTCTTTCTTTCCTCGACCCGCCTGCGGACTGACGATTTCCGCGCAGCGGATCTGGAGGTTTCTCAGTTTGTCCACAAGCCAATCCGCCCCGGACAATTACTTGAATCATTATGCCGGGCCCTCAGCGTCCAAGTGCAACGAGATCGAAAATCTACGTTCACCCCGGGACTCGATTCCGATTTTGCCCGTCGCCTTCCTTTGCGCATCCTGCTCGCGGACGACAATCCCATCAACCAGAAGGTTGGCCTCAGCGTCCTCACCAAGCTCGGCTATCAGGCGGATCTGGCCAGCAATGGCCGTGAAGTCATCACAGCCCTTGAACAACGGCCCTACGACATCCTGTTCCTCGACGTGCAAATGCCGGAAATGGACGGCATGGAGTGCACCCGCATCCTGTGCCAGCGGTGGACGCGGGACAAACGTCCGGTGGTCATCGCCATGACAGGCAACGCGCTCATGGGCGACCGGGAAAAATGCCTCGCCGCTGGCATGGACGATTACATCTCCAAACCAGTACGCGTCGCCGACCTGCAAGCCACACTCGAACGCTGGGGCCAACCAAGATGGTCAAACACGACACCAACTATTTCCTCCGGCACCCGGATTCACTTTCCCGGACCTGCTCGACGAGGGGGTAATCGCGGAACTGCGCGAGATGCCACCGACCAATGGCCTCAGCATGTTGCGGGAGTTGATTGATCTTTACATCGAGAGCGCGCCCACCCGCGTCACCCAGATCGCCCAATCCGCCGAAGACGCCAAGAAGCTCGCCTTCCACGCGCATGCGTTGAAGAGCATGAGCCTCAACATGGCGCCCGCCGCATCGTGGAATTAAGCCAGCAACTCGAGACCCTCGGAAACTCCGGCCAGGTGCTCGGCGCCGGGACCATCATCAAGGAATTGGAAGAGGTCTTCACGCAAACCAAAGTTCAATTACTTGTCCTTCGGGACAAAGAGAACCCCGCCACCAACCCACAGATTTGAATTACGTCCATCACGCTGCGTGACTACGGTCAACTACCAGATGACGTTCAAGGAGCTTTTGCTAACTGGTTTTCGTCGGAAGCTCATCCGCCCCCGATTCCTTGCCACTTTGGGCCTGCTCCTCGGATCTGGTGTCTTTCTAATTTTGAGCAGTGGCGGTCAGGGGGGATTTTTCTACGCAGGTATTTTTGCTGTGCTTTATGCCATGCTCGCTCCAGTTACAACTGTTTTTCACTTTGTGCCGCATCTTCACAAAATACGCTTGGTTTACCGCGCCAACGACACTGATTTTTGGCAACTCTGGCATTACCGTTAGCACTTCCGATTACCGCGCGGAGTTGGGATGGTCGCAGTTTCGTTCTTGGTCGCAGTCAGACCATCACATGTTCCTGTATATTGATGAGGGAAACATTGCGGTCACAATTCCCAAACGAGCTTTCAATCCGGAGCAATTTCAGGCGTTACTCGGTTTCGTGACAAGAATTCAGCCCTGACCTGATACCGGTGCAAGCCAGCACTCAATTTTAACTCAAAACGCGAACTTCAGACTTATCTTGTGAAACTCATCCACCCTCCTCGGCTTAATCCTGGCGACACCCTGGGTATTATTGCCCCCGCCAGCGCGCCGCCTGATCCCAAAAATGTGGATCGGGCCATCGCCGTGCTGGAAAATCTTGGCTACAAAATCAAGCTCGCGCCCAACGTCCACAAACGCTGGGGCTATCTCGCCGGCTCGGATCGCGAACGCGCCAACGACTTGATGCGCATGTTCACCGACAAGAGCGTGAACGCCATCCTTTGCGTCCGCGGTGGTTACGGCACGGCACGCTTACTCCCGTTGCTCGATTACAAAATCATCCGTGCCAACGCCAAAATCTTCGTCGGCTACAGCGACATCACCTCGCTCCACTGTGCGTTTCTAACGAAGGCGGGCTTGGTTTCCTTCCATGGCCCGATGCTCAACTCTGAGTTTGCGACACCTGAATTGACCGACTTCACCGTCCAAAGCTTTCTACGCACCCTCGCATCGACTGATAAACAGGAAAACATCGCCGCCGGTTATCCCGACAAAACCGTAAAGATTTTGCGCCGCGGTATCGCACGTGGCCAACTCATCGGAGGCAACCTCGCCCTGCTCTGCACCGTCATCGGCACGCCGTGGCAACCTTCATTCAAGAACGCCATCCTCTTCCTTGAAGACATTGGCGAAGCCCCTTATCGCTGGGATCGCATGTTCACCTATCTCGCCAACTGCGGCCTGCTCCAGCAGGTCGCCGGCATCGCCATCGGATTGAACGCCGACTGCGAAGACCCCCACGCCAAGACGGCGAAGGAATATCGTCAGACCTTGGCCGAAGTCCTGAAAGAACGCCTGCTCCCGTTGCAAATTCCCATCGTCGCAGGGCTGCCCTTCGGCCATGTGCCGATGAACGCCACGCTCCCCGTCGGCATCCAAGCTGAGCTGGATGCCAATCGAGGCGCACTCCGGCTCCGGGAGACGGGCATTAGTTGAGCACTTCTTGACAGAAAACCGCGTGCGTCGGGCCCACGAGGCTCGTATGCTGCGGCCGTTCGTTCTCTGAGTTTATGACTTCATCCAACGACTTCGCGCCAACTGCGACGGCCCAAGTGGCCAAACGCGGCGATCTGGAAATCAAAGATGCCCAACTCATCTTCGACGCGGTCTGGCGCGAACTGGAACAGGAAGTTGGTCACGAAAATCTCCGGTTTCCAAAAGAAATCATCCTGCTAGGCGGGGCGCCAGGCTCCGGCAAAGGCACGAACACCGCGTTCATCGCCCACGTCCGCGGCCTCACGTGCCAACCTGTAGTCATCAGCGCGCTGCTCAGTTCACCCGAAGCCCAGGCATTAAAGAACGCCGGCAACATGGTGGGCGATCGCGAAGTCGTCGGGCTCGTTTTACGGGCCTTGTTGCGCCCGGAGTATCACGACGGCGTCATCCTTGACGGCTTTCCCCGCACGCAGGTGCAGGTCGAATGTCTAAAGCTGCTCGTGGACAAGATGCATGCCCTACGGCGCGAATTTTATCACACGCCGTTGAGCATCCACTTCCGGCAGCCTACAATCCACATCATGGTGCTGTTCGTCACGGAGACCGAATCCGTAGCACGCCAGCTCAAACGTGGCCGCGAGACGAAGGCGCTCATCGAAACAGCAACCCGCGACGGCAAAACCGATCTGCCCGAGGATCGCCCCACCGATCACGACGAATCGCTCGCCCGGCGGCGGTATCGCGTGTTCAAGGAGCAAACGTGGGAAGCGCTGCAGTCGTTGAAGGAAATTTTCCACTACCACTTCATCAACGCGCAGGGCCCGATTCCCGAAGTAGAGAAGAACATCCTCAAAGAACTGGAATATCAAAGCACGCTGGAACTCGACTCGCGCACAGTGGACCGGCTGCGTGGGGTGCCGGTAGCCAACCAGATCATCATCCATGCGCGCCAGGAACTGGTGAAGCGACTGGATAGTTACGAACTGGAACATGCGTCGTTGTTCAGCAAAGTCGTAGCGTTCATTGAAGAGAAGGTCATACCAATCGTCCTGCGCCACGCCATCTCCGGCTCAGCGCACATCAACACGGAAGACAAGATAATGGACGACCCGTTGGCACTGGCGATGTTGATCGATGTTTTTTCTGAGCGCGGCTATCACGCCGGCGTGGACATCCATCGGATTGAGATCCCCGAACACGTGGATTTGGCCACAGGCAAGTTGACGTGCCGGACCAAGAAGGTTTACCGCATCGAAATCCGTTTCCAAGGCTCGGAAATCCGCCGCGGCTAGGCAAAGAACCGTAGAACGCACATTTTGGCGTGCGTCAACGGCGTATCAATTCCACGGCACAACGCGCACTCGATAATAACGTGTACCAGCCGCAGGCCTACCGCCGGTCAAAGTGAAGTTGTCGGTAAAAACTTGCGTGGTTGCCGTGCCTTCCGGCGCCAGATTGATCTCTGCCACTGGTGATTGCACCAAATCCGTGAAAGCTCCGTTCGGATCACCATCCCGATAGCTGACCCGATACCGCAGCCCGCCGACCGCAGCCCAAGTCACCGTGCAATGTCCGCTGGAATTGAGCGTCGCGCTCAGAATCCGCAATGCCGTGGTGGAATTAACCTTCACAATTGTGAACGTGTCGTTGGTTGCCCCCGTCTCACGAAGAAACGTGGCGTCGAGCCGGTTACTATTAATGTCCAGCACGAGCGAACCCAGTTCATTCAGCGACACGTGCATAGCCGGGTGATTTAATTCCCCACCACCTGTATGCCCAGAAGTTCCTACCACGGCATAGACCGCACCTTGATGCGCCCGAGGATTGAACAGATGTTTGTGGTACGGTCGACCATCAGAAGCGCTCCCGCCACTCGCATCGCGTTTCATGGCTTCAGTCAAAGAAGAACTATCGCCGTAATGTTGATCCAACAGATACGAACGCTCGTAAGTGTGACTGTGGCCGCCCAAAACCAAATCTACCCCACCCTGCTCTAGCACCGGCAAAAACACTTCCCGCATCTCAACCAATTCCGGCTCAAAATCAGAATCGTGTGAGCCCTTGGTGTACGGGGGATGATGCCAATAGGCGATGGTCCACATCGACTTATTGGCCGCAAGGTCGTTTGTGAGCCACGCATACATGGGGCTATTACAGTTGCGCCCCCCAGTCATGGAATCAAGGCAGATGAAATGGATGTTGCCATAATTGTAGGAGTAATAGTGCTCCGTGCCCGAAGGAACGCCGCCCGCTTCACCATTTTTCGGCAGCGTAAAGATGTCGAAATAAGGGTATGCATCCGAAAATTCCGTCGCCTGTGCGGTGTCATGATTGCCAAGCGTCGGCCATACCACGGATTTACGGAACAGATTGGTATAAACATCAAACACGGCGGTCTGGTATTCGGCATCCAATCCGCTTTCATACGCGTTATCCCCCAACATCAACCACAAGTCCGTATGCCGCGCACCGGCGAAGGCTTCATACGCATCACGCACGCTGATCTGCTCAGACAAAGCAGTGCCAAAATCACCGATGGCCCAGATACGCGTGTTCTTCGGCGTGCCTGGCACCGGCGCAGTGACAAAGAAGCAATTCGCATCGCCCCCAGCCAACTGCGTCGCCGCATTTCCGACCGTATAGAAATACTTCGTGTCTGCCTGCAACTGGCTCAATACCACCTCATGGTCGCTTACCGCGATGACCGAAGCATTGGTAAAACGGAGGTCAGATAGATTTGTCCCGTAACGAACCCGGCTATCCGTGGCCACATCCGTGCGCCAGCGGATGGTAATATTTGTATGTGATCCGTTTTGAAGATACGGGCCACGAAGAAGCACAAGATGGGCTGCTGCTTCGCTGCTCCCCAGAACTAATAATAGGAAAAACAACCAATAAACTTTATTGTTCTGTAGCGAACTCAATTTATCAACCGGCCAATGACGCATGGGTGCGAGAGAAAATTACCACGCCCCGCCTCTGCGTCACGCCCATTCTGAATGAGTCCAGGCTTGTGGCAAAGCCAAGCTTCACTTCATCTGCTTCAAAATTTGCTCCGTGATAGCTTGCACAGCCTTCTCCGCTTCAGGATCGAAGCCCACCGCTTGCGATTGATCAGGGGGAACAACGCACATCGCGCCCGGACGCCAATCGCCGCTGTCGCAAAGCTCGCATTCCTTCATGCCGTAGCGCGGGTCCACGAAGCCCAGGCTCTTCTTGATGTTCAAGATGTCCTTCATCTGCGGGCCGGTGAAAGTCTGGATCGGCTTTCCGAGCTGGCCCGCCACCACGATGGTGCGGCAGTAAGCCTCGATGATCTCCATGCGCCAGTACGCTTCCTCGATGTTGTTATGCGACCATGTCACCACGCCGTGATTCGCCATCAGGATGGTGTTGTATTGGTCGGTCAACTCAGCCACGAGCTTACCCATATCCGGCGAACCAGGCGTGCGATACGGCGCGACGCCCACGGAACAGAACACTTCATACTCCGGCAACATACACGTCGGCGGCGCTTCCCCGACAACCGCGAAGGCTGTGGAGTAAGGCGGATGACAATGGCACGTCGCAATCGCGCTGGGCTGCCGCTTCATCATCTGCAGATGCATCAGGATTTCACTCGTGCGCTTTTTGGTGCCGAGCAATTGATTGCCCTCGAAATCCACGAGGCACATGTCCTCCGGCTTGAGCGAGCCTTTGCTCACTAGCGTGGGCGTGCAAATCGCGATGTCTTCACCGACCCGGATAGCCATATTGCCGCCGTTGCCGTCCACGTATTCGCGTTCCCAAAGCCGCTTGCCCATCGCACAAATTTGTTCTTTCAGATTCTGCGCGTAAGGCGAACGGAAAAATGCCTCCAGTTCCGCCTTGGGCGATTTGGAATTCAATTTCTTCGGCGGCGGGGCTAAATGTTCTCCAGCCACAAAAGCGTTATCTTTGCTGCCAGCCGGCGCAGCGGCCACCGCACCATTGCCACTCCCATTGCCGTTGAGCTCCAGATCATTCAGAAAATCACGCGCGGACGGCGTTAGGATTGCACCTTCGGGTAACTTGCTCAGGCTTTTGCCTTCACGTTGCATCCGCTCCAGATCTTTCAAACTGATGACATTTTTCATGACTTAAATTTTCTCTGTAGCAGCGCTCTGTGAGCGCCGAGCGACGGTCACAGACCGCCGCTACAACTCAACCCTTCCACGGGCTGAAAAACATTTCGTCCACCAATGCGGCGTTGAGCGCATCCACCGGTGTCGGTCCGGGAAACGGTTGGGCGGCTTCCGCGCCTTCTTCATAACCGATTACATCGCCCACGCCACCGCCGATGGCATCATAGACCACCAAGCTCGGGTCTTTACCCATGCCGCGCGGCGCATCCAGACCAGCTTCGAATTGCTCGCGACTGAACGGGCTCACGACGAGAAACCGCCCACCTTCGAGCGCCTTCACCGTCTTCGCCAGCGTCACACGACCGATAACCGTGCCAAGCTTCATACGCGCACCCCCGGTTCGTGTTCATCCACCACACCAATCACCAACCAACGCACCGGACTCTTCTGGTCGCCAACCGCATTGCGTGCCGCTTTACCATCCGACGAAATCACCACCTGCTGATGCATGCCCGCACCATGCGAATCAATCGCCACCTGCGGTGCGCCTTCTGCCTGACCGTCCGCGCCGATAGGCTGACAGATCACGAGTCGCCAGCCATCAAGGCTCGGATGTTTCCGAGTCGCTACGATGTTGCCTTCGACGCGTGCGAGCAGCATGGCTTAGTAAATCCGGAGGTTGTCCACCATCACGCAGCGACGAACGCGTGTGAACGTGCGCGGATTCGTGATACCTTCACCCGTCGGCGTGGCGATGCTGAAACTCAAATAGCCTTCACCACCGAGACCGAGCCCCGCTGGCGACGGTCCATTCTTCACGAACAACGTCGTATCGAGCGCCCGCGCCATCGCAGTAATGTTCTCCACGTCGTGCGAGTGGATGACTGCCGTGTGCTTGTAGTTGTGCTCGGACTGAAGCGACAACGCGATACCTTCCTCGACGCTCTTCACGCGCACGATGGGCAGCATCGGCATCATCTGCTCCTCCTGCACGAACGCGTGATTCGCATCCGTCTCGGCAAACAGAAGCTGCGTGTCAGCGGGCACATTCACACCCGCCGCCTGCGCTAGCACGCTCGCGTCCTTGCCAATGAGTTCTTTGTTCACGCTGGCATGGGCGCAACCTCCGCCCTGCCCTTCCTTGAACGTAAAAGCCGCCTTGGTCAGATTCGCGAGCTGTGCGGCATTCAATTTCACCGCGCCGTTCTCGGACATGCGCTGCATCAACTTGTCGGCAACATGATCGAGCACGAAAACCTGTTTCTCACCGATGCACAAAAGATTGTTGTCAAACGCTGCGCCGGAAATGATGGCCTTTGCCGCACGTGTCGGGCAGCAAGTGTCGTCCACGAACACCGGGGGATTGCCTGGACCGGCGCAGATGGCACGCTTGCCGGTTTGCATCGCCGCTTTCACGACCATCGGTCCGCCGGTGACGAGTAACAGGCGGGCATGTTCATTTTTGCAAAGCGCGTTGAAGGAATCGAGTGTCGGCTTCTCAATGATGCACGCGATGTTCTCGATGCCGGTCTCGCGATAAATTGCCTCGTTGTAAGCGCGCACAGCAACCGCCGCGCACTTGGCCGCGCTCGGATGCGCGTTGAACACGACGGAATTCCCCGCCGCGCAGATGTTGACGATGTTGCCGCTCAATGTGGGGATCGAGTGCGTGCTCGGCGTGATCGCGCCGACGACGCCGAACGGGGTGTATTCCTCCAGCGTGATGCCGTGGTCGCCGCTGTGCGCGTCCGGGCGCAACCAATCCACGCCGGGCACGAGCTTGATCAAGCCGAGCTTCGCGACCTTGTGCGGCAGGCTGCCGATCTTCGTCTCTTCAAATTCAATCTTGCCCCACGGTTCGGCGTTCTTCTCCGCCATTGTCTTGACGATCTCTTCGATCTTGCGCCGCGCAGCCATGCCCTTTTGCTGCAACTGCAAGAAAGCTTCCTGAGCGGCGGCACAAGCTTCGTCCGCCGTGGCAAACACGCCATATTTGCCGCGCAACGCCGGAGCAGACGTGGCTTTCTTCGTGCCACAACCACAGGACTCGTTCTTCGCCGCCGGAGCGGGCGCGGCTGGAGCAGAAGTTGTGACAGTTGTCGTGGCAACACCAATGCGACCCAGCACCTCGGCCACCACGTCACGGATCAAAGTTTCGTTCACTGCGCTCATACGATTGATTCAGGTTCAGGCTTTGCCGCTGAAGATTTGTTTTCCGAGCACGTCCACGCTGTCCACGATGCCGATGATGACGGCGTCCACCGGCGCGTCCTTCATACCGGGCGCGAGCCGGGCGCTGCTGCCCTGGCAGAACATCACCATTTCGCCGAGGCCTGCGCCAAGCGCGTCCACGGCCACGATGGTGTTCGCGCCGGGGCGGAACTTCGTGGGATCTTTTTCGTCCACGAGCTGCGGGCGGAGCAACAGCAGCTTGCGACCCGACATGTTCGGGTCTTTCTTTGTCGCGACCACCGCGCCTTCGACTTTGGCTAGAAACATAAATGGTAGGGACGAGCTGCGGCTCGTCCTAGTTGTGGGCGGCGCGGCAACGCCGCCCTACCCAAATTATTTCTTCTTCGGCAACACCGCTTCCACATCCGCGTGCGGGCGGGCGATGACGTGCACGCTGACCACTTCGCCTTTGATAGCTTTGATGGCTTGCGCGCCAGCGTCGGTGGCGGCTTTGACGGCAGCGACGTCGCCGACGACGACCGCGGTGACGAGAGCGTTGCCGACCTGGGTCATCGGGCCAACGAGTTCCACGTTCGCGGCCTTGAGCATGGCGTCTGTCCCCTCGACGAGGGCGACGAGTCCGCGCGTTTCGATCATTCCAATTGCTTGAGCCATAGTTTTATTTTCGGTTGATGGTTAAGTGTGAAATTCAGTTTCGGGAATTTTCCAAAAGTCGTTTTGTCTCGCGCGCGACGACGAGCTCTTCGTTCGTCGGAATCACTATAAGCTTCACGCGTGAGCCGGGTTTGCTGATGACGGTTTCTGTGGCGCGAGTGCTGGCGTTGAGCGCGGAATCCAATTCAATGCCGAGGCCTTCAAGGTTCGCGCAAATTGCAGAGCGGATGTCCGCGCGGTTTTCGCCGATGCCAGCGGTAAATACAATCGCGTCCGCGCCACCGAGTTCGAAGAAGTAGCTGCCGATCCAATGACGCGCGCTGGCAACGTACGTTTCAATCGCGAGCTTGGCGTTGGCATTACCCTTCTCACCGGCTTCGATGACGTCGCGAATATCGTTCGATACGCCGCTGATACCTTTGAGTCCGGATTCCTTCGTGAGCTGGCGTTGTGCTTCTTCAATCGTGATACCGAGCATCTTCACCGCATACGGAATCGCTTCGGCATCGAGGTCGCCGACACGATTGTTCTGCGGCAAACCGGATTGCGGACTCATGCCCATGCTCGTGCCGATGGAAACGCCGTTGCGAATCCCCGTGATACTCGAGCTGCCACCGAGATGACAGGAGATCACGCGGAGCGGTGCGCCGCTCACGGAGGATTTGCCGCCATCCACGTAAAGTTTGCGAGCGCGTTCGGCAACATCATTTCGCCCGAGCAATTCCGCCGAGCGTTCGGCGATGAATTTGTGGCTCGCACCGTGAAAGCCCCAGCGTTGAATGCCGAGGTCATGCCAGGCTTGCGGCACGGCGTAACGTACCATCGCCTCGGGCGCGAACCGATGGAACGCGGTCTCGAATAATCCCACCAACGGCACACCGGGCATGCGTTTCCCAAACAGGCGGATGCCGGTGATATAAGGCGGATTGTGCGCGGGCGCGAGACCGTTGTAGGCCTCCATCGCACCGAGCACGCGTTCATCGAGTCGCACGCAACCGGTGACGTTCTTGGCGATCACGGTCTTGAAACCGACCGCGGCGAGTTCGCTTTCATTGGCGAGCGCGCCGGCGTCTTTCAGTTGCGCCATGCAATCCTCGATCGCCTTCGGATAATCAGCCACGCGCTCGAAGCCGCCTTTGTGCAAAAGGCGCTCGGCGTTGTTCGAGAAGTCGAACAACCGCCACTTGAGCGAAGTGCTGCCGATGTTGGCGATCAGGATCTTCATTTCCAATTTTCAATCTTCAATTTCCAATTTACCGAAGCCGCATGAACGATTGGTTCAATTGGCGTTTGGCAATTTGAAATTGAAAATTATTGCAGCCACTTGCCGAGAATGCCGAGATCGTCGTGCGGACGCGGGATCACCTGGACGGCGACAACCGAGCCAACTTGCGCGGCGGCGGCTGCACCGGCATCGGTGGCGGCTTTGACGGCGGCGACGTCGCCCCGGAAGAATCCGGTGACGTAACCACTGCCGACTTTTTCCCAGCCAGTCATCGTGACATTCGCGGCCTTGAGCGCGGCGTCGCACGCTTCCATCAGCGCGCAAAAGCCTTTGCATTCAATCATTCCAACTGCTTGTTGTGCCATAAATTTGTTTTTGGTTGATGGTTGAGAGTTATTTCTTCACGGCGAGTTCCGGCACGAAAGCTTTCAACAAGTCTTCATGCGGACGCGCGATAAGATGCGAACTGACGAGTTCGCCAACTTTGGCCGCGGCTTTCGAGCCGGCGTCCACGGCGGCTTTCACGCTGCCGACATCGCCCTGCGCGAGGACGGTGATGAGACCGCCGCCGATGGGGATGGTTTTGACCAACTTGACGTTGGCCGCTTTGACCATGGCATCACTGGCTTCCACGCTGCCGATGTAGCCTTTGGTTTCGATCATTCCTATTGCTTCACTCATTTGTTTTCTCCTGTTTGGGTGTTAATTGGTTCGGTCGCGAAATCATTTGATCAACTCGACGGGCGTGTCGGGTTGGAGGTTACAGGCGTTGCCTTCATCAGTGTCGATGTGCACCTCCAGTTTGAAACTCTTGTCCACGCGCGCGAGCATCTTGTCGAGCGTGATGCCGCAATCGCCGCCGATCTTAAGCTTCATCATGTCGCCGTGCTTCACGCCGTAAAATTCCGCATCAGTCGGACTCAGGTGAGCATGACGCAGCGCGCGAATGATGCCATCAGGCATTTCAAAAAATCCGTTCGGGCCCATGAGCATTGCACCGGGCGTGCCCTTGATGTCGCCGGAAGCGCGCAGCGGAATATCAAAACCAAGCGCGATGGCGTCCGTGTAAGCGAGTTCAACCTGGTTAAGCGTTCGACACGGGCCGAGGATGCGCAGATTGGAAATGACACGACTGCGCGGTCCGATGAGTGTCACAGTTTCCTTCGCGGCGAACTGCCCTTCCTGATAGAGCCACTTGTGAACCGTGAGTTGATGACCTTTGCCGAAGAGCGCTTCGACCGCTTCCGGCGTGAGATGGCAATGGCGTGCGCTGATGTTCACAACCAGCGGATTCGGCGCGGACGCCGCGCGTGGCAGCGGTTTGCCGAGACGCGAATAAACCGCCTGCCGAACCATATGTTCGACGACGGCTCTATGCGGAGCAGATGCAACGGTGGCCATAGCGCGGTAAGATTTGACCGTCTCAACAAACAAGTCAATAAATATCTTGCAAAACCTTCCAACATCTATCAAAGTATTGCCTGAATGACGGCAGAAGAGCGAAAACACCGGTTGGAAGCCTATCTCCAACAGGTTGAATTCGCGTCGCTTGAAGACTTGGCCAAGCACGTCGGCTCGTCTGTGTCCACCGTCCGCCGTGACCTTACAGTTTTGGAAGCCTCCGGAAACTTGAAGCGCACTCACGGCGGGGGCACGCATCGTTACGCCGAAGTCTGACGAATTCACCTTTTCTACGCGTGACACGCATCAGCTCGATTCCAAGGAAGCCATCGGTCGCGCCTGTGCTGAACTCATCAAGCCAAACCAGAGCGTCATCATTGACGCGGGCACGACGACTTTCCACGTCGCGAAACATCTCGAAGATAAATCGCCGCAGATCGTCACCAATTCCCTGCCCATCGCGAATCTCTACTCCTCGGCTGGCAAGGTGGAACTCGTCTTGAGTGGCGGCGTGATTTATCCACGCCTTGGCGTGCTCGTCGGCCCGCTCGCCGTAGAAGCATTTTCAAAAATCCATGCGGACGTCGCCGTGATGAGTTCCGGCGGCATCACTTTGGACGGCATCACCAACTCGCACGGCCTGTTGATTGACATCCAACTCGCAATGATGCGCGCCGCCGCGAAAGTCATTTTCTGCCTCGATCACACCAAGTTCGGGCGCCGCTCCGTCTCGCAGCTTTGCGATCTTTCCAAGGTCCACACCATTGTGACAGACAGCCAAGCACCAGCC
>JASGKY010000046.1:0-24928 GCA_049840435.1 Verrucomicrobiota bacterium | reverse complement strand
GTATTGCTAAGGTTAATAGGAAACACGATAATAATCCGAACAGCACCTACTACGATCCGGAGAGCGAGTTGATGCGATTGTGTCGCGCGCCAGTGCGCGCGCCGGTCCGCGTGAGCGCAGAACTGTTCGAGGTGCTGGTGGAATCGCGGCGCGTAGCTGAACTTAGCGATGGCGCGTTCGATCTGACGATTGGGCCGGTCGTGCGCTTGTGGCGGCGTGCGCGGCGCACCGAGGTGTTGCCGACGCCGGAGCAAATCGCACATGCCCGGGAGTCCGTGGGATGGCAAAAACTTTCACTCGATGCCAAGAATCAAACGGTCACGCTGCTGACGACCAACATGCAACTCGATCTGGGTGGTATCGCGAAAGGCTACGCCGCAGACGCGGCGTTGAAAGTTTTGCGCGAGCACGGAATTCGTTCTGCGCTGGTGGCTGCGAGTGGAGATGTTGCCGTTGGTGATGCGCCGCCGGGGCAACGGGGCTGGCACGTATCCATCGGCACCCCATTTCAACGCGAGGGCGAAGCGCGTACGTTACTGCTCAAGAATGCCGCGGTTTCCACGGCGGGGGACGCCGAGCAGTTTGTGATCATCAACGGCGTGCGCTATTCACACATCGTTGATCCGCGCACGGGTATGGGATTGACCAACCGCTGTCAGGTATCAGTCATTGCTGCTCACGCCATGCAGACGGACGTTTTCGATACGACGGCGAGCATCTTAGGGGTGGAAGCAGGGCGAAAGCTCATCCAATCCCAGCCGGGGCTTTCCGCCATCATCTACCACGAAACCGCCAAAGGCATTGAAACCATCGAGGTGAACCGCTGATCAAGCGGGGCAAGGAAAGCGAGTTCTTGCGACGCGGTTGATTCATTCTATACTGGCGCACTGTGGTAGCACCGAAGAAGCAACGGGTGATTTGTGGCATGAGCGGAGGCGTGGATTCCTCGGCGACGGCGGCGCTTTTGCAGGACCAAGGCTATGACGTCGTCGGCATCACCCTGAAGCTCTGGCCGCAGGATTGCGTGAATCGCGCCGAGGACAAATGCTGTGGGCCGCAAGCGGTGACGGACGCACGCTCCGTCTGTCACAAGCTGGGCATTCCATACTACCTGATTGACGAGTCAGCGGAATTCCAGAAGCACGTCATCCAATACTTTGCTGACGAATACAAAGCTGGGCGCACGCCGAATCCGTGCGTGATGTGCAATCAGAACCTCAAGTTCGGTCGCCTCATTGAGCGCGCGAATCAACTGGGGGCGGACTTCATCGCTACCGGACATTTCGCGCGGTTGGAGCGCACGGAGAATGGTCGCGTGCTGCTCAAGCGCGGGAAGGACCTGCGCAAGGATCAAAGTTATTTCCTCTTCTCGCTGCGGCAGGATCAACTCGCCCGCGCGCTGTTTCCGTTGGGTGAAAAGACCAAGAGCGACACGCGTGAAGTCGCGCGCCATTGCAATCTCAAGACCGCCGACAAGGAGGAGAGCATGGAAATCTGTTTCGTGCCGGACAACAACTACGGCGCGCTTTCTCCAGCAGGCGAATCTGGTGCAGAAGACGCGCGGGGGAAATCGTGGATGTTCACGGTCATGTGCTCGGGCATCACGATGGCATCGCATTTTACACGATCGGGCAGCGGAAGGGACTTGGGCTATCCACGCCGAAGCCGCTTTACGTCATCGAACTGGATGCAGAGAACAATCGCGTGGTGGTGGGCGATGATTCGGCGTTGGATCGCGACGAGTATGTCGTTCAAAACTGCAATTGGATTCCGTGGGAACATCCGCCCGCGAGCATCGAAGTGACGGCGAAGATCCGTTACAACCATCCCGGCACGCCCGCGACGGTGACGCCGCTGGAGCAGGGCCGCGCGCGGGTCAAACTTCACACGCCGCAGCGCGCCATCACGCCGGGGCAAGCCTCGGTTTTTTATCAGGACGATCTGGTGGTGGGCGGCGGCTGGATTACGCGCTAAACGGAACGATGTTCAGTTTCCGCCGTAATTGGGATGTCTCCAACCGAGGGGGGTCATTTGCGGAGGGGCGCTGGCTGGGCAGCGGTAATATTCAGGGATCGAAGCAACGCTTTCCTTCAGGACAACGGCTTGAATGTGTTCACGCGGCGCGTTCGATTACCAGTGTCAGGTATTTCTTGTCTCGAGCAAAAATGGCCGGATCAACGATGTCGAGCTGGCCTTGAAATTGTTCGCGGGCCTTGAGAATCAGATCTTGCAGGATGTAGTGCAGGGCGGGGCGCTTGCGTTCTAACCGTTCAGTGGCGAACTGCGCCACAGGCAAGCCGACGCGCCGGGCCCACATGTGGACGAATGCGATTGTGGGTAGCACATTGGCGGTGATGTCTTCCTGAGAGGTGATGCGCCAGCCGTTTTGCTTTAGCGCGGTGGTGAACTCGTTCCATCCGTGTCCGGAACGATGCGTGCTGGTTTGAGTGCGAAAATAATCGCATAGAATCCAGCGCCCGCCGGGGCGGAGGATCTGCTCCATCACGGTGAGCCCTTGGGCGAGGTTTACGTATTGAAACGATTCGGAGGTGATGACGGGTGCCGAACGCGTGGCGATATTCCGGTAGAGGGATCTGTTCCAGTTTTCCTTCGATCAACGGGACGGTGGGATAAACGGTGCGGACATTCTTGATCTGCGTGCGGTTGGGGGTGAGCGCCGTGGGGGTCAACCCGCGTTGCAACAACAGGCCGGTCAACCCGCCCATGCCGCAGCCGGAATCGAGGATGCGTTGCTCCCGGTCCACGACCAGATCCGCGAGCCTGGTGGCGTAGCGGAGTTGCGCCTGTTCAATGTCGTGTACGCACATCCGTTCTGGTGGCCGGGCGGGATCATCGCTGTAACCGTAATTCAGGAAACCGCTGGGCAGGAGCTGGCCGTAGAGTTTGAGCTGGGCATCGTCGGCGGATTTGCCCCGGACTTTGGGCTGGCGGAGGCGTTGCCAGAGGGGCGACCAGTTGCTGGGCAGTGCCACGCGACCGATGATGCATTTCACTGCAAAGACAGCGGTGATTTTGTCCATGGGTTTGGGTTTGGCCGGCGCTCTCGACTGTTGGGAATGGTAATTCGGTCGGCGCCGGAGGGAACGACTGGTTGAATCCCGGCGCGGATTGCCTGCCGCCAGCATGATGGTCGGAGCGGCGTTATCACAAGTTATTTCGCTGGGTGGGAGATAAATTTCTAATCGTGCCTGCGCCCGTGTCTTGAACTTGGCGCGGGCGACTGCTTCAATCTGCGTCGCATGAAAATTCTCGTCATCGGTTCCGGCGGACGCGAACACGCCTTGGTTTGGAAATTGGCGCAATCGCCGCACGTCACGCAGATGTGGTGTGCGCCGGGCAATGCTGGCATCGCACAGGAACGCCTTGCGAAGAATGGAAGCGCCGTGGAATGCGTCGACATCGGCGCGGAAGATCTGCCGAAGCTGCTGGCGTTCGCGCAGGAACAGAAGGTAGATCTCACCGTCGTCGGCCCGGACAATCCGCTCGCGCTCGGCATCGTGGATCTATTTCAAAAAAACGGTCTACACATCTGGGGCGTGAACCAGAAGGCGGCGCAGTTCGAGTCTTCGAAAGTTTTCTCCCAGAAGTTCATGGAGAAATACGGCATCCCCACTGCCGCTGCCGGGACTTTTGATGACGTCGCGGCAGCCAAAAAGTTCTGCGCCTCGCTTGGCGGCAAATGCGTGGTGAAGGCCGACGGCCTCGCACTCGGCAAAGGTGTGTTGATCTGCACGAACCAAGCCGAAGCTGAGAAGGCGGTGGACGAAATCATGGTTGGCAAAGCATTCGGCGCGGCGGGCGCGCATGTCGTCATCCAGGAATTTCTCGAAGGCATCGAAGTTTCCCTGCACGCCTTGTGCGACGGCAAGACCGCGAAAATTTTTCCGACGTCGCAGGACCACAAGCGCGCCCTCGACGGCGATGAAGGCTTGAACACCGGCGGCATGGGGACGTATTCGCCCACGCCATTTTTGACCGACGCGCAACTTGCGGATACCGCGCGCAAGGTGCTCGAGCCGTTCATGCGCGGTTGCGTGGCGGAGGGGATTGATTATCGCGGCCTGCTGTATCCCGGCGTGATGCTCACGAAGCGCGGGCCGAAGATTCTGGAATTCAACGCGCGTTTCGGCGACCCGGAAACGCAGGTCTATCTCACGCGCTTGGAAAATGATCTGGTCGAATTGCTGGACGCGAGCGTGAACGGCACGTTGGCGAAGCACGAATTGAAATGGAAACCCGAAGCCAGCGTGTGCGTCATCATGGCCAGTGGCGGTTATCCGGGGAATTATCCCAAAGGCAAAGTCATCACCGGTCTCGACGCGGCAAACAAACTGCCGGGCACGAAAGTTTTCCACGCGGGCACGGCGCTGAAAGACGGGCAAATCGTCACGAACGGCGGACGTGTGCTCGGCGTGACGGCGCTGGGCAAGGATTTGCGCGCTGCTCAAGCTGCCGCCTACGCCGCCGTCGAGAGTATCCAGTTTGAAGGCGCGCATTTTCGCCGCGACATCGCGGCGAAGGCGTTTTGAAGCAGAAGTGCGGGATGCTTACGCATGGTCAGTCAAACATTTGGAGACTTGCGGGACTGCTATGGTTCATTGCGTTTGGATTGTTGCTCTCCTCATGTGCGACGCGAAATCCGTCACTTCCTCCAACTATTCCAATAACCACACGTGCTGGGGACGGTGATCCGTTGTGGGTGACCTTGCGCTTGGAAAGTGGGGAGGAACTTCCGTTTGTAATTGATACGGGTGCGTTCGTGACAGTGATTGACTCTTCACTGACGAATTGGCTTGGGCACTATCGAGGCAACGCGGTCGGGGGCAGTTTTGTTGGAAAGGTGGCACAAGACATGGCCGTTCATGAAGCGCACCGATTGTATCTGGGAGATACGCTGCTTCAGACTTCAAAGCTGGTGGTGGCCACGGATTTATCGGCAACTTCGCGACGTCATCCGATTAAGGGCATTTTGGGCATGGATTGTTTGAGAAATTACTGTGTGCAATTGGATTTTGAACGGCGCGAAATCCGATTTCTCGACCCGGGCAAATTGAATTTGGAAGACTTGGGCGATCCATTTCTTTTGGAACTCGAGAAGTCTCCGCTGGGCGGTGCCTCGGTTTATGCTGATATCGTTTTAGCAGGACAGAAAGCCCGCTTCTTCGTGGATACCGGGTTTTCAAGTGACGGCGATTTAATATTTGAACCGGCCTTGTTTCAAAGGTTGGTGGATATGTATGTTCCTGAGCGGACGGGTGTGAATACGATGTTTGGTCAAGCGACATGGCGCGTCGCGGAGCTCTCAAGTGTGACGATGGGGGGCCGGAAGTATGAGTGTCTAAAAGTTGGAGAGATGCCACCGAAGGTGGTCAATGCGCCAGCTTGGATGAGTCTGCGATTTCTGGCTCGCCATCAGGTTACGTTTAATTTCCCTCAAAGGGTCATGTTCTTGAAGCTGCGGGCAGGGTTGGCATCAGATAAGGGGATTAAGTAAAAGCGTCATGGAGTGCGCTGGGAGAGCGCAGCGGCGACAGCGCTTTCGGGCGGAAGGAAAGCGCGCTTCAACAGTAAGCCATTCGTGCGTGCGAAAGCGGCGTGGCGCTGCGCTTCCTGCCGCAGTCCAAGCTGTCGCACATTGGCAAAAGATTCCCGCTGTCGTGAAAAACGCGTCTGACGTACGGATTGACAGGCAAAACCGGCCTGTCATGCTCGCGCATTATGAAATCAGCGGGCCATCGGTGGGGATGCTTCATGAAATCAATTCTCCCTTTGTTCGTCATGTGGGCGACAGCCAGTTTTATTCATCAGGGGCTGGCGTTGGAATTGTTATCGGTGCGAGATTCCTCGGTTGCTGTGACGGTTGGGGCAAACAGTGATTCTGTTGCCCCCGTGTTGAGTCCTGATGGACGCTACGTGTTGTTTTCCAGTGGCGCGAGTGATCTGGTGACAAATGATAATGCCTGGATGTATCTGGATGCTTTTCGGCGCGACCGCGCCAACCAGACGACCACGCTCATCAGTGCGAATCAGTTTCAAACCGGCGGAGGGAACGGTCACTCCACGGGCGTGTGTGTTTCCACGAACGGACGCTATGTTTTGTTTGAAAGCGTCGCCAGTGATCTGGTGGCCGACGACACCAACGAACTCGCCGATGTCTTCGTGCGGGATGTTCAGACGGAGACCACGACTTTGGTGAGCGTGGCTGCAACTGGCGGCGCAGCAAACAACCGTTCGGAAAACGCGGCCCTGACGCCGGACGGGCGCTACGTGGCGTTTGTCAGCTACGCCACAAACCTTGTGGCCGGCGATACTAACAACGGCCCCGACGTGTTCGTGCGCGATCTACAAATGCAGACGACCACGTGGGTCAGCGTCGGGGCGACCAATGCTTCCATGGGGGCGCCAGTCATCAGTGCCGATGGTCGGTGGGTGGCGTTTTTCAGTTCAACCCGGAATCTCGTGCCGGGCGTTTCCAATATTTCGCGTGGCGAAATTTATCTGCGCGATCTGACGAGCGGGACCACACTCTGGCCGAGTCGAGACGCCATCAATCTGGTTCGATCTAATATGCAATTCATCAGTACCGCATTCGTACCGGTGCCGATGCATCCGGTGCTCAGTGCGGATGGCCGGTATGTGACGTTTGCGGCCGGCTGGACCAACAACGTCATCGCACCACCTGGCGGCACGACGTTCGGCACGGTCCTCATGCAGTTTGATGCGCAGACGCAGGCAACGACGTTGATTGAAACGAACGGTTATCCACCCGCACCTTTTGGCGACGAAGTCTATGGGCCGGAAGCGACCCCGGACGGACGCTTTGTCGTTTACTCCGCCCGCGTGGTGAATGGACTCTCCACCAATTGCACCTTGCGCCGCTGGGATCGGCAGACCGGCACTGCGGTCGGTGTGAGTGTGGATTTGGTCGGCGGCATCATGACCAATAGCGCTTCGGTAGCACCGGCGATCAGCGCGGACGGGCGTTACGTCGCATTTGTCAGTGATGCGACCAATCTGGTTAGCAACACCATTTCCAACGGGCCGCATCTCTATCGGCGCGATCTCGTGGCGAACACGACGGAACTGGTGGATGCCGATCTTGATGGCGTGGGCTCGCCGATTGATATGAACAACCTCTTTCTCAGCCTGAGCGCGGACGGACGTCATGTCGCATTTTCTGCTCCGGATGGGAATCTCACCGGCGCGGATGACAACGACTTTGAAGACGTATTCGTCCGCGATATGCAGGCGGCAACGAATGAACTGATTTCCGCCCGCGCGCCCACGCTCGTGCCGCAGACCGGGAACGCCGCCGCTGCGCCGGGATTGGTTTCCATCAGCGCGGATGGCAATCGGGTGGCGTACGCCTCACTGGCGACGGACCTGATCACGGTGGATGCGAACCATAACTCGGATATTTTTGTCTGGGATCGCCAGGGCCTGAGCAATGTGCTGGTGAGCGTCGGGACGGACGGCTTGCCCGCGCGCGGCGGGGCTTCGTTTTCTCCGCAACTCAGCGCGGATGGGCGTTATGTCTTGTTCGTGAGCGGCGCAACCAACCTGATCACCACGGACACCAACGGGCAATACGATGTCTTCCTGCGCGACCTGCAACTCCAGCAGACGACATGTCTCAGTGTCACCACGAATGGAGTCTCCCTGAGCTCGCTGGAACCGCAGCTTGTGGTGATGACTCCGGATGCGCAAAGGGTGGCCTTCGTGGCGCGCACGAATGTCGCCAGCGCGACCTATCCCATCTTCTGGCGCGACTTGCCCAGCGGCAACACGCGCTTAGTGGTGGCAAATGCGCTGAACACGAAACCTCCGGCTCTGAGCTTGAACGGCAATCGCCTTGCTTACCTCGATACTTCGGCGCGGGTCGTGGTGGTGGAGGCGGCGATGGGCGGCGCGCTTTATACCAGCGCCAGCAGCATGAATTCGGTCGCTCTCTCGCCCGGCGGCAATCGGGTGCTCTATCAGGGGGGACTCACCCTTTACTGTTACGATCTCGATCCGCCCGCGTTGCTCCGGTCCTGGGCGAGCACCGTGCCGATCCAAACTTCGATGCCCTGGAGTCCGGATGATCGTTACGTTGTCTTTGTCACAGCGGCGGCGCTGGTTTCCACCGATACCAACGCGGGGCGCGACGTTTATCTGTGCGACTTGCAGACCGGCACACTCAATCTCCTTTCAGCCTCCGCCGGAGGCGCAGCGGGGCTAGGCGGCGCCTCGGATGGGCCGAGTTTCAGCGCGGATGGGCGATTCATCGCGTATCGCAGTCAGGCGACCAATCTGGTGGCTGGTGTAACTACGGCGTCGGGCATGTTCGTTTTCGATCGGGTCACGGGCTCCAACCGGTTGGTGGCGGCGCGATCCCCGTTGCCCGGGCTGTCCTGGTACTCTTGGCCGGCCATCAATGGCGACGGCAGCGCCATCGCCTTCAAGACGCTTGATGCCGGTTTGGCCGCGGGAGACTTGAACCAGACGGTGGATGCTTTTGCCAGTGGTATCAGCGTCTTGTCCACGGCGGACAGCGATTCGGACGGCCTCCCGGATTGGTGGCTGGAACAATACTTCGGTCACGCCAACGGTCAGGCGAATGATCTGTCGCGTCCGGGCGACGATGCCGATGGCGACGGCTTGACGAACCATGAGGAATTCCTGACCGGCACGAATCCCACGGATGCCGCGTCGGTGTTGGAAATCCAGATCACATTGACGCCGCCCTCGGGAACGAACGCGGTGCTGAGTTGGCCCGCGCTCGCCGGGAAGAATTACCGGGTGCAATTCAGCGACGATGTCGCCGCAGGCAACTGGCAGAACCTGACGACACCAGTGCAGGTGGCCGGCGGACAAGGCTGGGTGAACGTGACACGGACAAACCCGGCCCGCGTCTTCCGGGTACGGTGCGAGCCGTGAAGTGAATTACCACCAGAAGCCCCGGCCCTGAGCGGCGCGTTGACTTGCTTCGGAAAAATTGCGCCAAACGACGTGGCCGTCTTTGAAAGCCAGATTGCCGCCAGCAGGCAGGTTTCCTTTCAAGTGCGGGCTGAGGTGTGGAATGCCGACGCCATTGACGGCGAAACCGCCAGCGATACTGGTGAAACTTCCGGCTGGGGCTGGGCTGGCGGCAGTGCCGGTGAGGTTCTCGGAAATGGTGGCGTCGGCTAGTAGGACGCGTTCGTGATTGGCGGGAATGGGTAGATAAGTGAAGGAGTTTAGTTTGGTTGGCTCGGGGAGGATGGTGCGATTCTGGTTAGTCAGAATCAACGTGCCACCATTAAAGGCGGCGACATAGCCAATGCTGCGGAAGCCAGAGGTGGCGGAGTTCCCATAAAAGTTCCACAGGCTATTTGGGGACGAATTGAGAAAATTGTAGTTATCATTGAATCGTGGTGCAGTTCCGGGGCAGTAGAACGTTCGCTTGTCCATCCCGAATTGGAGAAAGGCGTCGGCGGCATATCCGGGGAAATCCCAAGCCCATGCCCCGCTTGTAATATCCGGCAACCTGTCCCGATTCTCCGTGGCATAAAGCTGGGTGGCCTGCGCGAACTGCCGGAGGTTGGCCGCGCACTGCGCTTTCTTGATCTGCCACGAGGCGCGCTGGTGCAGGGCCGCCAGCAGTGTCCCGCCCAGCACGGAGAGCACCGCGATCACCACCACGAGTTCTCGCAACGTGAAGGCGGTCATGGGGGCATTTTTGTGGGAACGAAAGCGAGCCATATCCCGTGGTGTTTGATCAAGCGACGGCACGACTCTAGCCCCACTTCCAGCATGTTCAAGACGGAACTTGGCGTTGCGTCAAGTCACCCGCCGGAGGTCACTGCGACTGACTTGCGTCTTTTGAGACACTACGAGCGGCGCAGCTCACCACCAAAAGCCCCAGTTTCTTTCGGCGCGTTGTTGCATTTGGGCAAATTTTCGCCAAGCCACATGACCATCCTTGAAGGCTAGATTGCCACCCGCGGGCAGGTTTCCTTTCAAGTGCGGGCTGAGGTGCGGTATATGCGTTCCATTAACTGAAAATCCGCCCGTCACACTCGTAAAACTTCCCGCCGGGGCCGGATTGGCCGCGGTGCCCGAGAGGCTTGAGGAAATTGTGGCATCTGACAAGAGAACGCGTTCGTGGTTGGGGGGAGCGGGAAAGATGTTTGCGTTTATCTTGATTGGCTCAGGTAGGATCGTGGTGTTTCTGTTGCTCAAGGCGAGGGGGGACGCGTTGAATGCGACAGAATAGCCAATGATATGCAGCTCTGGCCCCCAAAAATTCCACAGGCTATTTGGTTCCGAATTAAGGAAATTGTAGTTATCGTTGAATCGTGGTGCGGTTCCGGGGCAGTAGAACGTTCGCTTGTCCATCCCGAATTGGAGAAAGGCGTCGGCGGCGTAGCCGGGGAAATCCCAGGCCCATGCTCCGGTGGAGATTTCTGGGAGTTTATCGCAGTTCTCCGTGGCGTAAAGCTGGGTGGCCAGCGCGAACTGCCGGAGATTGGCCGCGCATTGAGTCTTCTTGATTTGCCACGAGGCGCGCTGTTGCAGGGCCGCCAGCAGTGTCCCGCCCAGCACGGAGAGCACCGCGATCACGACGACGAGTTCTCGCAACGTGAAGGCCCTGGTGGCAGCGTCGTTGGCGGGGCGGTGATGTTCCATAATCCCAGTGGCTTCGGCTTCCTGATGGCCCGACTCTACGCCGGTCCCCAGCCGTTTCAAGGCTGAAAATGGCTGGGCTGGAGACAGGTCTGGCAGGGCATGGACTGCGGTGGCAAGCGGAGCGCGACACAGCCGCGCTCCTGTGCGCCGCTACCCCACCACAATGTTCACCATCTTCTTGGGCACGATGATGATCTTCTTGATCGCCTTGCCTTCCATGAACTGCTTCACCTTCTCGGACGACTTGGCCAAGGCTTCAATCGTGACTTGATCAGCATCCACGGCGACTTTGATGACGTCGCGCATCTTGCCGTTCACGGACACGGGGATTTCAATCTCGCTTTCGACGAGCAAGGCGGGATTAAACTTCGGCCATTCGGCGTAGGGCAGGGAAGTCGTGCGTTGACCGAAGGTTGAGTGCAAGCGCGCCCAGAGTTCTTCTGCGAGGTGCGGGGCGAACGGGGCGAGCAATTGCAGGAACGTCTTCATCACCGACAACGGCTTCGTCTGCCAGGTGTTGGCTTCGTTGACAAAGACCATCATTGCGGAGATGGCGGTGTTGAAGCGCATGCCGTCTAGATCTTCGGTGACTTTCTTGATGCACGCGTGCAATGCCTTGAGTTGCGCAGGCGTGGCCGCGATGTCGGTGATGCCGCCGTCGAGCAGAATCAAATCGAGCAGTTCTTTGTGTTTCTCTGTGTTCTCTGTGGCCAATGTTTCGGCCTGCTCAAACGCCGTCTCGGATTTTTCATCCACGAACAAGCGCCAGACGCGGCCGAGGAAACGATACACGCCTTCGACGCCGCGCGTGTTCCACGGCTTGGTGTCTTGGAGCGGGCCCATGAACATTTCGTAGAGTCGGAACGCGTCCGCGCCGAACTCTTTGAGCACGTCGTCCGGGTTCACCACGTTGCCGCGGGACTTGGACATCTTTTGGCCATCTTCGCCAAGGATGAGTCCTTGATTCACGAGTTTGAAAAACGGCTCGGGTGTGGAGACATAGCCGAGGTCAAACAAAACCTTGTGCCAGAAACGTGCGTAGAGCAGATGTAACACGGCGTGTTCCGTCCCGCCGACGTATAAATCCACGCCCGGTTTCGTAGCTGTGCTCGTGAGAGCACGGCTGACATCAGTTTGCCGCGAACTCACGTTCGCAGCCACAGAGTCACCGCCCATCCAGTAATTCTCCGCGTCCTTGCCCACGAAGGCGTTTGGGTTCTTCGCATCAAGGTAACGGAGATAATACCAGCACGAGCCGGCCCATTGGGGCATGGTGTTGGTTTCGCGTAGCGAACCTGGAACTTCGTTCAACCACTCTTTGGCGCGGGCCAGAGGTGGTTCGCCAGTCGAGGTGGGCTTGTAATCTTCGAGCGTAGGCGGAAGCACGGGCAAGGCGCTTTCGGGCAAAGCTTCGTGCTGACCGTTCTTCCAGACGATGGGGAAAGGTTCGCCCCAGTAACGCTGCCGGCTGAAGAGCCAGTCGCGCAGCTTGTAGTTGATGGTCTTTTTGCCGAGGCCCTTTTCTTCGAGCCAGGCTGTAATTTTCTTTTTGGCTTCCGGCGTTGGCAATCCGGTAATGAAGCCGGAGTTCACCGCGGTGCCGTCATCAGTGAAACCCTGCCAATCCGTTTTCGCGTCCGGTGGCTGCACGACTTGGATGATGGGCAGGTTGAATTTTTTGGCGAACTCGAAGTCGCGTTCGTCGTGTGCGGGCACGGCCATGATGGCGCCCGTGCCGTAGCTGGCGAGGACGTAGTCGGCAATCCAGATGGGAATCTTCTCGCCGTTGACGGTATTAAGGGCGTAAGCGCCGGTGAACACGCCAGTTTTTTCCTTGGCGAGTTCGGTGCGTTCCAAATCAGATTTGCCAGCCGCGAAGGCTTTATAGTCTTCGACGGCTTTCTTTTGCTCGGGGGTGGTGATCTGCGGAACGAGTTTGTGTTCCGGCGACAGCACCATGTACGTCGCGCCGAACAAAGTGTCAGGGCGCGTGGTGAAGACGCGTATTTTTTCAGCCTGTAGCGGCGCTGTGTCAGCGCCGTCTTTTCGGCGGCCACAGACCGCCGCTACAGCGAAATCCACTTCTGCGCCTTCGCTGCGGCCAATCCAGTTGCGCTGCATTTCCTTGAGCGAATCGCTCCAGTCAATCGTATCGAGATCGGCGAGGAGTTTCTCGGCGTAGGCGGTGATGCGGAGCATCCATTGGCGCATCGGCTTGCGGATGACCGGGAAGCCGCCGACTTCGCTCTTGCCGTCAATGACTTCTTCGTTGGCCAGCACCGTGCCTAGTTCGGGACACCAGTTCACCGGTGCTTCGCTAACATAGGCGAGGCGTTTAGAGTCGCGATAGGAGCGCTTTTGCTCCTCGGTTTTGTATTCAGTGGGGAACTTGATCGTGTCAACGGACTCCGCCTTGTTCGTCTCAGGATTGAACCATGAGTTGTAGAGCTTCAAGAAGATCCATTGTGTCCACTTGAAATAATCCACGTCGGTGGTGGCGAGTTCGCGCGACCAATCGTAGCTGAAGCCGAGGCTTTTGATCTGGCGCGTGAAGTTGGCGATGTTCGTCTCGGTCGTTTTGCGCGGATGCTGGCCGGTTTTGACGGCGTATTGCTCGGCGGGCAGGCCGAATGAGTCCCAGCCCATCGGATGTAAGACGTTGAAGCCACGCGCACGACGGTAACGCGCCAAAATGTCCGTGGCGGTGTAGCCCTCCGGATGTCCGACGTGCAGCCCTGCGCCGGATGGGTAGGGGAACATGTCGAGGATATAAAACTTTTTGGGGAGCTGAGCAGCGCTGGCGGCTTTGCCGGAAAGATGGTGGCGGATACCAAAGGCGTGCCCTTCTGGCACGACGTCACCGGGATTGAACGCGCGGAATGCCTGTTGTTGCTCCCAAGTTTGTTGCCACTTGGGTTCGATCAGATGAAACGGATATTGTCTGCGGCTGCCTGACATAGAACGGTCAGTCTAAAGTCCAAAGTCCAAAGGCTAAAGTCTAAACTCGCATGGTTCTGGGAAGGCACATGGAGCAGTGCGCAAAAATTGTGGGAACCAATTGGCTGGTGGCTCGTCATAGCTGAGTCCCGGTGGTTTTGTACGAGCCCACTAGGGCCCGCAGGTCTAAAACCTAAACCCATGTATCAGAAAAAAGATAAATATGAAAACAACCCTTCTTTCGCTCGTGTTACTCGGTGGTCTAATGCCAGCCCAAGCGGCACTATTCTCCTATCAGGCGATTCTCGATGGTCCGAGTGAATCTCCCGCAAATGCTTCGCCGGGCACTGGTTTTGGGACCGCCATCTACGACAATGTCGCTCACACCTTGAACTTGAATGTTTCATTCAGTGGCTTGACTGGGACGACAACGGCTTCCCACATTCATGCGGCAACCGCCGCGCCGTTCACCAGCACCGCCGGGGTAGCTACCACGACACCAACTTTTGCAGGCTTTCCACTCGGGGTTTCATCTGGTTCTTACAGCATTCTCTTGGATCTGACGCAGGCTTCGAGTTACAACCCTTCGTATGTCTCGGCAAACGGGGGAACTACGGCCAGCGCGGAAGCGGCTTTGACCAGTGCCATCGCGGCGGGGAAAGCATATTGGAACATTCACTCGACTACTTTTGGTGGTGGTGAAATCCGTGGCTTTTTTACGCCAGTGCCGGAGCCGTCGAGTTTGGCGTTGATCGGGCTGGGGATGTTTGGATTTGCGGTGCAGGCGCGAACCCGGCGGCTTTGAAATGTGTGTGAAGTGTTAGTTGTTTGCGCGTTCTATTAACCTTATGCAATTAACTCGCAGCGTTGTTGGATTGCTTCTTTTCGGGCTGCTATGGGCGGGTTGGTTTCGAGCCTTTGCGCACGAGGAACAGGTAATCTTGGTGGGGCGAACTGCCGCGGGCGAGATCGTCGTTGATACGGACTTCTTGCAACCGGTGGAGCTTCCGGCTTCGGTTTTTCCTGGAATAACGGGCTACGCAGGCGGAGAGCTGGCGTTTCACTCGGCCATCATCGATGAACCGAAACACGATTTCTTTCAGTTGGTGACAACGGCTGATTTCCGATTTGTGCTGCTGGCGAAAGACTCAGGCTTGGAGGTTTGGAATGACACGGCTTCAGGGTTCATGGCGACCAACGAAACGTTCTTCATCGGTGCGCCGATATTTGATGCGCATCCAATCTGGAACATTGTGAACGGGACGCAGGGCAGCAGTTATTCGCTGACGTTGCAATTGCGCGATTTGAATGGGGTGTATCCGGATAGTGCACCTTTCGTCATAAGCTTTACCCCGCTGATAATTCCACCGCGGATCGACTTTCGGAAGATCGATGCCCAACACGCCATGCTCTCGTGGCCTACCAACGTCGGGGGCTGGGAATTGCAGCAGTCCGCGTCCGGCTCTGCCAACAGTTGGCGTGTGGTCACAAACACCCCGATCACAGTCACAACCAACTTTGTTGTCTCGATCAGCACGACGGAGCAGCAGCAATTTTTCCGCCTCCGCAAGTTATGAGTTGACGCGCGCGGGTGTTTGGTTTGTGGCCGAATTTTCCTTGGCGGCAGCGCTTCAGTCGTCGTTTCTGCAGCGAGCCGATTTCAGAAAGATGTTGGGAACATTTCTTCAGTTGCGCCACTCACAGATTTGAGCCGTAGAATTTGTTGGTTCGGCCATGGCCCCAAGCCCGATACGTTTATGCTCAACTCAAAATCTAATTCACTGTTCCCATCGCTGCCTCCAAGTATTCGTTTCTTGAGTTCGCTTCTAGCGCTGTGGTTCGGGGGTGGAATGGGGTTTGCCACCCCAACCATTTGGAACGGTCCAGTGATTACTTATACGCAACCAGCGCCAGATCCCACTCAGGCGGCTAATAGGGATCAGTTGACGCCGAATGTTTCAATCACCCGCGGAGTTTCCGCAGGCATTTTTAATGGGGTTACGGAAACGGTCTATACCCACCTCGTGAGTCCAGCGGATACCGAATGGGCGATTGGAAATCTGGCTGACTACGCAACCCTGACCTACGCTTCATGGGAGGCTACGGGAGGAGGTCGCCCCGTATTGAACCTTCCGAATCAACCACTCGTTGTGCATCTTATTTCAGAGGATATTTATCTTTCCGTTAAATTTACGGCCTTGGGAGGAGGCGTGGCGGGAGGTGGCAATGGGTTTACCTATGAGCGATCCACGCCCGCTGCGGGAAATTTGCCGCCCAGCGTTGCGATCACGGCACCTACCAATACGCAGGCGTTCACGGCGCCGGTTAATATCACAATTGTTGCGAATGCGAGTGACCCGGATGGCAGCGTAACAAATGTATTATTTTTCGATGGCGCGGTGCTTTTAGGTGCTACAAACAATACGCCGTATACGATTACGACGGCACTCGCGATTGGTAGTCACGCACTCTCCGCAGTCGCAACTGACAACCAAGGGCTTTCCAGTACTTCGGGGGTAGTGAATGTCACGGTCAGTGTGGGGAATGTTCCTCCCAGCGTATCCATCACCAACCCGCTAAATAATGCTGTCTTTGGCAACACTGAAGCGGTGAGCATTCAGACTACGGCCAGCGATTCAGATGGTAGCGTGACGAATGTGAGGGTTTTTAACGGAACGGTATTGTTGCGTACATTTACCGCTGCTCCCTTCAATTTTACGACCACTTCGATCGCGGGCAGTTTTGTTCTCGGCACAAACACGCTGACTGCGGTGGCGACTGACAACCTCGGCCTTGCGACAACCTCGGCGCCAGTGCGGGTGGTGATTGCCAGATATTTGCCAGCCATTACGAATGGCATGGTCGGTGTCTTCTTGCAACCAATCGCCACCGGCATGTCAGCTCCTGACTACGCCATCAGCCCACCGGGCGACACCAATCGTCTCTTTGTGGTGGAGCAGAATGGCTTGTTGCGAATCATCCAGAATGGCGTCTTGCTGCCGGGATCAGCGCTCGATATTTCTGGTTTGATTTCAACTTCGCTGGTCGCAACCAACGCTAACGATGAGCGCGGCTTTCTCGGACTTGCGTTTCATCCCGGCTTCACCAATTCGGCCAGTCCCGGCTATCGGACGCTTTACACCTTCAATAGCCAATTGCTGGGAAGCGGGCCAACGTATGTGGCGCCAAATGGAGCCACACAGGGTTACAAGACCGCGGTCAACGAATGGAAGATTTCCACCACGAACGCCAACGTAGTCGATCCCAATTCTCGCCGGGAAGTCATCTCGTTTGGCAAGAATGCGAACAATCACAACGGTGGTACAGATTGCTTTCGGGCCGGATGGTTACCTGTATCTCGGTTTGGGAGATGGTGGAAATGCAAACGATGTCGGGCCAAGTCACATTGAGCCGGGTGGTAACGCCCAAAATCTAAGTACTCCACTTGGGAAGATGTTGCGGTTTGATCCCATCAATCCAGCGTTGACGCCGACGAGTCCGGATCCAATCAGCTCCAATGGCCAATACCGCATTCCGACGACCAATCCTTTTCAAGCTCCGGGACAGGTGCCGGAAATTTATGCTTACGGCCTGCGCAACCCCTATCGTTTCTCCTTCGACCGCGCCAACGGGGAACTTCTCCTGGCGGACGTGGGCCAGAATAACATTGAGGAAATCAACCGAATCACTCTCGGTGGAAATTATGGTTGGGCGATTAAAGAGGGAGATTTCTTGTTTAACCGGACGAATGGTCCAGCGGGCAATGCCGGCACGATTGGCACGCCGCCAGGAAATCGGAGCCCAGGATTTCCCGCAGGGTTGATCGACCCGATCAGCGGCATTTTGGGAACTTTGGTATATGACCACAACGACGGTATCTCGATCACCGGTGGGTTCGTCTATCGCGGTAAAGCGATTCCAGAATTGGTTGGGAAATATATCTTCGGTGACCTGGCGCTGAAAACCGCTCCCGTACGGCTCGACGGGCGGATCTTTTATGCCGACCTGCAGACCGGACTGATCAATGCCTTTTTCCTCTCCCAGTTTGGTTCGGCTATCCTGCCGAATGGGTTGACCGTGCATGGTTTTGGTCAGGACGGAGATGGCGAATTGTACGCGCTAGTGACTAACACTTCAGCCAGTGGAGCTGGTGGGATTGTTTACAAGCTCTTCCCCGGAGTCAGGTTGACGACGCAGGTTGTGGGCAACCAACTTGAAATCTCTTGGCCCACTGCCGGTGGGCGGTTGGAAATCCAAACTAATAGCTTGAGCCAAGGACTCGGAACGAATTGGTCGACCGTGCCTGGATCGACCGCTACGAACCGGGTGATTATGCCGATCGATCACGCGAGTGGCAGTGTGTTCTATCGGTTGGTCCTGCCTTGAGAGGCAATTTTACCAAAAGTTGATCTGTCAGTTGGATTGATTACGGATGCGGATAAAGACATTGGATGAGCCGCAAATGGGGTCGAGCCGAGGAAAGGTCGTAGTATTGGTTCCGGCGGTGAGGTTGTTGGTGAAATTAGCGACGGGACTCCATCCGAGTTCGCTGATGTTGCATTTGTATTCCGGACTCGCGCTCCAGCCATTTGTGCCGGTGGATTTAATTGTGATAAAATCGCCGACGTTGATGTAAACAATCTGCACGGTTGGAGGGATTGCTGGTGTCACGATGTTCAGTGTGCCCAGCATGCTGGAATGATTGCCACATTGATAGAAGAGGGTGTCAGGGGCGTTGGCTGGCACGGTAAAAGTGATGGTGCCGCTCGTTGCCCCATTGTTCAGCACACCGTTGTTGTATGCACCCGTGCTACCGAATCCGGTCGATGATTTGATATAGAACGGGTGAAAGGTCAGGTTGTTGATCTGGAATATGTAGGTAACTCCGCGCTGAAGTGTAAAGGTGGGATCGGACTGCGCGTTGATGGTGTAATTGAGGCCGTCGCCACTCGTGACCGCGAAGTTTTGCGCCGGCACCGGCTGAAGCGTTCCCCAAGTGATCCAAAGGCAGTAGAGGACCGCAGTGGGCGTCGGAGTGATCGAGTTTCTTGGGTGTCCCATGGTTTGTATATTTGTGCAGTGAGGAAGCTGGTTTTATGAATCCGCATCAGGCGCACCGTGGCAAGGCAATTAAAGGGGGCGCACGGGTTTGGTCCAGTTTTGAATGCCCCATGCGACAACTGTGATTTTTAGTCCTGCAGTTTTCCCCCTTGGTTCAGTGTAGGAACACAAATGCTGAGGGCCGGGGATGAATCGTGCCTGAGGCTGGCTGCGCAACAAAGAGCGTTTAAGCGGGAGCTTCACCTTGGTTTGAGGATTGGGGGCAAATTTTGTTCCCGAAGGCAGAAAACTTTTCCGCTCGTCACTAGCGGGGATTGTGGGGAACATAATCTTCGCAGTCGGCTCTTACATTTGATGTGGCACTATGGCATTCGTCTGGGATTTTGAAGGCCTGGTGGCTCGGTACTACGAGCCGCTCTATCAATTCGCCTTCAGTCTCACGCGCTCGGAGGCCGACGCGTGCGATCTTACCCAACAGACCTTTTACGTCTGGGCGACCAAGGGCCACCAACTGCGCGAACCTGACAAAGTGAAGACCTGGCTGTTCACCACCTTGCACCGGCAGTTTCTGGAGATGTGTCGGCGGCAAGCCCGTTTCCCGCATCAGGAACTCGAGACGGCGGCGCCGGAATTGCCGGTGATCGCGCCAGTGGAGTTCAGTGGCGTGGATACGACGCAGGTGCTGGCGACGCTGGCACGGGTGGATGACACCTTTCAAGCGCCGGTCGCGTTGTATTATCTGCAGGATTGTTCGTACAAGGAAATCGCCGAGATTCTGGAACTGCCCATGGGTACCGTGAAGTCCCGGATCTCGCGCGGAATCGTGCAGTTACAAAAAATGCTGGCCAAGGATTTACGTCAGGAAAACCCGTCCGATCCAACGTGATGACAACTCAGCAAGCCAAACAAATTTTGCTGGCCTACCGGCCATGGGCGAATGACGCCCAAGACCAGGAAATGACGGAGGCTCTGGCGTTGTGTCGTGCGGATGCGGAACTCGGGCAGTGGTTCGAAAAGCATTGTGCAGCGCAGGCGATCTTGCGCGTGAAATTACAAGGCATCAAGCCTCCGGAAGGTCTGTTGCAGCAAATCATGTCCGAGCGCCACGTGCATGTGGCGAGTCGGCAACGGGCCCGGCAGAGATTAGTGGTGGCGTGCGCGTTTGTGGCGATTGTCATATCAGGTTGGTTTATCTGGAAATCTATACAGCCTGTGCTGCGCGAGGACCTGAGTTTTGATGGTTACAGGAATCGCATGGCCCGAACGGCGTTGCGTGCCTATGGGATGGATGTAGAGACCAACGACGTGACCATCCTTCAGGCGCATCTGGCAGCCAATCAGGCCCCGGTGGATTACACAATGTCAGAAGCCTTGCGCCAGACGCCAGCGGTGGGGTGTGGCGTCTTACGGTGGCAAAGCAAGCCCGTTGCGATGTTGTGCTTTCGAACCGGTCAGCCGTTGCCGGTAGGAATGAAAAGTGACTTGATTCTGTTCGTGGCGCGGCAGGCTGATGTCCAGGGCAGCACTGAGTTAGCGGAAACCAAGTTTCGCAAGGTTAGCGAGTGGTTCACGGCGAGTTGGACGGCGGGCGACAAAGTGTATCTGCTGGCGGCGTGCGACGAGGCGGAACTGCGAAAGCGGCTCTGACCCGGGCGGCTTAGTGCTTGTTGCTGGGTTTGATGCTCGTGTGTGTGAGCACCCAATTCAGATCGGTAGTTTGACTGGCGGAGATCGCCAGGGGAAATTCCACGGCATCCGGTTGCAAAGGTTGTTGCGTGCTGTTCTCCACCCAGCGATGTAACTGCGCATGGCCATCGGCAAAAGCAAAAGGTGCAGCGCCGTTGTGGTCTGAGGAGGGCAGGTCAATCCAGTGATTCACATAGTAGCGGTTCAGAAAATAGCCATCGTTGATGCTGTCCGGATGTTCCTCGACAAAAACGAAGATATCAGCGGGTTGCGGGATGTCTGTGATGCGGAAGAACTGGACGTAATGCGGATTGTTTTCGTTGACGCCCTGATCTGTTAATTCACCCGCATCGCCAATCATGGCATTCATCGAATAGCTCCGGACCCGTTGTGACCAACCGGCTTGCCGTTGCACGTTACTGAGAACTTTGTCGTTGGGGCAGCGGTAGATCTGGTTGACGCGATTCACATAGGGACCAAGGCTGGCTTCGGTCAGGGTGGCGGTGTTGGTATTGTCGGAGTCGAGTTCCCAAGTGAGGTTGTTATTCACCCAGTTGGCGTCAGTTTTCATGGCCGGATTTTTTCCGCCGCCTGCCCCGCCAAGATTGTAAGGCAGTCGCCCGTTGTGGTCATCGGCATAAAGCATCCAGGCAAAGACAAGCTGGCGGGTGTTATTGATAGATTGATAGCCAGTGGCGCGAGCGCGGGCCTGCTGCAAAACCGGAAGTAACAGGGCGGCGAGAGTGGCAATCAGGGCGATGACGATGAGCAATTCAACTAGCGTAAACCCGTAGGTGATCGACCTACCTGCAGTCTTGATGATGCGAACTGGCCGCATGCGAATTGCTTGTGTGAATCCGTTGGATTTGATTCTGGGTTACTTTTAGCACCATCTGCCGCTTTCTGTCAAATGTGGGTTATTCCCCAATTTTTCCCAAAGCCACCGTGGTCAAGGGGTTGAGTTTGAGTAAACAATCAGGTTTAATCCAGTATGCTCTAAGCTGTTAATCGCCACGCGTAACCAACATAAGGTCGGGGAAATTCAGGCCATTTTGGGGACAGAATTTCGCTGCCAGACGTTGAAGGATTTTCCGGGCGTTCCCGCTGTGGTAGAAGATTTGGACACCTTTGCTGGGAATGCGACCAAGAAAGCGGCGGAGCTAGCGCGTTGGCTGACGGCGGTGATTCGCGTTGGCCGTCGGCCAGACTACGTCTTGGCGGATGATTCCGGTCTGGCGGTGGATGCGCTTGGCGGTGCCCCCGGCGTACACTCGGCGCGGTTTGCGGCGTTGGATTCAGGCCAGGCCGGAAATTCGCCTGATGTTGACAATAATACGAAATTGCTGCGCCAGCTTCAGGATGTGCCGGCGGACAAACGCACGGCGCGCTTCCATTGTGCGATTGCGCTCGTGAAGCTGCCAGAATCAGTCGGGGCTGCCGCTCCGCGTGCCGAATTGTTCGAGGGCGACTGTGTGGGCCGGATTGATTTTGCGCCGCGGGGGCAAGGGGGGTTCGGATATGATCCGCTATTCGTGCCGGTGGGATATGAGGTATCGTTTGCGGAACTGGGCGAGAGTGCCAAGAATCAAATCAGTCATCGGGCCCGGGCGCTGGAAAAACTTCGCGCGCACTTCGCGGGGCGGGCCTAATCAGCGTTTCAAGCGGAAGAAGATGTTGCTGCCGTTGGCAATGATGGTCGTCGTAATTTCATGACCAACCAGCGTGGGGAGGTTAGTTGCGGTGATCCAGTTCGTCGTCGCCAGGTCGGTATGCGTTTGCAATTGATATCCCGCTGCCCAAGCTGGCCATCGCAGCAGGTTGGTGTTACCAACTCGAGTATAGTACAGGCTGGGCGGCACATAGGCGGTCGCCACGACAGTGGTGTCCGCGCCCAACGCGCTTTGGATAGTGATATAAACCGGATAATGGCCGGAGTTGGTGTAAGTGTGCGAGCCTCGCACGTCCTTTCCGCCACTGGAGTTGGTGACGATGACTCCGGTGCTCAGGGAGTTGTCGCCCCAATTGATGCTGGCGGTGAAGTTTCCCGTGGCGCTGTTGGGAATCCCGTTTGTGAACGTCGCTAGCAGTTGATTGCTGAAACTCAACTGCGGGCGGGCGATGAAATTGGTGGCAGTGGCGTTGATGACGGTGTCGCCGACAGCAAAATTGTATGCCTGATAATCATATGAACTGAAGGAAGCGCTTTGGCTTACTGCCACGTAAAAACGTAACGGGCCGGCATAGCCTGGATTGGGGATGACCACAAATTGGCCATTGGTATAGGTGGTGGTAAAGATTGAGTTCGTCGAGTTGGCATAGTCCCAGGAATTTACCCAATAAGCATCGTAGTAGAGCGTGTTTCCCTCAAAGTCCATTGCCGAGATGATATTCGTCGCGCGGCTGTTCACTGCGATCATCCGATTAGTGACGGCGGGAAGGTTGAGAATAGGTGCAGCGTTATTGGCTGCATCAGAAATCGTGGTGGCGGTGAAACTGTTGGTCACGCGCCCGCCCACCAGGCCATCGTCGGCGATGACTTGAATCGTTCCGACGACTCCGGCGAGATTGGTTCCGCTCAGCGTGATCACCATGTCGGTGTAGTTGGTTACAAACGAGGCGCGGGTGATGATGACTTCCGAAAAAGGATGATCGCTCGCATTACGTGGGGTGTTAATGACATTGGTCAACACGTTGTAGCCGCGGAGCAATTGTCCGAAGATCGTGTAACCAAAATCCAGAAACCGTTGCGGACCTTGCGTAATAAAAAATTGCGAGCGACAGGTATCCTTGCCGGAGTTGGCCAATGCTAGCTGGCCATGGCCACTGAAGATGGCCCGCGGATCAAATTATCCTCGTAACGGAATGCCGGGCCGCCCGTGCCGTTGGTCTGCGGGTCACCGCCTTGGATCATGAATCCTGGAATGACTCGGTGAAGACGGCGTTGGAATTATAAAAGCCCGCCATGCTCAAGCCTTGAAATATGTCCACGGTCTTGGGTGCTATTGCTAACAGCATGAAGGTCATCTCCCCTAAATTTGTTACGGTCGCGACTGTGCCGCGAAAGGGGGTTTCGACATGCGCCGAGGGCATTGGCCGGAGCAGTCTGGACTACTCAGAATTTCCAGAAAGGGTTGTCAGCGTGGATTTCGACGGTGATGCCATTGGTGCTGCTGGTGACAGTGTAACTAAGAGGCCGCCCGGTTGGAGACGTTGCGGTAATGGGCAGCGTCAACGATTTGCCTGACGGAATGCTGACATTTGGAAGCGGATTCAATGCTGGGCGCTGCAGGACTTTAGAGAAAGCTCCAGCCACAAATATCCCCATAGAGCCTTACGACAAAACATACGGCGCGCAATATATCAGGTCTCGCGACAAATTCACCTTTTACCGCGGCAATGGCAGTTGCGAGTGGATCGCCCCGTTGCTTGCCACCATGCGGATTTTCTGCCGTCCAGGGATTGCTTCGGTCCAGCATTTTCCGCCTGCGCGTTCAATGATCAGTGCGCCGGCGGCAATGTCCCAGAGACTGACGCCACGTTCGATGTAGGCGTCGAACCGCCCGCTCGCCACGTAAGCCAAACCCAACGCTGCCGCACCCATCATGCGCATTTTGCGGACGCGCTTGGCCATCCAGATGAAATGGGGCAGGGCGCGCCGCAAGCTGTGGCTGCTCTGGCAAAACCGACGCACACGATGCATTCCTTGAGTTCCTTGCGCGGGCTCACCCTAATTATCTGCCCGTTGAGCCGCGCGGCGCGCTTGCGGCAGTCCAGGTTTCATCTGTGAACGGATCATGGATAACGCCGACGATAGTCTGGTATTCATTGGCCTGGCGCGTCTGCAGCGCGATGGAGACGCAGGCGTGGGGAATGCCGTAGCAAAATTCACCGTGCCATCAATGGGCTCTACCACCCAACGGTATTGCTCGTTGATTGCGCCGGAATCACCTTCTTCGCCAAGCAGGGAGATTTTCGGGAAGGCGCGGCGCAGCAGCTTTTCGATAAGTTGTTGGCAGCGAACATCAAGATCGAGTTTGATGTCGTGGAAAGTCTTGGCATTGACCTTCTCATTCGCGCAAATTCTGACGCATCAATTTGCCGGCGGCTTTCGCGGCGGCAATGGCGGTGGTCAGCGCTTTTTTTCAATTCTGATTTCTTCATCGCGCCTCCAGCTTGCGAAAACAAAGTCTTGCGATGCGAGTCGCAAGTTTGCCCCGAGGTCGCCCCGGAAAACTCTGGTGGCGCTCGGTCACCCTTGCGGACGCGCCCCGGTGTTCGCCCGGAGAAATTCTTGCAAAAAATTCGGGACGACTATGTCTTGGCCTGGATTGAGAAAACTGACGGTTCGCAATGGGTAGGTGGCTGGTATCAAGCTGATGGATGCGTAGATGGATTGCAGTAGCAAGTCGGCGAGGAAGCTGCTTAAGCACTGGAGCTGTTCTGTCATCGGGACAGTTCAACAAGGAAGGAGTCCCCGGGACTCATGCACATGAGGCACGTAAGGTGCTGTTCGGATTCTATCGTGTTTCCCTATTAACCTTAGCAATACGTAATCTACGAAGTAGGCTACACA
>JASGKY010000045.1:0-147925 GCA_049840435.1 Verrucomicrobiota bacterium | reverse complement strand
TGAGTGAGGGCGGGAACCAAGGAGGGGTGCGATGAGAGCGTTGATGATGTGGGTGGCGACGGCGATGGTGGCGACGGGGCTGGCGTGGGCGCAGCCGATGCGTTCGGGCAACGAGTCGGTCACGACGGCCAAGCCGGCGACCGCGGCAACTGCTGCGAACGCGCGAAGGCGAGTGAAGAGCTGCAGGTCGATCTGACGAAGGCGACGCTGGAAGAGCTCGAGAAGCTGCCGGGCATCGGGCCGGCGCGGGCCAAGGCGATTCCAGGACTATCAAAAGCAGCACGGCTTCCGTCGGGTGGAGGACATCACGAAGGTCGGCGGAATTGGGCGGAAGACGTTCGGCAAGCTGCGGCCGGGATCTGATGGAATTGGCGGTAAGGCGGGGTCGGCGGCGGGGAAGTAGATCGTCCGGAGCGTGGGCGGGTTGGGGGGCGCGGCTCTCGTCTTTGGACCAGACGAGAGCCGCGTCAGGTGTTGGGTACTGGCCGATAGAGCATGCGCCAGACGCGCACCCCATCGCGATCGCAGAAGAACTCGCGGAGTGATCGCGCGGGATAAGGATTGGGGCGACGGAAGTGCCACGGCTCGTCGGCGTTGACGAACAGCGGCGACTGCTCGATGCAATCCATCGCGTCGAGCGCGAAATCGAAGATGTCGCTCTGAAAGAACAGCTCGCCGTCGGGGCGGAGCTTGCGGTGGAGCACCTCGACGAGCTCTTCGTTCACGAGGCGCCGCTTCTTGTGACGCGTCTTGAACCAGGGATCGGGAAAGTTGATGTAGATGCGGTGGACGCTGTGGTCGGGAAACATCCGATCGAAGTCGATGTTGATGTGAGCGAAGAGGGCGCGCAGGTTGGTCAGTCCCTCGGCGCTGGCTTCTTCATTGACCTGCTCGACCATGGGCTGCCGGATCTCGAGGCCGAGATGGAGCCGGAGCGGGAACTGACGCGCGAGCTCGAACAGAAAGCGCGCGTCGGCGCACCCGAGCTCGACGTCGATTTCGCGATCCGTGGGCAGATCGAGGCGCTCCACCGCCCGCTGGAGGTAGTGCACTCCGAACGGGTTGACGTGATGGCGAACGCGACGCTGTGACACGGGCGGGACTAATAACGCAGAGCTGGGCGCGATTGAACGGGGATTCGCGCTTGCGGCGCGAGAGAGGGACCGATAGCTTTCTGCACGGTGAGCGACAGCCCGAGCGTGAAAAAGCGGCGGTCGCCCGTCGCTGGTAAAGCGCGGGTGGCTAGGGCCCCACGTCCACCGCGCGACGATCGGCGGGTGCAGCTTCTCGACGGCGGCGAAGCGTGTCTTCGCCGAAAAGGGCTACGACGCGGCCACGGTCGACGATCTGACGCGCGCGGCGGGCGTGGCGAAGGGCACCTTCTACCTCTACTTCGAAGAGAAGCGTGAGGTGCTGCATTCGCTCGTGCGCACGTTCCTCTCGCACATCCAAGCGGTGGGCGAGTCGATCGCGCGTGAGGTGGTGACGCCGGCGGACTTTTACGCGCGGACGCTGCACGCCACGACGGAGATTTTGCGCGTGTTCCTCGAGCACCAGTCGCTCGCGCGGCTCGCCTATCGCGAGTCGATGAGCCTCAATCGGGAGCTCGAAGAGATGTTGCGCGAGTTTTATCGCGAGATGGCGCGGGTCGAGGCGGACAACATTCGCCTCGGGATCTCGCTCGGGCTTTTTCGTGAGGTCGATCCGACGATCTGCGCGTGGGCGCATATCGGGATGGTCGAGCGGGTGGCGCTCGGTCTCTTGCATCAGAAGCGGCCACCGTCGCTCGAGAAGATCGCGGCCGAGCTGCTTTCGATTGGCTTCGAAGGACTGCGCAAGCGAAAGTAGAGGACGGTGAGCGAGCCCGAGCCGCAGCGTGCTGAAAAGCTGGCGATCGCCGCGTTGCTCATCGGTGTCGTCTTCGTGCTCGCGGGGCTGCGCCATCCGCTCACGCTCTTGACCGGGTTTGGCGTGGCGACGAGCGGTGCGCTGCTTGCGAGCAGTGGCGAGGCGGGCGTATCGCGCCAGACACGGCTCGTCGTTTCGCTCCTGCTCTTTGTCGCCATCCTGTGCGGGATCGGCGCGATGGCGCTCGACTTTGGCGAGAGCTGGCACGCGAGCCAGCTTCTCGAGCGCGGAGCGTCACTCGAGCTCATGCGCGCCGAGCTACGGACGATCGCCAATTGGCGACGGATGGCTCAGATCGTGGGGCTCGTAGCGGCGGCGGCCATGGCCGGCATCGCGCTCACCGAGTTTCTGCGTCAGCGACGGAAAATCGCGCCAACGATCGGCCCAAAATGAAAAAGGCGGCTCTCACGAGCCGCCCTTTTCTAACTTGCCAAAAGTGTATTACGACGGAACCTTGCGGACGTTGGCCGCTTGGAGCCCCTTCGGACCCTGAACAACCTCGAACTCCACCGTCTCACCCTCGCTGAGGCTGCGGAAGCCCTCGGACAGGATCGCGGTGTGGTGCACGAAGACGTCCGGAGCGCCTTCACGCGTGATGAACCCAAAACCCTTCGCGTCGTTGAACCACTTCACAGTACCCTTTTCCATACTCGATTCCTTTTGCTGCGTGGCCGGCTCGTAGAGGGAGCCCGCCGGCAATGCGGTGAAATTTTGCTGAAGCCCAGCTGAATCCCCTACCTTCGTGGCCGCAAACTAGCTCCGCCCTCCGGACGCGTCAAGTTCGATGTTTGCCAAGTATGCGCAGTGAACGCGACGGGGCGCGCGACTACGCGCCGCCCGAAAACTCGTCGGGAAGCGGGTAGTTGTCGATCGCGTTCGAAACTTTCTCGTGCCACTCCGATCGATGGCCTACGCGCAGCGGAATGAGCGAATCGTAGAGCCCGAGCACCCACTCGACGTACTCGCGAATCGCCGTAGGCGATCAACACAAGCCCCTCTTCGGCGGGATTCGTGGACAAAGCGCGCACGCGGCGCAGCACATTGGTTTTCAGCACATCGGTGAAATCCAGATTCGGTGCGATGACCGTGCGGGCCTTGGGTTGATAGCGTTCAATCTTCTCGAGCTTCATCGTTTCGAGCGATTGCGGATCGGTCTTCTTACCAATGATCGTGGGGATGTCGTCGAAGGTATGCGCACTGACTGTCAAAAACACCGGCACGATGACGATGTCGGTAAAGCCAGCCGCGTCGAACTCTTTCAGCCGGGTGGCGATGGACGGCTCGGTGTATTCCATGTGGGCGGTCTTGATACCTTGGATGGCTTGGTTGGTAAGAATAGCGGGTCGCACCTTGGCCTCCAGATCCAACAGCGCCTGCCGCCATGTCGCTGATCGCGAGCCGTGATTCACCAGTAACACCCCAATCTTTTGACCGGGCGCGGCCGACGTTGGCGCCGAAGTTTCCGCGCGCAGGAAGCTGGGAATCCGCCGAAACTAACCGCGAGCAAAAGGAACAGAGTCATTATCTTTATTTTCATGCTCCCATGTTAAGCACTGAAAATCCCGGGCGCTTTCGGCAGCTTGCGGAAGATTGTTGTGCGATTGTGATTCGCAAAAAGCAACCAGGCCAAGCGGCGATTTACTTTTGCCAAAATCCGCGCAGAGGGTGACACAACACCAACGCGACAGTTCACCTCGGAAGAGCTTGGAAAACCAAACCGCGCCACTCCAGTCAACGGAATGGCGCGGTTCGCGAAAATTAGCTTGAAGCTATTTCGCCTGCTCCCAAGCCAGCGAACAGTTGTGGCTAGTTTCCTTGTACACCACCCCAAGATGCACCCCGGCGATGGGTTCGCGTTGATGAGCGACGGTCAACAGATACAGCCCCGGCTCAGTGGTGGGAACACGCAGATAACCGTCAGCGTCCGTGGTGAACTCCTTCTCCTCGCCATTCGGCGTCATCAACGTGGCTTTGACGCCGCCCCGCGGCTGCCCCCGCAAATAGAGACGCGCCTCGCCGGACTGGCCGGTCGGCACGAGATCAAGTGTGAGCAACGGTTTGCCTTCGCCCGCGCCCGCCGGTTGCCAGCGCGCGTAGAAGCAGGGCTTGCGCCCCGCCCGTACGGTGAAGCTAGTCTCGACCCCAATGATGTTTGTGCCCGAAGCGCCAGAGATGGCATAGTGATCCTTCTGCTTCGAGATGTTCAACAACGTTGGCACGTTGGTCGAACCGGGGGTCGTTTGAAACGCCATCGGCACGCTAAGACTGTCAAGATGGCCGGGAGAGCGTTCCAAATTTCCGCTCGGCTCGGCGAAACGGATGACGGGTTGTCTGTTCTCGCTGGGTTCAATCCAGACCGAGTGAGCGAAAACAGCAGCGGGGGAGAGCGCGACCAAGGCGCTCAACCACAATTCAGATTTGCGGAGCATAGTCGGAAGCATGGCGATAGTTCAGTGGCCGTGTTGTGAGTTGGCCTGTTCCACGGGCGTGGGCGGCAACGGTCGGGCGGCGGGCGTCAACAATTCCAAATCCGGACGCTTGGCTTCGCCATCTTCACCGCCGAGGGCGATGATCTGCTGCGAACCAGCGGTGACAATGCGATGCGCCATGCGCGGGTATTCGAGTTGCCCTCTTTTCCCACGCCGCGCCGTCCGCCGAAAGACGCAAGAGATCGCCTTGGAATTGATTCACATAAACACGACCTGCTTGCGCGATGGCTGAGCACGCAAAACCTTTCACCAGGCCGGGCGGAAGCTCCGGGCCTTTGGACCATTGGCCCGTCACAGGGTCATAGATTTCCACGGCACTGGTCGGCTTGTTGTTGCTATCCATGCCACCGATCACATAAATGCGCGATCTCACTGCCGCCACCGCGAGCGCGCGCCGCTGGAACGGCTGCGAAAATTCCTGCCACTTGGCGGAGGGATTCTTCAGGTCCAACATCAACGCGTTGGTGGGCCAGACTGCTTGCTTGGTGCTGCCAGTCAGTTGCCAGCCGCCGAAGAGATAGAGTTTGTCGCCGAGCACCACGGCGTCGTGACTAGAGCGGATGGCGGGCAAGGACGGTAGATTTTCCCATTGGCGGGAACGCGGATTGAACCGCTGTACAAAATCGAGCGAATGCAAATTCTCTTTCTCGGCGGCGGCATTGCGCGCCGCCATGCCGCCGGTGCGATAGATGAATTCCCCATGCGCGACGAGCGGCTGCCCTTGCCCTGGCGTCGCAGCCGGCAGCTTTCCCACGCCTGCCCGTCGCGCAAATTCAACCGGTAAAACGCGCCACTCACCATCTCCGCCGAATAATCATGCCGTTCACCCTTGTGTCCGCCGAAGGCGTAAAGCCAGTCACCTGCAGTAACGGCACGCGAAAACTCGTGACGGCTTCGGGCATGGGTGCAAGTGAAGTTGGAACGGGTGAGGATGACGGCGTGGCGCACCCGGCCAGTAAACCGACCAGTACGGCAACCGACAAAGCATAAGCACAAACAAGTTCTTTTATTCGATTCATCGCTCCAGATTATCGGACCGAAGCCGCAACCGCTTGCGGTGGGTTGCGCAAGGTTTCCGGCAGCTTGCGCAAGCTGCCGCCAATAAAAGGCAAGCTGCCGGAAGCACTGAAATCCCGGTCTCGTTACGCTGTCAGCATGAGATTCAAAGCTGAATCCCGACCGGCGGCGTTCACCCTCATTGAGTTGCTCGTGGTCATCGCCATCATTGCCATTCTCGCGGGAATGCTCTTGCCGGCGCTGGCAAAAGCGAAACAGCGCGCGAATCAAGCGAGTGAAATCAATGCTGCGCGGCAATTGATGTTGTCCTGGCAACTGTATGCCGACGACCAGAACGATCGCGTGCTGATGGGTTACTCCTCCCAATGCGAGGCCTTCGATAATCATGGCAATGAGTTGAGCAGCCCGATCCGCGACCGTTACCCCTGGCGGATCGCGCCGTATCTCGCGCACAACTTCAAGACGATCTACGTCAATCAATCGCGGCAATTCCTCGATCAAGCCGAAGCGATGTCACAGGAAGCGTTCGTTTATCGCGCCAGCTTGTTTCCCAGCCTCGGTTACAACTCCGTGTTTCTCGGCGGCGACGAATCTAAATTCAACCCGGAAATCGCCGCCCCCGGTTTCGGCACTGCCTGGCTCGTGACGAAGACCTTGCAGATCAAACGTCCGAGCGAACTGCTGGCCTTTGTCTCGGCACGCACCGTCAATGATGGGAGCAAGATCGAACCCGGTTATTATGCAGTCTATCCCCCGTATCTGCGAACGCGCCAATGGGACGCCACGTTTGATGCCACCCGGCCGGCGGACAAGTTCGGCTATGTCCACCCGCGCTGGAGCCGGCGTGTGGTGACCGCCCAAACGGATGGCCATGCGGAATCTGTCACGGAAACCGCGGTGCAGGACATGCAACGTTGGAGTAATGCTGCCGATCGGAGCGATTGGACGCTGCAACCCCTCTGAAATCGTGACGCGTCGCTCCAAGCTGGAAAGCAAGCGCGCTACGCCCGTCACAGGGTTCAGCGAAGCGCTGGCTTGGGATGAAATCGGCACGGGTTGGCGTCCGCTCTTCGGCAGTTTTCGGCGACTGGGGTTCAGCTTTGAATGGCACGACTTCACTGCGGCTGAGGAATTGGACTGGTCGCGCAGCTTTCATCCCGGCGGCCTCGAACTCTGCCTGAACCTTGATGGCAACGCACAGATTGTGTCCCCCGAACAAACGGTGGAACTGCCGCCGCGCACCCATACGTTTTATTTTCACGGACAACCGCCCTTGCGCGCCACGCGACGCGCTGGTGAACGGCATCGCTTCATCACCGTGGAATTTGCGCCGGAATTTGTGCGGACCCAGTTTGATGCCCTAGCAGAACAGATGCATCCAATGGTGCGCGCCGTGGCCCTAGAGCAGGCCCGGACTTCTAACGTGGCCCCCGCCGATCGCATGGGTACGAATCAGTTGCAATTGATGGACAGCCTGCGGCAATGTCCCGTGTTCCAGCCGGCGCAGGAGATGTGGTTTCGCTGCAAAGCGCTGGAACTGGCCACCCATTTGTTTTTCCGACCGACCGGCACTGAGGAAATGTTCTGCACCCGGGCCCAACGCCTGGCACGGGAACGCGTCCAACGTGCGCAAGAAGTGCTCCGCACCGATCTCACCAACCCGCCCTCACTCGAAGACCTCGGCAAAAAGGTCGGGTGCAGTCCGTTTTATCTCAGTCGGCTCTTCTCCCAGGAGGCCGGCATGACAATCCAGCAATTCATCCGACAGGTGCGGATGGAGCGCGCAGCGGAATTATTGCGTACCGGCAAATGCAATGTAACCGAAGCCGCCTTTGCCGTCGGCTATAGCAGCCTCAGCCACTTCAGCACCACGTTCCACGAAACCTATGGCTGCTGCCCCGGACTCTATCCGCTCAAGACGCCGTCGCAACGCGGGATGGAAAGTTGACCGAACCAAACTGCGGCCGGGGGCGGCAGTTCAGTTGAACTGAGCGAGCGATAGGAAGATTTCCCGCCAGACAGATTCCCGCTGGGCATCGCCGACGGTGATGGCAAGGGCGATGCGTTCACTGGCATCAAAGATTTCCAAAGTCCATTGTTCCTGGTCACAACAGCTACAACCACCTTGCCAGAGCCAAACCTCACTCACGCCCGGAAGAAAAAGATGCAAGCCAGCCTGATCGCCATGAGCAAACAGAACTGTCTCATCGGCAGCAGAAGTTTCAACACATTGCGGCATCCAAAGGACCGACCGCGACAACGCCGGAGTATAATGGGTCGTGCGCAACGGCAGTCCGACGGCGGCGGCGGCTCCTAGCATTCGGAGCAAAAAATTGACTGGAAGCCGGCGCACGTAATTTGCGCCTGACTCGGATCGTGTCCGCAGAAATGAAATCCGTTCGGCGTGAATGCGGCGGCGTTGGGCGCTGGCGCTGTGATTGGGAGGAAACCAATTGTTTGCTTCTTCCGGCGGCGACTGATGATCGGTGACAAATCGCTCGAACAATTCCCGATTGGCCGGCGCGGTCAGCACAATGCGTTGAAAGGCGTGCCCAGAAACATCGCAGACCTCAAAACCATAGGCTGGCCCCAGCGGCGAATTCTCCCGCACCGCCCAGAACCGCACGTGCTCGGCGAGGTTTGGCGCAAAGCCACCGCTGGCATCGCGGGGCAGCACGGGATTGCGCCAATCTTGCAGCACAGGAACGGTCGCGATCTGCCCCAGCACAGCGACATTATTTCGAGTCAGTTGCAAAACGCTTCCCAGCGCGGTCAACGCAGCGAACCAATCTTCCGGGACCGCCGACAAACCAACGCGCACCGAACCATCTACGCCGAGGCGCAGACATTCCGGATGAATGCACGCCCCGCAAAAACCGTTTTGCCCGCGGCAACGACAATGCCGGCGGCATTGAGCAAACAACTGCTGCGCCGCGAACGCGTTCGATTGGAAGAAGGGATCAGGCGACATGCACTTTGATCACTAAGCCGGACGGACATCAATCCGCCACCGCCCGCACACGATAAAATCGAGCCGGTGCATTGGTAGTTTCCCCCCAGACTGCATTGGCTGCAGCCGGAAATCGCACCGCAGGATTGGTGATGGTCTGCCAGGCGGCCAGGTCGGCGGTGAAATCAATTTCAAAGCGGCGGGCCGGCAGGTTGAGCCAGCGCAACTCGGCCTGCCCTCCGGAGTGCTGGAATGAATTCACGCGGAACACCGAAGCCGCGTCCGTCGGATTCGTACCCGCAAGAAACTCAGTCTGGTTGCTGGCGCCATCGCCATCGAAATCAGCATCCGCCGTTTGCGTGAGGTTGGTGAAGTAGAATTGCTCCCAGTCATCCGGCAGCCCGTTACCGTTGGCATCGAGATCGCGCACCGCCGTCACGACTAGTTCCAACCGAGTGGGATCAAGCACCGCCTGATTGAAATGCGTGGCGAAGTCCGGATAGAGCGGATTGCCGAACTGGCCGCTGGCCGCGTGCAACGTCGCCACAATGAAACGTAATCGCCCTTCGTTCAAACCACGTTGGAGATAGGTCACGATAAACGGATCGGCGAGATTGAGTTCGAAAGTCAGCTTCGCGCCGGACGGCACGAGTTGCCCGGGAGCAACACTGGCCGTTTGCCCAACAGCAAAGGGCCAAGTCTCGAAGCGCGGAAAGGCCGCATTGGTTTTGCCGACACTGTTGCTGACATCCACCAACGTGCCGTTGGTGGACCAACAAACCGCATAGGCATTGCGTTGCGCAATGGCGCCACTGCCAAACGGCGCGGCTTGCTCATAGGTCGCGGCGGTGTAGCCGTTGCGAAATCCCGCGCCAAACAACTCCACTGGGCGACCAAAGTCGGTGTCAGCGCGATATTGCGGATGGTCGGTCTCAAAGTAACTGCGGTAATCGTCCGGCGTGGGGTCGTAGGCAAACCAGTTGCCGCGATTGATCGTCAGGGTCAGCCGACACTGGCGGATCAAATACTGCGCCGGACCACGATTGGTCGGCACGAGTGCGGCCGTATCCCAACCGACGAGATATTGCCCCAGGCGCGTGTCTTCCGTCTCGCTGCCGAAATAGGCGAAGACCGGCGCATAGGGTGATTCGTAAGTGGAAGCATTCGCATAGAGCCAGCGCTCAATGGCAGGGTTTGCGTCGTTGGTGCTGAACGATTGGGCAAACCCGGTAGAGATCGTCAGCAGCAACAGGAAAATGGCGCGAAACAATTGCATCAGGTGAAGAACAAATCGGACGCCCGCAACGAATCGTCGCGGGCGTCCGGCGTTTTGTGTCAGGCGTGAGCCTGCCTCCTTGAAGATTGTGTTGCGCCCAACAACAACAAGCCGCCCAATGCGCCGAGCGCCGCCGCGGACGGTTCGGGCACGGGGGTGAACTGCTTGGCCACGTCGAGCGTCATCGCATCAAAACTCAGATGCTGACCGGCAGCTTGAAAGGTGACGGAGTAATCCGTGATCGCCAACCCGGTCAGATCCCATTGCCAGAAACGCGCGTAGCCCGTGCCGCCAGCCTGCGCCGATTGATCCAGCAAACCGCTGGCGACCGGAGCGATTGCGTGAGTGCCACTGCCATCGGTGTAATTGAGCAGCGTCTGACTCAAGTTCAACTCCACCCCGGCAGTGCGGGTTTGCAGCAACACCGTTCCCAGCTCGAACGAAACGGAATCCGCGAGCGAGAACGTCGCGAGGCCAAAGAATCCATAGATGTTGCCGGAACTGGTTCCCATGGCCATGGCATCGGATTGCGTCAACACGGCCCCGGTCGTACCGGAGTTGGCGAGATTGCCCGGCGCGCCCACCGGAGTGCTGAAGGTTTCCCACAGGCCAAATTCGCTGTTGGCGGTGCCGCGCCAAGTGGGCGTAACGAATCCAGTAGTGACCGCTGAGGCCATGCTGGCGGAAGCCAGCAGACCGAGCAGAGCGAAGTGACGATACGATGATTTCATGTCAGGTGTTCAATTGTCGGGTTGAGCCGGAAACTCACGACTGGCGCAAAGTGCCGCTTTGCAAACCTCCGGTCGGCAGTGTCCCGAACCCGGATGCACCTTAGATGAGCGAACGCACGGCAGCTTCCCGACGCTTGCCAAAGGTTTGCGGCCCGTTGCGAAGCGGAATCAAACCGGGTCGGAAAGCGGAAGATCCGCCGGAAGGAAGAAGATTATTTTCCGCCAGATTTGGCTGGAACGGATTTCTGGGTCGTGGTGGCGAGTGGATATAACCCGGGGCAACAACCGAATGTTTCCTGAAACGCCGCGCTAAAATGACTCAGGCTGTTGTAACCGACCTCGAGCGCAACTTCCGTCACGTTGAACTCACGCGATTTGAGCAACTCGGCGGCCCGCTCCATGCGTAACTGTCGCAGATATTGCGTAATGGTCTGGCCGGTTTGCGCCGAAAAGATCCGGCTCAGATAAAAATGGCTGCACCCGATTTTCTTACCGAGCTCCTCCAGTGCCGGCGGATTCGCCAGATTTTGCTTCAGCAAATAGGCGACCTGTTCGACCCGCTCCTGCGCCAGACGTTGCTGGCGCGTACAGAATAACTCCGCCTCAGCCGGCGGTTGGATCAGGAACGTCACCGCCAATTCCAACGCCTTGCATTGATACCAAATCGCCTGCGCCGCGGCATATACCGGCGGCTGCCGCAACGAGCTGATCAATTGCAACTGCGGTGCCGTGAGGCGCACGGTTGCAGCAGTGGCCGGCGCGCTGGCACTGCCCTCCACAGCTGCACGCACCACGGGATGCAACATGCCTTTTGTCTCCGCCAGATGTTTGGCGAGGAACGGGCAGGAAAATTCGACCGTCAGAAATTTATGCTGTTCCCCCGCGGCGCGCTTGGCGATCAGCGGTTCTTTCTGGCGGAAATAAAATCCGGCGGTATTTGCCGCGAATTCGGCCCGACTACCCTGGCCTTCCACGAAGCCATGACCCTCAAGATTCAAACACAGCTCGACGCACTCGGGATGAAAACTCGGGGCACCAGTCAAACTCCCGCTTCGCCTGGAAATCGTGCCACTCAAAGCTGTAGCCCACACCGCGAAAGCTGCCGTAGAGCGGCTGCCAGCCCGCGCCGACATCGCGCCACGCCTCGGATTCGGAGAAGGCGGCCGCACGATCCAGCCCGGACACTTGAGTTGTTTTGTTTGAACGCATGATTCCAGCGTGGGCGCATCTTCGACGAAGAATCCGCAACTGGCAAGTGCTGCGACGCGAATTTAGCGTCGAACTAAAGTTTTTGCCGCCGCAACTCGGGGCGGATAGCGCTGGTGGCACGCGGCGCGTCGAAGGGCGCACCAATGAACTCCGCGAGACGAGTCACCAAACTGGTCGGGTCAGCCAGCAAATCATTGTAGTTCACTGTCAGCACGCGTAACTCAGGGCGCACGGCGATTTGTTTCCGCAGCCGCGTGAGTTGGGCGACGTAAGTTTCGGCGAGGGTTTGCTCGTCGAGTTCCGCGCCGCGCCGGCCTTTCCGTTCCAACATCGCGCGCTGCGAAGCGATGACTTCGCCCAGATTCCGCTCCATGAAGACGACTTGGTAATGCTCGTTGCGCGGCAGGTGCGGCAACAATTGCGCTACGATCTTCACCACTTTCCCGCGCGCTTGCGGAATCCACGTGGTGTCCTTGGCCAGATCAAGCACCTGCTCAAATTCGTAATAGCCGAGCGGATTGTCGGCGTCCGCGCCGCGTTTGCCATCGGTCAAGGCCTCGCGTCCGGCCGCGACCAACAACTGCATCATGAGCGACGTGCCGCTACGCGGCAGCCCGGAAACCACGGTGATGACCTGGTGCGATGCCACGGCGGCGCCAAACGGAGCGGGTATGACAACATTTTGCAATGGCCTAACAACCACCGGCGTCCCGCGATCGGGGAGCGGAGCAGCGGCAGTCGCTGTGCCCGTCTGTTGTTGCAAGGTCAGCTCGTTCTGTAGCGAGCGCGCCCGACCTTCGTGGGCAAAGGCTTCTTCCGGGCGATTCAGATGCTGGCGGTAAAGTTTCGCGAGCGTTTCATGGGCGGTCAAATTGCGCGGACTTTGCGCAATCGCCACGCGCAAGGCTTGCTCGGCGCCGGTGAATTGATTTGTTTCCAGCAAAGCCTGGCCCAGCAACGCATGCAGGCCGGGCTGAAAATATAGCAGACCAAGCGAGTCGGTGGCGGCGGCGATGGCAGCCTCGAAACGCCGCGCTTTGAAATGGATCTCAGCCAGATTCGCGTGAACCACTGGATTCTCCATATCTTCCGCCAACGATTGCTCCAGTAAGTCTCGCGCGGCGTCCAGATCCCCAAGTTCGACCAGCGCACCGGCAATGCGTTGTCTCAATCCAGCCACGGCGGGCGCAGCCGCGATAAGTGTGGCAAGGTGCTGGCGCGCCACGGCGGGTTGATTCTCCAGCAACGCTTGGGAAACAAACAACCACTCCAACAAGAGCGGCCGACCATGCGCCAGTTCGCGCAATTGCCGTTCCTCATATTGGTCGCGACGATTGCCGTCCGGGCCACCTGAAGCTTGGGCGGCAGCCGACGCGCGCTCCGCTTCCCGGCGGGCAAGTTCGGTTTTCGCCTCGGCCTGATAACGGTCAATTCGGCGGATCAATTCCTCGATGGCCGCGCGCCGACGGGTTGCCTGCCGCAACGGCAACAGGCAATCAATCAGCAGCAATCCGAAGCGATGTTCCTTGGGATGACGTGTCCAGAGTTCTTCCGCCAGCGCGACCGCTTCACCGCAACAATTGCCGTCGCGATAGGAGCGCGCGAGATTGTATTTCAGTTCACGCACACACTCGGCCACGGTGTCCTTCACGTCCGGGCCGGGCGGCGCGACGTAGCCCAGCTCAACGAGTTGCTTGAAGGCTTCAGCAGATGCCACCGGATCGAGGCGCGTCTCGGGCGGATGAATTCCCGCCTCCCCAGCGACAGCATCCCAGGTTTCAATCGGCTCGAGCCGCGGCGGCGCTTGGAACGCGGTCAACAGGACTTTGCCATCCATGTCTTTGCCCGGCGGCAGGCCGAAGAGCGACAGGATCGTCGGGCAAATGTCCAGCAGGCTCGCACCCAGGATTTTTTCTCCCGCACGCAAGCCCGGGCCTTTCATACACAGAACGCCAAAGTGCCGATGCTCGACGGCCGGACCAGCGGGTTCGGCCGGAATGTAATTGGCCCGCTGTTCATCGGGATGAAATCCGTGGTCGCTCATCAGGATGACCGTGGTGTTCGCATCCGTGTAGTTAAGCAACATGCCGAGCATCGCATCGTGGTAGCGATAGGCGTTGGCGACCACATGCTGATAAATCTGGAAATCCGCCTCGGATACGCGGGCCAATCGCGGCGGATGATAACTCATGAACGCGTGGCCGAAATGATCGAGTCCGCTGTAATATATCCCGGCAAAATCCCATTCCTGCGTCTCGAGCAATTCCGTGGCGACGGCGTGGATGGACATCGTCTCGGCGATGAGCTTGCCCAATGTGTGCAGGCGTTTGTCCTTGGACTGATCCACTTTGGCAAAATCCGGCACGAACATCCGCAGAAAGTCACCGTTCAACTCCATCGGGTTGACGCGCAGATCGGCGAGCGCTCCCGCAAGTGAAGCGGGATGAATGGTGCCGGCTGGCAACGGCGGCATTTTGTCCGGAGTGCCGACCGGCTGGGAAAAATGATTCGACACCATCACGCCGTTGATGGGTTCGGCGGGATGCGACGGCCACCACCCGACAACCAGCGAGCGATAGCTGTTTTGGTTGAGAATATTCCACACCGCCTTGGTTTGGCGGGAAAGCAACGTGATAGGCCGCACCCCCGAGCCATCGGGCAGGGGTTCGGAGAAACCGTGAATGCCGTGTTTATAGGCGCGTTTGCCGGTGGCGATGGACGTCCACAGCATCGGGCTGAGGACCGGATAGAGGGTGGCGATGTTGCCATGCACGCCACCCGTGATGAGTCGCGCGAGATTGGGCATCTGCCCCGCGTCGAGCAAGGGTTGGATGACTTTCCAATCGGCCGCGTCCCAGCCGATGAGCAACACGCGCGGTTTAGCCATGAATAAAAAACAAAAAGCGGATTGGCCGTTATCCGCGCCAATCCGCTAAAAAGTTCATCGCGAAGTTTTCTTCGTCATTCAGGCTGGATTCACCGGCTGCCGAACCTGACGCCACTTGCGCAGGCCGCGCGAGCCCAAGGCCATCGCTCCCAAAGCCAATAGCGCCCCAGAAGTAGGTTCCGGCACGTTTAGCTGGCCCATCGTGGGCTTGGCCCCGGTGTCATCGTAAGCGTAGCCCCAAATCGTCACGTTCGGACCGGTCGGATAGTTAGCCACGCTCAAACTGACCTCCACCCAGCCATAACGATTGACGCTTCCAATGGTGTCATCTTGGAAAACCCAGGCCAGATATTGGTGGTCATAACTGGCGGACGGAGTGTTCCCACCAATGTCCTTGGCGATACCTGCGGCAACATTCACTCCCATACCGACACCGGCTTGGCTCCGAGTCGCCCCAAACGGCATCGGCACCGCATAAAAATTAGCATCGCGCCCGATTCCCCCAAGCGTCCCCACCACCGAGATCTCCCGCGATCACGATGCGATAATTAATCGTGAGCCCTACCCAAAATGTCGTGGTGAAAGTGCCTTGGTTGCGAGCAAACCCAAAATTTGCCGTCCCGGGCAGGGTGAACAAAAACTGATCCACGCCCGAATACCCCACCGTCACTGGCGTGGAGGTTCGGTCCGTGTAAATGATGTCCGCGTGTCCGCTTTGCGGCAGCGCAACCGCGCCGGCGGCCAAGGCCAGCAGGGAAGCCAGTTTGGTGGTATCAGTCTGATTTTCGCCCCGTGCAACTGAATGGGAGGAGTGATTCATATTGCCTTTCATGATGTCCGCAGTGTTGCGGGGAGTTTCCGCTTCCCGTTTTGAGAGTCAAGCGTAGAAATCCCACGGGAAGTCAGGCGGAACTGACGGAGTCTTAATCGCAATCTGGTTCTTAAGCCACCTCATAGATCTGAAAACGAATGTAGCGGCGGTTTGTGACCGTCGTTTCTCGTGCCCAGCGCCGCTTCCGATCATACCGAATCCCCCCGGTTTTAGCGGCAACTTTGCTGGGAACGCGCGGCCCGGCAAAAATTTCCGCCCGTCCGCTAAAGCTTTCGCAAGGTCTTCCGATGATGAAGTTGTCGTAACTGACAAGGCCGCAGGTCGCCAGAAAGAATCTGCGGGGATAACGGTGAACGCCCCACCCAAGGTTCATCCACAGCAAGGACGCTGTGAAACAACAAATGCCTCTCACAAGGAGGCGACTCACGGAATAGAGTATGATCATCAATACTAACCTCGCCGCACAAACGGGCTCCCGTCTGCTCGCGGACTCCACCAAATCGTTGAACAAGTCGCTCGCGCGCTTGTCTTCCGGCCTCAAGATCGTTTCGCCCGAAGATGACGCCGCCGGCCTCGCGGTTTCCAGCCGGTTCGACGCCCAAATCAACCGCATCAACGCGGTCACCAACAACGTCAGCAACGCCATTTCGTTCAGCCAGACCCAGGACGGTTATCTCAAGAAGATCGCCAAAGCCCTGGATCGCATGAGCGAACTCTCGGTCATGGCCCAGGACGTCACCAAATCCACGGCGGACATCGCCCTGTATGAAACTGAGTTCACGGCGCAAGCCGCGTTCATCAACGACCTCTCGACCAAGCAATTCAACAGCATCGGCTTGTTGGACGGTGTGGATCGCAACGTGGTCGTGGACAGCGAAGGCGCGACCTTCACCATGACCGGGATTGACGGCACGGCCTACGACTTGAGCGGTTCCACCGCGGTGGGCGGCCTGGCGGCGGTCACGGACATGATTGACACGGTCGCGACGGATCGCGCGGTTGTCGGCGCGAGCATCTCGGTGCTCGGTTCGTACAACGACCAGAACGCTGTGTTGCGGGACAACCTCAGCGCCGCGAACAGCCGCATCAAAGATGTGGATGTGGCGGAAGAAAGCACCAACTTCGCGAAGTCGAACATCCTGGTGCAAGCGGGCACGGCGATGTTGGCGCAGGCCAACTCGGTGCCGCAATCGGTGCTGAAGCTGATCGGGTAATAATTCACATTCGCCAAGGAGGCGATTGTTCCAGACCTGCCGCGTGCCAAACGCGCGGCGGGTTTTTGTTTTTGTGTCCCGGCGCGAGACACACCCCGGGCACCACCCGGGGTGCACGCGCGAAAAACCTTGGCCGGCTTGAGGAAATCAATGATTCCTCATCGTGTACCAGCGAGAGACAAGCGTTTAAGTTTTTTCCAGTCGTGCCGATACAGTTCCTGTCTAGTGACAGGCGGTTGGCAGCCACAAAGAGCCAACAAGGAGAATCGGTGAAGGCCTTTCCCAAACTTCATCAACACGGCAGGGATGTCGTGTATCAACAAGGAGTCCCCTCACGGGGTTCAACTCAAGGAAAGAGTAAATAGTATGGTTATCAATACCAACATCGCGGCTCAGACAGGCGCCCGCCTGCTCGGAGAATCAACCAACTCATTGAACAAGTCGCTCGCGCGCTTGTCTTCTGGTCTGAAGATCGTTTCGCCTGAAGATGACGCCGCCGGCCTCGCAGTTTCTTCGCGTTTCGACGCGCAGATCAACCGCGTTGCGGCAGTGAGCACGAACGTCAGCAACGCCATCTCGTTCAGCCAGACCCAGGAAGGCTATCTCAAGAAGATCGCCAAAGCCTTGGATCGCATGAGCGAACTCTCGGTCATGGCGCAAGACGTGACGAAGTCCACGGCCGACGTGGATCTGTATGAGACGGAATTCACCGCTCAGGCAGAGTTCATCAACGACCTCGCCACCAAGGAATTCAACGGCATTGGCCTGTTGGACGGCACGGATCGTGACGTCGTTGTGGACAGCGAAGGCGCGACCTTCACCATGACGGGCGTGGACGGTTCCGCCTATGACCTGACCGGCAGCACCGCTGCGGGCGGCCTCACGGCGGTTACGGACATGATTGACACGGTGGCCACAGACCGCGCGACGGTCGGTGCGAACATCTCGGTGCTCGGTTCCTACAACGACCAATTGGCCGTTTTGAAGGACAACCTCACCGCTGCGAACAGCCGCATCAAGGACGTTGATGTCGCTGAAGAAAGCACCAACTTTGCCAAGCAAAACATCCTCGTTCAGGCAGGCACGGCGATGTTAGCGCAGGCAAATGCGACGACGCAATCCGCTCTCCGTCTCCTCCAATAAGAGGAACGTTGATCGGCCAGTCGCAAATCAGCGCGGACGGTACCTGCGGGTGCCGTCCGCGCTCTAATTTGTACAGGCAAAAGTTTCTCCTAAAGCCTTCCCGGCCTTCTGCCGATAAGAGCGATGTATGGAATTAGGCTTATCCGGATTGGTATCCGGCCTAGACTGGAAAACGCTGGTGGATCAGCTCGCCGATGCCGAGCGGACCCCCCAGAAACGCCTGCGTACCGAGCAAAGCACGCTCAGTCAGCAAAACTCCGCCTACGCCAGCATCCAGACCGAATTGAAGCTGCTCCAGTCCCGCGTGGACGACCTGAGCAACTTGTCCCTCTACGATTCGCGCCTTTCCAATTCCTCGAATATCACGATCGCTTCGGCCTCTGCCTCGGCGGGCACGGCGCTCGGTTCTTACACTTTCAACATCACCCAGCTCGCCACCGCCGCAAAACAACTCGGCACGGCGGGCGCGGGCAGTTCGCTCAGCGCCACCAATGATGTCAGTGGTCTGGTTTTGGGCGATGCCGCCTTTGCCACGGCGGTGACGGCGGGTTCGATCACGGTCAACGGCAAACGCATCACCATCGCCACCACAGACACGTTGGAAGATGTGTTCAACGCCATCAACACGGCGACGAATGGCGAAGTGACGGCCAGCTACGATGCGGCCACGGATCGCATCAGTTTTTCCAGCGCCAGCCCGATCACGCTGGGCAGCGCAACCGATTCGAGCAATTTCCTCGCAGTCGCCCGGCTCAACAACAACGGCACGGGCACGGTGACAAGCACTTCGCAGCTCGGCGTGGTCAAGCAATCCGCCGCGCTTAGCGCCGCCAACCTGGCTACCCCCATCCTCGATGGTGGCAGCGGCACGGGAGAATTTCGCATCAACGGCGTGTCCATCACATTTGCCACGACCGACACGATGGCGGCAGTGCTGAAGCGCATCAACGATTCCGACGCAGGCGTCACGGCCAGCTACGACACGGTAAACGACCGCTTTGTGCTGGCGAACAAGACCACGGGCGACATCGGCGTGGCGCTCGAAGATGTTTCGGGCAATTTCCTCGCAGCCACCGGCCTTTCGACCGGCACGTTGTCCCGCGGCCAGAACCTGCTTTACACAGTGGACGGCGGCGGGCAGTTGAGCAGCCAGTCCAACACCATCACTGAAGCCTCATCCAGCATTGCGGGATTGTCGGTCTCGGCGCTGGCGGTGGGTTCAACGACGGTTTCAGTGACGTCCGACACGGCGGCGGTGAAGAAGGGCATCACGGATTTCATCACGCAGTTTAACAAGGTGCAGAGCATCATTGATACGCAGACAGCCAGCACCACAGATTCGGATGGGAAAGTCACGCAAGGCATCTTGGCCAGCGAAGGCGATGCCGACGAAATCGCGACGCGCTTGCGCCGCATGGTGACGGGCGAAGTCGCGGGGCTCACCGCGGTGCTCAACCAGCTGGAAGACCTCGGGATCGTCTCAAACGGCACGGACAACAAGATCGAGTTGGACGACGAATCCAAGCTGGATACGGCGTTGACGGACAATCTCACGAAGGTGAAGTCGCTCTTCACCGACAGCACCAACGGCATCCTAAGCAAGCTCAAGACGTATCTCGAAGCAGTCGTCGGGGACGAAGGTTCGTTGGTCAAGAAACAGGAAAACAATACCAAGCAATCCACGAACATTGATACGCAGATCGCCGACCTGGAGCGCATCGTGCAGTCCAACCGCGAGCGAATGATCGCCAGCTTCGTCGCGATGGAATCGGCCCAAGCCCAGATCAACCAGCAACTCTCGTATCTCCAAGGTCAATTCGGCGGATCGTCGAGTTCATCCAAATAATTTGATTTAATCCCTCCTGCCACCATGAATCCCGAACCTGCCCTGTTTGGAATGTTGCGGCACGCCCTCGCGTTTGTCGCCCTGCTCGCGGTGCTGCTTGGCAGCACCGGTTGCAAAACGACCGGCCATCTGAACGACCCCATCATCGGCGCCGGCTATCAACCGAAGAATGTTTACACCACCTTCGATCAATTACCCGTCAGCCTGCGCCGCGTCGCGGTGTTGCCGCTGACCTGCGACGTCAACACCACTGAACAACAATACGGTCGGCAAGTGCTGGAAGCTGTGTTGAGCGAAGAACTTGGCAAGACGAAGAAGTTTGAATTGATCCCCGTAACCAGCGAGCAACTACGCGTCTGGACCGGCAAGACCGCGTGGCGCGCGGAGGAAAAATTGCCCGCCGACCTGTTGAAGAAATTGCAGGCCGAACTCGGCTGCGACGCCGTGTTGTTCAGCCGGTTGACCCAATATCGCGCCTATCCGCCGTTGACCGTGGGTTTCAGCCTGAAACTGGCGGAAATCTCCACCACAGAATTTGTTTGGGTGGTGGATGAAGTGTTCGACGCCACTGAACCGGGCGTGGTCAACAGCGCCCGCCGCTATCAATTGACCCGGGAGCATTTGCCCGCCGCGCTGTCGGACTCTCGCAGCATCCTGAATTCACCCAGCGGGTTCGGACGTTACGCAGCAAACAGTGTCTTTCAGACGCTGCCCGCTCGCTAAAGAGTTGGCTCCTAAAGTATTTCTGCTCCCTGCCGATGAACCGATAGTGTCGTGTAACCATTCACGACATTTGCCTGCCAGAAAGGCAAGTTATGGAAGTAAAAGCGAACAAAAACGTGGATGCCGCCCAACGGCTGCCCGTCAGCCCGGTCAAATCACGGGCGGCGACGGTCGGTGGTGACACCGCGTCGTTCAATCGAGTCGAAGCCCTGGAACAATCGCTCGCGACCACTCCGGCCGTCCGCACGGAAGCCGTGACGCGCGCGAGAGAGTTGATCGGCGACGTCAAGTATCCCCCGGTGAAAGCCATTGACGGGATCGCGGCGTTGCTGGCGCTCAAGATGGACGTGGGCGTTGACGCGTAACCCAATTACATGAATCCCAAAAACCCTTGGCAGTCCTATCGTCAGGTCGCCACTCGCACGGCGTCGCCTGGTCAGTTGATCCTGATGCTCTATGATGGTGCGATCCGTTTTCTCGAACGGGCGAAAGCGGGATTCCAATTGGAAGATCCCGTGGAATGCAATACCACCATCAACAACAACATCCTTCGCGCCCAGGACATCATCCGGGAACTGGATTTCTCCCTCAACGCTGAACGCGGCGGAGATCTGGCGTTGGAACTTCATCGGCTCTACGATTATTTTGATCGCGTGCTGCTCGAAGCCAACCTTCGCAAGAATGTCGCAGGCATCAACGAAGTCATCCAACGTATTACGGCGTTGCGCGACGCTTGGGCCACGATGCTGACCCAGCAAGGCATGTCCACCGACACGCAAAGTTTGCAGATCGGTCTGGCGGCGGCCTGATCCTCAAATCACTCCTGCCATGAGTGCCAAAAAAAATCTCGTTCAAGCCTACAGTTCGTGGGAACAGCTCACCCATACGGAAGGCGCGGCGATCGAACGAGAGGATTGGCCCAAGGTCAGCGAATGCCAGCAGTCCAAGCAAGGTCTGCAAAAACAGATCATCAACCTCACTGAAGCCGCCCAAGCCGAGTGCATCGAGATCGGCCAGGACCCGAAATTGTTCGAGCGCGACATGCGCCGCATCATCAACACCCTAATTTCTCTCGAAAGCCGCAACGCCGAATTGTTAGCGGGGCGCAAACAGGCCGCGGAAGCGCGGAAGCTCGAACTGGAACAATCATCGCACAACCTGCGCCGCGTCCAGAAATCCTATTCCGCCCCGGCCACCGCGCTCTGGAATTCTTATTCTTGAACGCCCTTCCCATGACACCGCCGGCAACCACCTCTGCAGCCAGTATGCACCGGCTGTTAATCGTGGATGATGAGCAGATGGTCCTTGCAGGCTTGCGCGAAACGCTGACGCGTGAAGGCTATCAGGTCACCACCGCCAGCAATCCGTTCGTGGCGTTGGAGGAACTTAAGAAGCAGATTTTCTCCGTCATCATCTCGGACAACCACATGCCCGGCATCACCGGTTTGGAGTTTCTCGCCCAAGCCAAGGAGATGCAGCCGAACGCCTCGCGCATCCTGATCACCGCCGTGCTGAGCCTCGACACGGTGATCGACGCGATCAACAAGGGTGAAATCTATCGCTTCATCGTCAAGCCATGGTTACGCGAGGAATTGCTCGCCACGGTCAAAAACGCGGCCCAACGCTATGAGTTGATTGACAGCAATACCGTGCTGCAATCCAAAGCCGTGGTGATGAATCGCGAATTGCAGGAGGTAAACCATTCGCTAGAACTGCAACTCGCCCGGGTGGCCGAACAGAACGAATCACTGGGACAGTTAAACCAGGCTCTGGCGCAAAATCTCCAACTTTCCGTGCAGCTCGGCCTGCACGTGCTGCAAACTTTTTCCCCGGCGCTCGGCAACCAAGCCCGCCGCGTCCACAAGATTTGCCTCGCGCTGGCCGACACATTACATCTGCCGGCAGAAAAGCGCCAGGTCTTGGAATTCGCGGCGTGGTTGCACAACATCGGGTTGGTGGCCATCCATCGCGATGTCATCCGCCGCTGGGAACTCAGCCCGGAAGCGCTTTCCGAAGATGAACGCAAAGTCATCCAAAGCCATCCCATCCTTGGGCAGGACCTCGTCAAATTCGTTCATCACCTCGAAGAAGTTGGTGGCGTGATCCGCTCGCACCGCGAACGGTTTGATGGTCACGGCTACCCAGACCGGAGACGCGGTGAAGAAATCCCATGGTTGGCCCGCTTGCTGGCGGTGGCCGTAGGGTTTGCCGAGGCCAATTTTGACGAACCCACCGCTGTAGAAGGCATCCGGCAGGGCAGCGGGAATCTTTACGATCCCGAAGCCGTGCGTGCTTTCTTGCGGGCCTTGCCCAAAGCGCATGTACCACGCAAAGAACGAGAAGTTCTGTTGCAAGAACTTCAGCCCGGCATGGTGCTGGCTAAAGGCATTTACACACCGAATGGTCTGCTACTTGTCCCCGAAGGCCAGCCGCTGAACGAAGGATCGATCAGCAAACTCCTCAGCCACAACAGGACCGCACCCATCACGCAATCGTTACTGGTCTATTGCTGATTCCGATTCGGTTGCCCCCGTTAAACTTCCGTTAAATCAGGCCTTTAACCCGCCTTGTCGCTGTTAAGTTTCATACCCCTCCGCCGATGATTTTGCAGGCCCTGACGGTTTATGCTTTCCCGGCCTGAAAGCGTTTGTTGTGAAAAATTATCGCCTGCTTGATCGCTTCAGTTCGGTTCAGAACGATCAGCGCAATTTCGTTTTGCGCTGGATCGCAGCCGGACGCCGTCTTGTTCCGCGACTGCAGATCGGACTCCTCTTGATGCTCTGGAGCGGATGCGCCGTTATCACCGGCGCCGCCGGGGATACCAATTCAGCTCGCGCCCTAGCAGACCTGAGTCTCGAACAATTGATGAATGAAACCGTCACCTCGGTTTCTAAGAAGGAACAAAAGCTTGGCAATGCCGCCGCAGCGATTTCGGTGTTGTCCAACGATGACCTCCGGCGTTCCGGCGCCACCTCCATTCCCGAAGCGTTACGTTCTGTGCCCGGTCTGAACGTCAGCGCCTTCAACTCCAGTCAATGGGCCATCTCGTCTCGCGGTTTCAACGGCATTTACGCCAACAAGCTGTTGGTACTCGTGGATGGCCGGGCGGTTTACACCCCGGTATTCGCGGGGGTCTATTGGGATTTGCAGCAATCCATGTTGGCCGACTTGGACCGCATCGAGGTGATCCGCGGCCCGGGGGCCGCCGTTTGGGGCGCGAACGCCGTCAACGGCGTCATCAACGTTGTCTCTCGCAGTGCACGCGAAACGCTCGGTGGCTACACCTATGCTGGAGGCGGGGACTTCCACCAAGTGATGGCTGGCGCGCGCTACGGGTTTCAGACCAGCTCAAACACGTTTTTGCGGCTCTTCGGCAGTTATCAACTGAACGATGATTATCCGCTCGCCACTGGACAATCCGCCGATGACGGCTGGTTCGGAGAACAGGTGGGATTCCGGCTGGATCATTACCCGGATGAAAACACCCAGGCCACGTGGCAGGGCGATTATACCGGTTCGAACCTGCAAGATGAATCCGCCAACGGTTACAACCTGAACACGCTCGGGCGCTGGAAGCATAGTTTCTCGGATCGGTCCGGGTACGAGGCGCAGGCTTACTATGACCGCACGGATCGCAGTGATGCGCTACGCGCTCACATCATCGTTGATACGATTGACCTGTCTGCGCAGCACACGTTCAGCCTGGGAGACAATCATGACATCATCTGGGGTGCGGGCTATCGGTTCATCAATAATTACATCACGCCGACCACGCCCGTAGTTGCAGTCTATGACCGCAGCTCTTTCCAGAATGTGGTCAGTGCGTTTCTGCAAGATGAGTGGAAAATCGTGCCGGACCGGTTCATCGGCACACTAGGCACCAAGCTGGAACACAATGATCTCACCGGCTGGGAATGGCAACCGACGTTGCGCGCCGTGTTCAAGCCGACCGAACATCAGACGCTCTGGGGGGCCATTTCGCGCGCGGTGCGCACGCCCAGCGAGGTGGAAGGGATGGCGTTGGGCGCAATCCAATACGGCACCCCCTTCATCGGCCCGGGCGGCTTGCCGTATCAACCGCTCATCGTGGGTAATCCAAATGTGGAAGCGGAGACTTTATGGGCGTATGAGTTGGGGTATCGGGTTCAAGTGACACCCCGGATCAGCGCGGATCTCAGCTTGTTCTACAACGATTACGACCAACTCATCGTCGTCGGACCGATCACACAATTTGTCCCAGGCACGCCAGGCGAAGCACAGATTCCGTTTGGCAATTACGAACACGGGCATACTTACGGGGGCGAACTATCCGTGACATTTGCAGCCACAGATTCGTGGCGACTGACTGCCAGCTATGCGGCGTGGGCGGCGCAAATCCACAGCATAACTCCGTTCAGCAGCCCAGAGTCGACCGAGGACGGAGCGCCGCGCAATCAGATCATGCTGCGCTCTGCCTATGATTTTTCCAAACAGCTCAGCCTAGACGTGCAGGTCCGGTACGTGGACACCATGCAAGCCGTGCCAAGTTATGTGGCGGCGGACGTCCAGCTCACCTATCGGCCAACGCCGCAGTTCGAATTTTCACTCGTCGGCCAGAATCTTGGTGATCGTCAGCATCCGGAATACCGGTCCGAGGCGCTGACCCGGCTGACGGAAGTTCCTCGCGGCTTTTACGGGAAGGTTTCCTGGCGGTTCTGATTTGAGGCAATGACACACATGACCTCAAAAATCTCACCCCACACCAGCCAACGCCGATTGTTGCGGACGGCAACATGGCGGCGGTGGCTCGCGCTATGCGGCGTGATTTGGAGTGGCACGATTCTGTCCGGCTGGTGCAGTGAGCCGGTCAGCAAGGAATATCAACTCAAGGCCGCATTCCTCTACAACTTCACCAAATTCGTCGAGTGGCCCACCAACCGGTTCACCACGCCAGACGAACCTATCATCATCGGCGTGCTGGAAGGCAATCCTTTTGGCGAAGAGCTAGCCAAAGCGGTGCAGGATCGCAAACACGAGGGTCACCCGTTGGTGGTCACGAATCTGCCCACCATTCTCGGCGCGACCAATGTGCATCTCCTGTTTGTGCCGCGGGGCCAGGAGGAATTATTTGCCACGCATCGCGTCACATTGCATGCGGCGGGCGTGCTGACAGTCGGGGAATCCGAGACGTTTGCGCGCGGGGATGGCATCATCACCTTCACAACCGAAGCGGCCAAGATCCGGTTTGAGATCAATCTGGTCGCCGCTGAGCCGGCAGGATTCAAGATCAGCTCCAAGCTATTGCAACTGGCGAAAGTGGTCCGCTCGCCCAACCCCCCGGGTGCGCCATGAATTTTTTCCGGCATCTCCCGATTAAACGCAAGCTGACGCTGATCACCTTGGTAACCAGTTGTGCGGCGCTGGTGATGGCCGGAGTGGGGCTGGCCGCGTACGAACAGATCAATATCCGGCGCCGCCTCGTCAACGATCTGCAAACCACGGCGGCCATGACCAGCGCGAACTGCAGCGCCGGCTTGATCTTTAACGACCCCGCCGCCGTCGAACAGACGCTCAAATCCCTCACCACTCAGCCGCACATTGTGCGGGCCTGCATTTATGGCAAGGACAACAAGCCGTTTGCCGATTACCAACGGTCAACAGAAGTCCGTAGCTTGCTCGCGCCATCCGTTCAGCCGGATGGGCATCGGTTCACCGGAATCAGTCTGCAATTGTTCCAAACTGTTCGCCTCGACCAGGAAAAGCTCGGCATCATTTTTCTCGAAACCGATCTGGGAGAAATCCACGCCAGCTTGTGGCGCTACGTCATGGTGCTGGCCATCCTGCTGGCAGCCTGTTCCCTCGTGGCCTTGTTGGTAGCCGCTTGGTTGCAACGCATTATTTCTCAGCCGATCGCCGATCTTGCCGCCGTCGCGGCGCGTGTGGCCAACGAAGGTGACTATTCCGTCCGCGCCAAAAAGGAAAGCGACGACGAACTCGGCCAGTTGATGGACGGATTTAACTACATGCTCGCACAGATCCAGACGCAAGATGCCGCGCTGCACAAATCGCGTTTGGAGCTGGAAAAGCGTGTGCAAGAACGCACCGGCCAGCTCGTGGAGTCGTTGTCGCTGACCCGGGCCACCTTGGAGGCGACCACCGACGGTATTCTGGTTGCGGACGGTCAGGGCAAGGTCACCGGGTTCAACGAAAATTTTCTGACCATTTGGCGCATTCCCCGCGAATTGAGCGAGGCCGGCCATGAAGAAGCGATGTTGCAACTCGCCATGCAGCAAGTCAAACATCCGGATCAATTCCGCGCCAAGGTGCAGGAAATCTACGGCGATCTGGAAACCGAAAGCTTTGACGTGCTGGAGTTCAATGACGGTCGGACGCTGGAATTGTCCTCGAAGCCGCAACGAATCGGAACGCGTTGCGTCGGCCGGGTCTGGAGTCATCGGGACATCACCGAACGCAAGCGCTCGGAAGCCGCCCTGGCGAAGCTGCATCAAGATCTGCTCGAAACTTCACGTCGCGCTGGCATGGCAGAAGTCGCCACCGGCGTGCTGCACAACGTCGGCAACGTATTGAACAGTGTCAATGTCGCCGCCACGTGCATCACCGAACAACTCCGCAAATCTAAAACGCCAAACTTGACCCGCGTCGCAACGTTGTTACGGGAGAATGAATCACGCTTGGCAGATTATCTCAGTCACGACCCCAAGGGCCGCCAACTGCTCCCCTACCTGGGTCAACTGGCTGAACATATCACCGCAGAACAAGCCGCCGTGCTACGCGAACTGGCCGAGTTGCAAAAGCACATCGAACACATCAAAGACATTGTCGCCATGCAACAGAGCCTGGCCAAAGTTTCCGGCGTGACGGAGCCGATTCTGGTGACGGAATTATTGGAGGAAGCCCTGCGCATTGATCAGGATTCGCTCAAGCGGCACGCGATCAAGGTCGTCAAGGAAATCAGCCCCACGCCGGTCATCACCGCGGAAAAACACAAGGTCCTGCAAATTCTCGTGAACCTGTTGCGCAACGCCAAGCAGGCGTGCGACGCGATCCAGCGCGACGACAAACAGATCACTTTGCGCGTGCTGGCGGAAGCCGAACGCGTTTCCATCGCCGTCGTGGACAACGGCGTGGGCATTTCGCCGGAAAACCTGACGCGCATTTTCTCGCACGGATTTACCACCAAGAAAAACGGGCACGGGTTCGGCCTGCACAGCGGCGCGCTCGCGGCGCGAGAGATGGGCGGAGCCTTGCAAGTCAGCAGTGCCGGACCGGGGCAAGGGGCGACCTTCACGTTGGAACTGCCAATCCAACCCAACCGTAAAGCCACATGAACCAACCCACCAGCCAACCGAACCGCCGGATTCTCATCATCGATGACAACCCGGCCATTCACGATGATTTTCGGAAGATCTTTCCGCCCGCCGCCACTTCCCACGCCGCAATTGATGCGGTCGAGGCCGAATTGTTTGGCAACGCCGCGCCCACGAAGCCAGCCGTGACTTTCGAATTAGATTCCGCCTTTCAAGGTCAGGAAGGGCTGGCCAAGGTACAGGCCGCGCTGGCCGAAGGTCGTCCGTATGCCATGGCATTCGTAGACGTGCGGATGCCGCCGGGCTGGGATGGCATCGAGACGATTGCCCGGATCTGGGAAGTTCAGCCGGAATTGCAGACGGTTATCTGCACGGCCTACGCAGATTATTCGTTCGATGAAATCGTCAGCAAACTTGCGCGGGCAGATCAACTGGTCATTCTGAAGAAACCCTTCGACAACATCGAGGCCCTCCAGCTGGCACACGCGTTGACGGAAAAATGGCGGCTGTCCCGCGCGGCGCAGCAAAAGGCCGAAGAGTTGGAACACCACGTCATGGTCCGCACCGCAGAGTTGCAGGCCACAAACGAAAAATTGCAGACTGAAATGCAGGAACGCGCCCGACTGGAACAGGCGTTTCGCCAGGCCCAAAAGATGGAAGCCGTAGGCCAACTGGCCGGGGGCGTGGCACATGATTTCAACAATATCCTCACCGTCATTCGCGGTTATCTGTGCCTGTTGATTGGGGATGAAAAATTGGAACCGCGGCTCGGAGCCGTTACAACAGGTGGATGCCGCCGCGCAACGCGCCGCCAATTTAACGCGCCAACTCCTGACTTTCAGCCGCAAGCAGCTCGTGCAGCGCGAGTCGCTGGACCTCAACGAGGTCATCACGCATATCACCAAGATGCTGCACCGCTTGCTCGGCGAAGACGTGTTGCTCCAAATCGAGGTCGACGCAGAACTGCCGCACATCTACGCGGATCGTGCGATGGTGGAACAGGTATTGATGAATTTGGCGATCAACGCGCGCGATGCCATGCCCAACGGCGGCCAGTTACGCATCGAAACCCGGCGCGACGAAATCCTGCCGGGGCCGATCGCACCAGAATCCGAAGCTCGCCCCGGCCGGTTCGTGTGCCTGACTGTCACCGACACCGGAGGCGGAATCACGCCCGATGTCATGGCCCATCTTTTTGAGCCATTTTTCACCACCAAAGCAGTCGGGAAAGGCACAGGGCTGGGACTGGCCACAGTTTACGGCATCGTCAAACAGCACGATGGATGGATCGAAGTCGCCAGCGAACCGGGGCGCGGGGCGCGGTTCAAAATCTATCTGCCAGAACATCGCACGGCAACACAGGCCAAAACCAGCACCAGCACCGCGCCAGCCCGGCCACAAGGCGGCAGTGAAACGATCTTTCTCGTCGAGGACGAACCCGCCTTGCGCGGCGTGGCGGCGAAGGTCTTGCGCAACTACGGTTATCATGTAATCACGGCGGCGTCCGGACTCGAAGCGCTCCAGGTCTGGCCCAATCACGCGGCTAAAGTAGACCTGTTGTTGACCGACATGGTGATGCCGGACGGCGTTTCCGGACGGGAACTGGCGCAACAACTCCGTGCGGAAAAGCCCGCCTTGAAGGTTCTCTTCAGCAGCGGTTACAGCACCGATTTGGTGGGAAAGAACACGCACTTACAGGACGGAAAGAATTTTCTGCCCAAGCCGTACAACCCCGAAAAACTCGCGAACACCGTGCGCAAATGTTTGGATACGGACAGCCAGTCCTGGTTATTGTCGCCAGATAGCGTTTGAATCAAAGCCAGCGCGCTCGCCAAATCGCAATGACGAGACGTGCCACCCCGGTGCCTATCAAGGCTGCGCCAGCACTTCGTGCACAATGGTGAGCAGGTGCTCCACGGTGAACGGTTTCTCCAGCACGGCTGCCGTCTTCAAACGCAGCTCCGTGCCGCCACCCTTTTTCAAATCATGCCCGCTGGTGGCAATGATCTTCACGTCAGGCCGAATTTTCCGCAGCGCGCTGACGGTTGCCGCGCCATCCATGAAGGGCATGGATTTGTCCATGATGACGAGGTGAATGTTCTCATGCTCGCGGGAGAATGTCAGGATGGCGGAAGGGCCGCTGACCGCCGTTAGCACTCTGTAGCCATAGGTCTCAAGCGTAGATTGCGCCAGCGCCAGAATCGCAGCCTCATCATCCACCACCAGGATCTGTTCACCTTTACCAGTGGGGAGCGGCGCTGCTAGCGGAGGCTTGCTTTCCACCCCGGACTCAACCAATGCGGGGAGGAACACTTTGAATTCCGTGCCGCGCCCCACCACACTTTCCACGGTCATGAAGCCGCCGTGGTTTTGCACTATGGTCTGGGAGGTGGAGAGCCCCAACCCGGTGCCGTGGCCCGGTGATTTAGTGGTGAAAAACGGTTGGAAAATCAGCGCCAGCTGATTCTCGGGAATGCCGGTGCCGGTGTCGCGCACACTCAAACAGACGTACGGACCGGGCTTGGCGTGTGGCGACGCGGCGGTCGGCCCCTCGGGCACGTTCTTTGTGGCCAACACCAGCGTGCCACCCTTGGGCATGGCATCGCGGGCGTTGATGCAAAGATTCATGATGACCTGATGCAACTGGATGGCCATGCCGGACACCGACCAGGAATCCACCTCAACCTGCACGCGACAGACGATGGATTTAGGGAACGTATCGGCCATGATCTTCCCCATCTCCCGAACCAGTTGGTGGACCTGAATGGTGGTCTTTTGGTTACCGCTGCCCCGCGCAAACGTCAAAATCTGTTGCACCATCTCCGAGCCCCGCATGGCGCTGGATTTCATGGTCTCAACCACGCCTTCGATGTCCTTGGGCAAAGGCACCCCCTCCAGCAAGCCGACGCCCATGAGCACGGGCGCAAGGGCGTTGTTCAAGTCATGCGCAATCCCGCCGACGAGCACTCCCAGACTCTCGAGCCGTTGCGCACGAAGAAATTTCTCCTCCAGCGCTTTTTGTTCGGTTACGTCCGTGCTGATGATGAGTTTGGACTGGGGCTGACCGGCGTCATCGCGCACTAACGTCCAGCTGCTACGCACCACCACCATCCGCCCGTTCTTGGTCTGCTCATGCAACTCCCCACTCCACTCCCCGGTTTGCAACCAACTTTTGCGGGCTTCATTGAGCGACTGCGTCACCTGTTCGGAGAGCAATTCGCTGAGCTGCCGCCCGATGGCTTCGCTGGCACTCCAACCATAGATGCGCACCGCACTGGGATTCCAGAACGTGATGCGATCGGCCAGATCGCAAACGATGACCGCATCCTGCGCCTTGTCGAGCAGGGCCGCTTGTTCACGGATCTTTTGTTCCGCCAGTTCGCGGCGCCGCCGCTCCTCGGCTTCCAGCAACGCGCGCCGCACCGCCGCCACCAGCCGCCAAGGGCGTTGCTTGACGACATAATCCGTCGCGCCGGTTTTGAGACTTTCCACGGCGGTCTCCTCACCGATGGTGCCGGAAAAAAAAATGAAGGGGACATCTTTCTGCCACTGCTCCGCCAAAGCCAGCGCCCGCATCCCATCAAACGAAGGCAAAGAGAAATCGGAGATGATCAGATCAAATTTATCCCGCTGGACCACCGCTTCAAATTCCTCGCGATTGTGGGCGAGATGAAACTCACACTTCAATCCTTCCGCCGCCAGCATCTCCCGCACGAGGACATGATCCGCCTCCGTGTCCTCGAGGTGCAACACCCGGATCTGGTGGTTGGTGGCAGCAGCGGGAAGATTCATCGTTTCAGTGCGCCCGGCGGGGGTTCGTTGATGATCGCCCAAAAGAACCCGATCTGCTTGATGGACGCGACGAACTTCTGGAAGTCCACCGGCTTGACCACGTACACGTTGACGCCCATCTCGTAACTGCGGATCAAATCCTGTTCCTCGCGCGAAGAGGTGATCATCACGACCGGCACGGCCTTCAGGGCGGGATCATTGCGCATCTGGCGCAGGACTTCCAATCCGTCCATTTTGGGCATCTTCAGATCAAGCAGCACCACCACGGGCAGCCCATTGGCGTGACCGGCAAACTTGCCGCGCCCGTAGAGATAATCGAGCGCTTCCACCCCATCGCGGGCGATGACGACCTCGTTTGCCAAGTTGTATTCATCCAACGCCGCCAGGGTCAATTCCACATCGTGGTCATTGTCTTCGGCCAACAAGATACGTTTCAAAGGTGCCATAATTTAATTCGTGTGTGCCTTCGGCAGAGTAAAGTGGAACGTCGCGCCAGCGTCAATCTTACCCTCGGCCCAAGTACGCCCACCGTGCCGCAGGATGATGCGGCGAACGTTGGCCAAGCCGATGCCGGTGCCTTCAAATTCTTCCGAGCGATGTAACCGCTGGAACACGCCGAACAGTTTGTGCGCGTATTCCATATCAAACCCGACCCCGTTGTCGCGCACGTATAACTCGAATTCCGTGGGCGTCTCCGGACCGCACCCGATCTCAATCACCGCCGGGTCGCGCGGGCGGGAGTATTTGATCGCATTGGCAATGAGATTCACAAGCACCTGCCGCAACATTGCTGCATCCGCGTGGATGGTGGGCAACGAGGCAATCTGCCAGGTCACATTGCGGCCGGCGAACTCGGTTTGCAAGCCCGCGACGGCTTCGTGAACCAAGGCATTCAGATCCACGGGGTGTTGGTGCAACTCAGCGCGTCCCATGCGCGAGAACACGAGAAGATCGTCAATCAAGGTGCTCATCTGACGCGCCGCGCCGGTGATGATCTTAAGGTAACGCTTCCCCCGGTCATCCAGCTTGTCGGCATTTTGCTTGGCCAGCAGATCCACAAACCCATCAATGTGCCGGAGTGGGGCACGCAGATCGTGCGACACAGAATACGAGAACGCCTCAAGTTCATGATTGGCCGCCTCGAGCTGAACGGCACGCTGTTGCAAGGTGGCGTTGAGTTTACTGATCTCCGTCGCTGCCGTACGGGCCGCAGTCATATCGCGCGCCGTGGCAAACATCAAATCACCCTGCCGGATCGAACTCCAGGACATCATCCGCCAGGAGCCGTCTTTGTGCCGGTAGCGGTTCTCAAATTGGAATACCGGCAGCCCGGTGCGAACGTGTTCCGCGAACACCTGCCGGGTGGCGGCTTGATCCTCGGGATGCACGAATTCGATGAACGGGCGGGCCACAAACTCCGCCTCTGTCCAGCCGAGCAATTCCGTGACGGCGGGGTTGACACGTTTGTAGTAGCCATCCGGGTTAACGGTGCATAATAGATCCAGAGATAATCTGAAGAAACGATCGCGCTCCTCCTCAGCTTTTTTACGTTCGGTAATGTCATTGGAAATGCCCGCCGTCGCGTAAATTTTACCGGAAGCATCACGCAACGGAAATTTCACCGCGAGATGTTGCCGCAACCCGTCCGGATATTGTAGTACTTCCTCTACCTCGATGGGCGCTTGTGTCGCCAACACCTCGCGCTGATGCGTCTGTGCGGCTTCAGCCAGTCGCGCCGGAAAAAGCTCGGAGGCGGTCCTGCCTAAGATTTTAGCCCGCACTTGCCCGGCTGTCAGCTCAAACCGACTGTTCACAAATAGATAGCGCCCTTCAAGATCCTTGATAAACACCACCGCCGGGGTGTTATCCAAAATCGATTCAAGCAAGCTGCGGCTTTCCAGCAATTCCCGTTCAGCGCGTTCCCGCAGTTTTAAATCATACAAGAGCAGAATAACCCCGAGCAATCCCAGGGCAATCGCCAGCCCGCTACTCAACGTGATGATCCGCAGACTCGATCGGGCGCGAACCTGGGCTTCGCCCTCCCGTTGCAACAAAATCGTGTTCTCTTCAGCCCGCATCTCGTCCAGAACCCATTGAATCTGTTTCCGGAACACTTCCCGCGGACCAACCGCAATAGCTGCACTTGCCCCCTGCTCTTGGAACAGGGCAATCCGGTCATCGGCAAGATTGAGCCGCCCCACGATAAGCGGTTCGAGTTTTCCCAACGCACGTTGCTGGTTTTGATTGTCCCGGGTAAGGCGGCGGAGTTCGGTTAGACTGACCTCTAGCTCCCTGATGGCATTGGTCCGGTCCGACAAAAAGCTGACGGCCCCGGTCAGCAAATAACCGCGCTGCTCCGATTCCATCTCGCGAAGCGAGGCATTGACCGACACCAACATGCCGATGACTTCCTGGGAGTGCGCCACGGCGGCAAGCGTGTCGGTCGCCCGCTGAGTTAGCCGATAGGCCAGCCAGCCAGTCAAGGACAACGCCAGCACCGAAATCACAAAGCCTAGTGTGATCAGTTTCTTAACGGGAAATTTCATGTGTCGCCGCGGTCACCCTTCGATCAACGAATCATCCCAATGTTTTGCTGAAGGAGCAGAATAAATGCCCCACCCCAGCTTGTAAAAGAAAGTTTCAACGCCTAACGGCACCCAAGGCGGGCAGCCCGGGCTTTTCCTGATGCGCCCCGGGAGGCCTTAACGAACATCAAGACTGGCTAGGTATTGATCAAGCAATACGAGCGATACGTGAGCTCGCCCTGCGCCAGCGCGTTATAAATCCGCGAGCCGCGCGTGCCGGCAAAATCCCGGCCCAACCCGTGCATGAATTTTGGCAATTGCCGCGCGATCAATTCTAACGAGCGCGCTGAATTTATGTCCATGCCCCGCAATACTTCTGTATTGATGTCTCGCTGCTGCTGGAGCCGCAGCGGGCCGCTTGCCAGCGCTTGTTCCCATTCTCGCAACCGGTCGGCAAACCGAAAGTCGGCATGCAGAAAACATCCCCCGGGCCGCAACACCCGCGCGACTTCGGCCAGAAACTTGGGAAAATCTGGATAACAATGGGAAGCCTCCACGTTGATGACCGCGTCAAAGCTAGCAGCCGCAAAAGGTAATTGCTCCGCATCGCCGGTTTGAAAGCTTAATCCGGCCACGTGATGCCGCTGTTGGCAAAACCGAATGGCAACTGGATTCAAGTCTAGCGCGGTATAGCGCAACGGTTGAAAAGTGCGTGCAAGATAAGCCGCCCCGCCACCGTGGCCACAACTGATCTCCAGGACATGCTTCCCGCCTAACGACACTTGGCTGGCAACATGATGATAAAGCTGGATACAAGCGCGATCCGGCTCATCCGCCGCGGCGAGCGGAATATTCATGGGAGGTTCGGTCTCGAACGCATAGTTCAGAAAGAGCACGCCCTCACCGCGCAACCGGCGGGTGAGAAAGGGATACCAACATCGCCAGATGGCTTTGCGCATCCAACTGATGGCGAAGAAATGATCAATGACCGGCATGTCTGCATGCTGGGGCAAAGTTTCTGCCACACCAGACTTCTTTCAACACCACACGACCAAGATGGTGCTGACCAGCAGACAGGTCGAAGATCGGGCTTTTGATCTTGGCGTGAGTGGAGTTTCGCTTCCAAAACCAAGTGAAACGCTCCGGAAAACAAACTCTGGGATTGTCGTCGCCTGCCTGAGCCGTCATTGTTTGCGCCATGCGATATTTGCTCGGCTGTCTGTGGGCCGGAATTTCTCTCGCTGCGGCGCAGACTCCAGAAACGGAATCTGCCGTCGCCTCGTCGGCTGCCACGATGCCAGCCACGCGGTTCGATCCTGACTCCACGGTCTATGCGTTGACCGCGGTATTCATCCTGACCTTTCTCCTGACGTTTTACGTGGGGGTGCTTTATTTTCGCGAACGCCGCCGCCGGGCGGCGAGCCGGATGATCAACGTCGCCAACCAGCAACCCACAGATTTGTCCATCTCCACCTGGCAGCAACGCGCATTGAATGCCGAAGCCCTAGCGGATAGTCAGGCCCTGTTGCTTCGGGAAAAGCTCATGCCAGAATTGACGGAGTTTGTGAAACAAAGTCTCGTGCAGGGACTGGCCGCGCAACGCGATGCCTTGCTGGCCATGCAGCAGCAAGCCTTGCAAAGTCTGCTCGAAATGGAAACGCGCCTCGCCAACCTCAACGCACCGCTGCAGGAACGCATCCGGGCCTACGAAACGCGCATCGCCGAACTCGAAAAGGAAATCTCGCAACAAGGCGCGGAAATGCGCGAGTTGACCCGCACCATCCTGCAACTCATGCGCAAGAAACTCGAGGCCGAACAGGAACAGACTGCGCTCGAGACCACCTTTCAGTGATCTCGAAGCGTTTGGTTACCTGCTTCATTCGGCGGCAATTTTTGCCTCAGACCGTTTTTGTCCGACCATCCTCGGCAGACTGCGCGCATGAATATATCTCTGCGCTACTGGTTCAAAGCGACCAGCGACAAGACGCTGGCCACCTTCGGCAAAGCCCGCTTGATCCAAAAACCCAACGGCAAGATCGAACTCATCGGTGGCACGGTAGCAGACCGCATCGCCGCCAAGGAATGGGTTTCCTTGTTTCTTCACGAGGCAACGGTGTAAACACCGGCGCGGGATGGGTTTTTAATCCCTGCATCCAAGCAACTTCGAACCTATCCTCCCAGATTACAAATTCCCACCAACTTTGTTCGTGCAGAAATCGGAAAAGGCCGGTCTAATCCGTCACAAGTTCCGCGTAACATTTGCCCGCAGGCGGTGTTGAAGGGAACAGGCGTAATACGACGGTTAAACCAAACAGACAGGAGCACACATGAAAGCAATAAATCGATGGATGATTGCGCTCATAGTCGTATCGGGAGCGTGCGGAAACGGGGCGGTAAACAGCCTAGCTGCTGGCAACGATGACGTGGCCGAAGCCACCGTCATGATGGGTAGCTACGAACAGCAACAGAAAGCCGCGGCGGCCAGCCGGGCCAAAGACCCGGCGTGGAAACCCGCCTGTGATGAAGTGGGCAAAATTCAGGTCGGCGACAGCAAGCGGCCGGGCGCACTGCGAAACTTCTGCCTGAATGCCGAGGGTAACATCCTCGCGTGCTTCGCCGGGAATGACAAGAAGAGCCCCTCTGGACTCCGGGTCTATTCCCCCAAAGGCGAATTGCTACAAACGCTACCGCTGGACATCAAACCCAGCGCCGTCTGCGTCGCCAAGGACGGATCTATTTTTGTGGCTGGTGATGGAAAGGTGTTCAAGCTCGACACCACCGGCAAGGTGCTGGCCTCCGCAGACTCGCCCGTCGCAAACATTCCCGTGGTCATTACGGAAGAAATCGAAAAGATGCTCAAGGAATCGCGGCGGGATACGGGGCGCACCCTAGAGCAGGAAAAGGAACTCATGAAAAACTCCTTGGAAAAGCGCCGCTCGGACGTGACTGGCATCGCGGTGACCGAACAAGATGTCTTTATGGCTGTCCCGACCCCCAACGCCTTCACGTATCAGGTCTATCGGTTTGATCATTCATTAGGAAACGCCAAAGTGGTCGTCGAGAAACTGCGCGGCTGCTGCTCACAGATGGATATCCAAACATTTGGTGGCAATCTCTGGATTCCGCACAATGCGCGTCATCGCGTTGAATCCCTTGACCGGGACGGCAAGGAACTGACTAACTTTGGCAAGGCTGGCAAAGTGAAAGCCGCCGACTTCGGCGGTTGTTGCGAACCCAAGAATCTCCGCGTGCTACCGAACGGCGACATCCTCGCTGCCGAATCCGGCCCACCCACATGTATCAAACGCTTCTCCGCCGCGGGCAAGTTCATCGAAGTACTTGCCATGACCAAAGAGGACGGCGATTGCGTGCGCGTGACGGTGGAAGCAAGCCCCGACGGCAAGCAATTCTACATGTTGGACACCAAGCACGACGCGATCCGCATCTTCGCCGCAAAGAGCTGAGTTGCCCCTCTCATGAAACACTGGAATCAGGGTTGTGTTTTCGTCGGTGCAGCCGTGCTGACCTTCTTGCTGGTCACCGGCTGCGCCAGTCATAAATCTGCGGCCCGCCATGAAGCACCGCCTATTTTGCTCGTGGTAATGGACCCGCTCGCCAAAGAGTTAGCCTGCGCGTGCGTCAAGGGCTACGGACAACGGGACTATCGTAAGCTCGCCACCCATCTCGGTGCCGCGCTCCAACAACGGGTCGCCGTAGAGTTTTCCGATGATTTGGCAGAATCGCTCAAGCTGGCAAGCCCTGAACAAGAAATGCTGGTGGTGGGGGAACGATCTTTTGTTGCGAACAGCGCGCAACGTGCGACACAAACGTTCCTGCCGGTTTGTGAATTAACCGATGTTGAAGGCCGCAGCACATTCGTCGGAACCTTCGTAGCGCAGGCCAAGGATACCGCAGCCGACCTGAAAGACATCGCGGGACGACAAATTATCTTCGGTCTGGCAGATACCGAAGCGAATCGCGCGGCCGCCACGACCACATTGCGCGCCGCTGGCTGGGCTTCACCCAAACTGGAAAAGCGATCGGTTTATTCGGACGCTGCGCTCGACGTGCTGGACAGCCATTCCAGTCCGCCACCCGTAGCGATAATTCCTGGATATGGAGTCCGACTCCTCGAAGGTTGCGGCAGCATCACGCCCGGCGACTTGAAAATAATCGGCACTACGGCACCTCAGCCGTTCATCACCGTGTTTCTCGCCACCCGGATTTCAGCGGAGAAGAAACAAAAAATCATCACGACCTTACTCGAGATCAAAACCAATGCACCGCTGCTGGAAGCCATGGAAAGTCGCGACGGCTTCAAGCCGATCGAAGCAAAGAAACCAGGCGAGCCGCAGGCAAACGCCGGCCCGGACTGGCCCGACTGGCGTGGACCGGATCGCTCCGGTCGCGTGCCACGACTTCCGACACGCTTGCCGACAACCGCAAAGTTCATCTGGAAAGAGGCCGCCATGACTGGCGGCCTTGCCGGTTTAAGCATCAGCGACTACCGGTTAATCTTGGCGGAACGCGACTTTGCTGACGAACACGACGTGTATCGGTGTCTCCACACGGAGACTGGCGAACTGCTCTGGCGCATCAAATTTCCCGCGCGCGGCCATCTGGACTACGGGCAATCCCCACGGGCAACGCCCGTGATTCACGCAGGACGTGCCTACCTGCTCGGCGCCTTTGGCGATTTGCGCTGTGTGGATATCACCGATGGAAAGCTGCTCTGGCAGCGCCAACTCCCGCAAGAGTTCGCGGCGGAGTTGCCGACGTGGGGCATGTGTTCGCCACCGCTGATCGTGGATGATCTGCTCATCGTAAATCCTGGCGGCACGAACGCATCGCTGGTCGCGCTGGATGGCGTGACAGGACAGACGCGGTGGACTACGCCTGGAGCCCCTGCAGCGTACGCCCCGTTCATCTGCGCCAAATTCGGCGGCCGCCGCCAGATCGTGGGTTACGATCAAATTTCGCTTGGAGGCTGGGATTGCAAAACCGGCGCGCGCCTCTGGCAGCTCACGCCGCCGACGGAGGGCGACTTCAACGTCCCCACTCCCATCGCCGTAAACGACGGCCTTCTGGTGGCGACTGAAAACAATGGCACGCGATTTTATCGCTTCGACGAAACGGGCCGCATCATTCCGACGCCGACCGCGATTTATGAGGATTTGTCCCCAGACACAACAACCCCGGTGGTAACCCGCGGAAGAGTGTTCGGCGCGCATCTGGGGTTGCATTGCCTGGACCTGCAACATGACTTGAAACGCATCTGGCATCGGGATGACGACACCGTGGGCGATTATGCAACTTTGATTGCGGACGCCGAACGCGTGCTGGTCATCACGCTCGGAGGCGAACTGTTGTTACTAGACGCCGCGGCTGATGACTGTGCCATCATTTCACGGTTGCGAGTGTTCGGAGACGAAGTAGAAGTGTATCCGCACCCGGCGCTGATCGGCTCACGGCTTTATCTGCGCGGCGGCTCAAGCGTGGTGTGCCTGGATTTGAAAGCGGATTGAAATCATGCCATGAAAACATTCCTTGCCCTCACCCTGATCGCCATTGGCGGTGTAAGCTGTACCACGACAGCACACGTTGACTCCCACCAGAAACTGCTCCCAGCCTTGCGACTGTATGTGGATGAAGTCGAACCGAGCTAGACACGCTCCCGGCAGAACGCAAGGCGGTGTTGGGCCAGATTGCCACCGCCATCACGACACGCTTGCAGGCCGGCAAACCTGCGTATCTTACTTTCATCTGCACCCACAATTCCCGGCGCAGCCACATGTCGCAGATCTGGGCGCAGACCGCGGCCTACTACTATGGCTTGAAGAATGTTCACGCTTACTCCGGCGGCACGGAGGTGACGGCGTGCAATTGCCGCACTGTGACCGCTATGCGCCGCGTTGGCTTCGACATCACCGACCTGACTACTGGCGATAACCCCATCTATTCCGTGCGTTATGCGGAAGATCGCCCGCCGATTCGCGCGTATTCCAAGCTCTATAATGCCGACGACAATCCCAGGCAGGAGTTTATCGCTTTGATGACCTGCAGCGCTGCCGACAAATCTTGCCCTCAAGTGAAGGGCGCAATTGACCGTTACGCTATCCATTACATTGACCCGCGCCTCTGCGACGACACCCCCACCGAAACCACCGCATACAACGAGCGCTGCCGACAAATTGCGCAAGAGATGTTTTACATCATGGCGGAAGTGCGCCGGAACTTTTGAAAGCTAGACCGGGGCAAGGATAATTACCGCTGGCGTGCTTTCGTATGCTGGGATGAACGCTGTTTGACTAAGAGCGGATGTAGCCATTGTTGCGAAACCAATCCACCGCGTCTTGCAGCGCCTGCCGGGGTGGCGTTTGGGGCAGGCCCAGTTCACGAATGGCCTTGGCAGGGTTGAAAAACATCTTGTATTTCGCCATGCGCACACCGGCCAGCGGTGCTTTGGGGGGCTTGCCGGTGAAACTGGAAATGGCTTCGTCCACGTGCGCAGCCGTCAGCGCCACCAAGTAAGGGATCTGCATTCGCGGCGCCCGGACACCGGTGGCCGCTTCTAACACAGCAAATGCCTCGCGCATGGTCCAATTCCCCTCCGCATTGCCAAGGATGTACCGCTCGCCTATCCGGCCTTTCTCGGCGGCAAGAATGTGACCGACGGCAACATCACGGACATGGACCCAATTCAAGCCGGTGTCGAGATAGGCGGGCATTTTTCGGCTCAAGAAATCAACAATAACCTGGCCGGTAGGCGTCGGCTTCACATCACGTGGACCGACGGGAGCGCTGGGATTGACGATGACGACCGGCAATCCTTGAGCCGCCAGTTCGCGGGCGACTACTTCTGCCTGCCACTTGGAGCGCTTGTAATGATTGCTCATCTGCGCCTCAGAAACGGGGGCTGTTTCGTCGGTTGGCGCATAACCACCATTCTCCACCTTGGGCAAGCCAATGCACCCGACGGTGCTCGTATAAACAATCCGCGAACACCCAGCCTGCGCAGCCGATTCAATAACGTGACGCGTGCCTTCAATGTTGGCGGCATACATCGGTGCGTAATCGCGCAACCAAAGATGATAACTGGCAGCCACGTGGAAGCACCAATCACAGCCCCGCATGGCCTGAGTGAGCTTGACCCGGTCACTAACGTCGCCATCCACACGCTCAAGCTCCACTCCAGCCAAGCCTCGCAAATCCGCCTTCGGACGCAACAGCGCTTTGACACGATGGCCACGAGCGACGAGTTCGTGGACAAGGTTGGCCCCGACGAATCCCGAGGCCCCGGTGACAAAACAATTCATTGGCCAAGCATTTTGGGGCAAATCTCCTAGGTTGGCGATGCCGCAATGCAGCCAAATCAGCCTAGCAAAAGGCTTGCCCCCGGCAACTAGTCTGGTAGTCTAAACACTGCCTGAACGCCGCGTGTGCGGATGTTCATTAAGGCTGAGAAAAAGAAGTTAACAAACAACCTAACCTTTAACCTCCGTTGCCCCGCAACGTCGGTCAGATTAGGCAATGGAGCTTCACCGGGCATATTCACGCCCGATCAAGCCCCAGTCAGTGCAGTTCATAGGAATACTATGCTTACGATGGAAGAAGCCCTGAAGCACAGCTCAACACGCTTTGCCGCAGGCGAAATTGTCAAAGGTCGCGTCATTGAAGTCCGCAACAAAGAAGCCATGGTGGACATCGGCTACAAGAGCGAAGGTGTCATCCCCGGTAACGAATTCGACGACATCAAGACTGTCAAAGTCGGCGATGAAGTGGACGTCCTCATTGAAAAATTGGAAGACAAGGACGGCATGGTCGTCCTCTCCAAGGAAAAGGCCGAATTCAAACAGAACTGGGAAAAAATCCTCACGATCTGCAACGAAGGTGGTCGCATTTCCGGCAAGGTCAAGTCCGTCGTCAAAGGCGGTCTCGTCGTCAACATCGGCGTGGAAGCTTTCTTGCCCGCGTCCCAGATCGACGTCATCACCCCGAAGAATCTCACGCAGTTCGTCGGAAATGTTTACGATTTCAAAGTCGTCAAAATCAATCAGGAGCGCCAGAACATCGTCCTGTCCCGCCGCGAACTCATCGAAGCCGAGCGCGCCGATCGTCGCCAGAAATTGCTGGCCGACATGGTGCCGGGCGACATCCGCAAGGGCACGGTCAAGAACATCACCGACTTCGGTGCGTTCATTGATCTCAATGGTATCGACGGTTTGCTGCACATCACCGACATGAGCTGGGGCCGCGTCGGTCATCCGTCGGAAGTGCTCAAAGTTGGCCAGGATCTCGACGTCGTCGTTCTCGATGTCAACAAAGAGAAGGAACGCGTCAGCCTCGGCCTCAAGCAGAAGATGGCCAATCCGTGGGCCGAGATCGAATCGAAGTATCCGGTCGGCACCAAGGTCAAGGGCAAGGTCGTCAACCTCGTGCCGTACGGCGCGTTCGTCGAACTCGAACCCGGCGTCGAAGGCCTCGTTCACGTCACCGAATTGTCCTGGACCAAGCGTGTGGCCAAGCCGAGCGATGTGCTCAAGCAGGATCAGGAACTCGAAGCTGTCGTTCTCGGCATCAACCGCGACGAGCAGAAGATTTCGCTGGGCGTGCGCCAGCTGGAATCCAATCCGTGGGACAATGCCGAACAGAAGTATCCGGCCGGCACTCGCGTCAAGGGCAAGATCCGCAACCTCACCAGCTATGGTGCCTTCATCGAACTGGAAGAAGGTCTGGATGGCATGATCCACGTGTCCGACATCTCTTGGACGCGCAAGATCAATCACCCGAGCGAAGTGTTCAAGAAGGGCGACGAAGTCGAAGCCCAGGTGCTCGAAGTGGACAAGGCCAACCAACGTATTGCGGTTGGCGTGAAGCAAATCTCCGTCGATCCGTGGGACAAGATCGATGAACTCTATAAAGTTGGCGATCTTGTCACTGGTCAGGTCACCAAGCTCGCCAGCTTCGGCGCGTTCGTCGGACTCAAGCATGATATTGACGGTCTCGTGCATATTTCGCAGATCAGCGAAGAACGCGTGGACAAGATCAAGAACGTGCTCAAGGTCGGTCAGGACGTTACAGCCCGCGTCATCAAGATTGATCGGGGTGACCGCCGCATCGGGCTGTCTATCAAGGCAGCCAACTACTCCGCCGAGCAACTGAAGGCAGAACAAGCCGTCCTCGACGCGCTCAAGCCCGGTGAAGATCTCGTGGCGTTGCAGCACGCGTTCGACGCAGCTGACGAAGCCAAGAGCGAGTAAGTCATTAGACTACAGCGGTTAATTCAAAACAGGCGAACCTCTTCAGGTTCGCCTGTTTTCTTTGCCATAAGCGACCCAAGCCTGCGCCGCCCACACTCAGCAACATCGCTTATACTTAATTATGCCTGTTTGACACTGATGAAAACGTGTGATTAACTGTCGCCAGTAAGCAGGATTGACTGGAAGCCACCTGCGATTGTTCTTTGAAGTTTTTAGGTTTTCCGTTATTCGCTCGGTACAGGCGGATTTCGGATATCTCCGGATACCTACTGAAGTACCATTCGAAAATTCCCCGGGCCTCTCGGTCACCCCCTGACTGTTTGGCCCGGTTTTTGTGTACGGAAACGACAGTCAGACCAACCGCAACAGTTTTGCAATACGCGTGAAGCTCTCCGGCTTGAAGCCCATGGCCACTTTTAGTTGATAATCACGTTCGAGAATATTGTCCGTTTTTTGCGCCTGCCGATAGTCTCTCCAACTCAAAAAACCGCGCATCCATGCCCATAGTCCATTTACTGGCACAGGAAAATCGCTGCCGTGAACCATTCGCGACGCCAGCGGCTCAGCCAGGCATCTACGAATGTGCCGCCCGCGCAATGGGACATTGAAAGCGCTCGTATCCCCGTAAAGCTTAGGGAAACGCTTTGTCATTTCTGCAAAGATATGAAAGAACTCAGGATCAACCAAACCGCTCTTGGTCGCACTGTGGGCGGCTATCACAGTGACACCGATTTCCAACGGCAATTGCAAGGTGCGCGGGTCAGAAAATTCCGGACGCACGACCGGCAATGTATGTTCACCGCCGGTATGCGCGAGCAATGGTAACTTTGCCTCAGCCATTCGCTCCCAGAATTTTGTCAGCCGCCGGTCAGAACAATTGATATTCTGACAATTTGGCAGGCATTTCATCATTACCGCACCAGCAGCTAAGCAACGATCCAGTTCTTCGATGGCGTCGGGCCGCGCTGGATGAATGGAAACTGCCGGCAAAAATTCGCGGTGCTTCTTCGCCAAGTTCAGCACGTAATCGTTCGGCACATAAAATGAACCGACGTTCGGCATCACCTTGCCGTTTTCATCATGAACATCGTCTTGCGCAAGAATCACCGCCGCCCCAAGTGACGACGCCCGCATCATTTCGAGCAAACGTGCGACCAACAAACCCTCCATATCCCCGCGCATCGCTGAACTCGGCAGCCCGATATGCCGCAACATCAGCGCCGCCAGTGGCCGATGCCAACCCGTGACTCGCAACCAACAGCCCGAACCTCCCGAACCGTTGCCAACGACATGAACGTGCATATCCATCGGCTTGGTGGGATCAATTCGAGCCATCTTATTCATTGAAAGCTTGACCGGAGCGTAGAAATTTTCTTCACCCGACACAAAAAAAATTTGTTTCTGATTGACCGGTGCCCCCATTCCATGGCGAGATGTTAGCCTAACGCACGGGTTGTAATTTTCAGATGTCCAGAGTTGCAGCAAAAAACGGAAACGGTGCTTCTCGCCACGGTGGGAGCACGTCAAAATACGACGCAAACAACAAGGTTTTGTCGCAGACCTATGGCGCTTTTGCCGATCTGCGGCGCGAACTTTCCGATTCCAAAAACGCCGTCGGCGAACGCGAGGAAATCCTCCGCAGCTTTGCTACCTGCCCTGATTCCCAACGTTCTTGGCTGTTGCTTGAGGATTATTTCGAAAAAATTTCACTCTCACGCAAAGATTTTCCCGCCACGGAATGGTGGCCGCGCATGTTGGCTGCCACTGGCACTGCACGCCTTGAAGAACTCGCCTTCCTGTTCCTCCGGGCCAAACGCTCACTGCCCCCCGAACTCTCCACCCACGCGAACCTTGACCGCTTCGCCCGCGCCGAAGCCGCGGAGCATGAGCAGAAACTTGTACACGAACTGGAACATTGGTTGTTCCCGCCTCAAACTCCGCATCTCGACACGCCACGCGCGACGTTGCGCGTCGTTTGCCTGCCGCAGGCGGACGAAGAAATCCCCGCGCGCTATCGCCTCGGCGTTCAGTTCCATCTGTTCCGCCCACGCACCGGTGAAAAGTCGCGCACGTTGCGCGACTTGGTCGATCTCGCGACCCGTGCCGCGCACGAACAAGAGCTTTTTCCGCCAGCAGACTGGGATTTTATCGCGTGGCTCACGGAGACCCACCGCACCCGTCAGGATGGCAACGACACACTCATACTCACCGATACTGAGTTACTCCACTGGCTCGCACGCTGGGGGCACACAAATCGCCTCGAACTCGTAGGCTCGAATCAACCGCTCCAATTTCAAGGGCAAATTGCCGCGCTTGACCCGCATCTGGAGAATGGCGACAAGGAACTCTCCTTCACGCATCGCCTGACCTTGCCCACTGGCGAACAGGCGGCCATCACGGCGGTAAAATTTTTCAATCAACAGCCGCCGCTGGTGCTCGCGGGCAATACGTTCTACCTCCTGCGCAATGCACCGCCCGCGTCGGTCATTGAACACTGGACAGACAAACCGTCCGTCCCCGTGCGCCGCCTGAGTCATCGCTTGCTAATGCACTTGCGTCGCACGCAAAGCAATCATGGCTTGGACTGGGAACAGCTGTGCGTCACTCATAAAGCCGCACCGCAATTCGTCCTGGAACTGCTCGAGGACACGGTGCGGTTGCGCTTGCTTGCGCGAAGTTCGCGCGATGGCAGCGTCTGGTTTTGGACCGGCCAGGAATGGCGGCCTAACGACAACAAAAAGCGCCCCACCGACAAACCCGAGATTCTTGATGACCCACGCATCGAACCCGCGATGCAATGGCTCAAGCAATTGGATTGGTTTACGCCCGAGCCCGGCCTTTGGGTTGGCGATGCCAATGAGAATTGTCTCGGCACACTCGCGGTCGCCTGGCAGCGCCGCCCAGAAGGCGTGGAATTCCTCGGCAACCCTGCGTTTCATCGCTTGTTCCTCCATCCACGCCGGCTCAAGCCAAAATTGATTGTGAAGGGCAGCGGCATTGACTGGCTCTCCGTCTCCGCTGAATGGGAAGCGGAAGGTATGAAGCTCAGCAAATCCGATCTTGAGCGCCTTGCCAGCGCCACGGGCCGGTTTGTTAAGCTACCAAATTCGGGCTGGGTCGAGCTCGACACTGATGCCGTGCAGGACGCCCATGAAGCGATGGCAGATCTCGGCGTGGAAGGTTTGCTCGCCGCGCCACAGAAGGTTGGAATGGAGCACGTCGCGCATTTAAGCGACGACGAATTCACACGCTTCGCCGATTCGCCGGAAGCCAAGGCGTTGCGCGAACGCGTCCGGAACTTCAAAGGCGTTCCGCCCGCCAACATGCCGGCCACGGTCAAAGCCGACTTGCGCCCATATCAGAAGGACGGATTCGATTTCCTGGCACATCTCGCCACCATCAAGCTTGGCGGCATTCTCGCCGACGACATGGGCCTAGGCAAAACACTGCAAACGCTCACCTGGCTCGCGTGGCTTAAGGATCGTAATAAAAAGAATCCCAAGCCATCACTTGTCATCTGTCCCGCGTCCGTGCTGCACAACTGGCGGCGGGAAGCAGAAAAATTTGTCCCCGACCTCAAAGTTCTCGTGCTCGAAAGCGGCGCCGCGCGCCACAATCTGCGCAAACAGATTCCCGAGCACGACATCATCGTCACCAACTATGCGTTGCTACGCCGCGATCTCGAAGAGCTGAACAAGTTTCCTTTCCGCGCGGTGATTCTGGACGAAGCCCAATTCATCAAGAATCCCGGCGCGCAGGTCACGCAATCCGTCAAGCAACTCAAGTCCGAATGCCGCCTCGCACTCACGGGCACGCCGTTGGAAAATCGCCTGCTCGATCTCTGGAGCATCGTGGATTTCATCCAACCGAACTATCTCGGCACGCAAGAACATTTCCTCGAAACCTACGAGCCGAAGGGCGGCGACGATGCTGAAAGCGCGCAACGCATCGCGCGTCGGCAGTTGTCCGCAAAACTGCGCCCGCTGTTGCTGCGCCGCTTGAAGAAGCACGTAGCAAAAGATCTGCCCGACCGTATCGAAGAGCGACGCGACTGTCCGTTGGGCGAAGAACAGCGAAAGCTTTACCTCGCGGAATTGCGTCGCAGCCGCGACCAGATCATGCAAGCCGTGGCCGAACAGGGCCTCAACAAAAGCAAGATGCACGTGCTGGCCGCACTCACGCGCTTGCGGCAGGTGTGTTGTCACCCAGCGCTCGTTGGCAACGATTCCCCGAGCGGCAAGACCGAGACGTTATTCGAGTTGCTCGATACGCTCGTTCACGACGGCCAGAAGGTGCTCGTCTTCTCGCAGTTCGTGCAAATGTTACAACTGCTCGAGAAGGAGTGCCGGGCTCGCAATATCAGCACACACCTACTCACCGGCCAGACCAAGGACCGGCAGGAAGTCGTCAACGCGTTCCAGAATGATCCAAACCCCGGCGTATTCCTCCTCAGCTTGCGCGCCGCGGGCACGGGCTTGAATCTCACCAACGCCAGCTACGTGGTACTGTACGATCCGTGGTGGAATCCAGCGGTGGAAGCACAGGCTATCGACCGCTCACATCGCATTGGCCAGACGAACACCGTCAACGCCTATCGCCTCATCGCGCCCGGCACGGTCGAGGAGAAAATCTGGGAACTGCAACAGAGCAAAGCCAAGACGATCGCCGACGTGCTCGGCGAAGAAGGCTTCGCCCGCAGTCTTACCAAAACGGAACTGGAATACCTGTTCTCTGAAGACTGAGCGGCGTTAACTCTTCGAACGCACCCCGCCCCAGACCTGTTCGGCAAGGCGGGATTTCTGGAGAATGCCTTGATTCAATTCGTCGAGCGAGTTCACCGGCGAAACCGGCAGGTGCAACGTAAAGGTTGTGCCTTTGCCTTCCTCGCTTGTGGCCTCAATGCGCCCGCCGTGATGGTGGACGATAAAGAAGCAACCCATCAAATGGATGCCATATTCTGACGGCGCATCAGCCCGCACCATGAAAGGATCGAAGAGGCACTGCAGCTTCTCGGCAGATAAGCCAGGACCATTGTCGGCGATCTGCACGCGGATTTCCGGCTTGGCGGAATGATTCACCGCACCGGCGGTAAAGTTGATTTTGCCACCCGCCGGCAAACTGGCCAGTTCTTCCTTGAGCAACAAGTCAAACAAGCGATTAAACTTGTCCCGCTCCGCCGTAATCGGCTGCAAGTCCACCGGGATCTCGTTAGTGACCGTGATGTTCTTGGCCGTGATGGAACTTTTCAGGTGCTCGACCGTTTCGTTGACGAGGGCGTGCAGATTGACGCGTTCAGTAGTTTGCGTTGCAGGTTTCTCCGAAGCGGCCCAGAGGTCTTTGAGCAGGTTGTTGATCTTGTCAATCTGGCCGAGCACGCTCTTATGGTAATCGGTCCAAAACTCCTTGTTGCGGATGTTCTGCGCGTCAGCTTTTTCCTCCTGCATCATCGCGGGAGAGAGATCGAGAAAGGTTTTAACGGTGACAAGTGCGTTGCGGATGTGATGGCTCAGGCCCGCCGTCAACATGCCGAGGCTGACGAGCCGGTCGGCCACCATCAGGTTGCGAAGGGCTTCAAGTTTTTCCTGCGCCAACTGCTCGTTCTCCCGTTGGGTGAGGAAGAACTCCATCGCCCGCCGGAGCTGGCCTTCAAGGTGCGCCGGATCCCAAGGTTTGTTGACGTAATGGAAGATGCCGCCGTCATTGATGGCGGCCACAGCATCGGTGAAATCAGTATACGCCGTGGCAAGAATCCGGACGATGCGCGGTTGGATGCGGGCGGTCTGCTGCAACAGCCAGTTACCGTTTTCGCCGGGCATCTTCTGGTCGGTCATCAGGACGGCAATCTCATCTTTTTTCTCCGTGATGATTTGCGCGCCATCCTTGGCGTTGCTCGCTGTGAAGATGCGGAATTCATCTCCAAAAGCACGGCTGAACGCTTTCAGCGACTTCTCTTCGTCATCCACGTAGAGCACCGCGTAGCGTTTATAGTCGTAAAGTGGTTGCATGACGAATGTTGTTTGCGTTACTTCGTCACGCCTTTGTCCGGAAACTCCAGTGTAAACTCGCAGAACTTTCCAACTTCCGTGCGCACGGAGATGCGCCCGTCGAAATCCTGCACGATCCGATAAACGATACTCAGGCCCGAGCCCATGCCCTGCCCCACGTCCTTAGTCGTGTAGAACGGATCGAAAATCTTGTCCAACGCCTTGCGCTCGAATGCCCGGGCCATTGTCCCGGACGATCAAGCAGCTGGCTTCCATTGACCACGCGGCCCTCAATCCAGATCATGGGCGTTTCGCCATTATTGAACTGCTTTTTCTTCAAGGCATCCAACGCGTTTTGAACAAGGTTGACGAACACGTGAATAATCTTGTTCTTGTTGGCACGGATCTGCCCGATCGGCCAGGTCGCTTGACCTCAATACGACGCCGATCTTTCATTTCATTGCTCAAGAATCGCAAAGCCGACGCCACGACTTCGGCAGCCAGCACTTGATCCAAATTATCCGTGTTTGGATGGGTGAACATGCGGAGATCAGACGACGATGTTTTTGACCCGCGTAATGCCATCTTCGACGTCCTTGAGGATGTCGTTGTATTCCTCCTGTTGTTCTGGAGCGATGTGCTTCGATTTCTTTTTCAGCGTGAACAACCCGGTAGTGGCAAAGTTCAACGGGTTGTTGATCTCATGGATGATACCAGCGCTCATGCGCCCGAGCGACGCCATTTTCTCGGATTGGACCAGTTGCGATTCGGCTTCGGTAAGCTTCTGAATCGTGTCCGCCAATTCTTTGTTCTGGCTGTCGAGTTTGACGTTGTTCTCCTCAAGGCTGCGTTGGCTTTGGGAAAGTTGATGGCGAAGGGAAAATTCGCGGAAGCGCGACTTGCTGTGAAAATAACTGCCGGTGACGACGATGATGCCGGTCAGACTGAGGAAATAAAGATTGTTGACGAGTGCGCCCATGGCTTCCGGGCCAAACGCCCCGAGCCCGTCATGGGCAAAGCTGGCCGCGAGATAAAGCACGATGACCAACGTAGCCGCGGTCAGGCTCTCCCAGAAAGTCCAGTGCAGCACAAATGCCAGCACCAACAGGACCAGATTCAACCCCGCATAATATGGCGATGCTGCGCCCGTCGTTTTAGCAATCATCCAAGCGATGAATGATGCCGGAATCATGAACAAAGTGACGCCTAGCAAGCGGTAGTGACGTTGGCCTATTTTAGTAAGCAACACACCAAGGAAGGCGGCGATCAACACAGAGCTGAGTAAGCGAGCTTGAAAGAAGTGAAACTTCCGCGCCTCTTCTGGATACACATTGGTATCCAGAATGAATCCCGCCGGCATCAACAACATGCCAAGGATGCACGCGACCTTGAAGTTGCTGATCGTCTCCTGCCGATCATATGCCTGAAAGGCTTTGATCAACGCTTGATCTTTGGTGAACTTGTCTGTCATGCACGAGGCTTGCGAGCTTCGACGAACAGGTTTACGCCCGTAATGTCGCTCAACGCGCGGCAGGTCCCCGGCAACGCCCGATCCGGCCATAGGCTGGGCGCGTCGGCCGCAGAACGATAGATCAGATTCCAATCCAGCAAATTCTCTAGCATGTGCCGGAACGGGCGAAAATCCACTACGTTGGTGACAGCCACCAGCCCGTCAGGCGTTAGCCAATCGTAAAAGGTATCCACCAGTTGCTTGCAAGTACGATTGGTCAGGTAATCGAAGAGGCCGGCGCAATAGATGTAGTCAAATTGCCCTTTGAACGCAGAATTGTTGCGTCCACCTTCCTTAAGAACCTGATGCACGGACTTCTTGGTCATTGTGACCTTGGTGTTCCGGCCGTGTGCTCGCTCTGCATTCCTCCATGCTCTGGCCGGTGCGCACGATCGTTTCATCATTGAAGTCCCATAGCGTCAACTCGACATGATCGCACAGAGATGACTCGGCAAAAAACTTGACGAGTTCGTGCGCCGGACCGCAACCGAGGTTCAAGACGCGCACGGGTTGCTTGCGGCGGGCGCCACGAAGGCCTTCCTCCTCCAACCGATCCACGAGATAGGTGATGCGATTGCGATGGGCTTCAGCAGGCCACTGCTTCACGAACCAGGCATTCAGCATCTTGGCGTAAAGCGTATTCCCCTCGAACGGAGAGCGCAGCATCATGTTGACCATTTCATAATCGCCTGCATAACCAAGCGGCTTGTGATAAGTGCGATGCGCAAAAGGCGAACAAAGCGTCAATGGATGCAACTGCCGCTGAGTGAAATGGGCGTGGGCAGCCTTATGTTCCAAGGGAACACTTGCTCCGACCTCTTCGAACCGCTCATGCAAAGCAGTGAAGGCTTGCGTCACTTCGTCGCTCAACTGGAGCAATGCGTCATTCGAAGGTTGTCCGGTAGGCGAAAAATTCCGACCTGCCAATTCCAATTGATCGAGCCAGCGCTGCAAATCCTGCAGGAACATTCCTGCATATCCGCCACGATGATTTTAAACTCTGGCAGAATGCGATAATACTTTTCCCAATCTTTCAGAAACCCCTGAAAATCCGGCGTCACACCGCGCACGGTCGTTTCCAGAGATGGATTCCATACTGCGAAAACCACCTTCACTTAACTTAACCGCACAAACTAGGGACGCTCCCGTGTCAATGACACTGCCCACGACAGCCTTCCCAGAATAGAGCGCTATGCCATTGGCCTCGACTGTCAATTCGGTGAAAACCTGCGAAACGCGAACCACAGCGTTTGTATCAAAAATTCTCAAGACGGCAGCGTGCCATGTCAGGCGCTCCAGTTGCGCCTCGATGTTCTGCAAATCCGGCCCCTTAACACGGACCTTCAATTCTTGAATCTCGTTCGTCATCATTTCAGCAGCAATAGTTTTAGTCAGGCCATTGAAGCTTTACGCTTCAAGCAGCTTCTGATTCGAGAAAAAATACGTAACCCAAGGATATAAGCACCACTTTCTGCGCCAAGCTTTGGTTGAGCCCATGTCTATGTCACGGCAAATCGCTATGACAGCAAGGCAGCGAGGAAAAATCACCTACTCTGCTGGCACCAGCGCTGCTTGAATCATTGACAAGCCGCACTTAGTCATCAGTTATTGGGGTGCCGAATCTAAAAACGCACACCGGGGTGTACACGTTTAAGGCATTTAGTGTGGAACAAAATGAACAACACTTGATTATTGAACTGCAAATCATGAACACAAACCGACCCGTGCTCCCCGCTCGATGGACTTCTTATCGCCAAAACGTTCCGCTTGTGTTGGGGCTCGGTTTGCTGCTCACCTACGCTTCAGTTTATGGCGAAGGCTTCCGCAATCCCCCACCCGGCACATTCAGCCTAGGCCGTTCCGGTGGCCGCATTGCACACGTAGACGATTCCTCTGCAGTGCATCAAAACCCTGCGAACCTCATTGACTTGAAAGAGTCCGAAGTGCAATTCACTCCCAGCATCGTTTATATGGGAGTGGATTTTGATTCCTCCGCTGCTCCCGGCCAGTCCTCGAAAACAGAAGACCCGTGGAAATTTTTGCCCAACCTGTTTTGGGCGACGCCGTTGGAGAACACCAACATCACCGTCGGCCTCGGCATCACCGCGCCCTTCGGCCTGAGCGTGAACTGGGATAATGAAGGCACAAGCGCCTTCGCGCCTGGCGGGGTGCTGCGCTATTCCGCCGCGCACTACAATGAATTGATGACCATGAACTTCAATCCCACCGTGGCCTTCAAGCTCACGGAAAATTTATCATTGGGCGTGGGATTGGATGTCATGTGGTCGCGGCTAACGCTGAAGCAATATTACGACTGGACCCCATGGGGTGGTGCGGGCGACGGCACATTGAAAGGACAGGGGGAAGGCTTCGGTTATGGCGGCAACCTCGGTTTGACTTGGAAAATCACCGAGCGCCAAACATTGGCGGTGACCTATCGATCGCAAATGAATGTGACTTACGAAGGCGATACGACAATTGATAACATCGCGCCGTTTGCTGCGGGTGCAGGGGTCACAGCACGCAGCGATTTCTCTTCCGGCATTGATTTTCCGAACATGGTAGCCTTGGGTTACGGCATCAAGATCACAGACACCATCCGGTTGGAAACCGACGTGGAATGGATTCAATTCTCCCGCTTCAAGTCGTTGGTCGTTGATGTTCACAACAACAATCTCTTGTTCGGAGGTAGCCCCTACGTCGCTTCACAAAATTGGCGTGACACTATCACCATCGGCATTGGTGGCGACTGGCAATTTGCTGAACGCTGGGTCTTACGAGCAGGTTATCAGTATTACCAAAGCCCCGTCCCAGACTCGACCTACTCGCCCACCATCCCGGACGCGGACCAAAATGTGTTCACCATTGGGCTGGGCTATCGCACCGGCCACCACTCGTTTCAAGTCGCCTATGGTTTAGATTTTTACGACAAGCGCAACGTGAACACGATCCAACCGCTGTTCAACGGCACCTACGATGTCACCGTGCATCTGTTCTCACTGGCCTACGCGCTTTCATTCTAATTTGAAAAAATCTGGCTTGGCGATTCTCGTCAAGTCAGGTTTCATCAGGCGATTTGATTTGTTATTTCAGTTTTGGCAAGGTTACGCCGATAAGCACAGGCGGCGGGGGACAATCGGAAAACTAAGCATTTTTGGTTGTCGCCACCAGCAGGCTAATGAATCATGCGGGCCAGCTTGGGATTTTTGGGGTGAATCAGCCACAGATTCATTGCGCTCAAAACCAAGCCAGTGACCAGTCGCACCAAATGTCCGCCCGCAGCCAACAGCCAGATCGCCGCCCAGACGAGGGCTTTAACCTCGTTCCAGCCTTGCACGAATGCCTGTCGCCCGGGGTCGTCGTCATCAACCGAAACGAACAGATCCTTTCCTGCACTCCGGAAATAGAAAGCTGGCTGGCACTACCAGCCGGGAAAAGCAGCGGCGCATCCCTTATCATCCTGCCGGACACCATCCGCCAGCTGGCACACCAAGCCTTGCAAGGCAAGACGACGGTCAGCATCAGTGATTTCACGATAACCAACGGAATGCAGCTGGGCCGCAAATTTCATATCAACGCCACATCTGCTCCAGCAGGTCCCACTGACTTGATCGTCGTCCTGACGATGACAGATATCACCGGCATCACCCGCATCCAGCAAAGCGTGGAGCGGCTCGATCGCCTCGCCACCGCCGGGACGTTATCCGCCGGGATGGCCCACGAAATAAAAAATGCCCTTGTCGCCGTCAAAACATTCGTGGATCTGCTGCTGGAAAAAAATAAAGACGCAGAGCTGGCAGAAATCGTCAGCCGCGAAATGAGCCGTGTAAATGCCATCGTGCGACAGTTGCTCAAGTTCGGCGGCACGACCCGGCAGGAGCGCGGCCCGGTGCGGCTGCACGATGTGCTGGAGCATTCGCTCCGCATGGTGAAACATCAACTCGATGGCAAGCTCATCTCGCTGAACCGCGCATTCAAAGCTACGTCAGATATTGTTTCGGGCGACAACCAGCAGCTCGAACAAGTCTTCGTCAATTTGTTCCTCAATGCTGTGGACGCCACCGGCGCGAATGGTTCATTGACCGTGCAGACGGAATTTATCTCGGAAGCGTCGCCCGAAATCGCCAATCCAAAGCTGGTCGGTCAACCACACGTGCGCGTGACCGTCGCAGATACCGGTGCGGGCATTACCCCGGAAAACTTGGCGCAGATGTTTGAACCGTTCTTCACCACCAAGAACCACGGCACCGGCCTGGGATTGCCCATCACCCGTCGCATCGTTCAGGAACACCACGGCCAGATCCTCGTCGAGAGCCAGCCCAACAAGGGAACGGTTTTCAACATCATTCTCCCCGCCACCGGGCAAGCAGCCTGACCGGCCATGAGCCGCCGCTTCCGCCTCGCAATCCTCAGCGATGTCCACTACGCCGGCCCCCGCGAACGCGCCGAAGGCGACGACTACGAATATCGCGTCATCGAAAACCGACTGCTTCGCTTCGCCATCCGGCAATACCGGCATCATGTTTGGTTGCGTTATCCACTACGACAGAACGGGCAACTAGATCGCTTCCTCGCGGAAGTGCCGGCTGTGGATTACGCCATCGCCAATGGTGATTATTCGTGCAACACCTCCGCGTTCGGCTTGTGCGATGACGCCGCGATGGAAAGTGCGCAGGAATGCGTCGGCAAACTGCGGGATAAATTCGGCAGCCGCCTGCGCCTCAATTTCGGCGATCACGAACTCGGCAAGCTCCGACTCATGGGCACCCGCGGCGGACTGCGATTGAAAAGTTGGGACCGCTCCATCGCGGAACTGGATGTCCGACCGTTCTGGAAACTGGAACTCGGCCGCTACGTGTTGTTCAATTGTACTTCAACCCTGCTTGCCTTGCCGGTCTTCGCTGCCGATATGCTGGCCGAGGAGCGCTCCACTTGGGAAAAGCTGCGGGCCGAACACTTCGCAGAAATTCGCGCCGCCTTTGATGCATTACAGCCTGGGCAACGCGTCCTGTTTTTCTGTCACGACCCTACCGCGCTACCGTTCCTTGGGCGCGACGCTGCCATTCGCGCGAAACTTGGACTGATTGAACGCACCATCATTGGCCATCTGCACTCAAATTTCTATCTGCGTCTCAGCCGGATTCTTTCTGGCATTCCGGCCATCAACTGCTGCGGTCATTCCGTGCGCCGTATGAGCAGCGCGTTGCGGGAAGCGCAGCACTGGAAGCCGTTCCGGGTGCTGCTGTGCCCATCGCTCGCAGGCATTGAACTCCTAAAGGACGGCGGTTACTACACAGTGGATTTGGATGAAGGCGGCACAACCCCGGCGCAATTCCATTTTCACCCCTTACCGCGTTAGTAGCCCAGGAGGCCCGACGGACGGACGGCGTCCTCACCAACACCGTTTTTCGGGAAAGCCTTCAGTGAGAAGGAAACCGCTACCGCGTAATCCCGCGGTTCGCCATTGCCAGGCTCGCGCACGCGGAAGGTCAGCGCGGCCGTCCAACTGCGGAAATCGCGATACACGGAATAGGTCTGCTGCTGCAGCCAATTCTCCTCCACCTCGTATTGATGCTGCGCACGGAAACCCCAATTCTCGTCCACGCGATAGAAGAAGGTGCTGGTCAGAAAACTGTTGCCTTCCTGCAAGGCGGTCGGGGTGGCGCCAAAATCGTCGCGCACATACATGTGGCCGATACCCCAGCTCCACCGATCGTTGGGCTGCAACGTCAAGTTGTGAAACGATAACCGCAACTGGCCGTCGTAAATATTGTAACGATTGAGCGATTCCAAGGTGAGCCAGGTTCGCGGCCGAAAGACAATGTCGGAAAAGACGTCAGAAAAATCGTCCTGATTGGCCTGTGGATCAATCCGCAAGTCGGTATAAAGATCAAAGTAGAAGAAATCGGATACCTTCCCATCGCGTTTGGTCTGCAGCCGATTGCGCAACCCTAGCCGCAGGACATTTTGCGCATCGATGGAATCAATCGAGTTGTAATCCGGGAACTCAATTGGCAATAAACGCAGGCTTGGCAATTCGGTGTCAAACTGCGGCAACTCGTTCGGCGTATGCGTCGGGGTCGGCACATACACGTAGTTCACGGAGGGTTCGATGATATGCCGCAAACCGTCGAGCGCCAGCAGCCGGTTCGTCTTGCCGGCCCAAGTCTGCGACGCTTTGAACGTGGCTTCCGCACCGGTGTTGAACACGGTGCGTTGCACATCGCTGGTCGTGGCGCCTGGGCCAGAAGCTTCGCCGTAATAGGTGTACCGCCAGCCCGCCCGTGGTGTAATGTTCAACCAACCATAAAATGTCTGCGGCAACGTGAGTTGATGATAAGTGTCGGCCCGGGTAGCGTCGTAATCCGCGCCGGTGACGAGGTTGTTGGTGACGGCGTAAGAATGCCGGTAATAACCCGCAGACGTTTCGCTTTCGTAATAAAACGGCGTTTCCAGGATCTGCTGGCGAAACCCGGTGATCCGCACATCGGGCAGCCGCTCGATGTTCTCATAGAATTCATTGATCCGCGGCTGGGCATATACATCCACCGCGAAGTCATCCGTGTGTTTATTGACCTCGACGAACGTGCTGGGCTGGGGGTTCGCGCGATATTCACTCTCCATGAAGTTATGGAGAATGCGCTCATCACTTTGATAGCGAACCTGTGACTTGACGGTCAGATTGGTGAGGGGCTCGGCATCGTAGGTGAACGCAAAGCGTTTCCGGTCCTCCGGGATGTAATATCCGGTATTGCCCTTCTGCGGGTCTTGATCGTGCAGCTGGTAATACTTGAAGGTGGACTCCCCCCACGGCCCAAGATGAAGATTGAGGTCCAGGCCACCGGCCACGCCCCGCTTGGACCGATAATCCAGCCGCACTTTGCCGTCCGCTTCATCGTTCAAAATCCAGTTATAGCTGGACAGTAGGTAACCGCCGTACTGGCTGCGGGAGCCAGGCGTGAATTCAAAGTGATTGCCCTTGCCATCGAGACGCTGAGTGTAAATCGGAAAATAGAAGATCGGCACCGGCCCGGCATACAGCACGGCGTTGCGCGCCTGAAAATACTGGCCGGGAACAATCTTGAGAAGAGCTGGCCTCGACCCGCAGGGCGGGCTCCGCCACGTCGTCGGCGGTAACGAAGGCTTTGCGCGCGGTGAAAAGCGTATTGGTCGGACTATCGGAGCGGAATCCAGAGACGGATTCGCCGGCGGCAAAATAGGGCAGCTTGCCGGTGCGAAACTGCGCGGTCTGCATGTAGCGCGTCTTGAAATTGTAACGGACGTCTTCGCCGGTCCAGACCATGTTGTCGCGCAAAATGCGGACATTGCCCTCAGCCTGCACGTCACCAGTAAAAACGTTGACTGTAGCGCGGTCTGCCGTCAGCACTCCGCCCATCCCGGTTACTTTGGCCCCGTTGGTGACGATGGCATAGCCATTCGTGTAGTAACCCACAAAAGCGCCACCAGTCACCTCTAGACCTTGCAACTCCTGCGCCCGGAGCGACAGGCACGCGCCGCCCAACGACAGCAAAGCTATCAGGATGGCGGCGCGGCAAATGTTCATTCGGGCGCGGGGAGGAAAGCAGAACGAGGTTCCAGTGCCAAGTTTCAATTGCCCGAAGCCGGCAACTTCACAGAACCACCCCCTTTCCGGTAAAAAACTTTAGGGGCGACACAATTTTTCCAGCAGAAAATTTCACCGGATTTCTGCTGGCACATGAACTGCGAATCCGGGGGCGAGGACGGTAACAATGGCCACGAAAATGAAATTACTGAAGATGCTACAGGAGTCGAAAGGACTCGCCCAAATCACGAATCGCAAACCTGCACCGCGCCCCCCGTTGCTTTATTTGATGCAATTGCGTTCGCAAAGCAATCAGGCGGTTACGCCCCGCCGGCGCTTGACGATTGAGACCGAGGCGCTCCGTGCACCGTTGCCTATCAAGATCAACCATGTCAGGACCGACGAACCCGGAATGCCCGTTGTGATGCGTTGAAAGCCTCCGTTCTTCTCCGCCGCTGGCCTTGCCAGCGGCTTTTTGTTGGCTTGTTTCAAGGCAGTGTCTTGTCCCACCGGCGCGAGAATTGACTCCCCGGGGGGCTACCGGGGCAGAAATTCCACCCCATAGCCCATTTGTTGAAAAAATTTTTCGAGTTGTTCCCGGGCTCGTTCGTCGGCATCATTCAGGATGCCCGCACTGCGCGCCCCGCGGCGGATATCTTCCACCGCGAACAAACGCGCCGTCTGTTCCAGATCCTTGTCGAACGTGCGCAGCAATCCCGTCGTCCGCTCCACGATTTGGGTTTTCTTCTCATCCAGATAACAATCCGTAATCTGCGACTTGGGCAGCCGGAGTTTCACCTTTTTGTTCGCGGCATCGAACTCCAAGTCTTCCGGCTTGAGCTTTTGCAGGTCCACCCCAGCCTTCACGATACCATGTGCGATCATCAACACCCGGTTATCGCCGCCGTAATACCACTTCACATCCTCATGCACGACGATCTTCTCCATCACGTATTTGACCGTGACCAGTTGCGAAAGCGTCTGCACCTGCTTTACCACCGTGGCCGTGTTGTAAACCGTCGTGGTACCGCCAAGGGTCTGGTGGATCTTGAAGCCCAGCCACACACCGCCGATGAGGAAAGCGCCCAGCGCAAATACGATCAACAGTCCGCGGACCTTTTGCATGGCCACAGTTTAGCCTTCAGAGCGGGGTTGCAAAGCGGGAACAATCGCCGGAAATCCGGCCACGACCGGAGCCAAGCTGGAATTAAACCTTGCTTGTGGCGCGGAAAATTGGTCTATTTTGGGCGCCGTGCGCACGTGGCGGAATTGGCAGACGCGCTACTTTGAGGTGGTAGTGCCGTAAGGCGTGCAGGTTCAAGTCCTGCCGTGCGCACCAAATCTTCTTTTTGTTCAGTGACGGGATTTCCCGTTGTGTTTGCTGAGGTTTCTGTGTTCATCGTAGTTTTCCTTTGTTCAGACTTCGGCGGTCCTTACACCTGATCCATTCGCTGCGCCACCTGAAAATCCCGTTTTGAGTTAGAACGGCGGTTAGAATGGGGCTAAGCGAAGCAGTGCCTTGCGCAAATTTTTTCCTTATGATTGGTATAATGCCACTGGAGCGATTGCACTGTGTTCCCCGAATTGATACAAACGAGGCGATGAAAGGGCTAACAATCATTGGGCAGCGCATGATTGGTTTTTACGTGGCCTTGACGCTGAGCATCTCCGTGTTCTCGGGTTTGGCTCAGCAACCACCCAATGCCTCCAATCTTTGGTACAACGAGTTTGTTTTCTTGCCAGGCGGATTAAGGGGAATGGCGAAAACTATCACTGCAACGAACGAGACCTTCAGACAAGCGTTACTTTATGTTGGTGCAGCACAGGCAGGCCGAACTCCGCCAAAATTGCCAGATGGTCTGACCCAATCATACATTTCTAACGTCGAGTATCAGGTGTTCACGTGGCCTCTAATCGTCCCGCCAAGGCCCATTGAGTTTTACGGCAGAGTGGTGGATGAGAAGGGCAACCCAGTAACGGGAGCCGTTGCACATTTTGAATGGGATGGAACGGTAACGAACAAAAATGCTATGGAACTTCGGGACTGGCCTAAGATTTCAACCGAGACAACCACCGATAGCAATGGGCTATTTTCGCTTACGGGAAAGTCAGGCACTCAACTGGACGTTTCTGTTGGGAAGACAGGCTATTATTCCTCTCGTTCCAATCGAGGGGTTCAGTATTTCAAGTACCTCTACACTCAACCTTGATTCATTCTACGGTCAAGGTGAGTTCTTCAAACCTGATTCCAATCGGCCTGTCGTTTATTACTTGCGGAAGATTGGAATTGGTGCGGAGGTCTTAGTGACTTCCCAACGTGGTGTGCGGGAGAGCCTGTCGGTGTCTGTACCACGTGATGGCACACCAGTGAGTATCGATTTATTGAACCAGAAAACAGGGAGTGGCCCGCTTGAGATAACACAGAGGAAGCCCGATTTCCCTGCCCACGGCGGTCCAATAGAGAGTCTTAGCCCGTCGGACCGATCAAAACTGATGAGTGCGACAAACTGGTCTCTCACTATGAAAATTAGTGACGGCGGGCTTGTCGAAGAGAACGACGAGTTTGCATTCACTCCGCCAGAAACTGGCTATCAGCCCGTTGTGGCGCTCACCTTCCAAGAAGGGCAAACAAATTGGACACGCAGCATCAGCAAGAATTATTACATAAAATTCGGAAACCCGCCGTTATACGGGCAACTCCACGTAGAGACCTCCATGCGTCAAACCACTGTAATACTTCACTACGTTATCAATCCAGACGGCTCAGAAATCTGGAGCCAAAACAAAGTTATTTCCCGTCAAGTTCACGCTGGACGCATTAACGGCTCAGCCGCAGGTTCCCCCTCCTTTTCAGTTTATCAGCCGCAAGAGTTGATCATCACTGCCCTTGTATCGCCCTTGCTCGTCATACGTCTTATCCCCCGACTTGATATACTGCCCCTTGGGGCGTCCTTGCCCGTCACGAATGTACGTCACATTTCCATTTTCAACTACTTGGCCGATGAGTCGGCCTTTGTGGTCACGAATCAGTTTCATGCTGCTGCCTCCAAGACTCGCTTCACTGCGGTAGCCGTCCACTTGCCGTTGCGAGCCGTCTTTTCACCACGTTTGTCCATGCAGTCAGCGATGCGGGTGAGATTATCAACGCCTGTGCTTTGTATTTCCCGAATGCTCTTGAGTGCAGCGGCGGCGAACTCTCGTTTCCGCTCCTTGATGGCACTAACGGCCTTGTTCCATGCCTTCGATGCGTTCGGGTTTCCCAACTTGGTGCCACGTTGTTTCGCTACTGCCAACCCCGCCTTCGTGCGCTCTGAGATTAGTTGACGTTCCCGCTGCGCCAGAAGGGCGATTATGCCAATGGATAGTTTGTCGGCATTCGGCATGTCACACGCCACGAAATCAACACCGCTGTCTTGGAGTTGGAGCAAGAATGCAGCATTTCTGCTGAGGCGATCCAGTTTGGCGATGACAAGGATCGCCTTTTTGGCCTTCGCCAGTTGAATGGCTGCGGCAAGTTGCGGGCGTTTGTTGTTCGCACCGCTCTCCACTTCATCGAAGGTCGCAATCAACTCGCAGTCGAGGGTAGCAAGGTATCGTGTCACCGCTTGCCGCTGGGCTTCGATGCCAAGTCCGTTCAAACCCTGCTTCTCAAGCGAGACCCGATGATAGGCTACGAACCTCATTTTCATGCCCTGAGTCTGCCAGATCAAGCCAAAATGTCAAATACAAATGTTCAGTTGTATTTGATATTTTGAGACGAAGTGGGCATTTCGGCTTGTTAGTCAGGGGGGAGAATGACGGCCCTGGCGGGCGTCATTCGCTCCCCGTAGCCTTTAGGGAGGCTTTGAAGGAGCAAGGAGGGGTTCTCATGTGAGCAGGCCGAAAAACCACCTGAACGGCTGTTCTGCCCTGAACGTCGCTTGCTCCTTCAAAGGGGAAACACCCCGAGGGCGGTGTTTCAAGTTTGGCCATCTATCGGTTGTATGAACGAAAAGATGCCGCCGCTCGGGGCGTAAATCAGTCGGTGAAGAAGTCAGAAGGATGCTTTGCCTTGATTTCGGCGCCAGCGGGCACGAATACGGCCCCAATGCCTTCGATGTAAGCCAGCCGCCAACGAGGTTTGGCGTAAGGCTTCGAGATGTCACGAGTTCCGCCGAGGTCGAGACGTAGTGGTTTGCCATCAGCATCAGTGTTGGATGCCTTTAAGGGTGATGCGTGCTTCTTGGATTTCATTTTCTGCCTTGCTTGGGTTTGGATGGACGCACCGCCGACCGCAACGCTTGCAAGTTGAGTTCGTATCCACTCGTCACGGCTGACTTCGCCAGACGGAAGACAAGCCCATATAGGGCGTCCATCATTGCCGCTTGGTTTGCTTGGTGTCGAGTGATGATGTCGGTGGTTTTCATTCCACCAAATAAATAGCGACCAGCACGGAGAGAAATTGCGGCGAAGGACAGAACGGCGGGAAAAGTTGGTGTAACGGGTCATCACCGTAGCGCACGGGGTAGTTGCCTGAGTTTTTTGATCCTGTGTCTCCTTCACGAGATAGAAGTAAATATCGTCTGATATTTGCTCGGTGCTGATTCAGATTAAAAAAAATCGACTGTCCTTCGTAACTCTGATACCATGCTCGCAATACTACTACTAACACCCGACAGGGCTTTGAGCCTTGTTCGGGTTTTTTGTTGAAACAATCAATCCCACGGAAAGGCAGAAGACAGATGAAAATGCGAAATACGAACTACGAGCGAAGTGTTCAGCACAGGATAATCCGCAAACTCGGCTACGATGAGTCAGTTTATGCGGAGGATACGGTTCAACTCGATTGCAGCACGGGCAATCAAGCGTCCATCAGGCAAATCAAACTATTTGGCCAAGGTGAACGATGCGAGATGCCCGAGGATAGCAACTACTTGGCAGTTGTGTCCGAGATGGATGGCTGCGGCGTGTGGGTGCCAAGCCATACGTTCACCGCACGGTCACGCACGGAACTAACTGGGCTTATTCGGCAACTCATCGTGAGCGCAAACGGTGTCGTCATCGAAGGCTCTCAGCAGTTCGAGCCGCTGATGTTTGCGATGGGACTACGCCATATCAAATCTGAGTGGGCAAACCTGTGATCGGATACAAGAAAAGCCATGTTCGTCGCTATGTATAGGATGGATGGGGCAAGGTTTGTTCACGATTTTTGGGCCGTCCCCTACAAGTCCCTCACCCATCCATTCCGAAACTGATTTGAGGGGGCGGCTCAGATTTTTGGAGGGTGAGGATTACATGACAGAAGAAGACCGTTTCATTCAGCAACGTGCATGGCTGAAAACAGACCATTTTGCCGTTACCAAATCGCTGCGTGCCACGCTTGAAACGTCGGAACTTTCCGCACGGGAGCAAAGCCGCTTGGCGTATATTCAGAACAAGGTGCTCATCACCGCCGAAGAACGGCAGTGGGCACCGATTTCGAGCCGCTATTGGAACGACAAGTGTGGCAGCAGGGTACGCCCGATACCGTGACAACTTGTGTAAATGCGGCCAACTTGAAGTGTTTCGCTCCTATCGTGCCACCGATGATGCGACTGGCTACCCCATGTCCTACCGAGTGCCGCTCGCAGCGATGCGTGACGGCGTTTGCAGTGTAAACTTCGGACGTGAGCGATTCTATGCCCCGACTCCCGAAAACAACCCGACGGATGATGCTTCTCGTTACGCATTGAAGTGCCTTAGCGATTTGAATGTTGTGAAGGACGGCAAGTTTTGGCTGCCAGAGGAACCAACTCGACGCTCACGTATCAAAGACCATTGCGAGCACATTGCCTACAAGGATTTCGGTCTCACCTACGGCAACAAATCCAAGCGTCTGTTTCACCGTGTTGTGATGATGCCATCCGAAGGACGCCGCAACTTGAAGCACTGGTGTATGCCATTGGTGGAATACGATGTGAAGAGTTGCCATCCGCTTCTACTCGTCACCTTGTTTGAACGCACTGCGGAACGCCGCCGTTACCAAGACCTACTCGTAGGCGACATCTATACCACGATTGGGGAGGCTGTCGGCGTGACCGACCGAGAGCGAATCAAGATTGACTTCCTTCGGGTTGTGAATGCGGGCAATAAGTCCTCGACGTGGCTCCAGCAGCAGTGCGTCTATGCTTTCTTTCGGGAGCATTTTCCCCACTTCACCAAATCCGTCCTGTCCACTCGCACAGACTTGGCGATTTTCTTACAGAACTTCGAGGCCGAGATGATGGTTCAGAGGTTGGGCAAGTATTGCCGCACGGAAAATCTCTTTTGGATTCCACAGCATGATGGATGGATTTCCACCGTGAGCGATGACGAGAAGATTAGACGCCATGCTGAAACCCTGATTTCACAATCCATTGGCTTCTCCCCGACGTTGACCAAGCACTTGCTCAAGGATGATGGCGGCGAGACTCTATAAAATCCTATTCCTATGGGGGGTTCACATGTGCAGTGACAAGGCACTTTTTTTAACGCCTGATGCCGCCACGACGCCGATACTTGAATGCTTGAGTACATGCGGCGACTTTCCGAAAAAACTGGTCTGCATATTTTTCAGGCAGGGGGTGGCACTACCCCCATTTCAAACTCCATGTTCAGAAGCACCCACCTACCCCGTAGGGGTGGCTTATGCAAGCCGCTGCGCCATTTGAAGATTGTAGAGCACCTTGGATGACATGGCCATAAACTCGCAATACCAACGTGGCGTCTCGATGCCCTTGCCACGAAGCCACGCACCGTGGGTCTATTCCCTTCTCCAGTGCCCGAATGATGAAGGCACGACGAAAACTGCGTGCAGTGAACAGGGGATAACCAAGACGTGTGCAGGCCATCCATAGGGCTTCCCGTGGCCGTACACGGTCGAATAGTGGTTTGCCGACTACTATCCGCCCTTCGTTCCTGAAGCGTTCCAACAGGCTCGTGGCTTGCGGGTACATGGGAATGATAAAAACCTTCTGAGTCTTCTGTCGTCGCACCGTGATTTGTCCTCGCTCGAAATCAAAGTGCTCGCCGTACAGGTTCTCCAGTTCGGCCTGTCCCAAGCCGAGCAGTAGCATGGCTGAGAGCATGTCTCGACTAATCTGTGTCTTGGTTGCCGATATGATGCTGTGCGCTTGCTCCCAAGTTGGTGTGAGTCGGTCTGGGGTTTCTTGTTTCGCTGTTTTCAACGACCTCGCTGGTGATTCGACTACTGCGCCAGTCTCGACGGCGATTTGAAACAGACCGTGCAGCATTCGCACGTAGTTGTTGACTCCCGCCGCTTTCAACTCCTGCCGCTGCTTACGTTCTGCCAGCCAAGATTTGAGCATTATCGGCTTCACATCGCTGGCCTTCATTCCGAACCCGTAAGGCCAAGTCCGCTTGAACACGTCCAACAGTTGCACTCGGATCTTCAACGTGCTTGAGGCCAAGCCCATTGGGTTTTGGGCGTGCATCTCTACGAGTTTTTCAATGGTGAGAGTTGCTGCCTGTCTCCAATCCGTCAGAGCGGCGTTCTTAATCTCGTCGCCTAACAGAAGTCTTGCCTTAGCCACATTGTCGGTTGATAGCGACTTCCAACGAGTCCGACCATTCACTTTGAAGACCGCATATAGAGTCCCCGTTCGCTTGAACCGATACAGGCCATTTGCAACTCTTTGAAATCGCTTTCCACCACGCTTTTTGGGCTTGGTTAGAACAGGGGTTTGGACCAGAGGATTTGGATTGTCACCGCACCGAGAAAACGATCCAATTTCCGAAGAAAATAAACCAAGTGCGCATCCCGACGCATTATCCTGAATTCCACTTTGAGGTGGTAGTGCCGTAAGGCGTGCAGGTTCAAGTCCTGCCGTGCGCACCAAATCTTTCTTCCCGGCTCGTTCCCCAGATTACAACAAGCGAATCTGCGTCCCGTCTTTCGCCAGCGAATCACGCAGGCTTTCCACGCGGCTGCGGCGGCGCTCAATGATCTCCTTGTCGGTCGAAGGATCGTAGGGCACGGGATAATTGCCGTCCCAGCACGCCAGACAGAAATTTTGTTTCGGCAAGCCGGTCGCCTTCACCATGCCGTCCAACGACAGGTAATGCAACGAGTCGGCATTGAGATATTCGCGGATGGCTTCGACGGAATGGTTTGCGGCCATCAGCTTGTTGCGGTCCGGAAAATCAATGCCATACACACACGGGTTCATGTGTGGCGGACAACTCACCCGCACATGAACTTCCTTCGCGCCGGCATCCTTCAACGTCTTCACCCGCGCCTTGCAGGTTGTGCCGCGCACGATGGAGTCGTCTACGATGATGACACGCTTGCCGCGCACCAGTTCCTCAATGAGATTCAGCTTCACACGCACATTGAAATCGCGGATGAGTTGCGACGGTTGCAGGAAGCTGCGCCCAACGTAGTGGTTGCGGATGAACGCCATCTCATAGGGAATCTTCGATTCCTCAGCGTAACCGAGCGATGCATACACGCCGCTGTCCGGCACGGGAATCACCAGATCGGCATCCACCGGATACTCGCGGGCGAGCTGGCGGCCCATCTCAACACGGACCTTGTAAACATTGCGTCCGGCGATGGTGCTGTCGGGCCGCGCGAAATAGACGTACTCGAACATGCAGAACGCAGTGCGCTTCTGCTCCGGGTACGCCTTGATGCTATGCAACCCTTCGCGATTAATAATAACGATCTCGCCAGGCTCAACGTCGCGGACAAACTTCGCGTGAATCAGATCAAACGCACACGTCTCACTCGACAGCACCCAAGCATCATCCACCTTGCCGATGGAGAGCGGGCGGAAACCATGCGGATCGCGCACGCCAATCAGTTCGCTCTCGGTCATAATGACCAACGAGAAAGCGCCCTCAATCTGACGCACAACGCTGACAAGATGGTTTTCGTTGCCGTCCAGAGCGGGCTGGGCCAAGAGATTCAAAATGACTTCGCTATCCACCGTGGTTTGGAACATCACGCCTTTGGCCTCAAGCTGATCACGCAGTTCCGCCGCATTGGTCAGGTTGCCATTGTGCGCCACCGCAATCTGGCCGCGGAGACAGTTGCCCGTAAGCGGCTGGGCGTTGCGGATGTTGCTTGAGCCGGTGGTCGAATAGCGGGTATGGCCCACAGCCATCTTGCCGACCAGATCATGCAAAATCTGGCCGTTAAAAATCTGGGAAACGAGCCCCATGCCCTTGTGCTCGCGGAATTGCCGACCGTCGCTTGTGACGACGCCGGCACTTTCCTGGCCACGATGTTGAAGAGCGTAGAGGCCGTAGTACGTCAGTTCTGCCGCGTTCGGATGGCCAAAAATGCCGAACACGCCACAGTAATGCTTGGGGTAGTATTGCATCGCGTCTGCTGAAACGAGCGCGCTTATTTCACCAGAGCCACCGCCCGCCGCGCAAGCCTCAAGCGACCAGCATAGGGGAAACCAGCCAAAAGAAAAGCTCGCCTGTGCGACTACATTGAGTTAATTCACCGGCCCAACGAGTTGCATGAATCCTGAAACCTCCGCCCCATCCGTAAACAATCGTTGGCCCAAGCAAATCAAGTTCATTGTTGGCAATGAAGCCTGCGAACGCTTCAGTTACTATGGAATGCGCAGCATTCTCGCGGGCTACATCACCGGCGCAACACTGCAAGGCGGCTTGGGACAGACCGCAGACAAGTCCACCGAGATCATTCACATGTTCGTCTCGGCCAATTATTTCATGCCGTTGCTCGGCGCGTGGCTGTCAGACAAGCTCATCGGACGCTACCACACCATCCTGTGGGTCTCCCTGTTTTATTGCCTGGGCCACGGCGTGCTGGCCTGCAGCGACCTATTTACCACCGTGGACGCGCGACTGTGGTGTTTGTTCGCCGGTCTGGCCTTGATTGCGTTTGGTTCGGGCGGCATCAAGCCCTGTGTCTCAGCATTCATGGGCGATCAGTTCAAGCCGGACCAATCACATCTTCTCCAGAAGGCTTATGGCGCATTTTACTGGAGCATCAACTTGGGTTCGTTCTTCTCGTTCCTCGTGATTCCTTGGATCAAGAATCATCATGGCTACAGTTGGGCGTTTGGCGTGCCGGGAATTTTCATGGGTATTGCTACCTTTGTTTTCTGGTTGGGTACAAAACACTATGTCCGCATCCCGCCTAGCCGCGAGACAAAGAATGCCGGATTTTTCCGGGTCCTCTGGCACGCCCTGACCAATCCCAAACAGCCGGGCGAAGGTTTCTGGGGCGCCGCACGCCGCAAATACAGCGCGGCCGAAGTGGATGCGGCGAAATCCGTGCTGCCGATTCTGGGGGTGTTTGCGTTGATTCCGCCGTTCTGGTCGCTGTTTGATCAAACCAACTCCACCTGGGTCCTGCAGGGTGAAAAGATGCTGCCATTCGACTTGTTTGGCCTGCACATAGGCGCGGAACAGATGCAATCGGCGAACCCGCTACTCGTCATGTTGCTTGTGCCGCCACTAACGCTGCTGCTTTATCCGCTGCTCGGCAAATGGGCCTCGCCCTTGCGCCGCATGAGCTATGGAATGTTTTTGGCCGCGCTCTCCTATGTCATCGTGGCAGGCCTGCAACAACGGATCGAAGCTGGCGCGCAATTATCGGTTGCCTGGCAGGTCTTGCCCTACATCGTTCTGACCACAGCCGAAGTGCTGGTTTCCACCACGGGACTGGAGTTTGCCTTTCGGGAAGCCGCCGCAGAAATGAAGAGCCTCATCATGAGCTTCTGGCTGTTGACTGTGACCGTGGGCAATCTGCTGGTGGCGTTCATCACGAAATTTTTCGCAGCTGATGGCGGCGATGCCTCTGTGACCTCCGGACGGTTCATGATGTATGCCGGACTCTCCTTCGTGGTCGCCATCGTGTTCAGCGTCGCCACATCGTTCTATAAATATCGCGACGCAGCCGCAGCGCAGGGCAAATGACAGAGCCATGAACCTGGCTCAATCAAGGAACTGAATTTTCACACCGCCTTCCTTAGGCTTGGAGAAACTATCGAGCAACGTAGGCGCGAGTGCATTTTCTGTCGTCTTTGGTGTTTCCGTCGGTTTAGCGCACGTTTTTGCCTGCGGACTGAGCGCAGAGCGCAATGCACCTTCCACCAGTTGCGAGCAATGAATCTTCATCGGCGGCAGCGGACCGAGCTCACCGGCGAGCTCTTCAGGTTTGAGCGCCAACGCCTCCTCCGCCGTCTTGCCACGAATCAGTTCGGTGGCAAGGCTCGCCACGGCAATGGCCGTTTCGCAGCCGAAAGATTGGAACGTGGCGCGATCAATCACCTTCTTACCGTCCTGCTCCTTGAATTTCACCCACATCCGCAGCATCTCACCGCAATCGGAATTGCCCACCGTACCAATGGCGTCGGCGTTGGCGAGTTCGCCCATGTTCTGTGGATTGGCCAGCGCCTGCTGGATGCGCCTTTGTAAGTCTTCGTTCATGTTCAACCCAGTTTGTAGCGCCGCATGGTCGGCTCAACCTCCTGCGCCCACGCATCAATACCGCCACGCAGACAACGCACGTTTTGCAAACCGTGACCGGTGAAATACGCGGCCGCGTCCAACGCGCTCTTGCCCTGATGATCCACGATGATTAACGGTCGCGTATTCGAGCCGTCACTCATGATCTGGCGCATCACGTCTTGTGAGAGCAATTGCGACCCAGCAATGTTCACCGCTTCAAATTCCTCGCGCGACCGAACATCCACCATGCGCAACGTCGGATCTTGTTGCTGCAACTCCACGAGTTCCTTTGCGGTGATGAGAATCTTGGCGTCCTGCTCGTGGCTGGATTGGATATGTGTCAGGACTTCGCTCACATCAAGGTTGCCATTGCGGGCACAGACATGAGCAAGCGTTTCCGTTGGTTGAAAGCCACACTGACTGCAACCGCCAATGTGGTAGCGCCGAAACAAGGCCCGCTGGGCGCCCGGGAAAACTTCCAGCACGGCGCGCATCGGCGATTCAGATGAAATGGTTGTGGTTGCCACGACTCGCTCATGTTGCCCGGAAAACCCAGGGCTGTCCACCCGAGCAGTTGGTTTTACCGGTCACCGATTTGCCAGCAATCGGTCTGACTTTGAAAGCAAAAGGGTGACCCGAGCTCTGGGGTCACCCTTTTCGCGACGGCCCTTGGCCTATGAAAAAGGACTCAAGAACCGAGAAAAACTTACGCCTTTGGGCGCGGCTGGCAATAGGAATCTTCACTTTAAAGGCTACCAAAAGGTATAGTCCCGCCGCCCTTTTGTAAGCTTGAATAATTCTCCGCAACTTGCCGCGCAAGCTATGCTAAATCGCGGCCATCACGCTCGCCACCTCAAGCGCTGTCTGGGCCGCCTCCATGCCTCGGTTGTGCTTGGGATCGAGGCAGCGCACCTCAGCCTGCTGTTTGTTTTCCAGCAACAAGACCTCGTGAATCACCGGCACACCGTGCGTAATCTGGATGTGCATCAACGCCTGACTTACCGCTTCACCGATGTGCTGGGCATGCGTAGTTTCACCGCGCAAGATGACCCCGAGGCAGATAATCGCCGCCGGCGGCACACGGCGCGCGGATAGTTTGGCGACAACCACCGGAATTTCATACGCCCCGGGCACGCGAACGATTTGGACTTTCGCTCCAGCGCGTTTCAACTCGCGAACCGCAGCGTTCAGCATTCCGTCTACGTAGCGCGCGTTGTAACGCGACGCTACGATGGCGAATGCGCCGCCACTTTTTGCGGCCTTGGTTTTTTTGACCGCTTGCAACATGGCAGCTTAGGCCTTCGCGGGCACGGTCTCGACGGCAGCGTTGTTCTCGAGGAATTCCATAACCTTCTCGCTAGCGAGCTGGTCATAGATTTCAACGATACCATTGCGCTTCTGGAGGTCCTTGATGAACTTCTCTGGCGGAATCTGATACATGGCCGCCATCGTCTGAACGCGGCGCAACACTTCCTCCTGAGACACCTTGATCCCTTCCTTCTCCGCAATTTTCTGTACGAGGAAGGCGAGTTTCACCCGCTCCTTCGCGTTGTTGGCAGCGACGCTGTAAATCGCATCCTTTTCCTTCTCGATCATATCGCGCGGCACACCGCGCTTGGCGTTTTCCTGGACGAGATTGTAAACTACGTTGCGAGTCTCGTTGGCAACCGCGCCTTCCGGCAGGTCAAAAGTCACCTTCTCAAGCAGGCTCTTGACGATCTGACCACGCGAATCACGTTGCTGCTTGTACTTCAGCTCGTTCTCGAGGTCCTTGCGGACGCCTTCACGGAGCTTTTCGAGACTCTCGGCTTCAAACTGCTTTGCAAACGCGTCATCGAGCTCAGGCAACGCCTTCTCACGCACTTCGACGACTTCGACTTCGTACACGCCCTTGCGACCCGACAATTCTTTGTTCACGAAATCCGCTGGAAAATCCACGTTCACCGTGCGCTTGTCAGCCGCTTTCGCCCCCTGCAATTGCTCGCTGAAACCAGGAATGAACGAGTCAGCCTTCATCTCGACCCAGAAGCCTTGCTGCGCCGTGAGGCCTTTCGCTGTCGGCGCGATTTCCGTGAGTGGCTTGCCGTCGCTCGTGCCGGTGTAATTCACCACGGCGATGTCGCCGGTAGCGAGCGGGCGTTCCACCTTTTTGAAATCCGCACGCTGTTCGCGCAACATGTCGAGCGCCTTGACAACGTCGGCGTCGGAGACTTCCTTCGCCTCGCGCTTGAGGGGCAAGCCCTTGTATTCAGGCAATTGAAACTCTGGCGGCGTCTCAATGGTGGCGGCAAATTGCAGTGCTTGGCCGCGGCCAAATTGGATTTCCTCGATGTCGGGATAGCCCAGCACATCAATGCTCTTTTCCTTGAGCGCGTCGCGGTAGGCGTCGCCGATGAGCTTGCGCTTCACCTCGTCCTTGATCTCGGCATCGTATTTTTTGACGACCATCGGAATGGGCGCTTTGCCGGGGCGAAACCCAGGCAGGCGGGCTTCCTTCTGGAAATTCTTTTCCATCGCGGCGAAGGCGGCGTCTACCGCGGGGGCGTCCAGCTCGATGCGGACGAGTTTTTTGCACGGGGCCAGATTCTCGACTGTTACGTTCATAAAGGTATTGTCTGCACTCCGCTGAGACTGGAGAAAGCCGTGGTGGATTTCCGCGATTCAACGGGCCGAGCAGGGTAGCAATTTGCGGGCGACCGTCAAGAATGGCATTTGGCTGGTAGTGTCCTAATTTGCTTCTGTTGAAATTAAACAAAGAGCAATACCGCTAGGGAAATCAGGGAAACAATCGCTATAATTTTCCAAAACACTCGCTCGCCGTTAATGCGCTGATATTCGTTACAAAAATAGATATGCATTTCTTCCCGCTCGCTATCTATTTTCTTTTGCTCTTCCTGAGTCATGTCAAAGTCCAGATTTTTGAAATGTCGGATTCTACGATAGAATCCGACTATATCACCATTGAATCTACTTTTGGAGCCATGGCCTCCGGTCCAGAAGAATAGACATTTGGAAATCTATCAATTCTGGCGGCAGTCTTTTGTGCGGAATCGCAAATCCAAGAGATCAACACATGAATATCGGCATGTTGTTTTTGCAGATCGTGCCAGTGCCAAATTGAATGATGATGAAACGCTGCATTGCGCAGCCTTCTCACAGCATTCATGCGTCTTGATGCCTCGGACCTGGTTCTTACGGAACTTGGCATATTGGGGAAAACACCCTTAATTATCTTGTGCCAGAGCGTTTCATATCTTGAGTCGAGAAGGCTTGTCCAAAAACCAAAACTCATTTCGGCAACAAGGCGCGGTTCGTCGGTTGGCTGTCCTCGTTTTTTAAGTGCCTCTTTCGCTTCTTTCACGGCGTTTAACTCAATTTCATAAAGCCCGCCTGAAAGCTCTAAATTCAACCAATTACCAATTTTTGAAGTCTTTGCTATTTCCAAGTGAATTGCGTTTCTGATACCCACCTCAAGCATTTGAAACGTCGGATATAATGACTCGCAAAGTGCCGTATTCCATATATGTAGCGTTAACGCATCTTTATCTGATTTACCAGTTTGGCGATATGAGTCAAACCTGTCCTTAGATAAGACACGTTCTAGTTTTGCAAAGAATTGCATAGTTTTGCAAAGAATTGCATTGATTGTTCGTTGGTTGACTTGTATGCTTATTTCACAGTCCGGGGGCAATTCCTCTCCCAGAGAAATCTGGTGATGAATCCCCGGTTTTTTATTTCCCAATTTTGCCATCAGCAATGATGCTGGCCCGGACTGCGGTTTCCGGCGATTCAACCGGTGGTATTTCCAAGACCGCAACAAACCTCTCTTCGCTATCGTCCGGCTTGTCCAGATGCGACCAAGCGTAACACCGTTTGGCTTTGGGGTGGCCTTTAAGATCAAAGACTTCAACCGCGCCTTTCCATACGGTTTGACCACGAAAGACTTCGTGAACTGGCAACGTGGCGACATGGGTTGAACCGCAACCGTGAAGATCGCGGATAACCATTTGCAGTGTGATGATGTATGTCTCTTTACTCGCCACAGCGTTCCAGCAATTCCGCCACAGTCCACGCGCTGGATTCAATCCCGGCGGCCTGCGCCGGTGTCGTGCGTAGCGCACTGTGCGTCTTGCAGAAATTGTAATACGCGAAATTGAGCGCAACCGCAGCCTCAAAGTTCTCAATCTTCTTGCTGAAAGCATTGGTGAGGCGGGTAAGGCGACGGCAATGCATCCGCAGCGTGTGGTTCTGCTTCTCAATATGTGACGTGGTGATGCGGTTCACATCAGGCATTCCGTTAATCACTGTCCGCTCGGTTTTGACGACCTCTGCCGGGCTATACCTACTAGCTGCTTCTTTGTTAAGATTGGTGACGGAGTAGGTTTTTACAATCTGCCCGTAATCCACTTCGCTACCAAAAGCGCGTTCTGCGGCATCGCGGTAAGCAGAGAGAGCATCGGAGGAAAGCTGGACGCGATTGTTAAGGCGGCTCGCCAAGTCATCCATGAAAGCGCGGGCATGATACATATCACGCTTACCAACGACAAAAGCCGGAATGAGTTTGCTGTCTGCGTCCAACGCAATGAACGTCCACACGTCGCCATAGTTGCCAGTGCGGATAGCGTTTTTCTTCTTTGAACCGACGAAGCCCCAGATTTCGTCCACTTCGATTTGCTTGCAGTTCAACCCGCGCAACTTCTCATCCATGATCCGGCGGCAGGCTTCACCAACCCGAACGCCAAGGCGCATGATAGTATCGCGATGGATGCCAGTGATGCGCTCAATGCTGCGGATACTGTTACCCTCTGCGAGCATCGAAACCGCCATCACTTTCTTATCGGCTGGAAGATTGTTTGCCATATCAATAATTCGTTCTGGACATATTTGTATTACAACAATACTCTTCTTGCAACAACTGTTTTTGTATTACATCAATCATTTATGACCAAGAAAGCTGGTAGGCCGAGGGTTTCAAAGGCAAAGGCTAGATCGCCTGGAATATCGGTAAGACTAACCACCGACGAGCGTAATCCGATAGACGCCGCTATAAAAGCCTCTGGACTAACGCAATCGGATTGGGCAAGAAAAGCCTTGCTCCATGTAGCATTAAATGATATTCGTATTACGTAAATTGAGTGGAACAGATGGGGTTCGGACCCACATCTCCCGGGTGTAAAGCACGGGCGGTTTAACCGATTAACCTACTGTCCCTTCTCTCTGTTTGCCTGCGGGCCGTGTGATTTTCTCTTTCCGGGATTGGTCACACGGCCCGGTGTCTTTTTACGCTCTGCTTGCGCCTACCGGGTCATTGTCCGGCTGTCGTAACGCTGGTCGCGGCGGGTCATCGCCGTCTTGCGCTTTGGTTCCTTCTGGTCATGTAAAATCCTTTTTCAATCCCTTGCGGCATTGCTTGGGAAAATCACACTTTCGAGTAAATGGCGGCGGATTTGCCTCGTTTAGGGATGATGATCTTAATTTTCCCGTCCTTATTCATCCGCCAAAGCCCTGTGGACATGGTTTGACGATTTAAGTTGTTGGCAAACTCTGGGTCGCGCTCTTTGATAAACCGCCACGCATCCTGCATCGTAAAATTGCCGTCCATTTCAAAAATATAATTTGCGATGCGCTCGTTGATAGTCAAAGGCGCAACATCGTCATTTGACGGCGGAGGAGAAATCGGTGATTTCGACCGATGCATAAAATCAAGCATCCGGTCTAATGTTTCGCGATCTTTCTTATATTGTTCGTCCAACTTGCGACGCATTTCCTTAATCTCAGACTCAGTCATAATCTGCCGTTCTGAAACGAAATTAACAGACGCGAAATGAAACGCAATAGTAAAAACAACAAAAAAAACCAAAGGGTTGCGCAGGGGGATTCTGCGACTACCGCCGGTTGGGTTTGGGTGCGGAGCGTGAAGGGATCAAATTAGGACACTACCATTTGGCTAGGCGCGTGGTTTTACGCCGAAATTGATGCTCATCGCTCCCCCAAGAATGTTTTCAACCCGGATATCGGTCAGCCCCAACGCCCGCATCCGGGCTTCCACGCCGCGCTGGGCGGGGTAATGTTGAAGGGATTCCAGTATGTAAGCGTAGGCGCTGGCCTTGCCAGCAAACAACAGCCCAAACACTGGCACACAGACCCGGAGGTAGCCAAAATACAGTGCCCGCCAAAGTGCATTTTCGGGTTTCCCAAAATCCAACACGAGTAAGCGGGCCCCCGGCTTGGCTACCCGGACCATCTCCGCGAGCCCCGCCCCCCAACTGGCCAGATTGCGCAAGCCATAGCCCACGGTGACGATATCGAAAGTTTTGTCGGCGAACGGAAGTTTTTGCGCGTCACCCTGCTGGAATTGCGGATTGCGGACGACGGATGATGAATTGCGCTTCTCCGCCACTGCCAGCATCTCCTTGCTGAAATCCAACCCCGTCACCGTTGCCCCGCATTTCGCCAACGCAAACGAAATATCGCCAGTGCCACAGCATAAATCGAGGGCTCGGTCGCCGGGTTGGACTTCCGCCAGTTGCGCCAGTCGCCGCTTCCACCGCCGGTGCAGACCGAGGCTTTGCAGGTCATTGATGAAATCATAGCGCGGCGCAATGGTGGCAAAGAGCCGGTTGACCTGCGCGGCACGTTGTGTGCCGGGGTTGTAAAATTCATTCCCCATGTTGGACAAATTCGTCCCAATACTGACCAGCCGCACCGGTTGAAGCGACCAAATTCCCAGCTAGCCGGCTCTTTTGTTGGACCGAAAACCCAACTGGTTGCGCTTAAGGCCTTCGCCTCAACCGCCGATGGTTTGATTGTTGCTTGGAAAGCATTGCCCGCAGTGTCGGGCCAACAGATTTGTAATATGAAGAAGATTCTCGTCGTCGACGACGATCCGGTGGTCTTGAAAGCATTCGCCATCAAATTGAAGGCGAGTCATTACGAAGTGCTGACTGCTGCCGACGGCTCAACGGCGGTTAATGTCGTTCGCACCAAACAACCGGATGCAATCTTGCTCGACATCAATTTTCCGGATGATTTCGGCAGTGTCCCTTGGGATGGCTTCCGGATCATGGAATGGCTGAAGCGCTTGGATAACGCTGCAAAAACCCCCATCTTCATCATCTCCAGTGGCGATCCTGATAAATATGTCGCCCGCGCCCGTGAACTCGGAGCGGTCGGCTTTTTCCGCAAACCCGTGATTCACGAACAGCTCGTGGCCGCCTTGGAACGCGCCCTGAACTCCGATCCCGTGGCCGCCAAATAAGCAACCACCGGCCACCATGACTGCCACCCCCAGCCAGCCTGCGGCGCTCACCGGCACCCAGATCGAGGAGTTGAACAAACAGCTCTCCACCATGCGCCACGACATCAACAATCATCTTTCTTTGATGATGGCCGCCGTGGAACTGGTCCGCCGCAAACCCGAAGCCGCCGAACGCATGGCCGGTACGCTCTCTGAGCAGCCGATGAAAATCACCCAAGCCATGAAGAAATTTTCCAACGAATTTGAGACCACGCTGGGCCTCCGGCGCAGCTGAACATTCTCCCTCATCTTAGTTGTGAACCGGCGGTTCTTTGTAACCGCCGGTTCTTTTTTGGCGTCCAATCAGACAATACGCATTAGTCCGAAAGGCCAGTGCAGATATGGACACCATGAAAACCACACCGCTAAACCAAATTCTCTCCCCCACTACATTGCTGACCATCGCCACCGCTGTAGTTTTGCAAGCCTCGACCCGCGCCCAAGCTCAACCAGAGCCGGATCGCCCTAACCCACCAGCAAGCGAAGCCCGCCGCGCCCAACCCGGCGGCCCTGCCGGTTTTCGCGGCGGTCAAGGTCAGGGCTTCCAAGTGATGGAACAAGTGCTCACTGAAGATCAGCGCGAATCCTTGCGCCCGGCGATGGAAGCCCAACGCGAAAAGATGCGCGGGCTGCAGGAAAAAATCCGTGACGCCCGTAAAGCTATGATGACTGCTGCACTAGCAGATGAATTCAAAGATGATGTCGTCAAAGCCAAGGCGATGGAAGTTGCCAAACTGGAAGCGGAAGTGACCGTCATGCGGCTGAAAGCCCTTTCCGAGGTGCAACCGGCGCTCTCCAAAGAGCAGATGGATAAACTACTCAACCCGCCCCAGCCCCGTGGCCTCGGACCGAATGACGGGGGAAACCGCCCCGCGAATCAACGCGGCAATCGCCCACCCCGCAACCGGGACGGCGAACCGAACCAACCTAACCGTCCGCCACAATAATCCGGCCAGATGAGTCTGGGAATCACCAGCGCGCCACCGCTTACCGAAGCGGTGGCTTTTGCCTTTGTCGGTGAAAACCCCTCTGCCATAGTGCCGCCAATGGAACGCACCGAAGCGGAGTTGATTGCGGCCGCCGTCCAAGGCGACCCGGCCAGCTTCGAGCCTTTGATCCAGAAATATTCCCCGCGCGTCTTCGCCACGGCGCGACGATACGCCCGGCTGGAGCGCGAGGTCGAAGACATCGTGCAGGAAGTCTGGATCAAGGCGTATCAAAAGCTCGGAAGCTTTCGAGGCGATGCGCCGTTTGAACATTGGCTCATGCGCATGGCGGTGCGGACTTGCTACGACTTCCTCCGTTCCCATCAGCGCAACCGCGAATCCGCCTTCTCCGAAATCTCGGATGAAGAAGATAACTGGATGGAGCGCTACGCCGCCGCACCCGAGTCCGTCAGCGAGGATGCCAACGCTGCCAAACAGTTGATCCAGCGCATCCTCGACCAGATGTCACCTGCTGGAAAACTCATCATCACGCTGTTGGAAATCGAGGAACGTAGCGTGAAAGAAATCGCTGACCTCACCGGCTGGTCTGTGCCGCTCGTCAAAGTACGCGCCTTTCGCGCCCGAGCTGAGATGAAGAAAATTCTCGCCCGCCTGACCAAGGACAAATATCTGTAACCATGAAACCGCAATCACCGTCTGATTCCAGTGCTGGGTTATGAATCTCGACCATCTCCAGAAAAAATTGCTCGCCGCCGCCAAGGCCCATCCGCCGACGGATCGCGTGCCACTGGCATTCGAGAAACGCGTGCTCGCCCATCTGAACGCCAAACCCGCTTTGGACTTGGCCTCCTTGTGGTCGCGAGCCTTGTGGCGCGCCACCGTTCCCTGTCTGGCGCTGACACTGGTGTTGGTTGGCCTGGCGTTATATCCTGCCGGCAACTCCAGCGCTACCGCCACGGTGACTACCGCTGCCACGGATGATCTGACCACCGTCTTCGAGCAAACCTTGCTCGCGTCATCCGATCAGCTCGGCGCGATTGATTTCCTGGAGGAAAACTGATGAACGTCTGGAAAATCGTCTGCGCCACGCTCGTCATCTTCATCGCGGGTATCGTCACCGGAGCCGTGCTTGTGCGATTAGGCGAACGCGGCTCGCGGCCATGGAATCGTCCGCAACGCGAGGTCGTCACCCAACCACACATCCCCACTAACCCGCCGCCGCTAAACCCAACTCGCCCCAATAATCCGGGCGGCAACAACACTGGCAATCTCGCCCCGATGAATCGCGAGTTTGTTCCCATGCTGGAACATCAGTTGCGTCTTACCGCCAAGCAACGCGAAGAGGTGGAACACATCATGAAGCAGACGCAGGAACGCATCCGCGATCTGCGCGTCGGCGTTGAGCCGGAGATCCGCAAGGAGATGCGTCAGGCGCAGGAACAGATTCGCAGTGTCCTCACCCCTGAACAGCGCGAGCAATATCAGCGACTGATGAAACGCCAACAGAAACGCGATGAAAACGCTGCGCCCGGAGATCGCCGGTTGCGCGAACCGCTTGAACCGCGCAATCGCCCTGATTATCGTGAGCCGCAGCAACCGATCGAACCTGAACCGACCAGACCATGAACGCCGCCAACGAGTCGCAGAAACCCACGGAAGAAACGTGTGCGATTTCGGAATCCTCGGACTTGGGTGAGCATTGGCGCTGGTGTCCGCGCTGCGGTCATGAGTTGCACAACGAGAAGTGCAAGCTCCGCTGTCCACGCTGCCACTACTTCATGAGCTGCTCGGACTTTGACTGAGCCCTGCAGTCAGCGTTTATTTCGCCACGCTCAAGACCTGTAAATCGTCGTACCAAACCGGCGTTCCTGCAAACGGACTGCCTAGAATCGATGCCTTGCCGGAAATCGGCTCTTCTTTTTCATCTACGGTGATCAGTGGTGTCTTTGGTTCCCTCTCGCTCGAAGCCCAGACTTTGCCCTCCACGCTCCACTCACCGTCTTTGACCTTGCGAATCTCCAACCAAAGCTGCGTCCACGTGCCAGATTTCCAATCGTAAGCCACCGTGGCCTTGAGCTCCTGATCCTTGAGCAACTCAACCGCTTTCTTACCGGGCGATACTTGCAATTTCCACCCGCTCACCCCACCGAGTCCCACACCAAAGGTCGGCGCGCGACGTCCTTTGGCGGTGCCGCAAACCCGCGCGTTCACCGCCACAGAATCCTGAACTGCTGGCCCGAACTGCACCGCAAAGCTGTCCAACGGTGAACCGGGCAATTCAAGGAATTGATTCGTGCCGCTGCTCTTCACTGTAAACTCGCCGCCTAGGATCATCATGTCGTCCGGCACCGCGCCCGCTACCGCCTTTTCAAAATCATTCGCGTAGAGCGCCGTCGCCACTGGCTTGGCTTCACCTGTCCCTGCCTGATCTGTTTGCAGATTCGTCGTAATCCAATTCCGCAACGTCGAACTGCCATGCCCGTAGCCGTTCGGCAACTCAACATAGTCCCGCAACTGAATCTCTGGCGGCTTGCCCCAATGCGCCGGGAATTCTTTTTTGGGTTCCGCCCACAACAGCGTGGCGCTGAACATTCCAAACGCGATCCAGATCAAAGTTTTCATCCGTGTAAATCTGTGTTTCATCTGTGGCTAAATCATTCATTCCGCAACGCCGCCAGCAAATCACCGCGCACGGCATAGCGCGTCGCCGCCCAAGTCCACACTGCACCATTAAGCAAGACCGCTCCCAGCGTGAACGCCAACGACGCGACTGGAAACAGCCCCGTCGGCGACAACAGCGCGGGCAACACCGCAATCGCCGCCGCAACGACACCTATCATCAGTCCTGCCAGCAACAGTGCGCCGTTTTCCAGCAGCAGCAATCGCTGCACCTGAGGTTTGCGGAAACCGACCGCCAGCAAAACCGCCAGTTCGCTGCGGCGCTCGAGCACATTGCGCAACACCACAATGCCCAGCCCGACGCTACCAAGCAACAAGCCAAGCCCACCGAGTACTTGGAATGTTCCGAGATACGTGTTTTGCACTGCGTTGAATTGATTCAACCGCACCGCCGTAAGTATGAGTTCCAAGCCCACGTCCTGCATCGCCCGTGACAATGTAGCGGACACCTGCGACACCGCATTCGACGGCGCATCAATCAGGAACATTCGATAACCCGCCTCACCCGGAAACCGCTTCACGAACTCTGCTTCATCAATGAGCAACTGCCCTTGCAGGATTGAGTTCGCGACCGCGCCGACAATGCGCACCTTGAACGACTGCCCGCGCTCGTCCACGTAATCGATCGTGTCGCCGACCTTTTTGCCCATCGCCCACTGGATGGAATTGGCATCGCCGATGGCCGGGATTTCCATTTCAGAATCCGGATTTCGGGTTTCGGATTTGAGGGTCTGCCATGCGTCGCCTTTGGCGAAGGCAAATCGTTCCACCAACGCCTCCGGCTTCACACCGAGCAGGCGCGGTTTCTGCGCGCGATTCAGATTCAAGCAGCTAGCCTCATCGCCCGCCCGCACGCGGAAAGGCACAAAGTTCACGCCCGCCAAATCACGCGCATCCAACGCAAAGAAATCTCGTCCCGAAGCCGCATTCAAATCCTGCACCGCCGGCAACGTTGTTTCGCCAAGCAAGGCGAAGCCACCCGTGCCGGAAGTCTTTTGCGTTGCATCGCGATTCGCATCCAGCCGGAACACGCCGATGCTCACGATTAGAAAACTGCCGCACGCGAGCATCGCCACCGTGGCAAGGCTGCGTTTACGCCGCCGCGCACAACCACGCACCGCGAGTGCGGCGGAAGTCAACGAGGTGCTGGCAGCCGTCGCGCCAGCCGTCATACGCGCCAACCAAGCACTGACAAAGCAGAGCCCGGCAATAAGCACCAATGCTCCCGCACCGAAGAAAATGCCTGCATTCTGTGTTTCGCCTTTGGTAACTGCATAACCCACCAATCCCAGGCCCGCTGCCACCGCCACACCGCCCACGACTTTGGGCTTCAAACTTTGGACCTTGGACTGGTTCGGATGAATTTCTCCCGCGAGCAGTTCGCGCGGTTGCAGTTTCACAAACCGTCGCAACGCCAGCCAAAGTGTGATGCTGGACACCACCACGCTGGCGAACAACCCGGCCACAAGTGTCTGGCCCGTCACGTGAAAATTCAGGCTGGTTGCCCCTACCGCATCGCGCCAGACCGTCGTCAGTCCGTGCAGCATGGTCTTGGCAAAATAAACACCCCCGACCACACCGACGATTCCACCCAGGAAGGCCAGCGCCACGCCCTCACGTAGGAACACTTTGCGCACCTGCTTGGGCGTGAAACCCAGCGCCAGCAACGTACCGATTTCTGCCGCACGTTGTTCGAGACCAAACTGGAACAACATGGCCATCAGCAGGAGTGCCGCGATGATGAGGAAGAAACTGAAACCGAGAAACAGCCCACCGAAGTCTTGAGATTCGCCGGCTGCTTTAAGCGCCTGTTCTCGCACCGTCTCGAAACGCAACCCAAGCTCTTCGGGTTTGAGATTGGTGAGGATGTCATGTCCCAACTCGGCACGATAACGCTCTGCCAGGGACATTGGTGAAGTTCTCGTAAATAAAGCCGGAAGGACTGGGGCGAGCTGTGAGGTCGTGGGCGCATTGGTCAAAACCGGGAATCGAATCGCTGTCAGATTGCCGAAACGATTGCCCCACAGCTTCTGTCCGGCAGCGAGGGTGATGAACGCTTTGGGAGTGCCACGATGTTGCTTCCAGTAATCATCGTCTTTCTTGCGGATTTCGTAGGTGAGCGGAAAACCAGCGTCCCATTCGCTGGTGCTCTCCGCCTTCTCGATACCGGGAAATTCTGGCATGAGCGTACGGTCTGCCCACGGCATTTCCATCGGCACAACGCTGTGAACGCGAAACTTGTTCGTGGCTTCCTCAAGTCGTACTCCCGATTCGGGCAGGAAATAGCTCAACGCAATTTCATCGCCGGGCTTCACATCCAGATCATCCGCGAGCCACCGACTGACGACGATTTCGTCGTCGCGCAAATCTGTCGGCGTCCACGGTGCTCCGGCAGCAGTAACCATGGAGTAGGGCGTGGCGTTTGTCCCGGCCCGGAGCAGTGTGGCAAGGTAGGTTAGGATGGATTGGGAATTTGTGGTGACTGTCTGGGCGGCCTTTACCAGCGGTGGATCGAGAAACACCCGGGACGACTGCATCTGCAGGCACTGTTGTTTCTCAGGTGTAAGAACCAGCGGGGGCGCGCTCGAGGCAGGTTTGGGCAAACTTAAGAGTTCATCAATGCTCTGAGTCGGAGCGACCTCAACAATCCGCAGTTCGGCCTGCAAATCCACAAGCTGCCATGACCGGCGGATGAATTCCTGCATGGCGGCCAGCTTCTCAGCCACAGACACAGAAGTCGTCTCAGCCATGTGCCCGCGCCAAAAATTTCGCTGACCGAGCAGGCTGGGATTGCGACTGGCTTGGGCGAGCTTCTGGCCCAGCGATTCCAACCAGCTCAAGCGTTTGGTTTGAACCGGTTCTCCCGCTAAGAAAAGATTTAGGCGGCCCTCCAGTCCCGCTACTTTGGCAAGTTCCGCACGGTTTAGGAATGCGTTGAGGGGTGCCGTGGCGCGGGTTTGGAGACTGAAATCCGCCCACTGTGTTGGCACAATCCCAGCGACAGTAAGCCGTAAAGTTGTCGTTGCTTCATCCCGGGAAACGAGCGCGACCTCCTGAGACAACGCGGTCGGCTTCGCCAGCCGGAACAACAGTGTGTCGCCGGCTTTGGCCTGCAATTGTCTCGCCAGCGCTGGATTAACCCAAACTTCCCCAGCTCGGACTAACGGCTCATTGGTGGAACCCGCTTGAAAGAAAGTTGAATCGACGCCGAGTAACTGAACTTGGTTCGCACGGCCTGCACCATCCACCTTCCACGAACTCCCCTGGAGCTGAAGCATGGGCGCGCGGATGAAGTCTGATGAAAGCTCTTTCCAAGAAATGCGTGGGCCATTAGTCCCCAGTAAACCCGGCATCATGAATTGCGTCTCAGCCCACAACTTCCCCCGTTGGTAGAGTTGTTCGGTGAAAAACCGGTCGCCCGTGCTCATGGCCAAACTCACCCCGCCCAGCCGTTGAAGGGCTCGCTCGCGCAAACTCCCCCGCACCGAATCTCCCACCACTAACGCACCAATGAGTGCCGCGCTGCCAATAGCGGCGCCGAGCACCACGCCCAAGTGCGAGCGCCAGTGAAAACGCAGACTGCGACGGATAAGCGTGCTGAAAGTCATTGGGCTACCAGTTTTCCGGATTGCAGTTCCAACACTCGGTTCATGCGCTTGGCCAGATCCATCGCATGGGTCACAACGATAAGCGTCACGCCTTCTTCACGATTCAGTTCGACGAGCAATTGTCCCAGCGCCGTAGCCGAGGCTTGGTCAAGAGCGCCGGTCGGTTCATCGGCGAGCAGGAGCTGCGGGCGATTGATGAGCGCGCGCACTACGGCAGCGCGTTGGCGTTCGCCGCCGGAAAGCTGACCGGGGCGATGGTGCAATCGCTCGCCCAAACCGACACGCTTGAGCAACTGTTCGGCACGAGTGGTGACCGATTCTGTTCTGGATTCAGGTTTTGGAGTTTCTGATTTCGTGTTAGCCAGCGTCGGGATAAAGACATTTTCCAGCACGGTGCATTGCGGCAAGAGATAGTGAGCTTGAAAAACAAAACCGATCTGCCGGCGGCGAATCTCGGCGAGTTGCAGGTCGTCGAGAGCGGCGAGATTTCTCCCGTCGAGCAAGACCTCCCCACTCGTCGCGCGATCTAGTGTGCCGATGATTTGCAACAGCGTACTCTTGCCCGAGCCGCTTGGGCCGACGATGGCGAGCGACTCACCACGGGCAACCCGTAGAGTGAGTTCCGCCAGCACAGCCACGTCCACGCCAGCAGTGCTGGCAGCGTAGGTCTTGGAAACATTCTCCAAACGCAACAAGTCGGATACGGCAGACATGGGTTTGATTTAACGGGATTCCGATCGGTAAAACAGGAAAAACGGTCTTGCCAAAGCGCGGGACAAATCATTTCCTTGGGCTCAGCCGTGTTCGTTTTCTGGAATGAGCACTGATGTTTAAGTCTGCGGGCCTTGGGGTGCGCCGGTGCTTTTCCCAAAATCAAAAGGCTTTTACGGTCTTTCGCAGCCCGCGCGGGCTGGCATGGCAATGGCTTGGGAGTCGTTCATTACGTTTTGGCTTGGGAGAGAGCCCGATATTTAACCAATACGGATCAAGACAATGACTACACAACAGATTAAATCGTTCACGCTTGGCCTCGCCTTGATGGGCGGCGCTTGGAATTCTACCTCCATCCTCCACGCGGCGGACGAACCGGAAATTAAATACCAACCCTTCACCATCAGCGCCGGCATCGGCACGCTGGGTATCGGTGGTGATGCACGCTGGCGTTTCTCAGACCACTTTGGCGTGCGCGGTGGCTTGAACTATTTCACTTACTCAGATGATGCGCGCGAGATCGAAGGCTTGACCTACAATGCGGACTTCCAACTCCTCAATGCGCCATTGAGCTTGGATATTTACCCGTGGGACAATCGCTCCTTCCGCATTTCCGTCGGCGCATTGATCAATCAGAACGAACTGGAAGGTTTTTCGCCCAGTCAGGGAACTGGCAATTTCATTGTACTTGGCGGCCAATCGGTGGATTCCGGCGCGGTGGGCGACATCAGCATGAAAGTGGAGCAGGAGACCTTTTCTCCGTTTATCTCCATCGGCGGGGATTTCCACCTCAACCGCTCCAAAAGCCTGTCCCTCGGTTTTGAGCTGGGTGTGGCCTACACCGGCAGTCCGGAAGTCAGCATGACGGCCACCAGCGGTGCGACGTTTAGCCCCTTGCTGGCAGCCGAGGCCCAGGAACTCGAAGACAAGGCGGAAGACTTCAAGTTCTACCCGATCGTAAAGTCAGCATCAATTTTGCGTTCTAACAAATTGGATGGCTGTTTCTAATCGCCCCGATGTTTGCGTCGGGGCGATTTTTGTTGTTCGGAGAAATCTTCCGAGGCGGCGCGACGTGGCGAAAATCCTGCTTAAGAAAGCTGGTTTACGTCGTAAATGCGCCTGAAATTAAAACATCTCATTATTGCCGGCCTTGTTCTTGCAGGCGCACAAACCGGCTTACAGCTCCCGAAATCCAAAAAAAGGTCGGTCAGTGACTCGAATCCAGCCACAGCCCCGCTCAAAGTGCAGGCTCGTGAGCTGAATACAGCGGCTGCAACCATCGCCCCTGTGCCCGTAACTAATTGGTCGGTCCAACTCAACGCGGTGATGACGGCAGACAATTCCACCACCAACAAGGCCATCGGCTTGCTCGGCTTGTTCCCCAATCTGCCGGAGCAGGGTCAAGTAGAGGCCGCGCAACATTCCAGCCGCTTGTTGCCGGACAACTACTACAGCGCCCTCGGCGCGCAAATGACTAATGCCGCGGTCGCTCCAGCGGCGCGGCGCGCCATTTTTGCAGATCTGCTCACCCGCCCCAACAGCGTGAAACTGCCGTGGTTGATCTCCGTAGCAAGCACCTCGCTGGACGGCCAATCAGATGAAGCCGCGCTGTTACTCAAATCCATCCTGAACGAGGATCATGGCAGCAATTGGCAACTTTGGCGCGAACGGGCGGCGGTTTGGATCAGTTTGCACCCGGATCGCTGACCTCCGCCTATTCCCGGACTGGCGTCAGTAATGGACGCCCGGAAAATTGGTTTCCTCGCCGCGGGTTTGCGTTATCTTCGGCGCACGTTTTTACAGGATAGAAACTTAAATCAAATGCACGACAAAATCCCATACCTCGACCTCCCGGCGCAACTCCGTCCGCTGCGCAAAGAAATTGACGCGGCCATCGCCCGCAACCTCGACGCCTGCTCCTTCTGCCTCGGACCGGATGTCGTTCAATTTGAGAAAGACTTCGCCAAATATTGCGGCGCGGAACATTGCATCGCGTTCAACAGCGGGACCTCCGCATTGCATGTCGCATTGCTGTTACTCGGCATCAAACAGGGCGATGAAATCATCACCACTCCGCACACGTTCGTCGCCACGAGTTGGGCCATCTCCTACGTGAACGCGACACCGGTGTATGTGGATGTTGATGACGCGACGTTCAACCTCGACCCGGCAAAAATTGAAAAAGCCATCACGCCCAAGACCAAAGCCATCATCCCCGTGCATCTCTACGGTCATCCGTTCGATGTGGACGGCATCATGGCCGTGGCCAAGAAGCACAATTTACCCGTAGTTGAAGACGCCTGCCAGGCGCACGGCGCGAAGTTCAAAGGCAAGACCATCGGCACGTTTGGCCAGATGTCCTGCTACAGTTTTTATCCGGGCAAAAATCTCGGCGCGGCTGGTGAGGGTGGCGCGCTCGTCACCAACAACGCGGAATTCGCCAAGCGCGCCCGTTCGTTACGCGAGCACGGTTCAACAGTGCGTTACTACCACGACGAAGTCGGCTTCAACTACCGCATGGAAGGCATCCAAGGCGCAGTGCTCGGCGTGAAGCTGCCGCATCTGCCGGCCTGGACCGCGGGTCGTCAACGCGTCGCCAAACGCTACGCGGAACTGCTCAAGGACACGCCGCTCAAGTTGCCGGTGCAGGCCGAGTATGCTGAAAGCGTCTGGCATCTCTACGTCGTGCGCCATCCGAAGCGTGACGCATTGAAGAAACACCTCGAAGACAACGGCGTTGGCTGTGCGCTGCACTATCCGCTGCCGCTGCACTTGCAGAAGTGCTACGCGCACCTCGGCTACAAGGAAGGCGCGTTCCCAATCTCAGAAAAGGCCGCGCGCGAATGTCTCAGCCTGCCGATTTATCCGGAACTGACGGACGCCCAGATCCAACGCGTCGCTGACGTCATCAAGGATTTCTTCAAAAAGAACTGACGTTCTCGAACTAGGCAGCGGGTGGCTTCAACCCCCGCTGCCACAGTTCAAAGTGATACAAAGCCACCACGACGAGTGAGTGGCTGATTTTCTTTTCCGCGACGAGCCGCGGGATATCCACCACCGGCACAAGCCGCGTGATCAAGTCTTCGCCATGGTCGAACTCGACGGGGTGGAGGTTGCGGCAGTTCTCCACCAGCACCGTGTAACAGGTGTTGCTCATGATAGCAGGGTTTGGATAAGTCTCGCCCAGGATGCGAGCCTGCCCGCCTTCGTAGCCGGTTTCCTCGCGCAACTCTCTCACCCCGGCCGCCACCGGCGACGCATCCTTCGCGTCAATCATGCCACCGGGGATTTCCAGCTCTACCGTATTTGAGCCGTGGCGGTATTGCTCCACCATCACCAACTTTTGATCCGGCGTAATCGCAATGACGTTCACCCAGTTGTTGGAATCAATGACGAAGAAGTCATGTTCGTGCTGGGTACACGGCGAAACTTTCCGATCCGTGCGCAAGGAGAAAATCTTGAAGTCACCGAGCAGCTTGGTGCTGAGCTTTTGCCAGGGCTTGATCATAACGCGTGAAACGGCGGCATGGGCCGCCACGCCCCATGCTAAAGCCGCACCAATCAAATCAGAAGCCCTTTTCTTTCGCTGCCCAGCCTTGCTTCATCAGCGTCAGCAGATGCGTCAACGCCTCCTCGTAGGTGCGGCCTTTCTCGGCGGCCAGTTGTTGGGCGCGCTTATCGAGTTGCACGGCCATCTCGACGGATTTGTCTGCCGGACAACCGAGCGCCACGAGCACTTGCGCCAATTCAGCAGAGTTCATAAAAAGTAAAAAAACGCGGATGAAGCCTGCGCCTCATCCGCGTCGCGAAAACAGTCAGCTCACTTCACGGAATCGGCCGCCACGATGGTGATGCTTTCCACGTTCATGCGCTTGAGCGGGCGATCACCCGGCGCGGTCTTGGTGGTGGCGATCTTCTCCAGCACGTCGTCGCCCTTGATGAGCTTGCCGAACGCGGTGTATTGCCGATCCAAGAAGCGCGGGTCGCCGTGACAGATGAAAAACTGTGAGCCGGCGGAATTGGGATCGCTCGAACGCGCCATCGAAAGGACGCCGCGGGTGTGGGCCTTGTCGTTGAACTCGGCCTTGATCTGGTAGCCCGGACCGCCGGTGCCCCAAAGACGTTGCTTCGTCTCGTCCTTCGTGTTCGGGTCGCCGCCTTGGATCATGAAATCCTTGATGACGCGATGAAAACACGTGCCGTCGTAGTAGCCCTTCTTGGCGAGCTTGATGAAATTTTCGACGTGGCCTGGCGCAACGTCCGGCCAGAATTCGAGGACCATTTCGCCCTCGGAGGTTTTGATGATGGCAACTTCGCTCATAAATTTGGGGGGGTGGGGTTACTTGATGGAATCAGCGGCAACGATCTTGATGCTTTCGATGGTCATGCGCTTGACCGGGCGATCCGGCCCTTCGGTTTGCGTGGTAGCAATCTTCTCCAGCACGTCGTCACCCTTGATGAGCTTGCCGAAGACGGTGTACTGGTTGTCCAGTTGACGCGGGCTGCCGTGACAGATGAAAAATTGCGAGCCAGCGGTATCGTATCCACTCGGCGAGCGGGCCATGGACAACGTGCCGCGCACATGCGGTTTGCTATTGAACTCAGCATTGAGCTGGTAGCCCGGGCCGCCCATGCCCCAACTGCCCTTCTTGCTCTCATCCTTGGTGTTCGGATCGCCACCTTGAATCATGAAGCCGCGGATCACGCGGTGGAAACATTGCCCGTCATAGAAGCCCTGCTTCGCAAGCTTCTTGAAGTTCTCCACATGCTTGGGCGCGACTTCGGGATAAAACTCCAGGACCATCTCGCCTTCGCTCGTCTTGACGACGGCGACTTCCTTGGCGGCGGTGGGCGGGGCCGATTCCTTCTTGGGGGCGGCAGCGTTGTTGGTTTCTGCGGCGGTGGCGAGCGCCACGCCGAAGAGCAAAATTAAGATGGCATTAAGCGACAACTTTTTCATAAGGGCAGGGAGAATTTCACGAAGCCCGCCCGAAGTCACGCGCGGAATTTTTTGAAAACCATGTAACCAATTTCCCCAGGGCGCGTCTCAATCCTCAGCCGCCGCGTCACAAAGACGCGGCGAACCAAAAGAAAAACAAAGGAAAGCAGGTAGTTTATGAAAATGCAGAAAGTCACTCTCTGGGCCGCACTGGCCGCAGGCGCTTTGATCGCCTTCACCCCCACCCTCCGCGCCGAAGACAAACCGGCCAAGCCCGAACACTCCGAACGCCCGGAAGGCGGCCCGCGCGGTGGTCAACGCGGCGATCAACTCAAAGAGATGGCCGAAAAGCTCAACCTGACGGCCGAACAGAAAACCAAGCTTCAGGAAGCTTTCAAAGCCCAGCGCGAAGCGATGAAGGACGCCACGCCCGAGGAACGGCGCGCGAAGATGCAGGAAAATCGCAAGGCAATGGATGCCAAAATCAAAGAGATCCTCACGCCGGAGCAATACACCCAGTGGGAAAAGATCCGGAAGGAAAACCGCCCCGCAGGCGCCGGCAAGCCGGCGAAGAAGGAAAAATCCGAGAAGTAATTTGCGGTTACAAGTGAAGACAAGGGACGGCGCAAGCCGTCCCTTTTCCTTTGCCACGCGCGGACCAGCGCTGCTCAGAACAAGTTCCCCGCCAGAATGCCGAGGACGCTGAGCGGTCCCGGTCTTCCAAACCTTCCGTGGCCTTGTCCACCTTCTGCAACGTCAGCTTGGCGTTCTTGTAAAATTCCATGTCGTTGACGAGCTTACCAATCGTGCCCTGTCCCTGATTGATCTTCTGGAGAATCTCCTTCAGGTTCATCATCGAGGCGGTAGTTTCCGTGTAAAGCGCCTCGTCTTTCACCAACCGCCCGATCGTGCCTTTGCCGGCGTTGACGTCATTGACGATCTTTTTGGCTTCGCTGATGGCGAGTTTCACCTCGTCGCTCGTGGTCTGCAGATTGGATACCGTCGTCAGCGCGGTGTTGTAGAGCGAATCGTCAAAGATCAATTTCCCGACCGTGCCCTTGCCTTCGGCGATCTGGGTGGAGGTGGCGCGCAGGTTGGCGATGGTGGCCGTGAGCGGCTCGCGGTTATCCTGCACGAAACCGATGAGCGGGCCGAACAGGCTGTCAATCTTGTCGCCGGTGAAACTCTGGTCAGGTTCTCCACCCCGCTGGCCACGTTGTCCAGCTTCTGCATGATGGCGCTCAGGTCCGGTTGCTCGACCGGTACTGAGCGGGGTGCCGTCCGGGCCAGCGGCGCTTTTTCCGAACCGAAATCCAGCGAGACAAAATTCTGCCCCATCAACCCGGCAAACTGGATGCGAGCGGTGCTGTCCGTCTTCACTGGCACGTTTTCGCGCAGACGCATGACGACTTTGACGCGGTTGGTAGCCAGAGAAATTCCTTCGACCTTACCGATCTCGACACCGGCCATCTTCACCCGGTCACCCGGCTTGAGTTCCTGGGCGGACTTGAAATAGGCCTCGACCCGCGTGCCGTTCTGGAATTTTTCAAAACCGCCTACGATAAACATGATAAAAAACGCCGCGATGACGATCAGGGCGACAAACATGCCGAGCCGGGTTTCGAGAGAGTTCTTCATAGGTTAAATTTTTTCGCGTTTGAAATCTGCGTGGATGAAATCACGGATGATCGGATGGTTGCTGCGCTTCACTTCCTCGGGGGCGCCAAGGGCGACGATTTGCCCTTCATGGATGACAGCAATGCGGTGCGCAATGCCAAAGGCCAGGTCGCGGTCGTGCGAAACCACGAGCGAGGTGACGCCGATGCGCTGGTTTAACTTGAGGATTTCGTCCCCGATGACGATGGATGATAGCGGGTCCAGTTCGCTGGTCGGTTCATCGTAGAGGATCAACTGCGGCTCGATGACCAGGGCGCGAGCGATGGCGGCGCGCTTCTTCATGCCGCCGGACAATTCGCTCGGCATCTTGGATTCAGTGCCCTTCAAGCCAACAACTTCGAGCTTCTCGGAAACAATGCGGGTGATCTCCTCGCGCGGCTTGAGTTTGTGTTCGCTCAGATACAGGCCGACGTTTTCGCCGACCGTCAGCGAGTTCAACAGGGCGCCGGACTGGAACACCATTGCCATGCGATATTTGCTGGCGACCTCAGTGTCGTGAACGGACTCGCCGTTGACGAGAATGTCGCCGGCGTCGGGCTGCTCGAGCCCGATGATGTGGCGCAGCAGCACACTTTTGCCGCTGCCGCTCGGTCCCATGATGACAAAAATTTCGCCGGGGCGCACTTCGAGGTCGATGCCCTTGAGCACCTCCTGCGCGCCGAAACTGCGGCGCACGCCACGCGCCTGAACCGTGACGCCTTGAATGTTGGCAGTGGGGGTCATGGCAAAACTCCAAAGTTGCTGAGGAGGATCAAGAGTCGGGTCAACACAAAGTCAAAGATGACGATGAGCACGATGGCATTCACCACTGCCTTGGTGACCGAGCGACCAATACCACGCGGGCCACCGCGCGTAATCAAACCTTGGTGACAAGCCACAATCCCGATAATCCACGCGAAGCAGAAGCTCTTGAACACGCCGTGGCCGACGTCCTTGAGATCCACCATGACCTTCAAATTCTCGAAGAAAGACTGCATGGGAATATCAATCTCGGTCGTCGCCTTGGCCACCACTGCGCCGCCGAGCCAACCGACCAGAATGGCGAAGGTGACCAACATGGGCAGCGCCAGCGCGACGGCGACGAGGCGCGGCAGCACAAGGTAATTGATCGGGTTGATGTTCATGGTCCGCAATGCATCAATCTCCTGATAGACCCGCATGGAGCCAATTTCCGCGGCGAACGCCGAGCCGATACGCCCCGCGATGAGGATCGCCATCATGATCGGCGCGAGTTCACGCGCGATGGAATAGCCCACAATCCCGCTGACGAAATTGGTGAGGCCGCGCTCAACCATCGTCGGACCGGTCTGCAGCGTAAGCACGCCCCCCAGGAAGAACGATAACACGGCGACCATCAGCAAGCTGGCGTTGCCAATCTCGAAGAACTGGTCAAAGACCTTCTCGCGCTGTCGCCAAACTAAGGGCAACGCGCGAATCGTGCGCCAAAAAAGCAGCGCCATCTCACCGATGTTCTGGAACATGCTCGGAAACTTTCTGCGATGGGTTCAGGGGCAGGTAAAACAACCGCCACTGCCGGTTCTCTCCGGTGGATTGATACTGGAAAAGGCCGAAAAGGAGCGAGACTTTTTTGGTTGGCGGCTCCAGCGCAAAGTCGGGCACCGGCGGTGCGGCGACCGGTGCGGACGGATTCAAGCCGCCCCCGGACGTGAACATTGAGAGAATGTTTCCCGCCGGCGCGGCGTTGGTGGCTGGCGTTGGGGCGGGCGGCGCAGGCGGCGGCACTACCTGGCGGCGATACAGATTCCAGAGAAACGATTGGGAGCTGGCCCCGGTCTGCGGGTGGTGTTCGCTACGCCACAGACTCCACAGCGGCGAATAATTACGTTCGATGCTCTTGTTGGTCGGCAGCAAGGGCTCTAGCGGCGCAAGGATTTGCAGCCGGGTCTGCCCAGCAAAGCCCCGTTGGTGGGTAAACAGCGGCCACAGGTCAGTGCGGGTCTTGCGCGCCCCGGTCTCGAGGTTCTTTTCCCGTGTGTGGGAGAACAGGAAGTAAAACGAGCGCGTCCGATCACGGTCCAGGGTTTCTCCACGCATGCGCTTGTAGGTGTACACAGGCCAGAGATAGGAATCGCTCTCAAGCTGCGCGCTGCGGGCCTGACTGAACAAGGGCCAGATGCGGCGCGTGGTCTTGCCTTCCCCCCAGGCAAACACAAAGATGGGCCACGGGAAATCTACTTCCTGATATTTGCGAGCGCGATCATCAGTGATGGTCAAGCCGAACGGAGTCAGATAGCTCGTCGAATCGCGCAGCGGCGAACGCAGCCGGTTGTAGAGCGGGAAGACGAGCAGCTCGTGCTCGGGATTCGGTCCCCCAGCCCGCGTTCCTGATACTCATAGAACGGCCAGAGGAACAAATCCTTGTCATGGCCGGGAATCGTATCCACATCGCCCCAAGAATTGGTCTTGGTGGTGATGTCTTTGTGTTCATGCCCCAGCAACGGCCACGCCTGCCAACCAAACAACCCGTCGCCATAGCGCACGTGAAAGAACGGGATCAGGAAGTTGTGCGTCGTCATGTCGCCACGCCGGGCTTCAAGCCATTGATGCACGACGCCCGGAAACATATCGCCGCCCGTCGGACCGGCTGAGGGACGTTTGACGGTTTTGCTATAGAGCGGCCAGAGGATAAAGGTGCTTTCACTGCGGAAAATGCGATTCCTCAGATGCCCATAGATGGGAAAGAGCGCGGTGTAATTCTGGTTGGTGTCGGGCGAGCGTTGCTGAAAATAGATCGGGAAAATCGTGAATCGATTGCGAGGCGATTCGGACTGGTCATTGCCACCAGCGAAGCTTATCAGTTGGAGCAATTGCCAGCGATAGACGCTGCCATAGCGGCCAAACGTTAAGAGCGGATAGGCAAAGTCCCATTCGCAGGCGTCGGTCCCGAGATAATCAATCCGCGAATAGAACGGCGGGATTCCCCACGTATCTGCGGCCGTCGTCTGTTCGGTATAGAAAAATCGTCCCAAAGCCTCGGCCCGAAAACCGATATCCAGCGAGAGCGCACTATGGTCGTAAAGCAGGCCAGCATGAGGTCCATCCTCGGTCTGCGCCAAAGCCGGGTTAACGCCACCCAAAACGCCCAACAGCAACGCCAAAAAAACCGACCAACCAACGCAAAAACAATTGTTAATAAGGCACTTGAGCCACCACAAAGAGAGCCCCACCGCAGTCCTTGGGCGATCCCTCAGAACGTGACATTGACATTCATTTCCGCTCATTTAGTTTCTCTATGCACCCGCGTAACAGTTGGTGCGAGGTTTTTACCTCGGTTCCTCCCGACCCAGTGGCGACTGTGCATTGTCGCCGCTGGGTTGATTTTTTTCCGGACCGCGCCGACGCAACATCACATTCAGCAATGCCGGCAAAAACGTCAGACCGGCGAACATGCACGTGGCAACGCCAATAGCCATGACCAGGCCCAAGCTAGCAATTCCCCGATGTTCCGCCAGTAGCAGGCTGCCAAAACCCGCAATCGTCGTCAGACCAGAAACCAACACTGCTTTGCCCGTGCTCTTGGCGAGGATGCTGGGCGTCTGCTCCTCCGCAAACCGATTCAGGATGTGAATGCCGTTCGTGACACCAATGCCAAGCACCAGCGGCAACAACATGATGTTGGCGGGGTTGAGCGGGATGCCAAACCACCCCATCAAGCCACCAAGCCACAAGCTACCAATCGCCACAGGTAACAACGCCAGCACCACGGAACTGATGCGACGAAAATGGATTAGCACCAGCAACACGATTGCCCCCAACGAATACAACGCCGCCTCCTCGTAGCTGTGCCTCAGGAGAGAGATGTATTCCAGTAACTGCACTGGGGTGCCCGTGACATCGGGATCAATGGTGCGGAGTTGCGCCACGAACTCTTCCTGGTTCTCGCGTTGCCAGACATCCTTCTTGGGGTAAACCTGCAACAGAAACCTGCCGCTCCGGCTCACAAACCGTTCGCGCAAGGCTTCGGGCAGATCCTCGACGCGCAACCGTTCGCGATTATCTTGCTGCTTCAGCGCCTCAAATGTCGTCCGCAGATCCTCGAACAGCGCGTATTGATACTCACCCAGCTTGAGTGCGGCGATGTCCTGATCGGCCTGCTTGCCGCGCAACATTTCCTTCCGCACCTCCTCGATGGCACGTCCGAGCGAAACCAGTTGCGGCGCCACCTCGGTATTGGTCACCGCTGGGTCTTCGCTCGCCAGTTTGACCAACCCACTCAAAGCGAACAAACTCCGGCTTAAGTCAGCAATCTTCGCCGGGCGTGGGTCGGGCTCTTGAAACTGCAACGAAGCGATGGCCTGCTTTATTTCGCCGATCAATTCCAGCTTTTTCGTTGCGTCTTCGATCAAGTAGGGAGCGATGGATTCCACCTTGGCCACGGAGTCCAACGCTTCAATCCGTTTCTGCAACGCCGCGGCCGCCGGGGCGGAATTCGTAATGATGGCAGCAAACAAAACGGATCGCCCTGGGGCATTCGTGCCATTGCTGAGATTCATTTTCGTGGCCGCATTCAGCAGCTTGTCTTGATACTGCACGGCGGGAAGCTGCGCGCTCTGTAGATGCAGCAGGTTGTAGTCAAAGAAGATCTTCGGAAGTTGAGTCAGACACACCAAAGATAAGCCCACCGTGGCAACAATGGTCGCCACCGGGCGCTCCAGCCAATACTTTTCAATGCGAGCGCGATGGTCCGGCCTCAGCGGCTGTGTATGATCCAGCACGTTCTGCCGCCCGCCCAGCAACAGCACCGGTAACATTGTTAACATTGGAATCAGACAGATCAGCAACCCGCCGCCGCAGATGATGCCCATCTCCTGAATGCCGCGAAAATCCGTCAACCCCATCGCTAGAAACGCGCCCGCTGTCGTGAAGGCGCCGGTGAAAATCCCCTGCCCGGTAAACACCAGCGCCTTGGTCATCGCGCTTTCTTCAGAAGCACCGTGCCGCAATTCCTCCTCGTATCGCGTCACCAAATGCACCCCGAAATCAATCGCGATCCCGATCAAAATAGGCACGAACGTGATCGTCAGGATGTTCAAATGCCCGACCACCAACGTGGTGAACCCCATCGTATAACCGACGCCAATCACTAGGCATGCGGTGGCTTTTAGCGGCCGACCGGTTTCATGATAGCCATAGATGAAAATCAGCGCACAGATGATGAGCGACACAACGCTCGCGAGCGTCGTGTCCTTCTGCGATTGCTCCAGTTCCGCCAGTTCTAAAACAGATTCGCCGGTCAAACCCGCATTCACACCGGGGACTTCCCGTTTGGTTTCCTCGACCAACTGCTGCATCCGTCGCACCGCCTCACCACTCAGATCCGAATTCAACGGCTGCGCGGTCGCCAGATAAATCTGCCCGTCAGCATAGGTGATATACACGCTGCGCTCGGCTTCGTTGCTTTGATCGAACAACGCGAACACGCCCGGCGACGGCGGCAATCCGCCGCGCTTCAAACTATCCGTCGCCTGCGCCAGAATGCGCTCCAGCGCCGGCAGCGCCTTCACCAACGCTTCGTTCTCCGAACTTGCCTCCCGTTTCGCCGAGGTGAACCGGTTGTTCACCATGTTGATGAGCGAAACCAGATTCGTTGTCTGCGTGAACGGCTGGATCAACGGGCGATATTCTGCGAGGCGTTTCTGGAGTTCGACGAGGTCCTCCTCCGGCACGAACAGCAGCGCTTTCGAGCCGAGCATTTTGAGGTCGCCCTTGTAGAAGATGCGCGCAAACAGATTGGTTTGAACTTTCTCCTTCGCGCCGGGATGCGTCGGAACTTCCGCCCGGGCCGCTTCGATTTTCGCTCCCAACCGTTCGACAAACTGCCGGTTCTTCTCGGGATTCTCGCTCTCAACAATGACCGCGAGATCGTCCTGCGCCGCAAAATCCTTTTTGAACTGGAGAAAATTGTGGTGATACCGCTTGTCTGCGCCGACCAGTGCGCTGCGACTGGTGTCGAACTGGAGATTGAAGACCGTGTAAACAACGCAGAGTGCAAACAGCAGGATTTGCGGCCAGAGAAACCAATGCCGCCGATGCAACACCAGCCACGCCAGTTTGCCCAATAGTCGGGCAAACAGGTTATCGGAGGCGGAATGTTTCATCTCAGCAATCGGGTCTAAATCTTAATCCCCGCTCAATTCCCCGCCGCCTCCACCGTCACTGCTGTGCCGTAGCAGATGACCTCGGTGATGCCTGCACCGATCTCCGTCGCGTCATAGCGTACGCCGATGACGGCATTCGCGCCCAGCTTTCCGGCATGAGCCAGCATTTGGTTGAAAGCATCCTCGCGCGCGCGTTCGCACAGGTCGGTATAGAGAGTGATGTTACCACCGAATAAGCTCTGGATACCCGCGCCAATGTTGCCGATGACCGAACGCGACCGGACGACAATGCCGCGCACCACGCCGTGCGATTTCGTCGTGCGAAAGCCCGGCAAATCAAAGGTCGTCGTTGTCAGCGGATGGGTTTGACTCATAACCGCCCTGATTCAACACGACTTGTGCCGGGCGAGAAAGTTTCTTTTGCAACGCACTGGATGGTTTTGGTGACGGCTTCAGATTCCAACGGCTGAATTCTTGCCATCGCGGGCGTTCTGCGGCTTAATGCGCGCCGCTCATGAGTTCTGAGAAGAAGAAAAAAGAAGCCGCTCAGCCGGAATTGCCCATCGAAGGCCAAAAACCTGCGAAAAAAGCTGCGCCCGCCAACGACAACGGCGAACAGCATGTCGTTGCCGAGCAGGTGGAAGCCATCGTCCACAAGCCGTTCGATCCGAAGAAGGTTGCTGAGGGCTTGCATAACCGCGTGGATCGCGGATTTCTCGATTACGCCAGCTACGTCATTCGCGACCGCGCGATTCCAAATCTCGCCGACGGTTTCAAGCCGGTGCAGCGCCGCATCATGTGGGCGTTGCACGAAAAGGACACGGGCAAGTTCATCAAGGTGGCGAACATCGTCGGTCACACGATGCAATATCACCCGCACGGCGACGCTTCCATCAGCGACGCGATCGTGGTGCTGGCCAACAAGCGGTACTTGATCGAAGGCCAAGGGAACTACGGCAACATTTTCACAGGCGATCCCGCCGCGGCAAATCGTTACATCGAATGTCGGCTCACCGAACTCGCCCGCACGGAAGTCTTCAACGACTCAATCACTGAATTCATCCCGAGCTACGATGGGACGAACAAAGAGCCGGTCACGCTGCCATGTAAATTACCGCTGACGCTGATGCTCGGCACGGAAGGCATCGCAGTCGGTCTCAGCGCGCGTATTTTGCCGCACAATTTCCCCGAACTGCTCGAAGCGCAGATCGCCATCCTGAAGAAGCAGCCCTTCAAGTGTCTGCCGGATTTCCAGACCGGCGGCTTGATGGACGCGCGCGATTATCAGGACGGCAAGGGCTCGGTCAAAGTCCGCGCCAAGATCAAGGTGAAGGACGATTCCACCGTCGTCATCAAAGAGATCCCGCCCGCGACCACCACCGAGTCGCTCATCGCGTCAATCGAAGACGCCGTGCGCAAGGGCAAGATCAAGGTGAAGTCCATCAATGATTTCACCTCGGAAGACGTCGAGATCGAGATCAAGTGTCCGAACGGCGTTGATCCCGAGAAGCTCATCGACGGCCTCTACGCGTTCACTGGCTGCGAGACGACCATTTCCAGCCGCATCGTCGTCATCAAAGACAATCGCCCGGTCGAGTTGACCGTCAGCGAAGTCCTGCGCGAGAACACAGATCAACTCGTTGCCATCCTCAAGCGCGAACTCGAACTGCGCGAGAAGAACCTGCTCGACGAACTGCATTATCGCACGCTGGAACGCATCTTCATCGAGGAACGCATCTACAAGAAGATCGAGCAATGCAAGACGAACGAAGCCGTGATGGCGGCGGTTTACGATGGCTTCAAACCTTTCAAGAAAGAGCTCATCCGCGAGATCATTGACGCCGACGTCGAGCGTTTGCTGCAAGTCCGCATCCGCCGCATTTCGCTCTTCGACATCAACAAGCATCGCGAGGAGATGGAGAAGACCAAGGCCGATCTCGAAACGACGCGCAAAAATCTCAAGAACCTCACCAAGTACGTCATCGGACATCTCGAAGGGTTGCTGGAGAAATACGGCAAACAATATCCGCGCCTGACGACCAAATCTGCCCGCCACGAAGAAGTGGACGTGAAGGCCGCCGCGTTCAAGGCGTTCAAGTTCAGCTACGATCGTGACAGCGGTTACGTCGGTTTCAAGGCGAACGGCGAAGAGTTCAAGATGGATTGCACGAAATTCGACAAGATCCTGCTCGTGTTCAAAGACGGCACGTACAAGGTCACCGATCTGCCGGAGAAATTATTCGTCGGGCCGGAATTGTTCTACGCTGGTCTGCCGGACCGCGAGAAGGTATTCACCTGCGCCTACACGGATCGCAACGCGAGCTATCTCAAACGCTTCACGTTCGGTGGCACGATCATGAACAAGGTCTATTCGTGCATTCCGGAGAAATCACGCATCTTGTACTTCGCGCCCGACACGCCGAAGGTCCTCTACGTGCGCTACAAACCCGCACCGCATCAGAAGATCACCCAGCAAACGTGCGACCCATCCAAAATTGATGTCAAGAGCCCGAAAACGTTGGGCCGCCAGATTTCCATCAAGGACATCTCATCTGTCACCGCTGAACCGACGCGAGGCTGGGATGACAAGGCGGCGACGACGGAGATTGTGTTTGCGTAACTGACGGCTCGGGGCTTTCCACGCGCGATCGCAAGTAAGCATCCATGGCTTGGGCGGCTTTTTTACCGTCGCCCATGGCCAGAATAACGGTGGCCGCACCCCGAACAATGTCGCCGCCGGCAAATACACCCGGGATGCTGGTCATACCGTTATCATCAATGACGATATTGCCCCACTTGTTGAGCTTCAGATCCGGGCAGGTTCGGGTCAGCAACGGATTGGCCTTCGTGCCAACTGCGACGACCACGACGTCACAAGGTAAAACGAATTCCGAACCAGTTACAGGCTCAGGTCGGGCTCGGCCGGACGCGTCGGGAGCACCGAGTTGCATGCGCTGACATTTCAAGCCTGTCACCCAGCGTTTGTCGTTGCCGACTACTTCCAGTGGGGCGGTGAGAAAATGGAAGGTTACCCCTTCTTCCTCCGCGTGGTGGACTTCTTCCACCCGCGCGGGCAGTTCCTTGCTGGTGCGCCGATAGACAATCATGGTCTCCTCGGCCCCGAGGCGCTTCGCCGTGCGAACGGCATCCATCGCGACGTTGCCGCCGCCGACGACGGCGACGCGTTTGCCGACGAGCACCGGGGTGTCCGATTGCGGGAATTGATACGCCGCCATCAGGTTAACGCGCGTGAGGTACTCGTTGGCGGAATAGACGCCTTTGAAATTTTCGCCAGGCACATTCATGAACACCGGCAGGCCCGCGCCGTTGGCGATAAAGATGGCATCGAAGCGTTCCCGCAGTTCGGGAATTGTGTAGGTGCGACCGATCACGACGTTGCACTCGATCTTTACGCCCGCGGCTTGGAGGCGTTCGACTTCCTCGGCGACGATCTTCTTGGGCAGCCGAAATTCCGGGATGCCGTACACAAGCACACCGCCGGGTTTATGCAGCGCTTCAAAGACAGTGACGTCGTGGCCTTGCTTGGCGAGTTCGCCCGCCGCCGTCAAACCGGCCGGCCCGGCGCCGACAATGGCGACCTTTTTACCCGTGGACGCGGGTTTCGGTTGCGGCAGCAGTTCGCGATTCGTGCGCGCCCAGTCAGCAACGTAACGTTCCAGATAGCCGATGCCGACGGAAGTGCCCTTGGCGGCGCGAACACAATCGCATTCGCACTGTGTTTCCTGCGGACAGACACGCCCGGTGACCGCCGGGAGCGCGTTGTCGTTCAACAAGCATTGTGCGGCGGCAAGCATGTTGCCTTGCGTCAGCAGATCCAGAAACTTGGGAATGTTGACGTTGACCGGGCACGCCTTCTGGCAGCGCGGATCTTTGCACTGGAGACAACGCATCGCTTCGAGCACGGCCAGTTCCTCGGAGAAACCCAGATTCACCTCGGTGAAATTGTGTGCGCGCTGCTCAGCCTCCTGGGCCGGCATGGCTTGCCGGGAAATCTGCAGACGCTGCTTGGTGGTGATCTTTTGCGACATAAAGCTCCGGTTAGGTGACCGCCTTTGCATGATCCAACCGGCAGGCGCCGGCGGAACACGTCTGGTTGCTGTGCTGTTCAAACTCGCGGTAGGTGCTGAGCCGATCCTGCAATTCCTCGAAGTTGACGAGATGCCCGTCGAACTCCGGCCCGTCCACACAGGCGAACTTTGTTTCCTGGCCCAACGTCACCCGGCAACCGCCGCACATGCCCGTGCCGTCGATCATCACCGGGTTGAGTGAAACGATTGTTCGCACGCCGAGCGGCTTGGTCAGCTGCACCACCGCTCGCATCATCGGCACAGGTCCGACCGCATAAACAATGTCCACACCACCTTCTGCCAACAACGTGCGGGCCGCGTCAGTGACAAAGCCTTTCTGGCCGTGGCTGCCGTCATCGGTGCAGACCACGACATTGCCGTAGCGACGCAGTTCCTTCTCAAAAATCACCCATTCCTTGACGCGTCCGCCAATGATGCTCGTCACCTTCACCCCGCGCGCCTGGAGTCCTTGCGCAATGGGATGAACCACCGCCGTGCCCACGCCGCCGCCGATGCACAATGCGTGGCCCTGCGAAATCAACTCCGTCGGGTGACCCAACGGACCGACAACATTACGGATGCGATCGCCAAGCTGGAGCGCCACCAGTTCGCGCGTGCTTTTGCCGACTGCTTGGATGACCAGCGCGATGCTGCCGACTTGCGGATCAGCGTCGGCGATAGTCAGGGGAATGCGTTCCGAGTGATCACCGAGACGGACGATGACGAATTGGCCAGGCTGACGGATTTGCGCGAGACGCGGGGCATGGAGGTCCAACCGCGTCACGTTCGGGCTGAGTTGTTGGCGCACGAGGATCTTGTGCATCGTGCCAAGCATCATGCCACCTGCGCCGGGCGTGGCTGACCGACAATTGTTGAAATTCGTTCAATTCTTGCCTCCGCCACCGGCGCTGCCCCCAAAGCCAAAAGACGCGGAGGCTCCGCCAATGGATGCGTGGAGTGATTGGCCACTTTCGCCCAATGCTCTCATCATCCAGCAAAAGTTTTATGACCACAACCACTGCCATTTCCAATGGGGCCACCAACGGCAGCCACTTCCGGGGCGAACGCATCCTGCGCGATCCCATGCAGAACAAAGACGCCGCCTTTACCTTAGAGGAAAGACGGCGGCTGGGCATTGACGGATTGCTCCCCGGCGCCGTGCAGACCATCGAGCAGCAGGTGGCGCTTTCGCTCGAAAACATCTTCGCCAAGAGCGAACCGCTGGAACAATACATCGGCCTCATCGCGCTGATGGATCGCAACGAAACGCTGTTCTATCGTGTGCTGCTCGAAAACCTCGAACGCCTCACTCCCATCGTTTACACGCCCACCGTCGGCCTCGCGTGCCAGCGGTACAGTCACATCTATCGGCGGCCGCGCGGTCTGTTCATCACGCCCGATGATCGCGGCCACATCGTGGACCGACTCCGCAATTTCAGCGAACGCGACATCCGCCTCATCGTCGTCACCGACAACGAACGCATCCTCGGCCTGGGCGACCAGGGCGCGGGTGGCATGGGCATTTCCATCGGCAAACTGATTCTCTACACCGTGGGCGCGGGCATTCATCCATCGCATTGCCTGCCGATCAGCTTGGATGTCGGGACCGATAACGCGGGATTGCTCGAAGATCCTTTTTATCTCGGCTACCGGGCGCGGCGGTTGCGCGGCGCGGAATACGATTCGCTCGTGGAAGAATTCGTCGAAGCCGTGCGCACGGTGTTCCCGCACGCCTTGCTGCAATGGGAAGATTTTAAGAAGGGCAACGCCATCCGCCTGCTCGAACGCTACGTCGGACGGCTGGCTTGTTTCAACGACGACATCCAAGGCACGGCAGCAGTCACACTGGCCGGAGTATTTGCCGGGTTGAACACCATCAAACAGCGCATCCGCGACCAGCGCTTCCTCCTCGTCGGCACCGGCGCGGCAGGCGTCGGCATCGGCCAACTGCTCATGACCGCGATGACCGCCGACGGTTTGCCGCCAGCGGAAGGAAAAACACGACTGCTTTTCCTCGACTCTGGCGGCTTGGTGGCTTCTACCCGCACCGATCTGGAGAAACACAAACGTGCTGTCGCGTGGACGCCAGAAAACTTCACCACCGCAGGTTTTGCTTCGCCATTGCCAACCAGACTCGAAGATATCATCAGCATCTACAAACCGACGGTGCTCATCGGCACGACCGGACGCGCGGGCGAATTCATACCTGCCGCGCTGCGAGCGCTCGCGAAACATTGCGAACGGCCGCTCATCTTCCCGTTGAGCAACCCGACCGCGAACACCGAATGCACGCCCAGCGAAGCGATCCAGGCATCCGAAGGACGCGCGCTCGTAGCCACCGGCTCGCCTTTTGAACCGGTTCTGTTCGGCGGCAAAAAGCACATCATCGGCCAGTGCAACAACGCTTTCATTTTCCCCGGCGTAGGCCTCGGCGCATTGATCGCCCGCGTGGGCCGGGTGACCGATTCCATGTTTCTCGCCGCAGCCAAAACTCTGGCGGAGTTCACCTGCTCACATGATTGCCACGGCGCATTGTATCCAAGCTTGAATCATCTTCGCGCCATCAGTCGCACGATTGGATTCAAGGTCGCCCAGACCGCACGTGACGAAGGCATTGGCCGCAGTTACACCGACGACCAGCTGAACGCCGAGCTCGACAAGTTCATCTGGCACCCGGACTACGCAAACATGCGATGACTAGGCGGCACTCCTGCGCATTGATCAGTCCAAGCCGACGGACCATGCACCTGAAGATTGTGTGTAGCTGCTGGCCAACGATTGGGTGCCACGGCTAGTCCACAAAGATCAATTCATTCGATAACAACAGCACTTGTGCGTACTTCTCAATCGGCTGAAGCGAATGATTTGTTTTGGTCTGACCGCGCAGGAATTTTTCTCCAGCACGCACCTCAGCCTTTGCTGCCGGTCGTTGCCAGAGGAGACGGTATAAAGCTTGGATCTGTTCGGGTTGTGACTTTGCGGCGCTAACCTCATCACGCTGCGCGAGGCGTCGGGCCTGTTCGATAACAAAGGGACTATTCATCATTGCCAAAGCCTGTTGCGGCACGGTGGTATAAAACCGACCTTGGTTGCTCACATCGGGGTTGGCGAAATCAAATGTGCGGAAAGCCCCCGGCAAATTCTGGCGATCAATCAAAGCATAAACCGTTCGACGGGTTGAGGTAAGGTTTTCACTTAAGTCCACGGGCAACCCACCGATTTGCAGATCGATTTTGCCGCTCGCGACCAGCAATGTATCTCGCAACGATTCAAAATCGAGGCGTTGGCGGTTCATGTGATGCCAGTAATGGTTTTCCGGATCAGCGGCCAGATTCCCAACCTTTGTATCACTGCTCTGTTGATAGGCAGCGGAGCACACAATCAGCCGGTGGAGCTGCTTGATGCTCCAACCACTCTCCATAAACGTCGCGGCTAGATAATCCAGCAACTCATGATGCACAGGACGTACTGTGCGCACCCCAAAATCACCTGCCGTGGGAACCAGCCCGGCGCTGAAATGATGCAGCCAGACGCGATTGACAAATACGCGGGCCGTTAGCGGGTTTTCGGTGCTGGCGATGGCCCGGGCCAACTCCAATCGGCCGCTGCCATTGGTGAAGGCCGCCGGGGAGTTGGCACTCAGCACCTCTAAGAAACGTCGCGGCACTTCTGGACCTCTGTTGCCCGGGTTGCCGCGGATAAACACCGATTCGTTCTGGGGATTCGGTTTATCCACGATGGCCATTGCGCGCAGCGGGACGCCCGGATGCTTCCAACTCAGCGCATCTATCCGATTGCGCATGGGCGCAGCCCCTTCGCGCAATCGACGCGCATGGATCGAGCGGACTTCGCCATCTGGTGGGTTTGCCGGGGAGTTCGCCCCATAGAGAACCTGACGCAAGGCTTCACGACTGGCTGTCGGCAAGGCGGTGGGAACGGGTTGTTTTGCTTGTTCCGCCTTCTTCTTGGACTCGGCCCATTCACCCTCAACTTCTTGCAGCAACTTTTCATATCCCTCGGCCACGTCCTCGAAAGATTGAGGTTTTGTCGCGGCGATCGCCTTTCCGACAAAAGCGTCGGCACCTTCAAGAGCATTAGTCCAACGCGCAAGGATGGTTTGGGCTTCTACGCCAAAGTTGGTGCCATCCAATTTTGAAAGCGCGAACCACGGGGCGAAGGCGGGATCATTTTTCTGCTCGCGTTCGCTCAATTCAGCGAGCCAGCGCTTCAGAATGACCGGAAGCACTTTTTTGTTTCCGGCAAAGTCATCGAACTTGGACTGATCCTGAAGGGCAGCTGCCTCCCGTGCCACCCGTAGATAACTGCCCGTGTTCTTGCGCAGCTCCGCGCGGAAGAGATCTATTTCCTTAAGTTCAAACTCCGTGATCTCTTTTTCGATCTTCACTCTCGCCTGGAGGTAATCTTGGTATTGCGGTGAATCTTCGATGGGGTGAAGCAATGGCAACTCAGCGGGCTCTTCACTGCTCGCCAGGACGCCGTACAACGCGTAGTAGTCCTGGGTCGAAATGGGCTCAAACTTGTGATCATGGCATCGGGCGCAAGTCACGGTCAGCGCCATTGTGCCGCGCGTGATAACGTCGAGTCGGTCATCAATGATATCGTTTGGATTGTTGAGAAAGCGCCGCCCTAATGTCAGAAAGCCCAGCGCTGCAAGGGAGCTCTTATCGTTGCCCGCCACCAACCGGTCCGCGGCAAGCTGCTCAATCAGGAATTGATCGTAGGGTTTATCTTCGTTGAACGCGCGGATGACGTAATCGCGGTAAGTATAGGAAAACATGTAGCGCCGCTCCTCCCCGCCAGCAAGGTAGCCACGCGTGTCGGCGTAACGTGCCACATCCAGCCAGTGTCGCCCCCAACGTTCCCCGTAATGCGGCGAGGCCAGCAGCCGGTCCACCAGCTTCGCGTAAGCATCTGGAGCATTATTCCGCTCAAAAGCGCGGACTTCTGCAGGCGTAGGGGGCAATCCGATGAGATCGTAACTCAATCGCCGAATCAAAGTGCGCCGGTCTGCGGCCGGGTTGGGCGTCAGCTTGTTTTCCTCCAGCTTGCCAAGGATGAAATTATCCACCGGTGTTTGCACCCAGTTCGCCTTTTTGACCTTGGGAAGCAGTGGTTTTTGAACTGGCTGGAACGCCCAATGACGCAAACGCGCTTCACTGACCTCTGTGAGCTGTCGCGGGGCATCGGAATCCGCAGACATCGGAGCGCCCATTTTTACCCAGGCTTCAAGGCAAGCGATCTGGGCGGCGCTAAGTTTTTTATCTTTTGGCGGCATCTGGAGATTCTCATCGACGTAACGCACGGCTTTAATCAGCAGACTCGCCTCAACGTCGCCGGGCACTATCGCCACACCAGTGTCTCCACCTTTCAACAAGGATTTCGCCGCATCGAGCCGCAATCCTCCTTTGACCTTCTCGGTCGCACTATGACAGGAATAACAATGCTCGGCGAAGATTGGTCGGACTTTGGTTTCAAAGAATTCAATGCCGTCCGAGGCGGGGGCGGCCAAAGCTCGGTCAGCGTGCCAGGGATAAAACACCTCAAGAAAAACTACGATCATTGCCAGAGCAACCGTGGAAAACTGGGCATGTCCCGCTTGGACAAGCTCGCAGTCGGCCGGCAAAGACAAGTTGGCTTCTCGATTTTCCACGGCTAGGCAATCAACTCTTTTACTACGTGACCGTGGACATCTGTCAGCCTGAAATCCCGACCGGCATGCCGGAACGTAAGTTTGGTGTGGTCGAAGCCCAGCAATTGCAGGACGGTCGCATGCAGGTCGTGGACGTGCACCGGCTTGTCCACAGCCTTGAATCCGAACTCATCCGTCGCGCCATGTACGTAGCCCCCACGCACCCCACCTCCCGCGAGCCACATCGTAAAACCGTAATGGTTGTGATCGCGCCCATTCACCTTGCCCGCGTTTGCGCCGGGCGTAGGCAGCTCCACGGTCGGCGTGCGACCGAATTCACCGCCCCAGATGACTAACGTATCCGCCAACATCCCGCGCTGCTTGAGATCTTTCAGCAAAGCTCCAATCGGTTGGTCTGATTCCTTCGCCAATTTACGATGGCCATCCTCGAGATCATCGTGGTTATCCCACGGCTGCCCGTCTCCCTGCCAGACTTGCACAAACCTTACCCCGCGCTCCAGCAGGCGACGCGCGATCAGCATCTGCCGGGCATAATTGCCCGCCCCATACATCTTGCGCACGGATTCAGGCTCACGCGAAACATCAAAAGCATCCGTGGCCTCCAGTTGCATGCGGTAGGCCAGCTCGAAGGATTGCACTCGCGCCTCAAACCTTGCGTCGACCGCGCGCCGGCGCGCATGCTGCTCGTTGAGCTGCCGCAACAGAGCAAGCTGGGCTTGTTGTTCCTCCAGGGAGACAGACCGGTTCTTGATGTTCTCAATGATTTTGTCGACCTCCTGATTGGCTGTGTTGATGTATGTGCCCTGAAAGATTCCCGGCAGGAATGCGCTCTGCCAGTTCTGTGATTCCTGAATCGGATAGCCACCGGGACACAACGACACAAAACCCGGCAAATTCTGGTTCTCAGTGCCTAATCCATAGGTGATCCACGAACCGAGACTTGGCCTGGGCAATCGTGCATCCCCGCAATTCATCAGCAGCAACGAAGGTTCGTGGTTGGGTACGTCCGCCTGCATAGAGCGGATGACGGCGATATCGTCGATGCTTTCCGCCACGTGCGGGAAAAGCTCGCTGACTTCGATCCCGCTTTGACCGTATCGCTGAAACTTGAACGGCGATTGGAATGCCGCGCCGGTTTTGCGTTCGGTCTTTAGATTGTCGATCGGCAGCGGCTGGCCATGCAATTTTGCAAGGATCGGCTTGGGATCAAAAGTATCAATATGCGAAGGCCCACCGTTCGCGAAGATGTGGATGACTCGTTTTGCCTTGCCGAGAAAATGCGGCACACGCGGTGCAAGCGGGTTATTGCCGGCCGCATCGTTCGCCACGGCCGTGGCGCCGAACCATTCTGGCCCGAGCAACTGGGCTAAACCCAGCATGCCAAAGCCCATCCCGCAGCGTCCCAGAAAATCCCGCCGCGTGAGGAAATGATCCTCCCACCGTGGTTTGTGATGCGGAACGGACATATCAGAGACAGTTTATCGGTTCAGCCAAAGCGTCAACCTGCATATTGATGAGATTGGAAGGTCCGCTTGTGGGTTCTATTCACCATGCCTTTGGAAGGCGGTAAAATCCAAACTTGCACCTAGCGCCACCAACGGTATCTATGCACTCCATGCGCTTCGTCCCTGTAAAGATTCAGCTGGTGATTTTGGTTTTCGCCGCCCTGGCTTCGACCGCCCGGGCCGATTCAGACCCCGCACACATTGCCGCCAATTCACAAAGGCCACTCCCTTGGCCGGGCGGAATCATCCCATACGACATCGAGAACCTTACCTCGAACCAACAAATTACGGTGCAACTGGCGATGAAACGCTGGCTGGACACCGGCGCGAATCTCCAGTTCATCCCACGCTCGAATCAAACGGAATACGTTTACTTCACCGGCAAGACCGACGCAGGGAACAATACCAGCCATACCGGTTTTCAAACGGGGGCGCGCTCCGACATCAACATCACCGCCTTCTGGTGGCGACAGGCGGAATGGATGCCCGCGCATGAACTCGGTCATGTACTCGGTTTCCCACACGAGCACCAACGCTGGGATCGCGATGCGCACGTGACGATTCATTACGAGAATATCAAGGCGGGCCGGGCACATGATTACGATTGGATTCCACAAACAAACTGGCTCGTCACCGCCACGCCTTATGACTATCGCTCCATCATGCACTATCGCGCTTGCTGGACCTCGGCACGAGAATCCGAGTGTACTGATGGCGATGGCAGCAGTCCGGGTGCAGTGATTGATACCATCGGGGTCGAGCATGACAAGCTGATCGGACAATGGGATGCCAACGGGATCAGCGCCATTGACGCGGAAGAAGCGCGGCTGGTTTATGGGAAGAAACCAGTGACGGCAGCGGACTCAAATGCCGGGCCTGCGGGCGGGAAATAATCCGCTTACTTGCTCTTCACAAACTTCAGCAGATATAGCAGGACCATCGCGCCAACAAACGCGCAGATGAGTTCGCCCAGCTTGCCCGTCGCGCTCAAACCGAGGAGGCGGAATAAAAAACCGCCCAACAACGCGCCAATGACGCCGACAATGATGTTACCCACGATGCCAAAGCCGTGGCCTTTGACAACGACACCCGCCAGAAACCCGGCGGCCAATCCAATCAGAGTGAACCAGATCCAGTGTTCCATATGGTCGCTAATCTGACGGCATTACCTCGAAAGGCAAGCGGACTTCCAAAAAAATCCACCGCACCGCTCAGGCGGCCGAATTGAGCAATCGCACCTCGCGTTGGGGGAACGGAATCGAAATGTTACGAGCGCGAAATTCTTCGACGATAGCTTTGTTGATCTCACCACTGGCGTCGCCGAAGTCTGGTACATTAACCCAAGGCTTGACCACGATGTTGATGGAAGAATCTGCGAGATACGACACACGCACCACCGGCGCGGGATCTTTCAAGACACGGGGATTGATGCTTAGAACTTCGTTCACGGCGGCCAAGGCTGTGTTCAAATCCGTGTCGTATGCCACGCCCACCACCAGATCAAGCTGTCGGATTTTTCCGTAGTTGTGGAGGATTTCACCCACAATCTTGCGATTGGGAATGATGACCGTAGACATGTCCGCATGACTCAGCTTGGTGCTGAACAACTCAATGGTTTCCACGCGGCCCTCTACACCAACCATGGCCACATATTCGCCGACACGAAACGGTTTGGTAAAAATGATGACGAGTCCAGCCGCCAGATTGCCGAGCACGCCTTGCATCGCCAGCGCAATGCCCGCACCCGCCACGCCGAGGCCGGCGATTAGCGGCAGCAACCGCACGCCGAGATTATCCAACGCCATGAACAGAAAAATCCCCATGACGAAGAGTCGCACGACCCGCAGCATCAGCAGGCGCACTGGCGGCTTCCAGGTGCAGTTTCTCAAGCCAGCGTTGGAACAGCCCCCCAATCCAGCGGGCGACGAAGAATCCGGCCGCCAGAATGAGTAGCGCCGTGAAAACCTTCGGCCCGAACTCAATGCTGAGATCAACAACCTTTTGCTTGGCGTGTTGGAGTGTGTCGAGATTAACAGGCAAGTTTGTCATATAAAATCCGTCGCGGTAAAAGGATGCGGGTTCACCGGACAAATCGAAGCTAGAAAAACCAGCGGCCCGGAACAAGCGCGTTTCCAGAGCGTCCGCGCGGCACTGGGGTAAAGAAATTATTTCCGCTTCCAAGCAACCTGACCCAAACCCGCGATCACGAGAATCGCACCGCCGATGTAACAAAGCATCGGTTTGTCTCCCGGCGAACCGTTGACCAGGTTGTTGAGTTGCGAGCCAGCGGTCTGCGACATGTTATAGCCCCAGTAGAGTAACAGGCCACCGACCACTAGACAGATGATCCCGGAGACTTTGTTCATAAATTCAAGCGCCTTTGCGTTGCACGAACCCGATCAAGACCAACAACACCACTGCACCGACAAAAGCGCAAATCAAATTTCCAAGTAGCCCAATTGCCGTCAGTCCCAGCAAGGCGAACAAGAATCCGCCGAGCAAAGCGCCAACAATGCCCACGATGATGTTTCCGATGAGGCCGAAGCCGTGACCTTTGACCACCGCACCCGCCAGGAATCCGGCAATCAAACCGATGAGAATAAACCAAAGCCAGTTCATAGCATTCCTTTCGTTGATGATATTACTGCTGTAAGTCAATCCACTACTCGCCTCACTACGCTGCGAGCCGGATACAACGGCCCGCAGCGCAACCGGAATCAGCCTGCGACCTGCGTTTACGCGCCAGATTATGGCTGCGGCGCAGGTGCATTTGTCGCAGGCGGAGGCGGAGCCGTCGGGGCCGCTGGCGTGGCTGGCGCAGCTGGTGTTTCGCTCGGAGCCGGTGGCGGCGTTGCGCTGCCAGAGCCACTGTCGGATTGCGGTTTGCAGCCGATCAGCATCACGGTGATGGCCGCTGTCAGGAGGGCGTATTTTGCTTTCATATTTTTTCTTTGCGTGCGGGGTTTGTGTTTCAGCTCTACTGGGAGGACGGCTCACTCTGGCGATCATCGGGTGTCAGTCTCAGCTCCGCCAAAGATTTCATCATCCACTTGGAAACCCTTTGGCAAGTTCCGTGCCTTGATGGAATCAACGGGACTATGCTGATTTTATGGGAAATTCAGATGGCGATTCGGAACAACTGGCACAATCCAGACCGCTGGTGGAACAGTTCCGACCAGCAGGCACAACTATCGGTGGCCGCCCGCTTTTCGCATGGATTCCTCGGACGACTGATTTATCCTCCCCACGTGTTCAAACCCCTGCTGATTGCGGCGCTGCTGCTCCCTTTGTCTCTGCCGGCAGCAGAGTGCAAACACCGCGGCGTCTGGTTTTGGCAGGATACCGGCAATCCCTACGGCGCAGCCACCATCATCGGTAACGCCGTTCTGGAAAATCAGACCGTCACGTTTCTCACCAGCAAGTCAGTCAAACGTGTCTATGGCAGCTACGGCACGCAGCCCGTCACCAGCCCCAGCGTCAGCGCGGCATGGAACGCCAAGCTCCACGCGGCCGGCATCCTCTCCCAGTTTCTGATGTCGGAAACCACTTCGATTTTTCCGAGCAATTACCCCGCGTTGCTCACGAAAATTGACCAGCGCGTCCTCAACTTCAACAGCGCCCCCGGTCGCACTGTTCCCGAAAAATTCGACGGCCTCCATCTCGACATTGAACCCCAGGCGCTGCCCAACTGGTCCGCGCTGACGAGTTCCGAAAAGCGCGATCACCTGTTGCTGCTGCGCGATACCTACGCGGCCATCCGCACGCATCTCGTCACGCAAGGCGTGCCCACGTTTCCGGTTTACGCGGACCTGCCCGTGTGGTTCGACCGACTCCCCGTGGACGGTGGCCAGATCGGCTGGACGAACGCCGCGGACCGCAACCAGTGGTTCACCAACATCGCGACCAACCTCACCGGTTACACCCTGATGGCCTTTGACCAATCCTCGTCCAGCGCCATCAGCAACAGCGTGTCCTGGGAACTGACCAACGGCATCAGCACGCAGGTCCGCGTCGCGATCGAAACCGACGTCGGCGCAACGAACACTTGGACCAATCTGGCCGCGTTCAACGCGATGCTGGAAACCCTCGAAGCCGCCTATACCCAGACGCACGCGGTGGACATCCAGAGCTACGTGAAGTGGCGGGAGGCCATCGCGGCCGGGCCGGTGATTCCGGTGGCCGTGGCGTTTTCGTTGGTCAGCCCGTTGATTGGAGGCGAAATTGTTTTTGATGCCAAGCCGACCACGACCTACATCGTGCTCCACTCGTTCAACCTCTGTAACTGGCAGGAAATCCTCCGCGTCAAATCCCAGCAATCCGGCCCGATGGCCGTTCCCGTCCGGTTCGATAACTCGCAAGGCTTCTGGCGAATCGAGAGCTTCGCCGAGCCGTAGGCACGGGCAAGCCGCTTTCTTTGTAACCGCAGGTGACATTTTTTGAATCGTGGAATATGCTCACCGCAAGAGCAGATGGCAAAAAACTCTCAGATTGAGTGGACGCATCACACGTTTAACCCTTGGTGGGGTTGCGCGAAGGTTTCGCCTGCCTGCGAGAATTGCTACGCTGAGCAATGGGCCAAACGGGTGGGCCAGCAATTGTGGGGCAAGGCCGCGCCGCGCCGCTTATTTGGCGAAACGCATTGGAAAGAACCGCTGGCTTGGAATGAATCGGCAAGAGTTGCACGACAACGACAGCGTGTTTTCTGCGCGAGCATGGCAGATGTTTTTGAGGAACGAGCCGAACTTGATGAGCCGCGGCTCCGTTTGTGGAAACTCATTGGCGCGACTCCGCACCTCGACTGGTTGTTACTCACGAAGCGTCCGGAAAACATCGGACGCATGGCCCCGTGGGGCGAGACGCCGTGGCCGCGAAACGTGTGGCTTGGCACGACGGTTGAGGCTCAGCAACACGCCGAGAAGCGACTGCCTCACTTGCTGAAACACGCAGCCGCAGTCCGGTTTCTGTCGTGCGAGCCGCTGCTCGGTGGTATTGACCTTTCTAAATGGTTCCAGCGCGATGGGCTTTATCCGATTGATTGGGTGATCGCTGGCGGTGAAAGCGGCCCTGGTGCACGCCCGATGCACCCGGATTGGGCCAAGAATTTGCTCAAGCAATGCCGCGATGCCAAGGTCGCGTTTCACTTTAAACAATGGGGCCATTGGGTTCCTGCAGAGATTGCCGAACAGACCGCCAAGGTGACGGTCATCAACCTGCCAAAAGAGAAACCCGTGGAAATGGTTCGCCTTCCAAAAAAAGAAGCCGGGCGCATTCTTACGGCAGAACGTGGGATGGCTTTCCAGCCATCCGCGTCCCTGCTCATGCCTGACGCCAAGAAAACCAACCCTGATGCCGGGCTGTTCAGCGAACTGCCGGAATCAAAACGACCCAAGCGGGTTGACGAGAGTAAATCTGCGGATGATGAGCAGCTTTTTGATTGGAGCAGCTGGCAGTCGAAGCTGCCGCCGCTGAAAAAGCACAGCGTGGCGAAACTGGATGTACTGCGAAGCTACATCGAAGATTACATCACCATCCTTTGCACCGGGAATCCAGGACAAGACCGTTTTCGTCTCACGCTCGTGGACGGGTTTGCCGGTGGTGGCATCTATGAGGGAAATTCGTTCGGCTCGCCTTTTGTGCTTTTGCAGGCGGTGAAAGTGGCTGAAGCACGAGTGAACCAAACTCGCACCAAACCGCTCACCATCGAATGTAACTATTACTTTGTGGAAGCGGATGCGGCCGCTGCGAGCTGTCTTGATTACCAACTCCGCCAGCATGGCTACGCGCACGAAATCGGCAAAAGCATCACCTTGATTCGCGGAAAGTTTGAAACAGCATACGAACGAATCATCGCCGATGTGCAGCTGCGACACAGTCGCGGAGGCTCCCGCGTCATCTTCTTCCTCGACCAATGCGGCTACTCGGATGCGCCGCCGCCGTTGCTGCGCGCGATTTCGGAAAAGCTCAACTTGAAGGCGGAGTTCATCGTGAACCTCGCGATTGATTGGCTGACCACCTACCTTCGCAACGAAAAGACGTTTCGGAAAATTTATCCGAGTCTCGGCGTAGACGCAGTCCTGCCAATTGAGAAAGTCTTGGCCGCTGCAAAAAACGAAGCGTTCGATCCGCAGTATGTCGTTGAATCGCTCATCGGCCCGGCTTTCCAGCAGGTCTCCGGCAGTCCGTTCTTCTCTCCGTTCTACATCCAAGCTCCGAAATCCAACCGTGGCTATTGGCTTGTTCATCTCGCTCCTGCGCGGCGGGCGCGTTCAGCAATGCTTGATGTCCATTGGCGCGTTGGTAACGGATGCCGCCACTTTGGTCACACTGGATTGGATATGCTCTCGTTCAAACCAGACGCCAACCCCAGCGGCTATCTAACAGGATTAGAATTCGGCGAAAGCATTCGGTCGAGCGTGCAGGACAAACTCACGCACGACTTAGCTCGCGAGATTCGAGACAAACACTCCGCCGGCATTTCCTATCGCGAGTTCCAAGACGCCTATTGCAACCGCACGATGGCAAATGATGAAATCGTCCGGCAGGTGCTCATCCGTCTGATGCAAGAGGGAGAGATTGATGTTTCCGGGAAGCAGGGCGGGGCCAAGCGGGTGGATTCCATTGTTACAGACGACATCATCAAGCCGGGAACGGGCCGCGTATTACTTGTTGTTCCGCGTTCTCCAAAGAAGCGCAAATAAACATCGCACTTGGAATGCGGCCAAGCCGTTTAATCCAACCGGCAATATGCCGCCAACCCCTGCAACCCACCCTCGCGCCCAAAGCCGCTTTCCTTGTAGCCACCGAACGGACTCGTCGGGTCGAACTTGTTGTAAGTGTTCGCCCAGACGACACCGGCGCGCAGCTTGTTGACCATCTTGAAAATCTTGCTGCCCTTGTCCGTCCACACGCCCGCGCTCAAACCGTAGGGGATGTTGTTCGCGCGCTCGAACGCCTCCTCCGGCGTGCGGAACGTCATCACGCTCAGCACCGGCCCGAAAATTTCCTCTGACGCTACGCGATGCGCGTGCGTCACGCCCGTGAGGAAGGATGGAGCGAACCAATATCCTTTGGATGGGAGGGCGCACTGCGTCTGCGTCAACTCTGCGCCCTCGTCCACGCCGCTTTGCACCAGCTCACGAATCTTCTGCAACTGCGCGCTCGAATTGATCGCGCCGATGTCCGTGTTCTTGTCGAGCGGATTGCCGACGCGCAACGTCTGGATGCGGTCGCGTAGTTTCTTGATGACCGTGGAATAAATCCCTTCCTGCACGAACAACCGCGAGCCCGCGCAGCACACGTGACCTTGATTGAAATAAATCCCCGCGATGACGCCTTCGATGGCCTGATCAATCGGCGCGTCCTCGAACAAAATGTTCGCCGCCTTGCCGCCGAGTTCGAGCGTGAGCTTCTTCTTCGTGCCCGCAACCGCTTGCGCGATGCGCTTCCCAACCTCCGTGCTGCCGGTGAACGCAAGCTTGTTGATGTCCGGATGATTGACGAGCGCCGCGCCGGTTTCGCCCGCGCCGGTGACGATGTTCACCACACCTTCCGGCAATTCCGCCTCCTGGAAAATCTGCGCCAGCCGCAGCGCCGTGAGACTCGTGGTCTCGGCAGGCTTGAGCACCACCGTGTTCCCACACGCGAGCGCGGGCGCGATTTTCCACGCGGCCATCAGCAGCGGGAAATTCCATGGAATGATCTGTCCCGCGACGCCGAGCGGCTGCGGCGTTTTGCCGGGGAACGCGTATTTCAACTTATCTGCCCAGCCCGCGTAATAAAAAAAGTGCGCGGCCACGAGTGGCAGATCGACGTCGCGACTCTCCTTGATGGTCTTGCCGCCGTCCATCGTTTCGAGCACCGCCAGCTCGCGCGACTTCTCCTGGATGATGCGCGCGATGCGATACAGATACTTGCCCCGCTCGCGCCCCGGCATCTTGCTCCAGACCTTGTCGTATGCCTTGCGCGCCGCCTTCACCGCCGAATCCACATCCTCCGCATTCGCCGCCGCAATCGTCGTCAGCGTCTGCTCCGTCGCCGGATTGACCGACTCAAAATATTTTCCCGACGCCGGCTTCACGAACTTGCCGCCGATGAATAACTCATGCTGCGGCGCGATGACATAATTCTTGGAATCCTCCGGCGCAGGCGCGTAATCCCACTTGTTGCCGAAGTTCAACCGGCGTTCCTTGAGCGGCACAACGGCATGCGTCGGCGCGGCAACGGCGCGCTTGGCGGAAAGTTTCACAGCTTTGCTTTTGGTTTTCATGGAAGAGAGAAATAGTCGGAACTTTGGTAACTGCCATCCGCCTGCTTGGCGATTTGCATGAGCAGGTCGTTGACGAGCGTGCTTGCGCCGAAGCGGAACATGTCGGGATTCAGCCAGTCGTCGCCGAGGGTTTCCTTGACCATCACGAGGTAAGCGAGCGCCTGCTTGGACGTGCGGATGCCGCCCGCGGGCTTCATGCCGATGCGGATGCCGGTGGCGAAAAAATAATCGCGGATAGCTTCGAGCATCACGAGCGTGACGGGAATGGTCGCGGCGGGATTTACCTTGCCGGTGCTGGTCTTGATGAAATCGCCGCCGGCCTGCATGGCAATTTCGCTGGCAAGCCGGACGTTGTCGTAGGTGACAAGTTCGCCGGTTTCGAGAATGACCTTCAAATGCGCTGGGCCGCAGGCTTCTTTCGTCGCGGCGATTTCGTCGAAGACTTTCGCGTGGTCGCCAGCGAGGAAAGCGCAACGGTCGATGACCATGTCAATTTCATCCGCACCATCGGCCACCGTGCGACGGACTTCTTCGAGCTTCGTGCGGAGCGGATACTGGCCGCTGGGAAAACCCGTGGCGACGGCTGCGACGTTCACCGGCGAATCTTCGCCAAGGAACTTGCGCGCGTATTTCACCATGTTGGGGTAAACGCAGATCGCGGCGCAGCTCGGTACGTCGTATTTCGCGTCAGCGGGCTGAAGCGCCTTGCGGCAGAGGTAAGCGACTTTACCGGGCGTGTCCTTGCCTTCGAGCGTGGTGAGGTCGCACATGCTGACAGCCAGTTTGAGGCCGGCGACCTTGGCGCTGGTCTTGATGCTGCGCTTGGTGAACGCGGCAGCGCGTTCCTCGAGCATGATAGCGTCCACGGTGGGCGCAGAAAACTGGGAGGAAGCCGAGCGGCGGAATCCGGCGGGGGCGGCAAGCGCTTTCATAGTGCGCCAAACTCTGAAGGCGCGGCAGGGCGGAGTCAACACTGGCGTGGGGACATGCAGATGTGGTCCAACCAAAAGTAGGCCGCAGGATTCAAGGCAGCCACTTTACCCGATAGAATCGGGCGGCTTCGATGATGCTGGTCACTTTGGAGGCAGTTATGCCAGCCGCCATGACATCACCGCTCACGTCAGTCCAATCCGGGGCATCAAACGAAGTTTTGTATTGCAGGCGATAGCTCCAACCCGGGACGGATTGCCACGTCAATGTGACATTCCCGCCGTCATTGGTGATGTTTGTGATGGCAGGCGGCCCGAGCGAGCCCACCATCTTGCGGATCGAGCCGTCGCTCTTGCTGATAACGTAGATTTCATTGTCGCTCCCCTGGCACAGCCGCAAATCCACCCGTCCCGAACCATAGAGGACCCCGCTCACGTCGGTTTTGCCTGGGCCAGTGCTGTTGGCCGTGCCGGGCAGACGTTGCCCGCTGACGTTGCCGCCACGATTGGTGTAGGTCATCGCCACGATGTCGAACATCCGCCAGCGCGCGTAACCCAAGTCTGGCACGTCGAGCGGATTATTGTAAACAAGCTGCAATTCATACGTTGTCGCCACGGTATTCAGATTGCCGTCGTCTGCTGCGAGCATCTCGTTGAAGTCCGCGTAGAAAACCCGCCCATTGGCGATGTCGCCAAAGATGTATTTGCCATACATACCGGGCATCAACGAGCCGCGATACACGAACCCGCTGCTGATGCCATCGCCGTCCCAGTGGCTGTAAAGCGCCACCGGATAAATCGGCGTCACGGTGGAGACCAGTCCGGTGACAATCAGTGTGTCGTTCGTGGGAAATGCCACTGGTGGAGCAGCCCGGCTGCCAGTCAATCCATTGTTCAAGCCACCGACGAATAACTGTTCCGCGCCCTCGCGCTCGGAATAGCCGTAGTTGTTGCCTTTGCGGACAATGTTCACTTCCTCCCACGAATTCAGCCCGATGTCGTCCTCCAGAATCAAATTCGCCACCGGATCCCAACTGATGCGATGACAATTGCGGAAGCCGTAGGCGAAAATCTCCTTCTTGAGGTTGGTCAGGCTGACGTTGGTGAAGGGATTCGGGTCTGCTCCGGTCGTCGGAATCCGATAACGCCCATTGGCGCTCAACTCGTCGGCGGGGCGCAGGTTCAGGTCCGGCGTAATGCGGAGAATCTTGCCCTGCAGTGCATCCAGCCGCTGTGGCGTCGTCCGCGTGGCCGAGTTTTCGCCGGCAGAGCCATCGCCTTGGGCGATGTAAAGATTGCGGTAGTCGGCGTCGCCGGGCTGGGCGAGTGGGTTGTACCAACAGATCACCCATCGGATGGATGCGGTCGTTCAAGCCGACGCGCAAAATCTCCCGCGCCGAGCCTTCGAACGTCGCGTTGTTGATATTCGTGTCATGCCATTCGATTAGGACGCTTTCGTAACGGATCGTTCCAGTAGGCGGATTTACCCGAGCGGTAGTGGTGTAGCCCGTGAGATCGAGGTTTGGATGATTCCAATTAGTCGGCATGGAGCTGGCGGTGGAATTGGTTTCCAGATGCGCGGTGTAAAACAATCCGTTGCTCGCGTATTCCGGGTCGAAGGCGATGGGATTCAAACCGCCCGCAAACCCGCCGGCATTGTAGTAACGGCGGAAGATGGATTGGAAATTCAGGTAAGGTGTGAACGCGCGGGTGTCTTTGTCGAGGATGTAGAGATTGCGATTGAGGTCAGTGACAAAGAAACGAGTGCTGGCCAGCGGTGCATTAGTGGGCTCGGATCGGATGTGCGTGGGGCGGGCTAGTTGGTCGGCGAGATTTGCGTTTGCACCAAAACTGGTGATTGAGCCGTTGCGCCCGGAAAGTGGGAGCTGCGCATAGTCTTCCAGCACGATGGCCGCGCCGCCCTTGGTGATCTGAAACGTGGACGGATATGGGATTTGGGCCGTGGACAGCAGCGGCAAACCACACAACAGACTGAGCACACAGGCTCGACGCAAGGCAACGGCAGGAGTCGTCATAAGATTTGAATGGGCTCATCCTCGCACACCTTGGCCCGAGAGGAAGGCTGATTTTAGGCAGTAAGATTGCGGATTTGAGCACCTTAATGTGCCCTGTGCTCAAGCGGCAGGGTTGGTGGCCTTGAACGGATTCCGCTCCGGCGCTTCCTCATGTGACACCGCGCCGAGCAAACCACGCATCACCCAGTTCAAAGCCGGCACACGATGGCGCATCCAGACGGACATTGGCTCGGGCTTCGCGCCGAGCGCGGCTTTGGGTTCAAGCGCGGTGCGGCCGAGTGACAATGATTTGCAGCCCCACGCAATCGCATCGGCAATGGTTGCGTGCAGCAGGCGCAGATAAATCGGCAATCCTTCCACTGCCGCCGCGCGATCAAAACCGATGTAGTAGGCAATGGCGGTGTCGCCGTCGCGAATGGTGGTGACGAAGCCGAGAATCTGTTCACTACGCCGGATGACCGTGCAGCGGAAATCCTCGCCGAGCGCGGAGGCGAGTTGTGGCAAATAACTTTCCGCGAGCGTGACCAATCGCACCGATGCGTTCTTGTGCACAGCCAGATACAATTCATGCAATCGCGCCGAGTGCGGCGTGAGGTCTGTCAACGATTCCACCACGCAGCCGGCGGTCGTGAGTTTCTTCACCTGATCCTTGGCGTTGCGCCGATACTTCGCGTCGAGCGCGCCGAGGTAATCGTCGTAGGTGCGCCAGGTGGAGTTGAGCGCGAGCACCATGTTCGGCTCGGTTTCCATGGGGCGATAGCTGAAGCGCCGCAACGCCTCCAGCCCCTGCTCGCGTTCCGTGAGGTCCTTGACCAGCACGAGATTCGTCTGGCCGAGCAACCGTTCCGCGCGCCGGATGCGATACAACGCCTCCGCCACGCCCGGCCAGAGCGCCGCCGGATCTTCGCCCGCGGCGAACGCGATGCCGTGAAAGCCCCACGACATGAGATTGCCCGCCACCAGCAGCGGCTCGTTCAGCTGCGAGGTCGCGAGCTTGGCCGCCGGCGTCAACACGCGTTGCAACGAACTGCCGTTCCGGCCGCCGCCCGATTCTTCCTTGAGCAAATGCTTGTTGGTGACTGTGACGAGTTGTGCGGCCACGGCGGCGACCGGTTGTTGCCCGCGGAAAATCAGCGCGTAACGCGGCACGAGATTGTCCGGCCCGTGTGCCTCGATGACCCGGAGAACCTTGCGTTGCAGAAACTGGCTGCCGTGCGCGGTAACGGCGTCCCACGCCGCCCCATTGAGGAAATCCACGCGATCCGCCAGCGCGAAATCAAATCCGCTGGGCCGATGCCGCTCCTCATGCCGCTCGTGCAATTCGCGCAACTTGGTGGCGACGCGTTTCAGTGGATTTGAAGATTTGGATTTCTGAGACATTAAATGCGCAGACAGTGAACAAGGCGCATTCGTTCAAGTCAATGAACAGGTCCTAGGGTTCGTCACCGTCGAACAGCGAGTTTGGATGCAGGCCGGTCGGTCAAGTCTGCTGGTAAGTTGTGGCTGTGACGCGACAAGAAGCGCAGAGGAATGCGTGGTACACGCCTTCGTGATAAGGGAACTGCCCGTTATCAACTTGAGCTACAAATTTCATCGTCTCTGAACAGTCGGGACATTTTGGAAATGCAGAGTCCTGCACCCAAGTTGGCAGCCCTCCAATTTGGGAGAGTGTAATGGAATCCCAACCATCAACTGCGTAGATCGCGCAGCGTTGATGAACACTAACCGCACGACCCTTCCACGGACTGCGCTCCCATGAACTTACGTCGTCGGGAAGCCAATCGGGACGCTTATTTTCACCTGCCAATCGCGCAGTTCCATCAGACGCAATTCGTGAAAACATAAAACCTGCACCGTAACAAGTACAAGCATCACAAGTAAGTATTGGTAGTTTCTCTCCTGCGACTCCAAGAAAGGCGAAACGTTTGTCCAAAAGGTCCAACTCAACAAGATGAATCAACTGTCGCTGACACCAAGGACAGCTTTGGCTCACCTCGTGCATAAGTTGCAACGACTTGTCGGATGATTGATTTGGCTGCGCGGGTATAATAGCCCAGCATTCATCGTGGAACAGATTCCGTCTTTTGTGCGCACCCAACTCCCAGCCGGCAACATGAGCGTAGTCTGCCGGGCCTACGTGCAGGCCGCTTCGCCAACGCGGCGGATTGGCTTCCCACCTACGAAATAAGTCCTGAACTTTAGCGTCACCTATCCATGCCATTGCGGAAAGAGCATGATTTGCATTCGCTGTTCCGGATTCTAGGGCGCTGACCACCGCCTCTCTGATTAGTTCACCTGCGCCTCTGAAAATAACAGACGGCCAAAAATGATTCCGGTCAATCCACGACTCTAACATGCGGTCGAGCCGGTAGTCCGTGAACGTTGCGAGCGATTTTGCGATATTTTCGGCGAAGTCTTCGTTTCCAGCACGCATTGCATCAGCCGCAATCGTCATCAACCGTTCAGCCTGCTCTGCGTTCAATCGAGAATAAAGTGCTTCCGCAGACTGTGGGGACGGACGAAATATGACAAGTGGGTCGTGCCGCCTTGGGGTGTGCAGCACGCGAAGCATCTCAACTACGTCTGTTATCCCTGCATATGGATCTACTTCGCGTCGGTTCTGCCGAATGTATTCCTCTCGTTCTTCACGCTGCCGCTTCTGAACGCATGGCATACAGTAGCCGTGGTTTGCTTCCGCAGTTACAGGTAGAATCGTGTTAGCACACCCTTCAGCTCGACACGGAATTCGCTCTGTTGGCATAGCTGTAAGCAGAAATCCCGCTTCAGAACAGATACTGCCGTCACTTCGGCATCTGTAAACCGATCTTGTCCGCGGCCTGTGCCACGTCTTTGTCGCCGCGACCGGAGAGGTTCACGATGATGACCTTTTCCTTGCCCAGCTTCGGCGCTTGGACGATGCACTCGGCGACGGCGTGCGAGCTTTCGAGCGCGGGGATGATTCCTTCGAGCCGCGCGAGTTTCATGAACGCTTCGAGCGCCTTGTCGTCGGTGGCGTAGGTGTAGGCCACGCGCTTGGCGTCGTGCAGGAACGCGTGTTCCGGCCCGACGGCGGCGTAGTCCAGTCCGGCGCTGACGCTGTGCGTGAGTTGAATCTGGCCGAAGTCGTCCTGCAAAATGTAGCTACGCGTGCCTTGCAATACGCCGAGCGAGCCGCCGTGAAACCGCGCCGCGTGTTGCTCGGGCTTGATGCCGAGTCCGCCCGCTTCCACGCCGATCATACGCACGCTCGGGTCGTCGAGGAACGGATAGAACAGGCCGATGGCGTTCGAGCCGCCGCCGACGCACGCGATGAGCAGGTCGGGCAAGCGCTTTTCCTTTTCGAGAATCTGTGCGCGCGCTTCGTCGCCGATGACGCGTTGGAAATTGCGGACCATGACCGGATACGGATGCGCGCCGTAGGCCGTGCCGAGGATGTAATGCGTGCTGCGGATGTTCGTGACCCAGTCGCGCATGGCTTCGTTGACGGCTTCCTTGAGCGTCTTCTGGCCGGCATGCACGGGGACGACTTCCGCGCCGAGCATCTTCATGCGATACACGTTGAGCATCTGGCGCTCGCAATCCACCGAGCCCATGTAGATGACACACTTGAGGCCGAACATCGCGGCGACGGTCGCCGTCGCAACACCGTGCTGGCCTGCACCGGTCTCGGCGATGATGCGGGTCTTGCCCATGCGCTTGGCTAACAGAATCTGGCCCATCGCGTTGTTGATCTTGTGTGCGCCGGTGTGATTGAGGTCTTCGCGCTTGAGATAAATTTTCGCGCCACCAAGTTCGCGTGTGAGACGTTCGGCGAAGTAAAGCGGCGTGGGGCGACCGACGAATTCTGTGAGGTAGTAGGAGAGTTCGCGCTGAAATTCCGGGTCGTGCTGCGCGCGGAAGTATTCGGCCTCCAGCTCCTGCAACGGATGCATCAACGTCTCGGGCACGTAACGTCCGCCATACGGGCCAAAGTGGCCTTGGGCGTCGGGCAGATTTTCAGCAACAACAGCGCTCATGGCAGCAAAAGTAGTTGAAATGACCGGGTGGAGAAAGGGGGAAAGTTTGTAGTTGGCGGGCGCGCTGGATTTGAGAGGCTTGCACTGCGCAACAAACCAATCCGCCGTGCCAACATCAGCCGGGGCAAATCCCGGTGTAACGTTTCGGCGGCGAAGTTGTCGTAATATCGGGAAACAGTATTGGGAAAGTTCAAATCATGAAAAATACCGTCATCGTCGTCCTGCTGATCGCCGTCGTCGCCCTGGGTGGGCTGGCGATCACCAAAACCCAGAGCGCCAAACAAGCGGAAGCCCAGCACGCCTTATTGAAGAAGGAGCTCGATGACGCGCGCGCCCGGCTGGCCGAGAACGAGCAGAATGCCGCCGCCTTGCGCGAGAAGCTGGAGACCGCCCAGGTGGAATCCGCCGCCAACGCCGGCACCGCCGCCAAGCTTACGGTGGCGTTGACGAACACGGTGGCCAGCACCGGAACCAACGCCAAGCCGGCAAATCCCTTCGCCGAGATGTTCAAAGACCCCGAGGCGCGGGAGATGATCAAGAACCAGCAAAAGACCGTCATGGGTGGCATGATTGACAAGAACTACGCGGATTTCTTCAAGGCTATGAACATGACCCCGGAACAGCAGGCGGCGTTGAAGGATCTGCTGCTGAACAAAACGCTGGGCAGTATGGACCTGGGCATGGAGATGATGAGCGGTGACCTGACCCCCGAACGCCGCGCCGAACTGACTAAGCAGATAAAAGAGGCCAACGATGCAATCAATCAACAGATCAAAGACCTGCTCGGAGCGGAGAATTATTCGCAGTTCGAGGCCTACGAGAAATCCGTCCCGGACCGGCAGGCCTTGGAACAGTTCAAGGGGCAACTGACGGCGGACATGGCGCTCAACTCAAACCAGGAGCAATCGTTGCTCACGGCGATTTCCGAGGAACGTCAGGGCTTCAAATTCACCACCGACTACGGCAACCAGCAGGATTTCTCTGAGGACATGTTTTCCAGGTTCACCGAGGAGCGAATGAACCTGTATTTTCAGGAACAGGAGCAGTTGAATCAACGCATTCTCGCCCGGGTGCAACCCATCCTGTCTGCCGACCAATACAACGCCTACGCCAAATCGCTCAAGAGCCAGCAGGACATGATGAAGATGGGCATGAAAATGGCCGCCTCGATGTTCGGCAAAAAGAAATAGCCACTTCAAGGCCGGGACGGAACGGGGATGTCCAGCAACGGATGGTCGCGCCAGTTCGCATCATCGAAATGCCACCACTCTGTCGGCAGGCCGACAAAACCGTGTTCCGTCATCACACGCTCGAGCAAACCCCGGTTTTGAATTGCCTCGGCGGGCAAGTCCATGAAGTTGCGGTGCGCGCGTTCGGTGAAATCGTCGTAGGGTGTCGGCATGGACAACTCCCCGCCGTCTGATAAGCGAATCAACGTCACGTCCACCGCCGCACCGCGATTGTGGCGCGAGCCCTTCTTCGGATCAGCAACATAGCCCGGCTGGGGAAAAACCTCCCACATCTTGCGCTGCACGGACAGTGGGCGATAGCCGTCGTAAATTTTTAAACCGTAGCCGAGTGGTTTTAGCTCGGTTTGCACGGCCGCGAGCTTTTCTGCCGCCGCGCGACGCAGATAGCACTTCGCAAACGGATATAATTTTTGTCCAGTGAAGTTGTTCGTGGTCGCGTAACGGATGTCCAGCACCACGTCGGGAATCACCTTCTGAACATCCACCAAGTCGTCCGGTCGCTTTGAGGTGGCGCAGCTCAGAATGACCAGAAGAGATAGGAGCGCTGCGCCGCTGGTGAATCGGAATTTCATTTACGATCAGATTACCCAAATCAGGCAACGCCGGAAGACGCATCGGCATGTGACCCCTCGGCGGTCGCGGGCGTGGTCGAGCGGGCGTCGAGGAATGCTTTCAATTCCGCCGCGGCTTTGCCGCCAAAGCCGGGCACAGCGGCGAGTTGTTCCAACGTCGCGGTTTTCAACCGCTGCACTGAGCCAAACTTTTTCAACAGCGCCGCCTTGCGTTGCTCGCCGATGCCTGGAAACTCGTCGAGGATGCTCTCGGAAATCTTTTTGAGCCGGAGCTGGGCGTTGTAGGAGTTGGCAACACGATGCGATTCGTCGCGCACGCGCTGGAGCAGTTTCACCGCTGGATGATCAAGGCCGAGCCGCAATGGCTGGTCTTCGCCCGGGCGATAGATTTCCTCAAACTCCTTCGCGAGACCGATGACCGGTTGTTTCTCCAATCCTAACTTGGCCAATTCCGCACAAGCAGCGTTGAGCTGACCCTTGCCACCATCGATAAGGATCAAATCCGGGAACGAGGATGGAGGATGGAGGACGAAGGATGGAACAGTCCTACGCCCGCTGTCTTCCATCTTCAATCCACCGTCTTCGTCTTTGACCTTTTGTCCGCGTCGCACGCGCTTGCTTGTCTCATCGATCAGCTTCTGCAACTCCTGCGGAATGTGCTCGCCGGCTTCGTCACGAGGTTCAGTGGGCGACGACGAGGATTCCAGTGCTTCATTCTTCAACCGCGTATAACGTCTGCGGATCACCTCCGCCATGCTTGCAAAATCATCCTGCCCTTCTACCGACTTGATCTTGAAGCGCCGGTAATTCGCGCGATCGGGCCGGCCATTCTTGAAGCTCACGAGCGACGCGACTTTGAATGTGCCGCTGATGTTCGAGATGTCGAAACCTTCAATGCGTTGCGGTGGTTTGCTCAAGCCGAGCACCTTCGCCAGTTCCCACAAATCCTGTTCTGGATTGATCGCCAGCGGCAGCGAATACGGCACGCGCGCAAAGGACTTCTCGCGCTTCGTCGTGCGTTCCAAGTCCTGGATCATGTCGCGCAGATCGGCGGCCTTCTCGAACTCGTGCGCAGCGGCGGCTTTACGCATTTCGGCTTCGAGCTGCTCCTTCATTTCCTGACATTGCCCGGTCAAGAAATCGCACGCCGCATTGACTTGTTCGAGGTATTGCTCGCGCGTGACGTTACCGACGCATGGCGCGGTGCAGTATTTAAGATGCGCGTAGAGGCAATGCTTGTAATCCGCCTCGCCCGGTGTGAACACGCGACAGCCACGGAGATTGAATTGTTTGCGGACGAGCGCGACGGTATTGCGCGCGGCAGTCGAGTTCACAAACGGCCCGAAGTACCGCGCCCCGTCGTCCTTCTTCAGCCGTGTAAAAGTGAAATTCGGGATCGGGTCGCTCAGGTTCACCTTGAGCAACAGGAAGCGTTTGTCATCACGCAAGCTGACGTTGAAGCGCGGATGAAACTCCTTGATGAGCTTGCTTTCCAGCAGCAGCGCCTCGGGCTCGCTCTTCACGACGTGAACGTCAAAATCGTGAATCGCGTCAATCAACGCGTTGAACTTTAAATCCCAGCCCATGCGTCGCGACGGGTGAAAATATTGGCTCACGCGCTTACGAAGATCGCGGGCCTTGCCGACGTAGATCACCGTGCCAAAGCGGTCCTTGTGCAGGTATACCCCGGGCTTGTGGGGCACCTGGCTCAACTTTTTGCGGATGGATTCGGACACCGGCACGCCGCAACTTACAGAGGGCGACGTGCCGTTGGCAAGTGAGGTGCACCGGGCCTTACGACTGCGATTGTTTGTGCCAGCGATGTTTAGTCAACGCCACTGCCGTGCCGAGAGCGAAGAGCAAGAGACTCCCGGCTAGATAAAGCATTCCGGCCGGCAAGGTCGGTATTTTATTTGCCACGAAATGCACTGGATTACACAGGATGGCCAACGTGGCAGCGACTGGGATTGCCAGCGGCCTCCAGCAACGATTCAACCAGCCGCGCAGTCCCCAGACCGCCAGCAGCACCGTCGCGGGCATGAGCACTTCGAGGAATCCAGCCCCACCACGCACCCAGACGAACGTGTGGGATGCCCAACCGATGGCCACGACCATCCGCACCAACGCCGCACCTTCGTGCTTTTCATCCTCCCACCGCATGCTGTGCAAGAGGAAGTAAGCAAAACCCGCCTGCGCCGCCCAATGAATCCAATCCGCGTGCGCTTGTCGCAACATCCCGCCCGCAATCAAAGCCGCCAGTCCGCCCAGAATCGCCATCTTCGGATTGCGCGACACCAGCGCGCTGGCGAGTAGATAAGTCAGCAATGCGAGACCCACGGTGTTTTCCTTAGTCACGACGCGGGGCAGGAACGGTGCAAATTCTGGCGGCAGCGTCGCCACGAATACGGCGAACGAACCAAGCGCCAGCTGTAGTGTCCAACGGCGATCCGCCTGCACCCAATGCCTGACGCCATAACCGAGGAAATTCAGCGCGCTCAGGTAGAAAACAGCCGCGGCTGTCCAACACCAAGGCTGCTGGCAGGGTCGCCAGCAGCGGCAGCACCAGCAAGGCGCGCTTTGCCGCCCGACCCTGCACCGGCAGGAAATCGCCGAGCCGGAACTGCAGCGCCCACGCCAACACCCACAGTGCTGGCGCGACTTGTTCTCGGCGCAGTTTGAAGTCATACACATAGCCAAGCGAGTACAGATGGACCACTGTTCCGGTCAGCCAGAAGCCGAACAGTAGTAGCGGAAACCAGCGGCGCATAACAGTTTTCGGCCCGGCGGCAGCGGGTTGTGGCAAACCAAACAACAATGCGGTCAGCGTCGGGAGCAGCCAAAACCAGCTCAACTCATTAAATTCGTAGGCCGCTCCCGTCGTCGTCTGCGTGCCGACCTTGGTTTCGCCGAAATGCCGATAAATCACCGGCCACGCGGCGTTGACCAGCAACAACGGCATCGCGCACCAGAGCCCCCGGAATGACGGCAGAATCTCCTCAGCTCTGGTGCGCAACCAACCCACCCTTCCTGCCGCCAAAAAGAACGTTAGCAAACAGAAATAGAACGCGAGCCCGGGGGACAATAAGGCCGCCTGACTCGCCAGAATGAACGGCACAACCCACAACATGTTTTCCAGCGCGACCAGCAGCGAGGCGTCATACCAAATGCGGCGCTTGGCCAGCACCGCCGCCGTCACGACCAGCAAAACTTCGTAACCATGCAGCGCCGAGAAATTGAATATGAGCTGACGCATTTCCGTACGTAGCAAAGTGGGGTCAATCGAGAGTCGGTAAACGCCATACAACAGCAACGCAGCACTCGCGAGATAGAAGGGATTGCAGACCAACAAACGCTTCAACCAATAGGAAAGTGGCTTCGGCACGGGTGAAGAAGAAACCGCCTTCATGAAAGGCGGGATCTCGGGAGTGAAGGTTGCGGGCGGGGTTGGAGACTCGGGCGTGTGATTGGTATCATCGTTCATACAAGCTCCGGGGTTGGTTGTTTGTCGGTGACCGATTGGGATTTAGCATCACCCGGGCCAGCCGCTAAACGCGCGGGATTCCACGTGAAACTCCAAACTTCAGGCTCTTGGCCACGCCGCAGCACACATTCTTCACGCAATCCGCGTGAACCTCACTCGCCGCGCTGTGTTCGATCCAATGGTAGCGCCATTCTTCATTCTTTCTTCAAACATCGCCGTTTCGCCTAGCATGCGAACATGAAAGTGATTCGTTACATGGACGCGGATTTTGCCACGCAGCTCGCGCAAGTCACCGCGTCGGCCAGCTTGTTCGACCCCATCATCGAGCAACGCACTCGCATCATTCTTGATGACGTGGCCAAGCGCGGCGACGATGCCGTCGTCTGGATCTGACCGAGAAATTCGATGGTGCGAAGCTCAGCGCCGACCAGCTTGCCGTGACGAAGGAAGAATTGCTCATCGCCTCGCTCAAAGCGGATGAATCACTTCGCGCCGCCGTGGCCGAGGCCGAAAAGAACATCGCCAACTTCGCCAAGAAATCCCGGCGGAAGGATTGGCAGGCGAAGAATTCCCACGGCGCGACCGTGGGCGAGAAGTTTGATCCGTTCCAACGTGTCGGCGTTTACATACCCGGCGGCACAGCGCCGTTAGTTTCCACAGCGTTGATGACCATCACACTCGCCAAGGTAGCAGGGTGCAAAGACATTGTGGTCTGCACGCCGTGCGGTAAGGATGGCTCAATCAATCCGGCGATTCTGTTTGCCGCGCGGGCGGCGGGGGCGACGGAGATTTATCGCATCGGCGGCGCGCAAGCCGTGGCGGCGATGGCTTACGGCACGAAGACCATCCGGCGCGTGCAAAAGATTTTCGGTCCGGGCAACGCCTACGTCAGCATGGCGAAGCGTTTGTTGTTCGGACGCGTCGCAGTCGATCTGCTCGCCGGACCGAGCGATGTGTTGTTCTTGCCGACGATACCGCGACTCCCAAGTTCGTCGCAGCCGACATGCTCGCGCAGGCGGAACACGGCTCAGGTCATGAACGCGTCTGGCTCGTGACCAACTCCAGCAAGGTGACTCAAGGCGGTGGAGAAAGAGATCGCGAAGCAGTTGCCCAAGCTATCGCGCCGCGAAATGATTCAACGCGTGATCGACCGCAATGTGTGGCTCATCCAAGTGAAATCCATTGCCGACGGTGTGGCGTTGACGAACCAGATCGCGCCCGAGCACTGCGAGGTCATCACGAAAGACGCGCGCAAGGTCAGTCGCGGCATCGTGACGGCGGGCGCGTTGTTCCTCGGCAATTACTCCCCGACCGTGCTCGGCGATTACGTCGCCGGCCCAAGCCACGTGTTGCCGACGGATGGTGCGGGCGCATCGTTCGCCGGGCTGACTGTGGATCAATTCCAGCGTCGCACCAGCATGGCGGAGTATTCTCGCGGCGCATTGAAGAAAGCCTTACCAGCCGTGCAAAAGTTCGCCGAAATGGAAGGCTTGGACGGCCACGGCAAATCGGCCGAAGCGCGCTTCTGAGTTGGCTATCATTCTTCAGCAAACTACCCTTCGACCCGATGAGCATTCTGGACGAACTCAACTGGCGCGGCCTCGTCGCCGATTGCACGGACACGGCGGAATTAACCCAAAAGCTGGCCGCCCCGATGGCGCTTTACGCAGGTTTTGATCCCACGGCGGATTCGCTGCACGTGGGGCATCTTGTGCCGCTCATCGCGTTGCGTCGCTTCCAGAACCTTGGTCATCATCCCATTGCCTTGGCTGGTGGTGCAACGGGGAGCATCGGTGATCCCAGCGGCAAATCGGCAGAACGTTCGTTGCTGACCAAGGATCATATTAAAGCAAACGTTGAAGCGGTGCGCCCACAGTTGGCGCGGCTGTTGGATTTTGAAGCCAAGCAGAATCCCGCGAAGCTCGTCGATAACGCTGACTGGACGGCTGGCATCACCTATCTCGATTTTCTCCGCGACATCGGAAAACATTTTTCCGTGAACCAGATGGTCGCCAAGGAATCCGTGCGAGCGCGCATGGAAGACCGCGAAGTCGGTATCAGCTACACGGAGTTCAGCTACATGCTGCTCCAGGCGTTTGATTTTTACGTGCTCGCGCGCGATCACAGCTGTGAATTGCAGATCGGTGGCAGCGATCAGTGGGGCAACATCACCGCTGGCATCGATCTGATTTGCAAGAAGCTCAGCAAACAGGGCTACGGCCTGACGTTGCCGCTCATCACGAAGTCCGATGTCACCCAAGTTCGGCAAAACCGAAGGCGGCGCCGTCTGGCTCGATCAGAAGAAGACGAGCGTTTACAAATTTTACCAGTTCTGGATCAACACAGCGGATGCGGACGCCATCCGTTACTTGAAATTCTTCACGTTCCTCACGCAGCCTGAAATCAACGCGCTGGAACAGCAGCACAACGCTAATCCCGGCGCGCGTGATGCTCACAAGGCGCTAGCCAAGGAGGTCACGGATTTGATCCATGGCGAAACCGCCACGCAGGAAGCTATTCGCGCGAGCCAGATCTTGTTTGGTGGCGAACTGGCGGGCGTGTCGGAATCCACGTTCAACGACATCGTGGGCGAAGTGCCGACCAAGGAATTGGAGAAAGCCAGATTGGAAGGCACAGGTTTTCCGCTGGTGGAATTACTTGTCCACGCTGGTCTGACCCAGTCCAAGGGCCAAGCCCGGAAAGACATCGAAGGCGGCGGCGTGAACATCAATAATGTCCGCGAAGCCAACGCTGCCCGTGCGGTGACGACGAGCGATCTGCTCTTCGGCAAACACATCCTGCTGCGCAAGGGGAAGAAGAACTACGTTGTCGTGACAGCGAAGTAATTCGGTGAAGCCCGCTAGGGCTGGCATGTTTATAGAACCTGTTGATTCAAACGGCCAAGCTCCGTAGGAGCGGCATTTAGGTGTCGCTCCTACGGAGCTTGGGTTTATTGCGGGCGCGATTCTATAAATATGTCGCGCCGCTGGCGCTAAGGATTTCATTTTCTCAACACCTTTCTCGTCAGCCGATCATCGCCGTCGTTGGGCGCGGGCGTGAGGCCCAACGTGGCACAGAGGAGATTGTAAACATGGATGTTCTCCACGGGCGCAATCACCTTGCCGCGTTGAAAGGCTGGGCCGTTGGCGATGAAGATGCCGCCCATGGAAGGCAGTTCTGGATCGAAGCCATGTGTGGCTTTTAGCAAGGTGCGTTTGGCCTGATCTTCGGCGGTGCGCGGGGTGATGAACCAACCTTCGTCGGCAATTAGGACGAGGGGTGGAATGCGGTCATTGGCGCGGAAGTGAAGGCGCTTGGGTATTTTCTCGCGACGATAGATGCGGAAGTGCTTTTCCTTTTCTTCAACGCGGCGTAGAGCGTGTCCACGTTCCCATCTAACGATCGCAGGCCAGCAGTTGCGCCGGAGAAATCCGTCTGCACTTTGCTCATATCCACGAGATCGCCGAGCGCGATGACGCGATTGGTGCTGAGGTCGGCCATGCCGTGATCGGAAACGACGACGAGGTTGACGGCATTGGTGAGTTGAAGCCGTTCGATGCCGCTGGTGAGCCGGCCCAGCGCGTTGTCCACGAGGGCGACGGCGGTGGTGACTTGCGGCGAGTTTACGCCGTCGTGGTGTGCGGCAGTGTCAGGTTCATGGAAATAAAGTGTCACAAAGCTGGGACGTTTTTCCGCCGGTTGTTTCAGCCAGCCAAGCACTGTGTCCACACATTCGTTGAATGTGGTGTCTTTCTTAAACGGCTTCCATTCCGTCGGGCGAACACCACCGATCTCGGCTTGGGGGCCGGGCCAGAACATGCAGTTCGCCGTGCGGCCTTGTTTGATGGCGGTGACCCAGATGGGTTCGCCACCCCACCAGCGGGATTCAGATGAGCCCGAGTTGAACGCGTTGTAATTCGTTTTGAACGTCGGGTCATAAAAATTATTGCCGATGATGCCGTGGCGCTCGGGATAAAGACCCGTGACGAGGGTGTAGTGATTGGGGAACGTGAGCGACGGGAAGGCGGGAATCAGGCGTTTGGCGCGAACCCCTTGCGCTGCCAGTTTGAGCAGGTTGGCGGGCTGAAATTTCTCCAGATAATCGGCACGAAAGCCATCGAGCGAGACGAGGATAACGGTCTGGTTGGTGATTGGAACGGGTTGAGCGGCTAAAGTCAGCGAGAAAAATGTCGAAATAATGATTAGGCCCAGTGCCAGGGCACGAACACAGTTCGTCATACGCGGATTCAAACAGGTTGAATCCGCGACGTATAGCGCGAACCCGCGATTTTCGGACTGATTTTGTGGCAATAGCGTGCTGAGGAGCCGCTTGACTTGGCCTCAGCCCTTCGGAAAACTATGAGTAGTTGTATGCCGGAGAAGAGTAGAAAGAGTCGTTCGGCTCGTGAACACACACGAGCACTGGATGTTCAGATTCAATTCATGGAGGGAGTCGTTCGCCGCGACCCCCGCTACGTGGAAGCCCTCCAACTCCTCGGCGACAATTACACCAAGCGCGGTCGTTACTCGGAAGGCCTCGGCGTCGACGAACGACTGGCGGAACTTGAGCCTGGAAATCCATTGGTGTTTTATAACCTCTCTTGCAGCTACTCCCTGCCGGATCGTTGCGAAGACGCAGCCAATGCTTTGGAAAAATCCTTGAGCCTCGGCTACCGTGATTTCAAGTGGCTGGCGAAAGATCCCGATCTCAAAAAGCTTCGCACCCACGCCCGCTACAAAAAAATCCGTGCCGAGATCAAACGCCTCAAGGCGCTGGAAGACGGGCCTCCGTTTTGACGTCGGCTGGCTGCCGCTTCCTGCTTCGGTCGGTCACGATTTGCATCGTCTACTACTCTCGCTGGTCTTTACTGCGCTCCTCCCGTAGCCTGCGGGCATGAACGTCATCGTCCGGGGCCAGATGCAGCATTATCGTACGGTCACCTTTGATGCGCCACGCAACCAAGTTCGCCTGATCGAACAGCGGTTGCTGCCCCACGAGTTCAAAATCATCACCACGGAAAACTTCCGCGCGACGGCCCTGGCCATCCGTGACATGGTGGTACGCGGTGCGGGCGCCATTGGCGCAACGGCCGCTTATGGGCTTGCACAGGGGGTGCGGGCGTTTCGTGGTCACAATCTCAAAAGATTTTCCCATCACGTCGAGACGGTTTATCAGACGCTGAAAAATGCCCGGCCGACCGCCGTTGATCCGGTCAATGCCATGAATGATGTGCGCGCGGCGATGACGCGGGGTGAAACGGTGGCGGATCAGCAAGCCATTGCACTCGCGGCAGCAGAGGAGTTTGCAAATGAAGACGTGCGCCACTGCAAAGCCATCGGACGACACGGGGCGAAACTCATCCGTAATGGCATGCGAGTGCTCACGCACTGCAACGCGGGCTGGCTGGCGTTTGTAGATGTCGGCTCAGCCACTGCTCCGATGTACGCCGCACAAGCGGCAGGCCAAAAGTTTCACGTGTTCTGCGACGAAACGCGCCCCCGCTCGCAAGGCGCGACACTCACGGCGTGGGAACTAGCACAACAAGGCGTTTCGCACCAAATCATCGCCGACAACGCGGCCGGACACCTGATGCAACGCGGCGAGATTGATTTGGTCATCGTCGGCAGTGATCGCACGCTGGGACACACCGGTGAAGTAGCAAACAAGATCGGCACGTATACGAAAGCGGGACCTGGCCAAACGGCATGGCATTCCGTTTTACGTGGCGATTCCGCTCTCAACGATTGATTGGAAGCTCAAGCGCGGCTTCGACATTCCCATCGAAGAACGGCACGAGCATGAAGTTCTCGGCGCGTGGGGAGTGAATCAAAGTCCAACAACCAAAGTCCAAAGCCTCATGACAAGGCAACGCACCTACGTGCGCGTTGCGAACCCGACGAGCAGCGCACGAAATCCGGGTTTCGACGTGACCCCGGCGGAATTAATCACCGGCATCATCACGCCGGTAGGGATTTTCAAGCCGGCTGAACTTTGGAAACAGCGGTCCCAACTCGGTCACAAGCCATGAATTGCAGGTTTTTATTGCTCATATTGACCATTGTTGGCGCAGGGAGCAGCGCAGCCTCTCCAGAACAATTAATCAGCGAATCTACCAATGTGCTGGGGTTCGTTACCAACGGGCCAGTAATTTGGGAATCACGAGCCATCACACGTGTTTACTCGAACAGCCCGCCCGCCTATGTTTTGCGGCACGCCGTAACAAATACCGCTCTGTTACACGGGCCGACACGAGACTATACTTTTACCAACCTAGCTTTTTATGCCTTTCAATCTAGCTCATTGAGTTACCTAGTTTGGACAAATTTTCTTGCGATTACCAATGGGCGTGACCTGCGGATCTGGACCGAACGTGGGCATGCTCCGGGTTGGCCGAAGCAGCCACCCTACGCGAAGTGGAATACCAACAGCATCATCTGGGGCATGAAGGGCGCGTTGGCCTTGAGTCCGTGCTGGGAAGGCGAGGGTGCGCCCGGTCAAGTGCCGTTGACGGCATTGACACGGCGGCACGTTTACACGCGGGGGCATCATCTTGGCCCGGAGACGAAACTCCAGGGCCAGAAAGCCTGGTTTGTGCGCGCGGACAACGAACTGCTCGAGTTCAAGATTAAGCAGTGCATCATCCGTGTCCCGCCCACCGGCCCTGGTGATTACACTGTCATGTTGCTAGACCGCGATCTGCCGGAATCCATCGAGCCAGTGGCCGCCGCCCGGCTGGAGGACATGCAGAAGTTTTACCCGGTGCCCACGGCAGGATCAGCGCCGTACCCGTTCTTTCAATCCGAGCAAGGCGGCAATGTCAGCACTGGAGTCGCACCGCTGACCGTAAACACATGGAAGGGCGGCGATTCCGGTTCGCCCAACTTCATTCCGCTCCCCGGCTTGTTGGTCTTTGTCAGCGGCCGTTCCACCTCGGGACCAAGCCCGGCGATGCAGGCAGATATGGATGAACTTTGCCGACGCGAAAAACTCGATCCAAAAAAGTATCAATTACGATGGGTGGACTTGGGAAAACTTGTTGGTCAGTGAAGATGGTGCGCGCTGCAGGTTTCGAACCTGCGACCCCTACCGTGTGAAGGGGAGGAAAATCTTCAAATTCCTTAGCAAATTCTCACATCGCTGATTCTGTTGCCATTTTGTTGCCAAATTTTCCGTTCTGCCAAGCCCGACATTACTTTGGCCAGCCGCAGATGCCAGCGTAATAATTGTGGACACTTAAGTTAGGTCTGAAACCTGCCGATGCTAAGCTGCAAGTGTTTGAGTGGTTCGCATCGAATCTGCTTTCAACAAGTCCGAGGATTGAGCCGAATCGCTGAATGAATTCTTAGGAATTCTCATCAAAATCATGAAGTAAGACGATTGGCAACAGGCCGAGAATTACGGATGCCACAACAAATTGTGGAAAATTGTTGAAATTTGTTGAAACCGCACAATTTTGCGCCGTCATGATGGCACAAGAATGTTTCGCTAAACCTACGGGTTTTGCTTGTGTCGCCGTTAAAAAGGTAAATAGTTAAACAAGCGTGGTTGACGGCGAAGTTTGGTTTGTTAATCTCTGCGCCGTTTTTTTGCATGTGTGCCAGCACGTGTAAGACAATTACAACAACAACGACAATACGAACAACACGAAGAACGACCATGACTGAAAAGGGAAAAATTCCTAGAATCAATCAAGGTGAAAAAGAGTCACGGGTTGATCGATATTAAGTTCTGCACCAACATCGATCCAGCAACCGTTGATGAAGAGAAATTTACGGCGAGTTGAACCGAATGGATGCAGCGGCTGACATTGCTGACCCGGAAGTCCTTGGTAAGTTTTCCCCTGTCGTGTCATAGGAAATCCACCTATGGCCCAAGGGAGAGATTGGTTTGAAAGATTCCTAACTATTGGAATCGAGTTCTCACGCCGTGTTGCTCATCGCAATAAGGAATTTCCTCGCCAGCCAGAAGTTTTGATCGAAATCGTTCAGGAATTTCTTTCCAAGGATAATCGTGATACGCCGGTTCATTTCAAAATAATTTTTCACCCGCGAAATTACGATGCCAATGATGTTCGTGGCAAAATTGAAATCTACCACGACCGAGCCGAGATTTTCTACGACTTCAAAAAGCAAAGTTATTGCTGGCGACGTTTCACAGTCGTCAAAGAACTTTGCCACTTGTTGTATTGGCCACTAGGAACTGGTGGCATGATTTCCACACCTGAAGAAGTGAAACAATTGATTTCTAATCTCATGGTGGGATTGGAAAATGTAGATTTCTATTTGGACGAAGTAGCATCCACAGAACAGGTGGCCGTTTTAATGGCGTTGGAGATCTTGCTACCCCACAGCGAACGGACAAATGTTGACGTCCTGATTGCCAACGGGAAATCACTCAGAGAGATTGCCGAGAAATATCGGATACCGTTGCACATGTTGCAATTCTATCTCACGCCATCATATTCAAAATTAATAGAACATGCCTATGGTGTTTATCGCTTTGCTCTTTCTCTGCAGTGATACTGTGTAAATTCTTCGCATTTTCAGCTCCGTTGATAGATCAAGAACACGCGGTAGTGATGGCCGCTGTTGCATGTTGCCACCTGTTGCCAATTTTTAGCGTTTTCAATTCAAATATTGGATTGTGCATCAATGTGCGTCAGTGCGCGTCGGTTTGATTTTTAACTCAGACGAAACAGTCTGATGTCGTTGGAAGTATTGGCGAAAGTGAAATTTTGCTAAGGAAAGAAGATGGTGCGCGCTGCAGGTTTCGAACCTGCGACCCCTACCGTGTGAAGGTAATGCTCTACCACTGAGCTAAGCGCGCAGCCTCGCAGAGACTAGCGAAATCTGCCCAGACTTCAAGCCCTCTCTTTGAACGCAAGATTGCCTCCGTGCGCGGCTTTGCTTACGTTGGTTGGCCGGTGACAAAGACTAAAAATCCTGCCGACCCATTGAAAGTCGGGCTGATCTCGCTCGGTTGCGCCAAGAATCTGGTGGACGCCGAAATCATGCTCGGCTCGTTGCTCAAGGACGGCGTCGAGATCACGAACGACGCGGCCAAGGCCGACGTGGTGATCGTGAACACATGCTCGTTCATTGATTCCGCGCAGGAAGAAAGCGTAGACACCATCCTCGAATCTTCCGAGGTGCGGGAAGCGTCGAATCGCGGTCAGGGCTTGGTCGTCTCCGGCTGTCTGTCGCAACGTTTCCGCGAGGAACTACCCAAGCTGTTCCCCGAGGTGGACGCGTTCATGGGCATTGATCAAGTCGCCCAAGTCGGACAGATCGTGAAACAGGCGCATCAACATCGCGCCGAAAAAATCAGCGGCTTGCGCCCGGCTGAACCGCAGCCAGAAGACCAAAGTCACCGCGCGCCTCGCTGAGTTGGAAAAAGGTCGCGACCTCGACGCGCACGAAAAGGAAGAATCCCTACGCGGCACGGACAAGTTCGGTAAAACGAAAGCCGTGGTCGCGCCTCGCCTCTCACCCCTCACCCCTCTGTTCGACGTCACGGCACGACCGATTTACATCCCGGACTACGAAACCCCGCGCTTCCGGCTCACGCCAAAGCATTTTGCCTACGTCAAGATCGCTGAAGGCTGCAATCACCCGTGCAGCTTCTGTATCATCCCCCGGATGCGTGGCTCGCATCGCAGCCGCACGCAAAGCGACATCGTCACCGAAGCCAAAGCATTGCTCGCAGACGGCGTGAAGGAACTGAATCTCATCTCGCAAGACTCCACGTATTACGGCCTCGACTTGCGCGCCAATCACAGCCGTGCCATTTCATCACCGGAGAAGTTTACCGCCGCCGCCAAGTCATTGCCTGCAAACGCCACCACGATCTGCACGCTCATCCGCGAGTTGAATGCGTTGCCCGGCAATTTCTGGATTCGGCTGCTCTACACGCATCCGGCGCACTGGACGGACGAACTCATCCAAACCATTGCCGAGTGCCCGAAGGTGGCACGCTATGTGGACATCCCGCTCCAGCACATCCACGAGAACATGCTCGAACGGATGCGGCGCGAAACCTCGAAGCAATACATCGTGGACCTGCTTAAACGCATCCGCGCCGGCGTGCCAGGCATCGCGTTGCGCACGACGTTCATCGTCGGCTTCCCCGGCGAAACGGATGCGAGCTTCAAGGATTTGCTGGAGTTCATTGAGGAAACCAAATTCGAGCGACTCGGTGTTTTCGCTTACTCGAAAGAAGACGGCACACGCGCGGGCGGAATGGCAGGACAGCTTTCCGACAAAGTGAAGCAGAAGCGCCGCGAGCAAGCCATGGCCGCGCAGCACAAGATCGCGAAGGAAGTTTCCGAATCATTTGTCGGCCGCACGCTCAAGGTTTTGGTCGAAGGCAAGGCCAGCGCGAAGCAGCTTGCCGCCGCGAATGTCAGTTCGTGGGAACACGGTTTGATGCGCGAAGCCGACACGTCCGGCGCGAAGCTGCCAGCGGGTGAATTTCTCGTCGCGCGCGGTGAAGCGGACGCACCGGACATTGACGGTCGGATTTATATCCAGGGCAAGCTGCCCATCGGTGAATTCGCCTCAGTGAAAATCATTGGGCACACTGATTACGATCTCATCGCTAAGCCCGCATGAATCTGCCGAACAAGCTCACCACCTCGCGCTTCGTCCTCACCGGCGCATTTCTCTGGGCGATGTTCTCCCGCTCGCCGGTGAACGATACGTTGGCCTTGATTTTCTTTGGGGTGGCCGGCATCACGGATTTTCTCGATGGCAAGATCGCCCGCGATCGGGGCTTGATCACCAGCTTCGGCGCGTTGATGGACCCGCTCGCAGACAAGGTGATGATCTGTTCGGCATTCATTGCGCTCATCGAGCGGCACATGCGCACCATGTTGACCGGCGATTTGCCGGCGGTGTTTCACCTTGGCAGTCACCCGATTTACGCCAAAGTGGAAGCCTGGATGGTTGTCATCATTGTTGCTCGGGAACTTGGCATCACCGGCCTGCGATTGCTGGCCGCATCGAAGAATGTCGTGCTCGCCGCCGAGCGTTACGGCAAACACAAGACCATCTCACAAATCGCCGCGATCCTGGCACTGCTGGTGATGGATGCCTACGGCGAATGGTGGCCGTGGCTGCACGATCTGTTCAGCCCGTGGACGCCGATGTTCGCACTGGTGACGCTATGGCTGACGGTGGTATTGACCGCGACGTCAGGGATTCTCTACCTCTGGCGCAACCGCCAAATTTACCTCAGCGACATGTAAGGCAGTACCCCCTTAACGACGTGGCGTAGGGGTCGGCAGAGGAAGCGACATGTAAGGCAGATACCCCCTTAACGACGTGGCGTAGGGGTCGGCAGAGGAAGTGTGTTCCCAGAGTTTTGCGGCGCCGATTGCACTCGCGCCGGGGGTAAATTCGGTGGCGGCGTGGGACTACGATGTTTCTTCAGGATGGAAATGGTCACCACGACGACAATCAAGACTCCCAATCCGATCAGAAGTTTGGTCCGGTGTAGATTCAACTTCGAGAGCTGCAACGTCATGAAGTTCACGACGCTCTTGTCCGTGTCGGTCAATGGGGGCGGCTCGGAAAACCTCTCCGTCTTGCCCAATTCGCCATCGAGCGCCTTGATGAGTCCCGGCACATCAAGCTTCAATAGTGTCGCATAGGTGCGGGTGAAGCCCCGGATGTAAACCGGCGCGACGAAAATGTCGAAGTTTCCTTCTTCCAAGGCCCGGATGTGATCCGTACGCATCTTGGTAATCTCCGCCACTTCGTTGATGGAGAGGTTTCGGGCTTCGCGCGCTGCGCGCAATTGTTCTGCAACCGTCGGCATTCTGCTATTTTTAGCTGAATTTAAGGGGGGTTGGCGAGCTACAAATTCGCCGGCGACACCCCGATACCGACAATGCTGCAGGCTTGCACGACGTTCAGCTTGAGGCGCTCGGCTTCAGCGAGAACCTCATCCGACTCCGTGCCCGGGTTCAGCCAGAGTTCATCGCAACCCTTGGCCGCAATGTCCGGCAGCACCTTGAGTAACACCGGCGGCGGCAGATAAACACTGATCATCTGTGGACGCACCGGTATTTCGGTAATGGACTTGAAAGCTCGCAGCCCCTCGACCGTTTCCTCCTTCGGGTTCACCGGGAAAACTTGATAGCCCTGTTGCTGAAACGCGCGCACGGCCTTGTTGCCGAATTTGTTCCGATCGGTTGACGCGCCGATGATAGCGATGGTTTTCACGCCCGTAGTATTGCGTAATTCCCCGGCCCGGCAAGCTTGCCCCCATGTTCATGTCAGGGTTTGGCCTTGAATGCCCCGGCCCATCGGCGAGGGTTGCTGGCGTTTCGTTTCATGATGTTCGCAATCAGTTTTTCAGCTCGTTATATGCAGGGCCTTGCTCTGTTGCTCATCCCCCTTCTGGCTGGCCTTCCAAGCCATGCGCAACGGCCACTCGGCACCGACGTTTCCCATTGGCAGGGCGCCAGCATCAACTGGACGGCGGTGAAAAATGCCGGGGTCACGTTTGCGTGGACGAAAGCCACAGAGAGCGATTACTACACCGATGATACGTTTGTCGCGCATGTAAACGGCGCCAAAGCCGCCGGCATTCCCATCGGGGCTTATCATTTCGCCCGGCCGAGTGACAATCCCAACATTACTGGCGCCACCAGTGCGGAAACGGAGGCTGCCTTTTTTTGGAGTGTCGTTAGTAACTACGTCAAACCCGGCGGGGCTTACATGGTCCCGGTGCTGGATTGGGAAGACGAGGATGCAACAATTGCCGCGGGCTTCACCGTCACCACCATGTCGGCGTGGGTCAACAAGTGGTGCAACACCGTCTCCAATTACGCATGGGGCAACGGCGTTGTTATCAAACCCGTGGTGTATACTGGCGTCTGGTTTTCCCAACCGAGTTCTACATATCCCGGCTTGAACAGCAGCGTCACCATCTGGCCCTCTTGGATTTCTGCTTACCCGACTACCCCTAATCCGCAAACTGGCGGCCCGAGCAGTTCGTATCCGTGGTCCACCTGGAATTTCTGGCAATACGCCACGACCAATTGGTCCGGGGGCGATTCCGATGTATTTAACGGCACTGCCGCCGGCCTGTCGGCTTACATCGTCGGAAATGCCGGGCTTCCGACCATCAGTTCCGATCCCTCCGATCGCACCGCGGATTGGGGCGGTTCGCTCACCATGACCACCACTGCCAGCGGCACTGCACCGCTGCGATATCAATGGCGGTTCAGCGGCACAAACATCAGTGGTGCCACCAACGCCTTCTTGACGCTCACCAACATCCAGCCCGGCAATGCTGGCGATTATGCCGTGGTGGTGACCAACGTCATCGGAAGAACCACCAGCAGCGTGGCGGTGCTTACGGTGAACCCATTGTTCACCCCTGTGTTCGTAGACAACTTCGACATCAACTCATCCGCCAGTTGGACTGTAAATAAATCCTCCGCCGACAGCCGGGTGACGTTCGCTTATGATTATTCGCCGTACGGAATTCCCTCCGCGCCGAATTCCACCAACAGCACCACGAAAGGCGTGAAGTTTGAAGCCAACATGACCGCCGGCGTCACCGCGGCGTTGAGCATATCGCCGAACGGCCAGAGTTTTGGCGGGAACTATCGGTTGCACTTCGATATGTGGATCAACGCGAACGGGCCATTCCCCGCCGGCGGCACCGGCTCTACCCAACACGAGACCGCCGGACTCGGCACCGCGGGCAATCGCGTCCAATGGAACAGTGGCACTTCGGACGGCGTCTGGTTCGCCATTGATGGGGAAGGCCAGGCGACGGACACGTCTCCTGACATCCGCGCCTACATTGGAACGACGCTCCAAAACACGAACACCGGAATTTATGTCGGCGGGACAGACACGCAAATCCGCCGAAACAGTCACCCGTATTATTCCAACGTTTTCCCCGGCGGCCAGGCAATTCCGGCGGTGCAAGCGCAGACTGGCGCACTGGCGAGCGGGACGGTCGGTTTCGCCTGGCGCGATGTTGTCATCAACAAAACCGGCAACGTCATTGACTGGTTCATCGACGGACTCAAGATTGCCAGCGTCACCAATACGCTCACGGCGAGCAACATCTTCGTCGGTTACTGGGATTCTTTCACTTCGATTTCGGGCAACACCAACTTGAGTTTCGGTCTCGTGGACAATCTGCGCGTGGAAGTTCCTGCGGTCGCGCCCAACATCTCGGCTCAACCGCTGGCCGTTGCGGTCAAAGTTACGAGCAATGCCACGTTCAACGTGGCTGCCTCTGGCACGCCTGCACCGACGTATCAATGGCGCTTCAACGGCGCGAACATCGTCGGCGCAACGCTGGCAAACTATACCCGGACGGGCGTCCAGTATTCACAGGCGGGAAATTATTCCGTCGTGGTGAGCAACGTCGCGGGATCGGTGGTCAGTTCCAATGCACTGCTGACGATTCTGCCGGCAGCGCCGGCACAGTTCCAAACGTTCGCGTTGCAACCGGACAATTCGCTGGTGTTGACGTTGGCAGGTGACGCGGGCGCGACTTACCTCGTGGAAACATCCACCAACCTGATGGATTGGACTGCATTAACGAATGTCTCGCTGGTCTTGCCGACGATTCAACTCAATGTCGGCAACGCGACGTCCGACGAACAACGTTACTTCCGCGCTCGCAGCGCTCCGTGATTTGCCGCAAGCGAGGACCGATCACAGCTGTCACCGACTTAGTTGCCTTAGCGCTCTTCTGTTCAATTTGCCTTGGGCCGGCTTTTGTATTTCTCGTAAAGCCGTGTGTGCCGGTTTTCCAGACTGACTTCCTTGCCGCCGATCCACATGCGCTTCACGGTTGAGCGAATGTCGAGTACATCACCCGTCGCAACAAAGAACGTCGCATCCTTGCCAGCTTCAATTGAACCCAATCGCTCTGCCACCCCAGCAATCTGCGCCGGATAAAGCGTGATTGCTTTCACCGCTTCGTCTGCTGGCAACCCGAACGCCACCGCCTGCGCCGTCGTGTAGGGAAGATTCTTCACCAACGATCCGCCGCCGCCGCTGAAAGCAATCTTCACCCCCGCCTTGCTTAGGATTCCTGCGGCACGGAACTGCGCATCGTAACGATCTTCGCCCCGTTGCGGCAGACTGAACACATGGCTGAAGATGACCGGCACGTTGTTCGTCGCCAGCAAGTCCGCCACCCGCCATGCATCCAAGCCATCGGCAAGAACCATTTTCACGCCATTCGTCGTAGCCCACGCAATAGCGGCGCGGATCTGCCGCACGTCATCCGCATGAACCGTAACTGGGATTTTACCCCGCACGACGGGCAGCATCGCTTCCCACGCCGGCACGGTCTGAAAATCCTTCGCGCCCGCCTTCGCCTTCGCATAAGCCCGGGCTTCAGCAAAGAAGTCATCCAATTGCCGCAACTTCTCCTTCCGCTCCTTGTCCTGATCTTCGAGGGATTTCCACTTGGCCGGATTGCGCGACTTCTCCTTTGGGGTCGTATCGAGATTTGCGTTCGGCCAGAAGACCTGCAGTGCGATGGATTTCTTCGTCACCATCTGCTCCGTCGTCCAACCATCCAACGTCATCAAACCGGATTGCCCAGCAAGCACTGCACCTTGCGGCACCGGCTCGAAATGCGAAATCCCGTTGGCCCGCGCCACCGGCAGCAGTTCCGAATCAGGGTTCACCGCCAACCATGAATAAACATCCGGCGTGTATTCCCCCACCTCGCTGACATCAACCGTGGCGCGCACCGCGCCGATTTCTTGCAACCCCAGATCCGTGTTCAAGGCGATCAGCCCCGGATAGAGATGTAGCCCGGCGAGGGAAACCGTCTTGGCGTCCGAACTCTCTGCCGATTTTCCGACGGAAACAATTTTACCATCGCGAACCAACACCTGCCCGTTAGTGATGGTATCGCCCGAGACTGTGTGAACCGTCGCCCCTGTCAGCAGCAGCGTCTCAGCCGAAGCTGTCGTAACCGCGAAGCACAAGGCCAGCGTGCCGATCTTGAATCGTAAATCGTATCTCATAACTCAGTGCGCCTCCCCTTCGATGCAATGACGTTCCACACCATCGAACTGATGTTCCAAACAGGTCCGAAAAAATGAGCTGTCATCTTTGCCGTCGTCACCACCGCCACCTCCACCAGCAAGCTTGGCCAGTTTTTTGGCTTTCGCGATCAAGTCCTCGCGTTCCTGTTTCAGCGCCGCAGCCCGTTTGGCTGCTTCATCGCGATCAAAGTATTTCTTCCCGTCAATCCACGTCTGCAACACGACGCTGCGCGAGTCGAGCGGATTGCCAGACCACACCACGAAGTCCGCATCCTTGCCGGGCTCAAGCGAGCCGACCCGTTTATCAATGCCCAGTTGTTTCGCCGCATTGATGGTCACGAACTTCAACGCTTCCTCCTCCGGCACACCGCCGAACTTCACCGCCTTGGCCACTTCAGTGTTCAAGCGGCGCGCCAAGTCGGACGAATCCGAGTTGAACGACACCAACACACCGCGCTCGCGCATCAACGCGCCGGCATAGGGGATCGCGTCATACACTTCGAACTTGTAGGCCCACCAATCCGCGAAACAAGACGCGCCCGCGCCGTGCTTAGCGATTTCGTCCGCGACCTTGTAGCCTTCGAGAATGTGTTGCAACGTGCCAACCCGCACTTTGAACTCTTCCATCACGCGCAGGAACGCGAGGATTTCGTCCTGCCGATAGCTGTGGCAGTGGATAAAACGTTTGCCCTCGATGATTTCGCCGATGGTTTCCAGCTCCAGATCGCGCCGTGGCGGAACACCGCCGTTCTTTTTGAAATCGCTCCACTCCTTCAGATACTGTTGCGCGGCGGTGAACCGATTCCGATAAAACGTCGGGACGCCCATCCGCGATTGTGGAAAACGCGTCGTGAACTTCTCGCCCCAGTTGGATTGCTTCACGTTTTCGCCGAGCGCGAACTTGATGCCTGACGGTGCGTCCTCAAACTTCATTCCCTCCGGACTCGCGCCATCGCGCAACTTGATGATCTGGTTCTGCCCACCGATGGGATTCGCCGAGCCGTGCAACAGATTCGCCGTGGTCAAACCGCCCGCGAGTTGGTCCTGGATGTTGCGTGTTTCAGAATTCACCACATCGCCGATGCGGACCATCGCTGTCGAGGGCAACGTGCTTTCGTTCACCGCACCGAGAATCGCCGAATGACTGTGCGCGTCAATCAAGCCAGGGGTGATGTGAAGGCCTCCGGTGGCATCGATGGTTGGTGAACTCCACCCCCCTAGTGGCCGACTCGATGGCAGAATCTTTCCATTTCCAACTAAGAGGGCGCGAGCGTGGTTGGTTCCTTTATCACTGCATGTCCAAATCGTGCCACCTATAACCAACACGGAGGAATTCTCATCCGACATTCCTTTGAACTTAACTGACCCGCGCCCCTCCAGCGGACTTCGCGCCACGCGCTTGTTCTGAAGTTCCTTTAACTCCGCGTCTTTCTTCTCTTTGTCGGCAGGCTCGTCTTTCTTCGCCTCCTCCTTGGCGGGTTGAACATGATAATTGCGCCCATCCACCCAAACTTCACGCACGCGGGCTTCGGAATCGAAGTAGCCTTTGCCGTCCACGATGGTCAGGTTCGCAATCTTGCCCGGCTCAATCGTGCCGAGTTGTTTCTCCACGCCGCAGAGCTTGGCGGGGATCGTCGTCAACGCCGCGAGCGCATCGGTTTCAGTCAAGCCACGCTCCAGCGCCGTCTTCACGTTCTTACGAAACATCTTCTTGTCCACGAGGGAATAGGTCGTCAGCGCGATATCGAGTTTCTGCTGGCGGAGCAGCGCCGGATTTTCCGCCGCCCAATCCCACGCGCGCAGGTTGTCGAGCGTCACCTGCTCCCAATCATCTTCACTCGGCAGTTTGGGTAGGTTCGGAAAATTCACCGGCACAATAAACGTCGCGCCAGTTTCCTTCGCGAGATCGGGGCGACGCCATTCCTGTCCGCACGAAACGATGGCAAAATCCAGCTTCAACTCCCGCGCTACGCGCGCCGCGCGATCCACCATCAACGCGCTGCCCGGTTCGAACAACACGCGCTGCTTTCCTTCACTGGCCGGCTGCAACGCTTCGAGCGATGGATCGAACTCCGGACGTTTACGGCCTTGCGGCTTCTTCTGCCAATCCGCTTGATCAAGGGCGTAATGCTGCGCGTCAAAAAAACTCTGCCGCACCGTTGAAATCGCACCCATCAGCGAACCAGGATACGCGCGTTCATCTTCATCGTGTGTTTCGAAAGCAATGTGCTGGAACACATCCGACTTCAGGACCAGCTCGTTGGGATCAGCTTCCGCCAACGCCACCAGTGCGCTTGTCCCCCGGACGATACCGCGAGATGGCGCGATGACCGCGATCGTGAAGCCAAGATTACGGAGCGGTTCGATCAGCTTCCTGTCCGGGGAGAAGCCACGGGCCGCGCGCATCTCAGGTGTGATCTTGGAAACTTCGTAGCCTGCACCACGTTGGCCAACATCCGTGCGCTGGCCGGGAACG
>JASGKY010000044.1:0-257833 GCA_049840435.1 Verrucomicrobiota bacterium | reverse complement strand
GTATTGCTAAGGTTAATAGGGTCACGACAACAACACCAGTCCGTGTCCTTGCTGGTCAACGAATGCCAGTTCCAAAGCGAACGAGTTAATGACCGTAACCAGACCGGACAACGACGAGTTGTTTGTTTTTGTGCCATACAGCAAAAAATTCGAATCCACGGGCTGCTAAAGAGTGGGCAGGTGCCATAGATTGAGCTGGTTGAAATAGAGGGGCACATACGCAGGTGCGGGTGGCTGAATGATCGTGGTCGGGAGCTTGCCGAGATGGTGTGAGGCTCTAGGTCACTTTTTCCACCAGCGTTTTCACCAACAAAAATCGCAGCCGGGGCAAATTCAGCGGCGGCGGAGTCGGTCGCGGGCGGGTCGTACTCGGCGGTGACAATTCCTTGGGCGCCAAGGATAAACGTCGTCGGTGATGCGCCTCCAAAACAACACGCCGCTCCGCCGCCGCAAGGGTCGAGCACGATGCCATCGGCGGAACGGTTGTCGCCGCGCGGCGATCATGACGGTGTCGCGTTCATGCAGCGACCCGGACCGCGCCACGGCCGACGTACTTCCAGTGACCGTGGCTCGATTGATTGAGTTTTGGCCGCCAGATCTTCAGCCCAGTGGTAACACAGGCCACGTTTCTTCAATCCGACGTTGATCAGCAAATTTATGCCAAAGCGGTGGGCGCACCAGTCGATATTGTCGCGCCAGTTCGCGTGGGATAATCATAGGCCAATGCCGCAATGATGACGGCATCCTGTTCCTGTACTCTGAACGCAGCTGAAGTAACGCCGTTTGAGTTTGATCTGCTTTTCCGATGCCGGCGGCGGAACATGCACGCAGCCGGTTAATGAGCCACGAGTGGACCGCGCTGCATGAACTCGAAGCCAAACACGCACTTAGATACGGCAAGCTTTCCCAAGCGCGTCAAAAATTATTCGGTGGCAAGTTTATGTAATCACTGACGTCAAGAGATGAATAGCCAAGCGCGCTTGCCAAATCCGCTTGGGGTGGTCCAGCGCCGAAAATCGCGTCGCATGTTTCGGCACGTAGTCAACTCCCGGCAACGACCCCGCGTACCCAACGCGGTGGCGAACTCATCGCTGTGCGCGACCATATTTAGCCCCATCCCTGGCGTGCTCCAATTTCACGTCGGCAAAATGGTCGGAGTGCTCGTCCCGTCGTGGATCAGACCTATCAGGTCGCGCTCAACCTCGTTTTCCCGAGCAAGCAGTCAAAAAATCATCAGGTGCATCCGCTTGCACGTGGAGTTCGTCGAGAAAGTCTTCAAGCGCGTTCCGGCTGGTGCCGCTTCGAGTGATTCGAGGCAGCCGACACCAGCCGTTCTGATGCAAGTCATCTGTTTCCATTTCCGCGATGCAAGCGCTCGCTCGGCGCTGGCAACGTCGGAATCACCGATCGGGTTCGGTGCCAACTGATGGGTTATTTGCACGACGGCCACCTCTTCGCCCGCGAAGCACGCAAACGGGTCGGGACGGGAAGGTCAGCATCTATGTCAACCCGACGCAATGTGCTACTGAGGATTCTCTGTTCCGTGGCAATTTCCGCGCGATTTGAAACGCGACCTCGCCCACTGTCGCAAGAAGGCGTGGATGTTGTCTTCGTTCCTTCTGACACTGGAACGCATCCCGGCAAGCCGGAAGGGACGCATACACCTGATGTTGTCGAGGATGCTGGCAAAGCGCATGGAAGGCGCATCCCGCCCGACGCATTTTCGTGGCGTGACGACGATCGTCGCTAAGCTGTTCAACATCGTGCTACCCAACCTCGCGGTGTGAAGGACGGCAGCAGGCCGCCATCATCAAGCGCATGGTGACCGACCTGAATTTCCCGCTTGGAATCATTGTTGCTTCGACCGTGCGCGAAGCCGACGGCGTCGCGATGAGTTCGCGCAACAATATCCTTGTCGGTAACCTGGCGTTCTGGCCGCAAAGCATTGTGCTCTCCCGCTCCATCGCAATGGCGCGCAAGACCGTTTCCGCTTCGGCAAAGTCTCGTTCCGTGCAAAGTTAAGGCCGCCGTCACCAAGATTGTTTCCGCTGCACCGATGGTCCGTCTGGACTACGTCGATTTTTTGATCCCGAAACCCTGTCGCAAAGGGGAAGTGAAGCGTGTAGTGCACATGGCTCTCGCCGTCTTCGTTGGAAGACGCGGCCGATCGATAACGGTCGGCTTCGGACCTTGGCGTGCCCTTTAAAACCTTGCCGCTGCTTCTTTGGAGTAACATGCTTTCCGACGAACCGCCCCTTTGCGCCACCGTTTGCTTTGTTCCTTGCGTCCAATTTCTCGCCGCTGAACACGACGCGCAGCTCAAGCAGTATTTCTTTAACGAAAACTGCAATGCTCTCGGAAAGTTGTCTGGCCGACATCCTGTGCCATCCACGATTGTATTTTGACTCGTTTCAGCGCCATAATCCTGCATGATGCTCGGCCTATTTCCTTATCCCGAACGCACGGATCTGAAACCCGTCACGGCAAGCTTGATCGGACGAGAATTCACCGTGGAGAACTCGAGTTCCAAGTGTTGCCCGGAGCTGCATTGGACCGGGTTGTCCTGAAGGAACGCCACCAAGCGGCGCCGACCATTCTCTACGAGAGCGGTCATTGGCGGCTCGTCACCAACGGCATCAGCTACGGCACATATCAAGCTGACGGCGCATGTTCGTGCGCAACGCTCTGCCTTCGGTGTCGGAGGCACGGTTGCCGGCGAAATCCAAGGCATTCATACCGGACACGCGATTCCTGCACTTTGGCGGCGGAATCGGCGTGGCTACACGCCCGCCGGAGTTGAGGCGTGGTTCGGCATCCGCGCGCTGGATCATCTGAGCACTCGACCTGAGGGTGGACACGAATCGCTTCGGGCACTACCGGCCACTCCGGTGGCGGCGCTTACAGTTGGGCGGTGACCGGCGCTTGATGATCGCATCAAAGTCGCCGCGCCGCTTGCGGGATGGCGGATCTTCATGCCATGCTCTGCGGGAAGGCATCATGGGGATACCACGACCGCAATTTCCCGATCAATTATTATCGGCTTGGGACTTTCCGGCAGATCGCCGCGCTCGCCGCGCTGCGCCGTTGCTCATCGGCGGCACGGACAAAGATGGTCTTTTTCACTGGAGCTACCTCATCGACGACAAAGTCCGGCGCATCTACCAACTGCACAAAGCCAACGACAAACTCGGCCTCGTCATGGCACCCGGGCCGCATGACGAAGTGCCCGAACTGCAACTCGCCGGCTTCAATCGGCACTCGAAAGGCGAAGAGAAGCCCATCGAGATGGCTGTGAAAAGTTTTCTGCCCCGGAGCAACTCCGCGCGTTCACTGGAGGACCGGCGAACGCTATGACACCAACATTGGCCGACACATTTGTGCCGTTGGCAGACCAAGTGCGCTGCTACGGAACTCGCTGGTGTTCCTTACGAGAATGTTTTCCGCGGCTGGCTGGAGACCATCTGACTCGATCCGAAGCAAACCATCGCCATCGAACGTGATGGTTTGCGGTTGCGGGTGTGGGATTTCATGTTAGCATGACGTTCGGGCTGCGGCTTTATCACTTGAGGACGCGACCAAAAAGGAAGCCGATGCCGTTCAGCTGAATGTGCTGGATGAACTCTCTACCCAGTGTGGCTGCATGATCTGCGGACTGGTTTCAGTGCCCCCATCGCCGATGAACCGGCGGACACCAGCATCGTTAGGATTGTTTCGCCGCTCATCAGCTTGAAAGCCCAGTTGAAATCTTCAACAAATCTCGCTTGGTTTGCGCCGCGCGGATCGTCGGACGGCGTGGTCGGCGACGTCAAAGCACACACGAATGCGCTGCTTCACTGCCCTCGGCCAGACGGTTGATGGGACTGCGGCGTTGGCAGCATCGCGGGCCTGCTGCAGGTCACTTCGTCCGCGATGGCGATGTCGCCAAGGTAGAGCTCATTGCCGCGTGGCAGGTGTAACGCTTCTTTATGTTTCGCCGTTCGAGTTGACCGTGCGGCATCTGGAGCTGAGTGGCCCGCCCAAAGTCACACCCAAGGCCCGGATCACCTTGGTTCCTGCGTATCACCGACATTCCCCGGGGCCGCGTCGGAAACGGTTGGCGACAAGGCTGCGTCAACAGTACTTCTTAGCAGATGTGTCCCACTCCAATTCTCGTGGAAGGAAACGCCCATCGTCCGTGCATGCACGATTCCATCCCATCCGCCGCCTCAGTTGTGTTACTGATTTTGTCCAGCGCAACGCCTTGGCTCTTCGCGTCCCCCGCCGGTCTCCGTCAGCTTTCATTGGAAAACCTGTCGGTGTTCACGTGCTCCGTCGGCGGAAGGCTCCGCGACCAAACCCGGTGAAACTCTCGATGACTGCTACTGTTATCATCCGCGACGGTTACATCGAAGCGGTCCGGCAAATATTTCCGGTGCCTGCCGGTACGCGCGGGTTCGGACAGCAAGGGCCTGACAATCTACGTGGGCTTCATCCGGTCTCACCGCTCGGTCAAACCAACCAAGTGATTTCTGATAATTCCTACGAACAACTCCACTTCATTTACTTCCGGTGGTGTTAATTACTTTGGCGTTCCCGGCCACGACGACGTTGGCGACGCGGTGCGGGCCACGAAATTTCCAAGATCACACCTGAGACGCGCCTGCTGCCCGTGGCTTCTCCCCGGACAGGAAGCTGATCGAACCGCTCCGTAATCTTGGCTTCTCACGATCGCGGTCATCGCGCCATCTCGCGGACAGCGCACGCGGCGTTGGCGGAAGCTGATCCCAACGAGCTGGTCCTGAAGTCGGATGTGTTCCAGCACATTGCTTTGAAACACACGATCAAGATGAACGCGCGTATCTTGGCTTTGCTCATGGGTGCGATTTCAAATGTGTGACAGTTTTTCACGCGCAGCATTACGCCCTTGATCAGCGATTTGGCAGAAGAAGCCGCAAGGCCGTAAACGTCGCAGTTTGATCCATCGCTCGAAGTGTTCGTACCTGCCAGTGAAGGAAAGCAGCGCGCGTCGTTCGAACCGGGCAGCGCGTTGATGGTGGATCGCGCGGCGCGCGTAGCGCGGGAGTTGAAGCTGGATTTTGCCATCGTTTCGTGCGGACAGGAATGGCGTCGCCCCGATCGCGAACTGGCGCGACGTTTATTGTGCCGGTGAATTTTCCGAACCTACCCAAACTGCCGAGTGAAGACGATCGGCAGAGGGCCACGCTTGATACCTGTGCGCCGTGGGATTGGGCGGCGGAAAATCCGGCGCTGCTCCGCCAGCAGAAACTCGATATCGCGCTGACGACCTATTCCCGTAGCCCAGAAGATGTTTTCGTAAGAACGTGAAGACGGCGTGGAGCGTGGCTTGACTGAAACCGACGGCGCTCTCGCGGCGTCGACGACGATCCCCGCCAAAAGCTTCTTCTTGCGGCGCTGGAGAAAACAACTCGGCACGATTGAGCGGGCAAGATTGCGAACCCGACCATCGTGGACGGCAAAGGCTACTTCGATTCCGAAGCCCGCGTGCGTGAAGTTTGGGTGGATGGTCCGCAATCATCATGTTCAACCGAAGGAGGAGGCGAAGAAAATGAGCCTGCCGACAAAGAGAAGAGACGTGGAGTTAAAGGAACTTCAGAACAAGCGCGTGGCGCCGAAGTCCGCTGGAGGGGCGCGGGTCAGTTAAGTTCAAAGGAATGTCGGATGAGAATTCCTCTGGTGTTGGTTATAGGTGGCACGATTTGGACATGCAGTGATAAAGTAGGAATGACGCTCGCGTCCTTAGTTGGAAATGGGAAAGATTCTGCCATCGGCCATGGGGGTGGAGTTCACCAACCATCGATGCCACCGGAGGCCTTCACATCACCCCTGGTTTTTGCACTTGACGCGCACAGTCATTTCGGCGATTCTCGGTGCGGTGAACGAAAGCACGTTGCCCTCGACGATGGTCCGCATCGGCGATGTGGTGAATTCTGAAACACTGAGCATCCAGGACCAACTCGTGGGGCGGTTTGACCACGGCGATGTTGTACGGCTCGGCGAATCCCATCGGCGGGCAGAACCAGATCATCAAGTTGCGCGATGGCGCGAGTCCGGAGGGGATGGTTCGAGGACGCACCGTCAGGTTCGCGCTCGGTGGCGTGAAGCAATCCAACTCACGACGCGTTTTCCATATCTTGCCGACGTTTTATCGGAATCGGTTCACCGCCGCGCAACAGTATCTGAAGGAGTGGAGCGATTTCAAAGAATGTGTGTTCCGCCACGGCGCGATCTGGAGCTGAAAACATCGGCGCAAACGTTTTATCCACTGCCACAGGCAGGACGCAGTTCCGCGTTCCTGCGCGTGATGGAAGAGTTCAACGTGCCAACCCGCACTTTGAACTCTTCCATCACGCGCAGGAACGCGAGGATTTCGTCCTGCCGATAGCTGTGGCAGTGGATAAAACGTTTGCCCTCGATGATTTCGCCGATGGTTTCCAGCTCCAGATCGCGCCGTGGCGGAACACCGCCGTTCTTTTTGAAATCGCTCCACTCCTTCAGATACTGTTGCGCGGCGGTGAACCGATTCCGATAAAACGTCGGGACGCCCATCCGCGATTGTGGAAAACGCGTCGTGAACTTCTCGCCCCAGTTGGATTGCTTCACGTTTTCGCCGAGCGCGAACTTGATGCCGTACGGCGTCAAACTTCATTCCCTCCGGACTCGCGCCATCGCGCAACTTGATGATCTGGTTCTGCCCACCGATGGGATTCGCCGAGCCGTGCAACAGATTCGCCGTGGTCAAACCGCCCGCGAGTTGGTCCTGGATGTTGCGTGTTTCAGAATTCACCACATCGCCGATGCGGACCATCGCTGTCGAGGGCAACGTGCTTTCGTTCACCGCACCGAGAATCGCCGAATACTGTGCGCGTCAATCAAGCCAGGGGTGATGTGAAGGCCTCCGGTGGCATCGATGGTTGGTGAACTCCACCCCCCTAGTGGCCGACTCGATGGCAGAATCTTTCCATTTCCAACTAAGAGGGCGCGAGCGTGGTTGTTTGATCACTGCATGTCCAAATCGTGCCACCTATAACCAACACGGAGGAATTCTCATCCGACATTCCTTTGAACTTAACTGACCCGCGCCCCTCCAGCGGACTTCGCGCCACGCGCTTGTTCTGAAGTTCCTTTGACCTCTGCGTCTTTCTTCTCTTTGTCGGCAGGCTCGTCTTTCTTCGCCTCCTCCTTGGCGGGTTGAACATGATAATTGCGCCCATCCACCCAAACTTCACGCACGCGGGCTTCGGAATCGAAGTAGCCTTTGCCGTCCACGATGGTCAGGTTCGCACCCTTGCCCGGCTCAATCGTGCCGAGTTGTTTCTCCACGCCGCAGAGCTTGGCGGGGATCGTCGTCAACGCCGCGAGCGCATCGGTTTCAGTCAAGCCACGCTCCAGCGCCGTCTTCACGTTCTTACGAAACATCTTCTTGTCCACGAGGGAATAGGTCGTCAGCGCGATATCGAGTTTCTGCTGGCGGAGCAGCGCCGGATTTTCCGCCGCCCAATCCCACGCGCGCAGGTTGTCGAGCGTCACCTGCTCCCAATCATCTTCACTCGGCAGTTTGGGTAGGTTCGGAAAATTCACCGGCACAATAAACGTCGCGCCAGTTTCCTTCGCGAGATCGGGGCGACGCCATTCCTGTCCGCACGAAACGATGGCAAAATCCAGCTTCAACTCCCGCGCTACGCGCGCCGCGCGATCCACCATCAACGCGCTGCCCGGTTCGAACAACACGCGCTGCTTTCCTTCACTGGCCGGCTGCAACGCTTCCAGCGATGGATCGAACTCCGGACGTTTACGGCCTTGCGGCTTCTTCTGCCAATCCGCTTGATCAAGGGCGTAATGCTGCGCGTCAAAAAACTCGCCGCACCGTTGAAATCGCACCCATCAGCGAACCAGGATACGCGCGTTGATCTTTATCGTGCGTTTCGAAAGCAATGTGCTGGAACACATCCGACTTCAGGACCAGCTCGTTGGGATCAGCTTCCGCCAACGCCACCAGTGCGCTTGTCCCCCGGACGATACCGCGAGATGGCGCGATGACCGCGATCGTGAAGCCAAGATTACGGAGCGGTTCGATCAGCTTCCTGTCCGGGGAGAAGCCACGGGCCGCGCGCATCTCAGGTGTGATCTTGGAAACTTCGTAGCCGGCACCACGTTGGCCAACATCCGTGCGCTGGCCGGGAACGCCAAAGTAATTAACACCACCGGAAGTAAATGAAGTGGAGTTGTTCGATTCAGTATCGCCAGTCGAAATCGCTTGGTTGGTTTGACCGAGCGGACAGATAAGGTTCGATAAAGCCCGCGTAGATTGTCAGGCCCTTGCTGTCCCAAACCCGCGCGTCGGCAGGCACGGAAATATTTTTCCCGACCGCTTCGATGTAACCGTCGCGGATGATAACAGTGGCGTCATCGAGAGTTTCACCGGGTTTGGTCACGACCTTGCCGCCAACGAGCGCGTGAACGCCGACAGGTTTTGGTCGAAAGCCGGGCGGAAGAATTTCAGCGGCAGAAGGGGACGCGAAGAGCCAAGGCGTTGCGCTGGACAAAATCAGTAACGCAAGCTTGAGGCGGCGGATGAATGAGCCGTTCATGCGCCGGGACGATAGGCATTTATTGCCACCAACTCAAGTGGGGCGCATTACCAAAATATGTAGGAGAGACGCTATTTTAGCACAGCCTTGTCGCCAACCGTTTCCAACACCTGGGGAATGTCGGTGATGCGCAGAACCCCGAGGTAATCCGGGCCTTCGGTGTGTGACTTGGGCAGGCCGCTCAGCTCCAGATGCCGCACGGTCGACTCGAACAGCGAAGCGTAAAGAGCGTTTACGCCCATCTGCCACGCGGCAATGAGCTCTACCTTGGCGACATCGCCATCGCGGACGAAGTGAATCATTTGCACGGCCCGCCGAATGTCCCAAACGCGCATGCCATCAACCGTCTGGCCGAGGGCCATGAAGCGGCGCCGGATTTTGGTCTGTGCTTTGACGTCACCAGACCACGCCATCCGACCGATGCCGCGCGGCGCAAACCAAGCGAGAGATTTGTTGGAAGATTTCAACTGGGCTTTCAAGCTGATGAGCGGCGAAACGATGTTGACGATCTTGCTGGTGTCCGCCGGTTCATCGGCGATGGGGGCGCTGAAACCAGTCCGCAGATCATGCAGCCACACTGGGTCAGAGTTTTCATCCAGCACATTCAGCTGAACGGCATCGGCTTCCTTTTTGGTCGCGTCCTCGAGTAGATAAAGCCGCAGCCCGACGTCATGCTGACTCGTGAAATCCCACGCCCGCAACCGCAAACCATCACGTTCGATGGCGATGGTTTGCTTCGGATCGAGCGGTAGATCGTCTGCCGGCCAGCCGCGGAAAACATTATTGCGTAAAACCTCAGCGAGTTCCGTAGCAGCGCACTTTTTTGGTTCTGCCAACGGCACAAATGTGTCGGCAATGTTGGTGTTGATAGCGTTCGCCGGTAGTTCGGTGAACACGCGGAGTTGCTCCGGGGCAAAAAACTTTTTCACAGCCATCTCGATGGGCTTCTCTTCGCCTTTCAAGTGCCGATTGAACCAGCGGAGCACGGCGAGTTGCAGTTCGGGCACTTCGTCATGCGGCCCGGGTGCGATGACGAGGCCGAGTTTGTCGTTGGCTTTGTGCAGTTGGTAGATGCGCCGGACTTTGTCGTGGATGCGCAGGGTGTTTTCCAGATTGAAAAGACCATCTTTGTCCGTGCCGCCGATGAGCAACGGGCGCGGCGCGGCGAGCGCGGCGATCTGCGGAAAGTCCCAGCGATAATAATTGATCGGGAAATTGCAGTCGCAATGGCTGTCCATGATGCCTTCCACAACATGGGCGTGAAGATCCGCCATGCCCGCAAGCGGCGCGGCGACTTTGATGCGATCATCAAGCGCGGTCACCGCCCAACTGTAAGCGCCGCCACCGGAGTGGCCGGTGATGCCGAAGCGATTCGTGTCCACCTCAGGTCGAGTGCTGAGATAATCCAGCGCGCGGATGCCGAACCACGCCTCAACTCCGGCGGGCGTGTAGCCACGCGAGTTCCACCACCAAAGTCCGCGATCGCGTGTGCCGGTATGAATGCCTTGGATTTCGCCGGCGAGTACCGGTGTCCAACACGAGGCAGACGTAGCCGTTGCGCGCGAACCATGCGCCGTCGGCTTGATACGCGGCCTTGTTGCCATAGCTGATGCCGTTGGTGACAAGCCGCCAATGACCGCTCTCGTAGAGAATGGTCGGCGCCGGCTTGGTGGCGTTCTTCGGCAGGAACAAGGCAGCGGTGCAATACAGTCCGGGCAACACTTGGAACTGGAGTTTCTCCACGGTGAATTCTTCGTGATCAAGCTTGCCGGTGATGACGGGTTTCAGATCCGTGCGTTCGGGATAAGGAAATAGGCCGAGCATCATCCGGTACTGGCGCTGAAACTTAATTCTTTGCGAGGTCCAATCATCAAGTGTACGGATGTCGGCCAGACAACTTTCCGAGAGCGTTGCAGTTTCGTTAAAGAAATACTGCTTGAGCTGCGCGTCAGCGGGTGTTTCAGCGGCGAGACAATTCGACGCGAGGAACAAAGCAAACAGTAGCGCGAACGGGCGGTTCATGCGGAAAGCATGTTACTCCAAAGAAGCAGCAGCAAGGTTTTTGAGAGGGCGGCCAGGTCAAAGCCGACCGTTATCAATCAGCCGCGTCTTGCCAACGAAGACAGCGAGAGCCATGTGCGTACCACGCTTCACTTGCTTTTGCGGGAGCAGGGTTTCGGGATCGAAAAAATCGACGTAGTCCAGACGGGCATCCGGTGCAGCGGAAACAATCTTGGTGACGGCGGCCTTAAGCTTTACAGCAGAAACAGACTTTGCCGAAGCGGAAACGGTCTTGCGCGCCATTGCGATGGAGCGGGAGAGCACAATGGCTTGCGGACGCAGGTTACCAACCAGGTACTTGTTGCGCGAACTCATCGCGACGCCGTCGGCTTCGCGCACGGTCGAAGCGACGATGATTTTCAGCGGGAAATTCAGGTCGGTCACCATGCGCTTGATGATGGCGGCCTGCTGCCAGTCCTTCGCACCGAACACCGCGAGGTTGGGTAGCACGATGTTGAACAGCTTAGCGACGATGGTCGTCACGCCACGAAAATGCGTCGGGCGGGATGCGCCTTCCATGCGCTTTGCCAGCGTTTCCTCGACAACGTAGGTGCTATAGTTGCCTTCCGGCTTGCCGGGATACATTTCAGTGTCAGAAGGAACGAAGACAACATCCACGCCTTCTTTGCGACAGTGGGCGAGGTCGCGTTTCAAATCGCGCGGATAGCGGGACAAATCCTCAGTAGGCGCGAATTGCGTCGGGTTGACATAGATGCTGACGACGACCTTGCCGGATTTGCCGACCCGTTTGCGTGCTTCGCGGGCGAGGCTGAGGTGGCCGTCGTGCAAATAACCCATCGTTGGCACGAACCCGATGCGTGTGCCACGACGTTGCCAGCGCCGAGCGAGCGCTTGCATCGCGGAAATGGAACGGATGACTTGCATCGGAGCGGGTGCGTCGCGGTGCGCTACCTCGAATCACTCGAAGTCGTAAACGAGCACCTTTTTGCAGACGCGCTTGAAGACTTTCTCGACGAACTCCACGTGCAGCGGATGCACCTGATAATCGTCCTGTGCCTGCTTGCTCGGGAAAACGAGGTTGAGCGCGACCTGATAGGTCTGATCCACGACGGGACGAGCGCTGCCGACCATTTTGCCGACGTGAAATTGGAGCACGCCAGGGATGGGCTTGAGATATTGGTTGGCGCCAGCGATGAGTTCCGCCACCGCGTTGGGTTGCGCGGGGTCGGTCCAGAAGATGACTACGTGCGAAAACATGCGACGCGAATTGTCGGCACTGGACCACAGGACGCAAGCGGATTTTGGCAAGCGCGCTTGGCTATTCATCTCTTGACGTCAGTGATTACATAAACTTGCCACCGAATAATTTTTGACGCGCTTGGGAAAGCTTGCGTATCTAAGTGCGTGTTTGGCTTGGTTCATACAGCGCGGGCTCGCAGGGTTTTGCCACTCATTGCGGCTTGGGGACTATTAACCGGCTGCGTGCATGTTCCGCCGCCGGCATCGGAAAAGCAGATCAAATCCCTTCAAACGGCGTTACTTCAGCTGGGTTCAGAAGTACAGGAACAGGATGCCGTCATCATTGCGGCATTGGCCTATGATTATCCACGCGAACTGGCGCGACAATATCGACTGGTGCGCCCACCGCTTTGGCATAATTTGCTGATCAACGTCGGATTGAAGAAACGTGGCCTGTGTTACCACTGGGCTGAAGATCTGGCGGCCAAACTTCAATCAATCGAGCCACGGTCACTGGAATTGCATTGGGGCGTGGCGCGGTCCGGTTCGTTCCGTGAACACAACACCGTCATAATCACCGCGCCGCAACAACCGTTCACCAATGGCATCGTGCTCGACCCTTGGCGGCAGAGCGGCGTGTTGTTTTGGAGCGCAGTCACCAACGACGTTTATCCTTGGCGCGAGGGATTATTGCCACCGCCCGCAGGTGCCGACCCGCCCGCGACCGACTCCGCCGCCCGCTGAATTTGCCCCGGCTGCGATTTTTGTTGGTGGAAAACGCTGGTGGGAAAAAGTGACCTAACGTTCTCACACCATCTCGGCAAGCTTTGCCGACCACGATGGTCTTCAGCCACCCGCACCTGCGTATGTGCCTCTACTTCAACCAGCTCAATCTATGGCACTACCACTGCTTAGCAGCCCGTGGATTCGAATTTTTTGCTGTATGGCACAAACAAACAACTCGTCGTTGTCCGGTCTGGTTACGGTCATTAACTCGTTCGCTTTGGAACTGGCATTCGTTGAGCCGGGCAAGGACACGGGGCTTTTGCCGATAAATAACTTTCTCCTCCAAATCGAGGAACAATGTCAGGTCGTCCTGCTGCCACCGGAAATCGCGACCGCTGTCAAATTGGCGCGCGCGCAAGTGGACAGGATTTTTGACACCACGGCCAAGTTCGATGCTGCTTCGATCGAATGGTTGAACCAATGGCAGACGTGGTTTGCTGCTGCACTGGATCAGGTGGAAAAACAACAGCCGATTGCCGCGCTGCCCGCCAAGTTGACCACTACTGCGACGGGTTCAACTACGGCGGCGAACGCCAAAGCCAGCGCTGCTGCTCCAGCCGCCGAGGTCGTCAACGACACGCCGACGCCGCTCTTGTTGAATCTCGAATCCGACCGCGAATTGCTCCTGGAGTTCATCAACGAATCCCAAGAACACCTGCAAAACATCGAGCAGGGTGTGCTCGTATTGGAAGACGATCCGCAGGATGCCAACACGCTCAACTCCATCTTCCGCGCGTTCCATACGTTCAAGGGTGGTTCAGGTTTCTTAAATCTCATCGTCATCAAAGACCTCGCGCACGAACTCGAATCGCTGCTCGACGCCGCGCGCCAGCACAAACTGGTGCTGAACTCGGCCATCATTGATGTGATTCTCGAAGGCGGTGATACGCTCAAGAAGTTCGTCACCCAAATCACCGAGCGCATCAACAACAACGATGCCGCGACACCCATTCTCATTCCGACTGCCGCCTTGATCGTGAAGGTCAAAGGTATTCTGGCGAATCCCGAAGCGCCAATTGCCGCTCCCGCCGCCGCGCTGGAAACACCCGCGGTGCAAACCACGGATGACAAGTCGGCCAGTGTTGCTCTCGTCGCCGCAACCGCAGCCCCGGCTAATACCGAAGCTTCCAGGGAAAACTCCAAACCGACCACAAACGGCGCGGCCAATGCCAGCGCGGGTTATGTGAAGGTGGACACCCTCAAGCTCGACAGCTTGATCGATCTCGTCGGCGAACTGGTCATCTCGGAATCCATGGTCGTGCAGGACCCGGAACTCTTGAAACTGCCGAGCCGCCATCTGGCCCGCAATCTCAGCCAACTCCGCCGCATCACAAGCGAATTGCAGCGCACCGCGATGTCCCTGCGCATGGTACCGATCCGCGCTACGTTCCAAAAGATGACGCGGCTGGTGCGCGATCTCGCCGCCAAGCAGAACAAACTGGTGCAACTCGTGATGAGCGGGGAAGACACGGAGCTGGACCGCAACATCGTCGAAGAAATTTCTGATCCGCTGGTCCACATGATCCGCAATGCGGCAGATCACGGCATCGAAAAACCCGATGCCCGCGCGAAGAAAGGTAAACCCGGGCTCGGCACGATCAACCTCCGCGCCTTCCATCGCGGCGGCAACATCGTCATCCAGATTCAGGACGACGGCAACGGTCTCGCCAAAGAGAAGCTGCTCTCCAAGGCGCAGGAAAAGGGCATCATCAAGCCCGGCCAGACGCTGACGGACAAAGAAATTTACGATCTCATTTTCGCCCCCGGATTCTCCACTGCCGATCAGATCACCGACATCTCGGGTCGTGGTGTGGGTATGGACGTGGTGCGTCGGAACATCGAGAAGCTTCGCGGTAAAGTGGAAATTGACACCGCCGCCGGCCAAGGCACGACCTTCACGATCTATCTGCCGCTTACCCTCGCCATCATTGACGGCATGATTGTCAGCGTCGGCGGCGAACGTTACATCATTCCGACGTTGTCCGTGCGCGAATCGTTCCGCCCGCGCGCCGAGATGATCTCCACCGTTCACGAACGCGGCGAGATGGTCAACGTGCGGGGTCGCCTCTGCCCACTGCTGCGCCTGCACAAATATTTTGATCAGCCCGCCAAAACTACTGACGCAACCGAAGGCATCGTGGTGGTGATCGAGTCCGGCGAACAGACGCGTTGTCTACTCGTGGACGAACTGATCGGTAAACAAGAAGTCGTCATCAAGAGTCTCGGCGGCACGTTGAAAAAGAATCCCTCGCTCGCAGGTCGCACCGTCCTGGGTGATGGCCGCGTTGGTTTGATTCTGAACGTGGATTCGCTCGTACAGCTTGAGCGCAACAACCCCCGCCACCGTTCCGACGGGCCGAAAATAATCATTCCCAACCAATTGATGTTCAGACGCCTAACAGTCTCCCCCTCAAGAACGTTCAAAGTGTCGCCGATAAGACACATAAGTGTGGCGGCCCGAGTTGGGCGGGATTTGTCTTAATTGCAATCACAACGCTCACACCAATTGATACAAAACTATGGCAACAGCAACAGTTGAAACACCAAGCAGCGGCATTGCTTCCAAGCTCGCCGGAAAACATCTCACCTTCGTCCTCGGTCGCGAACATTACGGCGTGCCAGTGTTGAAGGTGCGCGAAATCATCCGTCTCTGCGACATCACACCTGTGCCGCAGATGCCAGATTACATCAAAGGCGTGTTGAACCTGCGCGGTAAAATTATTCCCGTCGCCGACTTACGCGTGAAGTTCCGCCTCGCCAGCACCGAGAATACGGATCTCACCTGTATCGTCGTGGTGCAGGTTGCGTTGGCCGACAAATCGACCACGCTCATGGGGCTCATTGTGGATGCGGTCGAGGAAGTAGCCAACCTCACCGCCGCGGACATCGAACCAACGCCAGATTTTGGCGGCGACGTCCAGGCGGATTATATCCTTGGCATGGCCAAGGTCAAAGGTCAGGTCAAGGCTCTGCTTGACATTGACGCGGTTGTGTCTTCAGTTACTCCCGAAGACCTCGCCGCTGTCAACGGCAAATAGCATCCAAGTGATCGGCTGTACGTCCAACCACAAACAACCAGCTGTACAACCAACAACCACAATGAAACAAACTCCTGCCATCAACCTGACCGCATTGTCTTGCGCAGTCATCATCGCCCTCGGCTCGAAAGTTCTGGCTGCGGACGGCGAGACTGCGGCCCCAGCTCCCAAGCCGGCACCCGCTGCGGCGCCGGCAGCCACTCCCACACTCGAGGAACGGCTCCAAGCGCTTGAAAAAAACATGCAGACGCTGCAAAAGGAAAACACCGATCTCAAGGCGCAACTCGGTTACGACGGTAAGACTCCACTCGTCGTCACCAAGCCCGGCGGTAAAGAGAAGTCCATGAAGATTGGCGGTTTCATCCAAGGTCAGTATGAGACCGGTGATCAGCCTGATGCGCGTTATGCCGGCATCGAAGATCGTTTCCTGCTGCGCCGCGCACGCGTGAACATCGCCGGCACGTTCAAGGAAGACTTCGATTACAAGTTGGAAGCTGATTTCGGCACCAACTCGCTCAGCGAACAGACGGCTTATCGGGCCCAGCTGACTGACGCTTACGTCAACTGGAACAAATTTGAATTCGCCAACGTGAAGTTCGGCCAATTCAAGACGCCATTCGGTTACGAACAACTCGTATCTGACACCAAGCTATCTACGATTGAACGTTCGCTCCCGAACGATCGCATCACGGACGGACGCCAGATCGGGCTGGGAATTGCGGGTGATTTTTTCAAGAAGCGTCTGAGCTACAGCGTCGGCGTGTTTAACGGCTCTGGGGTGAACAACAGCTTCAACGACAACGAAAGCTACATGTGGGCCGGGCGCGTCAGCGGTGTGGCTTTAGACAGCAAGATTGCTGACAAAGACGCGCGGATTGCCGTGGGCGTAAATGCTCTGACCAGCCGCGACAAGGGCACTTCCAAGCCGGGCTATGGCATTGATTCGGTGCCGGGCGGTGCGGTGGATAATCTTTTCTTTGGGCAACGCAGTAGCTATGGCTTGGACGCGCAGGCTAAGTGGTGGCTCTTCGGTCTCGAAGCAGAATACCTCCTTTCGCACTTCGAACCGTCTAACCGGGTGCCATTCGAGGATTTCGACGCCCAAGGCTGGTACATCATGGCCACGGCTGAAGTCTGGCCCAAGTATTTGCAAGCGCTCGTGAAGTACAAGTCTTTGATCCAAATCGCGACCTTGCCAACTCCGGCAGCGCCACGTTCGACAGCAGCGCGGTGTGGACCTTTGGGTTCAACTACTTCATCAAAGGCGACGACATCAAGCTGGCCGTCAATTACCTGTTGGGGAACGCCGCCGGCGCGCGCGACAATCAAGGCCGCCTGCTCACACGGGTGCAATTGGTGTTTTAATCAAGGGGAAAGCACATCTCTAAACCGATTTGATACTCACAAACCATTATCAACCTAAACCCGCCGCTGCGGTAGCGGCGGGTTTCCATCACAACCAAACCACAACTATGAAAAAGACCCTGCTTACCCTCATTGCTCTCGCAGCCTGTCTTACCTCCGCCGTGCGCGCTGAGGACCTCGACGCTGACACACAAACCAAGATCACCGCCAAGATCGAAGCAATCAAAACCTGGGCCGCCGACGCCACCATCGTGAAAGCCGTCAAGGCGCAAAACGAAAAAGCGCCCGCAGAAGTCGCGGACATGACGCAAGACAAATGGAAGGGGCTCGGCATTCTCGACCCGCTCGTGCGCAGTTTCACCAAAAACGAAGCCGCCACCGTGCTCAAGGCCAAGAAAACAGAATCCGTCGGTGAAGCGTTCCTCTCCTCCGCGGACGGCACCAAGGTCGCCTTCCTTACCAAGCCCTCGAACTGGAGTCACAAAGGCAAACCGAAACACGACGTGCCCATGACCGGCAAGACGTGGCAAGGTGCGGTGGAAGTGGATGAATCCACCGGCTTGCGCCAAATCCAAGTGTCCGTACCGGTGCTCGACGGTGACAAGGCCATCGGCTCGCTCGTGGTTGGCTTGGATCTAACCAAGCTCAAAGCGGAATAACCCGCTTCCACCGATTCGTATCTGCATACCGTAAACCCGACTTCCTATGAAACACTTCAACATCTCCCGCGGCTTGAATCTGTTGTTGGCGGCCTTTGCCGTAATGATGATTGCAGTGACAGTCGTGTTTACGGTCCTGCACCGCCAATCACTGCGTCGTTCCGCCGCCGTAACGACGCAGACGATTGAGCAGCTCAAGTCCGCTTCCAACCTGCAGGACTCGATCGACGGCCTCCACAACAGTGTGCAACAATTTCTCCGGCTCAAAGATCCGGATGAAATGGAGAAGGCCATCGTGCCTTTGCGCAAACAACAAGAGGATGCCGGCAAAGTCATTGCCAACGGAGAAAACAGCACGGCCGGGTTGAAATCCAAGTATCAGGAAATGTTGCAGGCCGAAAACGCCGTGCTGGATGAAGTCTTGCGCGGGCAAAACGCCGAGCTTACCAGACCTTCTTCACTAAGGCGGTCACCCGCCATGAAGAAGTGCAGAACGAACTCGGCAAAGTTCGCGAAGCCGTGGAGCAAAAGTCCCTGGCCGACCTGCAAAAACAAGAGACCCAAGTCCTGCGCGCTGCGCAACGCCAGAGCCTCTTTGTCGGCGCAGCCATCTTGGTATTGCTGGTCGCGGGCTGGCGGCTCAAAGTTTACATCCTGCGGGCCTTGCACACCGTTTGCACTGCCGTTGCAGATTCCAGCCAGCATCTCGCACAGACCGCGCAGCAGTTCTCGCACACCAGCCAGTCCATGGCGGACGGCTTCAATCAGCAGGCCGCCGCCTTGGAAGAATCCAGTGCCGCTCTCGAAGAGGTCACCAGCATGACCAAGCGCACTGCCGCCAACGCCCAGAGCGCGAAAGAGCTTGGCACGCAAAACTCCTCCGCTGCTGAAGCGGGCGGCAACGATATGAAGGCCATGACGCAAGCCATGGACGAAATCAAAATTTCCAGCGATAACATCGCCAAGACCCTCAAGGTGATTGATGAGATCGCTTTCCAAACCAACTTACTCGCCTTGAACGCCGCGGTGGAAGCCGCCCGGGCCGGGGAAGCCGGCGCGGGTTTCGCCGTCGTCGCCGACGAGGTCCGCAGCCTCGCGCAACGCAGTGCGCAAGCTGCCAAAGATGTTGCGCCGAAGATCGAAGATTCCATCCACAAGAGCCAGCGCGGGGTGGAGCTCAGTGGCCGCGTCTCTGCCAACTTCCAAGGCATCACCGCCAAGGCGCGGGAGATGGATCAGTTGCTGGGCGAGATTGCCCAAGCCGCCAACGAGCAGAACCAAGGCATCATGCAGATCAATGCCGCGGTCCGTGAGATTGACACCACGACGCAGACCGCTGCCGCCTCCGCCAATCAAATGTCCGATTCGACCTCAGAACTGCGTCAGCAAGCCGCCGCCCTTAACCAGACGGTCACGCAACTTAATCAGTTGGTTGGACGACATGCTGTAGCTGCCACGAGTGCCGACCAAGCCGCCCCGCTCCCACCCGCACCGCTTAAGAAAAGCGTACGCGCTGGTGGCAAACCCAAACAGCCCACTGCCCCCGTCAAGACCGCCACGAAACCTGTTTTGACGGACAGTCGCGATGACGCCTTTGGCAGCATTCCCATGCCCGCCGAACCGACGAGTAAAGCACTCGTCCGCCCCACTTTCCAAGACTTCTAAACCAAGTCTGCATTTCCAGACCACGGGGCGATGCTGACGGGGCTTCCCCAGCTTCGCACTGCGGGATTTTTTGGCTCATCCACCATTCACTGATCGGTGGTCTATTCGCTCACTTTTGCCGATGTCAGCCCAAAGGTCCGGCAGTCATAACAAACATTAAAAGAACTTCACTTAAAGGCTTAATTAGCTGACGTGTTGTGACGATAGCACCCTGCATGACAACAGTGCGCCCCATGCCGCGCTTGCTTGAAAAGAGCTGCCGCAGTTGCCCAGCTCCGTCACCGGAACCATCCCGTTCCGGAAATGCGACCGGCTGCTTTGAAAGCCCGATCATACTGGTGGATTAAATCGCCCCAACTCAATGAACTCAGCCATCATCAAAAAGATCTCAATCATCTCGCTTACGGCGTTGTTGCTGTTATGCGGAGCGGGTGGCGTGGCGTGGCGGCAATGTCATCGCGTGCTCGCCAACCAGTCGGAAATGCAAACAGCCACCGAGGCGCTCCGCAATCAACTGGAGGCCGACATGATGCACGATGCACTCCGCGCGGACGTCTTGGCTGCCCTGTATGGCGCGACCACGAAGAACACCGCCTACATCCAAGAGACCGTCACCAGTCTGACCGAGCATGCCGGACATTTTCGCGAACAAATCACGGCGCTGCGGGCCATGAAACTTTCCCCGGCGGCGACCACTGCTGTGAATGAAGTGGCCGTTCCACTCGAGGATTATATCAAGAGCGCCGAAACGATTGTGGCGACCGCCGGAAAAGACCTGGCGGCGGCCCAAGCATTGATGCCGGACTTTCTCCATTCTTTTGAGACGTTGGAAGGCAAGATGAGCGGCGTCAGTGATGCCATCGAAGCCGATAACAATGCCGCCGGCACCGCGAATGCCGTGCTGGCCGCACAATTCCGTCGCGTCCTACTCATCGCTGTAGGCGTGAGCATTTTGATTTTAGGAGTATTGACGGTGGTGGTAGCGCGCAGCATTCCGGGACCGTTCCGCAAAATCGTTCGCGAACTGTCTGCCACAGCCGCCGCGGCCAGCCAGACCGCCACCAGCGTGGCTGGCGCCAGCCACCAACTCGCCACCGGAGCCAGCGAGTCCGCGGCATCATTGGAAGAAACGAGCGCGTCGCTCGAAGAGATGACCAGCATGACCAAACGCACCGCGACGAACGCAACGGCGGCGCGCGAACTCGGCTCGGCCACCCGCAGCGCTGCTGATGCCGGAGCTGCCGACATGCAAGCCATGTCGGAAGCAATGCTGGCGATCAAGACATCCAGTGACAACATCGCCAAGATCATCAAGACGATTGATGAGATCGCCTTCCAGACGAATTTGCTGGCGTTGAACGCTGCGGTCGAAGCCGCCCGGGCCGGGGAAGCGGGCGCGGGGTTTGCCGTCGTGGCTGACGAAGTCCGCGCGCTCGCCCAACGCAGCGCGCAAGCGGCCAAGGAGACGGCGGACAAGATTGAAGACTCGATCACCAAGAGCCAGCACGGCGTGGCGATCAGCACCAAAGTCAACGCCAGTCTCACCGAAATCGTCGGCAAAGCCCGCCAGATGGACGAGTTGATCAACGAGATCGCCGTAGCCACCAACGAACAGAGCCAGGGCATCGTCCAGATCAATTCTGCTGTATCGCAGATGGATCGCGTCACCCAATCTGCGGCGGCCAACTCCAGCGCCATCGCCCAGGCAGCAGTGGAATTACAGGATCAATCTACCAGCTTGCGCGGAGGCATCGCCGCCCTGACGCAACTCGTCGGCGAAGAAAAATCCGGCAAGGCAACCTCCCACGCCGAACAAATTTCGGCCGACCCCCAACCGTTCGGATTGGATCAGGCCGAAAGCAGCTTCAACACAGCCGCTTCAACCCCAAAAGCCAAGCCCCGCACTCTGGCCCAGCGGTAAATGAATCTCCTCCCTCCACCCCAACCCCCAACTCAGAATGAAAAACCCCAACATCGGGTCCGAAAATCGGCCTTGGTCCGGCAGCAAGCCGCGCCTGGCGATCCTTGGCGCTGGCCTCCTCTTGACGGCTTGCGGCTGGATGGTCGCCTCTGCGGTCGAAACCTCCGCCAAACCTTATGATCGCGCGGCGGCGCGTTTGAAATACAAACGTCCCACCAAGATTCCCACGCCGGCAGACAACATCCACACGCCCGCCCGCGTTGAATTAGGCAAAGCGCTCTTCTTCGATCCGCGCCTTTCCGCCAGCGGCATCACCTCCTGCGGCTCGTGTCATAATCCGTCCTTCGCGTGGGGCGACGGTCTGCCACGCGCCGTTGGACACAACATGAAAACTTTGGGCCGGCGCACGCCGACGATTCTCAACGTCGCCTATGGCGAGTTATTTTTCTGGGACGGGCGCGCCGCTTCACTGGAAGAGCAGGCACTCGGCCCAATCAAGGCCGCCGGCGAAATGAATCTGCCGCTCGACCAAATGCTCGCCAAGGTCAAGGCCGTAGCCGGTTACACGCCGATGTTTGAAGCAGCGTATCCCGGCGAAGGCATCACCGAGAGCACTGTGGCCAAAGCTATCGCCAACTTTGAGCGCACCGTAATTTCAGCCCCCGCACCATTCGACGCCTGGGTTGCAGGCAACGAAGCAGCAATCTCCGAAACCGCCAAGCACGGCTTCGATCTCTTCAACACCAAGGCGGAATGTTATCAATGTCACTCCGGCTGGAATTTCACCGACGACGGTTTCCATGACATCGGCTTGCGTAGCGAAGACCGCGGACGGGGCGAACAGTTGCCGCAAGTGGAAGGCGTGCAGTTCGCCAAGAAGACGCCAACCCTGCGCAACGTGGATCAACGTGCGCCCTACATGCACGATGGCTCGGAAGGCACGCTCGATCAGGTCGTCCGCTTCTATAATCGTGGCGGCGACATCAAACGCACCAGCCTCGACATTCACGTCCGGCCTCTCAGTCTGAGCGACGATGAAATCAAGGCGCTGTGCGCATTCATGCACACGCTGACCAGCCCCGACCCCGCCGTGACTTTGCCCGTACTCCCCAAATAAACCCTCAACTCGAATCCTCCCATGAAACGAAAAATCCTCATCATCACCTGTCTGGCGGGCTTGGCCCTGGTTGCCTGGGCAGAAGCCATCAGAGAAACCAAGGTCACTCAGAAGGATCGCGAGTTCTCCTCGACCGAAATCACCATTAAGCCCGGAGAAAAAGTCGTGTTCCAAAACGACGACGAGGTAACCCACAACGTTTTCTCTACCTCAAAGGCGAACGCGTTCACCATCAAGGTGCAGAAGCCCGGCGAATCTTCCACGGTCGATTTCACCGAGGAAGGCACCACGGAAGTTCGGTGCGCCATCCATCCGAAAATGAAACTAACGGTCACGGTGAAGAAATAACCCACCGCTACAACCTCTGCTTGTGGTATGAGAAATCTCTCGTTCGCTACCAAGCTGTACCTCGGCCTGATTCCGTTGGCGGTCATGGGCGTCTGCGTCGCGTTTCTGACGTGGGGTGGCTTGCGGGATAATTCCGCAGCCCTCGTCCGCGCGCATCAAATCAAGACGCTCGCTGTCACCAGCCTCAGTCATCTGCTTACGCAGGACGACGCGAGCAAGGCCATCATCATTGACCCGGGGAGCATTGTTGGGCCACCGGGCGAACGGAAGATCGCCGCGTACGATGCAAATCTCGCCGTGTTGAAAGAGATGGAAGGCCTCGTCCCACCGGGCAGTGCGACTCAAAAATTGATCGCGCAATTGAACGAACTGGACGCCCAGACGTTGCGCCCGCTGGACACTGAACTGCTCGAAGCGGTGGCGGAAGAAAAGGCAGACAAGGCAAAGCAGATTTATTTCACCAAGTATGTTCCGGCGCGGGACAAGTATGAAGCCACCTTGCGCCAGATCATCGCGTTGGCTGACGAAAGCACCGGCACGGCGGCGGCACAGATGAAGCAGCGCAATCGCCATTCTTTCACCACGATCACCGCGGCCTTGGGTGTCGGAGCTTTGTGTGTCGCGGCGGTCATGATCTGGGTGGGCATCACGTTGTCGCGCCAGCTCAAAAGCATCGCCACCAATCTGCGTGCCAGCGCCGGCATGTTGGCGGATGGATCGGAAGAATATTCTACCACCAGCCAGTCGCTGGCTTCCGGTGCAAGCCAGCAGGCCGCATCCTTGGAAGAAACCAGCGCCTCACTGGAAGAAATCGCCAGCATGATCAAACGCACTTCCGCCGGCGCGCAGACGGCCAAGGACCTCGGCAACCAGACCCGGTCCGCAGCAGAAACCGGCGCGACAGACATGCAGGCGATGTCGCAGGCCATGGACGCCATCAAGTCCAGCAGCGACAACATCGCCAAGATTGTGAAGAGCATTGATGAGATCGCGTTCCAGACAAATCTCCTCGCGCTCAACGCCGCCGTCGAAGCGGCTCGCGCTGGTGAAGCAGGCGCGGGTTTTGCCGTGGTCGCGGATGAAGTGCGCGCCCTCGCCCAACGCAGCGCGCAATCGGCCCGCGAAACCACGAGCAAGATCGAAGACTCGATTGAGAAGAGTCGGCGCGGCGTCGTCCTTAGCGAAAAGGTCGCGAACAGCCTGACGCAAATCGTCACCAAAGCCCGGCAGATGGATGATCTCATCGGCGAAATCGCCACGGCCTCCAGTGAACAGACCCAAGGCATCGGCCAGATCAGCGCCGCTGTCAGCAGCATGGACGGCACAACCCAGATCGCCGCCGCCAACGCTCGGCAATTGGCCACTTCGGCTTCTGGCTTGCAGACTCAATCGGGCGTGTTGACCGAAGTGGTGACACAACTGGATCGCTTGGTCGGCGGCAATGGGGCGAGTGAAGCTACAGCGACCTTGGATTCACTGCCGTCTGACAAACAAAAATCCTCCTCTCAGTCCAATATAGAAACCCCTGATGTGGATGATCCGGCCGCGGCCTTCATGGCGGCCAACAAAGCAAAACCACGCTCCGCCCAGTTGCTCGGCAAATAACGCATTCTTTCATGCCAGAAGAACTTGGCAGCTTTAGACTCGGTAACCGCAGGGTCACTCCGGCTTGGCCCACGCACCATGACAGTTTAGCCTAATTATCATCCAATCTTCATGATAATCTCGGCTTAGACTTGCAGACTTTAAGTCAAGTATCCGCAAATTGTGTCGATATATCCTTGGACGCGGCGGTGCGTTCGCCCCCCGACAGCGGTGAACCCATACCCCGCATCAAGAACCACAATACTAACGAGACGTATGAGCAATTGGACGATTGGAAAACGACTGGCGCTGGCGATCGGCGCAATTCTACTGGCTTTGGTAAGCTTGGGAATTTTTGCCAAGGTGGAATTGACCGGAATCTTCAAAGACGCGACTACGATTGATCAGGAAAACGTGCCGACATTACAAGCCGTCGCCACGGTCAAAGAAATCGTGTCCGAGAATTACGGACTCGTGTTCAAACACATGTATTCGCCTACTCCCGAAGACATGAAAGCGATTGAGACAGAGATGGCCGCCAGCACCGAGCTCAACAATAAGGCGTACGAGGCACTGGAACATCTGGCAAACGACGAGCACACGAAAAAGGAGCTGGCTTCCTTGCAGGCCGCCCGTGCCGCCTACATTGAAGTGCGCAAAGCCATCTTGGCCCAAAGCCGCGCCGCCACCAATGCGGAAGCTTCCGCCAAAGTCTATGCCACCGCCCGCGCCGAACTGGACCCCAAATACAAAGCCTACCTGACGGCCTTGAACGAAATGTGGGACGACGAAACCAAACAACTGGACACCGCCTGCGATGAAATCGTCGGGAGCACCAAGGATGCAAACACTGCCATTCTCGTCGTGAGCATCAGCGCCCTATTGATCGGGGCCGGGATTGGAGTTTTCACCGTTCGCCGCATCAACCGGCAGTTGGGCGAAGCCGCGCAAACCCTCAGCAGCAGCGCGGATCAGGTCACCTCGGCTTCAACCGAACTGTCCAGCACGAGCCAGACGCTCGCCGCTGGAGCCAGCGAACAAGCCGCCTCGCTTGAAGAGACCAGCGCGTCGCTCGAAGAGATTTCCAGCATGATCAAGCGCAACGCGGAAAACGCCGACAACGCGAAGTCGTTGGCTGCGCAAACCCGCCAAGCCGCCGATCATGGCGCGGTCAACATGACCGAGATGACCAACGCCATGGGTGGCATCAAGACTTCCAGCGATAACATTGCACGCATCATCAAGACAATTGACGAGATCGCCTTCCAGACCAATTTGCTCGCCTTGAACGCCGCCGTGGAAGCCGCTCGGGCGGGTGAAGCCGGAGCGGGGTTCGCGGTCGTGGCCGATGAAGTCCGTAGCCTGGCTCAACGCAGTGCCGTGGCCGCCAAGGAAACTGCGACGAAGATCGCGGATGCGATTCAACAAAGCGAACAAGGCGTCGCCATCAGCGCCAAGGTTGCCGCGAGCTTGCAGGAAATTGTCGCTAAAGCCCGACAGGTGGACGATTTAGTCGCCGAAATTGCCGCCGCTTCTAACGAACAGAAGCAGGGCATCAGTCAGATCAGCATGGCGATGAGCCAAATGGATTCCGTCACGCAATCCAACGCCGCGAGCGCCGAAGAAAGCGCAAGCGCTTCGGAAGAACTCACGGCGCAAGCACAGATGTTGCAAAGCATCGTCACCGATCTGCAACGGCTTGTGGCCGGCACGCAATCACCCGCCGCTTCCTACACGCCAGTCGCTGCCAACAGCACCAAGAAACCGGCGTCCCGCGCGCCGCTACCTGCGGTCAAGTCCGGCAACCCTGTCACGAAAGCCAAGCCGATGCTGGCCGCAAACCGGGACGAAGCGCACGCCGCTTTTGGCGCGTCGTTGCAAACCAGCTCCGGCTCTGCCGCACCTGCGACGAAGGACGCGTTCAAGGACTTTTAAGCGATCGACGCTTTCATCCGCCCCTGCTTGATTCCAAGCAGGGGCGTTTTGTTTTTCAGACCAAAGATGTGGTGGTAAAAGTTCAACTTGATTGATTGATAAATCTGTCTCAACAGCCCACCTCGTTCTGCCGATGTAGGCTTACGTAGTCGTTGCTTGCATCTTGGAGTGCTACTCCGGTCTCGCAGCGTGGTCAGACAGAAGCCATGCAACCAATCAGATAAACAGGCTGCCACCAAGCCGACCTTTGTGGCACTGCCAACCAACCTGACTTTTAGCGCCTCCGCCATGCCCATTGACATCGCCACCAACTCCGCCGCCGCCTTGGGCTCGCTGGCTTTGCTGTTGAATCCGCCTGCTGAGCCGCCCGCGATAGGCATCGCGCCCGCGCCCGCCTCTGAGCCAGTAACGACGTTGCTGGGGGATTGGGGCGGGCTGCGTCCCAAAGCCTCGGAACAAGGGCTCGATTTCACCGTACAATATATTGCCGAGGGTGCGGGCAATGTCTCCGGCGGTGTGGATCAAGGTGCGGTCTATAACGGGCTCTTAAATCTCACCGCAGACGTGGATTTCGAAAAACTGGCCAGTTGGAACGGCGCGACCTTTCATGCGGCGATGCTTTATCCGCATGGCCGCAGCCTGACGGAACATTACGTCAACGATCTGTTCACGTTGAGCAATCTCGACGCGAGTGATGACGTACATCTATTCGAGCTGTGGCTGGAACAAAATTTCTTCGATGGAGTATTTTCCGCGCGCCTCGGACAGATGGCAGTGGACCAAGAGTTCGGCTTCACCGAGCAGGGTGCGTTGTTTGCCAACGCCGCGTTCGGCTGGTTTCCCATTGCGGGCAACAACGTCACCGCGCCGGTTTATCCACAAGGTGCACCGGGCGTGCGGCTCAAATGGCAGCCGACGGGACAAAGTTTCTTTCAGTTCGCCGTCACCGATGGCGATGTGAATCCTACTGATGCCGCCGGAAATGAAACGAACCCGCACGGCGTTGAGTTTCGCTTTGATGAAGGCGCGCTCCTGATCGGCGAGGCCGGCTATCAATGGTCATTGGCCGAGGACACCAAGCCCGGCATGGTGAAATTCGGCGGTTGGTATCACACTGAAGATTCTGCTTCGATGCGCTGGGATGACACCGGACTGTCGCTTGCCGACCCGTTGAGTTCTGGGAATCCCGCAACGCTTGGCGGCAACTGGGGTGTTTACGTCGCTGCCGAACAAGTGCTTTGGAAGGAAAATCCCGAGGACAAAGAGTCAGCACAAGGCTTTGGCATCTTTGGTCGCGCGGGTTATGCGCCGGCAGATCGCAACACGCTCGGACTTTATCTCGAAGGCGGCGTGACGCGCACGGGATTGCTGCCCGGTCGCGATGATGATGTCTGCGGCATCGGTGTCGCTTACGGGCGATTGAGTCAGGATGTGCGCGGCTTGGGCACAGACGCGAATTTTTACAACGGCACTACTGATCCGTTGCCGGACTACGAACTGGTTATCGAAGCGGAATATCAAATCCAGATCTGCCCGGGCTGCGCCGTGCAACCCGGCGTGCAATACATCATTCATCCGGGCGGTTCGGCCGCGATTGACAATGCCTTGGTACTCAGCCTGCGAACGGTGCTGGATTTCTGAGACAACCGCGCCCGGAACGCCAAAATTCATTCACCTGACCGTCAATGCGTTACACACAAAAATGTCCAACCCGCGAGTTTTCAGTTCACTCCAAGGCGACAACTGCCGATACACAAGTTAGTTGCGGACGTACCATCAGCCATTACGCCCGAAGCCGGGGTAACCCGGGCCGAAAGACGAATTAGAATCAATCTGTTGCCATGTCGTTCGTATTCGAAAATCACAAAATCTCGACGGAGGCGTACCAGTTCATCGCCGACAAGGTCTATCAGCACAGCCGCATCCGATTGGGCAATGACAAGCAGGCGCTCGTTTCTGGGCGGTTGGCCAAGCGGCTGCGCCAACTGAACCTCGATTCGTTTGAATCGTATTGCGAAGTGCTGGCGTCCGCCAAGGGGCAGGAAGAGATCGGACCGCTCGTGGATCTGATCTCCACGAATCACACGCATTTCTTTCGCGAGATCGAGCATATCAATTTCCTCCGCGACCACATGTTGCCGCATTGGGTGCCGCAACTCTCCGCCAAACGCGAGACGTTCCGGTTCTGGAGCGCGGCGTCTTCTTCGGGCGAAGAACCCTACACGGTGGCCATCGTGCTCGCTGAATACGCCAGGCTGCATGGCGCGTACAACTGGCAGATCGAAGGCTCTGATATTTCCTCGCGCATCCTAGCTCGCGCGGCGACGGCCATTTACGAAGGTCAACGCTTGCAACTGCCCACCCCGGATTTGCTCCAACGCTATTTCCAAAAGGGCACAGGCGATTACGCCGGGCAATATCGCGTGAAGGACATCCTCACCAAGCAGGTGAAGTTTCATCGCTTGAATCTGTTGCAGGCACAATATCCGGTCGCCCCTAACCAGCACGTGATCTTCTGCCGCAACGTGATGATTTATTTCGATGGCCCAACCCAGCAGGAACTGGTGATGAAGTTGATCAACCAACTTGCGCCCGGCGGTTTTTTTGTCGTCGGCCATTCCGAAAGCCTGCTCGGCATCAAGCATCCGTTGAAAACGCTCAAGCCGGGTATTTACCAAAAGGTTTAACGACCCATAGGACGTAACCAAGTCGTGATGACGCCAGCCTCTGCCATACCGCCCCGGCCACCGGGATTGAATCGTTGGGTCGCTCCCGCGCCGCGCCGGCAATTGATCGTCGGCATGGGTGACATGTTGACGAGCAACGACGCCCACGCGGTGCTGGTGACGTATTCGCTCGGGTCGTGCGTCGGGATCGCAGTGTACGATCCCGTGGCAAAAGTCGGCGGGTTGTTACATGCCATGTTACCGGATTCGACCATCAATCAGGAGCGCGCAGGTAATCGGCCCTATATGTTCGTGGATACCGGACTGCCAGCGATGTTCCATGCCCTCTACGCTTTGGGCGGCGTGAAGAACCGGCTGATCGTCAAGCTGACTGGTGGGGCGGAGTTTCTCGATGAGAAACAAATCTTCCGCATCGGCCATCGCAACGTGGAAGCCAGCCTCGCCATGCTGGGCCGGAATGGAGTCGCGATCAACGGTCGCGAAACGGGTGGGCGCGACAGTCGCACCGTACGCCTGGACCTAAACAACGGCAACTTCACGCTCGATGTGCCCGGCAAAACGCCCTACCTGCTATGAAACCGGAAGCCCTTATCGCCAGCGTTCCCAAGATTCCCGCACCATCGCCCTCGGTCGCGCGGTTGCTCGAATTGCTCGCCCGCGCCGATAGCGACAACGACGACATGATCAAAGTCGTCCGGCAGGACGGTGTGATGAGCGCCAAGCTACTCGGCCTCTGCAATTCGGCTGCCTATGGTCTAGCCGCACCGGTTACCTCCATCGAACAGGCTGTGCTGATGCTCGGGCAGTTGGAGATTCACAAGCTCGTCATGTCCGTCGGGTTCGGGGGCGCGCTCAGTCCGGCGATGCCCGGTTATGCCATGCAAGACGGCGAACTGTGGAAACATTCTTTGCTCACCGCGTACACGGCAGTGGCCGTCACGGCCCTCGCACAACGCACGGCAGCCGACCCGGCCATCGCCTACACCGCGGGATTGATCCACGACATCGGCAAAGTCGTCATCACACATGCGTTGAACCGTGAGGCCCAAGCCCAGTTGCGACAGGTGATTGATTTCGGCGGCAAGTCACTGATTGAAGCCGAACGGGAAGTGATCGGTTGCGATCACGCCGAAGTCGGCGCGTGCCTGCTCAAGCAATGGGGTTTGCCCGCCATGCTTATTGAAGCCGTGGCCAACCACCACACCCCCGTCTCCGCACCTGTACCCATGCTCTCGGCCATCGTCCATGTCGCCGATATCATCGCGCTCGATGCTGGCATCGCTCCCGGGGTTGCCAGCTTTGCGATGCGCGTGGATGAATCGGCTGTCGAAGCACTGGGCATCGGTCGCGAAACCGTCGAGACCTTGATTCTCTCCGCGTACGACTCGCTCGCCCGCGTCGAAGATATGATTTCCACCACATGATCACCAACCAACGAATCCGTGTGCTCGTCGTAGACGACTCCTCCGTCGTCCGGAAAATGATTTGCGACGCGCTAGCCAAAGACCCGCAGATCGAAGTCGTCGGCACCGCGCCCGATCCTTACATCGCCCGCGACAAGATCAAGGAATTGAATCCCGACGTGCTCACACTCGACATCGAGATGCCGCGCATGGATGGGTTGACCTTCCTGAAAATTCTTCAACAGCACCGTCCCATTCCCGTCATCATCATCAGCTCGTTGACCCAGAGCGGCTCCGCCGCCGCGATTGAAGCGATGGAAAGCGGGGCGGTGGAAGTGCTCGCCAAGCCGAGCAGCGCTTATTCCATTGGGAACCTCGGCGAAGAGCTTTCACGCCATGTCCGCGCCGCTGCCGGTGCGCGGGTACAACGCCGTCCCGCCGCAACTCCCGCAACGCGGGATGTCGCTGCCACGCCGCTCAAATCCGCATCCCTCATCGCACCTAAACCGGTGGGTAATTTTCATCCACGTCAAATCATCGCCATCGGCTCCAGCACTGGCGGCGTGGAAGCGCTCGGTCAAGTGTTGACGAAGCTGCCGGTGGGTTTACCCGGCATCGCCATCACGCAACACATCCCGCCGTATTTTTCCCGAGTGTTCGCGGAACGCATCAACAGTCAGGCCGCCATCGAAGTACGCGAAGCCGCCGAGGGCGACCTGTTGCAGCCGGGCATGGCCTTGATCGCGCCCGGCGATTATCACATGACCCTGAGTTGGGTCGGCAGCGGTTTTCGCGTGGCGTTGAATCAAAAGCCGCCTGTGCATCATTGCCGGCCGGCGGTGGATGTGATGTTCCGTTCCATCGCAGAAATTTCTGGCGCTCGCGTCGTGGCCGCCATTTTGACGGGTATGGGCAGCGACGGGGCGATGGGTATGAAGGCGTTAAAGGCGATCGGCGCCCGGACTATCGCGCAGGACGAAGCTTCCTGCGTCGTTTATGGCATGCCACGGGCGGCGGTGGAGGCGGGAGTGGTGGACAAAGTTTTGTCCCTGAACAGCATTCCCAACGCCTTGATCGAGACGGCGCAGGCGATGGCGACCAGCGCCCCGGCGGAACGACCTTTGACGACGGCAAAGTTATGAACGACACGAAACCTAAGTTCCAAGTGGTGGATCACATCCCGGCCATCGTGCCGAAGGTGTTCCAGACGATGATTGGCACGGAAGTGACCGTCACGGCGGCCCGCCCAGGGGGCGGAGAACGCATCAGTGGCGCGATCGGCATCGCGGGCGAAACCGTGACCGGCACGGTGTATCTGCATCTGCCTTTGAAACTGGCCGAGGCTGTGACGCGCGCCATGCTGCAATTACCAGCGAACGACCCCATCGGCGATTCCGATGTGAACGACGTGCTGGGCGAATTGAGCAACATGGTCGGTTGCGGGCTAAAGTCCCAGCTTAATGATGCCGATTACTTCTGTGCGGTCAGTACGCCGTCGGTCATCCGTGGCTCATTTGTGGTGGAGGCCATGCAAGGTGCGACGACGGATCTGTTTTATTTTGACTGCTTTGGCCAAAGACTGGCCGTGGAGGTGCACCTGAACCTGGACCAAGTCCCCACATCAACACTATGAAGATTCTCAGCGTTGACGATAGCAAGACAATCCGCCTGATTGTCAAACGAACGTTTTCTCCCTACGACTGCACGGTACTCGAAGCTTGTAACGGCGAAGAGGGCCTGGCCACCGCCGCCGCGGAAAAGCCGGACCTGATTGTGCTCGACATCACCATGCCCGTCATGGACGGCGTGACGATGCTCACCAAGCTCAAGGAAGACCCGAACCTGAAGTCCATCCCGGTCATCATGCTCACCGCCGAATCAGGTCGGGAGAACGTCGCTTACATCGCCAAACTTGGCGTGCGCGATTATCTGGTGAAACCGTTTCAAGACGCTCAACTGATCGAAAAAGTCCAGCGCGTGATTCCGCTCCAAGCCAAGGCTGCCGCAGTCGCCGCGTAAGCGGCCCCGGCCGTTTGAAGCGAAATCAACGTTCGATTGGAGAGGTGACTTCGACTATGTATGACACGGTAATTCTGGAATACGAAGGGCGATACGGGCGCGGGCGCACGATTGATGACATCGTTGGTTGGGTAGAGTCTATCCCGCCCTTGCCGGAAGTGGCCAACAAAGCGCTCAAGCTAATTGACGACCCCGATTCCACACCGCACGAGATTGCCGCCCTATTGACACGCGATCCAGGTCTGGTCTCCGCCGTCATGCGGGCAGCGAATTCTGCCAGCTTGGGTCGGTCCGAAGCGGTGAACACGGTGGAAGAAGCGGTGCTGGTCGTCGGCCTGGGTGCGCTGAAGTCCTTGCTGCTGGGATTGACGCTCAAACGGTGGAACAAAAATTTTGGCGAACTGGAAAAATTGGTCTGGGAAAAATCCCTCGGCACCGCAGCTTCCGCCTTTGTCCTCGCCACCTTCTTTGGCAAAAGATACCAGGAAACCGCGCGGCTTTGCGGGTTATTACACAACCTTGGCCAGATTGTCATGTTGTCCATTCCCGACGTGCGAAAGGACTACCCCAAAGTTCTGACTCACATCCACGAACACCAAGTGGAATTCGATGAAGCCGAACGCCACGTCATTGGCTTTTCTCACTCATTGGTCGGCGCCATGGTGGCGCGCAAGTGGCAGATGCCCATGTCCATCTGCACCACCATTCTTAATTACACACAGCCGTTTGATGGTATCGCCAACACTCAGGACGAACAGACGGCCTTGACCAAACTTTCCGCGGCCTTGTCCATGTGTGCCGGCCTCGGTTGTCCGCCTGGTCATCCGCTCGCCTGTGAAGCGCTTTATCCACTAGCCACCGCCTTGGGATTCAAAGAAAAAGATTTCTCCGGCTACCGCTCCGCGTTGGCCAAACAAGCCCTTGCCCTCTACACCACCGAAAGCAACACCTTTAACTGACGTATTATGCCTGCCAATTCTCAAGCTGAAGCCATTGCCCAGCAATTCGGCCTCGACGCCATTCCGGAAAGCGTCCAACGCTTAAACCAACTGCTCGGCAAACGCGATGCCGGCACAGACGATTTCGCCAAGCTCATCAATCAAGACAAGGACCTCGCCGCCCGCGTGCTGCGAGCGGCCAATCCCCGCGCGGAGTCGGAAGCGGATTATGTCACCACGACCGTCGAGGAAGCCCTGCAACGCACTGGCCTGAGTTGCGCGCTTTTGCTTGCCATGAGCGACCCGCTCATCCGCGCCTGCCACAAAACTTTTGCCACGATGCTCAAGATCGAGCTGAAGCCCGTGCTGCCAAATGCGATTGATCCGTTCACAATCGAGCATGTCTTGGGCGAAGTAAGCTTCGCCGGCAAGGCCACCGGCCTCGTGCATCTGCGCCTGCCCAAGAACTTCCTCCCATTGCTCGGCGAACGCCTGCTCGGGTTGACCGCGGAGGACCTCGCGGATTCTGCCACGGCCAACGACGTCATCGGCGAGTTGTGCAACATGATCGTTGGTAATTTCAAATCCAACCTTTGCGATGCGGGCCTGAGTTGCAAACTCAGTCCGCCGAACATCACGCGCACCACCGAATTCAAACTGCGCGTGGTCAGTGGCGGCACTTCGCAACGCTACGGTTTCCGCGCTAAAGAACTCGATTTCTTCGCCGACCTAAGCGTGAATCCTTGGAACGACTGAACCTCCTTGATTCCGTTTTCGCGCCGGAAGGAAACCCCTTCCGGCGCGTTTTGCTTTGGGGCATGAGCGCGACCATTGGGAGCTGCGCCAACTCTCAAATCAAAATCGTGAGCCGCCGGGCGTCAGAAAAAGTATTTGTCAACCCTCGGAATCTTGGCTAACTACGGCAACAAGTTAACCAACAAACCCGTTTAACATGAAGCACACACTCTCTCTATTGGGCTGCGTTAGCGCAGCGTTACTGTGCAGCGCCACGTCCGGCTGGACGCAAGCTGCCGCCACTCCCGCACCAGAAAAGAAAGGCTGGGAAACCGTGGCCGCCGCCGGCTTGACGGTGCAAAGCGGTAACAGCGAAAGCGTCGCCACCACCATCAGCATAGATACCAAGAAGAAATGGGAATCGGACGAGGCCATGCTGGGGGCGTCCGGGGGATACGGAAAAAGCAGCACCACCGGTAATGACCGTTCCCGCACCACTGATTACGCCAAGGCCTATGGCCAGTACAATCACTTGCTGAGCGAGCGGGCATATTTCGGGTTGCGCCTCGATGGTGAGCACGATGGCATCGCCGACTTGGCTTACCGCGTCCGCATCGCGCCGTTGCTCGGCTATTACGTGATCAAGAACGACAAGACGACCCTCGCGTTTGACGCCGGTCCGGCATACGTGATTGAAGAACGCGAAGCCTCGCCGACTTCGCCTCGTGACAAACAAGAGTATTTTGCCCTGCGCTTCGGCGAAACCTTCACCCACAAGCTGTCAGACACCACCAAAATCTGGCAAACGGCAGAATACATCCCGGCCGTGGATAACTGGCCGGACCGGGACTTGATCAACTTTGAAGCTGGCATCAGCACCAAGATCACCGGCAACTGGGATCTCCAGGTGAAATATCAGGTTAACTACGACAACGGCGTGAAGTACGGCAAGGAAGGCACTGACACCCGTCTGATCGCCGCGACCTCCTATACATTCTAATCTACCGGCGCTCCGGCGCATTTTGTAACGAGGAGCAACCTGAGCGGTTGCTCCTCGTTTGCTTTCCCAAACAGCAATAAAAAAGCCTGCCATCAGAAAATGGCAGGCCAAAGGGGGCGAAACGCGAATCAGCCGTTGTCGCCGATGGCTTCGACGGGGCAGCCTTCTTTGGCTTCTTTGCAGCGCGCTTCTTCGTCCGGATTTTCCGGCTGCTTGAACACAACGGAGTAACCTCCGTCATCATTACGCTTGAAATTATCGGGCGCGGTTTCGCGGCAGAGATCGCAATCAATGCATTGGTTGTCCACGAAGAATTTGCCCGCCACGTTTTCTGGGTATCGGTTTGCTGCGTCAGCCATAAAAAATTTGTTGTTGATGAACTAGCGTGAAAAATTATGACGAGCCAGCGAGGTGAGGCAAGTCTCAATTCGAAGGGGTTTTCTCACTGGAGCAACCGGATGGCCTGGAGATTTTGCTTGTGCCCGCGCTACAAAACCCTAAAACCCCACGATTGTTTATAGGTTGCATGACCAAAAAAGAACTCCAGTCGCTCGCAAAGAAACACGGCACACCGTTGGTGATCGTGGATCACGATGAAATCCGCCGCAATTACGCGATGTTCCGCAAATATCTGCCCCGGGTGCAGTGCTACTTCGCCGTGAAGGCCAACGCTGAACCGGCTATCGTGAAAACGCTCTATAAGGCAGGCGCAAGCTTCGATGTAGCGTCCCTACCGGAGTTCATGCTTGTTTACGAGAACATCAAGGATCTTTCCGCCAAAGCGCAGCAGGAATTCATCTGGGACAAGATCATCTACGCCAACCCGACCAAGCCGAAAGAGACGTTGCTGGCGCTGGACAAATACAAGCCACTCGTCACCTACGACAACGTCACGGAGCTGCAGAAGATCAAGAAATACGCGCCGCATGCCGGGGTGGTGTTGCGGCTGGCGGTGGCAAACACGGGCTCGCAATGTGAACTTTCGAACAAGTTTGGCTGTGATCCGGGCGAAGCCGTGGACTTGGTCCTCGCCGCGCTTAAACTCGGCTTGAACGTCGAGGGGTTGAGCTTCCACGTCGGCAGCCAATGCACAAACTTCGAGAACTTTGTCCAAGCGTTCAACACTGCGGCGGCGGTAATGAAGGAATCCAAGGAACGCGGACACGAGATCAAGATCCTCGATATCGGCGGCGGTTTCCCCGCGCCCTACAACAAGCACGTGAAGCCATTCCCCGAATTGGCGCGCGTCATCAATGCGGAAATTGACCGCCTATTTCCGCCCGACATCCAAATTCTCGCCGAGCCGGGCCGATTCCTCGTAGCGACCTCCGCCACGAGTGTGGCTCGAGTGATCGGCAAGGCCATCCGCAACGGCAAGCGCTGCTACTACATTGACGACAGTGTCTATCACACGTTTAGCGGCATTATCTTTGACCACTGCCAGTATCCGTTGCAGGCGTTCAAGTCCGGCAAAAAGGAAGTTTGTGCGGTGTTTGGCCAGACGTGCGATGGCTTGGACGTGATTTCCCAGTCCGAGCTTTTGCCAAATTTGGAAGTGGACGACCTCGTTTTTGCTGAGAACATTGGCGCTTATGGCAGCGCTTCGGCCACCTACTTCAACGGGTTTCCCCCGGCGAAGGTGATTCACGTGAATCAGTAATCAGAAGCTGACTTTTAATGAGAAAAACCAAAATCGTAGCTACGCTTGGCCCGGCCACCAGTTCGCCGGAAATGATTGGCGCGTTGATTGACGCCGGGGTGAACATCTTTCGTCTCAACATGTCGCATGCGCCGCATGATTGGGTGCGCAAGGTCGTCGCTGCCATCCGCGCCGCGAGCGATGCCCGGAAGAAGCACATCGGCATTCTGATGGACACGCAAGGACCAGCGATCCGCACCGGCGACTTGTCCGTGCCGCTGAACCTGAAGCCGGGCCAGAAGTTCACCCTGACCGTGCGTGGCGAACGCAGCGAGGAAGAGCATTCCGTGGACGTCAATTACGCCAACTTCGTCAACGATATCAGCATCGGCGACGTAGTGTTATTCGACAACGGCGCCATCGAGATGAAGGTGCTCGCCAAGTCCGGCAACAAGGTCGAATGCGAAGTGCTGACCGCCGGCACACTCGGCAGCCGGCGCCACATTAATCTGCCTGGCGTCAAAGTCAGCCTGCCCGCGTTGACCGCCAAGGACATCGTGGACGTCAAGCTAGGCCTCGAACTCGAAGTGGATTTCATCGCGTTGTCCTTTGTGCGCGAAGCCCGCGACCTGCTCCAACTCAAGGAACATTTCACTGGCGCAAAACATTGCCCGCGCGTGGTCGCCAAGATTGAAGATCAGGAGGCGGTCAAAAATCTCGAGGCCATCATCGCCGAGGCGGATGCCATCATGGTGGCGCGTGGTGATCTGGGTATCGAGATCCCGTACGAGGAATTGCCGATCGTGCAACGCCGCATCGTCAAAGCCTGCTTGCGGGTGGGCAAACCGGTCATTGTCGCCACACACATGCTCGAAAGCATGATTGAATCCCCCATGCCGACGCGCGCGGAAGTGACCGACGTGGCCAACGCCATCTATGAGCAGACAGACGCGATCATGCTCAGCGGCGAAACCACGGTGGGGAAATATCCGTTGAAATGTATCGAGGTCTTTGACCGAATTTCCAAGCGCATCGAACGCAGCGGCGGTGCGAAGTTTTACGAACAGGCGGAACTGACGCAGGCACGGCAGAAAGTCGTGAAGAGCGCCGTGGTGATGGCGAACGAACTCAAAGCCGACGCGATCTTGGTCTTCACCCGCCACGGCAGCATGGCGCGTTATGCGGGTTGGCTGCGACCCTATCACTCGACTGTTTATGGCTTGTGTGCGCGCGATTCTGTGGCGCGCGGCTTGGCATTGAGCTGGGGCGTGACCCCCATGGTGATTCCGTTCGATCTCATCAATCCACAAAACACCATTGAGACCGCACTCAAGATCATGAGCGAACAAGGTCACCTGAAGAAGGGCCAGACCGTCGTCATCATCGGTTCGATCCTGTCCGGCGATCAGATCATTGACGCGGTGCAGATGCGCGTGGTGGGTTGAATCCCGCTCTCGCATGAGTGCGCCCACATCATTACCGCTCCATGAGTTTCACCAGAGTCTGGGGGCGAGTTTCACAGCCTTGAACAGCGCGGAACTCGTCGGGGACTATGGTGATGCCCGGGCTGAATATAAGGCGCTCTACGAATCGGCGGGCGTACTGGATCTCAGTTTTCGCAGTCGTATCTGCCTGACCGGCGTCGACCGCGCCCGCTTCCTGCACGGCCAGGTCACCAACGACGTAAAGAAGCTCCGCGCGGGCGAGGGCTGCTACGCTGCGCTCACCACGGCCAAGGGCAAGATGCAGAGCGATCTGAATATCTTCTGCCTACAGGATGAACTGCTGTTGGACTTCGAACCGGGACGGACCGCCCCTGTCACGCAGCGCCTGGAGAAATACATCGTCGCAGATGACGTGCAGGTGGTAGACGTCGCGCCGCATTATGGCTTGTTGAGCGTGCAGGGGCCAAACGCAGAAGCCGTCGTGCGCACCTTGGCATTGTTTGCCACAGTGCCGAGTGCGGCGTTAGCGTCCGCCAAGATCTCCAACGCCACTCTCGGCGAAATATACCTGGTGAATCATGCACGGCTGGCTTCGCACGGTTTTGATTTGTTTGTGCCTTTGGCGGCACTAGGGACTGTGGCTGACCAGCTCATCACCGCGGCGAAGGCAACTGGTGGTCTCGCTTGTGGCTGGAACGCATTTGAAATCGCGCGGGTTGAAGCGGGCATTCCGCGATTCGGTGCGGATATGGACGAAACCCACATCGCCAGCGAGTGTGGCATCGAGGCGCGGGCCATCAGCTATACCAAGGGTTGTTACATCGGGCAGGAAGTATTGAATCGCATCCACAGCATCGGTCATGTGAATCGCGCATTGTGCCGGCTGACCTTTGCCGCAGAACTAAGGACTCCGCCCGCGCCCGGAGCCAAATTGTTTCAAACCGACAAGGAAGTCGGGCACATCACGAGTGCAGTGGTTTCGCCCCGGCAGAATTGCGTAGTAGCGCTCGGCTATGTCCGCCGCGAGGCCAATGCTGTCGGAACAAACCTGCTGCTGCGAGCTGATTCAGGCGAAATTACTGCCACGATTGGCTGAGCCGATCGGCTTAGTTCCACGACAGATCCTCGGGCGACTGAGCAAGGATGCGGTTTTGCCAACCACCTTTGTTACGCAAGATGATCTGCCACAATTTTTCCGGCGGCGTATCGAAGATCAACTCCAATGACGCGGGATAGGTGAGCCACGCCTTGCGCTTCATTTCGTTTTCCAACTGGCCGGGACTCCAACCAGCGTAGCCCGCGAAGAGCTTGATCTTCTTGTTGGGAGAAAACGATTCGCCGATCTCCACGAGGGAATCGAGCGAGTGTCCCATGCTTAAATTTGGCAAGACCGTGGCGTCCGGAATGAAACTGTCCGAGTGCAGAAAGCTCAAGGCCGTGGGCTGCACCGGCCCCCCCACGTAAAGCTGCTGCTCCTTCAACAAATCCGGGAGGTCGGCCATGATCATCTCGCCCGCCTTGTTACCGCTGGTGCGATTGAGCACCAAACCGAACGCACCCTCGGCGTCGTGCTGGCAGATGAGGAGGACGGTGCGTTGAAAAAACGAGCCGCTCAGTTCGCCGCTGTCCAACAGCAACTGGCCTTTGAGATACTTCGGTTTCTCCGGCATGGCTCTCTGCCGGAAAACATGCCTCACACTTGCCGGCGTGACAAACTCGAATACAGTGTTCCCATGAAAAAAATTTGCGCGCTGCTGCTTCTGGCCCTGATCGGATTAAGCCTGACTGGCTGCCAATCCGCCAAGCATTCCGGCAGCCGGGAATACGTGCCAGGTAAGGGCTGGTTGCACACAGATTAAACTTACGGGGTCGCCAACCGATAAAACCGGCGGCTGAAACCGCCTGCCGTGACATCCGTGAAGAGATTTGTCCCTGAAGTATTGGTGATCGTGGCGAGCGTCGACCAACCGCTCAATGTCTGATTGGTTGTGGCCTCGATGCGCACCACTTGCTCCACCGGGCCAATCACACTGAATCGAAACTGCCCTCCCGCCAGCTGCTGGGCGTTGGCCAACCGCAACGGTTCAGGCGTAGCAGTCGGCACCACGACGCGATAAAACCGTTGTTTAAAGCTCGGGGAATTCGTATCGGCAAAATCCAGGGTCCCGGTACCTGTTGGTGACCGTGGCAATCGATGCCCACGTGGCCAAGTTTGTTGTCGCCTCCACACGCAACACCGCCCCCGGCACACTAGTGATGGTGAAGTGAAAGAAGCCATCGCCGCCGCGAGTTGGCTGACTCAGGGAAATATCCACAACCGGAAGCGTTAGATTCAGGGTGACGCTGCCGGTGGCCGCATTGAAACCATCCACCGCAAGGTGGTAAGTCACGCCTCCGACAGCCGGGAACGAAATCTGGCTGGTGTTGGTGCCAACACCCGCCAGGTTGGTTGCCACCAGCGTGAGGTTTGAAACGGTTGTCCCGGTGTAAGCCGCGAGCGTGTTGCGGAAAGTGCTGCCCGCCGTGGTCACGACCGCCACCCCTGAAGCTGGGGCCGTCCAAGTCCACCACAACGACCTCCCGCCGGCGTTACCAGCATGATTGGGCTCACCCGCCTCCTTGGTTGCACCACCGTTCTGCAAGCCGCCATAAGTAACGGTGGCGCCAGCAAGCGGAATCCGTTGCTCAAAATCATCGCCAGGCACGCGAAAGCGCGGAACTATTATTTTATTGGTGTCCATCGTTACGACGATCTGATTCGTCACTCCGCTGGCTTGCCCTGACCAGCCCACAAATTGATAGCCTCCATTGGGCGTAGCGCTAAGTGTAACCTGATCGCCCAAGGCATAATTACTGGCAGCGGGATTGACCACCACGATGCCGTTGGTGGCTAGAATGGTCAACCGAGGGCGATACGAGTTTTTATCGTTTGGAATCGTACCTTCTTGAAACTCATTGAGATTGGAAACCCCATCAATATCTGAATCGGAATTCGGCTGAGGGGCGAGCGTGCCGAAGTATTGCAGCTCCCAGGCGTCTGGCATGCCGTCATTGTCATCGTCGGCGGTGATGCTGCTGCCAGTTATGTTGAAACTGAAACTTTGTGGAAACGCTGCCGAATTGGAGACAATCATGTAATAGGTCTGATTCGGCAACCAAGGATACGCAGACATGAAGCGGTCCTGCGTACTGTTGGCTCCACCAGAACGATAATCGTCTGAGACGGTCTTGCTCGGCATGGTGCCATTCTCAATAAAAAACTGCACCGTATTCGAGTGAACCGCCGTGGAACGCCAGCGCAAAGCATCCGATGGCGCCAGAATCCGATAGATCAATTGGCTGTTAGGCGCCAGCGTATTGGTGACACTCCCACCGTAGAACGGGATGAGCGGCGGAATCTCGTTTGTGTTTCCAATGGTGGTCGAACTGATTGAGAACGTTGCGTCATTTTTTGCCCGGATTCCGAGGTAGTAAACAGTATTCGGACGAACCGGAGGAACGGTGAAAGAGTAGGTACCGGCGGCATCGTAACTGGCGTATGGACCATTATTTTTAAGATCAGTGCTCCAGTCTCTAATGTCGGTCGCGTTCGTGGTGGCCCCATTGCCGGGGGGAATCACATCGCGCACATGCAAGACAACGTCACCACTGATCTGGCTGAAGGAAATCTGCCAGTTGTCCGGAACTTCAGCCGGAACCTGGACGCGATAGTAACGCCAATCAAAACCGGCAAGAATCTGGTTGTTGGCGACGCCCCCGTTGAGAGCCAAATCTTGAATGGCGCCAGTGGAAAGCCGCAGCCGATAGCGGGCATTGGAATTGGCAGTCGCCCGCACCGCGAGATACCACGTACCCGGCGAAAGAGCGGTTTCGGTTTTGCCGTTTAGAGGCACAAAATTGCCATAGTCGGTTATCAGCCCGGTGAGGGAACGCTCATACATGGTGCCTACATTACCATTGGTGGCATGCGATACCGTTGGAACCAACACCGACCGCAGGTATGCATCGGGATTGCCGCTGATGCCTTCCAATTGCACGCGTAACAATCCGGCGTTATTCGTCGGCACCACAATGGCGTAGTAATGATAGCGGCCCAGTTGCAAATCAATGCCCTGATCGGTAGGAAGCGGAAACCCATTGGTGTCCACGCCGCTGTCGCCAAAGAATGGCGCTGGCACGCCCGGCGTGTTTGGAAGTTCGCCAGCCCCGGGCATTTGCCACGCAGGACGCTGAAGCACCAAGGCACTGCTCGTCAGAGTGAATGCCGTGGAATTTGTGCCCCGCACCTCGACATACCACGTACCGCTGCTGAGAAAGGGCGCCGCAATGACCGCCGCATTCGGCGTGGAGGGCATCCCAACCAAAGAATCGCTGGGCAAAATATCTTTGCGAACGCGTAATCCGGCCTGCCCGGATGATTGCGACAAATCAAGCTGCCAACCGATGACGGGACTGCCATGGAGGTTCGTCGGGACGATGACCTTGTAATAGGCTCGCTGCCCGTCGATCAGAACGCCCGACACCGTGTTATTCAAGCCATTGGTGTTAAGTTCTGAACTGAAATTCAATTCTGACGCCGGCATCTGCCTTACCCGCAGAGTATAGGAAGCATCAGGATAAATTGTCCCGAGACTGCGTGCCTTGACCACCAGCGTATAAATGCCATTGGTCGGATTTGCGATAGTCAAAATGTTCGTGTTGATGTCGCTTGGATTATAGCCGCCATCATTACCGTACGCATCCCTAGGACTAGAAAGTCCGCCCGGATCAGGAATCCAAGCATTGGTCATCGCCACCATCACCGGATTACCGACCCGATTTTCCAACCGCATTTCTATCGCCGCCGCAGTCGGCGGGACGGAGAATTGATAAATCCGGCTTTCCCCACCCTCGAGCGAATTAGTCACCACAAGGTCTGGGCCGGCGATCGTGCCAAGATTTACCACCGGCACGGCGCCGACGCTCGTCACGACAAAGCTGCTTTGGCCGGAGCGAATCCTGGTGCTGGAGGCCGGATTGACACCTTCACTGACGGCGGCCAAATAGTAAGTTCCCGCAGTGATGTTGGATTGGTTGTTTTGCGGCAAGATGAGATAATGTTCATTGCCAGCTTTTTGCATGAATTTGCCGTTAAAAGCCCCATTCAGCCGCCCTGAGTCGATATTTGGAATATGATTGCTTAATACAACCAGCATGGCTTCACCCACAGTAGGGGTCAGTTTCAGCTTCCACCCGGGCGTATTCGTCGGCACTTGCACGCGAAAATAGGCCACCTCGCGTGGCGCAAGATTAGTAACCGTCGCACTGCCACTGGTAAAATTGAGATCCGTCACCGGAATGCTCAGACCATTCCCAAGTCCCCGGCTGAATAGGGTGTAACTCAAGTTGGTGGTCCCAGTGACGCCGATATAGTAAGTCCCCGCTTCAAGTGGCTGGCCCATGCCCATGGCCAGAATGCGGTAGTCCTCGTTTACAGTTCCGCTTGCGGAAGTTGTGCGGCGCGTCCAGTCCGAGCCAGCTCCCCACTGATTGGTGGTTGGCCAAGTAAGTGTTCGTACCCAGGAGTACTCCACGGGGCAGTAGACAAGGAATTAGGCAAAACATCCCGGGCAACCACCATTTGAGGCAGACCAGAAAGCACATCAATGAGCCGAACATCCCAACCCATTGAATTTGTCGGAACATCAACCCGATAATACCGCCAGGTGTTGGCTTGATGATTGGTAACAATCGTACTGCCGCCGTCAAAAGCCACCTGAGTATAGGTTGTCGCGCGCACCACAATGGTGTAGGTGGCGTTACTGAAAGTTGTGGCCGTCGTCCCCCGAGCTTTGACCATGACGGTGTAAGTTCCGGCGACTGGGTTTACGAGTGAAATCAGATTGGTATTCGCGTTACCCACGCCCCCAGAAATTGGATAGCCACCTTCGTTGCCATATGTTTCTGCGACCACTGCTCCGGCCGCCGAGGCAATCGGCGAGGCCGCCCCAGGGTTGGGCAACGCGCTGCCGCTGCGCAACACCATCGCTGGGTTGCCGGTGATGTTCTGCAACTGCACTTCCAAGCTGGTCATGCCCGCCGGCACGGTAAATTGATATCCTCGTACTTCGCCGCCTTCCTGCGATGCGGAGTGCGTCAGGTTGGTGTTCCCCGCGGTCCCCAAATTGAGAATGGAAAGCTCCCCGAGGCTTTCAATTCTAAAACTACTGCTCCCCGTCCCAATGCGCGTGGCATCGGTTGTCGTCACGCCTTCGCTGATGACCGCGAGATAGTTTGTTCCCGGATTCAGGGTCAACTGTGGTGAACCCGGCAATAGCAGCAGATGTTCGTTGCCGTTCTTTTGCGCCTCTTTTCCGGCGTTATTGGCTTTGCCACTCAAGACATTTGGCACTGCATTCGTAAGCAACACGAACATGGATTCACCCTCTAAATTGGTTAGCTTCAGTCGCCAGCTAGCAGCCCCAACGGGCACCACGACCCGATAGTACGAAGCCTCGCGAGGGAGCAAATTCGATTTCGTGCTACTGCCGCCACCAAAAGCCAAATCTTCCACTGGAATTACGAAATTGGTGCCAATGCCGCGGCTGCTCACGGTGTAGCTGATCGGCGTGGGATAATCGGGATTCCGCACGGCGACATAATAGGTGCTTGCTTCCAGCGGGCGCCCCATCCCCATGGCCAGAATCCGGCCATCTTCATTCACCGCTCCATTCGCAGAATTGGCGCGTTCCGTCCAATCCTTGGCGGCAATCCAGTTTCCACCCAACGGCCAATACTGATCATTGCCCGGCACCCAACCAGACGTCACCAAATTAAGCGGAAGCGTCTCACGACTGGCAATCAGCAAGGGCAATCCAGTCACGACGTTCGTGATTCGCAATCCAACCGAGCGCATTGGGTCGGAACATCCACGCGGAAGAATTCATAAATGTGGGTGTGATTTGTGATTGTAGCCGTGCCCCCATCAAACGCGACCGTGGTTGGAACTAGTTTGCGGACGCGGAGAGTATAGGCAGCATCGGGATAATCGCTGGTTTGCAACCGCGCCTTCAGCATGATGGTCTCATCCACCCAAGCTCCGGAGGAGGTGATAAATCCCCCACTCGCTTGCAAGTAGTCCTTTTGCCCCCCCTCGTAACCATAGCTATCCGCAGAAACTCCCCCACCTCCAGGTACTGGCGGCACCGGGATCGGCCAAGGGCATTTCACTTCTCGCGACCATCACTGGATTACCCACACGATCTTCCAGCGACAATTCAAACCCAAGCGTGGTCGGAAAGGGATCATTGTGAAAATGAAACGCCGCGACCTCGCCACCTTCCAAGGTTCCGGCATAAACCAGATCGTTCGTCCTCAACAATCCCAAATCAATTTCGGGCAACGCGCCAACGCTTTGGAGAACATAGCTCGCATTCCCAGTGCCGATACGGGTCGTGTCACTGCCGACGACTCCTTCACTAGCCACGAGCAAATAGTAATTTCCAGGCACAAGCGCCCCTGCTGCCGCCCCGGGTAACTGAAGGAAATGTTCATTGCCGGTTCGCTGCATTCGTTTTCCAGCCGACAGGAGGTTCGTCACGCTGCCGGTCAATGTCGCAGAGATGTTGGGGTACCGATCCTTGGCAATGGCAAGCACGGCATCGCCAGCATTCAAAGCCAGGCGCACCTTCCAACTCGGCGTGTTGGTCTCAATCACAACCCGGTAGAGGGCAATATCGCGCGGGGCCAAGGCACTATTGGTGCGGTTTCCCCCCAAGGTAATCCAAGTCTTGAACAGGAATCGCCTGATCAGGGCCAATTCCACGACTGAGTAGTGTATAACTCATCTCATTGGTATTCGCGGTTGGATTGATCACCCCGATGTAATACGTCGCGGCCTCCAACGGACGGTTGTAACCCATCGTCAAAACGCGCCCGGTTTCGTTCGTCGTGCCATTGGGCGAGAAGCTGCGGGCAGTCCAATCGGCGCCAGCCGCCCATTGGTTTCCTGGAGACCAGCTGGTCACAGTGATCGGTAGCGAGAAGCCGATGTTGACCAAAGAGACCGGCAGCAATTCGCGGCGAACCACAATCTGGGGCTGGCCTGATAACACATTGGTCAGGCGAAGATCCCAGCCCAAAATATTTGTGGGCACGTCCACGCGGAAGAACTGCCACTTGCCCGGCGGAATCGCAACGCGAGTTGCCACGCCAGCATCAAACCCTAACGTCTCCGGCAATAACGGCCGGCTCACCAGCGTGAATGCCCCCAAGGGATTGTTCGTGGTAAACACGCCCACATACCAGACATCTGCTTGATGCCCGGGGCGCTGAAGAAACTCCGCCGTACTCAGAACATCGTAGCTACCAGCGGTGCCGGCATTGGGATTGCGATAATTCCAGATGCCCGGCGCAGCATTGCGGCGTAACGCGAGCCGTGTGCCAGGGGCGAAGTTGGTGACAAATAAGTCCCAGCCCAAAGCCCCCAATTGCTGGCTGATGTTCGACAACTTGAAGAAACGCCAACCAACCCGGTTAGTGTCGGTGTTGACAGTGGCACTGTTGAAATCAATCTCGGTGAACTCAGGAGTGCCACTGAGCAACTGACACGAGAAGGTATTGGTACTGTAAACCGTGATAAAAAGGTACCGTCGCTGAGTGTCGGTGGAACCAAGGTGATGCTGTCGGTTACCGTGCCAGCAACTTCAGAATAGGCGTCGTTGTTGTTTTCATTGGGAACGAAATCGCGCCGCACGGCCAAATTCGGATTGCCATTGCTGACCACGACACTCATTTGCCAGCCCAATTGATCCGAGGGGACTTGCACCCGGAAGGTAGTGTAGCCGTAGCCCGTCACGGTAACATTGGTGCTAGCGGTGAAGGGAATATCAGTGAACAACTGCAGGCGCGAATCCAGATTGATAGTTGTTCCTGGCGCACCATTCACGCCCACAAAGTAAAGCTGCCCGCCCACAAGATAGCTGGGCACAACCAACATCTGCTTGGACTGGGAAAGGTCGGTGTTGCCCGTCAACGGGACACCGGCCTTTTTTACGAGAACGGTGTTGGTGAGCCCGTTCAACCATAGCCGCCAAGCGGCTGCATTGGCAGGCATTGTGGTTTGAAAGAAACGCATGCCTTCAGCCCCCATGGTCAGATCCCCGCTGCTGCTGGCACCGTTGGTAGCCACCACGCCCAAGTCGGTGACGTATGGTTCGCCCGAAACCAGATTCCACTGGGCGCCAACTTCGGCGTGAACGAGGTAATACCACTCCTCCCCCGCACTGAAAGCAGCACTGCCCACAACAAATCCGTCCGACCCGACACGTTCGGATTTGAATTGATTGCTACTAAGCGTGGCGGGAAGCTTTGGCCAGGTAAACATGGGCTTCGCCAGCTATTACATTGAGCGCGGTGCGCCAAGCCCCTAGGGCCGTGTTCTGCGTGGTGATCTTGAAAAAATAATCGCCACCATTCGTATTGCCGTGGGTATAAACTTGGTTCCCAGATGCGTTGTGCCGGCATCCCAGTTGATAATCGTGAATTGAATCTGCTCGGTTCGCAATGTGTAAGCCCCCGTCCCGGCACTTTGAAACACACCGATATAGTATGCCCCTGGCGTCAGTTCACTGGTTGCAAAAGCAATGTCATCAATCGTTCCCGCCTGGCTGCGCTTCAAGAATGAAGTCGTAGTGGGTGGCCCGTCGCGCTGAATATAAAGATCCGGACTGTTGTTGGTTGAAGTCAGCAGGACCCGCCAGCCCGGCGTATTCGTCGGAATTTCCACGCGATAATAATGCCAGCTCGAAGTGGCCAGCGTGCCTTGATTGGTCGAGACCAAGGATTTCGTTGCGGGCGTTGCAAGGGTTCTGATCGCGGCAGTATTGGTGACAATCGTCACTGTAAAGCTGTGGGCCGCCGAACTCGCCGGGGTGCGCACCCGCAATACGTAGTTGGTCAGCTTGAACTCTGGGGCTTCCAGATTGATGCCGTTGGCACTGCCGTTTTGACTAGCGATGAAATCATACGCCACATCACTCGGCGGCAAGCCTGCTCGAAGCAGCAAATGGGAATAGGCGGTGGCATTGCCCGCGATATTGACCGTGAAATTGGTCGTGCCGCTGCCGAGGCTGAAGACGAAATCCTGTGCGGCTCCGGGCTGATTGGTTCCGGTAAGCGTAAAGGATTGGCTGAATAGGTTTGCGTTGAATAACGCAAGGCTCTCAAAACAACAAGACCCGCCCAGATTGAAAGACCCGTTTCATTTTCATTGGGAATAAAGCACGACACCGTGTCGTGACTGTGTTTGCCGCCGCACCTTCAGCGTTTTGGGTGCCAGCCCGATTAGTACTGCTGTTTCTTACGGGCCAAAGCTAAAGTTTGCAGAAAAAGCGCCGCTCCCCGGCTATTGACGACCAATCCTGAGACAGTCCAAGAAAAAATTTGTCCACACCATCACCTAATATCGCCAGCGTGGGCCTCAAATTATTCCAATTTCAGCTCAAGACGCAGTGGCGTAACTATCCCATTGGTTTGGAGCACCACCGCCCGGGGCTGAATTTCGACACACCGTACCGTGACCGTGCCGTCCGAGAGCGAAATCTTGGCCTCGTCATTGACGCCAAAGTTCCTGCCATTGATGGTTGCCAATGGCCGGGTGTTGGACCAAGTGATCCCTTGGAGCACAAGTCGGGAAGGAAGTGTTGGCGGCGTGGTGACCGCCGGGGCATTGGTCCGCGGTTCAACAACCGAGTTGGTAGCTTTCGCCACCAGATTCGCAACCGGCGAAGGCGCAACCAGACGGCGAATACGTGCTAAATCAGACTCCAACAAGAGCGGATCATCACCCGATATCATCCAATCAACGATGTCCATCAGTCCGTAACGATGGTGGGCAGCAATGAAGAGATGAATTTGCCCGCGGGTGTAAGCATTGAGCCAGGATGTTGGATTTACCCGTCGCCAACCCTTGCTGCTCTGCAAAAAGATAGGAAAGCAATTCACAGAAACTCCTCAGCCGCGTCTTTGCCTAAAGTTTTCCGTCTGGCTGGCGGCACGTTTTCGAATTTGATCCAAGTGTGGGCAAATTCATGCACACAGGTTGTCATCAGTTCTTCCTTCGGCTGGCCCGAAAGAATACTGATTTCGTAAACGCGTTGGCCGTCATTTGTCTTGGTTGCAGTGCATCCCATTGTATCCGGACACGTATAATCATTACCAATGACCCGGTATATCTCCTGCAGGGTCACGCGGTCCATGAGTTGAAGCGTTACATTGGTGTCGGGGAGAGTAATGAACCTGGAAAACAGGCGGCTCAAATCTTCTTTCACCCGCGCGCAAATCCCGGTCGCCTCCTGTTCGTTTAAGACCACCGACTTCACATCACGCTTGCAAAGCATCCGGCCGTCCGGCAGGGAGGTGAAATCCTTCACAGCAGGGAGACCACAGAGATAACACCGATCTGCACGCTCGGCACACTCATCACACAATGTGCGCCGCACATTGCTGACCTTATCTAAGGTGAGAACCACACTCCAACGAGCCGGCCTCTCACAGACAAAGCAAAAATCTGCAGCCCACGCGGTTGCCCCTATCAACAAGGTAAGCAATATCAACAGCCAACGAATGAACGAATTGCTGGGGAGGTTTAAGCCCACAAGCCCGACTGACATATTGTTTCTTAGGCTAAATCTGCACATAAACACACTGATTACCCAACCCGCTCTCCCAAACCCGCCTCATATACTTCAAACCCCTGCTCGCGAAATCGCTGGAGTTTGTAGATCAATGCCCGTCGGCTGATGCCCAGCGCCTTTGCCGTCTCGGTGCGATTGTCCTGGTGCTCTCGCAACGCCTGCAGGATGGCATGACGCTCGATCTCCTCCAGCCGTTGGGCATCTGGCACAGCCGCTGGCGTCGCCTGTTCGACCGCGGAACGCACCCGAGCCGGCAGATGCTCCGGCAAAATCATTTCCCCGCGCGACAACAACGCCGCCCGCTCCATCGCATTCCGCAACTCGCGCACATTCCCCGGCCACGCATAACGCGCCAACCCCTCCGTTAGCGCCGATGAGAACCGCGCCTTGCCCTGCGTGAATTCAGCAATGAAATGCGCCGCCAGCGGCAAAATATCTTCCGAACGTTCGCGCAACGGCGGAATATTCAACTCCACCACATTTAGGCGATAGAACAAATCCTCGCGGAACGTCCCCGCCTTCACGCGCTCTTCGAGATTCTTATTGGTCGCCGCCAGAATGCGCGCGTTGGTCTGTAACTCACGATTGGAGCCGACGCGATTGAAGCAGCCATTCTGCGTTACTCGCAGCAGTTTCGCCTGCAACGGGGCAGACATGTCGCCGATCTCATCCAGGAAGATGTACCGTTGTTCGCCTCCTCGAAGCGACCGATGCGTTGCGCTACCGCACTCGTGAACGACCCCTTCTCGTGCCCGAACAGTTCCGACTCCAACAGATTCTCCGGAATCGCCGCGCAATTGACCTTCACCAGCGGCCCACTCGCCCGAGTGCTCCACGCGTGAATGACGTCGGCCAATACTTCCTTACCCACGCCGCTTTCGCCCGAGAGCAACACCCGACTTTCCGAGGGTGCCGACCAGCGCCGCATCATGAAACACCGCCTGCATCAATGGACTTTGCGCAATGACGTTGGCGGGCAACGCTTGCGGAAGCTCGGTTTTTTGCAACGCCGCCTTCGCCATGCCCGTCGCCTTCTGGATTGTGAGGAGCAATTCATCCAGGTCAATGGGCTTGGCGAGATAATTGACGGCGCCATCCCGCATGGCTCCCACCGCATCGCGGATGTCCGTATACGCCGTAACCAGCAACACCGGCAACGTCGCGTTCATCCCCCGCGCCCGGCGCAACGTTTCCAAGCCCGAGATACCCGGCATCCGCACGTCCGAGATCATCATGTTGAACTCGCCCTCACGCAGCGTTTCCAATGCACGCTCGCCGGAATCCGCCGTCACCGTGTCGAAGCCTTGAGATTTGAGGAAGGAATTGAGCAAACTGCGCTGCCCCGCGTCGTCATCCACAATCAGGATGCGGGGCAACTTGGCGAACTTGCGGCTGTCAGAAGGCACACGGCGACTGTAACGGGTTCCGCCCTCGCGTATCAAGCGAGCGCTGAGCGCTTGGGATTCAGCATTGAGCCGCTACGGGGACGTTCGCATACTCCCGTCATGATGCGTGTGCTCAAATGGCTATTCATCCTGGTCGCCGTGATCGCGGCGCTGGTTGCAGGCTTCCTCCTCTCCAAGGATGCCATCGCCAAGGCGGCCGTGGAGCAACAACTCCGCGCCCAGACCGGCATGGACGTGAAGATCGGGAAACTGTCCCTCAGCGTCCTCTCGCCTGTAGCGACTGTCGAGAACTTGACCTTGGCGAACCCGGCGGATTTCGGCGGCGTGCCATTTCTGAATGTCCGGGAAATGCGCGTCGAGTATGACCGGGAGGCGTTGGCGCATCGCGAACTAAAATTGAAGCTGCTTAAACTGAACATCACCGAGTTGGCCGTGGTGCGAAACGATCGTGGGGAAACCAACATTCTAAAATTCGCCGCTGCGCCGAAGCCGGCCAAAACGTCCGAGATGATTGATTTCAAAGGCATCGAAGTGGCCAACTTCTCCATCAGCAAGGTGGCGTTTGTTGATCTGCAGAACCAGAAGAACAACCGGCAGTTCACCTGGAACGCGCAGAATCAAGTCTTTCGCAACCTGAACTCGTCCGCCGAATTTCACCATGCCTTCGTCCAGCTCTGGCAGCAACGCAATAAGTAGCCGCCCGCTTCGCGTCAGATCTGAAAGTCCAACGCCACCTTTTGCTCCGGGGAAGTTTTCTTGTCTTCTTTGCTCAACACACGCATGTCGAGGCCGTCGTAGATGACGAGCGAGTTGGGCGCAACGCTGTCCATGATGAACACGTTGCCGCCGATGGTGCTGCCGGCGCCAATCACGGTTTCACCGCCCAAAATGGTCGCACCAGGATAGATCGTGACCCGATCCTCAATGGTCGGATGCCGGCGTTTGCCGCGCAATTGTTGACCACCCGACGTGCTCCGCGCGCCCAGCGTAACGCCATGATACATCTTCACGTGATTCCCGATCACAGCGGTTTCACCGACAACCGTGCCCGTGCCATGATCAATGAAGAAGTGCGAGCCGATCGTAGCGCCTGGATGCAGATCCATACCGGTCCGCGCGTGCGCCCATTCACTCATGATGCGCGGAATGAGGGGGACATTCTTCAAATAGAGCTGATGTGCCAGCCGCTGCACCGAAATCGCCTCGATGAAGGGATACGCCACGATGATCTCCTCCTTGCTGAACGCGGCCGGGTCGCCACGGAACGCGGCTTCAGTATCCGTCTGCAACAATTCGCGAATGCACGGCAAGCAACCTAGAAATTCCAGCGTGATGCGGCGAGCCGCGGTGGGGATATCTTTTTTATCGAGGTCGGCAGGCGGATTGTATTCAAGGCTTTTACGAATTTCGTCTTCAAGATTGCCGAGCACCGAATCAAGCAACGCCGCTGTCTCCACCTTGATCTCGGACGAGTGAACGAGTTTTTCGTCGAAGAATCCTGGAAACAACAACCGCAACAGATCGCATGTGATAGAGGTGATGGCCTGCTTGGAAGGCAGATTTTTCCCATCAAGATGGTTGATGCCGCCGAGCTGGGCATAGGAGGCGATCAGCTCATTCGTCAGTTTTGTGACCGGATCGTTCACGCCGTGAGTATTGGACAGGAAATCCGGCATGGCAAGTTTGGGCCGGTGACGAGCCACAGAATTGGAATCCAATCGCTTTTGCCAATCGCCAAGAGAAGTGTTACATCAAGGCAGTGCATCCGGCCATCAATGCAATCCAGCAGCGACGCGAACCGCCCGGCTTGTTCTACGGCAGGACGGGTTTCTCCTTGATTGAACTTCTGGTGGTCATCGCCATCATCGCGATTCTGGCGGCATTGCTATTACCATCCTTAAGCAAGGCCAAGGCGAAAGCATATCAAGCGCAGTGCTTGGGCAATCTGCGACAATTGGCCATCACTTACCAACTGTACTCCGATGACAATTCTGGGCAACTCGCACCCAATGGCTTCATCTTCACCGCCACGCCCAACACCAAACTATGGGTGATCGGCGGCGAGCACCTATACCCATCCTATTTCACCAACCGGAACTACTTATTGGATTCGAAATACGCCCTGTTCGCCGACTATCTAAAGAATCCCGACGTCTATAAATGCCCCAGTGACCGCCAGGAGCCTACTTGGGCGAATGTCCCGTATCGAAAAATGCGCAGCTACGCACTCAACTGCTTCTTCAACTGGCAGACTCCGGAGAACGATGTTTTTTCCAGTAGCCGCGTAACGTTCCGCAAGCAGTCCGACTTGGCACGATACAATGCCAGTCAGTACTTCACCTTTATCGATGGGGCGCCGTTGAATGTCTGCCAGCCGGCTTTTGGCCTGTACGGCGGCACTTATTTTTACCACCGCCCAAGCGTTGAACACAACAACAGCGGGACGCTGGCTTTCGCTGACGGACATGTTGAGGCCAAACGTTGGCGCGATAGCGCCACCATCGAGGCAGCAAAAGACGGAGGAAGTGGCGGTGACGGTGCGCATTTCCTCTCGGTTTCTGGCAACAACCCGGATTTTGTGTGGCTCAAGGAGCATGCGAGCCCCGAACCGCCAGCCCCCTGAGATTGCCCATAACCATTTAATGAAACGCATCACCTGGCCCAGCGCCCTCACCATCGCCGGTTCGGACAGCGGCGGCGGGGCCGGCATCCAAGCCGACTTGAAAACGTTCACCGCCCTCGGCTGCCATGGCACGACCGCCATCACCTGCATCACGGCACAGAACCCAAAAGCGGTTACCGGCATTCAACCAATCCGCGTCGGCATCGTGCGGAAGCAAATCGAAGCCGTGTTTGCCGAATTGTCACCCCGCGCTGTGAAGACTGGGATGTTGTTTTCCTCCAATATCATCAACGCAGTAGCGGATTTTTTTGCGAACGGAAAGCGCCCGCCTCTCGTGGTTGATCCGGTCATGGTTGCGACTAGCGGCGCAGTGTTACTCAAACCATCAGCCATCTGCGCGTTGAAGGAGCGTTTGCTCCCGTTGGCGACCCTAGTCACACCCAATCTTGATGAAGCACAGCTGCTCGTCGGACGAAAGTTGTGCTCGCTGGAAGATCTGCTCGATGCGGCAGAACAATTGCACGCCACTTATGGCTGTGCCGCATTGGTGAAAGGCGGCCACTTGAAACTGGGCGCGGAAGCCGTGGACGTTCTTTTTGATGGAAAACAATTCACCGCCTTGAAAGCCCGCCGCGTGAATGGCATTTCCACCCACGGCACGGGTTGCTCCTACTCCGCTGCCATCGCGGCAAACCTGGCGCGCGGGGAAAAACTTCCGCAGGCGGTCGCGGCGGCGAAGAAATTTATCACGCGCGCCATCGCCAACAGTTATTTGGCTGGCAAGCATCCCTCGTTGAACCAGCAGCGGTGCTGAGGTTTCAGGCGAGCCAACCCTTCAATTGCTCCCGCAGGAGTTGCCGCGCGCGATAGAGGCGCGACTCGATGGCCTTTGGTGAGGCCTCCAAAATTGCCGCCGCTTCCGCCATGCTGCGCTCCTCCCATTCGCAGAGAACGATGGCAGCCCGCATGTCTTCTGGCAATTCATTCACCGCCGATCGCACGGCAGCCGCACGCTCTATGGCGAGAGTTTCTTCTTTGGGGGTAGGTGAGGTTGCCGCGAGTTTGTCCGCGAGTGATTGCTCGGCGACTTCTGCTTCCAGCGAAACGTTCGGATGCCGCGTGCGCCAGCGGATTTGATTGCGCGCCAGATTCGCCGCGATGGTGAACAGCCACGTGGAAAATTTCCTGTTCACATCAAACGAGGTGCGCGCTTGGAACACGCGGACAAACGTCTCCTGTGCCAGATCATTCGCATCATCCTCGTGGTTTAACATCCGGCAGAGGAAACGAAACACCGCCGCCGCGTGGCGCTCCATCAAGTCATTGAGCGCCGCGTCGTGTCCTGCGGCCAAACGCGCCATGTCCGCCCGATCCAGCGCGTCGGTGTCAGTGATGTCCATGCTCATGCGTCGGAGGCTGCGACATGGATTGTTCGATCCGTTCGTGAAAACCGAGGGTGATCCGCTGCATCTCAGCGAGATACCGCTGCCCTTGTTCCGGCGGCATCGCCTGACTGACCTCGACGAAGTGCCGCAACATCTGGGTCTGGCAGCGCGTGCGTAGCGTGCCCAATTCCGCCAATCTTTCCTCTGCAGTGGCGGTGACATTGGTTGCACCTGCCAAGGCTGTTTCCAACTCGCGTTTCTTCGCGGCAATCGCTTTGCACATCTCCGCGCACTGAGGGAGATAACCGTCGTGCAACGTCCGCACGCGGGCCAGTTCCGCCTCGTTGAGGTGAAACTCCTGTCGCAGCCAGGCGAGGTCGTCGGCGTTGGTGGCCATTTGCTTGGCACACAGGCGGGCGGCTAGTTGATAGGATGCAGCGAGCAGTGCCGCTCCGACAACCAACGCCAGCAATACGATAAGCAACGGACGTTTCATTTCAGTGCAACGTATTTGGCGCCACAGCGGCGATATAGCGCGCCTGCGCTTCAGCCCGCGCCTGTTGTGCGCCATTATTCCAACCCAAGCCCACTCCGACCAACACCAGCATCGTGGCGACAGCGAAAGCCAGCCGTGGGCGCACCAACCAGCCGGCGACGGCACTCAGCCAGTTGTCAGCAGCGATCGTCGCACCTGTTGATTGAGCCTGTTCAATGCGGCGCCAGACATTCTCTTGAAAGCGCGGCGCCAACTCTGCCTGCGGGCGGGCATCGCGCAGGAGTTCGCGCAGCTTGGTTTCTTCGGACGATGGCATTGGCACTTTCATATTCGTAGCACCAGCATTCCTGCTGGCGGGGTTCGGAGCGTCTTGCTCCGCATCTTCGTCGGCGTCCAACCAGACCCGACGCTTCTGATTACACCGCATCCCGCGAAATCCCGCGAAATTTTTCTTTCGCAATTTTGCGGGAACGCCAACGCCGCAGGGTAAGCCAAAACAGCGGCAGCCATGAAGGTTGCTGAATGAACTAACAACCAAAGAAAGATGAGATATGAAAACCATCACGTTGATTACCGCGAAGAACCTGACCCGCTGTCTGGCCGGTTTGGCCATCGCCGGATTATTGTTCACACCCGGGTTGGTTTCCGCCCAGGAAAAAGGCGCGACTAAACTCTTGAAGTTGAATGCTATCAAGACTGTTGCGGATGCCGAAGCCGTTCAACCGGGCGACACCGTCGTCATGTCCTGCCCGAAATGCAAGGATAGCTGGGCGACCATTGTGACTCCGGCCATCAAAACCGGAGCCAAGCCCGAGGTTACAACGGTCGCGCGGCATGAATGTCCCGGTTGCGAACACAAATACGTGACGGAAGGCCACGGCAAGGCGAAGACCGACAAGCTGGTGCATGTCTGTAAGCAATGCGGCAGTGAAGACGCCTTTTGCTGTGTGATGAAAAAGGGTGTGAGCCCGACCCCAGGCATGGAGAAGAAGTAATCCGCTGACTTGCTGAGTTATCCGGGAGAGCCGCACAGGCTCTCCCTTTTTACGTACGTCAATCCTTGCAGGTGCAGTCGAGGCAGCCATGCTTGGCGCACATCCGGCAGGTTTGCTCCAGGCGCTCGCGCAGTTGTTGCCGGGCACGATGGTGTCGGACGCGCAGATTATTGGCGGTCATTCCCAGCGCCGCACCGACCTGCTCGGGCGTTTCGTTCCCCAAATCAAGCCGCCGAATCAGCTCCGCGTAATCTGGCTTGAGCATGGGGATCAACGTTTCCACGCAGTTACAGGCGACACGTTTCTCCTCAGTATCTGGCACGGCTTCGAGTTCGCACTCCAATCGCTCCAGCGCACTCTGGCTCACGGCGCGGCGCCGATACAGATCAATGATGGAATGCCGTAGAATGCGATAAAACCACGCGGTGACGCTTTCGTCTTCACGCAATTGTTCCGCGGCTTTGATTGCCTTAAGCAAGCTGTCCTGCACCACGTCAGCAGCCAGATGCGGGTCGTTTACCCGACTGCGGACGAAATTCGTGAACTGCTCCAGTTCTTGGAGCAGTTGGGTCGTGATTTTTTGTTCGGCGCTCAATCAGTGACAGGTTTTGCCGTGTTGTTTGAACTTCCAATAGTTGTAGGGCAGCGGTGCGAGGAATCCAGCCCCGACTGAGATCGCCAGCGCCGTCCAATAGAACGGATCGCTGAACGGCACGCGACCGCCGGTGAGCATGAAATCCGTGGCGTTGGCCGCCAGCTCCATGCCGACCATGGAGAGGAAGCTCATGGAAAAAGCCGTCGTAAATGCTGCGCGCCAACGGAAACCTTCACGCCAATGCAGCATCGAGCTTTCGAACAAAATGGACGTCACTAGTCCCGCTGCCGTAGCCAGTCCCATGGTCAGCAGCATCGGTGCATGCGGATGATTGGCTTGCATATAGAGCATCACTGCTAGATCGCCAATCATGCAGCCAATGAGGCAATTCAGGGTGTTGCGTGACGCGATGCGCCAAACTTTATGGTCGGCCCAAAACCGTAACTGTGTGGCGCGGACTGTGGTAGTGACATTATTCGGGCCGGTGAAATGTGGCGAACTGGGCCGACAACAGGCCGATGGCGCAGCTTCGCGACCATGTTCCGGCATCGAGCAGACTGGAGTTTCAAGGGTATTCAGTTTCATAGTTTTTACCTTTCACCCCTGCTGACGCAGCACCGCGCCAGACATTACTCGCAAACTTTCTTTGAAATTTCCTGCGGGAAAACTAACTTGCCGGGGTAAGACTTACTGAGCGGCGTTCCAAATGAGCGCCCAAACTGAACAAATACGAATTACTATGAAACTGACCAATCCATTCAAATTGTCGTTGCTGGCCGTGGCGTTGGCTTTGGTGACACTTGCAGCCAACACCGTCCGCGCGGAAGACAAGAAAGACGCCGCCAAGCCATATCCGCTCGAAAAGTGCATTGTCTCCGACGAGAAACTCGGCGAGATGGGCAAGCCCTACGTCTTCACGCACGAAGGTCAGGAGATCAAGCTGTGCTGCAAATCCTGTCTTAAGGATTTCAAAAAAGACCCGGCCAAGTATCTCAAGAAGCTCGACGGCGCGGGCAAGACCGACAAAAAATAGCGCACGAATCACAAGTGCCGCTTTGCCTATCCGCAATAAGCATTCTAACTTTGAACCATGAAACGGGCAGTCGCCTTCATTCTAAGCCTGACAGTGATCTGGCTACAAATGATGGCTTCTGCCCAAACGCTTTTTGCCGCGCCGCCCCCGCCGACCGATCCCTGTCCTTGTTGCGTTGCTAAGAAAGTTTGCTGCTGTGTCGAGGAATCCGATACGCAGTCTGTTCCTGTCCCGATCGCACCAGCAACGGTCCGCGCCAACGTTGATTTCACAGCAGTGCTGCCGCAACGCGTGGCTTGGTTGCTCCCCATCTCTGCGTTGGCGAAGGCCACTAGCGCTGAAATTTCCTCCGCTTCGTTTCCAGCAGTCCCGTTGTTCCAGCGCGATTGCGCCCTGCTGATCTGATTTTTCCGTCGTAACGCCCGCAGTGTGTACCGCGCAGGTGCATTGCGTTTTCCTTGTCGTTCTGCGCCGGAAGAAATCTTAGATCAGCATGAAAACAAAAATACTTTTTAGCCTTTTGTGTCTCGCGACCTCGGTCAGCTTCGCCGCGACGAATGAAGCCGCCGCCGTCGCGCCATTGCGCGTCACGCCGGAACTGGTCAATCAGCTCGCCGCTGAGATGGCCACGAACCATCCCGCTTTGCTGGCGGCCCAAGCCCGCACCAATGCGGCTGCAGCCAACGTCAAATCCATCCGCACGTGGGACGATCCGATGGCAAAAGTCGGCGGGATGGCGGCCGAAGAAATGATGCGACAGGAGGACGGCGATTTCATTTACGGGCTGGAGCAAAAGCTCCCCCTGTTCGGCAAACCCGGCGCCATGCGCCAGATGGCCCGAGCGGAACTCGCCGTCGCTTCGGCCGCTGAAAGCCTGAAATTCCAGACCTTCCGCAGCGCCTTTGCCAAAGCGATGTTTCGTGCGGCTCTGGCGGACGAAACAATTGCCATCGCGGAGCAGGATCTGGCTTGGCTTGAAGTTAACACCAAGGTCGTGGAGGAAAGTTATCGCGCCGGGCGTTCGCGCTTGATGGATGTCTTGACGCTCCAGAACGAACAAAGCCAGCGGCAGGAAAAGCTGAAGACCGACCGCGATAACCGCGCCCAAGCCCTCCGCATCGTGAACCGCTTTTTGAATCGCGACCTTTCTGCGTCGTGGCCGACACTGCAACTGCCGCCGCTGGCCGAAGAAGTCCGCTTTCACCCCAAGCTGATCAGCTACGCCTTGGAACAAGCGCCCGAACTGAAGCAGATGCGCGAAGAGGTCCGCATGGCGGAAGCTTCAGCCAATGTCGCACGCAAGGAGCGCTGGCCCGAAGTCACCCTTGGTTTCGAGAACAAGACCTACGCCCGCGACAACGATCTCCGCTCCACCGAGGTGATGCTTGGCTTCAGCATTCCGCTCGGCAACACCGGCAAATATCGCGCCGCCGTCCGTCGCGAAGAAGAAAAGAAACGTGCTGCCGAGCTTGAGGCGCAAAACAGCGCACAAGCTGTGCGCGAAGAAGTCTACGGCCTCATCGTGAAGATTGCGGCCGCGCGTCGTGAGGCGGTGTTGTATCGCGACCAGATCATTCCACGCAGCGAACAGGCGTTGGCCAGCGCCAAGGCGATGTTCGAATCTGGCGGGGCGTTACGCGATGTTCTCGATGCGCGTCGCATGTGGCTGGAGGGAAAATCGATGTATATCCGCGCCGTGGCGGAACAATACGAAATGCTTTCCGAACTCATTCTTTGCTGCGGCCTCGGCGATCTTGAAGCGCTGCAAATGATTGGTGTAGTTCCCGAGTCTGAAAACTGAAACCAAGAATCTGAACCATTGAAACCTATGACATTCATCGCTCGTCATCTCAACCTCATCGGACTCCTCATGCTGGCTGCGTTCGGCGCGGCTGCTGCGGGACTTTACTTCCAGACACCAAACTATGTGCCAACAGCTAAGGCTAAAACCCCTGCGCCCACTGCTGGCTTCGTTTGCCCGATGCATCCGAACGTCACCAGCGCCACCGCATCAGATTGCCCCGAGTGCGGCATGAAATTGGTCGCTGCCGGAAGTGAGAAGGCTCAAACCGATTCGGGTCATAAAAGCGGTTGCTGCGCGGAGAAGCCGGTCGCAAAACCCGCTCCTGCCGCCATGGCCTGCCCGCATTTGGCGGCCCAAGCGGCGCAAGCAGAACAAACCGAGGCCGCCTCGGGGTGCTGTTCCAAACCTGCCAATCCTTGAAACAACCATGAAACGCAAAACATTGTTCCGACCCGTCTGTTGGCTGTGGTTGAGCGCAGTTGTCGCAACGGCAGGAATGCTGGCCGGATGCGGCAAGGCGGATTCCACTGCGACAAAATCCGAGCGCAAGGTGCTTTACTACCAGAGCGCGATGCACCCGTGGATCAAGTCCGACAAACCCGGACGTTGCACGATTTGCGGCATGGAACTGACCCCTGTTTACGAAGGCGAAGCTGGCTTCGACGTGACTGGCGATGTGATTTCGCTCTCCGAAACCGCGGTGCGCGTGTTGAGCGTGCAGACCACCGAAGTCAAAACCCAGGCGCTGACCAAAACGCTGAGTGTCGCCGGCACGATGGAACAAGACGACACGCAGCGCCGCATGTTGTCCGCCTATGTTGGTGGACGGATTGACAAGCTAAACATCGGCTTCGTCGGCGCGGAAGTGAAAGCCGGCGAGCCGCTCGCTGAAATCTATAGTCCGATGCTGTTGCAGGCGGAACGCGAATATCGCGTGGCTACACCCGAACTTCGACCCGCCGTTACGTCACGCCTAAAGCAGATGGGGCTGACGGACGATCAGATAAAAGCGTTACCCCAGAAAGATCCCAATCTGCTTACGTCGGAGATCCTTGCACCCATCAGCGGCACGGTGACGGACAAGAAAGTTTATGCGGGTCAATATGTGCAGGAAGGCGAACGGCTGTTTGAGATCGCTGACTTCGCTACGATGTGGTTTCAATTCCGCGCTTACGAACAGGACTTGCCTTGGATTCGCGTCGGCCAAAAGGTGGACGTCAGCTCACCATCGTTCCCTGGCAAAGTCGTCACGGGAACGATCCGCTTCATTGATCCGAACCTCGACGAAGCCACGCGCGCGACCAAAGTCCGTGTGGAATTGGAGAACCCACTCGTGAACGGACGGCGACTGTTTTTCAATCGCAGCTACGCAGACGGCGTGGTGCATCTGGACGCACCGGAAGTGTTGACCGTTCCGCGCCCCGCGGTCATTCAAACCGGGCCGCAAGCGCTGGCGTTCGTGGATCAAGGTGGTGGCGGGTATTCGCGCCGTGTGCTTCAAGTGGGTCGTCGCGGTGACGCTGCGATGGAAATCCTCGGCGGCCTCAAAGCCGGAGAAAAGGTGGTCGTGAACGGTAACTTGCTGATCGACGGACAAGCGGAGATGAACCGCTCGTTTGCGTCACACGCCCCACATGACCATGAGGCGGAGGCGGCGAACACGCTGCCCGCTTTGACGGATTCGCAACGCAAGGCTGTGAAGGAATACCTCGCGCTGGCGAATGCATTAGCTGCGGCCCTCGCGGCCGACGATGCAAAGGAGTTCAGCGCGCAAGCCGCCAAAACGCACGCCGCCACTCCGGCGCTGCTGAACGCTTTCGCTAGCACCAACGCATGGCAGGCATTGCTGCAGCCGATCGAAAAAGTTGGCCATCTCAGCGCAGCCGAAAACCTGCAAGAGGCGCGCAAGTCGTTTCATCCATTCAGCGAGGCGAGCGTCGCGCTAGCTCAGGCTCTCCGACGCTCAGACAAGGAATTCGCGAGCGTGAAAGTGTTCCGCTGTCCGATGACCAAAGACGCTTTTCCGGGTGCGCCAAATCGGGCGGATTGGATTCAACTGCAACCCGAGGTGCACAATCCGTGGTTTGGCAAGGAGATGCTAGACTGCGGGTCAGAAGTGAAACCCTAAGCGAGGCGATATGATCCAACGTATCATTGAGTGGAGTCTCAAGAACCGCTTCCTCGTGCTGTGCGGGGCGCTGATGATCATCGCGCTGGGCGTGCGCGCGGTGTTCCGCACGCCGGTGGACGCGATCCCCGACCTCACGGAAAATCAGGTGCTCATTTATGCAGATTGGATGGGCCGCAGTCCGCAGGAGGTCGAAGATCAGGTCACCTTCCCTCTCTCGACCGGCTTGCAAGGGCTCGCTGGTGTGAAGGACGTTCGTGCGACTTCGATGTTCGGCTTCTCGCTGCTGACGATCATCTTCGAAGAGAACGTGGATACTTACTTCGCCCGCACGCGCGTGCTGGAACGGTTGAATTATCTCCAAGCCAGCATGCCCGAAGGCGTGAAACCGCAACTCGGTCCGGACGCGACTGGCTTGGGTTGGGTCTATCAATACTACCTTGCCGTCGATCCTGCGAAAGCGCCCGGTGGTGGTTACGACCTCGGCAAACTTCGCGCCGTGCAGGACTGGCATGTGCGCTATCAACTGGCCAGCGTGCAGGGCGTGGCGGAAGTCGCGAGCATCGGCGGCTTCGTGAAGCAATATCAGATCGAACTCAGCTCCACGAAAATGCGGGCTGCAAACGTCTCGCTCGGCGAAGTGATGGGCGCGGTGCAGAACGCCAATCTTAACGTCGGCGGCAAAGTTATTGAGGAGAACGGCGCGGAGTTCGTGCTGCGCGGAATCGGATTGGTCGAGAATCCAGAAGACTTGGAGTTGGTCGCGCTCAAGTCGCTCAACGACGGCACGCCGATTTATCTCAAAGACATCGCCACCGTGCAGATCGGCGGTGATTTCCGCCGCGGCACGTTGGACGTCAATGGCGGGGAAGCCGTCGGCGGCACAGTGGTCATGCGCATGGGCGAGAACGCCAAGGCCGTGATCGAACGCGTGAAGGCGCGCATCGCGGAGATCGAGCCGAGTTTGCCTCCCGGCATTTCCATCCGACCGTTCTACGACCGCAGCACGCTGATTGACCGCACCATCGACACGCTCAAGCACGCGCTCGTCGAGGAAATTATCCTTGTGACACTGGCGCACATCATCTTCCTCTGGCACTTCCGCAGCATCCTCATCGTCACGCTGCCACTGCCGATCTCGATCCTCATCTCGTTCCTGCTGATGAAGGAATTCGGCATTACGAGCAACATCATGTCGCTGACGGGCATCGCCATCGCCATCGGCGTGCTGGTGGATGCGGCCATCGTCGTAACAGAAAATGTCATCCGACATTGCGAGCGCGCAGAGGAGGAGAAGAAACGTCCGCTCACACCAACGGAAACTTGGCAAGTCACGCTAGAAGCCTGCAAACAGGTCGGTCGCCCGATCTTCTTCGCGATGGCGATCATCATCCTCGCGTTCGTGCCAGTGTTCGCGCTGACGGGGCAGGAGGGTAAGCTGTTCCATCCGCTCGCATGGACCAAGACGTTCGCGATGGTGGGTTCAACACTGCTGGCGGTGACGGTTGTGCCGGTGCTATGCAGTTTGCTCGTGCGCGGGCCGTTTCACGCGGAGGACAGGAACATCATCATGCGCGTGCTGCTGAAGATCTACGATCCGGTGTTGAACTGGGCGTTAAAGCATCGCAAGACGGTCATCGGCGCGGCAGCCCTGCTTTTGGCTTCGGCGCTGTTGATGGCATTTGGTTTGCCGCGCGAGTGGACGGCGAGCCTTCGCAATGCCGGTTGGTCGCGCACGGCGAATCTGGTCCAAGGCTTCGGCAAGGAGTTCATGCCACCGTTGAACGAGGGTAGTTTGCTCTACATGCCGGTGTTGCTGCCGAAGACGAGCCTCACGGAAATCCAGCGCGTGATGGCGTGGCAGGATCAGGTGATGGCGGGCGTGCCGGAGATCGAGACGGTCGCCGGCAAGCTGGGCCGCTTCGAGACGCCGACTGATCCCGCACCGACGGAGATGCTGGAGACCACCATAACGCTCAAACCGGAGTGGATTTCCACAAACCGCACCGTGCTGGGTTTCATCAAATTGCCGCGCGTAGTGCGCAACCCCACGTGGCGCGAAGGCATGACGGTCGAGAAGCTCAAGGCCGAATTGACCGAGAAGATGAAGGTCGTCCCGGGTTACGTGCCGGCGTTCCTGCAGCCGATCGAGAACCGCATCCTGATGCTCTACACGGGCATCCGTGCACAGGTGGGCGTGAAGATTTACGGCGACAACCTCGATGCGATCCAGCAGAAGGCGTTCGAGGTCGAGGCGGTGGTGAAACAGATTCCTGGCGCAGCGGGAGTTTCGCCGTCGCGTGTGCAAGGGAAGCCGTATTTGAACGTGAAGGTAGATCGTCGCGCGATGGCACGTTACGGCTTGAGTGCCCGCGATGTGCTGGACGCGATAGAAGTCGCCATCGGTGGCAAGAATGTGAGCGTGACCATCGAGGGGCGCGAGCGGTATCCGATTCAAGTGCGACTCGAACGCGGTGAACGCGATGACATCGAGAAGATCGGGCGCATCTTGATCGCCACCAAAACCAGCATGGGAAGCGGAGCGTCAACAGCTTCAAGCGGCGCGGCTACTGGTGGTGGCATGAGCGGCGGAATGAACGCGGGTGGCGGAGCGAAAGCCGGTGTTGCGAGCGCTCCGACAGGTTCTGGAGCGGCTTACGTCCCGCTTGCGATGGTAGCGACAATCATGCGTGAGGTCGGCGCGAATGAAATCGCCAGCGAGAACGGTCGGTTGCGCGCTTATGTGCAGTCGAACGTACAAGACCGCGACCTGGGCGGCTTCGTGGCGGATGTGGAGGCGGCGCTCAAGAAGATGAATTGGGGCAACATGACCTACTCGATGACCGGCGAATACGAGAATCAACGCCGGTTCGCCCAGACTATGCAGCTCGTGTTTCCGGCGGTGATGCTGATCATCTTCATCATGCTCTACATGGTCTATCATAGCGCGGCGGAGGCGGCGCATGTGTTGTTGGCCGTGCCGTTCGCGTTGAGCGGCGGCGTGTTCCTGCAAAAACTACTGGGCTACAATTTCAACGGCGCGGTGTGGGTCGGCTACATCGCACTTTTCGGCACGGCGGTGCAGACGGGCGTCGTGATGGTGGTCTATCTCGAAGAGACGTTGAAGAAGCGGATGGAAGAGCTTGGCGAAAAATTCACTGGCGCAGATTTGATTCAAGCCGTGAAAGACGGCGCTCGCCTACGCCTGCGCCCGAAAGTCATGACGGTAGCGACGATCGTGGCGAGCTTGCTGCCGATCATGTGGAGTCATCGTCAGGGCGCAGAAGTGATGAAGCCACTCGCCGCACCCGTAATCGGAGGCATGGTGAGCAGTTTAATTCACATTCTGATCGTCACGCCGGTCATCTTCGCGTGGCTGCGGGAGCGGGAGTTACAGCAACAATGCACCGAACGTAATCAAGACATCACCCGACCCGTTTGAGTGTTTTACCGCCTTTTTTCTCATCGCGTTCGGATAATGCCTGCCGCAAGCGACACGTCTCTTAAAGAATACAACCACGCCAATCAGAGCAGGTTGTAGGGCGAGCCCGAATAATGGACATGATGTCCAAAAACTTCCAATGGATGTCGCACTTTAGGTGACGGGCGGGTGAGTGACCAGCAGCGGGGGCGCTCCGGCATCTGAGTTGCTAAAACTCAGTTCTGGAGATTGGGGCCGAATTAATATGAAAGTTCACCGCCGCCTTTTTGAAAGGCGCAGTCAAGCAGGCATGACGCTGGTTGAGGTGGTCTTCTCGCTTACCATTGGAGGGATGGTGTTTGGGGGGATCTTGCTCGGTTACGTGCATTCTGCCAATCGTTCTGAATGGTCGGCCTATCATTTGGCCGCACAGGCTTCCGCCTCGCAACGCCTTGAAACAGCCCGCGCCGCCAAGTGGGACACCCAATCCGCCCCGGCGGTGGACATGCTGGTAGCTGCCAACTTTCCACCTACGGTCGAAATCCTGGATGTGCCGCAATCCGGAACAAACGTCACTTACACGACTAACTTCGTTTTCATCACAAATGTTTCGGCAGACCCACCCTTAAAAATGATCCGCGTGGAAAGCATCTGGCATTTTCGCGCCCGCGGCTTGTTCACGAATACCACCGCGACCTACCGGGCCCCTGACCAATGAAATTGAATGCTGCAAATCCTAACCGGCGGCGGGGAGCGCTGGGCATGACGTTGCCGGAAGTCATGGTGACCAGCGTCATTTTTGGGTTAGCGCTGGCGGGTTTCATGGGCCTGCACATTTTTTCCATGCGCTATGACATGACCGTCAAAATGAAGTTGTTGGCGAGCAACGACGCCCGCAACACCTTGAGCAAGGTTGCTGCAGACATTCGGACGGCCGGACGAGTCCGGATCGGCACGGGCGACGCGACAAATTTCGCGGAAGTCCCTTTTGGCCAGCGACAGGAAGGCAATGCGCTGGAGGTTTATCCAGACAAGGAAGCGACGAACAAATTCATCCGCTATTTCTGCGATACAGACGATGATATACTAAAGCGATACACCAGCGACGGCACAGAGATCATCATGGCTCGCTCGGTGACCAATCAACTGGTGTTCACTTCAGAAGACAGTTTTGGACAGGTTCTATCGAACAATTTTAACAACCGGGTGATTGGGCTGAACCTACAATTCGTGCGAAATCAAGGCAGCGGAAACGGTTTCATCTACGACTACTATCAAGTGCGCACCAAAGTTACCCGCCGAGCGTTGGAATAACCTTACCCCTCAGACGATATGAAAACATGGATTCGGCGCTCCCGGCAAAATGCTTCGGCATTGCTTGTGGTCATGGTGTTGGCGGCGGCCAGTCTGTTGATTCTGGCGAGCACCATGCAATGGACCAGCACCACCGCCAACCTCAACGATCGGGCGGTGCGCCATTCCATCGCCGTTGCCGCCGCGGAGGCAGCCACAGAAAAAGTCATCGCCGAACTGGCGACAGACTTTGCCAAACAAGGCGCGGCCGTGGTACATGGCAAGGTGCCCACCTACAAATCGCGCGTGCCCAAAGGGAGCGAAAACGCACACTGGAACAAATTCAAATTCAGCAACGGGAAAAAGCAGGACAATGAAGTGGCTGTTGATGTCGTAGCGGCGTGGGCCGATGGCACGCCATTGATTTCCCAATATAAAGGCCTGAAAGGCTACGCCGCCACCTACCGGATCACCGCCAACGCGCTGGACCTGGACGCGGCTGTTAAGTTAAGTGGCACGGTGCAGCAAGACGTGCAGTTGGCGCTCATCCCCATCTTCCAATTCGCCATTTTCTACAATCTGGATATGGAAGTGAATCCCGGCGCCCAGATGACTATTGGCGGCCGCACCCACGGCAACGCTCAAATCTATCTGCAACCCAGCGCCAAGCTCACCTTTAGTGGCGACGTCACGAGCGCGGGTGAAATCATTCCCGATAAAAAACCGGGCGATCCCTCGGTGCGGAGTGGCGGCAGCGTCAGCTTCAAATCCGACCACGATAGCGGAGTGATGACCTTGCAGATTCCCATCGGCGCCGCCAACACCCCCGATGAATTAAGAAAAATTGTGGAAATCCCTCCAAACAACGAATCCGTCAATACAGAGATGGGCAAACAACGCTTTTACAACAACGCCGATCTCGTGATCGTCGTGAACGATTCAAGCGTGGACGTCCGCGGAGGCGGAGTCGGCAACGGCAACGGCCCCAACCTGAAATGGGACTCCGTTAGCAATTTTGTCAGCACCACCAAAAGCTTCTACGATAAGCGCGAAGGTAAAACCATGAAGGTGACGGAAATTGACGTCAAAAAACTTAACACGTGGAATGCCACCACAAACAACGCCCTCAAGAATGCGCTCAAACGAGATATCACCTCGGTTTACGTGGCGGACCAGCGTACCACCAGTTCGACCACCGCCACAGCCATCCGCTTGATCAATGGGGACACATTGCCGCCTTCCGGGCTGACAGTCGCCACTCCCAATCCGCTGTACGTCCAAGGCCACTACAACGCCTCCGGCACCGCAGTGGGGAGCAGTAATACCGCCACCACCAAACCCGCCGCCTTGATCGCCGACGCAATCAATATTCTGTCGGGGGCCTGGAGTGACGGAAATAGCTCCAAATCTCTCGGCAACCGGAACGCCAGCGACACGACTGTAAACGCGGCGTTCCTGGCCGGCATCGTGGAAACCGGGAATAATCATTACAGTGGCGGGGTGGAGAACTTCCCGCGCTTCCTCGAAAATTGGAGCGGCAAAACTCTCACTTACAATGGCTCGATGGTGGTTCTGTTCCAAAGCAAACAAGCGACCGCACCTTGGCTCGGCACTGGCACCGCCTACGACATCTATAATCCCCCCAACCGCAACTGGTACTTCGACAGCAATTTTCTGGACCCCAACAAACTGCCGCCGCTGTCCCCATCAGTGCGCGCGGTCATCCGCGGAAAATGGACGGCGCTCGCCCCAAACACCTGATCAAACATCTGATTGCTGGCAGCACAACGAAACGCAACAGTGCCTCAGTCGTGTTGGGATTGAGATTAGCTTCTAAAATAGTCCAACGGGTGAAGCATTTACTTCTACTTCACCGTGAATCTTCCGATTCGGGCTTAGCCCTGACTAAGGTTACATTAAAAAAAACTACCTCCTTCAAGTGCGCGACAACTCCGCGCCGCTTGACTGCCGACTTGCCAACCCGCGCTGACTCGCCCCTACTGTCGCGGTTTGATGACCAACAAATCCAGCGCCCCATCGCCAGCACTCCAACCAGCCCGATCGCTGTCCTGGTTGATTGGTGGCACGGCGCTGCTGTTCTATTGCAGCACACTAAATCACTGGCTGGCACTGCACAGTCTGGAAACCCTGACGCGCGGGTCAGGCTGGTGGCCGCAGCCAGGATTAGGGCGACCACTAACCCTGTTGGCATTCGCACCACTCAAACTCTTACCAACGGCGTGGCTGCCGTGGCTCGCCAATCTCCTCACCGCTGGAGTCGCTGCCGGGGTTTTGCACCAACTCGCGCGCTCAGTGGCGATGCTTCAACACGATGTCGCCCCCGATGGCCCAGCTTGGAAACATAAGGCTAATCCCGCACTCCTGACCGGCCCACTCGCCTGGCTGCCACCAGTGTTTGCAACGGCCATCTGCGGGTTGCAACTGGGTTTTTGGGAGCATGCCACGGCAGCGAGCGGCGAAATGTTGAGCCTGCTGTGTTTCGCGGTCGCGTTTCGATGCGTGCTGGAGTTTCGCCTCGACCCTCGGGACTCGTGGCTTTATCGCGCCACCTTGGCTTACGCCCTCGGCATGACGGATAGCTGGCTTCTGATCGGCTACCTGCCAGCGTTCGCCGCCGCTGTCATCTGGGTGAAGGGCTACAGCAAATGTCTCAACGGCCAATTTCTGCTCCGCCTGACCGGCGCGGCACTAACTGGACTCAGCCTGTATTTGCTTGTGCCCATGCTGCAATGGGCAACGTCACCGGAGCCTTTAAATTTCTGGCCGGCGCTGAAATTTGAATTGGGCGTACAAAAGCAGGCGCTGCAAATTTTCCACCTGCCCGCGCTGCGCTTGCTGGTGCTGACCGCAGCGCTGCCATTCCTGTTACTGGCAGTGAAGTGGCGTTCGCACACTGTGCAACTAGCGGACGATACCCATGTGGGCGTGTTTTTTGCCAAAGCCAGCGGGCACTTCACCCACGCGTTGCTGTTCCTCGCAGCGCTGTGGCTGGCGCTGAACGCCACGATCATTCCGCGTCAAGTCGAACTGCGCACCCCGCTGTTGCTCTACCATTACACGTGGGCGTTGGTAGCGGGACATTGTGCGGGCTACCTGCTGTTATTTGGAAAAAAGCCACAAGCCCGGCGCCAAGTGAAATGGCCTGCTGCCGTCGCCTTGATTTTGCTGGTATTACTGCCAGCGGGTTTACTCTGGAAAAACTTCCACAACGTCCGCCTGACAAACGGCGGGGCGCTACGAGAATTCGCCCGGCAACTCTGCGATGATCTGCCCGCCGGACGGGTGACGGTACTAAGCGATGATACGACATCGCTGCTTCTGGCCCAGGCGGAATTGGCAGCCCGAGGTCGGGCGCAAGACGTTTTGCTGGTGGATACCCCGTCGCTGCCGCGGTCGGGCTACCATCGCCACTTGCGCCGCACCTACGGTGATCGCTGGCCTGATATGATCGGCACCAATCGCACCGAAGCTTTGCGGGCAGTTCAGTTGCTCGCCGCGGTGCGACAAATCGCCACCAACGAGCCGGTGGTTTATCTGCAGCCCAGCTCCGGCTTTTTTTTCGAAACCTTCACGGCGACCCCGCATGGTTGGGTCCAACAACTGGAGTCCCGCTCGCCTGAAAATCTAACTCACCCCACCACCACTCAAACAATCGCCGCCAATGAACAGCTCTGGCAGGCGCGCTGGACCAATGAGTTAGCAACGCGGGCAGAACAGTTTGAAACCAATCAGAACCAGACGAAACGCTGGACGCAACCTCCGGTCCAAGCGTTCAAATTATCGAGTCGCGCCAATGAAACCGCTGCGTTGCTAGCGGGAGCTTATTCAAAAGTGCTGAATCATTGGGGTGTGCTGGCACAGCGCGCAGGCTTGAAAGAGGAAACTACATTCTGGTTTCACCGCGCACTGGCCTTTGACCCCGACAACCTCACCGCACTTATCAACTTGGAATTTGCCACCCGCCACCAGCGCGGCATTACAAACCGACTGACCCTGGCATGGCTACGCGAAACGCATCCAAAAGAACTCAGCCGTTACGATCGGTGGGCCGAGGTCATCAGTCGCTGCGGTCCGGTGGACGAACCAACGTTCCTATTTCATTCGGGCCGCATGTATCTCGCCGCCAATAATCCGCGCCAAGCATTAGAAGCTTTCGCCCGCAGCGCGGAACTAGCAGGGGATTGGATCGCCCCCCAATTGGCGCAGGCCCAGTGCCAAAACTTGCTGGGTAATTATGCTGCCGCACTGGCGTTGACGGAAGAAACTGTCCTTCCGACCACTCGACTCCAAGGCCCGGCGCGAGCGCAATGGCTACAAGCGCGGGCCACTTCATTGTGGCGAACGGGCCAGACCAACGCCGCCGTTGCCCTGATAAATTCGGTTGCAGCAGCGCCCCGCACTGAAACTCCGGTGCTGCTTGGGGCCGCAGATTTCCTGGCTAATGCGGGGTTGTTTAGTAACGAACTAAAATGGCGCGAGGTGTTGTGGCAGCGAGATCCAAAACGCTTGGAATGGATCATCAAGAAAGGCCACGCGGAACTTCGGGCCGGCCAAGCCGAGGCAGCCATAAGCACATTGACCCAAGCACTAGTGCTGGAGCCGACTAGTCCCAGCGCCCGGTTGTTCCGGGCCATCGCCGCTTTGCGAGCCGGGAAGCTGGAAGACGCGCGGCAAGATTATGAAAAACTACTGAACCATCCAGCTTCTGCACCAAGCGCGCTGTTTGGTCTTGGCAGCATTGCGTGGCACGAACGGGATACCAATGCCATGATTCTGTATTATCAGGCATTCCTCACAAACAGTGTAACAGCCGCACCTCAAACAGCTGTGGCCAATCAACGACTCAAGGACTGGCAGGATGAATAAGTTAGAAGTCAGAGGTCAAAAGTTAGAAGTCGAAAATCCGCAAGAAATCCACAGACGCGAGACGATTACGGGGCGGACAGGCTGCGTCGTCTGGCTGACTGGCTTGAGCGGGGCGGGCAAGACAACGATTGCGCGGGCCTTGGAACTTGAACTGCAACAGAGTGGTCGAGCGGTCTGTGGTACTGGACGGAGATTGTTTGCGACGCGGTTTGTGTGCCGACCTCGGCTTCTCGCCCGAGGATCGGCAGGAAAACATCCGGCGTGTGGGCGAAGTGGCCCGGCTGTTTGCGGACGCGGGATTAATTTGCATCGTGGCGTTGATCTCGCCGTATCGTCGCGACCGGGATCGCGCCCGGGCCGCGGCGCAGGCAGGCCGATTTGTGGAAGTATTCGTCAATTCACCGCTCGAAGTATGCGAGCGACGCGATCCCAAGGGGCTTTATGCCCGGGCCCGCACTGGCGAACTCAAGGACTTCACGGGCATTTCCGCCCCTTACGAACCGCCCCAAGCGGCGGAAGTAGAGTTGCGCACCGACCAACTCAACGTAACCGCGTGCGTGGCACAGTTGCAGGCGCAACTGCTGGCACAGCTTGCCGCTCCGGCGGCCTGACCCGGCGTTTTGTCCGAAATCGGCCGGATGGCGGATTCGGGTTCACCCTTGGTTGCAGAGTTGCGGGTTTGGTGGAGTTTGGAGCGCGATATGAAAACCCGTTTTATGATCTCCCTGGGTATCGGATTGGCCATGCTGACGGCTCCGGGAGTGGTGCGTGCAGCCGTGGCAAACGGCAGTTTTGAATCTTGGAATCTGCAGGGCTGGACGTTTCAAAGCGATTCCGGCAGTAGCGCGACGGAGCCCTTCAGCCGGACGGCCGGTCAGGCCCGGACGATGAGCACTTGGGGTAGTGGCTTGGGTTTCAACCCTAGCATGCTCGCTGCAGATGGCGGTCGCTTCCTGACCCTCAACTCGCGCGCCAATGCAAATTTCCTAGGTAATGAGACGTATAACTTTTCTGTCAGCCAAAGCTTCACATTGAATCCGGGCGAAAGGCTGTCCGGGTTGGCCGCATTCTTCAATGGGGACAATCAACCCAATGATACCGCTTGGGTGCGGGTGCTCGATTCCGAAGGCCATCTCATCGCATCTCTATGGGATGCCACCTCAGGACCGTCGGTCAATTTGCTCGCTTTGCCCTCCTCAACTCCCGCTTGGAATTCGTGGCAATGGGGAACCAGCGCGCCCGGCACGTTCACCTTGCAACTGGGCATGACCACCACTGGCGCGAACAATGACGCCAGCTATGGCTTCTTTGACGGCATCACGATTTCCGCGCAACCAATTCCCGAACCGTCTGCCATGGTGCTCGGTATTTTGGGCAGCTTTGCGCTGATCGTGCTGCGACATCGCCGCAATTGAATCTGAATTTTTTGAAGATTTCCAGCGCCGGGCGTAAGCGTCCGGCGTTTTTTTATGGCTCCTGGTCTGCAGCGGATTTGGTGCATCCCCGGACTTGGTTTTCCCCCCGATCTGCGGCATAGTCCCCGCCCATGCAATTGATTCGTGACATCTATGCCGCCAAGCGCGCCGCCGGAAAACCGGTCGTCTCGTTGGAATTTTTCCCGCCCAAGACGGAAGAAGGCGACAGAGCGTTGCTCGAAAAACACATCCCGACGCTCAAGGAAGTGAAGCCGGATTTCTGCTCTGTGACCTATGGCGCGGGCGGTAGCACGCGGGACAAGACATTGATGATCGTGGATCGCATCCAGCGAGAACACCAACTCCCCGCGCTTGCGCATCTGACCTGCGTCAACCACACACGCGAACAGGTCGGCGAGTTGTTGCAGAAAATCAAACTAAGCGGCTGCAAAAATATTCTCGCCCTGCGCGGCGACCCACCCGGCGGCGGCGAATTCCAGCCCACGCCCGGCGGGTTCGAGTATTCATCACAACTCGTGAAATTCATCCGTGAGCAAAACGGCTTCAGCATCGGCTGCGCAGGCTTTCCCGAAGGTCACGTCGCGTGCAAGGAAGGCAAGCACGTGGACTGGCAACGGCTCAAGCAGAAGATTGATGCCGGCGCGGACTTTGTCATCACACAGTTGTTCTTTGATAACACGGACTATTTTGAGTTCCGGGATTACCTCACAAAGCTCGGGGTCACCGTGCCGCTCGTGCCGGGCATGATCTCCGTCGTCAGCGCGCCAGGCATCCGCAAGTTCTCGCAAGTCTGCGGCGCCAAGATTCCCGCCGCACTCGACGCCCAACTGGAAAAGGTCAGCAAGGATGACGCAGCAGCGGCGGAGTTCGGCATCGAGTATTGCACCAAACAATGCGAAGCGCTGCTCAAGGCGGGCGTGCCGGGCTTGCATTTCTACACGCTGAACAAGGCAGCCTCAACCGTTCGGGTGCTAAAGAATCTCGGGCTGGCCTGAACCACGCTACCGCGCAAAAGAAACTTGCCCGCTCATTTTTTGCCAGTGAGACTTTAAGCATGGCTGTTCCTGTTCCCAAGTCCGACGGCAAACGCACCACGCCGAAGCGCCGCTTCAACTGGGTCGTAAGCGATTTCTATCGCAAGCTGATGGTCTGGAAACTGGAAGCGCAGGCCAAAGTCTCAGGACGCGGTTACACCTGCGGCGCGTTGGACGGCGTCTCTGAATACAACATCACCATCAACAGCGACCAGACCGTTGCGTGCAATTGTCAGGACTACGAAGGCCTGGGTCAGATCGGTGATCTGAAGAAGAACACGTTCGAGGAGGTTTTCTTTCGGCCCCAAGGCGCAGCATTTCCGGGATGAGCTGGCAAAGGGTAAAATGCCCATTCCAATCTGCGCCCGCTGCGGCGACTTGAAACGCTTGCCACCGGAATCTCCACGCACGCCACCCAAGCCGCGCTTGCCCTATCGCGGCATGCTCCTGGAGAACACGGTCAAGTGCAACGTGGATTGCACCGGATGCGCCCGCGAAAATGCCGCCGGCTTGCGCCTGAACAAACAGCTCACCATGCCGTTCAGCGAAATGGAGAAGATGGGCGACCTCGTCCAACGTCTCGGCATGCGGCAGTTGTTCTATCTGAACCTCGGCGAACCGTTCCTGTCTCCCACAATCGGGCCGGAGCTGGCGATGTTGCGACAGAAAAATCCCGCCATGCGCATCGTCACCTCAACAAATGGAGTGCTGTTGAACACGGACGCCAAGCGGGAGGCGGCACTGACATTTGATCATATCTTTTTTTCAGTTCACGGCATCACCAACGAGATGTCGGAGAAATACATGCACCGCGGCCATTTCGACAAGGCGTACGACGCGATGAAGCAGATGGCGGCGTATCGCAATGCACGCGGCCTGACGAACCCTGTGCTGGAATGGAAATACCTGCTCTTTAATTGGAACGACAAACCCGAATATCTCGCCCGTGCCATCGAGATGGCCAAGGAGGCGAAGTTGGACTTCATTTCATTCTGGCCGACGAACAATCCGTTCTGGGGCATGTCCTGGCGCTACCGGCTTGGGTTTTTGAACAAGTTCGGGCGCAAGAATTGGAAAGGCCTGGAAGTGGACTTACGCCCCGCGCCACTTCACGGCACCCGCGTACATCCACACTACGAAGGGGATTGAACCCACCGGCCATCCACTCCCGTTTCAGATCGGACCGGCTTATTTCACCGCAGCTGGCGCTGGCGCAGCGCTGTTCTGCGGCGCCATGGCCACGCCGAGCCCGCGCAGCTCGGTCACCAGTTTGGTTACAGATTCCCGCGCGGGCCCAGCATTACGCCCCACCCGGGTAGCGGTGTCTTTGATGGCACTCAGACCACCCATCGTGAGGTCGGAGTTCAAGTAACGCTGCACGTCGAGCAGGTCTGACTGCACTGGCCCGATTGCCGTTTGCACAGACTGACAGGCGGCACGCACGTTTTCAAATCGGCTGGCGACTTCTTGTTTTCGGGCTTTGGCGCTGGCACGAATTTCCTCGTTCTGAATGGCGACCAACTCCTTATCCCAGCTCTCCGCGTGCAATCTGCTGCGGGATTGAAGCTCGGTCCCCGCCTTGGCGAGATTGGTAGCCAGCGTGCTTAACTGGCCGACGGCCGCGGAGAACCGATCGAACTGTGGCCGCAGATCGGGTTGTGGACTGTTGACGAGGCTGTCGAGTTCGGTGACGGCGATGTCCATCTGGCGACCGGCCATTTCAACTTTTGTGGCCATAGCCTGAAGGTTGGTAGCCGTACGTTCGCCGGTATGATAACCGCGTTTGGCGCAACCGGTAAAGCTGGTCAGCAAACCAGCAAACAAAAGCGCAGCAGCAAACTTGAACAGACGATCAATTTTCATAGATGCAACAGGGGTTGAGGGTTCGGGCCAAATGGCTCGCACCAGCTTGATTAGCACGGTGCTACGGGGAAGAAAAGCAAACTCTTAGCCGCGCTGTTGGATTACATCCGAACATCTTCTGGTCGAACCTCGAGGCATTCGTCCTGATCCTCCCAAATGATGGCGGCATAAAATTCCAGCAACTTGGGCGCAAGGTCCGAGCCAGCACGGGCGAGCATTTGCTCGGCTTGTTGCGCAGCGTTTTCGTAGGCCCGGTCGTAGTTACCTGGACCGCGGCGCTGGCGGTCATCCCAATGAGCCACGGCATGGATGGGCTCATAATCTGCAGCCCAATCACCGAGTGCGCCGGAGATTTCCGCCGGCAGCTCACTGAAGGGCACGAGCGTTTCGTTGCAATGCTGACAAATGAGACCGGATTCCCGCACATCGCGGGTCAGCAACGGCAGCATGGGCGCGCGGCAACAGGGGGATTCGCAATACGCCGCGGGCGGCGTAGCCATGCGCTTGTGCCAGATCTGGCGTTCGTGCCCGAGCTGCGCACCGAGCCGATACGCTCCGACGAGCGGATGGGAGAGTCGCCACGATTTGCCCTCAAGCTGGCCGAGGGTTTGCGCCAGCCACCGACCCAGCGTGTGATCGTCAAAATCCTGAAAGACGCGCCCATAACTTTTCCAGAGTTGATCGAGCGGGGAATCGGATTCAAATGCCATCGTCAGCAGCATAGAGGCCGAGCGCTGTTTGTCGAGCCTGTCACCTCTTCGGGGGAGGAAGAGATGTCGCTTGAAGCTTGCAGCGCGTCGGACGACTGTCCTAGCATCCAACCGAACCGCAACAGGCACCAACTGTTATGTCATCCAACACCAGTCGCATCACCCGCCAATCCCTCAACACTAGCAACGTTCTTTGCGTCATCATGGGTGGCGGGCAGGGGACCCGGTTGTTTCCGCTGACGAAGGATCGCGCCAAACCAGCCGTCCCTTTCGCGGGCAAGTATCGCATCGTGGATGTGCCGATCTCCAACTGCATCAACTCGGGCTTTCGCCGCATCTACGTGCTGACCCAGTTCAACTCCACGTCGCTGCATCGCCACATCTCGCAGTCCTACAAGTTCGACCAATTCTCCAGCGGGTTCGTAGAAATCCTCGCGGCTCAACAGACCTTCGCCGACACGTCGTGGTACGAAGGCACAGCGGACGCCGTGCGCAAAAATCTCATTCACTTCCTTGATCACGACTTCGAATACCTGCTCATCCTGAGTGGCGATCAATTGTATCGCATGGATTTCCGGCGCATGATCGCCGAGCATCGCGAAACCGGCGCCGACGTGAGCATTGCCACGATTCCCGTACCGCGCAAAGAAGCCGCCGCGCTGGGCATCCTGCAGATTGCCGAAGACCGCCGCATCATCCGCTTTGTCGAGAAACCCAAGGAAACCGCCGTGCAGGATTCGTTGCGCCTCCCGCAAGATTGGTATTCCAAACTTGAGATTGAAGGCAGCGAAGAATGTTTCCTCGCCTCGATGGGCATCTACGTCTTCAACCGCGAAGTCGTCCGCAAGATGCTGGACAACGATTTGACCGACTTCGGCAAGCACATCATCCCGCGCTCCATCGAGACGCACCGTGTCTGCTCGCATATCTATCAAGGTTACTGGGAGGACATCGGCACAATCCGCGCTTTCTTCGAATCGAATCTCGATATGGCGGCAGAATTGCCCAAGTTCAATTTCTTCGACATGAGCGCGCCAATCTTCAGCCGCCCGCGTTTTCTACCCGGATCGAAGCTCAACGGCGCACAGATTGATCACGCGGTCATCTCAGACGGCTGCATCATCAACCCCTCCAAGATCAGCAACAGCATCATCGGCCTGCGCATGATCGTTGGGGCCGGCACGCAACTGAACCGGGTTGTAGCGCTGGGTTGTGATTATTTCGAATCCAAGGAATCCATTACCGAACACGAACGCGCCGGCAAACCCCGCGTCGGCATCGGGACAAACTGCAAGATCGAGAACGCCATCATTGATAAGAACGCCCGCATCGGCAACAACGTCGTCATCTCACCCGTGGGCAAGCCAGAGAACGTGGATCATCCGCTGTATTTCATCCGCGACGGCATCGTGGTCATTCCCAAGGGCGCTTCCATTCCGGACAACACGGTGATTTAACCGGGAACGCATTCGCAGCATAAGACTCCGGGGGGACGCTCCGCCGACCACCCGTGCTCTGCGCTAGGCCCAATAACTCACGTTCACGTCGGCGAAAAGATTGTCGCGGGCCTCAATTACCGCAAGCCACTTCTCGTCAATCTTTCCGGTGGTGAGTTGATGATAGAGTCCGTTAAAGCGGAGTAGGTGGGCTTTGACCCGCTTGCGGGCGTAGTCAGGACTCGGTTGGTACGGAGGATGAACGGCCAGTCGCTAGCCTGCGCGAGGAGGAGTTCGCGTGCGGCCTGCTTTAAACCACGTTCCTGAAGCGCATCAGGTTTGGAAAATTTCTTCACCAGCTCAGTCATGCGTTCCTGCGCGATTTGCAGGTGACGATAGATCCACTCGTTCTTCTCGTTGAGCCAGACCCGATAGTAACCCTCCTCTCCCCAGCTCGACGCGGCCGGCGTGGCGATCTGGTTCGTCGGATGGCGACGGAGATATTGTTCGGGCGTGATCAGCTCGAAGGCCTTTTGATCGTGATACGCCCTGCGCACGAAGACATCAAGGAACTCCGGACCTTCATACCACCAATGGCCAAATAGCTCGGCATCGTAGGGCGAGATGACGAGCGGCGGGCGATCCAGAATGGCCCCCAGTTCCTGAACTTGCTCGACGCGGGATTTGAGGAAGTGCGCCGCATGCGCGGCAACGGCTTCGGCAGCCGTGGCGGGTTCATAGGGCTGCTTGGGCGCATCACCACCCGTGATCTGGTAATATTTGAGGCCAGTGAAACCACGATGCTCCGGCGACGGCAAATGCGGCTTCACGTAATCAAAATCCAAGTCGAACCCGATGTCGCGATAGAAATCGCGATACCGCACATCGCCAGGATAACCTTCGGTGCGGCTCCAGACTTGGCGCGACGATTCCATGTCGCGTCCAAACACCGCGATGCCGTTCGGCGTGAACACCGGCGCGAACACGCCGTAGCGCGGACGCGGATGCGCGTGCAGCAAGCCATGCGAATCCACAATGAACCAACGGATGTTGGCCTCCTGCAAATAAGCCTCCACGCCATCGAAATAGGCGCACTCTGGCAACCAGATGCCGCGCGGATCGCAACCGAAGCACTCACGATATTGATCGCGGGCGATGAGGATCTGCGCACGGACGGACGGCGGGTGATTCGCCATCAATGGCAGCAACCCGTGCGTCGCGCCGGTGGTGATGATTTCGAGCAGGCCAAAATCCTGCAAGCGGCGAAACTTACCGATGATGTCGCCTCCGAGTTGTTGATAGAACAGGCGCGTGGCGGTGAGGCGGGTGTGATACATCTTCGCCAGCTCCTGAAATCGCGGCTCCCAATGCGTGCGACTGAGTTCCTTGTCGGCAAGCACGATGAGATCGTCAAGATGCTTGGCGTAGCGTTGCTGTAACAACGGATCCCGCAGCATCGCGCACAACGTCGGCGACAGTGTCATCGTCAGGCGCGCATTCATGTCGTCGCGTTGCCAGCCGTTCATGACTTGCAACAGCGGCAAATAGGTCTCGGTGATGGCCTCAAAGAGCCAACTTTCCTCCAGAAATTTTTCGTGCTCGGGATGTCGCACGAACGGCAGATGCGCATGAAGGATGATGGCAAGGTAACCGCTCATTGGTTCAGGTCGTGATCTTGATCTTTTCCTTAAACTTACTCGGCTGTGCTTTGTCGGCTGTAACTGCGCTTAAGATTAAGACGAAGCTTAAGTTTAAGAGAAGAACTAACGTGCGGGAACTTCAGGCGCCGGGGGGCGGTTTTAACGCTGGATCAGCGGGTGCAGCTGCGACATCACCGCGAACCTCCGTGCCCCGCAGGAACTTTAGCTCTGCCGCGCGCCCATCGGTGCCGTCGGCAGAAACAGCCGTGACGGGCAGTTCAAATTGACCGTCTGGTAAGGCAAAATGAAAGCGGAACGAACCGTCGGACCGCAGTTGAACCCGTTTCCCGGCGAACGTGACGGTGGCGTTGGGCTCGGTCGTGCCATAAATCACCAGCTCGGCGTTGATGTTGAACCAAAAATCCTTCGACTCTTCGCCACCAAAGAACGAGGAGACGTAAGATGTGGGCGCGGAAAGCGGGGCGGCTTCGCCGGTTTCAAAGTTGAAAGCGAACTCCGGCCAGGATTTCTCCGCAACAAATTCCTCCGAACTGGGCAATGCCACCCCGGCCTGATCCGCGGCAAGCACGCCTGCTAACGCCTGCTCTTGTTCCGAGGTCCAGTCGCCGCCAGCGGCGGTGGTTTTCGGAAAGTGTTCCCGGGCGCGGGGGCGGATCTGATCCACGACATGCGCCAACGGTGTGCTCGTCGCCACAGATTCGCCTGCGGTCTCTTTTAGCAAACCGAGCATGGTCTCAAACGAAAGTTCCGCCGGAATGGTAGCGAACTTCACCGTCGAGTCGGTGGAGATGTTGTCGGGCGGCGTGCGCTGCGGCGTAGAGAACGCCAGCGACTGCCATTTGCGGCCCGGCTGATAGTAACCGAGTTCGGTCGTGTAAGTCTCGCCGGCGCGCTCGACATGGACGAACCAATGCTTCGATTCGGGATGAACGTGATATTCCGCCACCGGCTTCGCGGCAGGCGCGACTGGATGAACCCGCAAGACCAGATGGCGATCCTCTGAGCGCGCATTGTGGCGGAACTGTTCCTCGCGCGTGAAATCCCAATGCGCATAAAGCCAGTGCGGGTCGCGGGCCGTGAGAAAAAGTTTCCCCGTGCCGTACGCCTCGGGTAACGGCGCGATGGCTTCACTGAGGTGCTCCAAGGAAACGGTTGGACCAAGGGAAAATTTTTCCCCCGGACCGCCAACTTCCGGATGACTAGGCTCATCGCCTTCGAGCAAGAAGGATGGAACGGCAATCAGTGGTGCCGCCGTCGTCTGATGCTGTTTTTGGGGCACGGGATTTCGAGCAGCCTTACGATCAGCTACTCGAGGTTGTGGCAAAACAGTTGCAGGCATGGCGAGTTCCTCGTCGGCTTCGACCGTAAAAACCACTGCGGGTGCGGGCTTGTGGCGGGTTTTGCGGGCAATCTTCGATTGAGGCCGCGGTTTTGCAGACGCGCCCGCGGGAGAGACAGCCGTTGCTTGCGTCGCAACCGCACGTTTCAGTTTTCGAGCGGCAGCCGGCGTGGCCGCCTTGGGCTTAGAAATAGCCTGACGTTTAGGGATAGCGGCTTTGTCTTTTGCCATCTGCAGCGGAACGCTCTTGGCCTTGGCGGTCTTCGCGGGCGACTTCCGAACTGGCAGGGACTTTTTGGCCTTGCTTCTGGCAAGCGGGGATTTTTTTCCCGGTTTCGGGCGTTTGGAAACAGGCTTCCGGGCCGGAGTGGCCTTCTTCCTTTTCGTTCCAAGCAACGCGCGCTTCATGAGAATGACTGGCCGAGACTAGAGACAGCCACCGTTTGGCGCAACGGGAAATCCCGCCGGAAAACCAGCTTTTCGCGCTCAGTACTTCCCGCTATCCTGTGATCATGAGTCTGGCCAGAAAGCTTTTGCATACCCGCTACCGGATAAACGACCTCGAACGCACGGTAAAATTCTATCGCGACATTCTTGGTTTGTTGGAGGTCAAACGCCACAAATCCCCGGCGCGGTTCGGAACTGGTGTTCATGAAAGCCTCGGAAAGCGAGGAGTTGATCGAACTGTGCCATTTCCCGGGCAGTGAATCCGTGCAGGTCCAAGCTGATCTGACACATCTGGCGTTTGAGGTGGATAGTCTGGCGGAATTTGAGAAACACCTCGCCAAGCACGGGATGAAATACTCCGACGAACCCACGACGACTTCAACCGGCACGGTCTTCGCGTTCATTGACGCGCCGGAGGGGTATGAGATCGAACTTATCGAACGGAAAAAGTAAATTGGTTTACATGCGTGCTCATCAGTCTGTGTTCTTGGTTGCCCTAAATGCTATTCCGCGCCCGCCAATTTGAATTCCGGTTTCCACGCCCTACACTCGTCATGGGTATCGTGAATATCACCCCGGACTCGTTTTCCGATGGCGGTCGGTTCTGTGACACGGATGCAGCGGTGTCGCACGGGCTGGATTTAGCACAGCAAGGTGCGGCCATCCTCGACATCGGCGGTGAATCCACGCGCCCTGGCGCGGCTCCGGTGAGCGAACGGGAAGAATTAGACCGCGTCATCCCGGTCATCGAAGGATTGGTCGCGCGCACGCAGGTGCCGCTTTCGATTGATACAATGAAGCCCGCCGTGGCCCGGGCCGCGCTGGCCGCCGGAGCAAGCATTGTGAACGACATCGCCGCAAACCGCGAAGACGAAGCCATGTGGCAGCTCGTCGCGGAAACCGGGGCTGGCTATGTAGCCATGCACATGCAAGGCTTGCCGCAGACAATGCAGGCGCGCCCGGTCTATGATGACGTCGTCGCCGAAGTGAAAGTGTTTTTTTGCGACCGGATGGAACGATTGAACGCGGCTGGTGTCAGCGCGGACCAAGTGGTGTTCGACGTCGGCATTGGATTCGGCAAGACACTGGAACACAATTTGCAGTTGCTCAGCGCGTTGCGGAGTTTTACAACGCTGGAGCGCCCGGTGTTGCTGGGAGTTTCGCGCAAATCCTTCATCGGAGCGCTCACCGGGGCGAATATAGCGGAGCGATTACCCGGCTCGCTGGCGTGTGCGTGTCTGGCAATAACCGCCGGAGTGCAAATAATTCGGACACATGACGTGATCGAAACCGTCCAAGCCATCCGCGTGACGGAAGCAATTTTGGATCAACAGAAATAATGTGGCAGCTCATTCAGGACGTTTGGCGGCCCGCGCTGGAAATTTCCATCCTCGCGGCGGGCATCTATCTGGCCACACGCTTCGTCCGGGGCACCCGGGGTTGGCCGGTGGTGATCGGGTTCACTATCCTGCTGCTCGCCACGACGCTCGCGGCCGCGCTCCTGAAACTCGAAGTCTTAAGCTGGCTGCTGGGCAATGCTTCGTTCGTGCTCATCCTCGGCGCGGTCATCATTTTCCAACCGGAAATCCGCCGCATGTTGGGTGAACTCGGTAATCTCCCCCTCTTCTCCACCGTCCGCGAGCAACGGGAAAACATCGAAGTCGTCGTCGGCACCTGCGAACGCCTCGCCGAAGTCCGCATCGGCGCCCTCATCGCCATCGAGCAATCCATCCAGCTCTACGAAGCGGTCGAATCGGGCATCGTGATTGATTGCGAAGCTACGCCCGAAATGCTCGAAACGATTTTCTTCCCCAACAACGCCATCCACGACGGCGGGGTGATCCTCAAGGGGGACCGGATCGCTTACGCCGCGTGCATCTTTCCGCTTACGCAACGCTCAGACTTGAACAAATCTCTCGGCACCCGCCATCGCGCCGCGCTGGGACTGAGTGAAGAAACCGACGCGCCAATCGTTGTGGTGTCCGAGGAAAGTGGCGCGATTTCCTACGCCTACAAAGGGCAGCTGGTCCGCGGCATCAGCATCGAAGAATTACGCTCGTTTCTAACCTCAGTGATTGTCCGGCCCACCCGCGCCCGCGGTGTACTCGGCTGGTTACGGCTGCGCCCAAACGAAACGCACAAATCCGATACTGCTGTCATTACCCGCACCGAAACCCGTTCCACTTCTCAAGGGGGGGGCAAATAAACATGGCCGACCTTTCGCGCAACTTGCTCTTTCGTAATTTCGGCTGGAAATTGCTTTCACTGGCACTCGCCATCGTCATCTGGCTCACGATCAAAGCCCTCAGCGCCGAGCAAGGCCAGACGGAACGGATGTTCATCAATCTGGAGGTCAAGATTGTCTCCGGCACGGCCGACGTGCGCACCTTTCGGATCGAACCCGCCACTGTAAACGTCACGATCAAAGGCCGTCCCGGCGCCGTCGGACGTCTGGTCGAACGCGAAATCCGCGTGTTCGCCGATCTCACCTCCGCTGACCTCACGCAAAGTTTTCGCCAGCACTTGGACGTTGCAGTCCCCAACGGCATCACCGTTGTACGCTTCGAGCCAACCGAAGTGCAGGTCACCCCCCCGCCAAAACCCGAACCGAAAATCATTATTTCCGCGCCCAAACCCAACCCATGAGCAAACCCAAGAAAATCTTCGGCACGGACGGTGTCCGTGGCACCGCCAACGTCGAACCCGTCACCGCCGAAACGGCCCTGAAACTTGGCCGCGCCGCCGCCCACGTCTTCAAAAACCTTGAATCCGAAGCGCGCGGTCACGGTCGCCACAAGATCGTCATCGGCAAAGACACGCGGCTTTCCGGCTACATGCTCGAGAACGCCATCTCCTCCGGCATCCTCTCGATGGGTGTGGACGTGTTGTTCGTCGGACCGCTGCCGACACCGGGCGTCGCGTATGTGACACGGAGCTTGCGGGCGGACGCGGGGATTGTCATCACTGCGTCCCACAATCCGTACGCCGACAACGGCATCAAGTTCTTCCGCGCGGACGGCTACAAGCTTGATGACAAGATCGAAGCCAGCATTGAGAACCTCGTGTTCAGCGGTGAGATTGAGAACATCCGCCCCACTGCCGAAGAAATCGGCCGGGCCGTGCGTATTGCGGATGCGCTCGGACGCTACATTGAATTTGCCAAAGCCGGTTTCCCGCGCGGCATGACGCTCGAAGGAATGCGCATCGTGGTGGATTGCGCGAACGGGGCGGCCTACAAGGCCACCCCTTGCGTCCTGCGCGAACTTGGCGCTGAGGTCATGGTGTTTGGCGACACGCCCAACGGTAAAAACATCAACCAAGATTGCGGTTCGATGCATCCGCAACGCCTTTGCCAACTCGTGAGGGAATTCCGCGCCGATGTCGGCATCGCTCACGACGGGGACGCCGATCGGGTCATCATGTGCGACGAACGAGGCGAACTGATTGACGGCGACGACATCATGGCCATCGCCACGCTCGACATGCTCGCGCAAGGCACGCTTGCCGAAAAGACGCTCGTCTCCACCGTGATGAGCAACGCCGGGCTCGATGCCGCCATCAACGCAGCCGGTGGCAAGGTGATCCGCACCGGCGTAGGCGACAAACTGGTTATTGATGAAATGCTGCGCGGTGGTTTCAACTTTGGCGGCGAACAAAGCGGGCATTTGATCTTCCGCGACTACGGCACGACCGGCGACGGCCTCGTGGCCGCGTTGCAGATGCTGCGCATCATGAAATCTAGCGGTAAACCGCTGAGCAAACTTGCCAAGTGCTGGACGCGCTTCCCACAGCTCGTCACTAACGTCAAAGTGCGCGAAAAAACTCCGTTCGAGAAACTCGATGGCATCCTCGGCCTCGTGGAAAAAGCGGAAGCTGATGTAAAACCCGCCGGGGGCCGCGTGCTGCTGCGCTATTCCGGTACCGAGCCAAAAGCGCGTCTCCTCATCGAAGGCCCGCAACAAGCCGTGCTGGAAAAATGGAGCAAAGACATCTGCGACGCGATCAAGCGGCAGGTTGGGGCGTAAACGCTTTGATGAATTGCTTCATGGCTTCGTAGCCCTGAATAAGCCGAAATCCCGGCTGCAAAATGTCTGCGCTGGGAATTTCATAAATACGATCGTTCCGCACGGCGGAGATTTCCATCCAACCGGGGCGTGATTGAAATACGGTCTTGTTCACGGGCTTGCCGCACCAAGAGGCCAAGATTATTTCAGGATTAGCGACGCGCACTTGCTCAGGAGAAATGACCCGGCTGGGCGCAGCGCGTTGATGCCGTAGTTTTGCAAAGACATCCATACCACCAGCCCGCTCGATCAACTCACTCACCCACGCGATGCCCGTGATTAGTGGATTATCCCACTCTTCAAAATATACCCGCGGTCGGGCAGCAACGACAACGGGTGATAGCTTCTCCCGAAATTCGCCCCGAAGTCTTTCTCCGACAGTTTCACACCCCACCACGCGCGCCAGCAACGCTAGCGTGGCTTCGACTTCGGCAAGGGTGCGTTGGTTGGTCGCCAGCACGGGAACACCGTGATTTACCAGCGCGCCAGCAATCCCGGCTTGCACATCGGAGAACGTGACGACGAGGTCGGGCGAAAATTGTAAGATAGGCGTCAGGCTCGCGGAACTGAAACCACTGACGCGCGGTTTGGACGCCGCGCTGGGCGGTGGTTCAAAGTAGGCGGTTACACCCACCACCGCGTCCCACGCTCCCAGTCGCCAGAGCCAATCCGCCGCCTCGGCCGAGAGACAGACGATGCGTTGCGGGGTTGAACTCATCATGCAGCGGTCGGAGCAAACGTGAGTTTCATCGGGTCGGGCTGATAGGGGCAATGGCGGCAGTTGTTGCCGCAACAGTAGCCGCGCCGCCGATGATATTCCGCGGTAAAAACCATCAGGCCGTTGTCGAAATAAAAGTCGCCGGGCCGGATCTTTGACCCGGCGACTTCACCTTCCTTGGCGCGATGAAATTCCATGACACACGCACGACAAATACACGACTTGTTCCGCAGTTCTGCCGGCAGGCGCGCCAGCAAGGCCTCGGGAATTGTCACTTTCATGCACCAGCACGGACCTTTGTAAGCCGCCACGGAGCAGAGCTGACACTCGTTAGCCCGGCCACACAGCGGACACTGCGCCGCATCTATGCTGGAATCACTCGAGATCATAGAGCGAATTATCGGCCGAGAGAAACCCGGTATCGGGCGCGACGTTCGCTGCGCCATTTTTGTTGTCAGCGAAGCGGTGTCGCCACGATTCAACGTGACCATCCACCCAAGCAACACTGGTGCGCTTTTGGTGCCGGAACGCCTGGGTGCCCGCCCAGCGGCCGCTGAAGGTTTGATCGCCGGGATTTGGCCATGGCGCGCGCATGAATTTATTCGCACCAGCGGAGTAACCACCATCACCGAAAAGCGCGGTGGCCGCGGGATTTTTCACAGCGGCAATTTTGGCGGGCTCGGGAATGTTCTCAAACTGGCCGTGGCCAAGGAAGCTGGTGTTGTAGTTGTAGCCCGTGAACGGGTCGCTGGCCCAATTCGCTCCGCCGGTAAATGCCGGACATTGATGAATGGCCATCGCCGTTTGCCCCTGCCAGAGCACACCGGGCACGACCTGTTTCGGACTGCTTTCAATGGTGGTCAAATCCCACGCGTAAGAAACCATTAGGCCATTCTCCATCGCAGCATAATAGGCGACAGGAAACAAACCATCATGATCGCCAACATACATCTGCGCAGCGAGGCCCATCTGGTGAAGGTTGCTGAGGCACTGAGTGTGTTTGGCTTTGGCCTTGGCACGGGCCAGTGCCGGGAGCAACAGCGCCGCCAGCATCGCGATGATGGCAATGACGACAAGCAGCTCGATGAGCGTGAAGGCACCGAGTCGATGGCCGAAGGTCGACGATCGAGGGCCAAAAGCGCGCGGGACGAGGGCTGGCTGGCCCTCGACGTTTGTCCTTCGACTCGCGACAGACATCGTCATGGTTGATCAAGCCTTACACGGTAAAAAGCTTTGGTAGTCGGCGCGGCGTCATCCGTGAGAACGACGGGCAACGCGTTACTCGCAATAAAGGAACCCAGCGCCGACCAATGCATCAGGTTGGTGGAACGTTCCAGCGTGTGCGTCAGACTCGCCACCGGCGTAAAGCGGATGTTGTAATCTGCCCCGTTGGCCGCCAGTTGCAAAGTTGGGGCAGTAAACTGCGCAACCACGAACGCAGAAAAATTGGTGAGTCCCGCGACCCGCACCTGTTGATTAGTGCTGTGATAAGTGAACGGCCGCGCGGTCCAGTTCGTGCCGCTGGATTGGAGTACCAGCAGGTCGCTCCCATTGCCGAAATAATTTGTGCCTGCGGACAACGCAAGGTCAGCGGTAAACGTAACTGGCGTGGTGCCGAGCAGCGGGGTGAAATTCAATTGCACCGCCGTACGCACCGTCCCCGGCAATGCGGCGAAGCTGCTCCAGTTCGTCAGCGGCGCGGTGAAAACTTGCGCTAGGCCACTGACCGCAGCGAATGCGAGCGAAACGGTGGTTTCAGTTTCCGCACTAGGGTTCTGGAAAAACAAGACGGCGGTGTTGCGCGCAAGGTTTTCCGGCGCGATGGATAGCGTGTCACCGATGTGCATCGAACGCACGGCAGCGAAAGCATCCACCTCGCCATCGCTGAAATCCGGATCAACGCCTTCAACTTTGACGTATTGAATCCACGCAAAGCCGGATTCGCGCAGATCGAATCCCGTGCCACCGCCCGCGCCAGCGTACAAATCAATACCGTCCGCCGCCGTGAGGCCGCCAGCGGTAAAGAGGGATTGCAGGGCAGGATTCACCGGCTTGGTGAAATCCATGAGCTGACTCGACCAATTCGTCGTCGCACGATTCCATTGATAAGCTTGCGTGGGAAATGCGCTGTCCGCAAACGGACCGTTGTCGTAGCGATACCATGGCCACGTGTCGGGATCATTGGCGATTTCGCCGAGCTGACCGGTGAATCCGGGGCTGACGGAAACTTTCAACGGCTCGGAGAAAATTGGGCCGTTGAGAACACACGCTCCCATGTCGGTGTTGTCGTTGACGAACTGGTTTGGGGTGAAGAAGGCATTACCAAACACGAGCAAGTCCACGCCATATGGATGGGCCGGATCATCCTGAATCGGCGAATCAAAGCGCACAATGATTTCATCCCCCGCTCCCACCGTGAGAATGAGATTGGTCGTGAGCAACCCCGTATTGGTCGACGCCAAGTAGTAGGCCGCTTCCACCAACTTCACGCGGGCAGTGACGCCGAAGAAATCGCGGAACGACGTTGCCGGCGCCCGAAGCACCGAGTTGGGATCATGGTACGGGACCGGACCGAACGTGCCGGACGCACGCACGACTTCCGTGGCGAACGGACTGGCCGACGCGTTAAGCACGCCGACCAGTCCCAGGGCGCAAATTATGGTTTGCGACGGGCGCATGTCAGCACAAGTGCGGAAAGGGAAATCAGCGCGAGCGCGCTGGGTTCAGGCACAGCTGTGACTGCGATCGGTTCGCTGGGGGTAGCCCCAGGCCAAGCGAACCCGAGGTTGAAGTTCAATCCGTCCCATGCGCCATCGGTAAGCACTCGGTCAGTGATACCCCCGCTTGCCGAAGCCCAAGCGTCCACAGCGCTAGATTTGTTGAAATATTCCCAGTAGCCAGTGTTCCAGCCTTCAACATAGTGATCGCCGGCTTCCACCGAGACACGCGCATCGTTCGGACTGGTGGAACTGAACAATCCGCCGCTGTTGAAACTCAGTGCTGGCGTCACACCAAAGTTACCGTTGCCGTTCAGGTCGAAGCCGATGCCAAGAATCGCTGTGCCCCACGCGTAACTGCCGACATGTGCATACAGGCGTGAATCAGCATTAACCACAGCTTGGAACATATCCAACCCAGTCGCGGCTCCATCCCAACGATAGCCCCACAGGAGCGATTCGGCGGATTTGCCATCATTCCAATCAATGACGAAGGCCGCTTTGTTGGCACCGGAGCCGACCCAGTATTGCACGTCATCAAACGTGGCGGCGGAGGCGGAGAAAATGACGAACCCGCTGGCGACGGCCAGCGATAACGAACGAAACGAACGGAGCTTTTTCATACTGATCTTTCTGCTGAGTTCCGGACGCGGATGGCGGCCGGAATGGGTTTTGGTTTCAGAGAGACCAGCGCGGAAGAAAAACGACGAAATGTGAGGGGCAAAGTGCGAAGTCGAGCCCTTACGGCCCTCGACCTTGTCACCTCGGCTTTAAACAAAAACGCCTTCATCTTCCGCAAAACGAAAATGAAGGCATAAACGAGTCCCACCACAAACAGCGTGATGGGCTGGCCTCATCCTTCTCTTTGCGGAGAAGTGCCCGCTCCAATTGGAGCGAGCGGACGAGTGCCATCAAACCGATATCCTGACTCCGGACTTCAAACCTCACTCCCGCCTTCCCGCGGCCCGCACTTGCGTGACCCGCAGTGGCTTCTGGGAGTTCGTAATCCGATACAGTGGCGCAACCGTCGCCGAATCTCACGGCGTTCCCTGCATTTGATGACAACACTGACGGGCTTGCGGCCCGTATCTTTCAAAGAGCGCCACGGTTGTAATTCCCGGCGCGCGAATTGCCAAGCGAAATTCTGAAGTTAAAGCCTGCCGCGCCAAAAACTTCAAGCGGGCGTGAAAAAAAACGTCAAAAAAATTCCTGCCTTACTCAAATGACTTCGAGTTCCTCCACTGACATGCGGACAGCTGCCGCCTGATTGATGAAATCAAGCCGGAGAATGACAGTGGTGTGGCCCTGACGATACTCGACCAAGCCTTCAACGCCTTGCAATGGACCGGATCGGATGCGTACTTGCGTTCCGGATTCGATGGTCGGAGCCAGCCGAACTTCCAACCCGGACTCGAGCGCGCGAAGAATTTCGAAGAGCTGCCGGGCAAAGGTAGCTTGATCGAATACTTCGAGCAGGTTGGCAACGTGATCATTCTGGCGGACGGTGGCAATCTCCCCTAGACGAAGCTGCAAAAAGAGGTAGCCCGGAAACAACGGCTTCTGGAACACAACGGATTTGCCGCGGTATTTGTGTGAAGACGCGTAGCACGGAAGGGTTACGGCGATGGCTTGCCGCTCGCAAAACTCTAAAAGTTTCTTTTCCCGTCGTGGCTTGGTATGCGCCACAAACCAAAGCAATTCTGACACCGGGCGAAGATTTGGCAGCCGCGCCGGGAAGTCAATCCGAAGCTGGCAGTCGACGCACACGACCGTTTTTTGCGTTTGACCGGGTCAGGCAAAGCCGGTTAGCGTTTGCGCCCTTGTTTAAGCCAAATTTTTTATGATTGGAACGATTCGGAAGCATTCGCAAACCATGTGGTGGGTCATCATCGTGGCGGTTATCATCACCTTCGTCTGGTGGGTTTTAGCACATCAAAGATGGATGGCAGCCGGGTAGCCAGCAATTATGGCACGATGAATGGTCAAGTCATCACCCCCTCCCTGTATGATGAGGCACGCCGCGAAGTGCAAATCTATCACTTCTTTGCCGCTGGCGCGGTTCCCGGGCAGCGGTCGCACCATCCCCAACTTCGACATCGAACGGGAAACCTACAATCGCCTTCTGATCATGCAGAAAGCCGCGGAAATGGGTATCCATATCAGCGACGACGTAGCCGCCCGAGCCGCCAGTGAGCGGTTGCGCATGATCAACCGCGGCAACCCGGTACCCTTGGCGGAGTTTGAAAAACAAATTCTGGCGCGCGAACACCTGACCTTGGGTGACTTCGAACGTTTTGTTCGGAACGATATCGCCATCCAGCAGCTCATCTCCACGATTGGCGTGAGCGGCCAATTGGTTCCACCGCAGGAAATCGAGGCGTTGTATCGGCGGGATCATCAGGAAGTCGCCGCTCAGGTGGCTTTCTTCCACGCCTCCAACAATCTGGCTTCCATCGAAGTGACCCCGGCCAAAATCGCTGAGTTTTACACCAACCAGCAGGCGCGCTATCGCCTTCCAGAACGGTTGCAACTCAGCTTCGTGCGGTTTCCCGTCTCCAATTATCTCGCCCAAGCCACCTCGGAATTCACCAATTTGAACGAGATGCTGGAAAACAACATGCTCGAATTGGGAACCAACTTCACCCAGTTTGGCGCCACGCCGGAAGCCGCCCGGACCAAGATCCGCGAAGAGTTGCTAAGTCGCGCCGCGTTACAATTGGCCGGGGCCACCGCCCGCAAGTTTGACAATCAGTTGTATGAAGCCGTCAGCAAGGCCCCGCTGACCTCGGAAGCCTTCACCATGCTGGCCACCCAGGCCCAGTTGAAACCTGAAGTCACCGCGCCCTTCTCCCGCAACGAAGCCCCGGCTGCACTGGATGTCGGCGGCGATTTCGTCCGTCGGGCCTACAATCTCACCGCAGAAGACCCGCTGGACGATGTGCTGGTCGGGGAACACACGGTCTATGTGGTCGCCTTCAACAAGCGTCTGCCCAGCCAGCAGCCGGACTTTGAATCAATCCGCGAAAAGGTAACGTCTGATTATCGTTTTATCGAAGCAGCCACGAAAGCCCAGAAGCTGGCCATGGATTTCCACGCTATTGCCACCAACGGTCTCGCCGCGGGCAAGAATTTTTCTGATCTGTGCAAACCGCTTGGAGTCACTCCTGTGACACTGTCGCCGTTTTCTTTGAGCAGCACCAATGTACCGGAAGGTACAGTATCAACTCGAACTCTCCTATCTCAAACGTGTAGCGTTTGAAACCACCCCCGGCCAAGTCGGCCAAGTGTTACCGAGCAACGACGGTGCTGCGGTGGTTTACGTTCGGACCAAACTGCCGATTGATGAAACCAAGCTACGCGAAAACCTGCCCGCGTTCACCCGCAGCGTCCATCAAGTGCGCCGGAGCGAAGCCTTCAATGCCTGGTTTCAGCGCGAAGCCGAGCAAGCCTTCCGCACGCTGCCCTATTTCCAACAAAAACAGGCGCAGATGCAACAAGGCACGGCGGGCCAGTAACCCGCCTGCATCCGGATCAGGTCGGCGGGCAACCGTTGGTTTATGGATGTCATCAAACTCTTGGCCCCGGCCACGAAGGAATTCTGGGAAATCCCCGTCCTGTTCGAGGATGAGCATCTGCTCGCCCTCGATAAACCTTCCGGGGTGCTGACTTCGCCAGATCGTAACGATGCGGAGCGCCCAAACTTGATACGGCTGTTGCACGACGGCATCGCCGCCCAGAAACCTTGGGCCACCAAGCGCAACCTCACTTATCTCAGCAACGCACACCGGTTGGATTTTGAGACCAGCGGCGTCCTGTTGCTCGCCAAGAACAAACCAGCATTCCTAGCCCTAGCCAACGCCTTTGGGACCGACAAGCCCACCAAGACCGACTTCGCTATAATCGCTGGAGAGCCCTCTTCGGATCATTTTGAAATGATCGCCAAAATTGCACCCGATGCGTTTCGCCCCGGCCAGATGCGAATTGATCCCAAGGAAGGAAAGAAATCCAAGACGCTCTTCGATGTGGCGGAAAAATTCTCCGGTTACACCGCTTTGACCTGCCGCCCCATCACCAGCCGGATGCATCAGGTTCGCATCCATCTCAAACACGCCGGCTTCCCGCTCATCGGCGATACGCTCTACGGCGGAAAACCGCTGTGGTTGTCGCGGCTGAAAAAAGACTTTTATTTGAAACCTGGGCGGGAAGAACGTCCGCTGCTCGCCCGCGTCGCCCAACACGCACAGGAATTAACCGTGCCACATCCGACCACCAATGAACCGGTGACGATTGCGGCGCCGTTGCCCAAAGACCTCCGCGTGGCACTGCGTTACCTGAGGGAATTTCGCGGGGTGGGCGCACCGGAATAAAAACCGCCGCCGGATTGCTCCAGCGGCGGGGGTGGTTACAAAATTGGATTACTTCTTTGGCGAAGCCCCGGCGATGCTGAGTTTCAACTCGATTTCGTCCGTAACTTTGTCAGTCGGCGCGCCGGGATTGATACCATAATCCGTGCGCTTGATCGTGAAAGTCGAGCGGAGGACCAGCAAATCACCTTGCTGATTCGGAACACGCTGGCTCAGCTTGTCCTTCAGATACGTAATCTTGACCGGCACTGTGATTTCTTTGGTCACCCCATGAAGTGTGAAGCTGCCCGTGACATCTGCCGCAGTTGCGTTGTCTTGGGTTTTCACGTTTTTAAGCGACTTTACCTCAAAGGTGATCTCCTTGAACTTGGCCACATCGAGCCACTGACCGCCATGCATGTGCTCCTTCATCATGGGGTTTGGAACGGTCAACGATTCAGCAGCAATGGCGATCTTGCCAGTAGTCGCGGCGGGATTCGCGGCGTCAAATTCCACTGAACCGCCGACGCCGTTGGCGCTGCCATCAATGGCTTCGAGTGGGGCATCGAGTTTGAACGTGACGGTGTTCACGCCTTTGGGATCTTTGAAGTCGAATGATTGCGGAGCAGCGAATGCCACGCCGGTCAATGCCGCAACTGCGAGTGTTGTGATGAGTTTGTTTTTCATTTTAGTGCTTTTGGTTTTGTTGATGTTGTGAATTAGATGCTGAACGGAACAAAAAGGAAATGCCAGCGAGGACCTGCGCCAAACAATCCTGCGCCAAGGAAATCAACCCCGGGCCAGAAGCCTTTCTCTTGAGTGATCCCTTCGATGCCGGTTACTTCGTCCAAGACCTTGATGGGCTTCTCGGTTTTGGTCCAGCCGCGGTTTGCGCCGAAGCTGGCCCATGTGATCACCACGCCAAGCGCGACGACTGCAGCGATGATTTGGAGTCCGCGCTTCATATCAAGCCTCGCCTTTCCAGCGCTTCGCAGTTTGTGCGACCCGACGGCCCAGGATTTCGCCGGTCAATTTGTCGCCTTCACTTGGCGCAACTTCCGGTGATTCCTGTCCCGCCAGACCCATCGCGCCCCCGAAGCTGCCGACGCGGTTCACTCCATTGGGTTGCAAGGGCAACTCGCCCAAACCGACCCAGATCATCCCGTGCTGCATGGCCAATGTGTGGAAGTATTGCAGGGTGCTGAACTTGTCACCGCTGGGACTGTTGGAAACGGTCAACCCGGCGGCGATTTTGTCCTTCCATTTCTGACCGTACCAGCTTCCGCCGGTCGCATCAGCAAAGGTCTTGAATTGCCCGCTCGGCCCACCCATGTAGGTCGGGCTGCCGAAAATGATCGCGTCGCTCGCGTCGAGTTGCGCAATCACCGCGTCGTTCTTGTAACGACCGTCAACGATGTCTTTGCCGTCGATGGCGATGGTATTGACCTTGACGTCCGCCACCGAAGCCGCGCCTTTGGCGACGGCTTCAGCGAGTTTGGTGGTATGACCGCCACCGGAATGATAGATGATGGAAACAGTACCTCATAGTTCAAGAAAGTTAAGTTTCAGTTTGTTTAAATTTTTGGATTCGGGTGCGCCCTGACCGGACGCACCCATAGCGCAGATTCAGTTCAAGTCAAACAGCAGCACTTGAGCTTTTCCGGTGGCCTTGAGTTGCAACTTTTGCTCCTCGCTGACCGCCGCGGCATCGCCCGCGTTCAACTTCGTGCCGTTCAACTCCACCACGCCCTCGGCCACATGCACCCACGCATGACGCTTCGGCTGCAACGCGTGTTCCACCGTGTCGCCCGCATTCAACCGGGCAAGGAACAGGTCCGGCGTCCTGGTTGATCGCGATGGACTCGTCGCGACCCGTCTTGCTCGCGACGAGGTTCAATTGCCCCGCCGGCTTCGCCTGGCGAAATTTCTCGCCATAACGCGGCTTCACGCCGCCTTTGTCCGGGCGAATCCAGATCTGCAACAGATGCGTTTCGGTCCTTCTCGGACGGATTGAATTCGCTGTGCAACACGCCTGTGCCGGCGGCCATGTATTGGAAATCACCGGGGCTGATCACGCGGCCGTTGCCCATGGAATCCTTGTGCTCCAACGCGCCTTTCAGCACGTAGCTGATGATCTCCATGTCGCGATGCGGATGCATACCGAAGCCCGCCGCCGGGCGCGATGCGGTCATCATTGATCACGCGCAAGCTGACGGAAACCCATGTGCGCCGGGTCATAATAGCTCGGCAAAGGAAAACGTTGAATAAGCTGTCCAGCCAGCCATGATCGGCGTGGCCGCGTTCATCGGATTTTCGTATGGTCATCATATTTTGAGAACATGATTACCCCGTGCCATGAATTCCGCCCAATACTTTGATGCTCGCAAAACGATACCTTAAAGGTATCATTCACCCATGGAACTGCGACACCTCCGATACTTCGCTACTGTGGGCGACTTGCTAAACTTCACCAAGGCGGCGCAGAAGCTCCGCGTCGCGCAACCCGCGCTTAGTCGTCAGATCCACGACCTCGAAGACGAACTCGGCGTGCAACTCTTCGAACGCGCCCAACGCGCGGTGAAGTTCACCGAGGCGGGGAACGCCTTCCTCACCGAAGCCAAAGCCGTTTTGGACCGTGCCGACGAAGCTGTGAAGTTGGTGCGCGGCGTCGCGCGCGGTGAACGCGGCGAAATCCACGTCGGCTACGCGCCGTCTCTCACAGTGGAATTACTGCCATCGGCGTTGCATTCCTTTCACAACGTCGCGCCGGGCGTTCATGTGAAGTTGCACGACCTTTCCAGCGAAGAAATGATGCGCGGCGTGCGCGACGGTAAATTGCACCTCAGCCTCGTCGCTCAACCGGAGAAAGATGCTTTGCACGGACTGAAGTATGAACCACTTCAGAGTTATCCGATCTGCGTCGGCGTGCCGCCCAACCACAGGCTCGCACGTGCCAAAGAAGTGAAGCTGGAGCAAATCGCGAATGAACCGTTAGTTGCCTACGCCCGCGCTGATTACCCCGAGTATCACGCCATGCTCAAGGAACTCTTCGCCACAGCCAACGCCAAGCCGCGCGTTGCTGAGGAACACGATAGTGCCCCAAGTTTGATTGCGGCAGCAGGCATCGGTCGCGGCCTTGTCATCGGTCCGGCGTGTTTGGGAATGCTCGCGGGTTCAAAGTTGAAGTTCCGCCCGCTCGCACCAGCTCCACCACCGGTGCAACTTGGCGCGGTTTACGATTCCGCCAAAATGTCTGGTGCGGCAGCAAAGTTTCTAACAGCAGTCAAAGCGGCTTCCCCACGCGACGCAAAGGTGCGCTGAACAGGATTCACACCGCGTGAAGTTTGACGGTCTTTCCGCCTCGCTCTGCTCTGAATATCCATGTAAAACACCCAACAGCAGCTGACTATTCGCAGGGAATTGCCAAGTTGCCAGAGAATCGGAAGAATCAGATCAGATTTGGGATATGAAAATTAATCGATTGTTTTCATGCACCCTTGGGCGTTGGCTACTTGGGGTCGCAATGGTCGTTAGTACCACTTGGTTCATCAACCAGCCCGCATCGGCGCAGACAGGCTTCGCTATGGCTCTGTCGTTCGATGGCGTGGATGATCAGGTCTCCGTGATGCCTGTCCCGGCGCTGGATTTGACGAACGGTACGATTGAGTTGTGGATGAATCCCCGAATGCTGGCGGGCCACGCCTGCCTGCTGGCCAGCGGGTAGGCCAACCAGCGCGCAGACCCGCTACCGCCTTGACCTCGCCACTAACGCGCTGGGGTTGTGGAACGGGGCCAGTTACCAGACCGTCTCCTTCGCTGGCGCCACGGGGCAATGGTGCCATGTCGCCGTGGTGCTCTCCCCGACGAACGCGCAGTTCTTCGTCAACGGCCTGCCGCTCGGCACCACGACCAATGGCATCAATCTGACCGTCTCGGGTGCTCCCTTCACCATCGGTGCCGCGTATAACGACTCCGGGAATCTCTCCAACCACTTTGCCGGGATGCTGGAAGAAGTCCGCGTGTGGAACGTGGCCCGCAGCCGGGCGGACATCACCAACTATATGTTCCAGCCCGTGACTGCCACCGCACTCGGCCTGGTGGCCTGCTACCGGTTTGACGAGGCAGCGGGCATTGCTGCCTACGACGCCACCACCAATCACCTCAATGGTGTATTGCTGAATCGCCCGTGGCGTCTACCATCCAACTGGTCGCCATTGATTGCGCTTAATGGTCCCAGTCCGCTGACTAACGAATGTCACGTGGCCTTTATGGATCCGGGTGCGAAGTTGAGCGCCTCGCCAGTCGGGCTTGCGGCGGGCGGTCTTTACAGCTTGGCGCTCAAAGCAGACGGCACGATTTTCGGCTGGGGAAGGAACGACGAGGGCCAGACCAGCATTCCTGCCAATGCGACCAACGTGGTGGCGCTGGCGGCAGGTGAATTTTACAGCCTAGCGCTCAAAGCTGACGGCACAGTCGTTGGCTGGGGAAGAAACGACGACTACGGAGAAATCACGATTCCCGCCAGTGCGACCAACTTAGTGGCGCTGGCAGCGTGCCGTTATCACAGCCTGGCACTCAAAGCTGACGGCACGGTCGTCGGCTGGGGAAACAATGACTACGGCCAGACCACGATTCCCACCAGTGTGACCAACGTGGTGGCGCTGACAGCGGGCGCTTTACACAGTTTGGCGCTCAAAGGCGACGGCACTGTCGTTGGCTGGGGCGCGGGCGGATTGGGAACATCGGACTTTCCAAACTACGGCCAGGCCACAATTCCTGCTAGTGCGACCAACGTGGTGGCGTTGGCAGCGGGCCATTATCATAGCTTAGCGCTCAGAGGGGACGGCACGGTCGTCGGCTGGGGCGCAGGAGGACCGGGAACCTCAGGATTCCCGCACTTCGGCCAAACCACGATTCCAGTCAGTGCGACCAACGTGGTGGCGCTGGCAGTGGGCAATTTTCAAAGCCTAGCGATCAAATGGGACGGCACGGTCGTCGGCTGGGGATACAACGGCTATGGCCAGACCACGATTCCAGTCAGTGCGACCAACGTGGTGGCACTGGCAGCGGGCAATTTCCAGAGCTTGGCGCTCAAAGGCGACGGAACGGCCATCGGCTGGGGATTCAATAACTACGGCCAGGCCACGATTCCCACCGATGTTTACCTGTTGAATCTTGCCCTGTCGGTGAGCGGCGCAGTAAACCCGAACGCGCCGGGTGTTTACAATCTGGCCTACAACGCCACCAATGCCCTCGGTGCAGTGGTCACCACCGCCCGAACGGTGGTAATAGTGGATACGCAGCCGCCGGTCCTGGCTCTGCTCGGAGACAATCCCCTCCTACACGCAGTGGGCGCTCCCTTCACCGATCCCGGTGCGACCGCCACCGACCTGTGTGCGGGCGATCTGACCGGCACGATTGTGATTACGAATACCGTGAACTTCAGCGTGACTGGGAGCTACACGAACATTTACAACGTGACCGATGCCAGCGGCAATACGGTCCAGGCCAATCGGGTTGTGACGGTATTTCTGCCCCCGCCCCCGGTGTTCACCAGCTACTCGGTGGCTGCGCCCGGTCAGTTCCGGCTGCACGCCTCCGGCACTGCTGGGTTGACCTACACACTCCAGACTTCGACCAACTTGGTGAACTGGGTGAGCCACACCAACCTCGTGGCCGGTCCGGGCGGGACGATTGACTGCTGGATAGAAATAAGCACGAATGCCCCCGCCTGCTTCCACCGGCTGAGATGGCCGTGAGCTTCAGGTTACGAGTTCCCCCGCCTTTCGTTTGTTTACCTAGCGCGGGGTTGAATACAGATGTGCCGACCACGCAGGACCTTGCCCCGTCGCGGTCTTTCGGTAAGTGGGCTTGGAGCAATTTGGCGGCCCGGATTGACTCTGGATGCCACGACTCCTACGTTCGTTGACGATGTTTGAACTCGTATCCGAATACCCGCCCGCCGGCGATCAACCGCAAGCGATTGCGAAGCTGACCGAAGGCGTGCTGGCGGGCGCGAAACATCAGGTACTGCTCGGGGTCACAGGTTCAGGCAAGACGTTCACGATCGCCAATGTGATCAAGAACGTGAACAAACCCACGCTGGTCATCTCGCACAACAAGACGCTGGCGGCGCAGCTTTACGCGGAGTTCAAAAGTTTCTTTCCCAACAACGCGGTTGAATACTTCGTCAGTTACTTCGATTACTACCAGCCGGAGGCGTACATCCCACGCACTGATACGTTCATCGAAAAAGATTCGAGCGTGAACGCCGAGATCGAGCGGATGCGGCTCTCGACGATGAGTTCGCTCTTCGCGCGACGCGACGTCATCGTGGTGGCGAGCGTGTCGTGCATCTACGGCACGGGCAGCAAGGAAGACTACGAGAAAATGGTTATCCCGCTGCACGTCGGGCAGGCGTTGTCGCGGGAACAATTGCTGTCGCGGCTCGTGGACCTGCAATACACGCGGAACGACATCACGTTTGAACGCGGGCAATTCCGCGTGCGCGGCGACACCGTGGAGCTTTGTCCGGCAGGACGCGAGGATGCATTGCGCATCGAGTTTTTCGGCGATGAGATCGAACGCATCACGGTGTTCGAGCCGTTGACCGGGGAGCAGACCGAGAAGCCGGCGAACACGATGATCTTCCCGGCGACGCAGTTCGTAACGACGAACGAAAAGATGAAGCGCGCCATCCTCGCTATCCGCGAAGAACTCGGCACGCGCATCGCGGAGTTCGAGCGCGATGGGAAGCTGCTCGAGGCGCAGCGCATCAAGATGCGCACGGAATACGACCTCGAGATGATGGAGGAGATGGGCTTTTGCTCTGGGGTCGAAAACTATTCCCGCCACATCGCGAATCGCCCGCCTGGCTCGCGGCCCGCGACGGTGATTGATTTCTTCCCGGACGATTACCTGCTGGTATTGGACGAATCGCACGTCAGTGTCCCGCAGATCGGTGGCATGTATGAAGGCGATCGCTCACGCAAAACGGTGTTGGTGGATCACGGCTTCCGGCTGCCGAGCGCACTGGATAATCGCCCGTTGAACTTTCTGGAATTCCAAGCGATGCAGCCGCAGACGATTTACGTCAGCGCCACGCCCGCGCCGCGCGAGATCGGCTGGGCACAAGGGAAGGTCACTGAACTGGTCGTGCGACCCACTGGATTGGTTGACCCTAAGGTCACGATCAAGCCGCTCAAGGGTCAGATTGACGATTTGATGGAGGAGGTCCGCAAGCGCACCGAGCTGAAGGAACGCGTGCTGGTAACGACGCTGACCAAGCGAACAGCGGAGGAGCTGACTGATTACCTGCGCGACATTGGCATCAATGTGCGTTATCTGCACAGTGAGATTGATGCGATCGAGCGCGTGGAGATTTTGCGCGCGCTGCGCAAAGGTGAGTTCGACGTGCTCGTCGGTATCAACCTGCTACGCGAAGGGCTTGATCTGCCGGAAGTTTCGCTCGTGGCGATTCTCGATGCGGACAAGGAAGGTTTTCTGCGCAGCGAAACGAGTTTGATCCAGACCGCCGGTCGCGCGGCCCGGCATCTCAACGGCGAAGTCATCCTCTACGCCGACGTGATGACGGACAGTATCAAGAAGTTTCTCGCGGTCACAGAGTATCGCCGCAAACGCCAGCTTGCTTACAACGCCGAGCACAACATCACCCCGCGCAGCGTGAAACGCGCGGTGGAGGAGAGCTTGTCCACCTCGGCACATCAAGGGGAAAGCAAGGCGGTGGCTTTGCTGCGTGAATCGGGCGCGGACTTCGATGTCACAGAGACCATCCGCGAACTTGAGGAAGAGATGCTCGTCGCTGCTAACAATCTGGAGTTCGAGAAAGCGGCGTTATTGCGCGATCAGATCAAGGAATTGAAACGCACGGTGGATGGTGTGGCCGCGGCTTCACCCGGTGCGGCGGCGCGGATCAGCTATTCCAAGGGCGGCAAACGCAAACAGCCTTCCAAGGCGCGCAAGGCATGAGAGCCATTGGACAGCTTTCCAACGAGACGCAGGCGCAAACCTTCGCCGACCACCTCGTCGCCCACAAAATCCGCAATGAAATCGAGGAAGATGGCGGGGTGTGGATCGTGTGGATCAACGACGAGGAGCACGTCTCCGACGCCAAGGCGCGACTGGAGCGCTTCCGCGCCAACCCCGAAGCGCCCGAGTTTCAATCCGCCCGGGCCCAAGCCGCAAAGGTCAAAGCCGCCGAAGCGGAGGACTTGGCGAACTACCGGCAACGGCTGCGGACTCGGCGCAACGTTTTCCCGAAGTTTGGCGGCTACGGGGTCGGCGTGCTGACTTACGGACTGATCGCGCTGTGCGTCGTGGTGGCGATCCTGTCCAAGCTCGGCTACGACTACGAATTCGTACGTAAGCTGGTGCTAGCCGACCCGGAGCGCGCCAATGGAACATTTTTGCCCGAGGTGCGCGCGGGCGAATACTGGCGCTTGCTCAGCCCCATCTTCATTCATTTCGGGCCGCTGCACCTTGTGTTCAATATGATGTGGCTGTTTCAACTTGGGTGCATGATCGAGGCACGACGAGGGGTCAGCACCTTGGCGGCGCTGGTCATCGTGACGGGAACGCTGCCGATGGTGGCGCAGTATCTCGTCTCCGGCCCGGGTTACGTGGGTGGCATGTCTGGCGCAATCTATGGATTGGCGGGATTTGTCTGGCTACGCGGCAAGAAAGATCCAGCCTCGGGCGTCGGCCTGGATCCACAGAGCTGGATCATCATGATAATCTGGCTGGTGTTGTGTATGACTGGCGCAATGGGACGGGTCGCGAATACGGCGCATCTGGCGGGCCTGCTCCTCGGCCTGCTCTGGGGCTGGGGCAGCGCGTATTTCGCCCGACGCCGGTCCGAGTGAAAGGCTGGGAAGAACTCCAGATTAAAACACCTTGAGACGGGTTTTGCCGGAACGCATACTAGGCGGACAAAATGGCAACGCCTGTCGAACTCAAAGCTGAAATCCTCCGGCTCACCCGCGAATACTCGGCGCTCATGCACCGCGCCAACCGACCCGGAACGGAAAACGCCAACTCTTTTGCGCCCGGCAAAACCACCGTCCCGTATGCGGGCCGGGTTTTCACCGAGGACGAAGTGGAAGCCGCCGTGAGCGCCACGCTGGATTTCTGGCTCACGCTCGGACCGGAAGGTGACGCCTTCGAACAAGAACTCGGTAGCTTTCTCGGCGCCAAACGCAGCCTGCTGGTCAACTCTGGCTCCTCCGCCAACCTGTTGGCCATCACCGCGCTCACCAGCGCCAAGCTCGGCGACCGCAGGTTGAACGCCGGCGACGAAGTCATTACGGTGGCCGCAGGCTTCCCCACGACGGTGGTCCCCATTATTCAGAACGGCCTTGTGCCCGTATTCATTGACAATGATCCGGTCACGCTGAACGGGCGCGTGGATCAACTTGAGGCTGCGTTCGTCCCCGGCAAAACCAAGGCGGTGATGATGGCGCACACACTTGGAAATCCCTTCGATCTTGCCGCAGTCACGGCATTTTGTCGCCAGCACAACCTGTGGTTGATTGAAGATAACTGCGATGCGCTGGGCTGCCGTTATGACGGCCAATTGACCGGCACATTTGGCGATCTTTCCACGCAATCCTTTTATCCGCCGCATCACTTGACGATGGGCGAAGGCGGCGCAGTCAACATCGTGCGCGACATGAAGCTTAAAGTCCTGGTGGAAAGTTTCCGTGATTGGGGTCGCGATTGCTGGTGCGCCAGCGGTAAGGATAACACCTGTCACAAACGCTTCGGCTGGAAACTGGGGGAATTACCCGAAGGTTACGACCACAAATACATCTACAGCCATCTCGGCTACAACTTGAAACCACTCAATCCGCCAGGCCGCCATCGGCCGACAGCAGCTGAAGAAACTGCCCGCCTTCGTCCAAGCCCGTATGGACAACTGGAACACGCTCCGGGCCGGCTTGGCGGGACTGGAAGAATTTTTCGATTTCATGCTGCCCACGCATGCCACCGGCTGGAGCAAAAGCGACGGTTTCACATGGGACACTTCCGGCCATCGCACCGATTGTTCGTGGTTTGGCTTCATGATGATGGTGCGGCCCAACGGCAAGTTCACCCGCAGCCAGTTTGCCCAGGCACTTGACGAGGCCAAGATCGGCAACCGGATGCTCTTCGGCGGAAATCTGCTGCGCCAGCCGGCATTCGTGCAGCTCAAGAAAGATAATCCGGCGGCGTTCCGGGTGGTCGGCGATCTTGTCGGCGCTGACCGTATCATGAACGAGTCCGTGTTCATCGGCACCTATCCGGGACTGACGACAGCGATGCTGGACTATGTCATCACCACGGTGACGAAAATTGCAACCAGTTTGAAACGATGACGCAAACTAAAATCCAATCGTGAATGACCTGCTAAATTTGCAAAAAATTCTTCACAACCTGGGTTGCGGTACTCGACAGCCGCGCATTTCATTTCTTAAGATTAATGAAGTGTGTTTGAATAATGATGAAAGCCTCTGATTACATTGTTGATTTTTTGAAGAGCAAAGGCGTCACCTGTGTCTTTGAGTTGTCCGGAGGCATGATTGCCCACCTGCTTGACTCATTTGGCCGGCTTCAAGAAATCCAGGTTGTCAGCATGCATCATGAGCAAGGCGCAGCTTTTGCCGCCGATGCGTATGGCCGGATGACCGGCGTGCCGGGTGTAGCTCTCGCAACAAGTGGCCCTGTGCCACCAATCTTCTGACTGGCATTGGCAGTTGCTATTTTGATTCCTCACCAGCGGTGTTTATTACCGGCCAAGTAAATCGACACGAACAGAAAGGCAGCCGCCCAATCCGCCAACTGGGATTTCAAGAAACAGATATTGTCAGTATGGCAACGCCTATTACCAAGGCAGCGTGGAAGCTCCACACTCCAGAAGAAATCCCGAATTTGTTTGACGCAGCTTTCCGACTTGCTACTGGCGGCCGGCCGGGCCCCGTTCTGTTGGATGTGCCAATGGACATCCAACGCGCAGAAATTTGCCCTGCTCCAACCACAACATCGTCCTCTCAATCGCCCACGTTACTAGATGAAGCCTTTTGGAACCACCTAGGTTCTCAGATGGGCCGTGCTCAACGGCCATTGATTCTGGTAGGAGGTGGAGTCCGCTCGGGATTGGCAGCACCAGAACTGCGAGCATTTGTCGAGCGCTCGGGAATTCCAGTGGTCCATTCCCTTATGGGAGTGGATGTATTGCCTTACGATCACCCGCTACGTGTGGGAATGATTGGAAGCTATGGAAACCGCTGGGCCAATTGGGCCGTGGGGACTGCAGATTTCCTGTTGGTACTCGGCAGTCGACTTGATGTGCGACAAACAGGATCAGAAACACAGGCTTTCAAAGGCGAACGCGTTATCTTTCACGTGGATTGTGATGCGGGCGAAATCAACAACCGGGTCACAGGTTGTGAATCGGTGGTTTGCCAATTGAAAGGCTTCTTGGTTGCTGGAATCAAGCAACTCCCGAAATTCCAACTACCAAACCGACAAAAATGGCAGACACAATTGACGGCGAAACGGCAGGAATGGCCGGATGTGAATGAATGCACCGGAGTCTCTGGACTGAATCCCAATGAGTTTATGCACTCATTATCTCAAGCTTCGGCCTTAGCCTGTGCTTATGTAGTAGATGTTGGCCAACACCAGATGTGGGCCGCCCAATCATTGGAATTGAACGCGCAACAACGTTTCCTAACTTCTGGTGGCATGGGTCCATGGGCTTTGCGCTGCCAGCGGGCATTGGTGCAGCTTTGGCTTGCCCCAAACAACCGGTGGTGGTCATTGCTGGCGATGGGGCATTTCAGTGCAACATTCAAGAACTACAAACGGTCTGGCGCAATCAACTACCGCTGAAAATGATCGTCATAAACAACCATTGTCACGGCATGGTTCGCCAATTCCAAGAGAGTTATTTCGAGTCCCGGTTCCAATCCACAATGTGGGGTTATTCCACCCCAGATTTTGTCAAGGTTGCAGCCGCCTACAATATTCCAGCCCGGCGAGTACAACATTCCGACGAAGTCGCAGCGGCTTTGCAATGGCTGTGGGAAAACCCTCTCGCTCCCATGCTGCTGGAGATAGACATTGCCAGCACAGTAAACGTGTATCCTAAAATGGCATTCGGACGTCCAATCACCGAGATGGAGCCACTGTCCAAGCCCAAGGAAATGGAAGGAACATGATGTCCTCTCCAATGTTACACCTAAGCCCTCTAGCATTCATCCAAATAAGCAAACATAATTCAGTGGTATTTTGGATGATTGGCAACTTGATCGATGTGTATCGCATCATGATACGAGTTGGCGTTCATCCTCGCTTATTCGTTGCTACCCCACAATATGTCATCACATCTGCCACAAAACTGACCCTGTCTCTACTCCGGTAAAATGAGTCAAAACTTCAGCTTACTCCCCAAGGTTGTCCCACACTCTAAAGCCACGACCACTTAGTCCAAACCCAAATATGAAGATTTTCATCACCGGCGGTTCTGGCTTTATTGGCAGCCATGTCGTCAAACAAGCACTGGCTGCAGGACATATCGTTACAGCGCTACGCTATTCGAGTGATCGACCGAAAATCCCCCTGCCGACTCAACCTGCTTGGGTGGATGGCGCATTATCAGACGATTGGCGTGCTGCCCTGAAAGGTTGCGATGTCCTGATCCACCTCGCCGCCGCAGGAGTCAGCATGCAAAACTTGGAATGGGAAAAACTTTTCCAGGTCAATGTTGAGCAGAGTCTGAACTTGTGGCTGCAAGCAGCAAATGCTGGGGTAAAACGTTTTATCATCACCGGCTCCTGTTTTGAGTATGGCAGCACGGCAGCACAACTGGAGTTTATTCCAGCCGACGCCCCGCTGTTGCCAACCGGTCCTTATCACGCTTCCAAGGCGGCCGCGACGATGGCTGCCTTAGGTTTGGCCGTGGATCGCGGACTCGAACTGGTTCTGTTGCGCCCGTTTCACGTTTACGGCGAAGGCGAGGCGATCCCACGCTTCTGGCCTGCCTTGCGCAAGGCCGCCTTGGCCGGAGAAGATTTCCCGATGACTTTGGGTGAACAGGTGCGCGTCTTCACTCCGGTGGAACAAGTCGCCGCGGCGTTTGTTGCCGCGGTAACGCGAACGGATGTGCAACCAGGTAACCCGTTAATTGAGAATTTGGCCTGCGGTCAGGCGCAGAGTCTTCGCGATTTCGCTGAACATTGGTGGCGGGTTTGGAACGCAAAAGGGCGGCTGATTCCTGGGGCTGTGCCGTATCGCGCCAACGAAATCATGCGTTATGTGCCCGCGGTGACCACTCCAAAGAATGGTCCGCCCAGCGCCGCATAATTTTCTCGCCTGTTTCCATGCGATCTATTCGGTCCCTTTTGGCACAGCCCCGAAATGTGGAGTTTTGTCTCCATGGGCACCCGGCTTTTGGGCAGCATTGGGTTGTTCCTGCTTATCAGCCGGAAACTACCTGCGGAGGAGCTTGGTTTGTGGGGGGTTTTTTTGGCACTGACCAATCTGTTTTATCAGCTTGATCTTGGGTTTGCCCAAAACGTCACGCGCGCCGCCGGTTTTGCGTGGGCGGGAGCGGCCAAGTTACTTCCTTTTGGAGTGGCCAAGTCTGATCCTACCGTTCAAGCACAGCCTAACTACCCGCTATTGGCAGATTTGGTGGCCACCATGCGACAGTATTATCGCTGGGTCGGACTGGGGGCATTTGGCTTGGGATTGACGGCGGGCGAATGGTGGATTGCTCACAAGTCGGCCCACCTAGCAAATTCAACCTCCTTACGCGCGGCTTGGGCAGTATATGCCATTGGCTTGTTAGTCACTTTTTGGGGTGGCTATTGGATGGCGCTCCTCAATGGCATCAATCGCGTGCGCCAAGCGCAACAAGCCATCTTAGTCGGCCAAGCCGCCAATTATGTGATTGGTATCACCGGACTAATTCTTGGCGGTGGCATTTGGTCGTTGGTCGCTGGGGCACTGGTATCGGGCACAATTATGCGGGTGTCAACGTGTGTTCTTTTTCGGCGCTTTTTGAGCCAGGCCGTTTTGGAGCAAGGGCAGATACGCTGGGACTTGATCAAAGTGCTATGGCCCAATTCTTGGCGACTGGGAGCCGTCAGCCTCGGCGCCTACCTGATTCTGCAAGCCAACACATTGATTGGAAGCGCCCTGCTCGATCTTGGGCAGTTGGGAAGTTACACTCTGAGCCTCAACGTTGTTTTGATACTGACGCAGTTCAGTGGCGTTTGGGTTCAGGTCAAACTGCCTTTGATCAATGTCCTTCGGGCGCGCGGCGATACAACAGCCGTGGCCGTTTTGTTTGCGGACCGGGTTCGTTTCTATCTCGCTACCTTCGTTGCGGGTGCGATTGGGTTGATCTTCTTGGGGCCTACTTTGCTCACGTGGGATCGGCTCCCAAACCAGCCTGCTACCGACCGGGGCGCTCCTGCTGCTGCTCGCGATTTATCTCGCCGAACAGCATCACGGCCACTTTGCCGCCCTGGTGCTGACCGAAAATTTAAATCCCTTCCTTGGGCCGGCACTAATTTCCGGCGGGGCGGTGGTGGCACTCAGCCTCGTATTAACTCCTAGTTTTGGCTTTTGGGGCATGCTTGCGGCGCAAGGCTTGGTTCAGTTAAGTTTTAACAACTGGTGGGTAGTGTGGCGAGGGTTGCGCAGCTTGGGCACTGACCGGCACACATACTGGCAGCGTTTTTGGGATATGCGTTCCCTCCTACAACCCAAAATGACGAACCCGTCTCACTGACTTTCATGCTTAACCAACAAGACCAAGATGCTTCCGAGCGACCGCTTCTGAGCATTCTCGTGCCCACTTGGAATCGCGAAAAGTATTTGCGCCAGTTGTTGGCGATGTTAGTGCCGCTGGTAGCAGCCACTCCGCGCGTTGAACTCATCATTTCCAACAACGGCTCTACGGACAGCACTCGTGACTTTCTAAATGCGCTCCCTAGTCAACCTCGCCTGCGCATCATTCATCAGCCGATCAATTATGGCATGAGCCTGCACCTCGCTTGGCTGTATGGGCAAGCCCGGGAAAATATCTGTGGCTTTTCAGCGACGACGACCTGTTCGAGCCTGAACTGCTGAGAGAAATCCTGGCTTGTCTGGACAGCCATCCCGAGCTGGCTTGGATTCATCTCCCGCATCAGTTCACCAATCCCGATGGTCCCACATTGTCACGCTGCCCAAGCGCGCCGGTTTTTGCCGAACGCAGCCGCAACGTATTCGGGGACTACTTCCGCTGGTTCACGCTGATCAGCTCGAATGTGATTCGCACAGATCGGCTGCAACCCCAGCTGTCCAAGCAGACGTTTTCATCCCTGTTCTGGTTCACAAGCCTGCTGATGGCGGCTGTGGCGGACCTTCCTGGATGCGTGCTACCCAGCCGAAAAATCAACGCCGGCCCCGACATCAGTTGGGCAGACCAGCGAATCGAAGTGGGTTGCGTACATCTACCTGAGGCGGTGCTAGCGTCACCCATTCTGAGCCGGGCCGAGAAACGCGCTTGCCTACGCGGACATTACCGGACTATTCCAGGGGCGCTGGACTGCCTGATCTGGGTGCGACCGGCACTCTTCGTCCGACTGATCGCGCTCGACCTCACCCAATGCAATCCCGCCCGGTTCGCTCGCATGTTTCACCGCGCCCTCGCTGTACTCACACGCGGTCGAAGTCGGCCCGCAGCGGCCAAATCAGGTCAAGGCCCCACTTCGTGATACAACAGCAGCGCTGCAGCCCGGTCGGTTGGTGAGCGTCACCGTCAGGGGCTGGCTCAAACTGACGCCACTAAGCTGATTGGTCACACCCTCGTCTACCCATACAAATTCATAGTTCGCCCCCGCCTTCAGCCCGTTGAGAGTTATGGCAGTGATGCTGCTAGCCGCGGAAGACCGACGGAAGACCACGGCCATGCCTTCGCCCAAGTCACCTCGATGGAACTGCCAGCCCGCCCACACAGTCTCGCTGGTTGAATGAGGGAACAACGGATAGAAATCTCCCTGAAAGAGATGACGCAGAGATTTGTATTCCCGCACCCGATCCGCCACCAGCACGGGGTCATAGTCTACACTGTCGGGGTCCCAACCACATGACATAGCCGCTCCAAGCTGACTGCGAAAAGCATACGGATCTGGGTCGAGACTTTTAAAGGGAGTTAGCAGGCAGTTGGCTGAGAGATATGCGCTGTCCCCATGATGTGGCATTGGTGACCCAACGGATCAAACCACAGATCGCTCTTAAAGTAGCAATCGACTCGGCGCAACATTTCCCAATCCATCCGCAGCCCACCGCTGGAACAACCTTCAAAAACCACCTCCGGATGCAAGGCTCGAACTTGATCCAATGTTGAATACAGGCCTTGAATATAGAGGTTTTCTGTGAGCCCCACCCCATCTTCGCGATCTTGAGCGCGCCAGAAGAGCTTGGGATTTACGTTGTAATCATGCTTGAAATAACCGAGCGGAGTATTGGTCAGGTAATAGTTCAGGTTGGTGACATACCACTCGCGTGCGGCAGGCTTTCCCAAGTTAAGCAGCGCCCAGTTGAAGCCCAGTGCGGACAAAAAGAGTTCTGGGCGTTCCCGAAGCGCGGCCGTCCCCGTGGCGGCCTTCTCTAATTCAAACCAAAGCCCAAGCCGCATCGCCAGATTGGTGGCAGCTTGTCCCACCGGCGCTAGCCCTCTGGGAAAGCGGTTGGTGGCTGGTGTCCAATTGCCCGCATCTCCCCACCAAGATTCGCCGTTCCAACAGGCATCAATCACAACGGTATCAATGTCCAGCGCCCGATACGCCTCCAGCAAGTGCACCAAGTTGGTTTCGTTGATGGGAGGGTAGCCGTTGTCGCCATACACATACCAAGAATTCATCTGAAGGCCCGGAATTTGCGCGTTGGTATTCTGTGGATACACGTGGCGGCTCATGAAGCGACGAAATGTATTAAGCCCCGCAGTGCGCCCGTCCGTATATGTCAACAGCAGCATGTTCGGACTGCGAATCTGTTCACCTGGTCGCAGCCTCACATTAAGTGATTCCTGTCGCGCCTGCACACGCACCTCTCGTGACAAGATTCCATTGAGTTCGGCTTGCCATTGCCCAGACCAACCGATGGCGAAAACCACGCCGGATTGTCCGGATTCAAGATCAAAAAAAGGCAAGACCTGCTCACTGGATCGACCACGGGTGTTCCGAAGCGTTTTTTGGTGCCTTCACTTATAACTTCTGTTTCCGGACGGAAAGCTTCTCGGGACTGTTGCCCTCCGACCGAACTGTGGAGGCTGAGAGTGCTATCGGGCGCACCTACGAAGATAGCGTCGAGGGGACACAGATTCTTCACGGAGGTGAATTGCTGACGCCGTTGTTCTTAACCCACATCAACCACTCCACTGCTGGAAAGTCGGCGTAACACAGAGCCTCACATGAAATCTCTAGACCAGACGGATCGTTCCATACATACACCACCGCTGTCCGGTTCGTATCCAATGGGGTCGAGCTGGTGGTTAAGAGCGCGTTCGTCTTCCATTCGGCAAAAGTGACGTCGCCCACCTGAACATTGAGAAAATTCGGCGGAATCCCCTCGAGAAAATTTGCGCTAAACAAAGTGCCATCCATGGATAGCTTTGGGCGCTCGGTACCAGCATAATTGAGTTTGAAGAAAGCCCCCCGGCCACACGGCAATTCCTCAAAGCAGTAATTGAGGGCCATCGTTCCGCTCAAACCGATTTTTGTGTCTGCAATGGTGTACCAAGGTCCATTGACGTCACCAGACCGGAACAACTGTTGATCGCCCGGAAACCCCCAAGTCACTCGCGCTACCTGCACCGTTTCATTAGAAACTGCCAGCGCTACGGTCAACGGCTCTTGATACTGGATATGAGCCCACAACTTGGTGGAATCATAGGTGTGATCCGCTCCCTTCGGACTGACCAAAAAACACAACTTTTCTCCTGCAATGACATCGATGGTGGTAGGACGCCGGCCAGAGCTGCTCAAATGAACTGAGCCTCGAGCCAGCTCCTGCCCAAGGCGGGGTTGTTGAAGATACCAATCAACACCATCTCCGCCACCCCAGTCCAAATCATCAAACTGAAATTGAATAGACACCCGCCCAGACTGGGGGGCCAGCCACTGTATTCCGACTAACTGGTTCGGAGCTGGGTGCAACAATAGTTCGAAAGCTTCCAGCTTGAGCCCGGATGCCCCAATCGTCACGGTATAGTTGGTGTTAATCATGACCGCCGGCAAGCCACCCGAATCCGTCCAACCCACCACATTGGTCAGCCCAAAAAACGAAGTGGTTCGTTGCGATAGCAGTTCATAATTGCCGTCCCGCGCCAGATTATTCGGCGAACCATTTGCTTGATAGACACACGTCCATTCGTTCGTACTGGAATTGTAGGTCAGGGGGAAAGCCGCCGACGGAGTAGCAACAATAGCCGCTGGCGTATCAGTATATTCAATCACAGCCTTCAGATCGGTCGTGTCAAACCAGCTCTTCTCCAAAGAGTTTCCGCTTCGCCCCACGATAAAATGCACCCGGTCGCCGGCCACAACAGAAATGTTCGTGCGGGTGAGGCTGCCTGTCGAAGCTCCCGGCTGTAGAAGTCCGGACGCCAAGTTCCCGGTGGCATCACCAACGTCCACAAACCACGTCACTCCATCATCGTAATCCGGCGATTCTGTACACCACCAAATCTGTGAACTCAAAACTGACCTTGATGGTCCCAGATCTCGGAGCTAGCCAACTAACCACCACGATTTGATTTCTGTCTGGGTGAACGACTACTTCTTTGGGAGGAATACCGTCATTGACATAGGTAGCGACGTTTTTAATCACCTGCGGCATCTCGACTGTGCCGTTGAAACCTGCGCTATCACACCATCCAGTCTTGGAGTTCGGACTGTAGCTAGTCGGGCTATCCACCGGATCCAGCATCAATTCGTATTGCCCATCACGCGCAGTGTTGTCGGGTACGCCGTTGGCCTGAAACCGATAAGACCAAATAGACTTCGCCGTATTCTCCGTAAAGGAGAAGTCCTCCTGAAAGCTGTAACGCTCGACGCTAGCAGCCGCCACCGCACTCGATGAAAAGCATACCGCTGCAATTAGTCCGCCCAGCCATATCGCCAGCAAGACAAGCCGCCGCGCTTTCCGGTCGTATCGCCAACGACACTCCAGCCAGAAGTTCCAGAGAAGGGCCATTGGGTCAATGGGCCACCCGCGAGACACACCAGAAGCCATGTTGGCGGAATAGCTGTGATGTAGACCGAAACGAATCATAAAATGGGCGACGCGGTGCAATTGCCTACCGTAGCAGCATTCGATAAAAAACTGGGGAATGAGCCGGCGGATTGGTGACTGCCTTTCGCGTTCCATCACCTTGCAAACTGGTCACAATACTCCAATCCGAGAGATTCGAAGATGTTTGAAGTACATGCTCAATATTGGTGAAACTTTGAAATGAAAGCACCGGTGCTGCCAACGTGCCTCGAGCCATTAGCCGCCGGTCCTGACGAAGCGCCTCAAAACACAGTTGATCCCAAACCAAGGTGTTCATGAATGCGTAACCGGGATTACTAATATGAACTACGTCGTCTAAGTAGCCATTCGTCACCATCTGCGCAAAGCTACCAAACGGCGTCATGCAATCCACGTAACAACGCCCCGTACGCAGGGCCAGATCCCGGACCAACCGGTTCTGTATTACGGTATGAACATTGGTGGAATCGATAGCCTCATAGGGCGTCCCGATATAGACCACCTCAGCATCCGGCGCGACTGTCTTCCAGAATCCCTCTAGCCGTTCCAGTTCGTTACTCAGGGTAACTTCCCCTAGGTTAGCCAGTTCCTTCATGTGCCAAACTATAAGATCAGGGTGAATGTTCGAAAACACTGGGCCTAAGATTTGGGGTGAAAAAGAGAGAATACTTTTCAAATTCGCGCCGTCGTTCCAGAGATAGGCTGTGCTGATACCGTTACTATGCGAGTTCAGCATTTCCGGCCCCAACACCCGATTCGTGATTCCGGTCAATGACCGCACCCGCATCTGGTAATATCCGAGTGGCAACTGCCACCGAGCGTATCGCGTCTCAATTGTTTCGCGATAAGTATCTAAAAGCTCCAATGGCAACCAAGCCCCGCCATTCGTGGCAACATCAACCTGCATTTGCCCCCCCTCTGGCCCGACGCAGTAGTAGAGCCCGATCAAATCGCATAATGTCGCTCCACTGACCTGACTTTGATTACGCCAAGCCACAATAGCCGGCGGGGGCATCATCAGATACTGCATCCACCAGTAATCATCCACAGCCGCGAATGGAGTCCAAAACGCTCCACCAGCCAGATCCGGATTCGAAATTGAAGGCGGCCAAGAAAACGAGTGTCCCGCCTGCCCGGCCTTGGAAACCAATGAGGCGAATAGGTACTGGCACAATGATCGATGCGGTACCTGTAGGCTGTCCCCAAAGGCAACCACCGAAACGGGACCTGGACGGGATTCCATGGCGTTCCAAAACCGTGGAAGCGACAGATTTAAAGATTCTAAGAGATTGGTCTCCTCTGCGTGGAGCCGGGGGGTGAAAATAAAGAATAAGGCTGAGATAATCCCTGCCGCCACACCCAATGGAGATCCACTTCTCACGCCGCTATGATAAGCACAAAAAACAAGAGTTCAAGGAGAGTCCAGCTCACTTACCCGCGCGGTGCTAGAAATCGCTGTTCACAAGCAGTTGAGCACTGAGCGAAGCACATGTTTCAGCTTGTGACGCAGTTGTATAAGCAGCTGTCTCGGCGCAGAGTTAGATGCAGGGTTCACTGCGGCGGTCAAGGTTTTCTGGCCTCTGAGAAAATAGAGCCAGGCTTGTAAATTCTCCCATCCGCTTCCATGTCGAGTAAATCGGCATTGAAATCCGGGATGTCCGATTCGGAGGCCGACAAGGACTTGATTTGCCCAAAGCCACACCGTTGGAGCACCAGACCGAAACTATATGGGCTATACATCCATTTGTGCTTTTCGCCAATACGTGTGTCGTCAACCAGCGTGGCCCGCAGGCTGGGAGGCAGCAACGCCTTGATCAAATCCACATAACAATAGACCAACTTGGTGCGCAGTTTGCCAAAAGTCAGCGAACGGAGTTTGTTCCCGAAGGAGACCTGCTCCGCCGGCGCCCATGGAATGGTATCGGTGCGCGACTGGACATAGGCAATCAATTCCTGATCGTTGGTCGCCTCCAGTTTTCGCCGGAAGGGAGCAATTAAACCGGAAGGCTTGGTGCGAGTCAGTTGATCCAATAATTCCAGAACGATCCACTCATGCTGGCGCCGGGCTAACTCGGAAGACGCAACCTCGTCGAGAATTTTGACATATTCGCGGCAGGTGAATTCCAAACTTGGCAACACAGTGCGAACAATCCCCCCCGACTTCAAGACCCGATGGCATTCCCGCAGGATTCCTTCCGTGGTGGCCAACGGGAAATGCTCCAGGACGTGGCTGCTGTACACCACATCAAAACTACCGTCAGCAAAAGGGAACTTTTGCAGGAGATTGACGCGTTGGACTTCCGGGTGCTGGGAATGAAAATCAATGTTCACCCAGCCTTTGGCAAACCGATTGCCGCAGCCAAAATTCAACTTCTTCATTCGCGCAGCATGTCAAGCACCTGAGTGGTTGTCCAGTGAGGGAAACACCTTCGCCTCGGAACACTAGCATCATCGCACCAACACGAGACTGCTTGTAGCTGACTGAGATGCGCCCGGTCGCGCGGACGTCGGAACTTAGCCTTGTGAAATGAAGGGCGACAGCGAATCCTTGCCTGTCGATGAAGTTGTTTTGCGGCGCGGCTTTCGACACGCTGCTAGTCCGCTGGCTGCGAGGCGCGGTTGACGGTCTGTTTTTCGGCCAAATGAATCAAAGCGCGACAGCAGCGAAAAACTGAAGGCATAAGGCTCATGAACTTATCAATACGGTTGGGCGGGTTGATGGCGGGGTTGAGTTTCCTCGGTGCGAGCACAGCGCTCCCAGCAGACCAAGTTCTGACGCCCCCTCCCACCAACATTTGGACGATCACGCTCGGCCGACATAATGAATCATCTCCCGCGCTGGATTCGGGCGGGAACATCTACGTGACAGCAGGCGCGGGAAAGCTTTTTGCATTGAATCCAGATGGCTCGCAACGCTGGGTGTTTGCAACTGATTTTGAAATCGCCTCGACGCCGGCCATCGGCTCGGAAGGCACGGTTTACTTCGGCTGCCGCAACCACCGATTTTATGCGGTCGCCACGGATGGCAAGCTGCGCTGGAGTTTCAAAACCGGTGGGTGGGTGGATGCTTCGCCCGCCCTCGGGATGGACGGAACGATTTATTTCGGCTCTTGGGACAAACAATTTTATGCGCTCGATGCCGCCGGGCAGGTGCGCTGGAAATTTGCCGCCGCCGGCCCCATCACGTCCTCGGCCGCCATTGCTGCGGACGGCGGAATTTATTTTGGATCGCATGACCGGAAGTTGTACGCGTTGCGTCCGGACGGCACGAAACGCTGGGAGTTCGCCACCGGCGGCGCAATCCTATCGTCCCCGGCGCTCAGCGCGGATGGCACGGTCTATTTCACCTCGACGGATGGAAATCTCTACGCCCTCACGGACACTGGTACCATACGCTGGAAACGTCACACGGGCGGCATCACAGCGGCGTCCCCGGTGCTCGGTGCAGAAGGGAACGTCTATGTTGACGTAAACACCAATCACTGTGAATTCTCCGCCGCGGGAGAATTTCTGTGGCAACGCAGTCTGAGTCCGGGTGGGTTTCGCACCTTGGATTGGCAGGTAACGACCCCGGTGGCGTTGGAGGGCAACCTCGTGTTTACTGCCGGAACAGATTTGTTCCTTTGCATCTTCGCTCGGGGAGGGGGAGGGCTGTGGCACCACTCGCTCGGCACGGCAATCCACACCTCACCTGTGGTAACCAGCGATGGGACGGCTTATGCGGCTAGCGATGGTTTGGGATTCCATGCCTTTAAGGGCATGCCGCGCTTGGCGAATTCTCCATGGCCGATGTTTCGCGCCAACCCGCAACGCACAGGACGACTCACCAAGCAATACTGATACAGTGAGCCGGCCTCTACGCATCGACTCGGCAACTGCTTCTGGCCTTCGTCGTCGCCCTGACAAAGCATAGGCATTTTGCCTCCCCTTATTTGAGCAAGCAAATCTGCCAACGTTAGGGGCGCATCGCCACGCCTAGTCCTGAATGCGCACACAGATCTCTACAACCATAGACCGGCCAATTGACGGGTGGCTAGTTGGCTTCAAAAGCCGTCATTCAAATCTGAAACTGGGTTGTACCGTTGCAATATGAAGTGAAAAAGCGATTGCGACCTTGATTGTTTTTGCAACGAAACATTAACCTCCCGGCGTTACAAATTACGATTTGCCAGATGAAACCCGAAACTCGCCGAGCAGTTCTTGGAATTCTGTTGCTCTTGGCTGTCCTCACTGGGTTATTTGGATTAGCAGGGCATGCGGAATATTCCACCTGGACTCAAGCAGCCGTTAATAATTGGAAACAATACGGCTGGGCTACGTTGGGAGGAAAAATGGTCACCAACCCGGGTGGTTTCCAGGTGCTAGAAGCACCGCAAGTGTACGCCGGTCATCGCGCCGCGAGTCTTTATCCTGTCTACTTGATCGAACAACTCTTTTCTTGGACCGGACACGACCAACTGGCTTTTCACTTAGTTTTCAGCCTGCTGCTCTTCGGGGCCACCAAATCTCTAATCGGGAACGGGCGGATTGCCTGGATCGTGGCCGCATTGGCAGTGCTATGTCCTGGCTACACGATTTATCCGGCTTACCGGGATCCCAATGCAATTTCACTCTATGCCACTATCCCCTATGCTGCGTTGGTACTACCGCTCATGCGTCATCCACGCTTGAACGCCGGACAACTGACACTGTTAATCAGTGCGACTTTGTTGTATTCAGCGCTAAACTGGACCTCCGCCTTCGGACATGCCATGGTCTTTGTCACCGTCTGGGCTTCTCATGGCATAGCGCGCCGCAATTTGGCTACATATACAATCGTTGCCGGGTTGGGCACCGCGATGGTGTTGGGACTTTCTGTATGGGACAAACTCCACGCCTCCCAAACAATTCCTGCTCCGACGGTGGCCGCAGAAGCAGGCGGCGGACTTATCGGAAGTTACATGTGGGGAAGCTCAGGTTACGGTCTTGGCATGACCCTGGCCAAAGCAATCGCCCGGATTACTTTCACCAACGCATTGGGATTGCTGCCTTTGCTGGCAACCTTGGGCGTTGCATTCATCAGCGCACGTCGGACACAGAGCCCCCTCTCAATAAAAATCTGGCTTCCAATCTTGACTGCAGTAGCTGGGGTACTCACGCTGCGAAATTACTTTGGCCACCATCCTTGGATGGCCGTTACCATGCTGTTACCAGGACTGGTTTTTACTTTGCATCTCATGCTGTCTACACGTCAGTGTGCGATACGCCCCCCCCCTACGGTTTCTTTATCGCGCCAGCGTTGTTTCGCCTACGTTAGTTTGGGCGGGCTTTGTCTTTTGCATTCTTTCGCGATTGTCTTCGCCCAGCGCGCCTACAGCGCCAGTAAGATTGAAGTTTCCCGCTTTGTTTTAGCTCATACTGACAGGACAGATACAGTGGCATTATTTTCTGATTTTGACGCAGAAATGGCGGCACAGGCAGGAGTCCTCGCAGTCCATGCGGACCGGCGAATCGTGGTCATGACTAATCTAATCGAACTGACGCCCTCCCGTTCCCAAACACTGCTGCTCACGTCCGCACCGCAAAGTGGAGGCTGGCCATTAGTCGCGGTATCCACACAACCAGCCTATCTCGATAATCCGCTTATCCGCAAAACATTCAGCTGGTACGCGCAACGAATTGCACGAAGGTCCAAGCACGACAAACATTTCGATTTTGCAAATGACCGGCACTTCTATCTCTATCACATCCCACCAGAGAGACAAACAGTTGCTCCATAAAAACCGAATCATGCAACCAGCCGCCGCCACAATCGATTTCAGCCTAGTTATTCCTTGCTACAATGAGGAAGCGGTTCTGCCAAAACTAAAAGATCGCCTCTTGGAATGTCTCCCCAAACTGGGCGTTACTTGGGAAGTGATATTGGTGGACGACGGCTCAGTTGATCGAACGGCGCATTTGCTAGAAATGATGAACCGGGAAGATGCCCGCTTCAAAGTGGTGGTGTTTTCCCGCAACTTTGGCCATCAAGCCGCCGTTTCTGCCGGTTTGGCCAACGCAACAGGCGAAGCAGTGGGAATCATTGATGCCGACTTGCAAGATCCACCGGAGATTTTTTTTGATGCGTTCCAGAAGTTGCAAGCAGGCTACGATGTAGTCTTCGCCATCCGCCGCAAGCGCAAGGAAAACATTTTTAAGCGCTCCGCGTACGCAGCCTTTTATCGTATTTTAAAATTGATCGCTGAAATCGATATTCCGTTGGATTCCGGGGATTTTTGCCTGATGAAGCGTCCGGTGGTCAACGTCCTGTGTCAACTACCGGAGCGCAACGTCTTCCTACGTGGTTTGCGCGCCTGGTCTGGCTTTCGCCAGACCGGTATTGAATACGCACGCGAGGCCCGCCAAGCCGGAGAAACGAAATACTCTTTCAAAAAGCTTTTGAAATTGGCGGGGGATGGAATTTTTTCCTTTTCCACTTTTCCCTTACGACTCTCTTTGTATTTCGGTTTTTTAGCCCTGTTTGTTTCCATTCTGTTGGGCAGCTTTATTTTGGCCTGGCGGCTTGCGAACTTTGAGTTCATGGGACACAAGGCTAGCGAGCTTCCTGGGTGGGCTGCCATCGCCATCGGATTACTATTTTTGAGCGGCATGCAATTCTTATTGCTCGGCTGCCTTGGCGAGTATGTAGGTCGCATCTACACGGAAGTCAAACATCGCCCCCGATGGATTGTCCAAAAAACCTTCGGGCTGTTCTCGCCTGCCAACCAACCACTGCGCATAAACCAGCCATGATTACGACCTGGTCGAAAGGGCCGGCGGACGATTTCATGCCGGAACAGACATTGGTGAAAACACTCGGCGTCGTCCGAAAGCATCCATGGTGGACCGCCCGCGCAAAACTGGCATTAAAGGTTTTGAAAACCCACCAAATCCTGCCACCGGCAAAAATTGCTGATGTGGGCTGTGGATGGGGCATCAATCTGGATCATTTGGAAAAATGCGGTTACCAAGCCCAAGGGTTAGATATTTCTCGTCAGATTTTGGAACTGATTGATCACCCGCATCGGCAAATTTATGAGTGTGACTTGAATCAACCACTTCCGCAAACGGCCTTGGGGGCCTACGATGCAGCGCTCCTGCTGGATGTGATTGAACATCTGGACGACGACCAAGGCGCAATACGCCAGGTATCCTCACTCGTCCGCAGCGGTGGCTTGATTGTGGTCAGTGTCCCGGCCTTGCCAGAACTTTTTACAGAATTCGATGCCATCCAAGGACATCGCAAGCGTTACGTCCCCGCGACTTTACAGGCTGCGTTTGAAAACACTGGCTTCGCACTCCAGAAAGTCTTTTGGTGGGGCAGCTGGATGGTTCCGGTGCTTAAACGCATGCGCTCAAAGCAAGACGCCGCCCCCCAACCTAAAGAGTATGCTGATTACCTGCGCCTCCCAACCTGGCCGGCGCCGGTGCTCATGCGCCTGCTTTATCGTTGGGAAGAACACCGCGCCTTGAAGGGATTGCTAACCACTGGCACATCCCTATTTGCCGTTGGCGTTCGACAAACTAAATCGTTCTGAGCATGACGCGCGGTAAAATATCTGCAGGCTGAGAGATCTGTCAGGCTGCGGATCAAATCGACCCTGCTGGTAATGACTGCATGGGGAGTGATTACGTCTAAGTTTGCGATTGAGGGGTTATCGAACAGCGCCAGTCTTGTAGATTATAAGTTCATCAACACGCGACCGACCATTGCGCAAGTTGCAGCCGGATGGCTCAAAGCGCTGGGCGTTCGCCATCAAGGCGCAGTTTCGTTCTCCCATGGCTCAACGCAAACGACACGACTTATATCAATTTTACCGATGTCACACCCTACCCACTCATGCTGTCGGCGAACTCTCCCTAACCAATGTTCCGCGCCAACCCGCAACGCACCAGGCGACTTGCCCTGCAACCTTGAATCAGCGCCCTGTCGCAACTGCCGCTTCGTAGGCGGCGAGAAATTTCTTCGCCATCAGCGCCGGGGAAAGATACTCGCGCTCAGCGGCCAGCGTGGCGGCTGCCACTTCGCCCCGGCTGAACAGCGGATGCTGGCAAGCCGTCCGCAAGGCCTGCACGAAAGCGTCCCGATCCCCGACTGGAAACAACAGGCCATTCTGGCCTGGCACGACATAATCCGGGATGCCACCGATCTCCGCCGCCACCACCGGGAGGCCGGCTACCACGGCTTCTTTGACCGCGTTGGGGCTGGTGTCCGCGCGCGTTGGCATCAGGAGCAGCGTGGCCGTTTCAAGTTCCTTCGCCACGTCCGGCGGCAACAGGTGATACTTGAACTCGATGCGTTGCCACGTGGCGGCGGACACCTGTGACTGCAATGACGCCACGTAAGCGGTGTTTGGATTCGTGATGAAGGTCATCGTGAAATCCAACTCGTCCCGCAGTTGTTCGAGCGCGGTCAGAATGAGGTCCGTGCCTTTGCGCTGCCCCAGCCCGCCCACGGCGATGAACCGCACCGGCCGAGCTTGAGGCCGCCGCTGGAGTTGATGGAACGCCTGGTTCGGCGCGTGTTCGGCCTGATGAATTTTCAAGGCGGGATACTTGTCCCGCAGAAATTTTACAGCGAAGGTCGATTCAGTCGTCACCACCGGCGCGCGGCCCAGACTCAGGCGTTCGATGATTTCTACGAAGCGATCATACGGCGGCAGCTTCATCCGCTCCTTGTACCACGCGAACAAGCCTTGAATGGTCATCACATACGGATACCGCATCCGATGGGCGATGAGCGGCGCGCCCTTCTCGCTGCCCCAGGCATGGACGACGTCGGGCTGAATCTGCTGGCAGGCCCGGCGGATTTTTAACGTGTCGAGCCAGAAAAAAGACGCGAGGCGCAACTTGGGATTCGCCTTGAGCACGTGAAATGTAACGCCGTTCTGTTCGAACGTAATGTCGTGTGCAATTCGCCCACGCAACAGAAGGACATGCACGCGCACGGCGGGGTTCTTTTGCAACTCGGCCAGCAACACCATCGCCCAAGTAGCCGGATGCCGGCGGGGCAGGTGGCGGAGCGCTTCAGGAATCTCCAGCAACCACTCAATCGGGAAATCTGAAATCCACGCGACGGTCAAAGGTTTTGCAGCCATGGCGAAGATCAGGCAGACGCCAGTTGCGGATTGGGAAACACACGCGCCGGATTGCCCACCGCGATGTGGCGGGCCGGAACGTCTTTGGTCACAACTGCGCCAGCCCCAACAATCGCCCGGTCGCCAATGGTCACGCCTTTGAGAATCGTGGCCCGCGCCCCGATGAAAACACCGCGCCCGATGATCACAGGCTTGGGGTTATCCTGCGCTGGCGGCCCCCAGCGCCATTCTCCAACGGGCGAATGAAAGTCATTGTCAAAAATGTAGGAGTCCGCGCCGACAAATGTTCCCTCACCGATCTCCACTCGCACGGCGGCACAAATAGCCGTGCTGCTAAGTCCCACGTGTTTGCCTAAAATAATCTCCGCCCCGGCCCGCATGGTCACCAATGAAACCGGTCGGGAACAACCGATGGGATTGCTGCGCAGCGAAGTATTCAAACAGACGCGTTCCCCTAAAACAATCCGCGACCCAGGGACACGTTGAAAGTAGGGTCGCCCATTGAGAATCACGCCTTGGCCCAGTTCCAGCCCACGCCAGTGCGCCTCGGCGCGCCAGAGAGTATTCACCGCGCCGCGCCGCACGGCGTTCAGACTCCGGAGCAGCTTTTTCAGAGGGCCATCTGCTTGCATCCCGGATTTTTGCGGGCAGGACGACAACACGCAAGCACTACCCGTCAAAGTTCGAACCGCCTCAGAAGTGTCAATTCTCGGGACTGCCTTTCCAAAACTTCGCCTTGTTCCTGCGACCAGTATCCCCAACTGCTCGGCGGGCTGGCTGGCCCGCGCTGTGCTTAACAGGAGGCATGGCTACATTGGCATTCAAAGTCAGCCGGAAGAGCGGCGAATACGTGAAACCGTCGCTGCTGCCCGCCAATCACTCGGCGCAGTCCCATTTTGGCCTCGTGGACGGGGTCGTGGTGGGATTTTTCGCCCTGTGCATCGGCGGTCTGATCTTCTTGCTGGTGCAACTCTGACTTGTGCGGGCGTGTGAAGCTCACGTCTGTGCGGGGAAATCGTTGCCGCGACTGAAGGGAAATTATTTCCCAGTCGCCGCCGGCTTTTTCTTGAAGGCTGATTTAAGCAACCAATGGCGCTTCAAGCCTTGGATCAAGTCATCGGTGTTCACCACCGCCTGAGAAATTGAACTTAGCATGTTGGTGTTCGCCTGCACCTGCGCGTTCAGGTTGCTCGTGATGCCAGCCAGATTCTCCAAGGTCTCCCCGAAGCTTTCCATCAACGCGATCAGATTCGTGTCACTGTGCGCCAGCAGCAGATTCGCATTACCCAGCACGGCATCCAGACTTTGCTGCCCATTCGTCCCCAAAGCCCATTCGCCCAACGCCCCCGGCCCGCGCAACTCCGCCGCGAGCGCAGCAAAGTTGGTCACCGCGGGTTGGGCACTGAGTGCAACGGCATTTAAGTTAGAAGCCAGCGCCGCGCTGTTGCCGAGCACAGCACTTACTTTGTTGGTCAAATCAAGAATTCCGGGCAACGCCGCCTCGACTTTGTTCACGAGTTCCTCCAACCGCTCATTGACTGCGGGGGATTCGTCCGGATCAAACCAATAGACCTCGTTCAGATTCGTGTAGAACGTCACCAGATTGGTTGCTGCCATTTCCAAAAGTGTTTCTTTGACCTTCCACTTGAACGTCGCCGGACTGCCGCTTTCCAATTCCGGCTCTGCCGCCCGGATTTGCTGCTCCACCAATTTTCGTTCGGTCCGGATTAATTTCCATTGCAACATGGCCGTCGCCATCCGATTCGTGGTTTCCCGGATCGTGGGAACACCGAATTTGCCTTTGGTGATTTCCAGGAAACGATTCCCCAGCAAATCCGCGCCAACCTTCACCCGCGAATCGTCCCAGATGTAGCCGTAATGCGGCTGCATCACTTCAAACGTGACCGTCACGCCATAATAATCAGTGGGATCGTTGGGTTCGATTTTTAGAATTTTACCCGCGGGAAACCCCATCAAACGCACGGCGTCGCCTTCCTTTAATCCTGCCGCGTTATTGAGCGAAGTCTGATACTTGAACTTCGGGGTAAACCAACCTTTGCGCTGGGCGGTGTTCCTCAAAAAATACCCAAACCCCACCAGCAACAGCACCGCGGCCACGAGCACAAACACGCCCACCGCGCGCTCCATGCGATTCAACCGCGTGCGCAATTGCGGAGTCAGATCTTGCAGTGCCATGTGGTTCTCGTTTCGTTAAACTGGGCTCACAGTTTCAAATTCGCGGGTCGGGGACAATCTCATTCCCGCAACAAGTCTTTCATCGCGGCTTCGTTGCTGGCGTCAGCCGCGTTCCAATCCCCCAGCACCAAAAGCTGGCGTTTGCTCAGACACGCCACGCGATTCGCCTGCCGCCGCCACGGTCGTAAATCATCCGCCGTCGCTACGATGATTAGCGGCTTGTTATCCAGGATGCGATGCCCGCGCGAAAGTTCACCCAACAATTGCAGCCACCAGCTTGTGTGCCGCACATCCAGCCCGGTCAGCGGACTGTCGAGCAACAACACTTCCGGCGCCAGCGCCAACGCCCGCGCCAGGCCAGCCCGCTGTTGCCAACTGCGTGCCACGTTCACTGGCGTGAGATTGGCCCACGGCGTCAGTTCAGTCAGCTCCAGCAGTGCCTGGACGCGCGCCTCGATCTCCGCCGCTCCTAGCCGGGAGTGATATCGTAATGGCAGCGCGATGTTTTCCGCCACTGTCAGCGAGCCCAGCAGTTGTCCGCCGTCGAACACGAAACCCAGCTTCAACCGATGAGGCATGCGGGCTTCCTCGAAAATCGGCATCGCTTCGCCTAAAAAGAACAGTTCACCATCCGCTGGTGACATGAGTCCACCGACCGTCATCAGAAAATCGCTCTTGCCCGAATGTTGCGGTGCACCAACGACCCAGAACTCGCCCGACTGCACCGTCCAATTCACGTCTTTGGCCACAGTGACGTTGGGATTCTTCATCGCGGCGACGGCGAGCCCGCGCATTTCAAATGCGGGCGGCTGGGTGGAAATGGTGGCCGTTTCGCTCATCACAGCGTCAGGTAAGCGATGATGAACAGCGCATCGAGCATCACACAGGCGATGACGCTTTGCGCTACCGCCCGCACGGTGGCGCGGGAGATTTGGTCCAGTTGCAACGGCTGCGCCAAGCCGTGATAACAAGTCACGATCGCGATGATGAAGCCGAACGCACACGTCTTGAGGGCGAGTAAAACGAAATCGAGATACGTCAGCGCGCCGGCGAGTTGATTGAAATAATCGCCCGGCTGAATGGGCACGTCTTGCACGAAAGCCCAGAGGTAACCACTCACCAGCGTGCCAAGAATTAAATAGACCGTGAGCGCAAAAATTCCCACCGCCATGCCGACGACGCGGGGCATGACGAAGTAATGCACCGGATCAATCCCCAGTGCTTCGAGCGATTCCACCTCGCCCAGCGCGCGCGCCGTGCCGAGTTCCACGACGTTTGCCGTCCCCACCCGCGCCAGCACCAGAAACGCCGTCAGCAGCGGCCCCAGTTCGCGCACGACCACGATCACCATGATGTCGCCGAGGAGATTATTCGCCGCGCCCACCCGCGTGAGCACCGAAACGGTTTGCCCAATGACGAGAAACCCCAGCGCTAATGCCGTGTACAAGAACATGGGCAGCAGCTTCACTCCCGCCCGGGAAATTTCGCGGGCCACCAATGGCCGCACGACCGCCCGGGCTGCGCCAAATTTCCGCAGGATTACACCCAGCGTGATCAACGCGAAGGCCCCAATGCCATGCAGCGCCAGCAAGAACGCGAAGACGCGACGACCGACGATCTCCGTGTAAACGCGCGACCACCCCACGCGCGCCGGTGGCGCGGCAAGCATGGTCGTGTCAGCGTCCTGCATGACGGCAGCGTAGCGACGACGCGGGCGTGGTCAATTCGCGACTCGCATCAGTGCAGCGCGCCCCTTAATCTTCCGCCCGTCACATGGCGAAGAACATTGTCTATTTCGATCTGGAAACGCAGAAGTCGGCGGATGAAGTCGGCGGTTGGGACAAGATCAACCGCATGGGCCTCAGCGTCGGCGTGACGTACAGCACCACGCGTGGCGACTACAAGATTTACGGCGAGAAACAGGTCAACGACCTGCTCAACGAACTCCAACGCGCCGATCTCGTCGTGGGATTCAACATCCTGCGCTTCGACTACGAAGTGCTCCACGGCTACACGCCGTTCGATCTCACCCAGCTTCCCACACTCGACATGCTCGTGGATTTGCAGAACACGCTGAACCATCGCCTCTCACTCGACTCCATCGCCACCGCGACGTTTGGCGTGGAGAAAACGGCGGAAGGCTTGCAAGCCATCGAGTGGTTCAAGCAGGGCAAGATGTTGGAAATCGCGGAATACTGCTGTTACGACGTGAAAATCACCAAACTCGTCCACGAATACGGTGTTTCGCAGCGGCAGCTTTACTACAACAACCGCTTCGGCAAGAAACTGACCGTGCCGGTGAAGTGGGAACTCTGAAGCCGAAACTCATAAACTCAGAAATGGAAGCAGGCTCGGTTTTTTGAGTTTCTGAGTTTTGGCTCAACCCAGCCGCCTCTTAAATTCTGCGCAAGCTTTCGCCACATCCGGCGCATTAAGAATCGCGGAAACCACGCAGATGCGCTCCGCTCCCGCCTCCAGCACCGCATCAATCGTCTGCAAATTGATCCCCCCGATGGCGAACCACGGCACTTTCACATTCGCTTTTGCCCAGCGGACGTATTCGAGCGTCACCGGCTTGGCCGTTGGCTTTGTGCCGGTGGCGTAAATCGGTCCGATGGCGATGTAATCCGCGCCCGCGGCAACGGCTCGCTCGGCCTGCGCCGGCGCGTGGGTGCTCAAACCAATTCGCACTTCGGACTTCACACCTCGGACTTCAGATACATGCTTGTGCCCGGCATCAAAAAAATCCTCCTGCCCAAGGTGACAGATGTCCGCGCTTACTTCGCGGGCGATGTCGAGGTGATCATTGATGACCAAACCGACGTTTGCTTTGCGTAGCACGGGAGCGATCGCCTCGGCCATGCACCGGATGTCATCCGGCGACGAAGTCTTGGCGCGCAGTTGAATCAAATCCGCCCCGCCATCGCAAAGCTGTTGCGCCACGACTTCCGGCGCGCGACCATGCAGATAGGCTGTATCCACAAAGGCGTAGAGTTTGCAATCAGCGAGGGGTTTCATTTGAACGGCAATATTGCGTGAAATATCCAATCGTTGAAGCGCAAGTTGGTAGCATCATGTAAGCCTAAAGCTCTCGATAACTTGTGGCACAACAGCCAAAGCGCGCCGCACAGTAGCAGACTCGCGGTCTGATCCCCAAATCGTGGCCGAACAAACCACGAGAATGCGGCCCGCTCCAACCTGCCAGTAGTGCATCATAACCCGACGGTCCGGCCAATCGTCCTCACGACTTTCGGTCAAGAAAACCCGGTCGCTTAAACGCGTGAGCGGCAAACCTTTTGTCTTGGCATGGTCTACGACGAATTGTTCGGCAACATCGGCACGCATCTGCGGATGAAGCTGGCGCGTGTGTAACGAAAAGCGAAGTGTGATGCCACTGTCGTCGCCAGGTGGGTAAACAGCCACCGTCTCATCACGCTCCCGGTGCATCGCATAATCCGTAGGTGCAAGGAACGCCACTCGCCCATCGTTGAAAACGATCCAGCGCCGGCCTGCAGGCACCTTCGGAAGCGACCAAGCACGCATAAATCGTCGAATGGCAATCCACCACTTGTGCATACATGAATGCGCTCACGCGGCGGCGCTGCTAACTTGAAGACGGTGTAGCTTCAGCAGGCTTTTCTTCCAGCTTCAATTCCTGTGGTGCTGCGGTCGCCAAACCAGCATCTGCCGTCAGCGGGGCTTCCGGCTTTTCGATGGGGATGCGGCGCAGTTCATCGGCGGCGGGCAAATCTTCCAGCCCTTTAAGGCCGAGGTATTCAAGGAAAGTCGGCGTAGTGCTGTAAAGCGCGGGGCGACCGATGACTTCCGCGCGACCGCTCTGTTCCACAAGACCGCGCTCGAGCAAGGTCTGCATTGTACCGTCCACGCTCACGCCGCGAATCTGCTCGATCTCCGTGCGCGTCATGGGCTGGCGATACGCGATGATGGCCAAGGTTTCGAGGGCGGCTTGCGAGAGGCGCGGCGGACGCGCTTTCACGCCGACGAGCGCTCGGAGCCACGGCGCGAATTCCGGTTGCGTCACGAACTGCCACGAGCCTGCCACGCACACGAGCCGGTAACTGCGACCCGCCGCTTCGTGTTCTTTGACGAGTTCTTCGAGCGCGGCGGTCAGGTCAGATTCCTTGACCTTCTTCAATCCTTTGACTGTCGCATCGGCTTCCGGTTCTTCGCCCGCCTTGGCGAACACGTCGCGGATTTCCGCCGGACTCAAAGGCTTTTGCGCCGAGAACAGGATGGATTCGAGAATGAACTTCAGTTCCATAACGGAAATCAGGAGGTGGGCGTTTCAGTCGCAGCCGAAGTCGGAGTGGTTGAAGGTTCGAGTCCTTCCTCTGGAGTTACTGCAGTGGGCGCAACTTCCGGTGCGACGCTGGTTGCCGCCGGAGTCTCGCGCTTGCGGATTTCAATCTCACCAAAGTCGGAGGATTGCGCGCAGACCAGTTGCTTGAGGCGGATCAATTCCAGCAACGCCAGGAACGTGCAAACGACTTCGCTGCGGCTCGTGGCATCCTCGAACAATTCCGAGAACCGCAACCCGGGCTGCGTTGTCATCAGATTGACGATCTGCTCGATCTTCTGGCTGACCGACCATTTATCCTCGTAAATCTCGCGCGGATTGTCGCGTTGCTCAAAGCGTTTGAGGACGGAATTGACCGCATTGAGCAGGTCGAAAATGGTAACTTCCAGCTTGGCTGGAGCTTTTTCTTCCTCGAACACCGGTTTAATCGGCAGGCGTGGAAAGACACCTTCCTGACGCGCTTCGAGTTCCTGGAGCTTGGCGGCGGCGTCCTTGAACTTCTTGTATTCGACGAGCTGGCGGATGAGTTCCCAGCGCGGATCTTCGCCTTCCTCCTCTTCCTCGACCTGCGCTTGTTGATCCACGGGCAGCAACTCGCGGCTCTTGATGTACATGAGCGTCGAGGCCATCACGAGGAATTCGCCGGCGACCTCAAGGTCGAACTCGCGCATCATCTCGATATATTCGATGAACTGCGTGGCGAGTTTGGTGAGGTTGACGGAATAGATGTCCACCTCCTCTTTCTTGATGAGATAGAGGAGCAAATCCAGCGGTCCTTCAAAGACCTCGAATTTGACTTGGTAATCAGGCATCACGCCGGCGGCACTGGTAACAGCCGGTACCGGGAATTGTAGTTTGTGCGGACGGGTTGGCAATGATGGAACTAAGCCCGGATTATGACTCAAGGCGCAACCGCGGCTGACGGGAAGAGGGGCACGTTATGCTGACCGTCCTGGCCAATCCGCCATATCGCACGGTCTCGAAAATAAATGACTTCATTGCCAAAAAACCGAGGAATGGCGTATTGCCCCTTGTTATCCGGCGGAACAAGCGTTCGCTCGGAGTTATCGGTCAAGTCTCGCAAATAAACCGCTCCATTTCCCCCGCTCCCAGACGCACCAGTTTCCCCTTGGAATAGATAGCGGCTGGCATCAGGGTTGAACGTCCCACCCCAGGCAAATTGAAACTCTCGGCTAACGACCTTCAACACCGGCGGCGTCTTGGAACGGTCTACTTTCAGCAAGAAACAGCGTTTGGCGCGGTATTCATAGTCTCTTTCCACAAAATAGAAATCGTATTCCCGGCCGTTCCAGTTGGCGAAGGAATCCACATTAGCCGGATCATCCGGGAGTTGCGCATCCTTCAAGGTCTGTTGCAGCTCTGCAGCGCTGAAAAACAGATTGGTCTTCTGCTGCACCACGTCATAAAGGACAAAATCACGATCATTGACGTGCAACAGGATTCGTTGCTCATCCCACCAACCACGAATCCGCCCAGCTTGGGAAACCCGGGCGTAACGTTCCGTTTCAAAGTCGAACAACACGAAGGCATTCTGCTCCGTGGTCGGCACCGTGCATCCGTAGCGCAATCCGGGCGAAGTATACCAACGACTACCCAAGCCGGGAAATTGGGTCACCGCCCCCACCCGATGCGTAGTGTTGTCCTTTAGATTCACCAACCAGAACGATTCAGTCCGGTCAACATTGGATTTTATCCGACCGCCAGAAATACGCTGCAGCAGCGCAAACAACTTGGATTTCAAGCCAACCGCGGGCGAATCCGCTCCCACCACCAGAACCTTGGTCCCATCGCCATTCACCAGCTCCACGCCCGCATTGCGCAACTCCCCGACCACGAGCCGTTCGCGTAAATCGTAAAGATAATTGAAGTGATTCGTGCCGAATCGAATCCCGAAAATCCACATTTTGTCATTCACAAAGGGCCGCAAGGTAAGCCAATCGTAATCACTCCATTTGACGTCATTGGGCGGCTGAGATTTACCCGCGATAAACCGTGGCGCGGTTGAAGGCGTCCTGTCAGGCGTAAGCAGGACCGCACCAAGCAACAGCAGCAGGATGGCAACAATGATCAGTCCCCAGCGTTTCATAATCTGAAAACCTTGGACATGGTAAGACCCACTCTGTTTCGCGCAACCTTGGCTTTTACCGTGCCGGGCGTTGACTCACTCCCACTCATTGGCTAAGGTCGCAACCCGGAAAAGTTACACCCCGGGAAAACCATTTTACCACGCCCTTATGCCTGCTAAAGCCATCGAAAAAGCGCCCGTTGAAACCAAGTCCGCCGAGGCCGCCAAGCTCGCCGCCACCCGCGCCCGCGAACTTGAAGCCGCCATCTCCACCATCACCAAAAGCTACGGCGATGGCGCGATCATGCGCCTCGGCGATGCCCACGCACTCAAAAAGATCGAAGTTATCCCCACCGGCGCGCTCGCGGTGGACCTCGCGCTCGGGGTCGGTGGTGTGCCGCGCGGACGCGTCATCGAAATCTTTGGCCCGGAATCCTCCGGCAAAACCACGTTGATGCTCCACGTCATCGCCAATGCCCAAAAGGCGGGCGGCCTCGCAGCGTTCATTGACGCGGAACATGCGCTCGACCCGGCTTACGCCAAGAAACTCGGCGTGAATCTCGACGACTTGCTCGTCTCGCAGCCGGACTCCGGTGAAGAAGCCTTGACCATCTGCGAAACCCTCGCTCGCTCGAATGCCCTCGACGTCATCGTGGTGGACTCCGTCGCCGCACTCGTGCCGAAGGCTGAACTTGAAGGCGACATGGGCATGGCCACGATGGGCATGCAGGCGCGCTTGATGTCCCAAGCGTTGCGCAAGCTCACCGCCATTCTGAACAAATCCAAGACCACCTGCGTGTTCACGAACCAGTTGCGCGAGAAGGTCGGCGTCATGTTCGGCAACCCGGAAACCACGCCGGGCGGCAAGGCATTGAAGTTCTACGCCAGCGTGCGCATGGACATCCGCCGCAAAGACACGCTCAAGGACGCCGCCGGCGCCGCCATCGGCAACCACGTGAAGGTGAAGATCGTGAAGAACAAGGTCGCGCCGCCGTTCGTGGAAGCCGAGTTCGACATCATCTACAACCACGGCATTGATAAGGAAGGCAGCATTCTCGACATGGGCATTGAGACCGGCGCGGTGGACAAGAAAGGCGCTTGGCTGCAATTTGACGGCGACCTCATCGGTCAAGGCAAGGACGCCGCAAAGAAGGCGCTGATCGAAAAACCGGAACTAGCTAAGAAGATCATCGCCGCCATCCTAGCTAAGAAGAATCCCGAACCCGTCGTCGCCAAAACCGAAAAAGCGGAAAAAGCGGGCGACAAGGCGGAAAAAGCAGAGAAGTAAGCGATGGGCGGAATTTATATACGCCTGCCATTACGCAGAGAGTTAAATTTTCCGAAGATTTGCCCTTTTTCGGGAAAGCCAAACCCAACAGGGTTTGTTCATATCCGTCACCCTGCGTTTCAGTGGAAAATGCCCATTCCATTCATAGCTGGTTTATGGAAAAAACCTGTAACTCGAGTTCGATTTCCCGCCGCATCCAGTCGGACACTAATAGACCAAAGCTTGAAACACCTAACAATCGGGCTTTGGGCTGTTTTGATCGTTGGAAAATTCGTCGGCAGAATTTTTCTCACTCGCGATGAAGTTGCTACAGAATTTGGATTAATTCACAAGCCCCCAAAAGACACAGACATGGTGATTTGGTTCGTGCTAGGAGCACTGGTTATCACGGTAATTTGCAGCTTGATCCGAGCGGCCAATGTAAGCGCAGTAAAAATTATCGATGCCGACCATACCATGGCTGAACTGTGTTTTGATCACCACGCTTATGCGAAGGAGTTCGCTGAGTTGAATCAATTGCGGTGGCACGACAAGCCCTTCAAGCAACGCTACGCACGCGAAAAATAAAGGCGTTCCTATTCTGGCTTTACTACCGCCGGGGCGTTGGTTTTGGCGGGCTCGCTGGAGAACAGTTCGCCTAGGGATTGGAAGGGACTGAACGGGACCATCAGGAATTTCGGGATGTAAATGGGTTCGGTTTTCGGGTCGTGCATCGTGCCAGTGATACGATAGGCAAAGAGCCGCGCCACCGGGGAGAGCAGGGTGCTCATCACCGAGCCGACCACCGGCGTGTCGCGCAGCGGTTCAGCAATGACGCGGGCATTGAGCTTGCCGTCGAAATCCACGGCCCCGCGATATTGCAGGCGCATCGCGGTGGCGCGCATCTCCAAATCCGGCGAATAGACGATGCCGCCCGCAAGCGCAAAACTGCCGGAGGCTTCAGTAAACCGGCTGTTACCCACGCCGGGCATCATGGCATCAAGCGGTTTGGACAACACGCCAAAGATCGGCAGTTCCCAGAGCAAGCCGTCCCGCAGCGTGGCGTGGCCGTAGCCTTCCCAGGATCGCAGGGTGTCCGTGTTCGCGTTGGTAACGGCCAGCATGCCGGTGAGCAAGCCTTCGAGCTGGTTTGGTTTTTGCACCACGGCGGCCACGAGCGGCGCGAGCCGGGCGTTGGTGACGTTCGCTTGGAAATTGAATTGCGGATGGTCCGAGTCTGAAAAGATGAAGTGCGCCGAACCCTCAGCGTGACCGCCGTAAAAATCCCCGCTCGCATTCGTCACGGCGAGGTGGTTGTTGTGCCAGTGAATCCGCGCGGTATAATTGGAGGCTTGGAAGTTCAGGGCTTCAAAAGCGTTCCCTCCGCCCTCAAAGATCACATTTGCATCATGGGGATTGCCCATGGGTACGTAGCCGTTGACCCGCGCCGTGGGCGGCGTCTGGAAATGATACGGTGCCATGACCCGCGCCACCATCGGACCGATGGCCTGCACGATGACGGCGGGATCGAACGTGCCGACGGCGTTGGTGATATAGACGCGCTCGGCAGGGAAATCCATGCGGATGCCATCCACTGTGAAGTGTTGCGCGCCGCGCCAAACGCCAAGGCCGAGACTTTCGATGATGTGATTGGTGTAGGCCAAGCCAGAGACGACCGCGTCCACATGCTGGCCGCGGAAGGCAAAGTTCGTCAGCGCCACATGGCCACGGAAACCGAGGCTCTTCTGATCCGACCAGCGCCCCCAGAGTTCGCCATCGATCACCGGCGGTTGGCCGAACTCGCATAGATCAAACCCGCGCCGCACTTCCGCCCCGAGCAACGGCAATACCGCCGGCAAGCCCAGCGAACTGTGGACCTGGAAATAATATTCCTGCTGCAGTTCATTCCCGCGATGGTTCACCCGCAAACGCCCCTCGGGCCGGCCCAGCTCGAAATCGGGCAAGCGCCAGGCCAGATTCGAGTAGGAAAAATGGGTCGTGACCCAATCTGCGTGGAGGTCCTGATACGTGCCGTTGGTGACCGCGAGCGCCCCGGCCAACTGCAGGGATGGCCGCATTTCCTCCAGCCAATCCGCGGGACGATCGGTCCATTCAGGCAGACGCAGCGCGATGTCACAATCCACCGCCGGCGGCGTGGCCCAGGTAAATTTGCGCAACCAATCCTGTGCCACGCGCGGCAACAGCGGCAAGATGCGGTGCACATCAAAATCAGAGGTCACGTGGGCGTGAGCGGCGCGAGAGAGGATATTCACGCGGGCGTCCGTCGCCAGCGCGCCACGATAAAGCCGTGCCCGAAGATTGTTCACTGCCAGATCGGGCGCCAACCATTCGCCGTCCGCAGAAATCTGGTCGGCCTGAAACAGGAGTGAACGCAACAGCCCGACGCTGCCAGTCCACGTCACGCGATACGGCAGAAGGTGATTCCAGAAACCGAGCGCCGGGTCAGCCGGGGGCGGATTGGTGGCGCAATCCAGTGTGCCGGCGAAGGTGACCTCGCCAAACCGGGTCAGGAACGTCACTACGTTGCCCGCATGAACCTCCACCTGCGCGGCACGCGGGATGGGATTGGTAATCGCATGTCGCCAACTGGCTTTCACCTGCGCCTCGTTGACCAGCGCCCACGGGGTCTCCACACCATCCACGCGGACGGTTGCCGCGGCCTCCGCCCAGTCAGGATGAGCGGCATCGGTGACAAGGCGGAGTTTGAAGTCGAGATTGGTGGTAGTGGCCCAACGTGTTTCGACTTGTTGCGCCTGCAGGTTGGCTTCGATGCGCGACCAAGCATTGCTGCGCGCAGGGAACAGGCGCATCGTCAACAAGGCATTCTGGCCTCGCCCCCACGCGGTGTCCGCAGCAGCAGCTTTGAGACTGAACATGGCGTCGAAACTACCGCGATCCCGCGCGTCACCATTGATGTCCAGCCGGAGTTCCGGCGGGGCTGCAAATTTGATCTGCTCCAAGGTGTCGGCGATTTTCTGCAACCGCTCTGGCCAACGTTGCGGGCCCGGTTCCGCTTTCCACTCACTGAGGACCGAAGCATTGGACAACGTGCCACTCACATAAAAGTTTGCACCGCCGAAGTGCGCCCGGAAATTGTCTAGCTTCCATTGGTCGCCCGGCAACAATCGGACGTTGGTTTCAATGTGTTCGATGGCGAGCAGGCGCGGCACCGGATTCGTGCCCACCAAGGTCCACGCCAGCTTACCATCGCGCAGCGCGACCGAATCCACCTGGAGCCGCCCTGCCACCAACGACCGCAAGTGCAAATTGATTTCCACTTCCCCGGCAGTCAAACGCGGCAGCGCCGAATCGTTGGGGCCGCGGCTCGCTCCGAAGCGCACTTGCTCGGCAACGAAGCCGCGCGACCAATGTAGCTTCAAGGCCGCGAACTCCAATGCCATGCCCCGCTCGGCCAGCTTGGCCACCAACGGGCGTTTCAGAAAATCCGGGAGTCCGACGAGATTGAGATAGATGAGCGCGCCGAGGATCGCGAGCGTGACGAGCCACACCGTAATGCGAAAACGCCGAAAATAGATGCGGCATTTCCGCCAGAAACGACTTCGCCGGTGGGGCTGCTCGGCCATATCACGGCGGGAACGCAGCCGGGTTCAGCAGCGTAATCTTCAGGTACTGATAGGGAATGACTGGAAACTCAAAAATCCAGGTCTCGCCATTCAGTTTGATTGCGGCGGCCGGATAACCATCTGCGGCCTCAGCACCAAACTCGACTTCGTGCTTAGTGCCGTCCCGCAATTCCAACATGACCTGCAGGCTGTTCGTGCTGAAGCCGAACTGTTCGCGCTGAGCATCGCCGCGCGCAAGCCACGCGCCGGTATCCAATGCCCCGAATTGCGTTATTGTCTTCTCAACCTCACTGCCCGTAACAACCCCCTGCGACCCACCCGCGAACATCCAGGAAGCGGCCCCCGCCCGCCGCAGCTCGCTCCGCCGCGCGCCCTGTTGCAAGACGACACGCACCACGTTGGTGGCGGCGAACCGCCAAACCTGCCGGTCCCGTAATTGCCAGCCCGCTTTCGCCATCCGCCCATAGTCTTCGATGTTGATGGCATAGACTGGATTCTCATCCGCTCGTCGCACATAGACCAGACCTTCCTTACGCGCACCAAACGAGAGGTCTGCCAGCACGGTATTTGTGCCGTAGCCGGACGGGCCGCGTAAAGCGACACGCCGCACTGGTTCCGCCAACCCGTACTGCGGCAGGTCTGCCGCCGTGATCGAGTCTTTGAACTGTTGGATCGGCGCGGTGACCAGCGGCAAGAACATTTCGGCCACGAACCCGGCATCAATCGGAAGATCCGAATCCACCAGCTTCCAGACATTCGAGGCCGAACGTTGCAGGGTGAAGGACTCATCGCCGCTGACCTGAAATTCTTCCGGCTGCCGCAGCAGCGTTACCAGATGCGGATCGCGGAAGGCGTTTAACGGCGCCAGCCACGGGCGCAGTGGCTCGCGATCCACGAGCAAGACAGAAGGCGAACCGGAGCGCCGGACATAGACCTGCGTGGAATCGTTGGTCGGACTCTTGCCAAATTCCAACGCTGCGAGAATGTTCGTGCCCCCCGCGAGCGTCAGCACCAGTTCCGGCGCGTGAAACCCGAACGCATCCAGATCCGGATTGGCGGCATCGGTAACAAACTGGATGACCCGCGTGGTGTGCAGTTTCTGCATCGCGTCCACGAGCCGCAGATTGTCCGCCCGCGCCGACATCGGCGCGATCAGCCGCCAGAGTTCGTTCGTTGTTGGCTGATGCAGGACCACGACAGTGTTGGCGTTGGAAATCGTGATGCGATCCAGCACTTGCCCACGCAAATCCAAGAGCGCGGTGTCCCGCCAGTCATCTGATTTGACGGGGAGCAAGCGTAACAATTGGGAATCCACCACAAATACGCCTTCGACGCCGACGACCTGCACATACACGCCATCGCCCGGCGCAGTACAGGCTGCCAAAATAGATCTGCCGCCGGCCCTGAGCATCCAGCAACGTGAGCGTGCTGCGATTATTGAAGCCGAACTCTTCGTCAGCATTGGCGCGTTGACGTAGTTCCGCGCCTGCGATGGTTTGTTCCGGGGCGATCTGTTGCAACGCGGCGAGCAAGGCGTCAATGCTTGCGGCCTGTGCGGGGAAGGTGATGGGTTTGCTCAGCTGCCAGGTCTGGTTCGTGCGATCGGCCCGGATCTCCAACTGGCCCGCCGGAATGTATTGTACGCTGGTAACTGCGGCGGCTTTAAAACCCGGCAATAACGCCACGAGCCCCACCGGCGCTTTACGCCAGAACTTCTCCACTCCAACCACCGCCGCGAACAACACAGCGGCAATCGTGATCCAGACCCAGGTGCTTTTGGAGTTCATGTTACGGAAAAATCATTTGCGGCGGCGCCACCAAACCAGCCCGCCGAACAGCAGGATGCCACCGGGAATCGCGCCGAGCAGCGCCCAGCCCAGGGTTTGCATCTGCGCTACGGTCAAAGTGAGCCGGAATTCGGTGAATGATTTCGGCCCGATGCCTTCGGTGAATTGCGGCTGCTTCAACAACCAGTTGAGGGCGTAGCCGGCGAATTCCCGATTCTCCGCCACCTTCATTGGCCCATTGGCGAGAAAATACGAATCGCCAACGATGATCATCCGAGTATTGCCACGCCCGGTCACGACACCGGGGACCGCCTGCTTCTCCACCGCCACAGCCAGCGGATAGACGCGCGGCGGGATAGCCGGATCGTTGATCAACTTCGCCGTCGGTTCCGTAGCAAAGAGCCAACGCACAATCGGGGCATCCGCGCCGGTCTCACGAGATTTCCGTTCGCCCACCACCCGCGGGGACAGCAGGTTCAAGGTGTAATTCTGCATGCTCTTCGCCACCGGATGATCTGAGAACGTATAAACGGTCACATCGCTGCCAGCGGCGCCTTTAATGGAATTCATGGAATGATCCGGGTCGGTCACTACACCCGCACTCACCGCCACACCCCATTGCTCAAGAAGCATCTGATTCAGCGCGCTGTCCGGGGAACTGAAATTGAACAGGGCGAAAAGCGGCCCGCCGCCCGCAAGATATTGCTCAATCTTTTCCACCTCCGGCTGGGAAATCTTCGTCTGCGGTCCAGCAATGATGAGCAGGCTGCAGTCGGCCGGCACGACATTTGTACCGGTCAACTTCAGTGGCTCGGCCTCCACTGCGTTCTGGCGCAACAACGAGAGAAAATCCAGATAACCCGTGACCTCATCGCCACTGTCGAACTTGTGTTCGCCATGGCCCTGCAAAACATACGCCTTGTACTGTTTGGGATTGGTGATCGTCCGCAGCATGGCTGTGAAGACCGTCTCCCCCTTGAACGCCGTGGCCCGCCGCCGATAGCTCTTCCGGTCCTGGGCAATCTCAATCTGCGTATCCGTCAACAGCACACCGGGAATCGGTCGCCCCTTCTGCCCGGCGGCCTCAAAGATGACGTAATTCTTTTCCTCGGCCTTGGCGGTTTCCGGCAATTCGTAAAGTTTCTTGATGCGCAACGCCTCGGCCGCATCGCGGAGATAATCCACCGTCTCCACCCGGATCTTTGGATTAATGGCGGCGTATTCGCGCAACAACGCCACGATGGTCGGATAAAATTCGTCATCGCGATCGTAATAGATTGTGACCTTCACATCGTTGGTCACGCTGGCCAGCACGCTGCGGGTCCGCGCGGAGAGTTCGACCTTGGTCGCCTCGCTCAGGTATTGCCGGTGGAAGAACACACTCGCGAGATGGTTCACCATCACGACAATCGCCAGCACCACGAGCGTCCGCACGGTCAGATTGAGCCCGATGCCCCATTTGCGGCGGGGCGTGAAGCTCGGGCGGGATTGCGGTTCGATGGCCATGTTTATTTCCAGCGGCGGCTTTCCACCACGCGCAAGTTCAAGAACAGAAAGAAAAAGGTCAGGCTCAGGAGGAACACCACGGAGCGCGTATCCACCACCCCGTGCGCGTACTCCCGCATCTGTTGGAACAAGTCAAAGCGGCTCAAGACCCGAGCGGACCAACCCGTGCCGGCCGCCGCCGGCCCGGCAATATAGCTCAAGGCAAACAAGGCCATGCCGATGAGCAGACTGATCATGGCCGCCACCATCTGGTTCGACGTGAGCGCCGACGCAAAGGCGCCGAACGAAAGGAAAAACGCCCCAAACAGACCGATCCCGATAAACGTCCCGCCTAACACGCCCGGATCCAGCGCCCCCGCTTGCTTGGCGTAGTTCTGAATAAGATAGCAGCACCCCAGGAACGGGAGCCAGGTGATCATGTAAAACAACCACGAAGCCGAGAACTTCGCGGCGACCACCTGCAAATCACCGACTGGTGTGGTCATCAAGGTTTCGTACGTGCCAGCGTATTTTTCGTGCGCGTAAAGCCGCATGGTGATAACGGCGTTGGCGATGAGGAGAATGGGCCAAAACATCTGGCTTTGAAAAAACATCTCCGTCACCGCTAATTGATACGCATCACTCCCCATGGTGTTGAGCAACGTCCAAAAGGTCAGGCCGCACAATAGCGCCACCGCACCGATGATGACGTAACCCGTCAGCGAAACGAAATAGGTCGCCAGCTCGCGGCGGGTCAGCGTGAGGAATACTTGCATCAGACTTCCTCCTCTTCGTTGGGGCGGGTCACTTGAACGTAGATGTCTTCGAGCGAATGACGATTGCGCGTTAGCTCGCGCAACTGCCAGCCGCGTTCCTGCACGAGAGCAAAAATCTTGGGCCGCAGATCCAGCCCATCACGCGCCAGCAGAGCGCAGCGCTGGAAGCCACCCTCCAACGACGAAACATCGAAGTGTTCCACTTCGGCCATCTGCGCCCACTCGACCTTTAAATCCGCCGCCGGCGCGGCGATCTCGGCGATGATCTGGCCTTTGCCGGCCATCTGTTTTTGCAGATTGTCCGGGGTGTCAGACGCGAGAATCTTGCCGTTGAGCATGATCATGACGCGGCTGCACGTCATCTCGACTTCCGGCAGGATGTGGGAGGAAATCAATACGGTATGCGTACCGGCCAGACTCTTGATCAGTTGCCGCACCAGGCGGATCTGATGCGGATCCAACCCGATGGTCGGTTCGTCCAGAATAATTAGGTCCGGTTCGTGGACGATGGCGTCGGCCAACCCGACCCGTTGCCGATAACCTTTGGAAAGCTGGCCGATGATGCGTTTGCTGACATCGGTCAGGCTGCATTGCTGAAGCACGGTATCAATGCGCTCGCGCGATTCGGCCCGGCTCAACCCCTTCAGTCGCGCGCGGAACTTCAGGTATTCGCGGACCCGCATCTCGTTGTGCAACGGATTATTCTCCGGCATGTAGCCAATGCGCCGGCGCACTTCGGTCGAATCATGATAAACATCGTAACCCGCCACGCGCGCCGTGCCGGAGGTGGCCGGCATAAAACCAGAGAGGATTCGCATGGTGGTGCTTTTGCCCGCGCCGTTCGGCCCCAACAAGCCGACGATCTCCCCAGCCGCCACTGAAAACGAAATGTCCGCCAACGCCGTGCGACCGGCGTAGCGTTTCGTCAGGTTGCGAACCTCAATCATGGGAGCAGCATTCATCAGCTCTTGCGCAGCGGGGATTCTAGGCGAGACTGCAGCGCGTCGGCGATGAAAAACTCCTAGCGCACCGGCACATCCACCTGTCCAGTCAACAGCCGCATCGTCCCGCCGGGATAGCGGTTAGCAACTTTGACGGTGAGCCGGACAGATTCCCCGCGCTTCCGGTTCCCCAAGACATTGCTGATGTTGACCAAATCGTCCACGCCCACTCCATCCACCTCGGTGACAATCATGCCTGTCTCCAACTTTGCGTTGGCCGCGGGGCTATTTTTTTCCACGTCGTTTACTAACGCCCCGGCCGGCAGGCCGGCATTCGTCGCTTGCTGGTCCGTGAGCGGCGCGGTGATCAAGCCCAGCCGTTGCATGAATAATTCCCGGTTCAAATCCGCCAGCGGCACCAATTCCACACTCAATACCCGGCGACTGCCGCTTTCGCTAACCGTGATGGCGGCTTTGCGATTGAGGGAGGCAGCGACCAGTTCATTGAAGCCGGCCAGTCCCCGCACCGGCTGACCGTTGACTTCCACCACTTCCTGGCCGATGCGCAACCCCGCCCGGTAGGCCGGGCTGTTGGGCTGCACTTCACGAACGGTCAACGGATGGGGCGCCCCGAGAAAACGCGCCCCCAACCACAACTTCGCCCGCCATTCCAAGGTAAAGAAGTCGGAAAGCGCGCTAGAAATCTGCTTCACCGGGATCGCGAAACCAGTGCCTTTGCCTTCATCCTGATTGTAAACGGCAACATTGATACCAATGAGTTCGCCGCGGAGATTGATCAAGGGCCCGCCGCTGTTGCCGGGATTGATGTCCGCATCGGTCTGCAACCAGTCCTGAAAATTCAGCACCGTGTTGCCCGAGGTCGAACGCCGGTTCTTGGAACTGAGAATGCCCCGCGTCACCGCACTGCCCAGCCCGAAGGGGTTGCCCATTGCAATCACGGTCTCTCCCAACAACAGGTCGTCATCCTGCGCCATCGTCACCGGAACGAACGGCTTGTCGCCGGGCTTGCGCACAATTTTCAGCAGCGCCAGATCCTTCAGGCTCGTCTTGAGCAACGGCTCGGCCTCGGTACTCACGCCCGTCCCAAAGCTGCACCTGCACCCGCTGCGCCTGCTGGAGGACATGAAAATTGGTAAGGATGTATCCCTCGTCCTCGGTCGCATCAATGATGACACCCGAGCCGATGTTGTTGATCTCCTCAGCCGCAGGCGCATTGTTCTTCCAACCGAAATAACGCCGGCGAATTTCATCCTCCAGCGTGTTTCGTTGCACGAGTTTTGACGTGCGGATATTGACCACGCTCGGGGTCACTCGCTCAATGGCGGCCACCGTGGCATCGCGCCGGATGTCCACCTCAGTCGCTGTTGGAGTAAGCACAGCCGGCAGCCCCGCGGCGGACAACAACATAGCGCCCAACCAAGCCCAGCCTTTGAGATTCGTTCCTCGTCGCGAAAATTGTGTCTTCATTGGATCAATGACATCCTGCGCGCCGCGCCGTTCAGCCGGTTTTCCCCGATAACGCCCCAGTTTCATCACCTTACCCCCACTCTCAATCGCCAGCGCCTCCGAAAAACGGCCCCGCACCCGATCAAGAACAACCGGTCTCTGCTTTTGTTGCGGTCACGCAAGGCTGCACTTGACTTTGCGAGAGCCACAGCGCAAAAGCAATTCCAAGTGCGCTCCCCCTCTGCCAACCAATACGCCCATTGGCGCGCCCGCCACGGCTGGGGCGCCACGCTCCATGAATCGCCGGACGCCCCGCCAGAAAAATTGCTCCAAGCCATCTGGCAGCAGCAACGCCTCCACCGCGATCAACTGAAGACCTTGGACGGTCAACCGGTGCGGGTGCTTCACCCAGGCTTCGCCAGCCTCGAAGGCGGACCCGATTTCCGCAATGCCATACTGCAATTCGGCGCCACCGCCCCTATCTCCGGCGACATTGAAGTGGATCTGCGCGACTCGGGCTGGCGTGCCCATGGTCACGACCAAAATTCCGCCTTCAAAAATGTCATCCTTCACGTCGTCTGGGAGGGGAAGCCCGCCGCCGCACGTCCGCCAACGCTCTCCTTACATGCGGTTCTCGATGCCTCCGTGGCCGAACTTGCACTCCAACTAGAGCATCATTCCCTCCACACGCTGCCGGATGAGTTGTTCGGCAAATGCTGCGCACCGTTACGCGAATTGGACAACACCACCGTCAACAGCTTGTTGCAAGAAGCCGCCCACGTTCGCCTCCAAAACAAAGCCGCGCAATTCCGCGCCCGCGCCCGGCACGTCGGTTGGGAACAATCACTCTGGGAAGGCCTGTTCCGCGCGCTTGGCTACAAGCACAACGTCTGGCCCATGCAGCTCCTCGCCGAAACCCGCGCGCTGTGGCAGAAAGGTGCCGATTCGCCGCTCCGCCTGCAATCGCGGCTGCTCGGTTTGAGCGGCCTGCTGCCCGCCGACCTGACCCGACAACAGGCAGACACCGACAATTTTCTCCGCCGGGTGTGGGACGATTGGTGGCGCGAACGTGACGCCTTTTCCAATGTCGTCTTGCCGCGCGAATTGTGGCGCTTCCACGGCTTGCGCCCAGCAAATCATCCCCACCGCCGCCTCGCCCTTGCCGCACATTGGGCGCATGACACTACGCTGGTGGAACGCATCCTGATTTGGTGTCAAACGCCTGTTTCTGACAAAGCTCTGGTGGCTTCACTCGCAAAGATTCTCGCTGTCGAACATGACGAATTCTGGTCATGGCATTGGACGTTTCGCTCCGCTCGCTTGAAGAAAGCGCAGCCGCTGCTCGGCGCCCAACGCGTCACCGATCTGGCCGTGAATGTGATCCTCCCGTGGCTGCACGCCCGCGCCCAATCCGGTCGCACCGCCCAACTCAGCGCGGAGATCGAACGTCGCTATGACCTTTGGCCCGCCGCCGAAGACAACAGCACGCTCCGCCTCGCGCGGCAACGACTATTGGGGCGCTCACTGGTGGGGAAGGCCGGCCTGCAGACGGCGTGTGCGCAACAGGGCCTGTTGCAAATCGTCCGGGATTTTTGTGATCACTCCAATGCCACGTGCGACGGTTGCAGCTTTCCAGAACTGGTGCAGCATTGGCGGGCCGGAATCGCCGCACCGCCACCCGCCTGAAACTTACAGTCCCGAGAAGGGAGTATTGCCAAAACCACTCGTCTTGTCAGCTGGCACGTGCTCCTTGCGCTTCACATCGACAGGCTTAGCCTCCGTGTGCGCCGTTGCATGCGCTGCCGGCGGGGCCGGACGCGGGGTGGCCGCTTCGGTCCGCTCTTCCTCCACCTGCTTCGGATTCTTCGCGCGTTTGGCACGCGGCAGCGGACTCATCATCAAGTTGATACCCTTGCCAATGAGTTTGGGAGGGAAATCAGGATGCCCATAAGGCTCGAGATCGGTGATGAATTTCTTCACCACATCGAAACCGAATTCGGTGTGCTGCATCTCGCGACCGCGGAAGCGCAACGTCACCTTTACCTTCATGTCCTCGCACAAGAAATCAATCGCGTGCTGCAGCTTGACCGAGAGGTCATGCGGATCAATGCGCGGGCTAAGCTGGATTTCCTTCACCGTGGAAGCGTGCTGATGCTTCTTGGATTCCTTCTCCTTCTTGGCCAGCTCGTAGCGATACTTGCCGAAGTCCACGACGCGGCACACCGGCGGCACGGCCGTTGGCGCAATCTCGACGAGATCGACGCCAGCCTGCCGGGCGAGGTTCAACGCTTCATTCAGCGGTAGAACGCCAAGCTGCTTGCCATCAAAGCCGATGACCCGGACTTCGCGGGCACGGATTTTCCCGTTGATCTTGATGAACGAGGCGGGCGAGGAATTACGTGGAGGGAAAGGGCGGCTCAAGACACCCTCTTCGGTTGAGAAATCATTGTATCGTGCGGTATCAAACTGACCGGACCTGCCGGTTGACTTACGGCGGCAGTTAACCACTTAATCCTCAAGCCGCCAAGCAAAAACTACGGTTCATTTGGCCGGGGTTACCCTCCGCTCGCTCCCAGATTTCAGGCTTTAGATCTTTGAATCTGGACTGTTTACGGCTTATCCGGCACTTCAATCACGTCGCCATCCCGCAGCCAGAACTCCGGACTCTTGTCGCTGCTGCAATCCAGCACCCACTCGCGCGGTTTCCGGGCGGCGGGCTCGGTCCGGGTGACTTTCACCCGCGCCAAGTCAGAGGAAGCCAGTAGCAGGTTCGAGCCGTAAAGCACCGGCCGCAGCCAGAGCGATGCCCCGGTCGTCACGTAGCACGGCATGGAGTTGTTCTCTAGCGATTCGAACTTCGGGCCAATCGTCACTTTGGCCGCCTGTCCTTTGACCACAATTTCCACCGTGCGGGTCAGGCATTTGTTGAAGGTCTTCAAGCCCGCACGACTGAAACCATCCCAACGCTCGCCCAATCCGTGATCAGTCTCCGGAATCACAATCTCGTCGCCCCACTTCAATTCCAAGTTTTGGCTGCAATCCCCGTCCCGGAACAACGCCGCCACATCCACGACGCGCTCATCCCACTTTTTCCCGTCCGGAGATGGCCGCCGCAACCGGACCTTCGTCAGATCCGGAAAACTAAACGCATCCGACCGAAAATCATTCATCGCCAGTAGTCGGGCGTCGTCGCGCTTGCCCAAGCCTGCGCCTGTGTACTCGTTCAGGAATAAATACTGCACGCCCAGCACATCCAGTAATGTGAAACTGGAAACTTCGATCCGGCCTTTCGTGAAAATGGTTTTTGCAACACCCACTGCCGGTCGCGTGATCTGGATGCGATCAAACGCCGGCAGATTGTCCAGCGCGCCATGCTTGCGCAGTAACGTAGCGACATCATCGGGTTTCGGCTCTGTCGATTTAGCTGACGCGGATTGCCCGTGTGGCGCCATCCCCGGCCCGGTCGGGGCAGAAAAGGACAAGGTCCCGGATGGATAGGTCGATCTTCCTGACTTGGTGAGATCCAAGGCGGTTTTCCCATTGCCATCCCGCAAGTTCACGTCCGCGCCGGCTTTAACGAGCAATTCCACCAGTTCCGTCCGATTGCCGGCCGCAGCCCAATGGAGCGGTGTCCGGCCGTTCGGGTCGAGTGCATTCACGTTAGCCTTGGCTTCGATCAACGCCTGCGCCACCTCCTTGTTTGCAGCATCGGTCACCGCCAGCATCAGCAGTGGATACCGGTTGGGATTCAACATGTCAGGGTCGGCCCCGCCCGTCAGCAACACCCGCGTCGTTTCGGCGTTACGCGCCAGGACTGCGTTGAGCAATGCAAAGTTACCTTGTGCGTCCATTGCATTCGGATCCGCCTTGGCTTTCAAAAGCAACGCAATCAACTCGGCATCTTTGCCATAGGCCGCCTGAATCAGCGGCGTCCTTCCGGGTGATCCAACCACCGCCGCAATATTTGGGTTGGCGCCTTTTTCCAACAACAGCTTCACCATGTCGCGATGTCCGCCAGTCACCGCCAGATGCAATGGCGTGGCCCCGCCGGTTTGATCTTCCGCTCCCGCAGCGTTCACATCGGCCCCGGCGGCGATCAACAGCGCAGCCACATTGGTGCTGCCATTGGCTGCGGCCACGTGGAGCGCCGTCTCGCCGAAAATATTGCGCACCGCCACAGCGGCGCGATTGGTGAGCAACAGTTGCACCATCGCCACATTGCCCCGTCCTGCCGCCAGGTGTAAGGCCGAGCCATAGTTGAAGCGATCGCTGGCTACATTTGGAAAACTGTTGGGAAAACTTCTAGTCGTCAAAAATTTGTTAACCAGATTTACGTCCGCCCCACGCGCCAACAACGCCTGCGCCATCGGCACCGACCCCTGCAGGACTGCCGCCATCAAAGGCGTATTATCGCCGTTGTCCCGGGCATTGAGGTCCGCCTTGGCCGCAAGCAGTGACTCTACAACCGCCGGATAATTGCGCGTCACTGCCACATGCAACGGCGTCCGACGGTCGCTATCCACCGCATTGAACGCCGCGCCCCGAGCCAATAATAGTTCCACCATCTTCTTGTGTCCGTTCCGGGCCGCAATGGCCAAAGGTGAACCACTGGCCGATGTATTCACATCCGCGCCGTTGTTCAAGAGATACTCCGCCACGCGCAACTGTCCTTTTTCTGCCGCACGTCCCAGCGGCGTCCGGGAAGGATCGCCCGCCGCCGCATTGATCAGATCCGGACTGTTCTGAATCATCGCCTGGATGCGGCGAATTTCGGTTTCCTCCTCGTCCACGACGGTAGTGACAGGGATTTGAGTGGCCGTCTGAATTGCTTTGGTAACCACATTTTGCTTGGCCACTTCTTCGCGCAGGATTTTCACGCGCCGGTCCAGCATAGCCGTGATTTCCTCCGCGCGTTTTTGGAGTTGCAGATTTAGAACTTCTCGTTGTTTCACAGCAGCGGGTTCGTTACCCATCGCCTCCGCCAGATTCATTTGTTCATTCAACCGCTCAAATTCAGCATCTGGAACAAGCGCCGGGATTAGTTTTCGAAGTTGCGGTAATTCCCAATTCGCCAATTGCGCCACAATAATCTCGCTGCGCTCCAACTCCTGTGCTTCATGAGATTGCGATTTGGTCTCGGAAGCAGCAATCGCCCTTTTGGCCGAAACTGCCCCCAACCCCGCCAGATTCTGCCGGCTCAATGTGACGAGCGTGGTTTGCTCGGCAAAGTCGCGCACGATGCGTTGGTACTGCGCCGCCGCTTCGTTTGTCTTGCCTTGTTTGCGATAAACTTCACCCAGCCGGAAGATAGCCGTCGCGCCGATCTGCCGGTCCTTGTCGAGCTGTTTGACGAGCGTCTCGTACGCCGCACTGGCTGCAGCCAGATCGCGATTCGCCTCCTCCTCGAATAAGCCCTTTTGCAATAACCCGCTCAGGTCATTCGTTGCCGCGCTGACTGCAGTCACCGTCGCAACCAGCATCCCTGTGAGTAGCCATTTGATTTTCATGATCTAAAAGCTTTGCGCCTGATTTGATTTAATTGTGCCAATCCAACGGCCATAAGTTGTCACGCTTTTGCAAAATCCCACTCACAACTCCAACCGGTAGCCCACGCCATGCACGGTCTTGAGCCAGCGCGGCGACTCGGGATTCTTCTCCAGCTTCGCGCGCAGACTGCCGATGTGTGTATCCACCGTGCGCGTAGTCGGGAACGCTGCATAACCCCACACCACGTCCAAAAACTTCTCCCGCGATACCGGCTCGCCGACCGCCTCGGCCAGCAAGCGCAGCATGGCAAACTCCTTCGCCGTGAGATGGATGACTTTCCTCCCGCGCACCGCCGTTTGTCGCGCGAGATCAATCTCCACATCGCCCAACTTGAGTTTGGTCGGTGACTTACCCTGTCGCTGCGTGCGCCGCAACAACGCCCGCACCCGCGCCAGCAATTCCTCCGTGCTGAACGGTTTCACCAAGTAATCATCCGCGCCGACGTCCAGCCCATTCACGCGATCTTCAATCTGCCCCTTCGCCGTCAGCATGAGCACCGGCGTGACGTGACCGAGTCGCCGCAACTCCGCACACACCGCAAAGCCATCGAGCTCGGGCATCATCACGTCGAGCAGAATGAGGTCGGGCTTTTCGTCCACCGCTTTGCGCAAACCGACCTCGCCATCGGCGGCAGTGAGCGCGCGATAGCCTTCACCCTCCAGCACATCGGCCAACGCCGTACGCATCGGCGCTTCGTCTTCAATGATCAAGATGCGAGACATAGACTTTGAACAGGAGGAAACAGAGAGAACGGAGACAGACAAATCATTTTTCCTCCTCTGTTTTCCCCGTTTGCTCCTGTCGATTCAGTGGTAATTCAATCGTGAAGCGGCTGCCTTTGCCAACCTCGCTCTCCACGCGCACGCAGCCGCCGTGCGCTTCTACGACATGCTTCACAATGCTTAGCCCGATCCCCACACCTTGCGTCTCACGTCGCAGTTCCGAGCCGAGGCGATAAAACCGCTCAAAAATCTTTTCACGCTCGGAGACCGGAATGCCCGGACCGGTGTCAGATACGGAGAGGTTGAGAGTTTGAGGTTGAGAGTTGAGATCGGCATCTTCAAGCGTCACGATCACGGTGGCGTCTTTCGGCGAATGCTTGATGGCGTTATCAATCAGGTTCACCAACGCCTGCTGAATGGATCGTCCATCCACATTCAATTCGACATTGGACATTGGACGCTGGACGTTGGACATCTCCAGCTTTACTCCCCGCTCCTCCGCATACGACTGCATAAGCTTCACCGTCTGTTCGCCCAACGCGCTCAAGTCCGTCGGCTCGAACTCGTATTGTTTGCGCCCTTGTTCGATGCGCGAGAAATCCAGCACGTTCTCGATGAGCGCCGAGAGCCGCCGGCATTCCTGGCCGATGAACCGGAAATACTCGTGCTGCTTCGCAGGTTCGGAAATCTTCCCCCGCTCCAGACTCTCCGCCAGCAACCGCACCGACGCGATAGGAGCCCGCAACTCATGCGACACGCTGGAGACAAAGTTGGATTTCATTTCGCTCAAATGCAGTTGCCGATGAAAAGCCCGCCGCGCGGCAACCAACCCGATCAGCGCCGCCACCGCAGCCGTGGTGATCAACAAGCCAAAGGAAACCGCGCGCGTTCGCTGGCTCTCGAACAACGCTGTCGGGCTGGTGAGAATTACGTTCACCTGCAACAAATCCAGCCCCGCCTCCGCTCTCGTCGCCGACGCAAGAATCTTGGTGGCCGCATCATCAGAGTACCTGGCGGTCCACGTGCCCACCTTTGCCGGCGAAGTGTTGGTAATGCCAGACGCGCAGATTCGGCGCGAACTCGTTGACCGGCCGACCGGCAAGTTCGACACTCACACCAAAATAGCCAGGCAACGATTTCATCCGGGCCAACAGGTCGCGCATCCGAATCCCGATTTCCGATTCCGCAAGACAGACATAACGCGCGCCATTCGTCATATAATCCGCGCGGACGGCCAGCCAATGTTGCTCTTCGATTTCCAACCCCGACGCTGGGGTGATGCCATCGCCCGGAATGGACGTTTTCAATCCCGTTGGCGTGTCAAACCAAAAGCCACGGGACGGCTCAAGGCGAAACTGGTTTGTGACAGACACCGACAAGAAACGGCTGGTGGTATGGCTCGTAGGAAGACGGTAATTGGCTGCGGCATAAAGCTCCCGCTCCAATTCATGTTCGTTCCAAGTACGCCACCATTTCTGAACGGCGGCCTGCATTTCCTGGTTTCCCGCTGAATCCAACTTGTTCGTTGCCGTTGAGATTTGATTTGTTAGCAACACGGGCGACCAGCGCTCCTGAATCACCTGCAATAAATACGCCGTGAGTGGTGTCGGCTGGTAAACGATGTTCGAGCAAAACGCTTCTAGGCTGGCAAAGGTAGGCTGAATCTCCAGCGATTTGAACAACGCCAGATGCCGCAACAACAGGCCGCTTTCACCCGTCACATTGGGATATCCACTCGCCACCCGGGCGAAGCGCGCCATCGCTTCGGGAAATCGTTCTTGTTGAATCAGTATCAATCCCAAGCGGTAATTTGCAGCAGCGGCGAAGTTATCCGGTGGTTTGGAATCAATCAGCGCCTCGCCAGATTGAAGCCGCGCTTTGTCATCGCGTGAAGCCGCCCCTGTATCTTGTAAAACCTGCCACAGCCGGGCTTGTTCGGATGTGAGCGCGCTCAGGTCAAAAGGTTTCGGCTCAGGAACAGGCTGGTAGGCAGGAGGGAAAACCAGTTGCCCGGCGGTATCGATTTGGAAGGCGCAGGACGAGTTGGTAGCTGCCGACACAAAGATTTCGTTCCAAACCAGCGGCGCCAAATCATCCGCAATGGCTTGCGCCCGCACCACCGCCTCTTGTTGGGCCAATAATTTGTCCTGCCGCAACGAATACATTCCCACCGCTACCAGCGCGACGACCGGCAACACAATCAGCAGCCCCTGCCAGAAAAAGCTGGGCCTCGATGGATTTTGCGTGCCGGCCATGTGTGTCCTATATGCGACCAAGCCTAAGCCCACGGCAAGCCACAGTTGTCATGGTTTTGCAAAATCCCAGCGCCGGACAGTTTTTGTCTGAGCGCTACCCACAAACTCGCACTTGTGAACAACTCGCCATGGCATGGTGTCGCCCGGCGGATTAACTTGTTCTGCTTTTGTGAGCACGCGACCCAACAACCGAATCCTGCACGTGGATGGCGACAGTTTCTTCGCCAGTTGCGAAATCGCGCTCAATCCCAAGCTGGAAGGTCGGCCCGTGTGGGTCGGTGGCGGACGGCGCGGCGATGGCATCGTCATCGCAGCGAATCGAGCAGCGAAGAAATACGGCGTGAAAACCTGCATGGCCTGCTTTGAAGCGGCACAACTTTGTCCGTCCGGCGTGTTGTGCCGGCCGCATTATCAGGAGTATCGCGAAATCTCCCACAAGATGTTTCGCGTGCTGGAAGAATATTCGCCGACGTTGATGCCCGTCTCGATTGACGAGGGCTTTCTGGATTTCACCACGATGGATCGCACAGTCTGGCGCAACACCACGCCAGCTGATTACGTGCAGGAGATTTCTCAGCGCATCAGCAAGGAAGTAGGCATTCCTGTTTCTGCCGGCCTCGCCAATTCTTCGCGCCTCGCCAAACTCGCCACCGATGCGGCCAAGCCGGGCTTTCTGGAAATCAAACCGGGCGAGGAAAAGGAATTCCTGAAGAACCGCTGCGTGCGTGATCTTTCCGGTCTTGGCAAGAACCGGCAACGCGCATTGGCCGCTCTCGGGGCGTTGACGTTTGGCCACGTGGCGAAAATGCCGTCGCATCTGCTCCAGAAAAAATTCGGCATCTGGGGGCAACAACTCTGGCTCTTCGCGAACGGCTTGTGGAATGAGCCGCTCGTGCTCGAAGTGAAGGATCGCACCACGATTTCCAGCAACACCACGCTGCCCTACGACGAACCAGATTACGAAGCCGCACTGACCTTCACGTTGAGCGAGGCGACGCGACTGGTCGGCCAGTTACGTCGCGAACAGATGCAGACGCGTGAGGTTTCGCTCACGATCCGCTTCACCGATTTCAGTGAGGCTGGCGGCAGCCATCGGTTTCAACATCCGCAATTCCAGAATTCCGTCATCAACGTCACGCTCGAAGGCATTTTCCAAGACAGCATGAGCGGGCAGACCAAACCCGTGCGACAAATCCGCATCGCCATGTGGAATCTCACCCGGCTTGATACGCAGCCAACGCTCTGGGGACGAACTCAAGCCGAACGTTGGGGTGCGCTGGATGAAGCCACGAAACAATTGCAGGAAAAGCTCGGCAAAACTGCGCCGCTGCTCACGGGCGCGCAACTCGCATTGCAGAAGCTCGATGGGGTTCACAAGAATCCCAAGGCGAAATGTCCGTTTGTGCCGCAGCGCGAGATGGTCAAAAAACTCTGGGGCACGGACGCCGACCCATTGGCGCACAAGGGCGAATGGGAGCAGCGCCTCGCCAAGGTCAGCAAACAACTTCAGTTCAACCACTGAGTCAATGATCGCCACCAACCCAACGATCATTCCCACGCGCGGTGCGACGAGCAATCCGACGAATCGCTTTGAGCAGATTCATCTGGAGCGGGACGAAGATTGGAATCCGGAGGAGGATGCGTTGCCGACGACGAAGTTCTTCCACGACCGCACGCAAACGATTCTGAGCCATAACGACAGTCCAGACATCGGTTTCACCTACAGCATCAATCCTTACCGCGGCTGCGAACACGGCTGCATCTACTGCTACGCGCGCCCATTTCACGAGTATCTTGGTTTCTCTGCCGGACTGGATTTTGAGACGCGCATCATGGTGAAAACGAATGCGCCGCAGCTGTTACGCGAAGAACTAGCTTCACCCAAGTGGCAACCGCAGTGCATCGCCATGAGCGGCGTGACGGATTGCTATCAACCCGTGGAGCGGAAGCTGAAAATCACGCGCGGCTGTCTTGAAGCCCTGGCAGAGTTTCGCAACCCGGTCGGCATTGTTACCAAGAACGCGCTCGTGACCCGCGACCTCGATCTGCTCACTGAACTCGCACGGCATGACGCCGTGGTGGTGTTCATCTCAGTAACCACACTCGACCCGGACTTGCGCAAAGTCATGGAGCCACGCACGTCGCCGCCTACAGCGCGCTTAGCGGCGATCCGCAAGCTGCGCGATGCCGGCGTGCCGGTGGCGGTGATGGTTGCGCCCATCATTCCGGGACTGAACGATCACGAAATACCAAACATCCTAGCGGCAGCGACGGATGCGGGCGCACAGTTTGCCGGGCGCGTCATCGTGCGCCTGCCTTACGCCGTCGCTCCTTTGTTCGAGCAATGGCTGACCACTCATTTCCCAAATCGAAAGGAAAAAGTTCTCAACCGCATCCGCTCTCTGCGGGGTGGCAAATTGAACGACCCGCGCTTCGGCCAGCGCATGACCGGCGAAGGCATTTTTGCCGAGCAAATCGAGCAGATGTTCAACATCGCCTGCCGCCGCACAGGAATTGGAGACAGCCACCTTAGATTTTCAACAGCGGCCTTTCGCCGTCCGGGTGGAAGGCAACTTGGCCTGTTTGACACTTAGTTCAGGGAATCAATAGCCGGAATGACGAGCGGTCTGGGCTCGCCAGATTTTGAGATAAGTCATGCGTTCGTGTGCGGGCAACGTGTCCGTCGGCAAAAAGCAAGATGCCCACCGGTTTGGACGAATTCTTGGTAAAGTGAAGTTCTTTGGTCCAGCTCAACTCCGTAGCGTTGGTGACGTTGAGTAAGCTGGTTTTGACCGGCTGATTGTTCAAGGCCAGATGGCGATCGCCTGCCAATACCAATGTCGTGAAGTTTGAAGTCGAGGTGAGTGAGGATTGCAACGAAGCGAAGTAGCTGAGGTTGGTGTTGCTGAAGCCAGAATAATTGGTTGTCGCCGCTTGGCGGGCGCTGTCACTGGGGCAGATGAAATATTTTGGCTGCAGGTATGAGGTGAGTTTTAAGAAACAATCTGCAGCGGTGCGGTCCACTGGAGTGGAGGCCTGCCACGGCGGTTGATTCGAATTATCTTCAAAATAGAGCACAAATCCGATGCCGATTTGTTTGAGGTTGCTCATGCACTGACCTGTTTTGGCTGGAAGCCGGTCTCCGGTGTATCGCATCGGAGCAATCATCATGAACAGGATGGAAACGATGGCAATCACGACCAACAATTCAAGCAGGGTGAACGCCTGTTTGGTCTTGAAGAGCGTCGAGGGGTTCATAAACGCACGATAATCACCAAGGCGTGGCAAGCAAGCTGGTTCTATTTGAAGTAAGCGTCGTAAAGCAGCTTCACTGTGATGGTCAACACGACGGTGATGAAGACCGGGCGGATGAATTTCGTGCCGCGCTTCATCACCATCTTGCTACCGAATCGCGCACCGATGAGTTGGCCGATGCCCATCACCGTGCCGGCCAGATAATTCACCTGCCCGGCGATGGCAAAGACCAGCACCGAACAGACATTGCTGGAGAAGTTCATCGCCTTAGTGTAGGCGGTGGCGCGCGTGAGGTTGAAGCCCATCGCCAGCACGAAGGCCATCGTCCAAAACGTACCCGTGCCTGGACCAAAGAAGCCGTCGTAGAACCCGAGCGTCAGCCCGAAGATCAGGTCGAAGCGATGTCGCTCGAAGCGCGGTTTGGTTTCGCGCTCGCCGAGGTTTGGATTGCGCAACGAATACACGGCCACCGCGATGAGGAGCAGAGGAATGATGACCTTGAGGGTGTTTGGCCCAATCTGCCGGACGCCAAGCGTGCCAACCATCGCACCCAGAAACGTGATGAAGCAGCCGCGCCAGCAGTCCTTCAAATCCGCGGCGCCAGCCTTCGAGTAATGCCAGGCGGCGCTGGCTGAGCCGAATGTGGCTTGCAATTTGTTTGTTCCGAGCGCGACCTGCGGATCGCCGCCCATGCTCAAAATCATTGGTAGCGTGATCAGTCCACCGCCGCCCGCGATGGAATCCACAAAGCCCGCCACCAGACCGACACCAAACAACAGTGGCAGTTCCCAGAAATGGCCGGCATCGGAAAGTGAACTGATCATCGAGGCAATAGATTCTGCTGATCAGTCCAACGCGGCGGCGCGGATGTTGCGAAACTCGACCTTCATTTTGAGGCCGGGATGCACCTGCAAACCCAGTGGCGCGCCGCCAGCGTAACGCGCCTCGGTGTATTGGCTGATCTGTTCACCGTTGAGCCAGACAGTAAAGATGCTGCCCTTCGCTTCGATGCGGAATTTGTTCCAGTCGTCAGGCTTGAAGAGTTTCTCGATGCCCTTGGTCTGCCCGGCTTCGGGATAACCGACCTTGGGATTGAGCGGATGCTTGGCGAGATAGAACGCGCCGGTCATATCCTTCTTCAAACTACGCGAGATGCCGAACTGCACCTGCAACTCCGGCTCGCGGAACATCACGCCGCTGTCGATCTCGCCGGACCAGCGCGCTTCGAGTTCGACCACAAAGTTTGTGTAAAAGCGCTCGGTGTGGAGGATGTGACCTTTCAGTTGTTCATTGTTTTCGCCAACGAGTACGCCGTTTTCCACACGCCAGAACGGATTGGGATCGGGAACTTTCCAGCCGGTGAGATCGGCACCGTTGAAGATGGGTTTCAGCGCGGTGCTGTTTTTGGGAGCGGTTAGTGCGCAGCCGAGGAGCATTGCAAGACTCAAGCCTGCGATGAGGGCACGGATGGTTTTCATGGATTCAGGTTCAACAAGGCGAACATTAAGATGGCGGAGGCTGTGCCGTCCATAGTTGGTTCGTTCGACGCGTAATCTTTGACGTCGTCGTGGTAAACGGCTTCACCCTGAAACACAGCGAACGGATCGGGCTGTGTGATGCTGACGCCTTTGAGCGATTTGAAGATGCGCTCATAAACCGGCCCATCCACGAGGCCGCCGCGCACGGGGCGCTTGAGTAGTTGCACGGTCATGAGGTGGACATCTGTTGGAAACTCGCCGCCAATCTCGGTGAACATCGTCGTGCCCCAAGGATTGCGGCCCAACAGCCAGTCGAGTTGCTTGGTGGTGAACTCACGATATTGCCGGTCGCCGGTCATGCGTTCATACATCAAACACTGCGTCACGAGCGCGGTGAGGAGATTGTTCGAGCACCAGATGAACGGCACGCCGACGCGATAAGGATTTTTCTGCCCGGCTTTGACGCAGCGTTCGATGCCATTGCGATAATAACCCGCCAGCAGTTTTTGAAACTCCACATCCACGAGATCGTAGAGCCTGAAGTGGCCGATGTTCATGAACGGGTAATACTGGTAATGCCCGGTCTGCTCCTTGCCCATCCAGCCTTCATCCGCCGCCAGCTTCGCGTAACGTTTGGCATCTTCGAGAAACCGCTTCTCGCCCGTGGCGCGGAAAAGCTCCACCGCGCCCCACTCCATGTCGTCGGCCCAAGTAGTTTCCTCGTAGCGATAAGGCGCGCCGTAAGAATTGCCCTGCTGCACGCCTTCTTTGGCGCGACCCAAGGCATAGACTTCCAGTCCTGCCTTCAGACAGCGCGCCGCGAATTCTTTTTGCTGCGGGTCGTCCTTCCAAATCTGGTGCGCCAGCGCCATGGCTGCCGCGTAACGTCCGGCGAGATTGGCCACACCAGTCGAGGCACTCTGATAATTCTTCAAACCCTGCGGCTTGCCGTCGGCGAAATAGACCGGGCGCGCACCGCCTTTGCCCCAGCCGTAATCCACCGTTTCATTTTGAGGCAACCGCCACCCCGCATGATCACGATCATCCGCGACCTGATGATAAAGCTGATCTTTGGCGGGATGGAGCTTGAGCATCCATTCCAACCCCCAACGCGCTTCGTCAAGAATGTCGGGAATGCCATTCGGGCCAGACAAAGCCAACGCATCGACGTGATCCATTGAAAAGGATGGCGCGATAATCCATCGAGAGTTTTCCAAATATCTGGGTTTTGGACTCAATTCATAGGCCAGCAACATCTGGACGGTGGCGTTGCCGGAGGTGAGTAGGTATTTCAATAAATCGCCGGCATCATGCCAGCCGCCGCGAGCATCGATCGCTGAGCCATTGGTTTGGGGTCCGTAAACTGTGCGACCGTCGGTTTGATGACAGCCGCTGTTCAACCACGGATTGAACCCACAACGCTGCTGACGCATGAATTCCAGAAGGTCCGCCGCCAGTTGGTCATAAGGGCTGTTACCGATGCGGACCGGAAGCAATTGGCTCGCTCCGATTTTGATGAGATAACTGCCGGGTATGTCGAGCGCGGTGAAATCCAGTTCGGCATGATTGGTGAATTGCCCCCACGTCGCATTAGTAACGGGCTGGGTTTTGCCTTGGAAGACGACCAAACCATCACTGGCAGCGGAAACAACGGTGAATTCCGCGGGTAACGGTGTTTGGGAAAAAGCCACCGCCAACTTCGGCTCGCTGATGCCATAGTCAACTTGCTTCGCACGGATGAAAATTTCTTCCGCAGCCACCGAAGACAAAGTTAGCACCACGACGCCGAAGATTTTGAAAATAACTTTCATTTCACTTGGAAGGTGCGAGCAGTTCATCCACGCGCACAAATTCGTAACCTTTGACCGTCAGGTGATCGAGTAATTCACCAAAGCGGTGATGAAATTTGTCCGCGCGGCCCGGCCCGCTGCCAATGTGGAGCAGCAAAATGAAACCATTCAGCCCGTGCGAATCGGACTGCTCGCGCTTCATGATGCTGTCGAAGATGGTTTGCGATGGAACGAAGTTCTTGTCTGCCTCACCGGTGTAATCCGCATTTGACCGCGTGCCAGGCGTGTAGTTTATGACGACGCAACTGAGTTCATTTGCCCAGTCAACGATCTGCTGATTGTAATGTTCAAACGGTGGGATGAACAGCCGACCTGGCCGGGCTTTCAACTTCAGTGCATCGTAACGAGCGAAATTGGCCTGTAAATCCGCGCGGAACTCATCGCGGGAAACTTGCAGCTGCCGCTCCTTGTCCCACGAGCAATAGAGTAGATGCTGATCGGAATGAACACTGAAGTAATGACCGTCGGCGGCAAGGCGCTGGAGCAGCGGCGCGAAGTCTGGGTTGGCAACAAACTTCCCAGTGCAGAAGAACGAGGCTTTGGCGTGGTGCTTTTGAAGTTCATTCAAGATGGTCTCACCGCCTTCGGCATACCCGTGGCCGGTAAAAGCCAGCGCGATGGCCTTGCGGTTTTTGTCTCCACGCGTGATGCCGCCTTGATATATCTCCACCTTGCTGCGATCCACTGCGATCGGCTGCGGCGCTGAACTTGAACGACAACCCAAGCCACAACCAAGCCCCGCCGCCAGAAGCAGCGCACCACCCCTCTTGAGCAAATTTTTCACCCGGGCAGCTTGTCTGGCCACGGCGCAACGTCGCGAGCAAATTCTTGGAGCACCCGCCGTGTCCCCCGCGCCGCCTAGTTCAGTTTGGCGTCTTGCAGGAAATGTCGGTTCTCCTCGCGGAACTGATCGAATTTAGCTTTCTGTTCGGGAGTGAGCGTAGCGGCAATTTCCTGTTCGGTGTTATCTACGATGCTGCGGAAACGTGGCTGTACTTCCTGCCGCAGAATTTTCAGTCGCTCGTGCGTTTGGACCAATGCTTCGTGAACTTTTTCCCGCTGCTCATCATTGAGCCGCAATCGGCGGGTCAGGTTTTGTTCGATGCGATCGCGCAGCCGCTCCGGCTGAGTGATGGCAACTTTGACGAAATGCCGCACGGCGATGCGCGTCGCCACCACACCAGCGACCAGGCCAGCGATGAACACCAGCGCCAAAATCAGCCATGGCTTAAGTTTCTTCATGATCAAATCGCGTTAAAGGTTATCAACCAGTCGTTGGAAATCTGCGCCACGCCCTCGGTCAGCGACGGCACACCAAGCGCGTTCAAAGCAAAGTCCGTCGCAACACTCACCAGAATCACGACCGCGCAAGCCACCGCCAGTCGCGGCGACCAGATGCCAATTTGATCGAACCACGAAAGCTCTGCGGCGGATTCCGGCTTCGGCTCGGAACGGATCGCGGCCAGCACCAGCTTATCGAAGCCAGCTTCTGGCGCAGGTGGCGTTTCCTTCCGCGTGGCGGCGAAAAGTTTTTCAAGTTTGGCGTCATTCATGATTTGGTCTTGGCTAAATTCTCCAACGCTTTCCGTAACTTGCCGCGAGCCCGCAAGGCGCGCACCCGCACCGCCACCGACGATGAGCCGGTGATTTCGCAAATTTCCTTCACGCTCCGGCCTTCCAGTTCTTGCAGCGTGATGACCACGCGTTCTGCCGGTGACAATTCCCGCATCGCGAGGTCAAGTAACTCGGCGGCCTGCCGGGATTCCAGTTCATCCCGCTCGTCATCGCTTCGCAGCCAATCAAGCCCGTCTTCACCCAACTCCGGCAAACCGATCTCGCCGCGTCGCTTTTTCTCCCGACGTAAATGATCTAGTGCCGCATGCGCTGCGATGCGCGACAACCAATGCTCGAAGGGCGCACGTCCGTCGTATTGAGCCAACGCCCGCCAGGCTTTGACAAAAGTTTCCTGAGCCAGGTCCTCAAGGCGCTGGGCGTCGCGCTCGTAGCGATGCAAAATGGCGAAGACGTGCGCTTGATGGCGACGGACGATCTCGGCGAAGTCGTCCGTCGCTCCATTGCGGATGCGCGCCAGCAATTCAGCATCGTCGCTCACAGGTTGATGGCCTGCCCGGAACTGCGGTTACTCAGTCAGCCGCGACCCGAGATTTTCCAGCGCGTCGGTAAGGAATTTATCCACGCGCGCCTCGAATGCCGCGATCTTCGCCTTTTGTTCCTCGGTCAGGATGGGCGCGATTTTGCCATGTAGCTTGAGGCGTTCAACCGCCAAGTCGGCCTGCGCGGCGGCAACTTTGGCTGAAGCCACCCGCACGCTGACTTCCGTGGCAGCGCTGGCGCGGATGGCGTCCCGCAAATCCGTACGCGCCTCGTGCAACCGTCCGAGCAACTGTTTGAGCGTGTCCTTCTCAGCAAGCAGCTCCGCCTTGATCTGCTTTTTTTGGGAATCTGTCAGTTCGAGCTTCTCAGCAGCGCGCTGCAGAATTCCGCCCCTGAAACGGTTCAGCCGGGGACGTTCGACAGCTTTTGCGGTGTAAATGAACCCGCCCACGGCAAGCGCAGCGGCCAGTGTGATGAAGAGATATTTTGTTTTCATACTGGCATCTCATACGGAGCGGGGCGGGGGAATGTTACCGAATTTGTTAAGCACCACACACGCCTGTGCCCAAACCACCGCTTGACACACTGGTGGATTTCGCGAAGCTTCGCCAAAAGGTTAACGCTCTATTGTGCCCATGAAAAATCGCTCCATCTCGCTCTGGCTCTCCGGTTTCGCCGTGTCGGTTACGCTTGTCGCCAGTGTGTTTTGGCTGAGTGGTTGCAAAACCTCCACACCATGGGTCGGGCCGAGCTTTAAACCGCTGTTCGACGGCCAAACCTTGAACGGCTGGGCCATCGTCGATCAAAAGGGCGACGGTTACGGCGTCACCAATGGCGTCCTCTACTGCGCGCGCGGCGGCGGCGGTAATTTGATGACGGAAAAAGAATACGAGAACTTTGTCCTGCGGTTTGAGTTCAAGCTGGAGGACGGCTCAAACAACGGCGTCGGCATCCGCGCCCCATTGAAAGGCGACGCGGCTTATCTCGGAATGGAAATTCAAATCCTCGAAGAGGGTGCGGCGGACAAAGGCAAATGGGGTAAGTTGAAACCCGAACAATATCATGGCTCAATTTATGGCGTCGTCGCCGCCAAGAAAGGTGCACTCAACCCCCCGGGCGAATGGAACACTGAAACCATCACGGCCAATGGACGACAGATCACCGTAGTGGTGAATGGCATCACTATTCTCGACACGAACCTGAACGACATCAACGATCCGGCTAAGATCGCCAAACATCCGGGCTTGTTTCGCGAGCGCGGCCGCATCGGCTTCCTCGGCCACAATGACTACATCGAATTCCGCAACATCGGTATCCGTGAATTGCCGCGCACACCGAGCACAGACGGATTCAGCTCCATTTTCAACGGCGAAGACCTAAAAGGCTGGAAGGGCCTGGTCGGCGACCCGAAGAAGCGTGCGGCAATGTCCCCGGCCGATCTCGCCGTGGCCCAGACGCAGGCAGATGATTTGGCCAAAGCCAACTGGCGGGTCGAAGGTGGGGCGTTGGTTTACCGCGGCACGAACTACGACAACCTTTGCACCGTGAAGGATTACGTAAACTTCGAGCTGCTGGCCGAATGGAAGATTGAACCCTACGCCGACAGCGGATTCTATCTGCGCGGCACGCCCCAAGTAACAAATCCGGACCCCTTCACGCAACCAACCAAAGCGGGCAGCGAAGTTGGTAGTGGCGGTCTTTACAACAACAAAACGAATGACAGCAAGCCACTGCTCGTCGCGGACAAGCCCATCGGGGAATGGAATCGGTTCCGCATCATCATGGCGGGCGACAAGGTCCACGTCTTCCTCAATGACGAACTCGTGGTCAACGGCGTGACGTTGGAAAACTATTGGCAGCGCGATTTACCACTGCTGCCTTTCGGCCCCATCGAACTGCAAGCACACAAGTCCGTGGTGTGGTTTAAAAACCTTTACGTCCGCGAGCTGCACCCGGCAGCGAAGTGAACCGTGGGGCAAGCGTTGTTTTTAGTGGCCGCCGCTGGTCTTCAAACCGGTAACGCCCTCAGACCGGCTGAGCTTCGTCCACGTGAAGCCATAGATGACGATCAGGATGAAACAGATCAACGGCATCCAGAACGCGGTGGACATGTTGTAAACATCGCCCAAGTGCCCCATGAACTTAGGCATCAAGGCGCCACCGGTGATGGACATCACGATGAACGCAGCCGCCTTCTTCTTGGATTGCGAACCGAGCCCGAAAATGCCCAGCGCGAAGATGGTCGGGAACATGATGGACATGAAGAAATAGCTCAGGAATACACAGGCGACGGAAACCCAGCCGAGCTTGGCGATGATTAGCGCACAGGCGCCGACATTCATGAGCGCAAACCACCCTAGGGTTTTGTGCGCCGGTGCCTTCTTCATGATCCACGCACCGAACAACCGTCCGAGCAGGAAAAGCCCAAAGGCGAATGAGGACAAATTGCCAGCGCCTTTGTCACTCAATGCGAACTGGCGGTCATCGTAGGCGATTTCCCCTGGGAAGGCGTCCTGCAAAAGCAGACGATTCAATCTCATGCGGGCATTGTCTTTTTCGGAATTCTCCTGAAGAAGCGCCGCAGTCGTCGCGCTCAACGTCACACCACTAAATCGCTGGGCATCATACAGCGCGGGTTTGAGCTCCTCGGGCTTGAGCTTGGTTTTGTCCTGATTCAGTTCCTGCCGGAGGATGCGGTTTAACTCCGGGGGCAACGCCGCCTGCAGGGCCTTGATTTCCGTAGCTCCACCTTTGTATTCCGCCAACAATGCTGCCGTGGGCACCGACAGTTGGCCAGCCAGGAAGGCCGCCACCGGATCGGACTTGTCACGCAAGCGTTCGGCAAGCGTCTGCACATCCACAAGATCACCAGCTGCCAACGCGACGCGGTGCTCCAGCCAGTTCCACTTTTTGAGGCTGCTGCTCTCCCAAGAAGACGACAGCGCCGGCACCATGCAATACCCATTATGCTTGTCCACCGTCATGCTATTAATGAAAAAACTGAAGATGCCCGCCTGCCCGGCGACGTAAACGAACTGCGCTACGGTAGCACCGGAAAAATGCGGGTGCGACCAGATGCTGTGCCCGGACATTTTTTTGGCCGAGGTAAACAAGATCGGAATGCTCACCAGCACGGGAAGGGCGAACAACCACCATTTGGCTTCCACCGCTTTTTCAGAAAAACCGCACGCGGGCAAAATCGTGTGCAGGATCAAATAAACCGAGAGGCCGACCGCCGCCACGTTCAGCACCATCATTAGCAACACGAGCACCGAATTTTGCGGTGCTTTGACCGGCGCATCATCATCAGTGTGATATTCGTCAGCCACGTGAATATCCGGCACCGGCGCGCGAAAGAAGAGGGCGGCCAGAATAATCACCACAATGGCCACGCCAAGATAGGGGATGAACAATTGGCCGTGGGCCTTCTGCACACCACCGTCCGAATAAAAATACGCCGAACCGACAATCGGACCGAGAATCCAACCGACCCCGTTGCACGATTGCGCCAGATTGATACGTGACGCCCCGTATTCTTTCGGCCCCAACACAGTGGTGTACGGGTTGGCCACTGTTTCAAGCACCGTCAGCCCCATGGCGATCAAGCACACACCCATGAGGAACGCCCAGAACTTTGCAATGCTCGTCGCCGGCAGGAACCAGAAGCCGCCCACCGCCACCAGCAGCAGACCGAAGATGATGCCGCCCTTGTAACCCAACCGGCGCGTGAGCAATCCAGCCGGCAGCGCCATGAGCGAATACCCCATGTAATGGGCGAACTGCACCCATGCCGATTGCGCCTTTGTCAGGCCCAATTGATCCTGAAAGTGTTTGTCCATCGTATCAATCATGCCATTGCAAAACCCCCAGAGCAGGAACAGCGAACTGACCAAGATGAAGGTGAAGAGGACATTCTTGCCATCTTCAGTAACGAACATGCTTTTCTTGTTGGCACTCATGATTTGGTTGAAACAATTCGGCGACGTTGGGAAATACAATGCTGGCAGTTGGTATTTTGTCGGGCGTAACGAGCGGGAGCATGCCCACGCCAGAAATGCGTGTCAATGTCCGCATATTTTAACCACAGAACTCCACACCACGCACCTGCTTCCCGTAGAATTTGAGAAGTGTAACTATCCCTTCAATCGCTCCAGTTCCACCGTCAACCCAGCCAGACCGGCTTCGAGCACCTGTCGTAGTTTGTCGAGGGCTACGCTGGCGGGAACAAGGACCTTGGCCTTGGCTTGAAAGAGAGTTTCACCAGACATCGGGGCACTGACGCATTCGGTGGCGAATTCTTCCACGTTGATGCCTTGAGCAGTGAGGGCGCGCGTGATTTCCCGCACGATGCCAGGACGATCTTGACCGACGACTTCCAAGGCAACCAACACCGCCGAAGTGGAACTCGGCGCCGGCTCATCGCTGCGCACCACAATCGTGAGGCCCGAAAGTTTGGTGAGCGCAGCTTCCAGCGGATGGCGCTGTGCCGCGGACACGGCCACCCGAACGATCCCTGCAAATTCACCGCCGAGCCGGCACATGCGGCTTTCCAGCCAGTTGCCGCCATATTCGGCCACGACTTTGGCAACGGATTCAACGAGTCCAGTACGGTCCGAACCGATGACGGTCATCACGAGGGTGGTTTGCATGTTCAAAGTGTCGCGTCCGCCAGCACGGATGACAAGTGCCGTTCTGCCGCAACCAAGTTTTTGCTCCATTCCGGGCCGGGTTTCCCTTAGGCTCGCCCTGATGAACATCCCGGAGCATCGGAAGTCAATTGACCATCTGGACGCGCAAATCGTGCGGCTCATCAACGAGCGCACGAAGCATGTGTTGGCCATCGGTGAGATCAAACTCAAGGCCGGGGAGGAAATCTACGTGCCCGCCCGGGAGCGCGCCGTGCTTCAACGCGTCTGTAAGATGAACACCGGACCGATCACCGACGAACAGCTCCGCGCCATCTATCGCGAAGTCATGTCCAGTGCGCTCGCGCTGGAAAAATCTCTGACCATCGCCTATCTCGGACCGGAAGCGACGTTCACCCATCAGGCAGCGATCAAGCGTTTTGGCTCCAGCCTGCGTTACGCAGCACAGAAAACCATCGGCGACGTGTTCACCGAGGTCAGCAAGAACCGCGCGGATTATGGCGTTGTACCGGTCGAAAATTCCACTGAGGGCGTCGTCACGCACACGCTCGACATGTTTGTGGACAGCGACCTGAAGATTGTTTCGCAAATCGTGCTCAAGGTGCAGCAATGCCTGATGAGCAACACGCCGCGCAAACAGATCAAAAAACTTTACGTGCACCCGCAGTCGCTCGCGCAATGCCGTGGTTGGATTCAAAACCATCTACCGCGCGTTGAATTGATCGAGACTTCCTCCAACGCCCGCTCCGCGGAACTGGCGGCGAAAGAAAAGGGGGCCGCGGCGCTGGGCGGGTTGCTAGCAGCAGAAACATACAAACTCGCAGTGCTGGAGCAGGACATCCAAGACAACGCCGCCAACGCCACGCGCTTTTTGGTGCTCGGCCGCCAGTGCAGTCCACCCACCAGCGACGACCGCACGAGCCTCATGGTCAGCATGAGCGACAAGGTCGGCGCGTTACATCATGCGCTCGCGGCATTCCGGAAGTACAAGATCAACCTCACCAAGATTGAATCGCGCCCCAGCAAGCGGAAGGCGTGGCAGTATCTGTTCTTTATTGATTGCGACGGCCACGTGCAGGACGCAAAAGTCGCCAAAGCCATCGCTATTCTTGAGAAGGAATGCAGCTACGTGAAAGTGCTCGGCTCGTATCCAAACGCGGAATAGGGCCGGAAAAAAAGGCGGCGCACACAGCTGTCGCTCCAGCCTTCAGGCTTGTGCGTTAGGGAACTTTCGCCGCACCGCCTCAATCAAGGTCCGTAGAATAAATATTCCCGTTACGCACAAACACAGCGGCGCAAGCAACCGATCCGGTGGCAGCGAACTCCGCTGCCCGAGCCGGGTTGTAAACGAAAGCATCTCCCCCTGACCGGGAAACGGCGCGCTGACTTGCGTCAGGCCAAACCGATTCACTCCTTGGGAAACGCCCGAACTCGCCACGCGAAAAATTGGCAGGCCATATTCCGCGGCACGCACCGGAGTAATGCGCGCGTGCAGGTCGTGCTGGTGTTTGCCCCACTCGACCACGTCCATCGTCGGCACGACAAGCAATTGTGCCCCAAGACGCACCAGCGGATCAGTCACCCGCGTATAGCTCAGGTCGTAGCAAATACAGATGCCGATCTTGCCCCACGGCGATTCCCAGAGGTTTTGTGCCGGCGCTGGCAAACCATCTTTGAAGAACTGGATCGGCACGCTCTTCACCTGCTTGAAGACCACATCGCCGTTCGTGCTGATGACGAAGGCCGTGTTGTAGTAATTCGTCCCCGGCGAATTGTCCTGGCCGCCAACGATGAGAAACTTCCCCTTCGCATGACACCACTCCTTCATCGCGACGGACGGCTCCTGGTTCATCGTGTATTCGCTCAAGACCAGCAGATCGGCAGTCGGATACGTGGCCACAAGTTTGTCCAATGATTGCAGGATATTTTCGGCATCAGGGAATTCCATCTGCACCCCCGCCAGCGTTAGTTGGCGACCATCATCGCGGGTTGACGTCGTGATGAGCAGGCAACTGAAACCGGCGATCACCACCGCCACTGCCACCAGTCGTTTCCAACTGAGAAACAGCAACGCCCCCGCCAGACAGGCGGCAAACGTGCCGAGGCCGTACACGCCCAGATTCTTAAACGGCAGCAACGGGAGATCCGCGAACGCATAGCCGACGTTGAGCCAGGAGAACTTCAGGTAATAAAGTTCACTCCGGAAATACTCCAAGCCGGTCCAGAAAAACGGCAGCAGGAACGACGCCCGCCACGGACCGAGTTTGACCAAAGCCAGCCGCACCAGCGCGACAAATGCCGCGAGCCACAACGCCAACACCAGCCACAAGGCGATCGCTGCGCCACCAAAGATGGGCCAAAAGCAATCGAGCTGCGGCGCAATGCAGGTGAACCCGATCGCAAGTGCCGTGTAAAAAGATTTTCGCGCCGAACTCAGGCGGGCCAGTTGCGCGAAACAAATTACGTAACCAAGGATAGCCAGACTCCACGAGCCCGAGGTCGCGGGCGTGTAGGCGAGGTGAAAGCAGCCGATGGCAACGAGCCCAAACAACGCTCCCTGCCACCACGGCAACATGATGAAGCCAGGAGATTGAGCGGCAGGTTGAGATGAAGCGGTCACGTCAAGCTGAGGGTTCTGTGGGTTTGATCTGGTTCGCGGCGACTTCCTTCACCTTGCGCAGGTCCAACTTGCCCGTGCCGAGCATCGGAAACGCCGCCATGGCGACAAACGCATCCGCCTTGGGCTTCCAGAGATTCGGCAGGTCGCTGGCGGTCAATTTTTCCAGCACCGGCTGCAGCTTGTCAGCGGTGAGCTTATGCAGGACGACCAGCCGTTCGCCCTTTTTCTCGTCGGCAACGCTGGTGACAACGAAGGTTTGCTCCGTGGCGCCGGCAAGTTCGTGCAACTTCTCCTCCACCTTGATGTGCGGCACCATCTCGCCACCGATCTTGCTGAAGCGGCTGAGGCGATCCGTGATTTGCAGAAAGCCATCTTCGTCGAGCGCAGCAATGTCACCAGTGGTGTACCAACCATTTCGCAAGACCTCGGCGGTTTTCTCCGGTTTACCAAGGTAACCCACCATCACGTTCGGGCCGCGCACCAGCAACAGGCCGCTTTGTTCCATGGGCAAGGGCGCGTTGGGATCAGGATTGGCCGGGTCAACAATCCGCACACAGATGCCCGGAAGCGGATGACCGATCTTGCCACGCTTCGCCCCCACTTGACGGAAACCTGCGGCGCGGAAATCGTGTGTGTTCACCGTTACGCCTGGCGAACATTCGGTGCAACCGTATGCCTCGAAGGGACGAATACCAAATTGCTCCTCAAACGCCGTGGCGAGCCGTTCGGGTAATTTTTCCGCGCTCACCGCGACAAGGCGCACGCTGCCGAATTGTTCCGCCGTACAACCGCGCATGTAGAGCTGGAGGAACGTCGGGGTAGCGAGCACAAAGGTGACCTCATGATCGTTGACGAGCGGACCGATGGTTTTCGCGTCGAGCGGATTGGCATGATAAACGACCCCGATGCCGAGCACGGCGGGCAGCGCCAGCGTGCCCGTGAAACCAAAGGAGTGAAAGAAAGGCAGCACTCCGAGCACCTTGTCCGGACCGCCGAAGGCGAACGTTTGCCCGAGTTGTTCAAGATTCGAACCCACGTTGTAGTGCGAGAGCATTACGCCCTTGGGTTCACCAGTGCTCCCGCTGGAGAAAATGATGGTGGCCAGTTGATCGAGCGGATTCCCTGCGGTGACCGGATGATCGGTGAGGACGCGCTCCACCCAAGCGACCGGCAAACAGCGCGCGATGAACAAGGCGGTCAGCTTTTCCCATAAGGAAGGCGCGGGCCGCATCACATCTTCGAGGCAAACCACTTCACCGGGTAATTTGAGTTTCACCTTCTCGAGGAAGGCGCGGGAAGTGAGAACGGTTTTGAGTTCGCACTGTCGGGCGCACGAAGCGAGGGATTCCTCTGACAAAGTGTAATTCAGATTCACTGGAACCTTGCCGCAAAACAACGCCGCCCAATTGACCAACGCTCCGCCAACACTCGGCGGCAACAGCAGGCCCACCATCTTCTGACCAGCCCAGACTTTTTTCAGTCGGCGAGCCAACAGGATGCTGCGCGTCAACGCCCCGCTAAAGGTCACGGCGGGCGTCAACGCATCCACCATCGCGATACGAGAAGGGCGACGTCGTGCTGAAATCACAAACGAATGATGCAGCGGCCGCATCCGGGCTTTGCGCTCAGCCCAAGCCTCGGCGAGGAGTTCCTGTACGATCTGGCGCACCGCGAATGGCGTCGCGGTCGGCGGCAGCGGTTTACCGAAGTTGACGGTGATCGGATAGGGAATCCGGCGCGGCATCTTCCATAGGAATTTGTGGCCAACGAAACTAAAGATGCTGCCCCATACGCCGTCGAGACCGACGGGAATGATCGGCGCATCCACATCTTTCATGATGCGCTCGAAACCGCGGCGAAACGGCATCATCTGGCCAATGCGAGTAATCTGGCCTTCGGCAAAAATGCAGACGATCTCGCCGTTCTTGATCGCGTCGCTGGCGGTTTGCAGCGACTTGATCATCTCGCGGGGGCGGAGTTCGGAAGAGATGGGAATCGCTCCGGTGAGTTTGGCCCAAGTACCGATGAATTTTTTGTCGTACATCGCCTTGAGCATGATGAAGCGGATCGGGCGATCCACCGCCGCTTGCAAGAGCGTGGCATCGGCGAGCGAGAGGTGATTGCAAACGAACAATGCGCCGCCGCGCGCGGGGATGTTGTCACGCCCGAGGACCTTGATGCGATAGATCGTATGCGTGGCGACCCACATGATGAAACGGAGGAACGCATCCGGAAGCAGCCAGAGGGCATAGATCGCTCCGATCAATGTAAGCACGCCCCCGATTAAAAACACATGCCGCGGAGAACATCCGGCGTGGGTCAACACCCAATGCACTCCGGAAGCGAGGAAGACGCCGACGAATGAAAGCAGATTGGCTGCAGCTTGAACTTCGCCTTTGACCTCACGTTTAGGTTTGTGTTGAAGAAGGGCGGCGATGGGCACGATGAAAAAACCGCCGGAGAAACCAAGCAAGCTTAACAGCGCGATCGACTCATTGCGCCCCACGCCCGGCCAAACAAGTAGTGATGAAAATACGGCCAGACCGATCGCCCCAATCGGAACAAGCCCATATTCGATCTTGCCGCCAGAAAGATAGCCGGCGGCAACGCTGCCGATCCCAATCCCCAAAGCGAGCGCGACATTGAGGATGCCGGTCTGTGTTTCATTGAGCTGCAAGACGTCGGCGCCATAAAAGAACAAATTCAGTAACAGGAGCGCGCCGAGAAAATTGAAGTAAGTATTGCCAATGACGGCGAGCCAGAGCGGGCGATCACCTTTCATAGCACGAAGCTGGCGATACAGTTCGAAGCCAAAGTTGAGGTGGAACTTTTTGGCCGGATTGGCTGGGGGAATCCGCGGGATGCTCAAACTGGTCAAGAATCCGACGATAGCCAGTGCCAGAAGAATCACGCCAGCCACCCATGGTTGTTCCCGGTAATGACCGGCGAGCAAGCTGGCCGTGACCGTGCCGAGAATGATGGCCATGAACGTGCCCAGTTCGAGCAGCCCATTACCCCAGGAGAGGCGACGTTCCGGGAGCAGTTCTGGGAGCGAACCGTATTTGGAGGGGCCGAAGAAAGCGCTGTGCGTGCCCATCAGAAAGACAGCCGCCAGCAATAACGGTTTATGCACGGAAATTAGGGCGCAAATGGCTAAACCCATCAAGAACAACTCGAAGACTTTCACCCCAATGATCACGGACCGTTTGGTGAAGCGGTCGGCCAGAAAGCCACCGGCCATCGAGAACACAATAAACGGCAAGGCGAACAGCGCATTGATGGATTCACTGTAGGTGTGGCGCTCGGTGGCGGAAAGGCCAGCCCCAAAGACCACGAGAAAGACGACCAAGTTTTTGAGCACGTTGTCGCTGAAGGCCCCTTGGAATTGAACTATAAAAAGCGCCCAAAAGCCGCGCGTTGTTTCCGGTAAAGGAACATCGGGGGAAACAGTGCTGGTTGCCGAGGGCGGAGTCGAATTGCTCTGATTCATTCCGGCGCAAAGCTACTCAACTGGGTGTGAAGTAGGGAATTGAAAAACACGATAGCCTATTGGAATTAACCATTTGGTTCTTGGCCGGTTTTAGCTTTCGTGAATTTCCCCGCCCCCCTATCGTCGAACCCAGCCGAACTCGTCCCACACCGCCAACCCAAGTGCATCGCTATGAAAACATCCCCCCGCGCCATTGGTTTCGTCTCTAGCTACCTAGTCGCCGTATGTCTCACTGCCCAAGCCCAGGATTGGCCGCAGTATCTTGGCGAGAACCGCGCCGCCAAAGCTGCGTTCACCGCGCCCCAGACCTGGCCGAAGGAACTCACACCAACATGGAAGGTCACGGTCGGTGACGGGGTGGCCACGCCGGCGCTAGTAGGTGACAAGCTGTACGTCTTTTCGCGGCAAGAGGGCGGCGAAATTTTGCGCTGTCTCGATGCCACCACTGGCAAAGAGCTCTGGAAGGCGGACAAATTTGATGTGCTCCCCGCAGAACGGCCCGCACAAGATTTTGCCGGGCCGCGCAGTTCGCCCACGGTGGCAGAGGGAAAGATCGTTACTTTGGGTTTACGTGGGACGTTATCCTGCCACGACGCGAAGGACGGCAAACTGCTGTGGCGAAAGGAGGACTTCAAAGGCGTCTTTCCCCGTTTCTTCACGTCGGCCTCGCCGGTGGTAACGGAAGGGTTATGCATCGCCGCACTTGGCGGAGGCGATCGCGGCGGCGTGATCGCGTATGACTTGAAAACAGGCGACGAACGATGGCGCTGGGAAGGGGAAGGGGCATCGTATGCATCACCGGTATTGCTGACGGCAGACGGAGCAAAAATGGTCATCGCAGAGATGGACAAGAAGATTCTCGGCCTCGCGGTTAAGGATGGCAAGGTGCTGTGGGAAACTCCGTTTGTGGTACCCGGACGCGGCTATAACGCCGCCACCCCGATGGTGGACGGAAGCACGTTGTATTATGGCGGCTCTGGCCGGCCTCTGATGGCGGTTAAAATTACGAAGGAGAGCGACGCGTTCGTAGCAAAACAGCTTTGGCAGAATGCGGAAACAACCCTGCAGTTCAACACGCCGGTGCTAAAGAATGGAACGCTCTTCGGCCTCACGGGGAACAATGATTTTTTCGCGATCAGCAAGGACGGCCAGACAGCGTGGACTGCCCCCGCAACACCACAAGCCGCAGCAACAACTCCACCACCCCAAGTGACGGCGAGCGAACCGGCGAGCACAAACGCTCCCGGCGTGGCTCGCGGACCAGAAAGCGGCCCCGGCCGTGAGGGTCGCGGATCAGGTGGGCCCGGCGGACCGGGTGGGCGGGGCGGACGCGGGGGCGGGCGAGGTGGTTATGCCCAATTGGTAGATGCCGGCGCTGTTCTGCTCGCGCTCACCCCGGCTTCAGAGTTGATCGCTTTTCAGCCGACAGAAAAGGCCTACACGGAAATCGCGCGGCTCAAGGTCGCCAGCTCCCCGACCTACGCTTATCCCGTGGTGTCGGGCAAACGGATCTTTGTGAAGGACAAGGACGATGTGACCTTGTTCACTGTGGAGTGAGGGAAAACAACTCTAGGCTCGATGTCGCCCCACGGTCGAAAGGCCGTGGGATTTTTGTTTCGACGCAGAAAGATTCGTTGGTACCCACAGGACCTGCTCACGGTGAAACCATGCCAAGAATGTTTTGACGTGGCACGGTACCATAAATCCGGCTGTCAGCACTGTTATTCCGGTTATCGCCTAGAACGAAGTACTGATCCACGCCACAGATGAACATCTGGGCGCGATATCTGGAGCCGGGTACGTCTTCGTGCCAGGCTTTAGATACGGCTCTGAAACCAGCTGGCCATTTACAAACAACTTTCCACCTTCCACAAAAATGGCGTCCCCCGGTTTCGCAATGACGCGTTTGATGGCGTAGCCATTGGTTTCAGGATCACGCAACACAACAATGTCGGTGGGCGCGGGTTCGCGGAGGAGATAAGCCGCGCGGTTGAGCAAGTAACACTGCGCATCAGCCAAAGTGGGTAACATGCTGCAGCCTTGGATCTGCACGGTTTGCACCAAGTATCGGTTGCTGAATCGAAAGCAAACGTAGGTAGCTACGGCGACGACTAGATAGATGGCGGCATGCTTGACCGCCCACTTGAACAGCCCGCGATAGTCGACCGCGGCTGGCGCGGCAATGGTAGCTGAATTCTCCGCATCGTTCTCGGCAGCAGTATTGGCAATTGGCAATTCCATAAAGCGTCGTCGTCCTGTGCAAGGCATTCATCTCATGATGGAAGGACTCCGACAACGGAGGCCGAATCCGTAGCGGCAGACCGGGGATTTACGGAGTGCGACCTCGCGGCAAATGGCAGCTCCCCAGAAAGGCCGGTATTTCGCGGTAATTGTGCAGGAGGCGAACCGGGAAGTCCCCGGGCCACCTTGGCGGGTTGGAAAAACTTTGCCCCATTGATTCCGGCGATGGCGCGGCGGTTTTATCAATTAACCGATCCCAGTGCGGCGGACTTAAAGTCCGCGTGATGAATACAACCTTGCTCCACCTGCACTTGGTGCTGGCCTGGCTGTGGATCGTGCTGGGATTTGTTTCCGGCATGGTGCTGGGAATGTTCTTTCACGACGAGAAATGGCTTGGGGGCTACGCCAGTCACAAGCGCCGGATGTATCGGCTGGGCCACATCTCCTTTTTCGGACTCGGCACGGTGAATCTGCTCTTCTGGTTAACCATAAAAAACCTTCCCGCTCTGGGGGCGCTGCCGACCACAGCCTCCGGCGCAATGATGATCGGGGCTCTCACCATGCCCATCTGCTGTGCGGTCATGGCGCATTTTCCCAAAGCCCACCTTGTCTTCACCGTCCCGGTCCTAAGCCTGATTTCCGGTGGGATCATCACGTTGTTGGAGATCATCAAATCATGAAAACCAAGAAACGCATCGGCTTCATCGCTATGAGCGGCGTGCGCGCCCACAACGCCGAACTCACCGCCCTCGGCCTCACGTTGCCCGGCTTCGTGGAACGCAACAAACAGATTGCCTCGCTCCCCAGTCTCGGCCTGCTGACACTCGCGGGACTGACCCCAAACGATCGTTTCGATGTCGAATACCACGAGATCGCCGATTTGAAAAAGCTGCCGGAGATACCAACTCATTTCGACTTGGTCGCCATCAGCACTTTCACCGCGCAATTTTATGAAGCTTGTGCGGTGGCTGATTATTTTCGCACCCGCAATGTGCCCGTGGTCATGGGCGGGATCACGGTATCGGCGCTCGTGGCGGAATCGCTGGAACATTGCACCAGCGTGGTTATCGGAGAAGGGGAGCCGCTGTGGCCGCAGGTCCTCCGCGATCTAGAGGAGGACAACTTGCAACGCCTCTACACCAGTTCCCCCGCGGGCAATTTCTATTTGCGTGACGCCCCTATGCCACGCTTTGACCTGCTGAACCCCGAAAAATACAATCGCATCACGGTCCAAACGAGTCGTGGTTGTCCGCATCGCTGTGAGTTTTGCGCCAGCTCTATTTTGCTCACGCCGTATTACAAGGTGAAACCGGTCGAAAAAGTGATCGCCGAGATTCACGCCATCAAGGCCATCTGGCCCAAACCGTTCATCGAGTTTGCCGATGACAACAGCTTCATTCATCGCGACCACTACAAACAGCTGCTGCGCGAACTGGCGAAAGAAAACCTGCGTTGGTTCACCGAGACTGACATTCGCGTGGCAGAGGACGCGGAGCTGCTCGCCTTGCTGCGCGACGCCGGGTGCCAGCAGATTCTGATCGGCCTGGAAAGCCCGCAGCGGCGCAGCCTCGATGGCATCGAATTGAAAAATAACTGGAAAGCCCGACAGCAGGACCACTACAAAGCCGCCATCGCCAAGATCCAATCCTACGGCATCACCGTGAATGGTTGCTTCATTCTCGGCCTAGATCGTGACACCCCAGAAATTTTTGGCGACGTGCTGCATTTCGTTCGTGACTCCGGACTGTACGAAGTGCAAGTGACCTTTCCGACTGCTTTTCCCGGAACGCCATTCTACCAACGACTCAAAGCCGAGGGGCGGATTCTGCGTGACCACGCTTGGGAACTTTGCACGCTGTTTGATATCAACATCAACCCCACCTGCATGAGTGTGGCTGAATTGCAGACGGGCTTTCTCGGCCTGGTCAAACAGCTCTATTCCGAAACCGAAACCCAAACGCGGCGCCGACGCTTCCGACGCCTGTTGCGCACCTCGCCTAATTTCGGACGCAAGACTGACACAGTCGAACAACTCCTCGCGGCCTGACCAACAACCACTCCTCAAAGTGTTAAAAACCCAGCGACTCGATTTGCGCCCACCGGTGTTTTAAGTTTGTGAGCCATCGCGTGTCAGCCTAAGAATCAAACCAACATCCTATGAAACCGATTACTTTTTGTGTCCTTGGACTCGTCTTGGCCCTGCTGGCCGGCTGTGTGGTCACCTCAGTTTATCCCTATTATACCGCGAAAGATCTAACTTTTGATCCAACGTTATTAGGGGTCTGGGGCGATGCGGAAAATACTAACGACAGCAAAGACACCTGGGTCTTTGAGAAAATTTCCACCGAGACTTACCGACTAACCGTCCAGAGTAATAGTGAAACCAACGAATTCGACACCCATCTGTTCACTCTGGGTGGACACCAGTTCCTCGATAGCCTGCCACGAGCCCGCGTCGATTATCAAACCCCAACCCACGTTGTGCTCCGGGTCAAAAACATCAACCCAACGTTACAACTGCAACTGTTGAGCTACGAATGGCTCGGCAAACTCGTGGAGCAAAATCCAAAGACGATCCGCCACATCATCGTCCCCGCAGAAGCCGGAAAGGACAATGAAGGGGTTCGCTTGACATTGACGGCCAACACTGAGGAGTTACAAAAATTCCTGCGCCAACATCTCAACAACACCAATGCGTGGCTCGAGCCAATGGTGCTGAAAAAGCGCTAACCGGCCACTGCTGGACAGGCCAAGCAGAACCTACACCCGCAGTGGATGCTTGACGCATCGCCCGCGTCCCAACACGCTTTCCTGCATCATGAGTCAACTTGCCAATCAAATTGCAGTCGTCACTGGCGCCGGTCGCGGCATCGGCCGAGCCATCGCTTTGAAATTCGCCACCGAGGGCGCTGATGTCGTCGTCGTTTCTCGCACCCAGGAAAATTCCGAAAAGGTCGCCGCAGAAATCCGGGCGCTGGGCCGCAAGGCTTGGGCCTGCGCCGTGGATGTCTCGGACAGTGCCGCCGTGACTGCTGCCGCTGACAAAATCCTCACCGACTGCGGCAAGGTGGACATTTTGGTCAACAACGCCGGCGTCACGCGCGACGGCCTGTTGATGCGCATGAGCGATGCAGATTGGGATACAGTCCTGAACACGAACCTGAAGGGCGCATTCAACTTCACGAAGGCGTTCTTTCGGGCCTTCGCCAAGCAACGTTCCGGACGGATCATCAACATCTCCTCCGTCATCGGCCTGATTGGTAACGCGGGCCAGTGCAACTACGCAGCTAGCAAGGCAGGTCTAATCGGTTTCACGCAGTCAGCCGCGCGGGAACTCGCAGGTCGCGGCGTCACGGTCAACGCCATTGCCCCGGGCTTTATCGAGACGGACATGACTTCCGAATTGAAGCCCGAGTTGCGCGACGGTGTATTGAAACAAATCCCGATGGGAAACTTCGGTCAAGCCGAAGACATCGCTGGCGGCGCCTTGTATCTCGCAAGTGCCGCGGGCCGCTACGTCACCGGTCAGGTGCTGACCATTGATGGCGGCATGGTGATGTAATTTCTGCGGCGCTGTCTGTGGCGCAAAACAAAAACGCCGATTCGAGATCGAATCGGCGTTTTTCGTTCGCAGGAAATAGCCGGCTCAATGTGCGGCGGTCATCACCATGACTTGTTCCAGTGTGGACAGGCCATCGCGCGCCCGGTCAAGCGCCACCATCCGGAGGGTTCGCATGCCCTGACTGATGGCAATCTTGCTAATCTCGCGCGCGTTGGAGCGCGAAATGATGAGCTTGCGAATTTCATCGCTCACGGTCATCGCCTCAATGATCGCCAACCGTCCAGAGTAACCAGAGTTTTTGCACCGATCACAGCCACGACCGCGATACAACGTCACCCCATCAAATGCACTGGGGTCAATGTTGAGATCGTGGAACATCTTGGTCGGATACGTGACCGGTTCTTTGCAATGCGAACAAATGCGGCGCATCAAGCGTTGCGCGCACGAGAGAATCACCGAGGACGAAATCAAGAATGGGGCAATCCCCATGTCGTCCAAACGGGCAATGGCCCCGGGGGCGTCGTTACAGTGCATCGTCGAGAGCACTTGGTGTCCAGTCAGCGAGGCTTCGATGGCAATCTCCGCCGTCTCGGTATCGCGGATTTCGCCGATCATGATGATGTCGGGGTCTTGCCGCAAAATGGAGCGCAGGGCGTTGGCAAACGTGAGGCCGATCTCCTTTTTCACAGGCACCTGGTTGATGCCAGGAATCTGAAATTCCACCGGGTCTTCCACCGTGACGATGTTGAAGATGGGGTTGTTGAGTTCAGCCAGCGCGGAGTAGAGCGTGGTGGTTTTGCCGGAGCCCGTCGGCCCGGTGACCAGGATCAACCCGTGCGGCGCATCGACGGCGGCGCGGAATTGATTGAACGTATCAGGATCGAGCCCAAGTTTGTCGAGGCTGGCGGAGAGATTACCCTTGTCGAGCACGCGTAACACGATCTTCTCCCCATGCACCGTCGGCATGATAGAGACGCGGAGATCGTAATCCTTGCCCGCGACCCGGACGCGCATACGCCCATCTTGCGGCAACCGGCGTTCTGCGATGTCGAGACTGGCCATGATCTTGAACCGTGAGGCCAGCGCGAGCTGCATGCTTTTCGGAGGCGGCGTCGCGTCAATCAACGCACCATCAATGCGGTAGCGCAAGCGAACAGCCTTCTCAAACGGCTCAACGTGTACGTCGCTTGCTCGATCCTTGATCGCTTGCATCACAATGATGTTGGCGAGCTTGATGACTGGCGCTTCTTCGCTGGAGGCGGCGAGCTGGTCAAGATTGACATCTTCCACCGACTCTTTGAGCGTCTCGATTCCGCCCTCTTCCTCCACGCCCTTCGCGGCGGCGTCTTGGATGATGTCCTCCATGCTACCGCCTTTGGCGGCATCAAGGGAATTGAGCTTGTCGGTGATCGCCTTTTCCGAGGCGATCATGGTGGAAACTTCCAGCTTGGTGATGCGCTTGACGTCGTCCACCGCGAGAACGTTCAACGGATCGGACATCGCCACGTACAGCCGGTTCTCCAAGCGGGATACCGGCACGATACGATGGTTCTGGGCAACTTCCCGGGGCAACAGGTCCGCCACCTCAGCGGGAATGCTAATCCGTGCGAGATTAATGGGCGGTACATTTAGCACGCGCCCCATCGAGACGGTGAGATCCTGCTCACTGACGTAGGCTTTCTCCGTGACAAGCTTGATGAAACGCGTGCCATCGCGCTTTTGCTGCTCGAGCAGTTCATCCACCTGCTTGCTGGATAGCAAGCCATCTTCCACGAGAGCGTCCGCGATGCGTTCGCCAAATGATTTTACGGGAGGCATGATCAGCGAAATACTTTGCGAAGGTTTTTGACGAGGTCCACGGGCGGGACGAGATACCACAACAACCGGTTGTTCGTGGCTTCCGCTAGTTCCTTGGCCGCTTGTTGATTGAACGGATTGGCTGTCGCGACCATGACCGATTTACTCATGCGGTCGAACGGCAAGACCCCCCAACGACGGCAGGTTTCCATGGGGAAGCTGCGCGCCAGCTCAATGTCGATTTCGTACTTATCCAGTGGCAAATAGGCGATGCGCGTGCGATCACTCAACAATTTCAAAGCCGAATCAGCCACCATCAAGCCTTTGTCGGCGATGACCTGAATAAACGGTTCGGTGACATCCTTCGGGGGAGCGGACAAGTCTGGCGTCGGCCAGCACAAATCGAAATCCGCCGCCGCGATGATCTTGCCGTCCACGAACAATTTATGCATCTGCTTGCGTCCATCGTCCACCGACCCTGAAGACCTGGTGCCAAGCTGCTTGATGAAGCCCGTACTGCTGCTATCGCCGGTTTTTCGAAAAACAGCGGTGTCGGCAGTAACCGGTTGATTGGCAGCAGCAGATTTAGCCTCGATTTCTTGCAACGCTGCCTGCACTTCCGGATCATTAGGATTGTGCTGGAGGATGGTTTCGTATTCGAGAATTGCAGAGGAAAACTGGCCGGCGAGCACGTACGCCTGCGCAATGCGCTTGGCGGTTGCGGTGACGTCTTTTTCGCGGCCCAGTTTACTGTACGCTTCCTTGAGGATTTCCAGCGACTGATAATCGTGCGGCTGGGTCTGAGTGATAACCTCAAACATCTCAATCGTCTGCGCTAACTGGGCTTCTTCGCCTTGAGTTAATGTTGTTGCCATTTTCGAGTAAAGCCTTTGCCCGCGCACTCCATCCAGAAACAACATGCCGGGCACGGTCTGAGAAGCAATCGGCTGGCCAAGCCGCAATTTCCGAACAAACTCGCCAGTTCATTCGCAAAAACCGTGAGTCTTGAAGACAATCGTGTCCCGTTCCGGCACTTTCCCCCGGCAAGATGCAACCGACGAGTCACTTAAGGGGGAAATTTTTTCCTATCCCTCATCCCAATTTGAGCCATGCTTGGGGCATGAAACGGTGCGCGTTGCTCCTCATTGGTCTGTGGCAACTCCCGGCAGCAGCGGAATCCCTACCGGCACAATTCGCTGCGCAAGGCCAATTGCTCCTTGTCCCCTTGGTTTCCGCTCCATTCCCCCATGCAAGCCGGGCCGAAGGACACACTTACAAAGGCGAGTTTTTCCCCGCCGCCAAGCATTACTCGGACAGCACGGTTGCGTTGTTCATCCCAAAGGGTTTCCGGGAAACCCCGCAGGTGGACTTTGTCATCCACTTTCACGGCTGGCGCAACACGGTGACTGGCACATTGCAGAATTATCAACTCGTTGAACAACTGGTCGCCAGTGATCGGAATGCGATCTTGATCGTGCCGGAAGGCCCAAGCAATGCGCCAGATTCCAGTGGTGGAAAGCTGGAAGACGTGGATGGATTCGAACACTTCATGATCGAAGTTCTCGCCACGCTACAGAAAAACCAGGTGCTGAGGCCCGAAGCCGCCATCGGTAAAGTCATTCTCTCCGGGCATAGCGGTGGTTATCAGGTCATTTCGAGCATCGTCGCCCAGGGGGGGATGAAGTCGCAAGTCCGAGAAGTGTGGTTGTTCGATGCCTTATACGCGCAATCCGACCGATTTTTGACTTGGAATACAGAAACGCAGGGCAAACTCATCAATATCTACACAGACACCGGTGGCACGAAAACCCGCACGGAGGAAATGATCGCCACGCTAAAGCAGCAAGACAAACCGGCCTTACTTGCAACCGACACCACGGTGACCGGGGCAGCGTTGCAAACCAATCGTTTCATTTTTTTGCACACCGACATGACTCACAACGACGTGGTGGCCAAGCGGAAGACGTTTCAAAAATTTCTGGAGACGAGCTGTCTGTCGCTCCGATTGGAAAAGCCGGGGGAAACCAGCAGGTTGCAGCTGCAACCAACCATCCTGAAACCGTCGCCGTAACTCAGGGTTGGCTAGTGATCTTCTGCCAATCCACGCCTTGCGCGCCAGCATAGATGGCAAAAGCTTTTTCGTTCTGGATCAGCACCGCACGCACCACACTGGAGTTGTCGGCGTAACCCAAGCTAAGAATGCTGTCCGGAATGATGCCGACTTTTTTGTGGGTGTACACCAAAGCGAAAAGCGCCTGCGCCAAGGCTGAATATGGCAATTCCTTGTAAACGCCCTCCAGCGCATCTTCGACGGAATCGGCAAGAAATTCGAGTTGATCCACCAAATGCGGAAACAGGGGCGCGTGGATCTGGGTGAACTCCAGTTTCCACTGCGGCAATTGGCGTAACACCTTTTCGGCGACTCCGGGAGTGATGGAAGCCGCCCCGTTGTTGACGAATTTGGCAATCTCGGACATGCCCGCAGTCTAGTGAGTCATCCCGAAATGCAAAAGCCTTATTCTGCTTTTTCAGACAGACAGATTTGGGGCGGAATCAGAAGCAGACGGCACTGAAAGTTCAAAAGGCGGTGCAATCAAACCTCTGGCCATCTGACCCCAACTAAGGTCTCCCTTCAATAGGAACATTCTAGCTCGATCACTTCGCCACAGCCGCATTGCACGCGGATATGCGTGACGCGATCGCCATCTTTCTGGAGCGTCACCGTAGGTTTAGCGCCGCTATTCCCAGGATGCGCACAACCCGAGGTTGCAGGATTGGCTGGAACCATGGCGGCAAACGCCCCGGCGGTAACAGCAGAATCTCCGTTCCGCGGTGTGGCAAAGGAAGTCCCGGACGCGGAAGTTTTCCTCGCGTTGGAAAGGAATGGCACAAAGGCGGAAGGCATGATTAAAGATTATGGCTGGACTTGAGTTTCAACAGCACCCCGACCCGGCGATTACTTTCGCTGGTCACATCGAGATTGGGCAGCGGCTGGGTGTCGGCAAAGCCAGCAACCTTGAGCACTTGACTGGGCTGCACATCGTGCTCCAGCAGCTTGCGCCGGGCCGCATTTGCGCGTGCCGTGCTGAGTTCCCATGGCCCAAACGCCGGATCCGGATAAACCGCCCCCCGCAAGGTATGGCCTTCCAACTCGACGTTGAAATTGTTCGTGAACCGCGATATCTGCCAGGCGAGCGTCGTAAACACCCAGGTGCCATACGAGGTAAATTGCGACGAATTCGGCTCGAAAATCGGCTTGTTATTTCGGTCGAAAACGCTGATGCGCATACCCTCCGGCGTCATCTCCAAATCTACCGTCTTTTCCTCAGCAGCCTCGGGATTGGTCTGCAACATCGCGGTCAGATCCTGTGCCAGCTTTCGCAACATGTTGAGCTCGACGGCGGACGCGGAATCGAAATTCCCGTTCCGGGCCATGACCGTCATGGTTTCCTTTGGGGCCGGGATGATACCGGTAGATTCCTTGGTGACGGATGCAAACGGATTGCGAAACGAGCGTTCGACGGCTTCCTTGATTTTCTGGTCTTGCGATACCAGCCAGAGCACGAGGAACAGTGCCATCATCGCCGTAACGAAGTCAGCATACGCGACCTTCCACGCACCGCCATGATGTCCGTGACCTTTTTTTGCCATGGTAATTCCTAACCGCGACGGTTTAGCCTTGTGGCGCGGCCGCAGCTTGTTTCAACATCACTTCCAATTCGTCCGCTGAGGGCTTCACATTGCTGCTCAGCCCACGACGGGCCACTTCGATCGCCATGATCGGCGCCATGCCGTTAGCAAAACCCACCACCGCCACGCTAATGGTGCGGAAGAAGGCGATTTCCGATGCGCCAACAAATGTCATGTTGACGCACAGCGGATTAAGAAAGCCGTAGGAGATCAAAATCCCAAGGAATGTTCCGACCAGCGCTGCAGCAACGTGGTGTCCAATCTCTTCCACCGGGCCAGCGATACTACCCATCGTGATCACGATGCCCAACACGGCCGCGACAATGCCGAAGCCCGGCATCGCATCCGCCGCCTTGGTCAACACATCAATTGGCTTGTGATGTTCGTCCTCCATCGTGTCGAGTTCTGTATCCAGCAGGAGCTTCAATTGGTCGGGCTTCACCTTGCCATCAATGATCGGCTTCAACCCCCCGCATAAAATCGCCATGGCATGATGGTCCTTCACCAACCCGGGATACTTGCTGAAAATGCTGCTGGTCTCCGGAGTCAAAACATGTTCCTCCAAGGCAATCATGCCGTTGCGCCGGCCTAGCATGAACAGCTCGTACAGCGCTTTGAACAGGTCTTCATAGGACTTGCGCCCGTACGGACTGCCTTTCAAGATCCCAATCATCTGTTTGATCAGGGCAACAATGACGTTCTTGGGCGCCATGATGACAACCGCCCCCAAAGCCGATCCGCAGATGACGATGTATTCTGACACCACGATCAGCGAGCCCAGATGTCCGCCAGCGAACACGAAGCCGCCCAATACGGCGCCGAGAACGATTATGCTACCGATGATGACAATCATGCTGTGGTAAGAGTTTTCATTTGTTTCGCTTCCGCTTCCTCCTGCTGTTTCAAGAACGAGCGGATCGCGAGAATGGCTTGCGAGTGAATCTGACAGATGCGCGACTCGGTCACGCCAAACGCCTCGGCGATTTCGCGCAGGCGCAGGTCTTCAAAGTAATAAAGCGCTAAAACCTTCCGTTGCATTTCCGGCAACGTCGTGATGCGCTTGGCGATGATGGCGGCGACTTCGCGGCGCGCAGTGCAATCCAGCGGATCAGGTTGCGATTCGTCGGCGATGCGATCATGACGACTCTCATCGTCGTCATCGTTGATCGGCGAAGCATCGAGGCAAACAAACGTCGCCGGGCGAATTTCCTCCAACAACTCGTGATATTCACTTACCGACAAATTCAATGCCTTGGCGACCTCTTCGTCCGACGGTGGCTGACCATGCGCTTGCTCCAATTGCTGCATCACAGCCTGCACCTTGCGGGCCTTGTCATGCACGGAGCGCGGCACCCAGTCGAGCCGGCGGAGTTCGTCGAAGATCGCGCCACGAATACGGACGCGAGCGTATGATTCAAACGTGCTACCGCCCTTGGGATCAAAGTTGCGGACGGCATTCAGGAGGCCGACCAGGCCCGAGCTGTAAAGGTCGTCTTGATCCACGTGCGAGGGCAGGCTCATGGCGAGGCGGCCCACGACTTGGCGCACTAACGGCAAATGTTGTTGGACCATGTCATCCTCGGCAACGCTGCCGGGAGTCACGCGGCCATAGCGCGCGGATACGTCTTTCGATCCGACGGTGGTTTTCGTCGGCCGCGGGAGGGTTGTAGCGGGAGCAGACATTTAAATCATTTGGCTGAATTTTTCGATCCGCCGCTGCGAGCGGCAGCTGCGGCTTGGGCCAGGCTGTCTTTCAGACCGCCGAGCCAGACGCGCCCCCACCATCGGAACAGTAATCCCGACAGTAAGGCAGTGACGCAGGCGCGCAGAAACAATGCTGGCCAGGAAATCTCCTTAACCAGACCGGTGACGACCCCCAGCCCGAATCCGACCAACCCGCCCATAATCATCATCTTTTTCATGCGCTATTTCTTCCGTCGCGTCGTTTTAGCAGAACAGTTGCCATGTGCGATTTTCATCGTATTAACGGGCTAAAATCGCGTTTTTGGCCGGAAATTGATGGTTCAGAATCACCTCTGCCGTCGCAGGGAGGAAATCACCCGGAATATTTTGCCCAGCGCTCAGGGCGCGGACCGTGTAATTCGTGCCGAGAACCAGATTCCAAGTCTTACCCCAACGCGTCTCTTCATCCAGATGCGTCAAAATGACGTCAGCGATAGGCAAGGTGCTGAAAGCGCGCAGTTGTGCGAGCAACAGGGAGTTTTCATAAGCAGCATTCAAAACCAGATGCACCTGCGCATTCGGCAATGCGGCGATCTGCTTTGCTAGCTGCGCCATGGCGTTGGCGTCATTGGGATTTGCACCCGGCAAATCCACAAACAACACGTCGGCATCGGGCAATTCCCCATTCGCTGGCGCAAACCGCTCCACCGATACCCCAAGAATTTCACTGAACACACTCAGCGACTCAGCGGTATTGGCGACATGGCCGTCTAAACGCCACACCGCAGCTTGACGCCCTTCAACCAAAGCAGTTTGCGCGAGCCATTTGCATAATGCCGTGGTTTTGCCGACGCCGGGAGCGCCGATAAAAACGTGCGGGCCACCGGTATCGGGCCGCGCCTGCCTCCATTGTTGCGCCAGAACTTGCCGTGCGAGTTCCAACTCAGCTGAGAAAGCAATCGGTGCGGCTTCACCATGCGCGGAGCGGAGCGCCTCCACGACTCGTTCCGCATGAATGGGCAGCAACCCGCTGTCTTCCAGAAACGCCCCCACCCGCCATTCGCCATCAGCAGGCGTAGTCGGCTGCGACGCGCGGTTCACGCTGGAGCGCGGCGCAGAAAATTCATTCCCCGAAGCAAACATCGCGGTGTCTGCTAGGCTGTCGCCAGCCAGCGGCGCCGGCTGCGGCTTATGCAAACTGTCACGAATCTGCCGCATCTCCGCGCGCAATTCCGCTAATGCGCTGATCTGCACTTCGTCCGGCGCTGAAGTCGCTGGCGCCACCGTCAGCGTCGGCGCTGGTGCGGTCGGCGCCACTGATTGCTCCGGCACATGCGCGAGCACTTCAATCCGCGGCTTCTGCCAGAGACGGGCAAAGCCCTCGACCGGCAGCCGGCGGACATTAAGCACGACGGCTTCGGGACCGAGCGTTTCGCGGATTTGCGCGACTGCGTCGGCGACGGATTCAGCCAGGAACGTGTGGACTTGCATCAGTTCAAAATGGGTTCAGATCATTTGCGGACCACGTGAGCCAATCAACGTCGGCAACACAAAGGCTTCATTCACGAACACGCCGCTCAAATCCCAGCGATGGGTGTAGCCGCCGAAGTTTTCGCCCGGCCAGAAATTGCCGCGGCGTGCGGGACGAGGTTTGCCAGCAGCGGGAGGTGGAGGCGGCAGCGGAATGGACAGGCTGGCGGCGCAGGTTTCAAGTGTGGTTGGGTTCTTCATAATGGTACGACTCTAATTTACTCGGGACAAGGAACGGTGGCGGCGCTTTGGATCTCCACGCGCGCCGGAACTTCGGCATACGACAACACGGACAAATCGGAAAACGTGCTCTCAAAGAAGCGCCGGAACGCGAGCCGAATCTGCGGCGCACACAAGACGAGCGGTTGATGACCATCAGCCAACAATTTCTGGATGTGCCGCGACAGATTGCCCATGACGTGTTGCGCAAGCTTGGGATCGAGCAGCAATGCGATTTCCGTCGGCGATTGGCGCACGCCTTGAGCGATTTGTTGTTCGAGTTTCGGATCGAGCGTGATGGCGCGGAGCGGACCACCTTCGTTTTGGAACGGCTTGACCAATTGCGCCCCCAGTGCACGGCGCGCGTATTCGGACAACTCGTCGGGGTTTTTGGTGACGCCCGCGTGATCACTGACTTTTTCCAGGATGCCTGCGAGATTGCGGATCGAGATGCCTTCAGCGAGCAGGTTCTGCAACACGCGTTGCACCTGACCGACGGTGAGCTGCGCCGGGATGAGCTCATTCACCACGGTCGGATGCGTCTGCTTCAGATTATCGAGCAGCAACTGCACGTCTTGGCGGCTGAGAATTTCATGTGAGTTGCGGCGAACAGTCTCCGAGAGATGCGTAACCATCACTGACGGCGCATCCACCACAGTGTAACCAGCGGCCTCGGCAGACTTGCGTTCCACGTCGGTGATCCACGTTGCGGGCAATTGGAATACAGGCTCGACCGTCGGAATGCCTTTGAGCGTCACCTTGCTATTGGTCGCGTTCATCGCGAGCCAGTAGCCGGGCATCAGGTTGCCTTGCGCGATGACCTGCCCCTTGAGCAGGAAACGATATTCGTTCGCGCCCATCTGCAAATTGTCACGCAAGCGAATTGGCGGAATGACCACGCCCATCTCGGTCGCAAACGTGCGGCGCACGCCGGTGACGCGTTCTAACAGGTCGCCGCCCTTACGTTGATCCGCAAGATTCACGAGGCCGTAGCCCAGTTCGATCTGGAGCGCGTCCACATTGAGCAGCGATTCAATCTTCTCACCAGCGCCGCCCGGAGCTGCTCCGTCTTTCGCTGGCGTTCCATCCTTGGCAACAGCTTTGCCATCCTTCGTCGTCGCACCCGCCGGTTTGACTTTTTGTGCCAACAAGCTGCGCTTGTTCAACTCCCGCGTCACGATTCCTGAGACGATGGCCAAGATCAAAAACGGCGTCATCGGCAGGCCAGGGATAAAAGCGAACACGGCAAGCAGCACCGTGAGAATCTTCATCGCGCGCGGATAAAACAGCAGCTGTTTGCCGAGTTCCTGACCAAGGCTGTTTTTCGACGCGGCGCGCGTCACCAACATACCGGCAGCCATCGAGACGATGAGTGCGGGAATCTGTGACACCAGACCGTCACCGATGGAAAGCAGCGTGAAGCGTTGCAATGATTCGGTAACCGTCATGCCCTTTTGCATTACCCCGATGGCAAAACCGCCCACGATATTGATGAGCGTGATCAACACCGCTGCGATCGCATCGCCGCGCACGAACTTGCTCGCACCATCCATTGCGCCGTAAAAGTCCGCCTCTTGCTCCACCTTGCGGCGGCGGGTGCGGGCTTGTTCTTCGTTGATGACACCGGCGCTGAGTTCCGCATCGATGGCCATCTGTTTGCCGGGCATCGCGTCCAACGTAAAGCGCGCCGCGACTTCCGCGATGCGCCCCGCGCCCTTGGTGATCACGATGAAGTTGATCAACACGAGAATCGCGAAGATCACCAACCCGACAATAAAATTGCCACGCACGACAAAGTTGCCGAACGCTTCGATGATGTGCCCAGCGTAACCGTCGAGCAGAATCAAGCGGGTAGATGCAACATTGAGCGCCAACCGAAACAGCGTGATACAGAGCAACAGCGTTGGGAAGCCAGTGAAGTCCGACGCGTCCTCCAAGTATAAAATCACCAACAAAATCAACAACGACACCGCGATGCTGACAGTGAGGAATAAGTCCAGCGCCACCGGCGGCACCGGCATGATCAGCAACAGCACGGTGCCGAACAGGCCGATGATGAGCCAGAGATCGCCGCGGCGCAGATATTTTCCGAGACCGCCTGAGCTATCGGCGGCGCTGGCGACAGGAGCGTTATTGATGAGGGCAGCCATGGTTAATTGTTATTTTTCTCGGCGTAATAGCGGTAGCGATTGACGCGATAGACGTAAGCGAGAATCTCGGCAACCGCGCCGAATAGCTGCGCGGGAATTTCCGCGCCGATCTTGCCATACTTGAACATCATCCGCGCGAGCGGCTTGTTTTCGACGATTGGCACTTGATTCTTCGTGGCAATCTCGCGAATGCGGAGCGCATTGAGCCGTGTGCCTTTCGCAACGATCTTTGGCGCCTTCATCGTCTTGCGGTCATAGCGCAGCGCGATGGCAAAGTGCGTCGGGTTCGTCACGACGACATCCGCTTTCGGCACATCGTTCAACATCTGACGCACGGTTTTGGCCGCGCGCCGGCGACGCTGCCGGGCTTTGATCTGCGGATTGCCTTCGGAGTTTTTCATTTCCTCCTTCACTTCCTCCTTCGTCATCATGAGGTCGCGATTGGTCCGCCAGAATTGATAGCCGTAGTCCGCAGCCGCGATGGCCGTAAGATAACCGACAACGCGCCAGGTGATGCCGAACGCAGCGGTGGCGATGAATTCGCCGAAGCGATTCACGCTGACGGGTGTGTAGAAAATGGGGTCGTTCAACAACGTCTTGACCTGCGAGTACGTCAACCCCGCGATAATGGAGAGCTTCGCGATGGAAATACCGGTGGGAACGAGTGAACGACCAGAAAAGACCCGCTGAAAACCTTCGACCGGATTGAGTTTATTCCACTTCGGTTCGAGCGCTTCGGTGGCGGTTTGAAAACGATTTTGCATCGCGCCCGCGATCAGCCCACCCGCCGCCGTGCCGAGCAGGATCGGTCCGACACAGGTAGTGAACGTCGTGGCTGCGGTGATGGCGTAGCCTTGCATGGCATCCATCGTGAGCGGGATTTCATTGAGATGCCCGAGGATGGCGGTCTGGGCACTGCCAAACCGATTCCACAAATCCGGGCCAACAAACTTCAGCGCCATCAAACCGCCGAGCAGGACAAAAACCGTCTGCACCTCCGCGCTGCGAGGGAACTGGCCTTGTTTAATGGCCTCCTCCAGCCGCTTCGGTGTCGGCTTCTCCGTCTTTTCTCCTGCGGAATGATTCGACATGTTCAGTCCTTTAGCCGCCGGCCAATCGCGCCACGTTCACCATGTCTTCAGGCAGGCGCCGCAGATAATTCGCAATGTGCTGCCCCATAAACGTGCAGGTGAGCCCGAACGAAACGAGCCCCACCAACGTGCGCACCGGAAAGCTTTCCGAGAACACATTCATCTGCGGCACCGCACGACCGAGCACGGCGAACACCAGCGTCACCAAAAACGAAACCGCCATGACCGGCGCAGCAATTTGCAGCGCGAGCGCAAAGACTTTTCCGCTGCGGGAAACGACATCCGCCAGCAATGCTTCCTTTAGATGCGCGCCGCCGAACGGCACCAGTGTGTAGCTCTTTTGAAAGCCCACGATCATCCAGTGATGCAAATCGAGGCTCAACATGGTCATGAGCGCGATCCAATAAAGCATCAACCCCGGCGCCATCGTGGTACCGGAGACGAGTTGATTAAATTCCTGCGGAAGCGAGAGGCCCATTTCTGCCGCGATGAACACGCCGGCGATTTCCAGCGCGTAAAACACAAACCGACAGATGAAGCCAAGCAGCAAACCAATGCTGACTTCCACGAACACCAGTTTTACCAACACCCAGATGGAAAGATTTTCCGCCACTACCGGCGGCAACATGGGCGTGACCAGAAGCGCGACGAGTCCCCCCAGCGCCACCCGAAGTTGCGCAGGGAAAATCTGCGCCGAGAACATCGGCAATACGGTCAACATCGCGCCCACGCGCGTGAAGACCAAAAACCAGGTTGTAATCGCAGTGGTCAATGGAAACGAAAGTTAATTGGCGACGGCCTTCTTGATCTTAGCCCGCATCTTCTTCTCGATTTCCGCTTCGAACGGCCACGGATTGAGGTTCAAAATCTTGCGGGTGGCAGCGCTCGCGACCGACTTCATCACGAGTTGCAGGGCAGGGGATATTTTCATGGGACTAGGGTTTGTTTGGTTTGGTTCGTTAGTTTGTCATTGAGGGGATGCGCTCGATTACCGCGCGGGTGAATTCGATCATCGTCCGCAGCATCCACGGGAGCAAAATCACCAGCAGTCCGACGACGCCGATAACCTTGGGGACGAAAGTGAGGGTCTGTTCCTGGATCGAAGTGACGGCTTGAAACAAACTCACGCTCAACCCGATAACCAACACGGTCATCAAGATCGGCGAAGCCAGCGTCACGGCCTGGAACATCATGTTCTTGATCAGTTCAACGGAAAATTCGGGCGTCATAAAAATTTGTTTTCCTTAACCGCCAAAGCTCAACACGAGCGAACGCACGACCAATTCCCAGCCGTCCACAAGGACGAACAAGAGGATCTTGAGCGGCATCGCGATCGTCGCAGGCGGCATCATCATCATGCCCATGCTCATCAGCACCGTGCCCACCACGAGATCAATCAGGATGAACGGCACGAAGAGCAGAAAACCCATCTGGAACGCGGTGCGCAGTTCGCTGATAATGAAGCCAGGGATGACGACTTTAAGCGGGAGATTTTCTGGCGCAGTCGGAGCGATCTTCGCGATGGCGGCAAACAACTCGATGTCTTTCGGACGCGCCTGCTTGAGCATGAACGCGCGGATCGGTTTGGCGGCTTCGTCCAACGCTTGCTGCGAGGAAATGGTTTTGGCCATGTACGGCTGGAGGGCGTTGGCGTCAATCTTCTCCCAGACCGGTGCCATGATGAAGTAGGTGATGAACAGCGAGAGCCCGATGATGATCTGGTTGGCGGGTGTGCCTTGCAGCGACAGTGCCGAGCGGACGAACGACAAAACGATCACGATGCGCGTGAAACAGGTCATCAGCAGGATGATCGAAGGTGCGAGCGTCAGCAGCGTGATGACGAAGAGAACTTTGATTGCGACGTCCACGTCTTGCGGCTGCTGTGCTCCTTCGACACCGAGGTTCAGGCGGAAGGGCATCAGCCCGGTGGTGAAAGCGGCAGCGGCGTTCGTCTGAGGAATCACCGTTGGCGCGGCCGGAACAACAACCGCACTTGGCGTCGTTTCAATCGCCTGCCCGAAAGCAACGCGCGTCAGCAAAATCAGCCCGAGCAGCACAAACCACCAAACCCGCGTCTGTCTCGCAACAAACGCGGGCTGGTGATTTTGATGTGTTGAGGAAATCATGATTTGCGGTTCAATGCTTGGCGCAAAGCGTCACCAAAGCTGGATTTCGGAGCGCTAGACTCTTCGGTAGCGTTAACTGGCGAATTCGGCAAGGTCGTCAACATTGTAACACCAGACGGCGACGCCGAAATGAGCAAGCGTTGCTGCTCGTAGCCGATCACGTAGATGGCGTGGCGTTGACCTAAAGACTTGGTTTCAATGATGTTGAGCTTTGGCGCTTGGCCTTTGTTGATCGCGACGCGCTGCCAGTTGCGGAACAGCCAGACGCCGCCGAAGAACATCGCCAGCACCAACGCCAGCGCACCGAGCACCCGAAACAAAGAGGAGGCCGCCGATGCAGTAGGAATTGCGGGCATCGGCGGCGGGGGGAACGCGTTAGTAGATGCGACGGGTGATGTGAGGTCCGTCGCCAACGCGGAAATTGAACCACACGCCAGCAGGAGCAACCCGAACGTGACCCACCGCTGCTTAAGCAGGGTGCATCCCGCACTCGTCTCCCGTCCGTTGAAGCGTGCTTTCATCATTTTCACATCAATTCAACGGCTGCTTAGCAACGGTGATACCAGCCGAACAAACCTCAATGTTTACAGGGGTTTTGTAAAATCGGAGACGGGCAACTACGCAAAAAGTGCCGCCTCAAAAGCGGTTTGGCGGCAAAAACTGCCACTGCTTAAGCGAAAAATTCTGGGAACTTCGATTTGGAGGCGCAAAGCCCCAATTTTCGCGTCAACGGCGTCCTAAAGCCCTGATTTAGTTCTGCCGATGACCCTGACAACTCCCAGAGACACTGGGAATCAATTTCATGTCGTTTCGTTCACAGCGACTGCCGGCGTATTTAGGCAAAGCGCTCCTCTTTGTTTGGGGCGTTGCGCTGACGGCTGCCCTCATGTGTTGGGGGGCGTGGCATTACGCCGTGTTGCCCGGCCCTACTGTCGGTCAGGTTGCAGAATTTTCTCCCAGCCCGGAACCCCATCAATGGCGTATAGTCCACGTCCTCGCGGCGGAATGCGGCTGTTCCGGCGCGGTGGGAAAGCGTCTGGCCGATCGTCATCCCCAACCAAACGTCACGGAAGAAGTCTGGCTCGTGGGCGATGCGCCGGAATTGACGGCCCAGTTGCAACACGCTGGCTTCAAGGTGATGAACAAATCTTCCGAATTGCTCGCTCAAGACGCGAACATCGAAGGCATGCCTTGGCTGTTGATCGCGCAAGCCTCCGGCGCGGTGGTTTATTCCGGCGGCTACGCCTCGCAAAATCCGGCGACGGTCGCGCAACTAGAAGACATCAACCTCTTGCACCGCCTGCAAGCCGGTGAAAGCCCGGTTGCTTTCCCCGCTTTCGGTTGCGCCACCAGTCGGCGCGCCAAACAATCGTTCGACCCTCTCGGTCTAAAATACTCCCTTCGCTAGCCCCAAATCATTCATGCACACCAACGATTATCAACGCCGCCACGTCGCTCAAATCAGTCGCGCGGCCTTGTGGATTTTTGCCGGCCACCTGCCAGTGCTTATCGGCGTGGCCTGGCATTTCCAGACCGGACTCTTCTTCGCCACCGCGATGTGGGCCGCCATTATCGCTGGGCCGCTGGCAGCCCATCTGATGTCACCTGGTGCCCGCTGGACCGGCGCAATCATGGGTTTTGCCGTCATGTGCCTGAGTGCTTTGCTGATCCACCTCGGCAAAGGCATGATCGAACTTCACTTTCACGTCTTCGTTTCGCTAGCAATCTTGTGCGCCTTTGGTGATTTGTTTGTCGTCGCCACCGCTGCGGCCACGATTGCAGTGCATCATCTCGGATTCTTTTTCTTCCTGCCGACCAGTGTATTCAATTATCAGGCCACGCTGGGCATTGTCTTGGTTCATGCCGCGTTTGTCGTTGCAGAAACGCTTCCGGCCTGCTGGATCGCTCATAAAATCGGGCGCATGGTCCAAGCCCAAAGCATGGTCACCCAACGCCTGGCTGTGGTATCAAGCGAAGTCGAATCCTCCTCCTCGCACCTCGCGCAAGTTGCGGAATCCTTCAGCGCTGGAGCGAATCGTCAGGCGCAACTTTTGGAAGACACCACCACCGCCATCGCCACCGCCGCGCAAAGCACCGCCAAGAACGCCCAGACCGCCACCGAAGCCCAAGGCTTGGCGCAGTCGGCCCGTTCGTCCGCCGAAAACGGCGCCGCCGACATGCGCGAAATGAAGCTCGCCATGGACGCCATGCAAACCTCCAGCGATAACATTGCTAAGATTGTGAAGAGCATTGATGAAATTGCGTTCCAGACGAATCTCCTCGCACTGAACGCCGCGGTCGAAGCGGCTCGCGCGGGTGAAGCGGGCGCAGGTTTTGCCGTCGTGGCCGATGAAGTCCGTGCCCTCGCGCAACGCAGCGCTGTCGCCGCACGCGAAACATCCGAACGCATTGCCGATTCTTTGCAGAAGAGCAAACGAGGTATCGAACTCAGCGGTAAAGTTTCCGCCAGCTTGGAGCAAATCGTCGCCAAAGCGCGCCAGGTGGAATCGTTGGTGGACACCATCGCCCACGCGTCCGAAGAGCAATCCCGCAACGTGCAAGGGTTGAATCAGGCCGCTACTGAAGTCGGCAAAGTCACGCAAACGAACACCGCCGCTGCCGAAGAAAGTGCCACCGCTGTGCAACAATTGCGAACGCAAACACAGTCCTTGGACGATCTCGTCTCGGAAGTCTCCGCCTTACTCGGGGAGACGCGCGCGGACGCGGTTTCGTCCGCCGCAACTCACCGCGACCAGCTTCCAGTTTCAACGGCCTTTGTGACGCGCGCCGCTCACACTTCCTTGACCGTGCCCCAATAAACATCGAGGCGTTTGGTGAGATAAAGTTTGATGGCCTTGACGAGCGTCTTGGCTTCGAGCGCCTGACCGGCGGCGACGATTTCCTTCAACGCCATTCCCGCGCGAACAGCAAAACTATCCTGCGAAATGATCGGGCCTTCGTCTAAGTGCATACTCACGAAATGCGCTGTGACCCCGACGATCTTCACGCCGTGTTCGTAAGCCTGCCGATAGGCGCTCGGCCCGGGAAAACTTGGCAGCAGCGAAGGGTGGATGTTGATGATTTTATTTTTGTAGTGCCACACGAATGTCGGCGAAAGAATCTTCATGAAACGCGCCAGCACGACGAAATCAATTTCGTGCTGTTCCAATAACTGCAGCGCGCGTTTCTCCGCCTGCACACGGTCATGCCACGGAATATGCACGTAAGGCAACTTGAACTTTTTCGCCAACGGTTCGAGGTCCGCATGATTACCAATGACGACGACAGGCTGCGCTTTAAGATGGCCTTTGTTGACCGCTGCCATGATGGCTTCCAAGCAATGCGTTTCCTTGGTGACCATGATCGCGAAGCGTTGCGGGCGGCTCGGCTCGATGAAACGGATCTTGATCTCCATGCCGAGAGCACGCGCCAATGCTGCCAACCCCTTACGCACGGCGGCCACTTCACATTCATTTGCCGCCCACGACACTTGGATTGTCATGCCGAACTGGCCACGCGTCACTTTTTCTTCCAGCGCTTCGATGTTGGCGTGTTGCGCGAACAGAAAGCCGGTCACCTTGGCGACGACGCCGGATTGGTCGCGCCCAATGACGGTGATAGCCGCATAAATCTTCATGCTTGGTAGGATACAAATGTGTCTCGGTGTTGGAAATCTCTCCTTTTGTTGCGCCTTTAGTTCGGATTTAATACGCGCTCATTATGAGCAAAACCGCATTGCTATTCGCCGGACAAGGCGCGCAAGTCGTCGGCATGGGTAAAGACCTCGCTGACGCGTTTCCTACCGCCAAAGCGTGGTTCGATCGCGCCAACACCGCGCTTGGCTACGACCTGGCTTCAATCTGTTTCAACGGTCCGGAAGCGGAACTGACCAAGACCGAAAATGCGCAGCCGGGTATTTTTCTTGTGAGCTGGGTTGCGTTTGAATTGTTGAAGGAGAAAGTGCCGGCGCTGAAGTTTGACGCAACGGCGGGCTTGTCGCTCGGCGAATTCACAGCACTCACAGCAGCGGGCGCGATGAGCTTTGAAGATGGTCTGCGCGTCGTGCGCCAACGAGGCAAGTTCATGCAAGAAGCGTGCGATGTCACCAAGGGCGGCATGGCGGCGGTCATCGGCTTGGATGAAGCACCGACACGCGAAGTTTGCGCTGAAGCTGGCGTGGTGTTGGCCAATTTGAACTGCCCTGGGCAACTCGTTATCTCCGGCGAGGCGGACAAGATCGCCAAAGCCTGCGAACTCGCGAAAGCCAAAGGCGCAAAACGCGCCATTCCGCTCACAGTGGCCGGCGCGTATCATTCACCGCTCATGGCTAGCGCACAGCCGAAACTTCAAGCAGAACTCGCCACCGCAAAGATTTCCGCACCGCGTGTGCCTGTGGTTTCCAACGTCACCGCACAGCCGCATACCACGCCCGATCAGATTTCGGCGCGCATGGTCGAGCAGGTGACCTCATCGGTGCGTTGGGAGGAATCCATGCGTTATTTGCTCGCGCAAGGGTACACCCGCTTCATCGAACTCGGACCAGGCGCGGCTTTGTCCGGCTTCATGAAGCGCATCAACAAGGAAGCGCAGATGTTGAACGTCAGTGACGCGGCGAGTCTCGAAGCTACCGTTAAAGCCCTGATTTAAATGGTCAAACTCGTCCTCTTCGACATTGATGGTACGCTTGTCCACACGGGCGGCGCGGGCATCAAAGCATTTGCGAAAGTGTTTGCGACGGAGTTCGGCATTCCGAACGGTACGGAGAAGATGAAGTTCGCCGGTCGCACGGATGTCGGCTTGGTGCGCGAATTTTTTCGACTGAACGACATCGAGCCGGATGCCGAACACTTCCGGCGCTTTTTCGAGAGCTATGTTTTCTGGCTCGACCATATTCTGGCCCAAAGTGAAACGCAGGCCTGCCCCGGCATCTGGGAATTGATCCGCGACCTGCAGGCTTTACCGGATGCGCCGACGCTCGGTTTGCTCACCGGCAACGTCCGCCTTGGCGCGGAAATCAAGTTGCGACACTTCGATCTGTGGAAGGAATTTGTCACAGGCGCGTTTGCTGACGATCACGAAGACCGCGATCAAATTGCTCACGCGGCGCATCAACGTGGCTCGCGTTTGCATGGACGAAAGCTGCGTGGCGAGGAAGTGGTGGTGATTGGGGACACGCCGTTGGACATTAAGTGTGGTCGCGCCATCGGGGCAAATGTTTTGGCGGTGGCAACTGGCGGCGCCACCCTGGCGGAATTAAAGCACCACAAACCCGATTGGGCAGTGACAGATTTGCGCGAGTTGTCCGCGAAAGGAATTTGCCGGCGCGCAAAGTAACTTTGCTTCAGTGCCGGTGCGGCTTGCCAGTCCCGCACATCCCGCACGAACTCGGAACACCGCTGCAGGTGGGCGCGGCTGCCGTTGCGCCAGCGGTGGCGGAGGCGAAGGTCGAAAACTTCTTGGCCAGTTTTTCCGAACCGCAGTGCGGACACTTCGTGCCCTGCCAGTCGCTGGACCGGACCAAAATCTCACTATCCTTCTCACACTTGTCGCAATGAAATTCGTAGAGCGGCATGACGTGAATTTAACGAGAGATTACTGTGGGCTCAACTGGCTTTTGCGAACGAGGCCAAAGGCATTACTTCACAGTTAGCGCAGGTGCTCGTCGGTGTGGTGAACTGCGCCTCGCACCGCGAACAAAAGGTTCGGCAGGCTTCATTGGTCGATACAGGAAGTTTGCAGAACGCAGCCGGAACAATTTTTGCTTTCCACCAGCCGTATCTCCATTGTTTCAAGCGGAGCCCGGCGGAATGCGAGTGATTATTCCCAACATTGGCTCCGTGCGCTAGGTGAATTGCGGGCATATCTCCCAGATGTGAGATGGACAATGTGCCTGATTTCAATTACACAAAAGCTCGCGCCTTTCGGCTTTGCGCCGGGGGGGCTTAAATAATTTAGAGACGCGAACATGAAACCGACTCCGCATTCATCTTGGCAGAATTTCCAAAAATATTATTTCAACTTTCCAACCATTGAACTGGCTCTCGACCTGAGCCGGATGGGGTCTGGATCAGACATTTCTGAAGAAAATGGCCAAACCGATGCAGCGGGCGTTCAATGCAATGAAAGCTTTGGAGGAAGGGGCCATTGCCAATCCTGACGAAAACCGCATGGTGGGGCACTATTGGCTGCGCAACCCAGCCAAAGCACCAAATCGCAAGATCCGTGCGGAAATTGAAACGACACTTAAACGAATTAAACAATTTGCGAAGGCGGTTCACACAGGCAAAGTCAAAGGCGCGGGTGGAAGGTTTAAGAATATTCTTATCATTGGAATTGGAGGCTCAGCTCTTGGCCCTCAATTTGTAAGTAACGCCCTCAGCAATCCAGGACAGGACAAGGTCCAAACTTTCTTTTTGGATAACACCGACCCAGACGGCATCCAACGGGTTCTTAAAACTATTGGCAATGACCTAAATCGCACGCTCGCTATCGTTATCTCAAAGTCCGGTGGAACAAAAGAGACGCGAAATGGCATGTTGGAAGCCAAAGCTGGCTATGAGGGTGCAAAACTGAAATTTGAGAAGCATGCAGTCGCAATCACTGGCGAGGGAAGTGAACTTGATAAGGTCGCACAAAGCCATGGTTGGATTGATCGGTTCCCGATGTGGGATTGGGTGGGTGGCCGCACGAGCGAATTGTCGGCTGTTGGTTTATTGCCCGCAGCCCTTCAAGGCTTCGATATTGATTCACTCCTCGCAGGCGCTAAGGCTTGTGATGCACTGACTCGCATTCGAAATACGACTAATAACCCCGCTGCTTTGTTGGCTTTGTCTTGGTTTCTTGCCGGAAGCGGTCGTGGTGAGAAGAACATGGTGCTCATCCCGTACAAAGATCGTTTAGAATTACTTTCTAAATATCTTCAACAACTTATAATGGAGTCACTCGGAAAAGAGAAAGACCTGACTGGCAAAGTTGTTAACCAAGGCATAACAGTCCTTGGGAACAAAGGTTCAACTGATCAACATTCCTATATTCAGCAATTACGGGATGGACTTAATGATTTTTTCCTAACTTTTATTGAGGTTTTGGAGGATCAGAAAGGAAAAGCGCTTGCCGTTGAAAATGGTTTCACATCGGGTGATTACCTCAGCGGCTTCTTGCTTGGGACGCGACAAGCAATGCAAGAGAATGGAAGAAAAACACTTACAATAACTGTAATCAACACATCCCCGGCGACTATCGGCGTTTTGATTGCTTTGTATGAACGTGCTGTCGGGCTTTATGCAGCTTTAGTCGGAATCAATGCGTATCATCAACCTGGAGTCGAATCGGGCAAGAAGGCCGCTATGCGTGTTCTTAAAATTCAAGAGCAAGTTCTGACTGTTCTCAAATCAAATCGCAAGCGATCTCTGACTATTGATCAAATTGCAGCGAAAATCCCAGCTCAAGGCGAAGCCGAATTTATATTCAAAATCCTAGAACGTCTCACCGCAAATCCTACACGTGGTATCAAAAAGCTATCTGGTCAAACCCCATTCACCGCGAAATATTTAGCGGTTTAGTTTTAAGTTCGCATGTTCACATACCCGAAGGAATACGATGTCATTGTCATCGGAGCCGGACATGCGGGGATTGAAGCTTCTTTGGCAGCCTCGCGGATGGGCTGTCAGACCCTTCTGCTGACTACCAATGTTGACACGATTGGTCAAATGTCCTGCAACCCCGCCATTGGCGGATCAGCCAAAGGGCATTTAGTTAAGGAAATTGATGCCCTTGGCGGCGAGATGGGGCGCAATACTGATTTCACCGGAATCCAATTTCGGACTTTGAATCGTCGGAAAGGCCCAGCGATTTGGGCATCGCGAGCCCAATGCGATAAAAAGGCTTATCAATTCCGCATGAAGTGGGTTTGCGAGCGCGAGCGTAATCTCGATGTCAAGCAAGGGCAGACAATCACAATCGAAAGCGAGAACCAGTCTGCCAAAGGTGTCACCACAACAACAGGCGTCCGATACCTTGGAAAGACCGTTATCATAACCACGGGTACCTTTTTGCATGGCTTGATGCATATCGGCCAAAACAAACAACAAGGCGGGCGATCAGGAGAGGGAGCTTCGGTTGGAATTTCACAATCATTACGCTCGCTTGGTATCGAATTACAACGACTAAAGACAGGGACTCCCCCTCGACTCCTAAGGCGTTCAATTGATCTTTCTGTTATGGAGGAGCAGCCCGGCGACGAGCCACCCCCATTCTTTAGTTTCTGGCCTCATGATTTGTTCCACATGGAACAATCTGTGAGCAACTCAATCACACCACAGGCAAATGCGAGGTTTCCGATAGGTTCAGTGTTGGAAAAGAGCGGTGAACAAGTTAGTTGCTTCTTAACCAAAACAACCCCAACCACGAAGGATATCATTCGCTCCAATCTCCACCTATCGCCGATGTATTGTGGTGTTATTGAGGGTGTTGGTCCACGATATTGCCCTTCAATCGAAGACAAGATTGTTAAATTTGCTGATAAAGAGACGCATCAGATATTCCTTGAGCCAGAAGGAGTGAACACAGACGAGTTTTACATCAATGGGCTTTCAACTTGTTTACCATTCGAGGTTCAAATTGATCTCGTTCGTTCGGTGGTGGGTTGTGAGAAAGCTGAAATCATGCGACCAGCCTACGCGGTTGAGTATGATTTCTCGCCACCGACTCAGGTGATGCCATCGCTTGAAACAAAGGCTTGCCAAAATTTATTTTTAGCAGGGCAAATTAACGGGACCTCAGGTTACGAAGAAGCCGCTGCTCAGGGCTTGATTGCTGGCATCAATGCCGCGCGTCGTTGCCAAGGCAAGTCGCCCATCATATTGAAGCGAAACCAAGCCTACACCGGTGTCTTGGTTGATGACCTTGTAAGTTTAGGGACAAACGAGCCATATCGGGTTTTTACCTCGCGCGCCGAATATCGTTTGTTGTTGCGTCAAGACAACGCGGACATGCGACTGTCCGAGCTTGGTTATGAGATTGGCCTTCTACCTCGAAATCTCTACGAACGGTTCAAGACGAAGCGCGAACAAATCCAATTAGAAATCGAACGTCTCCATAAGACCCGGCAAGGCACGGATACTTTAGCTCAGTTGCTACGTCGCCCTGAAGTCACCTATCAGACTCTCCCCAATCGGAATGATTCGCTTCCGCGCGAGGTCACTGAAGCTGTCGAGATCGAGATCAAATATGAAGGCTACATTGAGAGACAAATCGCCGACGTTGAGAAGTCTAAATCACTTGAAAATAAGAACATACCGGACACATTTGATTACGCTTCTGTCTTGGGATTGAGTGCAGAGGCACGACAGAAACTGATCAAGGTTAAGCCGCTTTCTCTCGGCCAAGCATCCCGCATTTCTGGCGTCTCTCCCGCTGATGTCGGCTTGATTGCGATTTGGCTAAAGCGGAACAAACTTTCCGAAAACAAGCCAACTCAAAGTCCAGTTGGCGACAATGACTCTCCGCAAGACAACTAGCTCGCGCAGATGATTTCGATTGTCGAAGCCCAACCCGCTGGTGCGGATTTAATCTCCCAAGTTGAAGAGATTTTTTCGCCTACGGGCATTCTCTCCAAGGCGAGCAATTTCGAATATCGCCCGCAACAGCAGCAGATGGCCGTCGCTGTTGCTCGGGCCTTGCAAAATCAAGAGCATCTCGCGGTCGAGGCAGGCACAGGCGTCGGGAAATCTCTCGCCTACTTGATTCCGTCCATTCTCTTCGCGGTTTTGCAGAAGAAGAAGGCCGTCATTTCCACGCATACAATCAATCTTCAAGAGCAGCTCACAGAAAAGGATCTCCCGATGTTGGCGACCGTGCTGGGGACATTGCCGGAACCAATACGATTCAACTTCACGATGCTGAAGGGAAGGTCTAATTATCTTTGCACAAGGAGATTGCAAAAGGCAATGCAGCAAAGTGGCAACCTATTTACATCGTCTGAAGCAGAAGAATTGCAGCGCATCTACGAATGGTCGAAGGAAACCAAAGATGGCAGCTTGTCGGACTTTGAAATCGAGCCAGATCCGAAGGTCTGGTCGCAAGTCTGTTCTGAGCGCGGCTTGTGTTCCCCGAAAGTCTGCGGCTATCAATCAGACTTCGGCAAGGATCATGACATCTGTTTCTTCCAGCGCGCTCGCAACCGCATCCTGTCTTCCGACGTGCTCGTGCTGAATCACACCTTGTTCTTCACCCTGCTGGGCGGCGTGGAAGAGGAACAAGAAGGCGGCATCCTGTTCAAGAACGACTTTGTCATCTTCGATGAAGCGCACACGATGGAAAATGTCGCCTCGCGGCATATCGGTCTAAGCGTTTCGAGCGGACAAATGCGTTGGGCGCTGAATCGTCTCTGGAATCCCAAGACCGAGAAAGGGCTGCTCGCGACTTTGCGCCAAGGGAAGGCCGTAAAACTTGTCGCGGAGATTCTTAATGCCTCGGACGACTTTTTTGCCAACGTCGAGACGGTTTGCGACGAACTCAGCGAACAGCTTCAACTTGGAGACAATCGACCGCGTGGCAAAGCCATCAGCCAAAAGAAGCGTGCCTGGTCCGAACTCCGCATCCGCCGCGCGGAACTTGTGCCAGATAACGTTACACTTCCCATCCAACGCCTGCGAGAAGCCGTCAGCGACCTTATTAAGACCAGCGAGGACAAGGAAATCGGCCAGGAGCTGATTGAATGCAACCGGCGCTTGGGCGAACTCAAATTGGAGGTGGCGGAATTCCTCAGCCAGCAAGCGGACGATCACGTCTATTGGGTCGAACGTTCCGGCAAGGCGCAGCAAAGCCTTTCCCTCAATGCCGCGCCGATTGATGTGGCGGATTATTTGCGCCGGCGCCTGTTTGAAACTGAAACCAGCGTCATCATGACCAGCGCGACACTTGGAGTTTCAAGTTTCAAGGGTCAAGTTTCAAGGCCGCACGCGGTTACTGATGCTGCAAGCTTGAAACTTGAAACTTCCAACTTGTCGCTCGACTACTTTTCCAAGCGCGTTGGATGTGAGTCAGCGACTAAACTTCAAGTCGGCACGCCGTTCGATTACGAGCGGCAGATGAAACTTTGCGTCGTGCAAAAGATGCCCGACCCGCGCGAGCCTGGTTACTCCGAGGCCTTGGAGAAATGGATCGAACACTTCATCCGCCAGACCCACGGCAAGGCGTTTGTCCTGTTCACCAGTTACAAGCTGATGCAGGAGCTGGCGGAACGGATGCAGCCGTTCTTTGACGAACTCGGCATCGCGCTTTTCGTCCAAGGCACGGGGACGCCGCGTTCAACCATGCTCGAGAAGTTCAAGGAAGACGTGGATTCAGTGCTGTTCGGCACGGACAGCTTTTGGCAGGGCGTGGATGTGCCGGGTGAGGCGTTGAGTAATGTCATCATCACGCGATTGCCCTTTGCCGTGCCGGATCATCCGTTGATCGAAGCGCGGATTGAAGCCATCGAGACGCGCGGGGGCAATTCCTTCGGCGAATTTTCCCTGCCGGAAGCGATCCTGAAATTCCGCCAGGGTGTGGGCCGCTTGATCCGCACCAAGACTGACACGGGAATCGTCGTCGTGCTCGACAATCGCATCTTGGCGAAGAAATACGGGCAGGCGTTTCTCGATGCATTGCCGAAGTGTCCGGTGGAGATTGTGTAATCGACTTCTCTTAAAGCACTTCAAGATTTCCCTCTCGTTCCACCCGATAGTCCAGTAGGATACACAAGTCGCGAAGACGACATTGCATGACACCAAAACTTTTTTCCGAACTCGGCCTGTCCGCCGAAATACTCAAGGCCATTGATAAACTGGGCTTCGAGCAGGCGTCGCCCATTCAAGCCGAGTCCATCCCCGTGCTGCTCACGGGCCGCGACATCGTCGGCCAATCGCAGACCGGTTCGGGCAAGACCGCCGCGTTCGCCATTCCCGCCATTGAGAAGACCAACCCGAACATCCGCGCGGTGCAAGTGTTGATCCTTTGTCCCACGCGCGAACTCGCCGTCCAGGTCTCGGAGGAAATCCACAAGCTCGCGTTGTTCAAGCGCGGCATCAATGCGTTGCCGATTTACGGCGGGCAATCTTACGAGCGCCAGTTCTACGGTCTGCAAGCAAGGCGCACAGATCGTCATCGGCACGCCGGGTCGTCATCATGGATCACATGCGGCGCGGCACGTTGCGTCTCGACACGGTGAAGATGGTCATCCTCGACGAAGCGGACGTGATGTTGAACATGGGTTTCCGCGAGGACATCGAAATCGATTCTCAAGGACGCGCCGAAAGAACGCCAGACGGTGTTCTTCTCCGCCACGATGCCGCGCCCCATCCGCGATCTCATCGAGAAATATTCCCGCGATCCGCAGAATGTGAAGATTGAGCAGAAGGCGATGACGGTTTCGACCGTCGAGCAGGTCTATTACGAAGTGGATCGCCGGTTCAAGATCGAGTTGCTCACGCGCTTGATCGACATTCACGACCTCAAGCTCGGCATCATCTTCTGCAACACGAAGCGTATGGTGGACGATCTCGTGGATCATCTCGAAGCGCAGGGTTACATGGCGGATCGCTTGCACGGCGACATGACGCAGAACGATGCGCGACCGCGTCATGAACAAGTTCCGCAAGTCGGGCATGGAATTTCTCGTCGCGACGGACATCGCCGCGCGCGGCATCGATGTGGACGACGTGCAGGTGGTGTTCAACTACGATTTGCCCTACGACGTGGAAGATTACGTGCATCGTATCGGTCGTACCGGTCGCGCGGGTCGCAGCGGGCGGGCGATTGCGTTCGTGTCTGGACGCGAGATGTTCCAAATCCGCAACATCGAGCGGTACACGAACAAGCGCATCCAGCGCGCGCGTATCCCGACGCAGACGGAAGTCGAAGACGCGCGGGAGAATGTTGTTCGTCAGCAAAATCCGCACAACGTTGCAGGCCGGTGATTTCAAATCGCAGGAATATCTTGTGGAACGGCTGTTGGAAGAAGGTTTCTCCTCCACTGAAATTGCCAGCGCATGCATGACGTTGTTGCAAAACGGTGAAGGAGCGACGAAACCCAACACCGAGGAGTACGAACGCCCGGAACGCGAGGAGCGCCCGGAGCGTGGCGGCTATCGCGAAGAACGCCGCGAGCGTTATGATGATCGTGGCCCACGCTTCGAGCGGCGCGAGCGGGCAGATCAGCCGTCTCGCTATGAAGAACGTCCGCCGCGCGGAGAATTTCCCGCCGTGCGCACGTATCGTCCGCCGCAACCTGCTGCAAAGCCAGCGGCAATTGAAAAGCCGACCGCTGAGCCAGCGAGTTCGAAAACTACTTCACCTCCGGTAAAACCAGCAACAGCACAAACGGAAGCCAAGGTTGTTACGCCAAAAGTTGAGACGCCTTCCGTCGCGCCAAAGATTGACGCCACGGCAACGCCAACAAAACCTGCGCCGGAGAAGACTTATTCTGATGAAGAGATTCTCGCTTCGGTGAAGAATCCTGAACCTGGCGAGCGTAAGAAAAATCTGCCACCCTGGGCGGATAAGAAGCGCGCAGAAGCGAAGCCCGAGAAAACACCGCGTCCAAGCCGGTCAACTCCGAAGCATCAGACGCGCCTCTGGATGAATCTTGGTGAGGCGCACACCATCAAGCCGATTGATATCGTGAATGCGATTTCCGGAGAGACCGGCTTGCCGGGCAAGGTCGTCGGCACTGTGGATGTCCGCGAGAAGCATCTGTTCGTAGATGTGGACAGCGACAACGCCAACGCCATTATCGCGAAGTTGAACCGCACGCAAATCAAAGGCCACAAGGTGAAGGTGAAAGAGGCGTGAGCGAAACTGCGCCAGCCAAGCCGGTCGAACGATTGTTTCCCTTCGTGTTGAAGTCGCGCGCGTTGATCGTGGGTCGCGACACGCTGGCGCGAAGCAAAAGCAACCTTCACTTCATCCTTATCACGACCGACATTTCTGAAAACAGCCGCGAACAGATCTTAAAGGATTATGCGCACTATCCGGTGGTGCAGCATTACACCGAGGCTGATGTGGAAAAGTTTTTTGCCCTGAAGGGAACAAAGGTCATCGGCTTCTCCAAGTCCGGCCTCGCGCAATCCATCTACGCGGAGCTGAAACAGCATCGGATCAATAAACCGGCCACCAAAACAGCACCAGCGAATCCACCTCAGGCGTAAGTCAGCGGACGAACACGCGATACGGTCCGCAGAATTGATCTTCAAAAACTGGCGTTACCAACGAACGCAGCGACAATGTCGAGAGGCTTGTGCCGCCACCTGGATTCCACAGGGTCTGCAAGCGATAGTAGTTCTGCGGTCCATTAGTTGTCGCGAGGGAGAAAACGCCAAAGCCCTCTAGGGTGCTAGTCGGCGTTGCGCCGCTATCGGTCCAACTCAAAAGCCCCAACGTCGGGTCGAGTCAGCAATTGATAGGAACGATCTCCATGCCGCGGCCAGAAGGAAATCTGCGCGGTGCTATTGCTGGCGGTGACGGAAAATTTCAGGCGTGAAAGGGCATTTGTCGGATTTGTGCCCAGCATGTATTCGCGCGCCGTGTTGTAACCATCGTTGTCCGGATCGGCGATGGGATCAACCGGGCCACCGAAAAAGAAATCGCGCCACCACGTCGGCACGGTGTTGTTCGTCGGAAAATCTTGCGCTTCGACGTAATCGAATTTCACTGCATCCGCGAGCACGACAGAAGCATTGGCGTTGTTGGCCAGCCTGACAAAGCCGTTTGTTCCTTTGGCAAACTCAAGACCTGACGCAATCAATCGCCATGCGCCGCCACTACTCTGCTGGTTCACCGCGATGTTCGTCGTGCCACCGTTGAAGGAAATCTGGAGCGGCGCGTTGTTCGCGCGGTTCGCGCCCTGTGGATACCAGATGGAAACGTCGTATTTGCCAGACGTGGTGATGTTGGGTCGCCAGGTGGCGGTCGCGGTCGCCGATCCGGAGACCGTCGTCGCGTAGTGGTAGTCGGTCGAGTATTTATCGCTGGACGACGAAGCGACAGTCCAATCGCCGGTGTAGCTCGCGGCGGGATTATCCATAATCAGCGAGCCGGCGGTGGTGAATTGATAAACGCCCGAGAGGTAGGTGTTAGTGTCGGCGCGAGACAGAGTCTGATAGCTGTAACTCGTGCCGGGCGTGAGGCCCGTGAGCAGGATGACGTGGTTTGTGGTCAACTCCGGATCAAGGTAGGAACTCGAGCCGAAGCTGCTTTGCGCGGCAGCCACCGCCAGATTTTGCGAGCCGCCGGAGTTAATACTGAACTGCACCTGACTGTCGCCGGGGATGACGGAACGCCAGGCGATGAGCGCACTGTGCGAACCAGGCGTTGATTGCACACTGCTGACGTAGGGTGAATCCAACAAGGTCAAAGACGCGGAAGCGCTGGTAGCTGTACCAGCGGCATTGCTTACTATGACCGAGTAATTGCCGGCATCCTCGGCTTGCACGTGCTGGCGGGTGTAGCTGTTATTCGTCGCGCCGGCAATGTTCGCGCCGTTGAACTGCCATTGATACGCCAATGGTGCCGTGCCGGTGGCGGCAACGGAAAACGTTGCGTCCTCTTCAGGATAAACTGCTACTGGTTGCGGCGGAACGGTGATGGCCGGCACGGTTGGCGTGGCGAGGATTTCGACGCGCACATTGTCGAAGAGCACAAAGGCATCCGCCGCCGGGCTGGCGATGGAGGTAAACAGATCCATGTAGCCGATCATCACGTTGCCGTTGGTAAATGGAGAGACGTTCACGCGTTGCGCGATGAGTTGGCCATTCATGCGCCACGTAATGACATTATTGGTGTCCTGACTGAGTTCGACTTCGACCCAACGCTTGCCCGGTGCGCCCGGGCTTTCATATGTCGGGGATGGGAAAATGTTCAACCACGCAGAGTCGCTGTTGCCGGCGCCACTTGCACCACTCGCACTGAAGCCGCTGGTGGAAAACGTCAGCAGGCTCGGACTGCTCGAAGCGTTGCCGACGTAGGCGCGATAATCCGTGGTTGTGCCGCCTTCGCCATCCATCGCGAACCAGAGACCGTCGCTGGGATTTGCCGTGGCAGAATCCCAGTTCACGCGAGAGCCCTCGTGATTCAGCCCGCACGTAAAATGTTCCGTGCTGCCAGTCGAACCTGAGCCACCCGAACCGCCAGGATAATTTATCCAGAGATCGAACTTGAGCCGATACGCGCCGCCGAAAGATTTATTTTTTGGATAAAGACTCACGCCCGCCGTCGCTGCTGTGCCGTCATTGTTGTTCACGGTGAGTCGCAAGCCGCGGGTGGTGCCGCCAGTTGAGTTCGGCGCCGGACGGAATGGTTGTGCCATTGAAGGTGCTGAAGTAGGCGTTGTAGTTGAATGACCAATCTACAGTGTAGTCCGGAACGCCGTTGCCGCTGCCCTCGAAGAAATCCCAACTATTGGCCGACGAGGCGGAATCAAAATCATCGGTAAACACCGGCTGCCAGCCTTGCGGAATCGTGACACTCAAACTCGCGGTGGCGCTGGTGATGGTCATGGTCGCATTGGAAACCACCAGCGTGTAAGCCCCGGCTTGTGCCGCTTGGGCATTCAGCAATGTGAGATTGCTGCTCGTTGCTCCAGGAAGGTTCGCTCCGTTGAAGCGCCATTGATAATTTAGCGCCGAACCGGTCACGACTGGTGCAAAGACCACGTTCGACCCAGCGGTGACCGTGAGACTCGTCGGTGGCTTCACGATCAAAGGGGGATAATTGTTCGGCGCACTAAGCAGCGCAGATCCGTTCATGACAAACAAGCCACTTTGGATGTCACTGACGAGAAGCTTGCTGAAGCCGAGATGCGGAAACACGCCCCAGTTGCCTTGATACGACGCGGTCTGTGCGGCGGGAAACGTGTCGTAAAAGCCCACGCGCACCGGCTTGGTAACGTCCGCGATGTTGAAGACCTGAATGCCGTTTTGATACCAGCTCAAAAAGAGAAAATTACTGACGACGACTGGATTGTGCGGGATGTCGGCCTCCAGGCCCATGCTCGCCGGAGTGAGCGTCACAAATGGAACCGCGTTTGACCCAAGCGCAGCGGGATTTGAGATGTCGTAGAATTTCACGTCGCCGCCAGGTGTTTCACGACAAACGATGAGCGTGTTGCCATCATCCGTCGGCCAACTGCTGTGGGAGTTGTAACCAGAATACAGACGACCGAGCCATTGCGCGGGTTGGGAGCCGACAGGGGTCACGTCCCAGATGTCCGTCTGACCGGGCGACGCGGGCGCGCCGTTGTCATTGCCGCCCCAGCCGGACGTGTAGAGCAACACCTGTCCGCCTTTGTTGCGCACGGTGATCTGATGCACTTTCGTGGTGTTCGTCGTGACGATGTCTTGCAAGTAAACCGGCGCGGAGGGATTGCTGACGTTGAAGACTTTCACGCTGACAATGCCGGCGACGTGCGCGGCTTCGTAGAGATAATTGCGTTCCAAGAAAACCGTATGCACGCGATCGAAGCCATTAGTCACGTTGCCAGTCGTCGCGCCCACGCGACAGAGCAACTGTGGTGAAGCGGGATTGGTCAGTGACACGATATGCAAGCCACCTCCGCTCCAACTGCCGAAGTAGCCGATGCGATTGCGCAGGGCGCCGAGTTCAAATTGGTTCTGACTGGTTGGGCTGGGGCTGTAAATGCTGAGCAACACCGGTGCGGCCGGATTGCTGATGGAATAAACCCCAACGCCGTAATTGTAGGTGCTGTAGCTCAACCACACGCCGAGGCACGCGATGTCACCTTCCGCCCAAACATCACCGTAAGAGATGGGATTAACCGATGGCTTGACGTTGCTCACGAGTTGAAGGTTGAGATTGCTGACATTCTGAGCCGTCGCAGTCCCCAGTGCAGGCGCAACAAACCAGGCAATCACCCACAGCGCGCCGCAACGGCGCAAGTAAGACAACTGAAAACTCATGATAAGGCAGAAGACTTATACGCTTCCCAACCCGCCGGAACAATTTGAAACCCCGGCACAAATATGTGTTCAGATTGCTTTACTGGGTGTCAACAAAGCGACGCCCCGTCCGCTGCGGTGGGGAATTTCCGCTTTCGGCTTGAGGCATACAAACTGCAAAAGGCGAGCATGGCACATGAAAATTTGACGGCATCCACCGCCGTCACCCCATGCCAGGAAGCTGTGGCGTATCGATCTATCGCGTGTAGAGAAAACAGATTCACAGTAGCGATGGCCACATAGAGCCCGAAACCCACCACCCACAATGAGCACTTGCGCCGCCGCCCGCCAAAACCAAACCATACAAGCAATGCCGCACCGATCACACTGATAACAGCCCTTTGGAGAACTGGCCGGAAATAATAAACATCCTCTGCCCGCGCGAACGACCGCGCCCAGTTACCGAGCGAGTGTTCCAATCCAACTAATTCCCAAATGCCGGCCAAAGCGAATCCTACCACGATCACCCACCACGTACGCGGCACGCGGGTCACCTTATCACCAATACCATAGCCGGGCCAAAGCTGCCGTCCGAAGATCATCGCGCCGCACAGCCACGCAAGGCCGGTTGCCCACCGGAACAGCGATCCACTTGGCTGGATAACGCGACCAGTAGCTTCGGTAAGCTGGTGTAAGGGTAATCGGATTGCGGCACGCGATTGTCCATCATGATCAGCTACGACCGGAATCAAACCTGTTGCCGCGGCGAACGTGTGATGGTTCCAATTGCCGTCAGGGCTGAAGTAAATGATGCCGGTGACGAATTGAAGGTCTTCTTTCGGAGGAACAGGAATGGTGAACTCAAAAACGCCAACACCATTTGCTTCCGCTTTGAATTCGCCCGCCGCAAGGAAACCCTTGGAGGTATTCCGATCGCTGGACCAATGCAAATCAACGCAGAGAACCGCGGCTACTGGCAATCGCGCCACGTGAACGCTCAATCGCACTGGTTCGCCGATCACGGCGTGCATCGGCCCTGTGACCATCAGTTCATCCACTTCGTCCAAATGACTCAGCCAAACCCAGAACACCGCCGCGATGCTGGCAAAGCAAACCAGTACGAGTGCGCCCTGACGGCGGGCCAACATCGAATCAAGCGTTCTCAAGTGTCGCCAGCATCGTCAACGGCACCAGCCGCGCAAGCAGGATTTGCACAGCAGACCGCAAGTGCTACGACCGCGAACAACTACTCCTTTGTGAACAAGACCGGCGTCTCGTCCGCCGGCATCTGAAGAATGAAGAGGTTTGTTTGGGCGCCGAGCAAGGGAAACGCGATGGTTTTCCGCCGGTAATCATCGAAGTAGTAGGCGCACCGATAGACGCCCGCACGCTCGCCGCGGGCGAGTTCGATCTTTTTGTCCCCGGGCCTCCAAGTGGGGTTGCCCGAGACGACAAGGAAACCCAAGAATTCCCGCCCGGACCGCGAGCTGTCCCGCACGATGCCAACCCGGCTGCCCGCCGCGTCATTGATCTGCCAGAAACCCTCGATCGGATCCAAGTGCTCCTTCTGAGCGGTCAGGTAACTCCGAAGGTCCGCCTCGGAAAATAGTGCCATTTCCCATGTGTTGGTGAAGCGCACAAAATTTGCCGTGATCCGATACTTGGCGTGCATGAAATCTGGCGGCTCCACCGACATGATTTGCAATCCGTCGGCACCCCGCTTGCGGGCTTGCTGGCGCAGCGTATCCAGTTCGCCTTCGAACGACCCGCCAAACACAGTCAATGGCGTGTCGCTGATGGTCATAGTCCCAATAATTTCATATGGGCGGGGCACGGGGACCTTCTCGTTGTAAACGTAAATCGGGTACTGCGCCGGTTTGGCTGCGCCGGGCTCATTTTTTGACACATACGTCTTCACGGTTGTGCAACCAAGGAGCAGCACCACGAACGATAGACCTAGGAATGATTGCTTCGTAACCATCAGCGCGGACAGCTTCGGTGATTTTTAGAAGGGGTCGAGCCAAAAGGAGCGGTCGGGAACGCTGGAAGAATCCATTGACCCTCGCCGGTGGGACTTCATAAAGTTCGCCCGCCGCAGGGCCATCACATGTCATCGGTCACCGCTGTCAAAATCTGGATCTGGTTGTCGGCTTTTGCCACGGCGGCAGGCTGGATTCTCTCCGCTTTTGGTGGGTTACGAGTGGCAGGTTACGGCGTTCTAGCAGCCATCACGCTCGGGCTTTGGTATGGTTTGAACCGAAACAGTCCACCCATATCCGAACGATCTCGTTGGAACAGGAAGAAACTTCGTCGCCGCTTCACCCGCCCATTTCCGCTGCTGTTCGTGGTGCTGGCAGGATTGGTATTGCTCGGCGGATTACTCTATGCGCCATCCAATCACACGGGTTTAAGTTACCGGATTCCGCGCGTGTTGCACTGGCTGGAGGCCGGGCAATGGCATTGGATTGACGCGCCAAATTACCGGATGAACAACCGGGCCTGCGGCATTGAATGGTTTTCTGCGCCTTTACTTGTGCTCAAGTCCGACCGGGCGCTGTTCTTGTTGAACTTCATTCCCTTCCTCCTGCTACCAGGCCTGTTGTTCAGCCTGCTGCGCCGTCTTGGCGTGCGCGCGCGGGTGGCGTGGTCGTGGATGTGGGTGTTTCCCACCGGCTACGTGTTCTTGCTGCAAGCCGGGAGTGCGGGCAACGACGCTTTCCCGGTGGTGACGCGATTGCCATGGTGGACTTCGTGTGCCGGGCGTGGGTGTCCCGCCGCGCGAGTGATCTTTGGTATTCGGCTCTGGCACTGGCATTGTTGACCGGCGCGAAGGCCAGCAACATGCCGTTGGGATTGATGTGGCTGGTCGCCGTCGCTCCCCTCTGGCGGATGGTGAGAACGCACCTGGTCGCCACCGGATTGGTGGGGGCGTTGGCAATATTGATTTCGTTCGTGCCTACGGCGGCGTTAAACATCATACACTGCGGCAGTTGGTCCGGCTTGCAATTGGAGAACCCGGGCCTGGAGATGAAGAATCCGTTCGTCGGGCTCTGGGGCAACCAGTTCGTGCTGGCGGTAAACAATCTTTGCCCGCCGTTCTTTCCGTTTGCGAAATGGTGGAACGAACACGGGTTGGATCAATTCCCTACCTGGCTGATTGATCCGTTGAAACGAAATTTCGAGTGGCCATTTCAGGAAGTCTTGGAAATCCCCACGGAGGACTGGTCGGGCATCGGTCCGGGGCTTTCCTTGCTCATGATGCTCGCCGCGCTGTATGCACTGCCGTTTTATTTTCGGAAAACACCGGGACGTTGGAATCGCACTGCACTCCCCGCAGGTGTGTTGAAACTGGTGTTACTGGCGCCGTGGATCGGCTTCGCTGTTTACTGCATGAAATCCGGCATGGTGACGCCGGGACGGTTGATTGCCCCCTACTATCCGTTGCTGTTGCCGGCTATGTTGCTGGGCGCAGCGCAAGTGAAACTCGTCCGCCGTTGCTGGTGGCGTCTCTTGGTGGTGTTGGTATTTTTGTTGGCGCTGGTGGTGTTGGTGATTACACCGCCACGCCCGCTCTGGCCGGCGCAAACGATTCTGCGGCATCTGGCAGAACGTCACCCAGACAGTCGCCTAGTAAATCGCGCGTTGGTCAGCTACACGGTGTACCGCACCCGCCCCGATCCGCTGGCCGCGGTGCGCGCCCGGTTGCCAGCAAATGTAAAGGCAATCGGCTTTCTCGGCACCCCCGATGATCTGGACATCTCTTTCTGGAAACCTTACGGCAGCGGCCACCGGGTTGTGCACCTTTATCTGAAGGACAGCGCGGAACAAATCCGGACGCGGCACGTCACCTATGCCATCGTGAATGGGTTTCACTTTTTGCAGGAACACGCTTCGTTTGAGGACTGGCTCAAGCAAGCCCGGGCTGAAGTCGTCGCCGACGTCACCGCCACAGTCACGGTGCGGTCAGGCGAACAGCATTGGTACGTCGTCCGATTCCTGGAATGAGCCCATTCAGATAGTTGTGAAATCGGTTGATTACACATGCTATTGTTTGGTCTCTACATTCCGGAATTCGCACTCAAACGAGTGCGGTAGTCTGATTCAGCCCCACCTTGATGGCCAGATGCATGTACTTATCAACCTGCTTGGCGAGTAACCGCGAGCTTGCGAGTGGTGCGGCTTTCCGTTCAGATGACAAAGACATAACACGCGCGAGCCATGAATGTTCATCATCTGGAGTTATTTTATTACGTCGCAAAACACGGCGGCATCAGTGAAGCCGTGCGCAACATGCCTTACGGCATCCAACAGCCCGCCGTCAGCGGTCAGGTCATTCAATTGGAGGAATTTCTCGGGGTCACGTTGTTCCAACGCCGACCGTTCGCTCTGACGGCACCCGGGCGGGAACTGTTTGAATTCATAAAGCCCTTCTTTGCCAATCTAACGCCGATGGCGGAAAAGTTGCGCGGCGGGGTGTCGCAACATCTCCGGATTGCCGCCTCGGAAACGGTGTTGCGCAGCTTCCTGCCCGAGATGCTGCAAACGTTGCGCAAATCCTTTCCCAAACTCACGGTCTCATTGCGCGAGGGGTATCATCCACAGGTCATCACCTGGCTGCAACAACAGGACATTGATCTCTCCATCGGTCTGTTGGGCGGAACACCAGCCCAAGGAATTCAAGCGCATCCGTTGTTTGAATTGCCGTTGGTCCTGTTGTTGCCCAAGGACAGCCCACTGCAATCAGCCGAGGAACTCTGGCAACAGGATCGGATCGAACAAACGCTGATCACAGTCCCGAGCAACGAGCCGATTCGCCGCGCCTTTCAGGAAGGATTGACCCGGCGCAAGGTGGATTGGCTGGGTGGCATCGAAGTCAGCAGTGTGGAGATGGTCCAGATTTATGTGGCCCACGGCTATGGCATCGGGGTCACCGTGCATTTGCCGGAACTGAAACTGCATCCCGAAGTCCGCGCCCTGCCCCTGCCGGATTTCAAACCCGTGACCTTCGGAGTTCTCTGGCAGGGACGGCGCTCGCCGATTGTGGATGGCCTGATCCGGATTCTCGAACAGCGCGCTGACCAGTTGACCAAGAAATCAACGACAGCCGCCCGGGTGACCAAGGCCGCCAGTAAGCCGCCGCGATCCGCCAAATGATCTTTCTACCGTGCAAGGACGAAGCATCAACCAAGCTCTGCTTGTTTTGATGATTGCCAGTGCGCGCGCCTTTGGTACCGTTCGCGCCGATTTACAGTCAGATTTAACCATTATTTATGAGCGTATTGATCGTCGGTTCGACCGCCTTGGATTCCATCAAGACCCCCACCCGCGAAAACCCGAAGTTACTCGGCGGCTCGGCGAGCCACGCGGCGGTGGCGGCCAGTTTCTTTTCCCCGGTGAAGATGGTTGGCGTCGTCGGTGAAGATTTCCCCAAGAAGTACGTTCAACTCTATAAGAAGCACGGCATTGACCTCGAAGGTTTACAGATCAAACCAGGAAAGACTTTCCACTGGTCGGGTGAATACGAAGTGAACATGAACAATCGCCGCACGCTGCTCACGGAGCTGGGCGTGTTCGAGACGTTCTCACCGGAATTGCCGAAGAAATATCAATCCGCGCAATTCGTGCTCCTGGCCAACATCGCGCCCGCGCTCCAACATCATGTGCTCAACCAGATGCAGCGGCCGAAATTTGTCGTGGCCGATACCATGGACCTCTGGCTCAACATCGCACTCGCCGACCTCGTCAAACTGATCAAGCGGGTGGATGGCTTCGTCTTAAACGACAGCGAAGCGCAGCAGCTCACGAAGGAAGACAATATTTTCGTCGCGTTGAAGAAGATCCACAAGCTGGGGCCAAAATACGTCATCATTAAAAAGGGTTCGCACGGCTCCATCCTCAGCGGGCCGAAGGGTTTTTTCATCTGCCCGGCGTATCCCTTGCACTCGGTGGTTGATCCCACGGGCGCGGGCGATTCGTTCGTCGGCGGGATGATGGGCTATCTGGCCACGGCCAAGGGCGCCATTGACGCCAATATCCGTCGCGCCATGATTCACGGCAGCGTGGTGGCCTCGTTCTGTTGCGAAGGGTTTGGGCTGAATCGCACCACCAAAGCCACGCGTGCCCACGTCGCCCAACGCGTGAAGGAGCTGGAACAGTTGACGAAGTTTTAACGGGATTGCGCAACGAGCGACCCCGAGTAGATTGAAACCATGAACCTGCCGAACGAAGTGCCGGTGATGACGCTGCCGAACGCGACGCTGTTCCCGCAGGCGTTATTGCCGCTCTATATCTTCGAGATGCGTTACCGGCAGATGCTTGCCGACGCGTTGCATGGCAATCGCATGCTGGCGGTAGCGATGCGCAAGCCCGGCGCCACACCAGAAACCCCGGCTGAAGTTGCCGGCGTCGGGCTCATCCGCGTCTCAGTCGCGCATAAAGACAGTACGTCGCACCTGATCCTGCAAGGGTTGACCCGGGTAAAGTTGGGTAAGGTGGTGAAGTATCGTCCATATCGGATCCAACAGATCGAGCCACTGGCTACACCGCCAGCTAATTCAACGAAGACGGATGAATTACTCGGCACGGTGCGCGAACTATTGAAGGAACGCGTGCAGCTCGGGATGCCGTTCCCATTCCCATTTGTCTCGCACCAAAAGCCCGGCGAACCAGGTCAGCCGCCGCCCGCGTTTTCGCCCAAAGAAATCATCGGTTATCTTGATTCCATCTCCGATCCCGAACAGGCAGCAGACTTAGTTTCCTGCGCGGTGCTGGCGGGTGCGGAAGATCGGCAAATGATCTTGGAAACGCTTGATGTCGAAGCACGCTTGAAGCAATTAGCCAAATTTCTCCTGCGCGACATCCAGTCACATCCCAAACGCAAGCGCCGCAACGAATAAAAAACCGCGCCAACCGAGAGGCTGGCGCGGTGGCGGAAAGGGATGCCTTAATTCTTAACTTCAGACTTGGCCGCCGCCTTGTCTTCCTTCGGCAGCAACTCGTCGAGCTCTTGAGCTTCTCGTCGAGAATTTCCACGCCCGCTTCCTTGCGCAGCTTCTCCAGATAATCACCATCAGCCAGTTGCTTTTGCAGCTCCTGATTCTTCAGCGCCTCCTTCAAATCGTCAGAAACTTCCGCAAAGGAAACCACCTTGGCCGGAATCTTCTCACTCAATTTGATGATGTGATAACCGTACGACGTGGTGACCACGTCGCTGATCTGATTGGTGCTCAAGGAAAACGCCGCGGCTTCAAACTCCGGCACCATGCGCCCGCGCCCGAAGGTGTATTCGCCACCAGATTCTTTAGAACCCGGATCTTCGGAGAATTCTTTGGCCAGCTTGGCGAAATCTTCGCCCTGCGTCGCGCGCTTGCGAATGTCATCAATCTGTTTGCGCTTGGCCTTCTTCTGTTCGTCCGAGAGATCCGTGCCTGTTGCCATGTCCTTTGTGCCGATCAAAATGTGGCTGGCCCGGACTTGCTCGGGTTGTTCGAACTTGGTCGGGTTCTCGTCGTAAAACTTTTTAGCCTGCTCATCAGAGATAGCCAGCTTGAGTTCCCGTTCCAAAACAGCGGCCACCGCACCCTGCTCGAGCCGTTGCTTGTCCCAATCGTCACGGCTCAGCCCCTGCATACGCAACTGCGTGGAGAGCTTTTCGTCGAACTCGGCATCAGTGAGCTTGTTGTCCTTCTTGATGCGTTCGAGTGCCTTTGCAAACTGTTCCTTGCCCTTGGCCTTGTCCGCGTCGGTCGCCTTGGCCAGCAATAAACGGAAACTGATCAAGTCATTGAGCTTCTGGCGCTGGATCATCATCAGGTTCTCGGGCGTCAGCGTCTGGCCACGTGAATTCGCCATGGATTGCACTGCAATCATCTCGGCGTCCAACTGGCTGCGCTTGATCTCGACCCCCTTACCCTTGGCGATCACTGGGTCACCCAGCAAGCTATCGAGCTTGTTCGGCGCATTGGTCGCATTGCTGCCCGCAGTGGCAGCCGGGCTGGCAACGGTGGCGGCCAGCGTGGTCGCGAGCGTGACGCAGAAAATTTTGGTGATGGATTTGGTCATGTTTGGTTTTGGTTAACTACAGTTTGACAACTTTGACGTTGCTAATGTTCGCATCTTGTTTCAATTCGTCCAAAACGGCTTGGGCCGGAACGCTGTCGAGGCTCAAGACGGTCAGGGCCTTGCCGCCCACAACATCGCGACCAAGGCTCATGCTAGCGATGTTGACCTTGTGCTTGCCGAGAATCGTGCCGAGCGAGCCGACGATGCCGGGCTTGTCGGAGTTGTTGAGTAACAGCAATGTGCCCGACGCGGGAATTTCCACCGGCTGGCTATAAAGGCGGACGATACGCGGGTTGTTCGGCGAACCGAAGAACGTGCCGCCGGCCGAAATCAATTTCTCCGCGCCCTTGAACACCTGCACGTGCACCCATTCATTGAAGGTCACAGGTTCGTCGGATTTCTTCTCCTCGACCGTGATGCCGATGCTCTGCGCCACGCTGCGAACGTTGACATTGTTCACGTCCTTCAAATTGCTGGTCGAGAGGAAGCCACGGATGACGGCGCGCGTCACGGGATCAATGTTCGTAAGATTCTTCGCATTACCGCCGTAGGTGATGTGCAGTTTGTCCGCGCCAGCCGGGGCGAGCTGCACAAGCAGTTTGCCGAGGGCCTCGCCCAGCGGCAGATAGGGCTTCACCTGCTCGGACGTCTTCGCGTCGAGATAAGGCAAGTTCACTGCGTTGCGAACTTCGCCGGTGAGCAGATACGCGATGACGATTTCCGCCACCTCGATGCCGCATTTTTCCTGCGCTTCCTTCGTGCTCGCACCTAGGTGCGGTGTCAGGATGAGGTTGCCCTTCGCCGCCTGCGCGATGTAAGGATGATCCGCCGGTAGTGGTTCCTTATCGAAAACGTCCAGGGCCGCACCCGCGACCTTCTTGGATTCCAAGGCTGCGATCAGGTCGGGCTCCGAGATGATCTCCCCGCGCGCGCAGTTCACGATGCGCACATTCGGCTTCATCTTCGCGAACGCTGCGGCGTTCAACATGCCGCGGGTCTCATCCGTCACGAGATTGTGCAACGTGATGAAATCAGCTTGGCGATATACCTCGTCGAGATCTGCCAACGTGACACCGATGGCCTTGGCGCGTTCCTCGGGGAGGAAAGGATCGTAAGCGACGACCTTCATGCCGAAAGCGATCGCGCGCTTGGCGACTTCCGAGCCGATGCGGCCCAAGCCGATCACCCCGAGCGTCTTGCCCTGAAGCTCGATCCCGTCCTTGGCGAGTTCTTTGCGCAACCATTTTCCGCCAGTCAGGCTGGCGGCCGCTTGCGGCACCTTGCGCGCCAGCGACATCATAAGCGCAAACGCCAGTTCCGCCGTGGTCACCATGTTGCCCAAGGGAGTGTTCATCACCACCACACCGTGTTGCGTGGCGTCCTCGACCTTCACGTTATCCACGCCCACACCGGCGCGACCTACCACCTTCAATTGCTTGGCTGCCGCGATGACCTTCTTGGTCACCTTGGTCTCGGAACGGACGAGCAACGCCGTGGCGTCGCCCACCATGGCGCAAAGTTCGTCTTCCGTGGCGGTCTTTTCGAGAACGACGACGTTGAATTCCGGGCGTTGCTTGAGCAATTCAATGCCTTTGGGCGAGATCGGGTCACAAACCAAAATCTTCATATAAACGGACGGCGAGTCTAACTTAGCCGAGGCCAAGGTCAAACCTTCATCAACCACACGTGGAGACTCCCGACAAACGCCGGGCACACCGTTGACTCGCACGCCAAACCCGGTTGTAATCCCCGCCACCGCGCCCTTGGATGAGGCGCAATAAATCTAGGAATAACATCATTTCATGCCGCGCGAGACCCTCGAAGCCAAAGTCGCCCGCACCCGCCAGATCATCACGGTTTTGCAGCAAACTTACCCCACCGCGCACTGCGAACTGAACTTTTCCAACCCGCTCGAACTGCTAGTCGCCACCATCCTGTCCGCTCAATGCACGGACAAACGCGTCAACATTGTCACGGCGGAGTTGTTCAAGAAATACCGGACTGCTGCCGACTACGCGAATGCCTCGCTGCCCCAGCTGGAGGACGTGATCAAAACCACCGGCTTTTTTCGCAACAAAGCCAAGAACATTCAGGCCTGCTGCCGCGCGCTGGTCGAAAAACACGGCGGCAAAGTCCCGCAGACGATGGATGAGCTCCACGCCCTCGACGGCGTTGGCCGCAAGACCGCCAATGTCGTCCTCGGCAATGCCTTTGATATCAACGTCGGTATTGTCGTGGACACGCACGTCACGCGACTGGCCAATCGCCTCGGCCTCACCAAGCAGACCGATGCTGTGAAGATCGAGCAAGAGTTGGTGAAACTCGTGCCGCAGGAGCAATGGACTTTGTTCAGCCACTGGCTCATCTGGCATGGACGCCGCCGCTGCGACGCCCGGAAGCCGATTTGCGTTGGCTGTGAAATCGCCCCACTGTGTCCGCGCATCGGTGTGAAATGAACTGGCACAACATCAACTCAGGCCCAAGCGAAGCGGCGTTCAATATGGCATTGGACGATGCTTTGCTGGAATCCATCGGCACGCTCGGCGCGCCCGTGTTGCGTTTCTACGGCTGGACTCAGCCAGCGGCCACGTTTGGTTATTTTCAACATTTCGCCGAGATCGAATGCACCACACTGCTCCGCCCGTTGATCCGTCGCCCCACCGGTGGCGGCCTTGTGCCGCATGATGCCGACTGGACCTACAGCCTCGCCTTTCCGCCCGGCCATGAGTGGCATGAGCTGCGCGCGGAAGACAGTTATCGCAGCGTACACGAGTGGATTCAACGGGCGTTCGCCAAACTGAACGTCGCTACGGAAGTTGCGCCTTGCTGCAAGAAAACCGCGCCAGGCCAGTGTTTTGTCGGGCACGAAAAATTTGACCTGCTCTGGCACGGCAAAAAAATCGCCGGCGCGGCGCAACGCCGGAACAAACTGGGTTTGCTCATCCAAGGCTCAGTGCAACCGCCACCTTTAGGTTTGTCACGGGAAGCCTGGGAAGAGGCGATGCGCTCCGCCGCCCCATCTACCGAAGGCTGGAGCGAATTAGTGGTTAATGGTGACTTGCTAGGACTAACCCAGAAACTGGTCGCCGAAAAATACTCACAGACCAGCTACAACCAGAAGCGTTGATCAAGGCTGACGGAACGCTTGCACGCTGGCGACAAAATCGTCGGGCACACCGAAGTCAAATCGCTGCGCGTTCGTCATCTCCAAAGCTAGATAGCCGAAGCGTTGGCGTTGGATTTCCTGGGCGCGCGTCAGTTGAAACTCGCCGTTATCACGCACGTTGTCGCGGATCATCTCGCCCAAGATGTCGTAGATGCTCGGCGCGAGCAGATGCATGCCGAACCAGCCGAGCCATGTGTCATTAGGCAAACCATCCACATGCAATTTCTCTTGGGCGACCGCTACAGCAGGCTTTTCGATGATGAGTGAAATGTCTATTAGGCGCGCATTGTCGGCGCGGCGCTTACCAGCAATTGTGCCGTAGCCTTTGAGTTGGTCTGCCGTGATGCGATTGACAGCAGAAACACTCTTGCCGCCCGATACTTTCGCGAGATCAGCTAGTTCCCGATACGGTGAAACTGGTTTGCCGCGGAACAAATGATCGCCGAGCCCAAGCAAAACCATTTCGCCATTCGCGAAGGCTTTGGTCTGAAACACCGCGTGACCGTAGCCTTCTTGTTGCTGTTGCAACGCAAAACTGACTCGCTTCGCAAAACCACGCATCTGCTCTGCCTCGCGCAGCAACGCAGGATATTTCGCCAGTCGTTTCAGATAAACGTCATCAGGTCCGTTGAGATAGGCGCGCACCATTTCATCCTCACCGGGTTGAACGATGATGCAGATCTCCTCGATACCCGCGGCTTCGAGTTCGAGCAGGTGATAATGGAACAGCGCCCGCGCGATTCCGTCTGGGCCGACGACAGGAAACAATTCCTTCTTCACCGCATGCGATGCCGGGAAGTGTCGGGTGCCGAGGCCTGCGACGGGAATTACGGCTTTGCGAATCGTAGCCATGCTTAAACGGAAGTGACGTTCCCAGCCGGTCGGTCCGAAGTCGTACCGCCGTGCGCCAAACTCTACCGCACCGAGAGATGTGCCTTCAAAAATGTCCGGCATCTGACCAATCCGTCGCGAATACTCATGCGCAATCTCCGGGATATGCTTGGCCAGTGCGTCCAGTTTGCCAAAGACTGCGACCGTGCCACCGGTACCGCCACCGGTAATCTTCGCGCCGTAGAGCCCGCTCTTCACACCACGCTCGCGCACAGCGTCCACGAGGAAATCCACTTCCTCAGTCGAAAGATGGCAGTTGTTTTTATAGCTGTCGTGTGCACCGAACATACATTCACCGGCACTGATGAGCGCTTTTTCGTCGCCGCCTTTGGCCACGCGAAGCGCATCCATGAACTTTAGCACACGCTCATTCTCCTCCACAGGATGCCGCGTCGGCCCGGCAACACAATACGTGGCGTCCGGCGAAATCTTTGTCACGGCGTCTTCGTGAGACTTGTATTGCTCCAAGAATTTCGACCCGACAATTTCCAGCGGCAATGCCTTTTCGTAATCGCGGCGGAATTGTTCGACACTCAACTCGGTCAGATAGGTGAGCGGCGGTTGCCCGGCTTTAGCACGAAGCTCATTGATAATCTTGCGCCCCATGAACGCACCGATGCGCGTGTCTTTGTAGGGATTCCCGGCCACACTGTGACGGACCATGGAGTTGATGCCGACGAAACCAGTGCCCGGCGGAATCTGCACTTCACCCTTCACCTCGCCAGGGCGACAGAGAATGTGAGTGAGGCAACCCTGCCGGCCGCTTGTGATTGCGGTCTGATCCATGATGCCGCAAGGCGCGCCGACGACATGGTTCTCCGCCATCTGGCCGAGTTGGGCGATGCGCGCGGGCGAAAGATTCAGGCCGAGGTAGGAATTCAAGCAACTCAATGTCCCGACTTCCACGGCGGCGGAACTGCCAATGCCGACGTTCATCGGCACGGCGCTCAGCAAGAGCAGATTGAATCCGTAGGGCAATTGCACGTTTTCCTCTTTGAGCAACGTAAAGATGCTCCCCACGATGTAAGTCGCCCAGTTCGCAAGCGGATTCGCCTGACACAACGCGCGGATTTCCGCGTAGCTTGCCATGCCAGCGCCGGATTGAAACGAGCTCAGCGGCAATCGTGTCTCGATGGGCAACGCCTTCACCCCCGCCTGCATCGTGCGGATGCGCAGAGTGCGATCCGTTCGCGCCTGCAAGCCCATGAGCACGCCGCGCCCGAGCACCGCTTCGCAAACGTTCGCGCCGGAGTAGTCGGCAATGCCACCCATCACATCGAGCCGCGCGGGGACGCGGGTCGCAAGGATTCCGCCGGTAGTGAAGATGCTGACAATGCCGGAAGCGTCGCCGGTGGGGTTGGTCAACAATCGGTCGAATTCCTGAAGCTCAAACGGGTCGCTGGCTGAGTTTGTCTTGGTCACAAATCAAATCGCGGGTTGCGGACGGCAATCTGCCACGGCGCGCCGGGGAGTCACGCCGGAAAAAAACCCGGCGCAACCAAGGTTAATCCCTGGCCTGACCGTGTGCCTCAACGCCATGGGCGGACTCGACGCCGTGGGCGGTAACCTTGTTCTTGGACGCCTCCACCTTGATATAATGCAACACCACCGGCGCGAGGATCATGCCGGGAATGCCCATGAGTTTTTCACCCAGCACAATGCCAAACAGCGTCAGCCACATTGGATTCTTGATGCGGTCACCGATGATCTTGCTGTTTAAAAAATATTCGAGCTTGTGGATAATGACGAGGTAGCCGAGCGCAATCAGCGCCAGCTTCGGCGAGGTCGCGAAGGCCACGCCGCAAATCAGCGTATTGCTGATGATGTTGCCGATAATCGGCAGCAACCCACAGAGGAACGTCGCCCCGATCAGCGTGGTTGTGTAACTGAATCCATTCCAGACAAGAAACACCGCCGTAAGCGCGGTATTGATGGCGGAGATGAGGATTTGCGCTCCGATCACCCGCGAGAAACTCTTGTAGAATGTCCGCACCCGCGCCCCCAATTCCCGCACCACCGTCGCATACAAGCTGTCGGGGGCCGCAGCGAGGTCCGCCTCCGTACCCCAGCGCCCACTCAAAAACAAGCTGACCGCCGCCACCAACCCGATCAAAAACATCGCGATCTGCAACACCGCGGTCTTCAAGTAGCGGCCGAAATTGGCCACCTGATCCTTGGATTCTTGGATCAGCAAAGTCTTGGCGCTGGCATAGTCAGTAAAGGGCAGCTCGATGTTGTGCTTCTCTGCGTAGTTGACCATGGCGGGAATCGTTTTGTTGGCGATCTCCGGCAGCGTTTGCTGCACCCGATTGAAGACAAAGATCAATCCCCAGATCACTCCAATCACCACCACGATATAGATCGCCACCCCCACCACCTTGTTCTTGCGGATGCTGAACATCTGCAAGGCGAAGTAGCCGAACAACACCGTCAACACTAGCGTGCTGAGATGCAACCACCCAATCAGCGCCAGAATCGCCACCATCAAGCCATACGAAATCTTCGTCGGCAACGGAATCGGTAGCGGAATCGTGGTGGAGGTAGGGTTGCTCATCGAATCCTCGCCAGCAACCAATCGCGCAACTCAGAAATCTTCAGCCGCTCCTGCCGGCCATCATCGCGGTACCGCAGTGTCACGGTATCGAGCAACTCCGGCTTTTCGCCAAGCGTATCGAAGTCAATCGTCACACAGAACGGCGTGCCGGCTTCGTCCTGGCTGGCATAACGCTTGCCGATGTTGCCGCGATCGTCGTAATACACGTTCATCCACGGTCGCAACAAATCGCGAACCGCGAGCGCTTTTTTAACGAGTTCCGGCTTGTTCTTCAACAGCGGCGATACGCAAACTTTAATCGGCGCAACACGCGGATGGAACTTCATCACATACGTCGTCTCGCTCTTGCCCTTGTCGTCCGTCTTGGTGGTTTCCGTGTAGGCATTCGTGATGAGCGCCAAGATCAACCGATCCACACCCGCTGACGGTTCGATGACGTGCGGAACATAATTCCCCTTGGCCAGCGCGTTCGCGTCTTCGGTCGCCTGTTTGGTCGCCGTTTCGTCCGCGACGCCCATCTTGGTCAGATAACGCTTCCGGTTTTCGTAATAACGCTTCCAGAGATCGTCTTGCTTCTCCTTGGGCAACTTCGTCCAAGCATTGCGCAGTTCGTCATCGAACACGATTTGTGGTTTGCCGGAAAATCGCTGGTGTTGCGACAGGTCAAAATCACTGCGCGCCGCGATGCCTTCAAGCTCCTCACCCTTGAGCTCCCCTTTCTCGTCCTTCTTGCTGAAGGGAAACTTGAACAGGATATCCACGCAAGCACGGGCGTAGTGCGCCAGTTCCTCCGCCGTCTGGCGATGGAAACCCAGCGTCTGGCGCGACAGCCCGATGCCTTCGTAAAAACGCACACGCTCCTCGACCCAGTATTGATGCCACGCCTGCCAACCCCAGTTCGGCTGGGGTTCGCCAGGATGACCGGTCTCCGGCACGGTCACCACGCTGCCGTGGATGGCTTCAACCGCCTCGTCCGGCTTGATGAAGAACTCTAGTTCCATCTGCTCGAATTCGCGCGAGCGGAAGGTGTAATTGCGGGGCGTCACTTCATTGCGAAATGCCTTGCCGATCTGCCCGATGCCGAACGGAACTTTCTGACGTGAGGTCTCGAGCACGTTCTTGAATTGCGCAAAGATGGCCTGCGCGGTTTCCGGGCGGAGATACGCGACGTTGTCCTCGCTCTCAACCGGACCAACGTAAGTCTTAAACATCAGATTGAACGGACGCGGCTCAGTTAATTCGGTTGAACCACAGCCGGTGCATTTCGTCCCAGCGGGCAAAGCGTATTTGCCATCCGTCGTTTTCGTAAGCGTCAGTCCCTGATCTTCGCATAGCTGATCCGCGCGATGACGCTTCTTGCACTTTTTGCAATCGCACATCGGATCGCTGAAAGTGTCCACGTGACCGGACGCCTTCCAGATGGCGGGCGACATGATGATGGTCGCTTCAAGGCCAGCGACGTCCTCGCGCTCGCGGGTCATTGTGTTCCACCAAAGCTCTTTGACGTTACGCTTCAGTTCCGCTCCGAGGGGACCGTAATCCCAAAATCCGTTGATGCCGCCGTAAATTTCTGACGATTGAAATACAAAACCACGCCGTTTGCACAGCGACACGATCTTCTCCATCTGGAGATTTTCTTTGGGCTCGGCCATAAGTCAGCGCGCAGTGTTCGGCATGGCCAAGGCGATGTCAAGGTGAGGGGCAAGGCCCAGCCGCCCGCCCAGCCCCTAATAATCGGCGAATTGCGGCTTACGGTGATTGTAAGCGGAAGAACTGCTGCGCCTCCACCATCGGCAATTCGACAAAATATAGATTGCCACTGCGGGTGGGAATATTCGTCACAGCCTGCCAAAGGATGGGGGGCGTCAGATTAGTGGTGGTGGCCAATTGCAAGCTGTTCGCCCAATCCGGCCAATTGATGACTAAGTTAGTCCCGGACGGGGTCAACGCCACTTCCGGCGCAACAAAGCTCGCGGTGAAACTGCTGTTGATGGTCGGAACGGTGATTGAATGCGTCTGTGCACCGCCGTCGGACCACACGACGAAGTTGTAATTGCTGCCAGCGAGGTTCTGCGGCGCGGCAGCATGCAAACTTCGGGTCATGCCGGCAACGGTGACAAGATTTGTCGGGGTGGTGTAGAGTTGGGATTCAAATTGCACCGTTAATCCGCTAGGCACACTGGCCAACGCCACTTGAACCAGGAGCGGCGGCACATCGACCGTCGCGCTGTGCTGCAAACCGCCCGCGTCCGTCCCCGTCAAGCGCACGCGATAAAACGCGTTGGTCGTGTTGGCTGCCGTCGTCGGCACGGAGAATGTTCCGTTCGTCACGCCCGCCAATCCGCTCAGCACCGAATCGGTGCTACCGTCGTGTTGATAATCGACCGCCCAATTAAACGCGGTTGCAGCCAACGGCGTCTCCGCATAATCCATGATGCGACCGCTGAAAGCCACCGTGCTTCCGCCCGCATAGCGCAAACTCGTCAGGGGGGTCAGGATGACAGCGGTCGGCCCGGCGATTTCTGCCAGCGACAGGTTGCGCGAATTGAGCCGCACCGCATCCACGCGCCCGTTGAAATATGGATCCGCCGCAAATTGACTGCGCCCGAGATACACTTTGGTCGCAGCAACGTCGCTCGGTAAAAGGTTCACGCTGTTATTCACGGCGGCGGGCTGGCCGTTGGTATAAAGCACGCCTTGTTTGCCGTCGAACATGACCGCGACATGCACCCATTCATTCGTCGGAAACTCCGTGAGCCCTTGAATGACGCGCGTGTAGCTAGAGCCGTTCGCCGTGATAGCGCACTGGAAACGTCCTGAGCCATCCTTGGGCGTCAGGTATAACCAGTGGCTCGTATCCACGCCGAAATCGAAGATGCGTTGCCACGCGTTGCCACCGTTCCATTTCACCCAGCCAGAAATCGTATTCGCCGCCCCAGCACCAGCGGGGAGATTCAGGTATTGGCTCGCGCCCGAAAAATTGGCCACCGTGCTACGGGTGGCGTCCAGAATGATGCTCGCACCGCCCACAAACGTGCCATTGAACCGGTTGCTCGCATCATTGGCATTGCTCAAGAACGGATAATACGACGCCCACTCATTCGCTTGCACTGAGGCAGCTGGATAGATGTCCACATAGTTGGTCGCCTTGCGAGCCGCCGAATCCGTGGCCACCAACTGAATTCGATACGCGCCGCCACCGACAAACATTCCACTCGTTGGCACAGTAAACGAGCTGTTCGTCACACCGGTGAGATTGTTGATGATGGTCGTCACCGTGGTATTGGAGCGCCATTGCACCGTCCACGCCAGCGACGTCGCCATCAGGCTCGCGTCATAGAAATCCCGCGCGCTGCCATTGAAACTGATGACATCGCCTGGTCGGTAAACACTCCCCTGTGCTGGTCGGCCAATCATCACCGTGGGCGCGACAATTTCCTCCGCACCCAACGGTCGCGAGAACATCCGCACTGAGCTCAACTGGCCGTTGAAGTAAGGATCAGCAAACTGACTACGCCCAAACCAGATGTTGGTCGCATTGAGATCGGGGGGGACGAGATTCATCGCCGCGTTCGTCGCCACGGCAACGCCGTTCGTGTAAAGCACCCCGCGCGTGCCGTCGAGCACCACCGCCACATGCGTCCATACCCCGATGGGCAGCGGTCCCGGTGCGTCGAGAATCTGTTCCCCGGCAATACCACTGACGCTGATGTTGCAACGTAACTTACCTGTCGCACCGGTCGGAGTGAGCACAAAGTAACGCGTGGTATCATTGCCGAAATCCAAGATGCGTTGCCACGCCGCACCGCCGTTCCACTTCACCCACGCCATGAAGGTTTGGATATCGCCCGCGTCGGACGGCAGACTGACGTATTGGCTGCCGCCAGAAAGATTCAACACGTTGCCACGCGTGGCGTCGCTTTGAAGGCTCGCCCCACCCTGCAAGGTTCCGTTGAAGTGTCCGTTGGCATCGGTCGCGTCCGTTTGAAAAGGATAGTAAGCACTCCACGTTACGGGCGGATTGGCGGGCGAGAGACTACGGAACGCGACCGCGCCCCGCCCCGAACTATTCGTCGCCGCCAAAGCGATCCGATACGTCGCGCCCACGACTGCGCTGGTGGGAATGACGAATGAACTGTTCGTCACGCCAGATACCGGTCCCCAAACGACGTTGGTCGCGCCATCAAGCAACCGCTCCACGCGCCATGTCAGTTGATAGGCCGCCAGTGGCAGATCCGTGAAATCCACCGCCGCGCCGGAGAAATTCAACGTCATGCCGGGCCAGTAAGTTGCTCCTTCCATCGGCGTGCCGATGGCCGGTACCGGAGCAGCGATTTCGTAAGCGGACAACGCTCGCGCGTAAACCCGAAAGCTGCTGATTTGCCCGTTGAAATCCGGGTCTGCCACAAATTTGCTATGCCCCAGATGATTGGTCTGCGCCCGTGTCTGATAAGGCGAAAACGTCACCGCCGTGTTGGTCACGACCGGCAGCCCATTCACATAAAGCACCGCGCGTGTTCCATCCAGCGTCACCGCCACGGGGGTCCAAGCGCCGATGGGAAGTTTATTGGCCCACTCGATGATTTGCGTCGTGCTGCTGACCCGAATGTCGCAGCGCAAGCGCCCATCGCTCGAGGACGGCGTCAACATGATGTAATTGGCAGTGTCTGTTCCCAAATCAAAGATGCGTTGCCAGTTCGCGCCTCCATTCCATTTCACCACAGTAGTAAACGTGCGCGCATTCGCCACGCCCGCGGGCAATTGGGCATATTGTCCCGAGCCGTTAAGATTTAACACCCGCCCGCGCGAAGCGTCCGTCTGGATGGTCGCACCGCCATAAAGCATCCCATAGTATTGGCCATTTTCATCGCGCGCATCGGCGTCGAAGTTGTAGTGCGCCGACCAATCCCGCGCCAGCACCGGCCAATTATCCGCGGTAAACGTCAGCGGTTGGATATCAAAGCTTGCCGTGCCAAACGCGCCATAGCCCGACGAGTACGACCCCGCATCGTAGTAGTGATAGCTGAACCATCGCTGCCCGTTCTCTTCGAGCACGCCGATGTGCCCCGGCCCGGCGAACTTGCCGCTGGCTTCGGCGAACGGGGTGCCGCCATTGCTGCGCAGATCCACGCCGTTCCGATCCAGATACGGCCCAGTGATGCTCGTGCTGCGCCCCATGCGAACGTTGTAGGTGCTGTTCACGCCATCGCAACACGAACCCCAGTTTACGAACAGATAGTAATAACCGCCACGCCGATAGATGCAACTCGCCTCGATGGAGCCGTTGTACGCCAGATGCGTCGCCGTGGTGTTGTTCGTGTTGCGCAACCCGGTGACCGGATCGAGCTGGACGATGTAGATGCCGTTCCAATATGAGCCATACACCAGCCACGGAGTTCCGTTCGCATCGGTCGTCACGTTGGGATCAATCGTGTTGAACGGGCTGCCATTGGTAGACTGGATGACGATGCCTTGATCGGTCCATTGATATGCCGGGTCGGTGGGATCAAGGGTGGGGCTGGTCGCCAAGCCAACGGCGGATTGCTGGCTGGCCCAGCTCGACACGGAATAATACAGGCAATAACGCCCATTGATATAAGCGATGTCCGGCGCCCAGAAATCGCCGTTGAAACCGGGCGCAGCGCCGATCACCCACGCCGGCGCACTTGCAAACACCGCTGGTCCGTCCGTCCAAAACACCCCATCTGCCGAGGACTTCGAGCGAATGCCCGGCCCCGTACCGTAAATGTAATAGCGCCCCTTGCACTTGATGATGGTGGACGGGTCATGAATGGTGACGCTCCCGCGCACGCCATTGCCGCTCGGCGTCGCCCACAAGGTTGAGCCTGCGGCCAGTCCCGCAATCAACAGCCCGACAAGATACCTTCTAAACCCAGCCCGAACTAAATTTGAAAACATATAGCCTTCACCCCGAAGATTGGCGCGCAGCCATTGCGCAGCAGTATTCAGGGCCAGGCAGATGAAGATAGCGAACCCCTTTGCATCTGTCTTGTCACATCGAAAGGGGGCAATCCTTCTGCGCGAAAACCACCCCCCATCAATTGCCGGGCCTGACATTCAATGGTACGCATCTCGCATCCAAACCCGCCGTTCCACCTTTCCTGCCAGCCAAGGCGGGCGGGCCCGCTTCTCGCGTGACTTCGCCCCGGTTTCGCCGCAAATTCGCCTCTGATTTTATGATGAAGAAATCTCCAGTGTCACGCAGTGGTCGTTTCAGTTCCGGACCGGGCGCGGATGTCGCCGCGTTCTCCGAATCCATCTCGTTCGACTGGCGGCTGTGGAAACACGACATCCTCGGCTCATCCGTTCACGCCACGATGCTGCAAAAGATTGGCGTGCTCACGGCGGCGGAGGCGAAGGCCATCATCGCCGGGCTGGATAAGATTGGGAAAGAGATTGCCGCCGGCATATTCAAGTGGAAGCCCGAGCTCGAAGACGTTCACATGAACATCGAGTCCGCACTCACCGAACGCGTGCCCGCTGGTGCGAAACTCCACACTGCCCGCTCGCGCAATGACCAGGTCGCGCTCGACGTGCGGCTCTGGCTGCGCGACGAAATCCAATCGCTGCTCGGCGAGATCGTCGGCCTGCAACGCACGCTCGTCGCCGTCGGCGAACACAACGCTGATGTCATCATCCCCGGCTACACGCACCTGCAACGCGCGCAGCCCGTCTATTTCGCGCATCACTTGCTTGCCTACGTCGAGATGCTCGAACGCGATTGCGAACGTCTCTGGGATTGTCATTCGCGCGTCAACGTCTGCCCGCTCGGCAGCGGTGCGATTGCTGGCTCAACGCTCAAGCTTGATCGCGTGCTTGTCGCCAAGCTGCTGGGCTTCGTGGACGCCGACGGCAAGGTCCAGATTACGCAAAACTCCATGGACGCCGTGAGCGACCGCGATTTTGCCATCGAATTCTGCGCTGCCGGCGCAGTGCTCGCCATGCACTTGTCGCGCCTCGCGGAGGACGTGATTCTCTGGGCCAGCGCGGAGTTCAACTTCATCAAGATTGCCGACGCCTACACCACTGGGTCGTCGCTCATGCCGCAGAAGAAAAATCCCGACGTGGCCGAGTTGACGCGCGGCAAGACCGGGCGCGTATATGGCAATTTGATGTCGCTGCTCACGCTGCTCAAGGGCCTGCCCATGACCTACAATCGCGACTTGCAGGAGGACAAGGAACGGCTGTTCGACACCGCCGACACCGTACGCGCGTGCGTGCGGCTCATGTCCGCCATGCTGCTGAACACCAGCGTGAACTCCTTCTCCTGCCTGTCCGCCGCGAGCGATCCTGCGTTGCTCGCGACTGACCTCGCCGATTACCTCGTGCAAAAAGGCATGCCGTTCCGCAAAGCCCATCACGTGGTGGGCGCGGTGGTGGCGTTGTCCGAAGGCTCGGGCAAACCGCTCAACAAACTCACGCTCGCCGACCTGCAATCCGTGGATCAAACCTTCCAGCGCGACGCGTTGACCATCTTCGATCTCCAGCGCGCGATGGCCAAACGCAATCTCCCCGGCGCCCCCGGCACAAAGGAAGTGGCGAAGCAGTTGGGGAGGTGGAGGAAGTTGTTGGCATAAGTGGATGGATTATGCTGATTGGCGATCCAGCTGAATTTGCCATCGAGTCCTGTATAAGTATCGCCTACGAGGAACTAGGCGCCCGCGCACTCGGTTACTTTGTGATTCACATTGGTGGGCGCTGCTACGGAGTTCGCGAGCCTGATGCCACGTGGATGGCCTGCTCTTTTGATGAAGTCAAACGACGACTTGCCGAGCGCGGCACCCACACCGCGCCCTTTTCAACCGAGCCTGATGCGGGCAATATAGCCGATGCCCAATACGATGCCCGTTACGGCCCTGACCAAGGAATCAAGGAATTCTTCGGTATCCCACACCCTGAATTTTATGACAGCTTCTATTCCAAACATCTGGAGTGGTCGCCTGGCGATGAGGAGTTTGACGATGGCAGCAGCGTGTTTCACTTCGATGTAGATGATCGTGTCCGGTTAATCGGATTTAGACTCAAGCGTTGTGAAGATGATTATCCACACGACCCCACAATCCCAAGTTCGTATAAGGGAGAGTTTCATCGTTATCAGCACGATCCTGAGACTTTGAGCGACATCTGGCTCGAAGCCGACAAGTTCTACAATATTCTTAAAACTTGGCGGGATGCTTTTGAGACCGAATGGAAAGCCGTGCCCAAGCCGTTCAAGGCTCACGGACCGGACGAACACCATGAGCAGCATCTAGCAGAGATAGATCGGCTCGCCGAGGTATCAGAATCGCTTCGCCAATCGCGCGGAGGCGGGAGAAATTAGCGTTCTCAGCTCCGTTAGGAGCAAAATCTTTGTAGCCCCCACCCGCCACAAATCCCCAAGCCCCGTCGGGGCGGCATATGCCGCTCCTAACGGAGCTTGGGTAAATTGATCGCTTCGATTTCTACAAATATGTCGCGCCGCTGGCGCTTCACGGCAGAACTTTTGCGCGCAGGAATTGTTGCGGCGTGTTTGTGCCAGCCACCGGAATTTCCCATATTCCGTTCGTACCGGGCAACGTGAGGTAATTGGTCCACATGGCCAGATTGCCGGAGCTTTCCAATGTGTAGCTGCGCCCGCGCGCGCCGTGGAGCGTGACGAGGTTGGTGTTCCTGCCCGCCGGTTGAATCTGCAGATACGGCGGATGATTACACGGGGTGTTGTCCACGGCAGCGCGCACGGCGGCTTTGAGCTGTTGCACGCCGGGAAAGACATTTTCCATCAGGTTCACCACCATGAAGACGCCAGCGACATTGCGGTCGAGGTCGATCCACGGCGCAAAGCCAAACGCGCCGCCGCTGCCGATCTGATACGCGCTGCCGTCGGGGCGCAATTCCTCGCGCCATTCACCGATCCCGTAGCGGGTGTTGCCGTAGCCATACTTGGAATAGGGCGAGCACTGTATGAATGCGCCCGCGGTCTGGTCTTGTTGCATGACATAAACGGCGTTGCTGGAGAGGACGCGGTTTGTGCCCCACAGGCCGCGGTTCAACAGCATCTGCAGGACGGTGGCGTATTCGTAGAGCGTGCTGGAAATGCCGCCGGCGATGCGCGGGTTCGGCGTGTTGCCGTAGGTGGTGGCGGTCAGCCCGAGCGGTTGTTTGAGGCGCAGGTAAAAGAGGTTGGACCAGGATTGCCCCGAGGCGACTTCGGCACACGCGCCGGCAAGTTGCATGGACAAACCGCCGTAGCAGAACACCGTGCCCGGCGCGGCGATGAGGTCGTTGGTGGAAATGATCTGCGCGGCTTGCTGGAGCGTGATGGTGTCGCTGGTGAGCGCATCGCTGGATTCGTCGCCGGGCAAACCGGACGTGTGACTGAACATCTGGCGGATGGTGATCGTGCCTTTCTGCCCGGTGTAATACTGCGGAAAAAACTTGGACGCCGGATCGTCGAGACTGAGCACGCCATCATCCACGAGCGACATGATGACGACGGCGCTGAGCCATTTGCTGGCAGACGCGATGACGCGAAGGGTGTTCGGATTGAACGAGCCAGAGTAAAGTTCGTGCAGCTTCTGGCCATCCTTGAGGATGAGCAATGAACCGTTGGCGATGCCATTTTGCGCGAGCGTGTTCGTGAAAGCCTGCGTGACGGCACTGAAGTCGTAGATACAATTTGTCTGTAGCGGGAAGGAAAGGTTCTGGGCACGACTATTCATCAGCAGCGCACCGCTGAACAACCCAGCAACCAGCCAATATCTCCAAGGTGAATGTTTCATCCTTCGCGCGACGCAGAATCGCACGGGATTCCAGACGCCGCAAATGGTGCGGATGTTACAGGCTGTTCATCGGAGAATTGGTTTGGCGTGTTCTGATAGCAATCGTAGTCTGGCGCGTCCGCTCCGAATGGAAACATCGTGCCGCAAAACCCGTAGACCGCTTTGGCGGTTCGCCACTCCGCTTGGAATCATGGCGTTGAGCTTCAGCGCCACCTTCTCGGCCCAAGCCCAAGTCCCGCCCGAAGCGGTGGCGCAGATTCAAGCGGTCATCAACGCCCGGGTCGAGACCGGCACGGTGTTGGGCGGGGATCAATCTGCCGCCAGCGGTATCTACACGTTCCGCGGCGGCAGCGTGGCCGAACTCGGCATCAGCAAGATCGGCGGGGGCGGCGAAGTGATGGCGCCGCTGCCGATGGGGGATTTTACCTGGGCGCCGATTCTCTTGGGCAACCTGGGCAACATGAATGCCGAAAACCGTTTCAAGAGCGGCTATCTCGAAGGCAACGGGATGAACTTCGATACCTACGGCGTGCAGGCCGGAGGTGGCGGACGGATTTACTTCACCGACGCATTTAGCACCGCCGTCACGGTGAGCGGCATCTATGGACACACGGAAAACACGTTCGTCTCCCGCAACGCTATCGGCGACGCCGTCGGGGCGGCGGCCAGCGGCACGCTGGTCAACTGGGAGGCAGAGACGTGGTCGGTGGTGCCATCGGCCGGACTGCGTTATGAATGGCCGTGGGGACGCACCATCTTTGCGGTGCAATCAAAGTACACTTTCTATCACACGGAAAGTTTTGCCAGCACTTCCCCGCTGGTGGACGTGAATGGGGATTCCAACGCGTGGGAAAACCGGGTCGAAGTGGATCTGCCGCTGGGGCTGTCCCTGCTAGGCTACGAGCTGCGCACCGGTGGGTTCATCAGCCGGACCGAATTGTCCGGGGGTGTTGCTGACGGATTACGGTCCAGTCACATCCAGACGGCCAACGTGCGGCTCGTGGCGGACTTGCTTGAAAAAGTCTGGGCGATGAAGTGGGTGGGGCTGGGCGCGACTTACTATTGGGGCGATAATTTCGGCGGCTGGTCCGCGGGGGTGGATCTGAGTTTCCAATTTTAACTCTCCCAAGGACCGGGCGGGAGATTGCCCCGCCGCCCGAAGGCGACGGGGGAGAAATTCCCGCGAAGGCTGGATCAAATACCATTGCTGTTCGACTTCTTGCCCTGGCGTATCGAGCCGTCCGTCCTGCCGGTGTGATGATGGATAGGGCAATAAAGCAAAACTTCCTCCGGATTGGCGGTGCGGACTTCACTGCCGGTGCGCAACTGGTAGCTCACGTTCCACGAGTCGAGACTGGCGGTATCGCTGGCGGCCTGCTTGGACTTGTCCCCTGGACAAACGAACACCACGGGATTGGCGAGTTCGCGGGCGAGTGCTTGGAAGTGTTGCGCGGCATTCCGGTCATAACCCTCGCCGTCGCGCTCGCATAATTCCAACGTTCCGCCTTGCGCCTTGCTGACGAGGAACGGGAACTTGTCCCCGTGATCAGCGGCCCAGAGATGGAAACCGAGGCTGATCTGTTTCATGTTGTTCTGGCAGGAAATGGATTGCGCCTTCTCTTTGGCCTTGGCCAACGCCGGCAGAATCATCGCCGCGCCCACCGCCACGCCGGCGACCGGGGCAGCCACGAGCGACGCAGAGGAATCCTGGTTGCCAACGGAAACGCTCTGCCAGCCGGTCGGCTGATGACTGCCGACGGAGAAACCGAACACCGGCGGCCGGCTCCAAACGAGTTTATCGAAGAACTCCGCCTGGGCCGGCGGCAGTTTGGCGTTCGCGGTGAAGATCTGCTTCTGCACTTCCGTAATGGTCTGGGTAAACCGCCGGTCCACGTAGGAGAAGCTGTTGCCATTGGTCGGCGCGAATTTTTGCAGCGCCTGGAAACCAGCGGATTGCTTGAACCCGGGCGTCTTCCCGGCGCGTACCGCCAGCGCCTCTTGGACGAGCGTGGGAGCGGTAGCCACGAACAGGTATTCCCCCGCACGCGCGAGCGTAATCTGCAATTCCGCCGGCAAGGGAATCATCAGCGGCATCACATACATGCGCAGGCCATCGGCATCAGTGAACTTGGTCTGCTCGCTCTTCTTCAGCTCCTGGCTCAGGCGGTCGAACAAGAGATCGTTGTTCACCTTAAGCACCAGCATCAGGCCGGGCGCGGGAAATTCGAGACTCTGTTTATCCAGGGGAACGCTGATGCGATGCGCGGCGTCCAACGTCAGCACAAAGCCCGCTTCATTGCCGAGCGAACCGAGCAGGTCCGCCCACGCAATCTGGGTGTGCCGCTCAAATTCTGCCGGCCATTTTTCAAGCCCATCGCGCAACTCCGGCACCCCCGCCCCGCTCAAACTGCGTTCCACCACGCTCCACAACGCAGCGAGATTCATGTCGCCAAAGCTGGCGATAGCCGTGTTGGTCGGCAGCAGGTCCAGTCCGGTCAGCGGGTGTGGTTGCGTGCCAAACAAATCCCAGAGCGGGCCCGCGCCGTGATGCAAAACCAGTTTGGTGCGGAACAATTCGGGCGTGATTTGCACGGCACTGAGGCCGACGCCATCCAGGTTTTCAATCCCGCTCTTGGCCACCCCTTTGGCAAGGAAATCAAAGACGAGCCCGATGTTCTTGGCGTCCTGCGCCGAAACATCCGGCAGGCCCACGATCATTTCCTGCCATTCCAGAATGTTTGTGGACAATCCCGCCAGCCATTGATCGGTGGAGAGGTAGCCATAGACCGTGCCGCCCGGATCCAACTGACTGGTCACAGCGGCGAAGGAGGTCTGGCGCGCGGGCTTGACCGGAGCGGTAGCCGTACCAGCCCCGCCGCTGCTGTTGCCACTGGGTTTGGAGTCACAGCCGGCGAGCAACGCACTCGCAACGCAGGCGAGGAGAAGGGAAATTTTCGTTTTCATAATGTCAGTTTGGAGTCGGGAAATATTTTGATTGAGGAACGCGCCGGGTTCATTGCGGCAGGACATGACCGGATTGCGAACACTTCGGAGCGACGCTCAATTTGCCAACGGTGTAACCACCACCCTTGGGACAGGTGGGCATGATGTTGTTTGGAAAATATTGGGTGAGGTCGCGATTCAACGGCGTGGCGTTGGCCGGCTTGTTATTCTCCAGTGCCCACTGATCTTTCGCATTCGCGATCATCCGGAGGTTGTTGATGCAGGCGTTCTGCTGAGCCGTTTCACGAGCTTTGACAAAATTCGGCACGGCAATGGCCGCCAAGAGTCCGGCCGGAAAGGCCGCCGCCGCGACAACGACGGCTTTGGAGGAATCCTGGTTGCCCACCGAAACGAATTGCCAGCCCGTCGGCGTGCGCGAACCAATCGCCAGGCCGTAGGTGGGTTTCTGCTTCAAGAACAGCTTGCGCAACAGCTCCGCCTGCGGGGCGGGCACCATGCCGGATTCCAACAACTGTTGCTGCAGGCCGATGAGCGTGGTGGAAAATCGCTTGTCGGCGTAGAAAAAGTGATTGCCCTGCGCCGGTAAGTGTTTCAACAGTTCGGCAAACTCGGGCGATTTTCGCATTCCGGGTTGTTTGCCGTCCCGCACGGCGATGGCATTGCGCACATGTTTGGAAGCGGTGGCGAAAAACAGATAATCACCCGCCCGCGCCACGGTGATCTCCAACGTCACCGGCAGCGGGAGCGGAATGGGCATCGCGCACATTTTCAGATCTTTTTCGTCGGTGAGCTGCGCCATGGAGTTCTTCTTCAGTTCGCTGCTGATGCGATCATAAAGCAGGTCGTTCTTCACCTTTACCGCGAACAAAAAACCCGGCTCCGGAAGCTGCACGCCTTCCACAAACGGCACATCAATCATGTGGGCTTGATCCAGCGTAAACACCACGCCCACTTCACCGCCAAGCGATGCCAGCACATCGGCCCATGCCAGCTTGGTCCCTTTCTCAAATTCCGCTTCCCACTGCGTAAGACCAGTCACCAGTTCGGGCACTTCCGATTTCTTGACACCATCCTGAATGGCCTGCCACACCGCCTTCACATCGAGGTCGCCGAAAACGGCCAAGGCTGTGGTCGCAGGCAACAGATCCAGTCCGGTCAAATCATGCGCTTGTTTGCCCATAACATTCCACAGCAAGCCCTCGCCTTGTCCGCGTTGGTGATGGAAGATTGCTTTGGTGCGAAAGAGGTCCGGCCCGATCTGCACACCGCTCAGGCCAACCCCGGTCAAATCCTCCAAACCGGTCTGGACCACCACGTCGTTGAGGATGTCGAAGACGCGGGTGATGTTCTCGCGATCCTTGGTGGAAACATCCGGCAGACCGAGGGCGAACTCGCGCACGCTGGCCACATTCGTCGCTAAACCAGCCAGCCATTGATCCGTGGCCAAGTAGCCATACACGTTGCCGCCGGGATCAAGTTGCCCGGTGACTTCAGCAAAAGAGGTCGGGCGCGCCGGAGGAAATTCACCGGCGGGCAGCCCGTTGCTGCGCCCGGACGCCGGAGCGGCAGCTTTGTCCGCCTGGCCACAGCCGTTGACCAATAGCCCGAGAGAAACCACCACCAAGGGGAGGAGAGAAGTTTTCATTGAATTGAGGGACAAGAGAAGGCCGCTTCCGTTCCAAAGTAAAGCGAGAATTATCCGTAACTTTAAGGCTGCCAGCAGTTAGGCGAATGCGGAGGTAAAGCTAGATTCAGGTTGTATTTGGAGGCCGGATTCCCAATATTCCCCGCCCATGAACACACGATTACTTGCTGTGACGCTGTTGACCGCCGCGAGCCTGACCGTCGCGCGCGCGGAAGACGCCAAAACTTTCAAAAGCGACAAGGAAAAAGCCAACTACGCGATCGGGCTGAACGTGGGCAGCAATTTCAAACAAGGAAATCTGGAATACGATTCCGCCGCGTTTGATCAAGGCATGAAGGACGCCCTCACCGGCAAGCTCGGCCTGACCCAACAAGAAGCCGGCGAGATCATTCGCAAATACCAGGCAGAACGCCGCTCCGCAGTCGGATTGAAGAATAAAACCGATGGCGAAGCATTCCTCGCGGCCAACAAAACCAAGCCCGGCGTCAAAGTATTCGAGAGCGGGATGCAATATATCGTTCTCGCCGAAGGCAGCGGCGCATCGCCGAAGGCGGAAGATACCTGCGTTGTGAAGTACCGCGGCACGCTGATTGACGGCACCGAGTTCGACAACTCCGCGCGGCAACCCAACGGCACCGCCAGCTTCCCCGCCAACCGCGTCATCAAAGGCTGGACCGAAGCGCTCACGCACATGAAGCCCGGCGCCAAGTGGCAATTGTTCATCCCCTCCGATCTGGCCTACGGCGAAGCCGGCAACCGCAACATCGCTCCAAACAGCGTCCTGGTGTTTGATGTGGAACTTGTTTCCTTTGAGCCACCCGCCCCCCCCGCCCCGGCAGCCGCCCCGCTGACCAGCGACATCATCAAAGTCCCGTCGCTCGAAGAAATGAAGAAGGGTGCAAAGATTGAAACGATCAAGGCTGAGGAAGTAGAGAAGATCCAGAAGGAACAGCCCAAGAAATAATCTGACTGTTTCCTGATTTGATTTAGCAGCCGGCACGAGGCAACTTGTGCCGGTTTTTTGATGCACTTGCCTCACTCGACATAAAGCGGCTCTCCGCCTAGTTTTCCTCATGGCTGAAACCGAGGTGTTGCCGGAGATTGAACGCGAGGAAAAGACGGATTCCCAATCCGCTCTGGAACCCGCGTGGTTAGTGATCTGTTGGAATGACCCAGTCAACCTGATGACTTACGTGAGTCATGTCTTCCAGACGGTGTTCGGTTGGACGCGGCAAAAAGCCGAGCACCACATGCTGGAAGTGCATCGCCAAGGCAAAAGCTTGCTTGTGCGGACCACCTTGGAGAAAGCGGAACATTACGTCCACGAACTCCAAAAATACACCCTGCAAGCGACCATGGAGCGTGAACCATGAATCTCTAAGCGCACGGGTAAGACCGGTCTGGTGTTCGAAATGAACGAGCCGGAAAAGGAAATTTTTTGCGAAACGCTGCAACTTTATCCGCTGGTTCCGGCCACCCATTTTCGGTTGAGCAAAGCCACCGAGACTCAGTCGGATGAGAATCAACGCTTACTGGAAGAGTCACTCGCCCAACAGCGCACCGAACATCGCAAGGAACTGGAAGCCCTGTTGAATGATCCAGTTCGCTTCAAAAAAATCGGTAAAAAATTCCGCCTCCGTCTGAAAATCACGGAACTCGATTGGCTGCTGCAGGTCTTCAATGACATTCGCGTTGGCTGCTGGCTGATGCTAGGAGAACCGGACGACGACAAGCCGCCGACCGTTACGCCGGAAAACTTTCGCTACGGCCTGGCAATGGATGTCAGCGGCATGTTCCAATCTGCGTTGCTCGCTGCCTTGGGAGAAAACGAATCGCCTGATTGGCAGGCGGAAACCTGACCTGTATATGGCCTGGCCGCTACCACCGGGAATGGTGCTGGATGAACACCTGCGCTTTCCCGATCCGCATAAAGCCACGGCGGAAGGTTTGGTCGCCGTTGGCGGGGATTTTGCGCCTGAACGCCTGCTCCTCGCTTATCGCAGCGGGATCTTCCCGTGGACGGATAATCCCATTTCATGGTGGTCACCCGACCCGCGCGGGATTTTTGAACTGGAACAGTTCCACGTTCCGCGGAGTTTGGAAAAGTTTTTGCGCAAGAATCCTTACACGATCACCACAGATCGCGCTTTCCGCGCTGTCATCGAGGGCTGCGCCGTTCCGGACGCGCGCCGCGGCAAGACTTGGATCACTCCTAGATTCATCGAAGCCTACACCCTCCTGCATCAGCAAGGCCACGCGCATAGCGTCGAGTGCTGGCGCGGCAACGAACTGGTCGGCGGAATTTATGGTGTGGCGGTCGGTGGATTATTTGCCGGCGAGTCGATGTTTCATCGCGCGGACAATGCGTCCAAGGTTGCATTGCATCACCTTGTTACCCACCTGCGGGCGAAGGGATTTGCCTTGTTCGATATCCAGATGATCACCGATACGACCCGGCAACTCGGGGCCATGGAGATTCCTCGCTCGCTTTATCTGGAATGCTTAAGCCGCGCCACTGATATGAAGTGCACTTTCTGATGTCGGGTTGACCATTGGCCCAAGTCATGGATTTCATGACCGATTAGATTTGATTTCTGGCTTTCATTTTCGGGGCGTTTTCATAGATTCCAGCCCTTGTATTGAAGATAAAAACCAACCACCCCTGATACTGAATTATGGCCGCCGATACCTCCGTTGTTAAACCCGTCGAAGCTCCCCCGCTGACGCCGCTCACGCTCAAATCCCGCCTCGCCCCCACGCCTAAGGCCGCACCGAAATACTCGGTGAAGGTCAAGAACGCTGCGGGTGCGGACGTCACGCTCGCTGACCCGCGCGCCACCCGAGCGCTCGTCGCGTTGATGGACGTTCACGCCGTTGTCGGCGGCGCAGCCTGTCACTGGGGCGGTCCGGCTGCCTTCGCGGAAATGAACGCTGCCGTCCACGGCATCATGTTCGGTGTGCAAGGCAAGCAATGGCACGAAGCTTACAATTACGTCAACGACGCCGGGCACGCGGAAAACGGGGTTTACGCCCTTCGCGCACTTTACGGTTTCGACGGCTCGACCTTCGACACGTTGAAAGGTTTCCGCAGCATCGCCAGCAAGTTGACCGGTCACGGTGAATCGCATCTGAACCCCGAGGGCGTGCTCGTCAGCAACGGCCCACTCGGCTCGTCGCTGCCGCAGGCGCAAGGCCTTGCCATCGCGGACAAGAGTCGCCAAGCGCGATCGCGTCACAATCTGCGTCGTCTCCGACGGCGCGAGCATGGAAGGTGAAGCCAAGGAAGCGTTCGCCGCCATCCCCGGTCTTGCCGCGAAGGATAAAGTTAATCCCTTCGTTCTGCTCATCTCTGACAACGACACCAAGCTCTCCGGGCGCATCACGAAGGATTCCTTCTCGATGCAGCCGTCGTTCGCCGCGATGCCCGCGCTGGGCTGGAACGTCATCAACGTTCCGAACGGCAATAATCTTCAGGAAGTTTACCTCGCGATTGAAAAGGCCATCGCCGCCGCAAAGGCAAATCCGAAGCAGCCCGTTTGCATTATTGCCAAGACCGTGAAGGGTTACGGCATCAAAGCCACCGAGGAAAATTCCGCCGGTGGTCACGGCTTCCCGCTCGCCAACGGCGAGAAGATCGTGGACTGGATGACCGAGCTGTTCAAAGGCGACACCGTCCCCACCGATCTGCAGAGCTGGGCGCAAGCACTCCGCGCGGATTGGGAAAAGAAGGAAGCCGACAAGAAAGCCAAGGCGGACGCCGCCGCCGCTTCCGGCACGCCTGCTCCTGCCAAGCCGAAGACCGACAAAGTCCAAGCCGGCTTAGCAAAAGCTGCCGTGAAAGCTGCGCAGGAAGGACTGCCGGTTTATTCCGTTTCGTCCGACGTGCAAGGCTCAACCGGCATCAGCCTGTTCCAAAAGAGTTTCCCCGATCGCTTCATCGAAGTTGGCATCGCGGAATCAAACATGATCAGCACCGCCGCCGGCATGTCGAAGGTCGGGTTCATTCCGATCGTGGACACGTTCGGCCAGTTCGGCGTGACCAAGGGCAACCTGCCGCTCACGATGGCCGCTCTCTCGCAAGCGCCGGTCATCGCAATGTTCTCGCACGTCGGCTTCCAAGACGCGGCGGACGGCGCTTCGCACCAAGCCACAACTTACTTCGCTGCCACGAGCGCCATTCCGCACACGGTCGTCATCGCGCCGAGCTGCTCGGACGAAGCCGAGTCGTTGATGTACCAAGCCATCAAGCAATTCGCTGCCGACCGCGCGGCGGGCAAGGACGGCAACAGTTACATCTTCTTCGTGGGCCGCGAAAATTATCCACTCACGTGGATCGAAGGCGCGAAATATCCGTGGGGCAAGGCGCAGGTCCTGTCACAAGGCAGCGACGTCGTCCTCATCGGTTGTGGCGTGCTCGTGAACAAGGCGATTGAAGCCGGCAAGTTGCTTGCGGCGAAAGGCGTGAAGGCCACCGTCATCAGCAATCCGTTCGTGAACCAGGTGGACCTCGAAACCATCGGCGGCGCTGTGAAAGCCTGCGGCGGCAAAGTCGTGACCATTGAAGACCATCAAGTGCTTGGTGGCATGGGCGCGCAAGTCTCGCATGCGTTGAGCAACGCCGGCATCGCGCACAGCATGAAGTCGCTCGGCATCCACAATGAGTTCGGCCAATCCGCCTATCTCGCGGAAGAACTCTATGTGAAGCATGGTCTGACCGCGCCCAAGATGGCGGAAGCGGCGCTGGCGTTGCTCGGCAAGTAAGCCGGAAAACCCTTCAGCGAGGCGGCGGATGTTACCATCCGCCGCCTCGTTTGCTTTCCAAAGGCCCGGTTTCCTCGGCAAAAGTGGCCATTTTTGAAGATTGACCCGCCGCCGGAACAATTCTAGCCTAGCAACCCTATTTTGAGCGCCCGGCTGACCGCCGACCGCTCCCCGGAGAGGAAGTGAATTGGATTGACCGAGATTAAACTGAAAAAAGGCGAGCCCGTGGATAAAGCCCTGCGCCGCCTGAAGAAGAAAATTGATCGCGAAGGCACCTTGCGCAATGTGCGCATGCGTCGCACTTACGAAAAGCCGAGCGAAAAGCGCCGTCGTAAGGAAAAAGTCGCGCGGTTTTCCGCCATGCTGGCGGCCCGCTATGCCGATCAATAATCTTTGATCGTAACTTCTGACCGGGCGTGGCCGCTTGACGACTGCGCCCGGTCGTTTCGTTTTTGGAGGAAAGGGATGTATTCGTTTTCAACTTGCTGGAATTCGCATCGCCACACGGATGGCCGCGCCATGCTGCGCGAGATCCGCGAGCTGGGCTTTACCCACGCCGAACTCAGCCACGGCACCCGCATCAGCCTCATGCCCGGCATCCTCGGCGCCGTGAACGCGGGCGAGATGAAAATTTCCACGCTGCACAATTTCTGTCCGCTCCCGATGGGCGTAAACCAATCCGCCCCCAACCTCTACCAGTTCACCGCCGAATCTCCGCGCGAACGCGAGTCTGCCCTCAAACACACGCTCAAGACCCTCGATTTCGCCACGCGCGTCAAAGCCCCGCTCGTCGTGCTGCACCTCGGCAGCGTGGACATGAAGGATTACACCGGCAAACTCAAGGAGTTCGTCGAGCGCGGCGAAAAGGGTTCGAGCAAATACGAGAAGCTCAAAGCCGAGGCTATCGAGAAGCGCGAGTCCAAGAAGAAGGGTTTCATCGAGCGGCTTTACGAGTCACTGCGCAAGATTGCGCCCGAAGCCGAATCCCGCGGCATCAAGCTCGGCTGCGAAAACCGCGAAGCTGTCGAAGAAACTCCCTTTGAAGACGATTTCGGCGCACTATTCCACGAGATCAAAAGCCCGGCGCTCACTTACTGGCACGACACCGGTCACGCGCAGATCAAAGAGCATCTTGGCTTCATCGAACACGAGATGCATTTGCGCACCTATGCGGATCGCCTCGCCGGTTTCCATATCCACGACGTGCAAAAGTTCACGCGCGACCACTGCGCTCCCGGCAGCGGCTCGGTGAACTTCGCTGCGCTTAAGCCCATCGTGAAGCCCGAGCACATCAAAGTGTTCGAGTTTAGTCCCAACATGCCGGTGGAAGCGCTCAAGCAAGGTGTCACCCACATCAAGCAGGTTTGGGGCGAGGCGTAGCCGCAGACGTGAGGAGGCGGATAGGAAACTTAAAACGCCCAACTTCCGCTCCCTTTTCTGAGTTCTTGAGTTTCTCCTTAAGCCCGTGCTTGTTTCTGAGTTTTTGAGTTTCGGCTCGCGTTTCCTTTGCTAACTTCCGCGCATGGCTTTCGATTCCTTCCGTGATTTCGTCACCGCACTCGATAAGGCGGGTGAACTCAAACGCATTTCCTCGCCTGTCGCCACTGAACTCGAGATCACCGAACTCGCCGACCGGGAAATGAAATCGCCTGGCGGCGGCAAGGCGTTGCTCATCGAACACCCGACGGTGAACGGCCAGCCTTCGCCGTTCCCGGTCGCGATCAATACCTTGGGCTCACACAAGCGCATGGCCATGAGCATGGGGGCGAATTCCGTCGAGGAAGTCGCCAACGAACTCGGATCGCTCATGAAGGCCAAGCCGCCGACTTCAATCCGCGACGCTTTGAAGTTGCTCGGGCAAGCGTTTGAACTTCGCCACGCCAGGCCAAAGATCGTCAAGGACGGTGCGTGTAAGGAAGTCATTCACAAGTTCGATGCGCCGGCTGTCGCGAAGGGCTGGCCGCCCGCTCCCGACTGGCAGAAAGGCACATCTCCGACTCCACCCACACTCGCGAATCTCCCCATCCTCAAATGCTGGCCGCTCGACGGTGGACGTTTCATCACCCTGCCCTGCGTTGTCACCAAAGACCCCGACACCGGCGAACGCAACGTCGGCATGTATCGCATCCAGATCTACGACGACCGCACGACCGGCATGCACTGGCAGCTCCAGAAAGTCGGCGCACGACACGGACGACGCTATTACGAAACCGGCACGCGCATGCCCGTCAGCATCTTCATCGGTGGCGACCCGATGTTTCCCTTCGCCGCCACCGCGCCGTTGCCGGACGGCTTGGATGAATTTCTGCTCGCCGGTTATCTCCGCAAGAAATCCGTCGAACTTGTGAAGTGCGAGACGAACGATTTGGAAGTCCCCGCCAACGCCGACTTCGTCATCGAAGGTTACGTTGACCCGACCGAGCCGCTCCGCGACGAAGGCCCGTTCGGCGATCACACCGGTTATTACACGTTGCCCGAGCCGTATCCCGTTTTTCACGTCACCGCCATCACGCACCGCAAAGACGCCGTTTATCCCGCCACCATCGTCGGCATCCCGCCGATGGAAGATTTCTACATGGGCGGCGCGTCGGTGAAGCTCTTCCTGCCCATCTTCAAGATGAACTTCCCCGAAATCGTGGACATCGCGCTGCCGGCGGAAGGCGTCTTCCACAACCTCGTCTTCGTGAGTATCAAGAAGACCTACCCGATGCAGGCCTACAAAATCATGCACGGCCTTTGGGGCATGGGGCAGATGATGTTCACCAAATACATCGTGGTGGTGGACGACGACGTGGACGTGCACAACACCAGCGAAGTCCTCTTCCGCCTCTGCGCCAACACCGACCCGCAACGCGACAGCATCTTCACCAAAGGCCCGGCCGACGTGCTCGACCACGCCACGAGCGAAATCGCCAGCGGCAGCAAACTCGGCATTGACGCGACGAAAAAATTGCCCGGCGAAGGCTTCAAACGCCCCTGGCCGCCGCTGATCAAGATGGATGAAAGCGTGAAGGCGAAGGTGGAAAAACTGTTCATCCGCTAGTAACCGGCGAACATCATCAAATGATACAAAAACGCCTCTTGGCGCGTATTGCTGAGAGTTTGGCGCGAGCTGCTAGTGAGAGAGGTCGGTTCTGCAAGTAAAGTGTCGTCGTAAGTTTTAAAACAACTATGAATACGACACAGCAAAAACAAAAAGTCGCCCTCGTAACTGGAGCATCCTCCGGGATGGGCAAGGTCATTGCCACCCGCCTGATTGAAGGCGGATTTAAAGTCATCGCTGCGGCTCGCCGATCCGGGGAGATGAACGATCTAAAAAAACTCGGAGCGGATATTATCGCGCTGGATGTTTCCAATGAAGAAAGCATCACAGCCGCCGCAGCCAAAATCGAAGCGGATTTCGGCGGCGTGGATGTGCTCGTGAACAACGCAGGCTTTGGACTTTACGGTGCGATCGAGGACGTGGCGATTGCCGATGCGCGCTATCAGTTTGAGGTGAACTTGTTCGGCTTGGCGCGGCTGACCCAGTTGTTACTGCCAACGATGCGAAAGAAGGGCACGGGCAAAATCATCAATATCACTTCGATGGGCGGCAAAATCTACACGCCGCTTGGCGCTTGGTATCACGCTTCGAAACACGCGCTTGAGGGATGGTCGGATTGCCTGCGCATCGAGGTCGCGGACAAGGGCATTCAAGTCGTGGTCATCGAGCCTGGCATCATCCGAACCAACTTCAGCAGCGTTCTTTCGAACAACTTGCGGAAATATATTGGCCGTAGCGCTTATTCAAATCTGGTGAAAAAAGTCGCTGATTCGACCGACCGCTACACCGAAAAACAATTGGGCTCGTCGCCGGATGTCATCGCCAACGTGGTGTTCAAAGCTATCAACGCCCGCAGTCCTAAGACCCGCTACGCCGCCGGCCAATATGCCAAGATGACCATGTTCATGCGGAAATGGTTTGGAGATCGATTTTACGACAAGATGGTGATGAACATGCTCAAGTAGTTGCTTTTCTGCTGCGCCGGGCAACGGCGGTCGAATGCTCCTGGAGCCTTGCGGTCGGACCAGCGCAAAATTGAAACCTTTGGACACTACTATAAAATGACGCCAACAAAATCAACGACATGAACTTTGTGCAACATTCCATCAACTGGGTTAGAGGCGAAGGTTTGGAGATGGTTCTCATTTCCGCCGCGGGGATTGTGTTGATCGCTTCTGGGATCGGGTTTTGGAAGCTTGGTGCGACACCGCTGGCCAAAGCCATGCTCTGGCCGCTGGTGGTTATTGGTCTGGCTTACGCCGCCATTGGCATCTCAGGCTACGTTTCCAACCAGCGACGCATACCGGAATTTGAACGGGCTTATCGCGGGGACGCACCGGCCTTCATATCCGCCGAGAAGACGCGCGTGGAAGGTTTCCAATACATGTATAAAATCACTAACGTGGTCGCACCCGTTTGCTTTGCGCTGGCGACTGGCCTGTTCTGGTTCACACTCAACGCGCACGCGCGGGCCGTTGGAATGGCACTCGTCATATTTGGAGTGCTTGGCTTTCTTATTGATTCATTTTCCAAAGAGCGCGCGGACATCTATTACGCTAAAATCTTGGAAGCCAGTGCTTCATCCAGACCAACTCAACAATGAGTCTATGCGACTAGCCGATCAATTTCCCGTGCATCCCGGTTGGCGACTGCTGTTACGCGACCTAAGTATTGATGCGGCCCGCGTGCTGCGACGCGCAGGTCTGCCGGAGGATCTGTTCGTGCGCGAGAACGCGGTGGTGACCACCGATGAATACTTCGAGCTTTGGCGCGGACTGGAAGCTGAAGCCGCCAACCCGCTGCTGGGCATTCGCATCGGCCAAGCGGTATCCGTCGAGATGTTCGACCCGCCGCTGTTTGCCGCCTTGTGCAGCCAGAACCTCGGCGCGGCTCTGGCCCGCATCGCCCAATACAAACGTTTGGTTTGCCCAATGAAACTGAACGTCAAACCCAGCGCGCAAGGAACGCGCTTGGAAATTGTTTTCACGCGGGCCAACACGATTCCTCCCACCAGTCTGGCCACGGCGGAATTGGTCTTTTACGTTCAACTGGCCCGACTGGCGACGCGTGCAAAGATTCAGCCGCTGAAAGTGACTTCCCCGCATCCGCCGGAACTGGCCCGCGAGTATGCGGACTTCTTTGGAATTCCAGTGCAGCGCGGCCCGGCATTGTCGCTGGCGTTTTCCACCGAGGATGCGCGACGTCCGTTCCTTACGGCGAATGAGAGCATGTGGAAAGTCTTTGAGCCGGAACTGCGAAAACGGCTCTCCGAACTGGAGGCGTCCGCGACCATGACCGACCGTATCCGCGGCGCGTTGCTGGAACAGTTGCCCGCAGGCGATGCGTCCATCAGCGCCGTGGCGCAAAGGCTCGGGATGAGCGGACGCACGTTGCAACGCCGGCTCACCGACGAAGGCCGGAACTTCCAGGGCGTCGTCAGCCAGATTCGCGAGGAGCTGGCGCGGCATTATCTGCGGAACACGAAGATGACAGGTTCAGAAATCTCCTTTCTACTGGGCTATGCCGATCCCAATTCCTTCTTCAGAGCTTTTCAGACTTGGACGGGGCAGAACCCAAAACAAGTGCGCGTCGCTTTGCGCGAGACAGAAGTGGGTCGGAATTGAAACGACTTCGCGTGAGCCGAGCTCTCTGCGGAATATCGTTCTGCCGTTTCCATCACCCACGTCGCGCAGCCTGGATTTTGGCGATGTCGATTTTTCCCATGTCCATCATCGCGGCGAAGGCGCGTTTGGCTTCCGCGCCGCCGGCCGCCAGCGCGTCCATCAACACGCGCGGCGTGATTTGCCAGGAGATACCCAGCGGTCTGCCAGAGGCTACTTTTCAGGCAGCCGTTTTTTTGTCAGAGTGTTCCCATCATGAAGTTCCCTGACATCTTCGCCCGAGTGCTGGTGGGTGGCACGTTGCTGTTGAACCTCACAACAGCGCGGGCGGATGAGCTTAATGAGCGTTTTCGGGAAGCCCGCCAACGCGAGGAGGGGATGTATAACGCCATCGAAAACGTCAACAAGAACACTTACCAGCCATCGTGGAATCCCGCGGCGAGCCGGGGCAACTCCGATTACTGGCAGCGGCGCAATGCGGAAGCCGAGGAGCGCGCGGTGTTTGAACAAATGTGGCATGCCAATGACCCCACTTACGGCATGTCAGCGGAGCAAAAGGCTCGTTACGAACGCAAGGTGCAGGCAGAAATCGAAGCCCAAAAAGAACGGGCCCTGACGGAGGCGCACCTAAAATATCTGGCCCAGGTCCAGGAACACGCCGAAGGCGGCAACCGCGAAGCGGCCGCAATCATGGCCCGGATTTACCTTTCGGGCAATACGCGTGGCGTGAGCCGCGACTTGAAACTGGCGGAACATTTCTACGACAAAGTGATCTATAGCCACGAGACGAAAATCGATCCTGCGATCAAGGATGAACTGGATCTGCAGAAGCTCATCCTCTATTCCCAACTTCATCCGAAGGCCGCCTCCTATGGCGATCCGATCACGGAAGTCCGCCCTTACAACATCAATCTCGCGGGTGTCTATTATCTTGAAGGTAAACATGAGTGGGCATTGTCTGCATTGAGAAGTTTAAAGTTCGACCCCGACTATCCGCGCGCAACTGAGCTGCTGATGTTGAAGTGGGCGTTGCTGTTGCAGTCGAAACAGACGAATCAGATGAGCATGGCGCGCCAGTTGATGATGGCCGGCTGGATGGCGGACAACTTCTCGCGCTTCACGGAAAACTTTCCGATGAGCTCGTTCACCGCGCGCATCATGCTGGATTTTTGGAATGCCCGGCCGGAACTCGCCAGCCCCACGATCCGCAACGGCTACTACCGCAAAGAGCAGTTCAGCAAGTTTGTGCTGGGCGACGTCAAGGCGAACTGGGACGGCAATCCGAATTTGATTTTGCGTCCATATTCGCGGACGGATCTGGCTGTCATCGATCCTTTGATTGAAGACCTTTTCGAAGGTGACATTGATGATGTGGTCTTCTCACCCAAGCAAGTCCAACTCGCACTGACTGAAACCAATGTGCCAATGGATCAGCGCGCCTTGGTGCTGCTGATCAACGACGCGATCGCCCGGACGAAGCCGGGCAGCGAAAAAGCCCAATACTGGCAGGCCTGGGCGCGAGCGCAATACGCCGATGCCGGCCAGACGATGTGGGCCAATTACCGTTGCCGGCGTCTGACGCAGCAACTTGCCGACGATCTGCTGCAAAAACCTATATCTGGAACAAAAACCAACGCCAGCACCGCACCGCGACTGGATCCACACCAAGTTACTGACATCATCATGGAGATGGTGGCCATCAGCACCAATGTCACCGTGCGAATTGACTCAAGGGAAATAGATCCCACTAGAAATTTGATCATTGCCTGCCGTATCTCTACCAATGCCTGGCACCGCGAGGTGAACCAACCGCTGCTGGAACGGTTGGAGCAAGGCTGGTTTCAAGTCGGCTATCCATTTTCCGTCGCCGACGCGATGGATTTAATTCATGCCAAGGCCAAGATTGTCGAGATTCAAGAATTGCTAGAATCAATGTACAAAGTCGCGCAGTTGGAAGACACGGAGACCAATCTGTTTCTCAAACTGGAAGCGTCCCGCCGACTCGATCAATGCCCTGCCGATAAGCCTCCCGACACAACGACTTACGGCATCCTCCAGTTTGCAACGGCTTGGTCACAGCAGACCAATCATTGGCAACTCACGGCCGCGGCGCGACACATCGCGCAACTCGCGTCGAATTGGGACGAGCTCCGGGCAAAGGATGGCGAGGCAGCTTGTCGCTACGCCAAACTTTATCTCTATGCCTTGAATGAGACCAACAGTGCCATCCGCACAGCAGTTCACGGCGCACTCGGAGGACGAGAAAGCAAACGCTACTATGCGATAGAGTTTCTCGCCACCTTGGATCCGGCGCGCGCCTTGGAACTTGCCCAACCGCTGGCCGCCCAGGGCGACACGAATTGCGTCGCGTTGGTCGCGAAACTAAAACGAAGTCTGCCGGATAAGTAAACCACCCCATTCCCTCGCTACGGCAAGCGATGTCATTTTCCCACATGTCCATCATCGCGGCAAAGTCGGGTTCGCGTATTTTCTGATCGCGGAACAGCCGGCCCGGCTTAACCTCAGTTGCATGAAATCGTTCCAAGCTGTTTTGCGCTGGCGCGCAGGGTTCACAAAGACGGCGTTGCTTTTGCTTTTTCTCGTCACCGGAAAGCTGAGCTTCGCGCAGATGCCCGATCCGCCCGGACAAGTGAAACCGGGCGAAGCGCCAAAGAACGAGGCCTACCTTTTCGCGCACATGATGGACGGTGATTACTGGCGGCTTTATTACAGCGTCAGCCTCGACGGATTGCATTGGACGCTGCTCAATGGCGGGAAACGCGTGTTCGAGGAGTATCGTGGGCACGCGGATATCTGTCGTGGTCCGGACCAGCGTTATTATCTCGTGGGCAATCGCGGGGACGACCAGCCCGACATCAATTTCTGGGTGTCGGACGATCTGATCACGTGGAGGAAGTTTGGTGATTACGTACCTGACCTGAAACGAATCCCCAATTATCCGAAAGCAATGATGCGCATCGGCGCGCCGAAATTGTTCTTCGACGAAGCCAGTTCGCAATTCGTCCTGACCTGGCACACGACGCATGACCTAGGCAAAACGGATCTGCCCGAGCCGTACTGGGCCGGGCAGCGGACGATTTACGCCACGTCGAAAGATTTGAAGACCTTCTCCGAGCCACCGCGTCGTTTGTTCGAGTGGGAGATGGCGACGATCGATACGCTCATCCGGCGCGAGGACGATCGTTATTACGCCATCATCAAGGATGAGCGCTATCCCTCTCTGGAATGGACCACCGGTAAAACTATCCGCATCTGTAGTTCCACCAACTTGCTGGGACCTGTACACCGAGCCGGGCCCGTCAGTGAGTCCAGGTTTTCGCGAAGCACCGACGTTGATTCCGTCGCCCAATGGTAAAGCGTGGTATCTATACTACGAACAATACCCAGGCGTTTCTTACGGCCTTTCGGTGGCGGCACAGCTCAGCGGGCCGTGGTTTCAAGCTTCGGGTGGCACTTCCGTCAAGGACTGGAACAAATACGAAGTGCCCGCGAAGGCACGTCATGGTTCGATGCGAACTATTTCGCGCAAGGAATACGATGCCTTGATGAAACACTTTGCCGAATAAGAGTTCAGGGCTTAGACGCCATTACCATCAGTTGTGGCGGGCGGCCTCGATTCTGGCGATGTCGATTTTTCCCACGTCCAACATCGCGGCGAAGGCGCGTTTGGCTTCAGCGCCTCCAGCCGTCAGCGCGTGATTTGCCAGAAGATGCCCCAGCGGTCCTTGCACCAGCCGCACGGTGAAAATGTCCTCAGACAGGTCGCTTATTCTTCCGCACTCACCTTGACCCGAAAGAACGCCGCCGCCTGATCCATCGGCATCTGTTTCGGACTTACGGCATTGGTGACATCGAGCCACGGACCATTCACAGATGTGGATTGTTGCAGCTCGCCGATGTTCCAACGCAACTCGAAGCCATTCGGTTTGCGTTCGATTTCCAACTGCGCAGCGATGTCGGCAACGCTCCAGAGCCGGACAAAATCAGCGCCGGTCAGGATGCTCGTGCCGGTGGCGTTGAAGGCAACGGAAGTCACGGGTGCGGCATGACCAGCGAAGACGCGGAGTTCTTTACCATCACGCGCATCCCAAAGTCGCGCGGTGAAGAACGGCCAGCCTTCGCCGCCGAGAATGAATCGTCCATCCGGTGAGAACACGGCCGACTCCAGAAACGCAGCGGGAGTGACGGAATCCAGTTTCAATTCTCCTGTCGCCGGATCAAACGTCCGCAGAAAACCATCCGCCCACGCGACCAGCAATTCTCCGTTGGCCGGGGAAAACGCCAGACTCGTCACCGCGCCGGCATCCAGTTCGAAGGTGCGTAAGAGTTGGCCATTCGTCGCATTCCACAAGCGGACGATTCCGCCCGAATCGCCGCTGGCGAAAAACATTCCGTTGGAGGAAATCGCCACGGCTTGAACCCATGTACCGGGACTGCTGAAGGTGCGAATCAATGTGCCGGTCGCCACATCCCAAAGTTTTGCCATCCCGTCTTGAGCGCCGGTGGCGATGCGTTGGCCGTTGGGGGAAAAAACAGCGGTCAACAGCCAGCCGGTATGACCAAAGAACTCACGTTCGACCACGCCGGTTTGAACATTCCAGAGTTGGGCCGAATAAACTGGCGCACCGAACGTAGTAAGAATCTTTGTTCCATCCGGCGAGAACGTGGCGGCTTCCGTGCCTGCGCCGTGTCCCGGCAAAACGATGTGCGGGGCAGCATTGGAGCGAGTCCACAGGCGTGTCAGCGGCTCAGTGCCGCCGGAAACCACAAAGCGACTGTCGGGCGAGAAGCCCACGCCCATGGTCGTGCTGGTGGTGTGGCCCGCGAACACGCGCAGATTATCGCCTATCTCACTGTTCTTCAGCCGCACGAGTTTTTCGGAATGGGCGCAGAGGATTTGATTCGTTCCGGGGACAGCAACCAAAGAAATCAGTTTCTCGTGGAAGAATTGATGTGCGACATCCCCAGTTATGGCATCCCACGTAATCACCTGACCATTGAAACAACCGGCCAACACCAGCGAATTGGTGGGCGACGTGACCAATCCGAGAATCGCTGACGTCGCACCCTCCAATGAGCGGATGAATTGCCCCGTCTCAATATCCCAGACTCGCACGACCGAATCCTCCCCTGCGGTCGCCAATTGGCCGCCCGCCATCAGACCCAACTCCAAAGAACGGTGGTCAAAGCTTCGAATCATCTGTTCGGTGGTGAGATTCCAGAGCTTGACGTTGTTAGCCGACGGGAACGCGAGATCTGCCGTCACCAGACGATTGCCGTCCGGCATAAACCTGGCCCGGATCATTCCCCCACCCGGCACGATGACACTGTGTAACAATTCTCCGGTAGCCAACGACCACACGCGCGCCGAGTTATCGCCTGCGGAAACAAAAGATTGTCCATCCGGTGCGAAAGCCAGGCTCGAGATTTCCGATAGATGCCCCGAAAAAGAACGCAGTTCCATCCCTGTCATCACATCCCATGCGCGAATGATGCGATCCAGTCCTCCGGTCAACAGCACCGTGCCATCAGGCGAAAAGCACAACGCCCCAACTCGCGCCTGATGCGCTTCCAGCCGATGCACGACTGTTCCGTTCGTGAAATTCCAGATAAACGCACCGCCCGCCCCAGAAGTCGCCATCCATTGCTGGTTTGGCGCGATGGCCACTTGCGACAGATCGCCTAGTCCGAACTTGCGGACCGGTTGCGTCACCACATCAGCTTGCGAACAAATTGAGATCGCAAAACAAGCGCCCAACACGATGGCAAGGGACGGGATTTTTTGCATGGGATACGAATACTATCAAAAGTCACAGTCGCATCGAATAGAACAAAAGTTCCATGGCCGAGTTGCAAAGGGATTGATAACGTCTGCCCGACTAAACGGACGTTTACTTTGTGTGACCGGCCCAGTGTTTAACCCAAATCAGATGAACGCAAGCAACGGCGGGAAGAAATGATTGGTGCTTGGTTCAACCCTTTCCCCATCCTCGCCGCCGTTGGTGCAGGCGGGGCGACTGACCACGCGATGCCGCATGATGTCTCGTTGATCGCCACGGTGGCACTGGGTTTCACGCTCGCTTTCCCCTTCGGTTATATCGCCCAACGACTGCGATTGCCACCGCTCGTGGGTTATCTGATGGCCGGGGTAGCCTTGGGGCGGTTCGTGCCCGGATTCGTGGCGGACACTGCATTGACCGGCCAGCTCGCGGAAATTGGCGTGATGTTACTGATGTTCGGGGTGGGGCTGCATTTCTCGACTGGAGATCTCATGGCCGTGCGAAAGATCGCCATCCCCGGCGCCATTGCCCAAATCCTCATCGCCACGGGCATCGGCATCGGGCTGGCGATGTCTTGGGGCTGGAGTTTCGGCGCGGGGTTGGTCCTCGGGTTGAGTCTATCGGTCGCCAGCACGGTGGTGCTCCTGAAGGCGCTCGAAGAACGTAACGGGGTCACCACGCCCAACGGACGGATTGCGGTGGGTTGGCTGGTGGTGGAAGACCTGTTCATGGTCTTGATTTTGGTACTGTTGCCGGCGTTGGCCGAGGTACTGGGCGGGCGTAGTCAGACGACAGTCACCAGCACGGCTGGGCTGGGTTTGCTGGCGAGCCTCGGAATCACGTTACTGAAAGTGGCTTCGTTTGTGGTGCTGGCACTGTTGTTCGGCCCGCGCGTCCTGCCTTGGCTGCTGCATCAAGTGGCGCGCACCGGTTCGCGGGAACTCTTCACCTTGGGCGTACTGGCAGTGGCGCTGGGCATTGCGTTTGCCTCGGCGCGGCTGTTTGGCGTTTCGTTTGCGCTGGGGGCGTTCTTCGCAGGGGTGGTGTTGAGTGAATCGGATCTCAGCCATAAAGCGGCAGCGAATTCATTGCCGCTGCAGGATGCGTTTGCGGTGTTGTTCTTCGTTTCGGTGGGCATGCTGTTCGATCCGGCCATCTTGATCACCAAACCCCTGATGGTGGCGGCGGTGCTGGCGATCATCTTGTTCGGCAAATCGCTCGCCGCGCTGGTAATCGTTTTGGCGTTGGGCTATCCAGTAAGCACCGCACTGACTGTCTCAGCCGCGCTGGCGCAGATCGGAGAATTCTCCTTCATTCTGGCCGGGCTGGGCGTCTCCTACCACTTATTGCCGGTCGAAGGGCTCAGCTTGATTCTGGCGGGCGCCTTGTTGTCCATCAGCATCAATCCACTGGCTTTTGCGAGCACTGGTTGGTGGTTGGGCTTGATCGGAAAAGTGGATTGGCTCAAACGGCATCTGAGGATAACCGAACCGTCCGATTCAAACGGTTGCAGGCGGATTTGGAGGCAACCCGCGTGGCAAGTGAAGCAAAAGCCGCCGCCCACAAAAGTTACAGCCCGGAGGAACTGGCCGAACGCTTTCCTTTGTTCGCGGGGCTTACCGCCGAACAACGGGAGACCGTGGCGCTCCATTTTCAGCCGCGCGCGGCTGACCCCGGGAACGCCTCATCCGCATCGGCGACAAAGCGGACGTGGTCTATTTCATTTCATCCGGCGAAGTGGAGGTCATGGTCAACGGTCATAAGATCAAAATGGGGCCGGAGACTTTTTTGGAGAATTGGCACTGTTAAACGGTCACCCACGGACAGCAGATGTGGTTGCCTTGGATTTTTGTAAATTGCTCACATTAAGCCGCCGGGATTTTCGGGAATTGCTCCGGCGCTACCCCGGCATCCGCGCGCCGATTGATGAAATCGCCAAAAAGCGCACCGAGGCGAACCGCCAGTTCAAGGAACAGCCACTAAAGGAATAATCCACAACACAGTCGGCTTTCCGCCCCGATGCGCGCGGCATCATTGCGCCATGAAACCGCCGTCCACGGCTAGAGACGTACCGGTGATGAAGGTATTCTCAAACAAGGAAATGACTGCTAGTGCGACTTCGTCTGTTGTGCCGATACGACCGATAGGGTGCGCGTTGGTAAGCCAATCGCGTTGGGGATTGTTCGTCTTACTTTCACCAATGAAACGATCCACCATGTCGGTCTGGATTGCAGCGGGAGCGACTGCGTTCACGCGCACGCCTTGCTTCGAGAACTCCAGCGCTGCAGTCTTGGTCAAACCTTCCACGGCGTGTTTGGATGCGATGTAAACGCCCATGCCAGGCATCCCGATGTGCCCACCGACGGATGAAGTGTTCACAATTGCGCCACCGCCGTTCTGCAACATCGCAGGAATCTCATGCTTCAGGCTAAGCAACACGCCGAGCACATTGATGTCGAAGGTCCGCCGATAATTATCCTCGGTCTGCTGATCGGTGGTGAGCCCGGCCACGCCTTCGATGCCAGCATTATTGAAAGCGTAATCCAGCCGGCCATAAGTCTTGAGGGTGAAATCTACCAACGCTTTCACGTCGGCTTCTTTGCTGGTGTCTGCCCTGAAAAACGTGGCTGTGCCACCTGCAGCCTGGATGGCTTTGACCACGGCTTCGCCTTCGGGCTGGCGCCGGCCTGAAACGATAATTTTTGCGCCACGCGCAGCAAGGGCTTTGGCGGTGGATGCGCCGATGCCGCTGGTGGCACCGGTGATAAGAGCGACTTTGTCTTGGAAAGAATTTTTCATGTTCGAGTTCTGTCTAGTTCTGTTTAAGCAGTGAGTTTGTGTGTCAGTCGGCGACACAAGTAGGGGAAAATGAGGCGGCGCGCAAATTTCTGCACGTTATAAAATGCCTTCATCACCCGTCACGCCGACCAGACAAACGGTCCGCCATCTTTTCCTGCGAACAAAATTTTGTGGACAAACCAGGCGGCTGCTACGATAGAGAACGTGGTGCGAATGAATGCTCCCCAACAAAGTGAGTTTCCGTTGCGCGTCGCGATTTGTGCCTGGTGCAAACCCAAGCATCGCGGCGTGGAATTGGGCGGGATCTTGGCGCTATTTCGCACGGCATCTGCCCGCGCCACTTGAAAAAGATGCAGCAGGAATTGCAGGCGCTGAAAGCCAGCGCCCAACCGCTATCCCCGCCCATGGCAAAAGCCAGACGACGGGGAACAATCTTTTATCACCCCGAGCTCGCCTATCCGGCTTGACCGCCGTCGCTCAGGGTTTTGGCAGCAGAAATTCCAACCCGAATTTGTTGGCGATCTCCAGCACGCGCGGAATGTCTTGCTGCTGTTGTGGACTCAGCGCGCCGATTTGCTCGAAAAATTTTTCAAACCCTGCCGGGGTTAGCACGACCGATAGCTTGCCGCCGCCCTTGCTCAAACACCGATAAGTATGTGCCACACCACGCGGCGCGAACAAGGTTGCGCCCGGTTTGGCGACGAGAGATTTTCCGGCGACGGTGAATTCGTATTCGCCCTCGAGCACTTGAAAAGTTTCATCTTCGCGATGGTGGATGTGCGGCGGCGGCCCACCACCAGTCGAATCGTGGGATTCAATGACGCTGAGGACGCCGTTCGTGTCCTGCCCGGACACTCGGATGTAAATCGGGATACCCAGAACATTCACGACTTTGCCACCGCCGCTCGGAACATGGCTGGGATTCAAAGGCTTTGTTGGCATGGTCAAGATTGTTTATTGAAAACGCGGTGCGCGACGCGATCGCCCTTGCGCCGATTTTGCCAACCGGCTCGCCTTTCGGCTTCGCGCAGGTAACTGGTTTCCCGCTGCAATTAGACAAAACTGTCATAGCGCTCGCGCGCAGCGTTCCAACGGCTAAGGCGGCCAACACCGCGCAATGCTTCTCTTTCGTGTGAGTGCAATCGCGGAAATGACATCCCGCTGCAAGAGCTTCGATCTCCGGGAATGTTTCCCGCGTGCCCTCCCCACGGCCCAGAGGTGAAATTCCCGCATGCCGGGGGTATCAATCACCACGCCGCCCTTGGGCAGAAAAATCATTTCGCGCCGGGTGGGTTGTGTGCCGCCCTTTGGCATCGCTCTCACGCACCTCCACCGTCGGCATAAGCTCCTCACCATAGAGCTCATTGATGAGGCTGGATTTACCCACGCCGGACGTGCCGATGAAAACCACAGTGTCTCCGGGTTTGATCAAGCCCGCCAACTTCTTCACGCCGCGCCCCGTCAACGCCACACAGCCAACACCAACGCTTCACCCGCCACCCGCTCAGCCTCGGCCCGCTTGGCATCCAGATCCTCACACAGATCAATCTTGTTGAGCACCACGACCGGCCGGTCCCCGCTGTCGTGCGCCATGACCAGCATCCGCTCCAATCGAGCAGGGTTGAACTCGCATCCGCCGCAGTCACCAGAAAGACCGTCTCGATGTTCGTCGCGAGGATTTCGCGCGGCGGTATCGCGACCGGAAGTTTTGCGTGTGATCTGGCTATGCCGCGGCA
>JASGKY010000043.1:0-307412 GCA_049840435.1 Verrucomicrobiota bacterium | reverse complement strand
CTGCACAATGCCATTGCTAATGCTGGTGCCACCGAAATAAGTGTTGTCCGCCGTCAGCACCGTTGTGCCGCCGCCGACTTGATTCAACTTGCCCGTGCCAGAAATAACATTGGTGATTGTGTACGTGTCACTGCGACTGATGGCGAGCGTGCCGTGATTGGTAATATCACCAATGCCGAGCGAGCCGGTGGCGCCACCATTGCCGATCTGCAAGGTGCCGTCGTTGATGGTTGTGCCATTCGTATAGGTGTTGTTGTTGAGCAATACCAACGTGCAGTGTTCGCCAACCTTGGTCAAGCTGTCTCCGGCAATCAAACTGTTGACGCTGACCGCGCTGGAAGAGGAAACTTCAATGCTGGCGTTGCTGCCGACCAGTGTCACCACGCATCGAGAGCATTGTCGGCATAGGTGCCCCGGAATTGATCCAAAGGCTATCGAACGAGACGTTTGCCCCACTCAACGAAAGCGAAGTGCCGTTTACTTGCAACGCGCCAGCAACATTCAGCGTGCCCTTGGCAATATCCAACCCACCGCTGTTGATATTCAGCAGGCCTGCCGTAGCGACTTGGTTGGTCGAGGTGATCCGGATGATTCGAGCAGCGCTCAGCGACGCTTCATCGGCCAAGGTCGGCACTCCAGCGGACCAACTCCCCGCAGTAAACCAATCGGCGCTGCCGCTCAAATTTGTCCAGGACGTTTGCGCCTGAAGTGACGTTGCAACGCCACCAACACTGAGAATCGCCACCGCCAGCACAGCCCAATGCCACGCCCATGGATAAATCGTCTTGTTCCCAATGCCCAATTCCCGCGTCATTTCGTGTTTCATCGCAATAATTCCTACTCGATCGGTTTGGTCGGTGCGTATCCAGCCGTGATGGTCCGCCCCAACCGCAAAAATCCAGCTTCCCTGGTTCTGCGGGTCGCGTCTCCAGCCCTTAAGCGAACACCGCCTGACTATTCACTCCATCGCGCGGGGGCGCAGCCGGGGCGGAAGAGTCAAGTTGCGCCGTATGCTGCCAAGCAGCACAAAAAAAACCAGCGGATATTTTAGGCCTTAAGCTGCTGCCAGCCACCTTCCAAGCGCAAATCGCCCGCTAACCGTTGAACGACGGTCCGCTTTTCCCATAAAACCAACTCTGAGCCGCGAGATCAGATAGCTCACTACTGGGAAAACCGGCGCGATAGGCTTCATCCTCCAGCAGATGCTGTTTTAACTCCGGTTGCTGCTGTCGACTGAGGATGAATTTGAGTTCCGCCAGACTTTCTGACCAGCTTGCACCGGTAAAGAACTCAAAGCCCGTGAATTGGGTCTTGTAGAGCGCGCTGTCCGAGTAACACGAGCCGAGATACAGATAGCCACAGTCACGTTCGGTAAACAGTTTGGCAGCCGTCGTCATCATGAACAAGCCGAGGCTGCGATTCGGGTGTGCCAAGTCGTAAAAGGCGTAGTAGTAAAACGCCATGCGATCGCCTTCGACATAGAGCGTGGCGAGGCCAATCTCCGCGCCAGTGGCAGTCTCGGTAAAAACCAACACGTGTGATGTCACTAGCGAATTGAACAGCGAGTCCAGCCGTTCGTAACTCATGCCGCTCGTGCCAAACTTGGCATCTGTGTAGTGCTTGCAGAACTCGCGGCGCGCGGTGGTGAGCTCAAATTCAGCGCGGGGAATCAGTTTTGCGGCGATACCCTCACCCTTGCGCAGAATGCGGCGGTTCTCGGAAGACGGTGTGAATTTCTTTAACTCAACGCGGATATGTCGGCAGAGATAAAACCGGTCTAAATGGCGCGAAGATGGCAAAAACCCGGCGTTGAATAAGTCCACAATTTCACCCGAATCAGGAAACGCCCAGATGGCGTAGGGGAAAATGTAGTTGCCGTAATCCGGCTTGGCCTCGGAGAACAGGAGCTTCATTGCACCGGCTCGTCGTTCACGTAGAGGCGCGGCAGCCGCCCGCGCCAACTGCACAGCACGTCGTAGCTGGCGGAGTTTTTGATCTTGGCGATTTCATGAACGGAAATCTCGTCTTCGCCATCGCGCCCCATCAACGTCGCCACATCCCACAGTTTCGCCTCGGGGATGTCCGTGATGTCCACCGTCAGCGCATCCATTGAAACGCCCCCAACAATCGGCGCGCGTTTACCGTGGATGAGCGCGCACCCCAGATTTCGCACGCGCGGAAAGCCATCGCCGTAGCCGAGGGGCAACACCGCGATGCGCCGATTCTCCTGCGCTGTGTAACGCATCCCGTAGCCGACGTGATCGCCAGGCTGAAGATTCTGAATGGAAGCAATGCGTGCCTTGACGCTCATGACGGCTTCGACGCCGGGAATCCGCCGGCAAACCTGCGATGGAAAAACGCCCAGCGGTAAAATCCCCATCCGTACATGTCGAAGTGCGCGGACGGCAAATCCAGAAAGCCGCCGCTGTTGCAAAGATGGCGCACGCTGACGGGAATGTTGCGCGCCGCCAGCGCGGCTAACGCTTCGTTAAAGCGCGAGAGCTGCAACAGTGCGAAGGTCTTATTGAGTTCGTCTGATTGCGCGAAGTGACTCAACGCCCCCTCCAGCCAGAGAGATTTTTCCGCGACAATCTTTTCCGCGACGTTCAGAACTTCATTCCAGCGCACCCCGTAACGGTTCATCCCGGTGTTGATCTTGAGATGCACAGCGAAGCGCTTGCCCGCTTGCTGGGCTAGGCGTGCAAGTTTGGCGATCATTCCCGGTTCAGCCACGCAACAGGTCAAATCATGCGCCACGCACCACGGCAACTCTGCTTCCTGCCGGTCGCCTAAAACCAAAATGCGCTGCCGCACGCCGCCGGCACGTAACTTCACACCCTCCTCCACGGTTGAAACCGCGAGGAATCTCACGCCTGCTTCGCCAGCGAGGCGCGCCGCCGGAAGCAAACCGTGCCCATAGGCTTCATCCTTCACCACCGATAGCAATTCCAAACCAGGCGGCAGGTCAGCGCGAATGAGTTGGAAGTTGCGCCGCCAGCGCGCGAGATCAATCTCGATCCACGCCGGGCGCGGCGGACGATCATTGCCAACCTGCAACGAAGTCGCGATTGGCGCAGAAGTGTCGCCCGTCCACGTCGTTGTTGCTGTGGCGATGAGTTCGTCGGTTAAAGTGTCCACGTCGTTTGCTTAAATCATTCGTTACCCGGCGGCCAGAGACTTTGGCCCACGTCCGTCCGGTAATAACTGCCCGGACTGCGCAAGCGCCGGATGTTGGCGTAAGCTTTCGCGATTGCCGCTTTCACGTCCACCCCAAAACCGATCACGTCCGCAATGCGATGGCCGGTGGCGATGAATTGCCCCTCCGCATCCCGCGTCGCCTCGTTCCACCAGACGTCGCAATCCTTGTCGAAGGGTGAGATGATGTCCACCGGCAACGGCGGCGCTTTGACCTGCGTAAACGGATAGCCGTAACCCGCCAGCGTCAGCGAGCAACCGAAATTGCGCCCCGCTCGCCAGCGCGGTAACAGCTTTTTGTTTTTGGTCGCAGCCAAGAGAGTTTCCAGCGGGTTTTCCAAGAGGCGCAGGATCATCGCCCCGGACGTCACACCGATGCGGATGTTGTATTCGATAACACACCAACCCGAGCGACGCTTCACGGCGGTGACTTGCAGCGGCCCGTTGAATTTCACCGCCCGCAACCACGGCAATAGCGGATGAATCAACTCGCGCGCGAGGCCGTATTTATCATCCGGATCGCGCTCTACCAAGCCGCCAAGCGGGCGCCCGCGACGATGCCAAGATTGCCGTTGAAAGCGCGCTTGTATTCCTGATTGGTGACGAGCGAATAAATCTCACCGCCGCTGATAAGCGCGATATGCCCGGCCTCGGCCCGGCCGGCAAACTCCTGGAGGAAGACACCCTCGGCGTAGTTCACGTGCCGCAGCCATGAGCGCGTATCCGCCACAGACTCACACAGGATCGTGTGGACTGGACTCGTCGGCGAGCAGAGCGGGTTTTTGATGACGAACGGATGCGGATGCTTCTTGAGGATGCGTTCTGCTTCGAGTCGGTTCGATGCGACGAAGGACTTGGGAAACGAAATCTTGTATTTCGCGCACAGCTCGCGAGCAAAGTCGCGTTCGCGCTCAATGCGCATAGCTTCACCGGTCGGACTGAGAATCCCGACACCTGATTTGAGCAGGTCCGCCGCCCACGGCTGTTGCGCCCAATCAATGGACTGCGGCACGATGAGTTCCACGCCCCGCTCTTTGATAATCGGCACAGGGCTCGGACACGCCTCGCGGAGAAACGTCGGTCCGGCAAGCGACGGAGGAAAATGGCCATAGTCACGCGTGAGATAGGTGCAGACGTCCGCGCCGTGCTCTTTCAGAGTTTGCGCGACGCTGTAAGCGAACGACCCGACGCCCAACGCCATCACCGACACGGCTTTTGTCTTGGCTGATTTGCGACTCATGTTGCCGCCCAGAAATCTGAGCGGCGCAAAGCGTGAGGTGCATCAACGGTGGCGTCAAGCATCCGCCCGGAGAAATTATTCACCGCACAGAAAGCTCTGAAAATCAGGAAGCGGATTGAATGCTCGCCTCGGCCAAGGAGTCTGTTTTACGCTAACATTTAACAGAACGAATATGAGCAGCCTGCCCCACATCCCCGCGCTGCGTCGCGGCAAAGCTTACGAGAGCCTTGATACGGTCGAGGTGAAAGACTTCCGCACCGGCGAAGTCAAAGCCGTCGTCAGTCAGGTCAACGCGGGTATCGTCCGCAAGGACCTCGCCCGCGTCGGTGAGGCGCAGGCGGCGTTGAAGAAATCCTCCGTCGCGCAACTTATCGAAATCTGTGCCAAAGCTGGAGAACATTTCCTCAACGGCACGCTCCCGCTTGGTGACAAGGGCCACACACAATCACCACAGCAATATATCGAGACGCTATCCAGCACGAGCGGACTACCGCATGTCATGGTCCGACGCAACATGGACAAGGTTTACTTCGCGCTGACGAACATGAAGACAGTGTTGAACGGTTTGTCGCGTGGGCTGGATCTTTCGATTTTGGATTCAGGCAGCGGCGAACAGTTTGGGACGCGGCTGAGTTATTTCCCCACCACCCCAGCACTAGGACTCGTAATGCCGAGCAATTCGCCGGCGGTGAATTCGCTTTGGCTGCCGAGCATCGCACTCAAGACCCCGGTCATCATCAAGCCCGGCAAAGAAGAGCCGTGGACACCGTATCGCCTGATCCAGGCGTTCATCGCGGCGGGCGCACCGGCAGAGGCGTTTGGATTTTATCCCACCGATCACGAAGGCGCGGGCGCGATCCTCAACACCTGTAGCCGCGCGTTGATCTTCGGGGACAAATCCACCACGCAGCAATACGCAAACAATCCCGCCATCCAGATTCACGGGCCGGGCTGGAGCAAGATTCTCATCGGCGATGATTGCATCGAAAACTGGCGCGATTACGTGGATGTGATGGTCGCGAGCATTTCCGACAACGGCGGGCGCTCGTGCATCAACGCCAGCGCCATCGTCGTGCCGAAATACGCCACTGAGATCGCTGATGCTTTGGCGCAAAAGCTCGGGCCGGTTGCACCAACAGTTGCGACCGATCCGAACGCGCGCCTCTCGGGTTTTGCCAATCCGAAGATGGCGGACTTCATTGATAGTGCGATTGAGGAGGGATTGAAAACGCCGGGTGCTACTGATGTCACAGCGAAGTATCGCAATGGCTTGCGCAAGGTGAATGCTGACGGCGGAACGTTCGTTCGTCCGAGCGTGGTGCTTTGTGATTCTTTTCAACATCCGCTTGCCAATCGCGAGTTTCTCTGCCCCTACGCCAGCGTTGTTCAAGTGCCGCAAGGCGAAATGCTCAAACAGATCGGTTACACGCTGGCCTGTTCCGCGATCACCAAAGACGCCAAGTTCATCGAGCAAGTGATGGCTTATCCACACATCGAACGCCTCAACATCGGGCCGGTGTCCACGATGAAAATCTCGTGGGATCAACCGCACGAAGGCAATATGTTTGAGTTCCTCTGGCAACGGCGCAGCATCGAACGCGCGTGGTAATTTGAACAACCCACTCAGGTCGCCCGTCTGAAAAGCGTCATGCAGCTAACGCCCATCGAATTTCCCTCGCACACCCGACTGGTCTTCGTCGCGGGTGTCGTTGCGCAGGTCGGCGCATTCGCCCGGGAATTCGGCGCGCGGAAAATCCTGCTGGTGACGGACGCGGGCATCGTCGCGGCGGGCCATGCGGGACGGGTCATCGCTTCACTCGAAGCCGCCGGGTTGCGCGTCACGGTTTTTGATCAGGCGAAGGAGAATCCCACCACCAAGTGCGTGGCGGAATGCGTAGCGGTGGCGCAGCAGGCCGGGATTGATTTCATCATCGGTCTCGGCGGCGGCAGTTCGATGGATACCGCGAAGGGCTGCAATTTCATCCTGACCAACGGCGGGCAGATGAAAGATTATTGGGGTGTGGGCAAAGCAACGAAGCCGATGCTGCCGTTTATCGCCATCCCCACCACCGCCGGCACGGGCAGCGAGATGCAATGCGCCGCCTTGATTGCCAACGAAATTACACATCAGAAAATGGCGTGCCTCGATCCCAAGTGCGCCGCGCGGGTGGCGATTCTTGACCCCGAACTGACTGTGTCTCAGCCACCGCGCGTCACCGCTTGCACGGGCATTGATGCCATCGCGCATGCGGTCGAAACCGCCGTCACCACGAAGCGGAATGAACTATCGCAAAAACTTTCCCATGAAGCGTTCAAGCTGTGCCTGAATGCTTTTCCGCTCGTGATGCAATCGCCCGCCGATCTCGCCGCTCGCGCGCAGATGCAACTCGGCGCGGCGTACGCGGGGGCGGCCATCGAAAACTCGATGCTCGGCGCGGCGCATGCGGCGGCCAATCCGTTGACGGCACACTTCAACGTCGTTCATGGCCACGCCGTGGGATTGATGTTGCCGCATGTGGTGCGGTTTAATGCGGAGGATGCCGAAGTTCGATCATTATACGCCCAACTGAGCGCCGCCGCCGGCATCAGCACTGCGGACGTCTCCGCCGCGGACGCAGTCGAGCTTCTCGCGCGCCGGTTGGAAACATTGCTCGGCTTCGCCAAGCTGCCCGGGAAGTTATCCAAATGCGGCGTGGAGGCCGAGCGACTGGAACAACTCGCCGCCGAAGCTGCAAAGCAATGGACGGCAGGCTTCAACCCACACCCGATTGCCGCAGAAGATTTCCTCCGGCTCTACCAAACGGCCTTCGCCTAAAAGGAAAACGGACGCTGTTACCAGCGTCCGTTCGCAAAAAATTTGTTTCGTCTGCCTGCGGATTATTGATCCAGAATCTCGAGCGCATAGGTCCGGGTGGACGCACTGCCCTTCTTCGGTCCGCCGAAGTCGTTGTATAGATAATCGAACTTGTAGTGGTAGGCGATGGTATTGACGTTCGCCGGCACGGGGACAAGGGCTTCCCAACGGTTGTTCATCAGGTGCGTCTTGCGCATCGGATAGCTTTCCTTGCCAACAATGACCGTCGCCTGGATGCTGTCCCAGCGCAGCGCCTGCTGCTTGGAATCAAATTTGACTTCGATCGGATAGAGATTTTCCGCATTCCGCAATTGGCGTTGAGCCGAGAGATTCGTACCGACGGCGGCGCACCCCACGAACAAGACCAGCGCGGGCAAAAGGAGCAATGATTTTTTCCACATAGCCCGGCTAGCGTGGCATGGCATTGGCCGGTTTGTAAAGTTGGATTTCGCCGGCTTGGAACGCGCTACTCCGGGCAGATACGACCGAACTGCTCGCGCTCCACCCACCCCGTCGCCAGACGGGTGCGGAGAAGCAGATACTTCCCGCGACTGCGCAACACCCGGGCCGGTTCGCCAGCAGCCAGCTTGGTCACCGGTTCACTTTCCGCAGTCGGCGTCAGCCGCAACGGCGTCTCGGCACTGAGCATCAGGCCCAAGTTCGTGCGCGTCACCGCCCCGTAATTAGCCGGCAGACTCAACAGAAAGATGCCTAGGCCGATCGCCATGAACGCCTGTTGCCAACCCGACTTGCGCAACCGGAACACCGCCGGCAGCACCGCCAGACTTACGGCAAACCACAGACTGCCGCACGCCAACCACGCCCACCAGTCCACCGGCAACCAGGTGGACGCAATCTCGCCCCAAGTCAGATCGGGCGCTTCCAGCTGCGCAATCTCGCGAGCGAATTGTAAATTGTTACGAACGTCCGGGTCGCGAGGATCAATCCACGCCGCGCGCTCCCAAGCCAGCAAGGCTTTCGCCACATCACTCCCCTGCCAGGCAGCGTTGCCCAGATTGCGATACGCACCAGCTGATGGCGCATTGGAAACCGCAATAGCAAAACTCCGGACTGCAGCGGGAAAGTCTTGCCGATCGTAAGCCTGCTGGCCACGAGTGAAATCCGCCACCTCCGCTCCCACCGCCGGATTCACTAGCAACCGCATCAAAAACAGCCACGTCAGTCCGTGCCTGATAAACAGTTTGCAACGTGGGTTCACAACTTGGCCTCCAAAATATCGAGCAACTGCTCCAACTCGGGTTGCAAGGCCAGCAGTTCGCCCGGCGGTGATGCGGCCTGACTGAATTGCGCTGCATCCATGCCGGCAAAAAGCTGACGCACGACTTCACCCGTCCGCCCAGCGCGCGTCGGCTCATCGAAAACTTCCAATATATCACGCCCGACCAACGCCCGCGGAGTCGCTGGGAAATGCGGCGCACACGCAACGCGCAACGCCAGCACGGCGCTGGCAGCAAAACGCGTTTCGTCGTTTGCCGCCGTGGCGGCGCGCAAAACCTTCCGCTCCCGGCGCAACGCCCGCCGGGCCTGCAATCGCCGCAAGAGTTCCGGATGCCGTTCCCAGAAACGCCGCCGTCGATCCCAATACCACAGAAATGTGAAACCCAAGAGCGGCAGAAGTTGCAAACCCCAGAACACCGCACGCTGCTGCAGCGGCCCAAGCGCCGCGACGGTTCGCCCCGGAGCGGGAGCGAGCCCGCTTAGTTTCAGCTTCTGATCCGCCCGACGGCTGGCGGCAGCTTGCGCAAGCGCCTGGGCTTCCTCGCTCGCCACGCCCGCCCGGATCGTGATGGGCAATGGGGGGATCGTCAGATCCACGTATTTCTTCAACTGTGGGTCGAAGTAAGAAAACGGGATGGCCGGTGTGTGCGTCATGTTGTTCGTCAACGGAATCATCGTATAGCTGAACGTAACCGCACTGGAAAAAAGCCCATCCGCGCGAGGTGTCACTACGGGCGCGCCTTCCGCAAGGGGCGGAAACATCTGCCAATTCGTCACCGCGGGCGGCGGCGGCGCAAGCAGGCGTTTGATCTCACCCTCACTTTCAAATGTGGCCAACACCTTCACCATCTCACCGACGCGAACCACGTCAGCAGATAGCCGGGCCGGGGCCGCGGTAAATTGCCCGATCGCCCCCGAGAATCCCGGCAACAATCCCGCCCGCGGCAGCGGTTCGACCTCGAGCGTGACGGCGTCAGAATCCAGCAACACATACTGCGGCGCGCCCCAGGGATGGTGACGTTGCCTTGGATGACGATACCGCCGGTAAATTGATTACCAGCAGTGAATCCCTGTGCCGTGATGCTCAATCGTCCCGCAACCAAAGGCGTCAGTGTGGATTCGTACGTGTACACCGGCCGGGTGCGCCTGCGAATCTCATCATCATCCACAGGCGGCCTAGCAGCAGCCCCCGGGATGGAGTAAACCGGCGCATTGCCAACTGGCAGATTACTAACCAGCTCATTGCTCCCGGGAAATTCCATCTGGCGGATGCGCTGGCGCACGGCGGATTGATCCAGCAGGATGCCGTCGCCATTCAACTGCACCTGGCTCAACGACTGGATGACATTGCCGCTGACCGAGGGCATGAGAATCTGCACTTTCACCGGCTGGCCGCAATAAGCGTTGGTCTCGGCCAATTGCAGATAAATCCGTTGCGGCGGGGGAGTGTTCGGCGGCAACTGGGTGAAACGTCCAGACGCGCCGCAGGCACGGTGACGGGTTTGCCGTAAACTCGAAGCTTGAACTCTGGGATGATGAACACGCCCGGCTTCGCCACCGTAACGTGATGATTGATCGTCGTGGCCGGACGAATTTTATCACTCGCCGGCTGCAAGATCTGACCGCGCGCACTGAAGCGCAGCGTCAGTTCCGACGGTGTCAGCACATCCTCCGGCCAGCGGACTGAATCGTTTACAGCGTTGACGGTGACGCGATAGGTACACATCCCACCGGGCGCGATAATGGGCGGATCAAAGAAAGCCGTGACTGTGATGTTCGTACTGATCTCGATGGGCGGCTGGGTCAACATCAACTGCATCAACGGATCGGGCTGGGACGCGGGGGGCGGTGCTTGAGCACGAAGGAAAATTACTGAGCCCACCAACCCCAAAGCTGTTACGAAGCCGGCCCTCATTTTTTTCTTACTGATCCCCCGCCTAACGTGAGGATTCAGTTTTAAAAAACGATTGTTATCATGAACCGGGGCGCTCATCACCAGTTCCTCCCTTTTGCGATCCTTCGGTTTGCCTCCTCCCCCTGCCCCATCGGCAACCGCCGATCGCCACCAAGTTTGAACGCGTCCAGAATCCAACCCGCTTCCTCGCGGGAAATCTTGATAACCTGCTGGCCCTCGCGTGATGGCCCTTCCTGCTGCCCTTCGCGCGGACCATTGGGCTTATCATCATCCTCTTCCTCATCGTCACCTGAACCACCGGGCGGCGCATCCGGGGCGGGCATCTTGCCACGCAACTGCTTCATCATCTCGCCCAACGCGCGACTTTGCTGCCCCATGATCTGCCCGAGCTGTTGCAACGCCCGGATTTTGTCAATCAACTTGGCAATGGCTTCTTCCAGCAGTTCCACATTGCGCTTCGCATCGAAATCGGTGGGGTTCAATTCCAGCGCACTTTTGAAATCGCCCAACGCCCGCTGCCATTTCAACAAAGCCGCGCCATGCGCCTCCATCGCGCGCCGGACTTGATCGGTCGCCTCGCGCAACTCCCGCCGGGCACCGCGACCGTTTAGATATGCCTGTACCATCCGTTGCACGTCTTCGCCAGCCAACGCATCCCGCCCTTGGCGCAAAGCTTGATCACCTCGCTCCAGCGCGCTCAGGCCACGCTGCGCCGCCGCCGCGGCATCGGGCGACTTCTTCAACTCCTCCTTGCCCAGCTCATACCGGACGTGGCCGAGATTATAGAGCGACTCGGGTTGCACCTGTTCGTCCTGCGTCGCCAGCGAATTCAAAAGCCAACCTTCCGCCTCGCGCAACTTTCCTTCGCGCAACTTCCCCGTACCCGCATTGAAAAACTCACGTGCCGTTTCAGGGGCTTGCTCCGGCACTTCCTGTTTCAGCGCCGCCGCCGGAGTCACATTGGTTCGATTTATCCCCTCCGCTTTTGCACCAAACTGCGTCACAAGAAATCCCACCAAGATCACACCAACAACATTCGCCCGCACCCGCCGCCGCGTCCCGACAAGCGATTCCAGCACCAGCAACCCCAATACGCACGCCACTGGTACATGAAAGCGATCAACTCCCTGCTTGCGAATCGGCGCTGCGCCCGACTCAAAGCTTCCAGTTTCAATTGCGGTGCGCACCTTGACCAAGCCTTCGCCCAACGCCCCAAGCGGGTAATAATTTCCTCGCGACGCCTCGGCAATGCTCCGCAGCGTCGGTTCATCCAGCCGGCTGCGCACCGCCTCGCCCTTGGAATCGCGCACCAATTCCATCTGCCCTTGCTCATTCATGATGCGGATTTCCGCCCCAGCCTCTGTTCCCACGCCGATGGTAAAAACCACCACGCCCTTTTCCGCCAGTGCCTTGGCCTTTTTCACACCACCCTTTTCGAGATCCTCGCCATCAGTGATCAAGACAATGACTTTTTTGCGATCCAATTTTTCCATCGCGCGGAACGCCTCATCCAACGCGCTGCCGACATCGGTGCCAGGAACGACGATGGTTTTCTCATCCAGCGCCAGCAAAGCATCCTCGAACGCCCCATGGTCAAACGTCAGCGGACATTGCAGAAATGCCTGCCCGGCGAACGCCACCAGCCCGACGCGACCATTCGTATGCCGTCGCACAAAATCCTGCACCGCCAGCTTCGCGCGCCCGAGCCGATGCGGCGACACATCCGCCGCCAGCATACTACGCGAACAATCCACAGCGAACACGATGTCCTCACTGAGATTCTTGGTGGTGATCTCACGCACGCCCCATTGGGGCCGTGCCAGCGCGATACCGATCCCCGCACACGCCAGCAACAATAGAGCGCTTTTTAGCCCGCGCCGAAATGGACTGTGTGAGCGCGTCAGATCGGCAATAAATTCCGGCGCCGCAATACGTGCAAGCTGTCGCTGCCGCGCCCACGCGGCATAGCCCTGCAGCGCAAGCAACAACAACGGCCCTACCACCGCCAGCCAAAGCCAGCGCGGTTCGGCAAAATGAGGTGCGGTAAAGTTCATGGCACTCTCCTCAGCAGTGTGTTCGCCAGCAAACATTCCACCGCAAACAATCCGAGCGCTGTCAGCAACGGCCATTGAAACAACGGCGTGTGCGTCGTAAACCGGCGCAGCTTCACCTCGGTCTTCTCCTGGCGATCAATATCATCGTAAATGCTCTGCAACTCCCGCCGGCTCGTAGCGCGATACGACCGTGCCCCCGACAGACTCGACATCTTTCGCAACACAGAATAGTTCGCCGGTTGCAATACGATGGTCGACTTCACATCGCCGTTGGGTTCCAGCACCAGCTTGCCTGTACCGGGATCAAACGCCGGCAGCTTGCACGGTTCTTCCACGCCAATGCCGATCGTGTAAACCTTCGCGCCGAGCGCCGCCGCCAGTTGCGCCGCGGGCACGGGATCAATCTCACCCTTGTTGTTATCACCGTCAGTCAGCAGGATGATAATACGACTCTTGGTATCCGTATTGGACTTGAGACGCTTAGCCGCGGCTGCCGTCGCATCGCCGATGGCTGTGCCAAGTTCGCGAATCATGCCGACATGCAAGCGACGCAAATTTTCCCCCAGCCACTCGTGATTCAACGTCAACGGACTCGCCAGATACGGCACGGCGGAAAACACCACCAGCCCGATGCGATCGTGCTCGCGCTTCCGCACAAAATCCTCCAGCACACTGCTCGCGATGTCGAACCGCGTGACGCGTTCGCCCGGCCCGCTCATGTCGAGCGCCATCATGGACCACGACAAATCCAGCGCGAGCATGATGTCCACACCGCTGGCCTGCGTCTCCGTGCGATCATTGGCAAAGCGCGGTCCCGCCAGCGCCACGATGACCAGCGCCGCCGTCAGCAAGCGCAAGAACAACAATAACCGCCCTGCTGCCGCCTTGGCCGTCGCGCCCGCCGCCCGCGCAATATCTGCACTCGAAAACTTGAGCGCCGAATGCTTGCCGATCTTGCCGCGCAAAACCGCGTAGATTGGCAGCAACGCCAGCAAGGCCAGCACCCACGGATATTGAAACTCGAAGTTGCTGGTCATGACGTCACCACTGATGCAGCTGCTGCTTGTATCTGGCGCAATTCTTCCCGCCGTGCTTCGCCTTGCGCCACCAAGTCCAGTGCCGTCACCACCGCAGCGGAAGGGTTCATTTCCGAGGTGAAGGAAAATTTTGCTGCATCACAGCGTTGCAGAAAAGCAATGGTTTGATCTGCCAACCGCCCCCCAATTTCACCGTTAGCGGTCAGCGCGCGGGAAAACTCACCGGTCGTGAGTTCACCTGATGGCAAATGAAACGCCTCGGCAAAATACCGCCGCAAAGCCTGCGAGATCTTGCTCAACACCAGCCCATCGTGAGCCTGGCGACGGAGTCGCTCCAACTCCGTCCGAGTCTGCGTCGCAATCGGCATGACTACGGGCGGCAGCGGCCGGGTAAACAGCCAGATCATGAAGCCAACAAACGCCACCGCCTCCACGGCATAGAGCCCGATACAAAATCCTCGTTGCTCCCAAAACGTCGGCGGCAATTCCGTGCGGATAGGACGCAACACCGGCAAATCATCGACGTTCTGAGCCAGGCCAGACATCACTGAAGTCAGGGCTAGGTAAACAACCGCAATGACCACAAAACCACTGCGACGCACGCTTTGCGTTTCTGATTTCGCGCCTCCAATCCTCATCCCCGCCTCCTTCCGCGCCGCAGTTCAAAGAAACTTTGCAACGTCTGGGCAAACGGCTGTTCGGCGCTCAAACGCAACGTATCTACCCCCGCCTGTTGCAAGGCGCGATCCAACGTCGCCAGCCGCTCGGTGTTGTTACGGGCAAATTCCTGCCGCACACTGGCGCGATTCGTGTCTAACTCCAACAACTCGCCCGTTTCCGCGTCCTCCACGGTCAGCAACCCCGCCCGCGGCAGCGAGCTTTCACGAGGATCGTGCAAATGAACACAAATCAAATCATGCCGGGCGTTGGTGAGCCCGATTTCCTGGATAGCGTCACGAGTAGGAAGCGCTGGATTGGAGGTGGGCTTGTCAAAACTATGCAAAAAGTCCGTCAGCAGAAAAACCATGCTGCGGCGAGGCAGAACATGATTCAAGAAAGTCAGCGCGGCCGGAATATTCGTCGCACGATGTTTCGGTTGGAAGGAAAGCATCTCGCGGATCAGCCGCAGGATGTGCGCCGCCCTTTGCGCGGCGGCAAATAAAGTTCCACCTGCTCGGTGAACAACAGCAACGCCACCTTGTCACTGGCGCGCGCGGCGGAGATGGCGAGCGTGGCAGCGATCTCGGTGGCGAACTCGCGCTTGGTGCGCCGGGCCGAGCCGAACGCGGACGACGCGGAAATATCAATGGCCAGCACCATGCCGAGTTCGCGTTCCTCGCGGAAGCGTTTCACGAACGGGCGGCCCATGCGATTGGTGACGTTCCAATCAATATCGCGCACGTCGTCGCCGGGCATGTATTCGCGCAACTCCTCGAAGTCCATGCCGCGTCCGCGGAACTGGCTCAAGTACGCGCCAACCATCGTATCGTTGACGAGGCGGTTGGTGCGCACCTCGACGCGACGGACGGTTTCGAGCAGTTCAGCAGTGGTCATTTAAATCTATTCTTCACGCTCTGGTGCATCTCAAAATGGATTTTCGTCCAACCAGATATTTTCGGGATTTTTATAGAACAACTCCTCACTTCTATCGCACCATTCTATAACCCGTTGAGCAAGGAAATCCAATTCATCGTAAGCCATCTCTCCTTTATCAGCGCCCTTCTCACCAGCATACCGAACACGCTCAAGCGCTTTTTGAATTTTCTGCCTAACCTCCTCAGAAAAAACTTCTGGCTCTGGTAAATAACGCTTCAAAGTTTCAATAGCTTCCTCATGTCTGACATCCCAGTTTTGCCAACCATTGCGATGCGCCTCGCCAAGAAGGTTCTCAGCACATCGAATTAATTCACCTTGCAACGTATCGGCTTCTCCTGAAAGTGGCACCAGCTCTTTACTCAGACGTCGAAATGTCTGCCTCCAGTCATCTTTTAATACTGGCTCTTGCTGGCGCGCCCGCCGCTTGATCCAATCGAACATAACGAACGTTAGTTTTGCATCGAAAATGTAAAAGAGTTCAATTCCTTCAAGGCACCGGCACCGCATTAAACACCTTCTTGATGATCGCATCCGTCGTCACAGCCTGCGCCTCGGCTTCATAGGTCAGGATGATGCGATGGCGCAACACGTCCGGGCCGATGCTTTTCACGTCCTCGGGCGTGACGTAGGTGCGGCCTTGCAACAGCGCCCACGCCTTGGCAGCGAGCGTCAGATAAATCGTCGCGCGCGGCGACGCACCGAACTGGATGAAGTTTTTGATGTCCAGCTTGTGCTTCTCCGGCTGGCGCGTGGCAAACACGACCTGCACGATGTAATCCCGCACCTTGTCGTCCACGTGGATCTGGTCCACGAGCTTGCGGGCTTTGAGAATGTCGTCGAGGCCGATGACGGGTTTGACGGGATTTTCCGGCGCGGTGAACGCCATGCGATCCAAAATCTTCCGCTCCTCCGCTTCGGATGGGTAATCGAGGATCACCTTGAACATGAAGCGGTCCACCTGCGCCTCGGGCAACGGATACGTGCCTTCCTGATCAATCGGGTTTTCCGTCGCCAGCACGAGGAACGGTGACGGCAACAGCATGGTTTCGCCGCCGAGCGTCACCTGACGTTCCTGCATCGCTTCGAGCAAAGCGGATTGCACCTTGGCGGGCGCGCGATTGATTTCGTCGGCGAGCAGGAAGTTGGTGAACACCGGGCCGCGCGTGGCGTGATATTTCCCGTCCTGCGGACTGTAGATCAGATTGCCCACGATGTCGGCAGGCAGCAGGTCGGGGGTAAATTGGATGCGGCGGAAGCTGGCTTGCACGGCGGAAGCGAGCGTACGGACGGAAAGGGTTTTGGCCAGACCGGGCACGCCTTCGAGCAGGACGTGGCCGTTGGCGAGCAATCCGACGAGGAGCCGATCCACCAGTTGTTCCTGACCGACAATGACTCCGGCGATTTCCGCGCGGAGTTGTTTCACCCACGCGGCCACAGCTTGCGCGGGTTCGTTCAAAGCAGAATTCATTGGCAGGACTTTAGAGGGCGCGCAGCGGTGACTCAAGCGTTGAGCCACTGCTGATAGAGAAATTGAACGCACTTGCCCGATTTCGAGACACCCCGGGGGCAACCCCGGTGAAGCGGGCATCGAGAAACATCGGCAACTTCGCGAGATTCTTCAGAAAAATTTCTCCCAGTAGCCACCCCAAAGCGGGCACAACTTCTGCATCAGCCCAAGGGATTATGGAGAAGTTGTACATTGCTTGTGAGTATGGACCAAAGACCAGCCGGATCATGCTGGGCACGCTGGAACACAATACTCTCAAGCTGGGCGAACTGAAGCGGTTTGAAACCCCGGTGATTCTCGACAAGAAGAGCCGGCAATGGAACATCCCAGAATTGTTCAGCCAGACGCTCAACGGCCTGACCGAAATCGGCAAACAGGACGTCAACGTCAAAGGCATCAGTTGCAATTCGTGGGGCGGGGATTATCTGCTCTTCGACAAGGATGAAACGCTACTTTCCCCCGTGCATCACTTTGCTGACGCCCGCTCGGAAAAGGGCCGCGGTGAGGTGCTGAAAAAGATTTCACCTGAAACACTCTACGCCGAAACCGGCTGCCCAGCACGCAACGGCAGCACGCTCTTCCAACTTGCAACTGAACCCTCGCGCCGACTCAAGCAAACTCGCGCCATGCTGCCATTCGCCGATGCGTTCAACCACCTGCTCGGCGGCGTAGCCTGCGCAGAAGCGTCACTGGCCAGCGCCACCCAATTATACACGCCCACCACCAAATCCTGGTCGCGCCGCCTGCTCGCCGACCTTCGACTGCCACAAGATTTTCTTCCCGCCATCGTCCCCGCTGGCACCCGACTGGGTCTGTTAAAACGTGAAATCGGCCAACAAACCAAGCTCGAAGGTGCGCAAATCATCGCCACCTGCTCCAATGAACTGGCCGCCTCACTATCCGGGTTGCCGCACAATCATGGGAGTGACTGGGCCTATCTACGCATCGGCGCGGAAACCTTGGTCGGCACGGAAGTTGGCGCGCCCCTCATCAATCCGCTCACCGCGGCCTTGGGCTATGCCAACGAAACCAGCCTCGGCGGCGCGACGAATCTGTATCGCCGCACGGTGGGCCTTTCGATCCTAGACGAATGTCGCCGCTATTGGATCGAGCGCGACCGCGAGCTGTGCGACGACGTCCTCCTCCACCTCGCCACCACCACCACGCCGTTCGAAGCATTGATTGATGTCACCGATCCGCGTTTTGCCGAACCGGGTGACATGCCGCTGAAAATCCAGGCGTACTGCAGTGAGACCGGGCAGGAAATCCCCCGCAAACCCGGCGAACTCATCCGTTGCGTACTCGAAAGCCTAGCGTTGCATTACCGGAAGATTTTCCTCGAGACCGAAACACTCACGGGCAAGAAATTTGCGCGGCTGTATCTGTTCGGCGCAGGCGAGAACAACTTATTAAATCATTTCATCGTCAATGCGCTGCAAGTGCCAGCCATTATCGCGTCCCCAGATGCAGCCAGCATTGGAAACGTTGTTGTGCAGGCGCTGACCCTCGGCCACATCAAATCGCTCGAGGTCGCACACGAAATTCTCCAGAGTTCCTACAAGATTCAAGCCATCATTCCACATCATTCCACCTGGGACGTGGCTGCGGAACGTCTGCAAGAGATCACCAACAACGTCCCCGTCTCCGCATAACCCGCGTTCTGGCGAACCAGACATGACCGGGGCTGGTTTAACCCCCTTGCACGGATGCGCCCGGCTCGCTACTGTGGCGGCGGGGCGCGTCTGTAGCTCAGTTGGATAGAGCATCTGCCTTCTAAGCAGAGGGTCGTGGGTTCGATTCCCGCCAGACGCACCACTTCATCCGACACAAGCAACATTCGCGGCCAAACAACATTCCACCAATACTCGAACCGCGGGCAAGGCAGCAGCCACCGGCGCGGTCAACTCCATCGTCAACGTGCTAAGTTCGCCAACAGAGATGGTAATGAGGTCCACTCGCGGCAAGTCGCCGAGAATGGCGGCAGTTTCAATCAAGTCCTTTAAGCCGATGTCGTGTGCGGTGAGCGACGCTGGGTAGTCACTCGCAAACTGCGGTTGAATCAGCGACACCGTGCCGGATGGTTTCCCATCGGCCGCGGCATCAATCAGGATGATGTGCGTGCGCCCTCGAAAAAACCCCAGCAGATGAAATCCGCCCGTGCCGCCATCCACCAGGTCAGCTTGGACGCCAAAACCAGCATCATCCAAGTGCTGAATCGCCACCACTCCGACCCCCTCATCCCCCATGAGCAGGTTGCCGACCCCAAGAATCAACGGGCGGGGCGGCGCCAATAGGTTTGGTTCAGATGTCATTGGCAGCAGAAGAGGTATCAGGCTTGTCCTGCGGCTTTCCACCAAGCATGGGGTGATGCTCTTTATCAACAAACTTCCAACCGCCGCCCATGGAGGAGATTTCCCCCCGCCCCTCTACGTAGTCGTGATAAAACACAAGATACACATGGACAATGGAGAAGAGGATAAAGAACCACATGAACGCGTGATGCCACTGGCGCACTGCAAAGTCGCCGCCCATCAGTGGCACGATCCAGGCGAAGAGCTGCACGAAGGCGGACTTGCTCATCGCCGCGTAAAGCCCGAAGCCGGTCACGCATTGGAACAGAAAGGCGATGAATGTCAGGAAATAGGTGAAGCCCGCCATCGCGTTGTGGCCGATGGTTTCAATCGGCTTGCTCTCCGCCTGCAAGATGTCCACCGCCAGCACGTCCTTGATCTCCTTCAACTGTTTTTTGCGATAGATGATGAAGTTCTTCCAACTTGCGTATTTGTTCCCAACAAAACCCCAATAGATGCGGAACGCGAAGTTGAAGAAGAACACATACGCTGCCACGAAGTGGATGAAACGCACCCAGCCGAACCAGTACCAGAACGACGCCTCGGACGCGCGTTGAATCGCCAGCGGCTGGCCAATGAGATAGCCCGTGACGCACAGCACCACGATGCAGAGCGCATTCAACCAATGATAGAGCCGTACCGGGATTTCCCAGACATAGACACGTCCCAGCGATGCTTTTTGCATAGTGGTCTCCTAGCCGATGGTCACGCGGTTGAGAGTTTTGCCGTGCGGATCGTAAAGATGCACCGCACACGCGAGGCATGGATCGAACGAATGAATCGTCCGCAACACTTCGAGCGGTTTCTCCGGGTCGGCGATAGGCGTGCCGATCAGCGATGCTTCATAAGCCGAGCGCTGTCCTTTCGCATCGCGCGGCGAAGCGTTCCACGTCGAAGGCACGACAAGCTGATAATTCGCGATCTTCTCATCCTCGATCACAATCCAGTGCGCGAGCGCGCCGCGAGGGGCTTCGCTCAAACCAACGCCGCGCGCCTTTTTAGGCCACGTGGCCGGCTCCCATTTCTCACCATTGAACATGCGAGTGTCGCCGTTCTTGATGTTCGCGAGCAGATCACTGTAAAACTCCTTCGCCCAGCCTGCCACGAGAATGGTTTCCAGCCCCCGCGCCGCCGTGCGCCCGAGCGTTGAGAATAGCGCCGTCACCGGCACTCCGAGTTTGGCCAAGGTGGAATCCACGACCTCCTTGATATCCGCGCGACCTGACGCATAGCCGACCAACATGCGCGCCAGCGGCCCGACTTCCATCGCATGCCCGTTCCACCGCGGCGTCTTGAGCCAGGAATATTTATCCTCGACGTTGAGTTGATCGTAAGGCGGCTTTGGTCCGGTGTAATTGAACTCGGTTTCACCATCCCAAGGATGTCGCGCTGCGCCGTCCCCGTCGGAGTATTTGTACCACGAGTGCGAGATGGATTCCTGCACCTGCCGCGGATCGTGGCCATCCACCTCATAGACTTTGCTCAAGTCGCGACCCAGAATCGCGCCGCGCGGGAACTTAAATTTGCTCGGATCACCAAAACCGTTCTTCGGCAGGTCGCCGTAGCAGAGATAATTGCTCAGCCCGCCGCCGATACCAGCCCACTCCGTGTAATAGGGGGCGACGGCCAACAGGTCGGGAATGTAAACCTGTTCGACAAACGTCTTCGCCTCGTCGAGCAGCTTGCCAACGTAGGCAAGCCGCTCGGCGTTGATGGCGTTGGCTTCGTCAATGTTCAACGAGCACGGTGCGCCACCGACGAGGTAATTCGGGTGTGGATTCTTGCCACCGAAAATCGTGTGAACCTTGACGATTTCCTTTTGCCATTCGAGTGCTTCGAGATAATGGGTCACGCCGATGAGATTCACCTCGGGCGGAAGTTTCATCGCCGGATGACCCCAGTAACCCTTCGAGAAAATTCCGAGCTGTCCGCTCGCCACGAAGTTGCTGATGCGCTTCTGCACTTCGGCGAAATATTTTGGCGAACTCTTAGGCCAACTGGAAATGCTCTTGGCGATCTCGGAGGTCTTGTTGGGATCGGCCTTCAACGCGCTGACGATGTCCACCCAGTCCAGCGCGTGCAGATGATAGAAATGCACGACGTGGTCCTGCATGTATTGGGCGCAGAACATGAGGTTGCGGACGAGTTCGGCATTCGGCGGTATCACGATGCCCAACGCGTCTTCAACCGAACGCACCGAGGCCAACGCATGGACGGTCGTACCAAACGCCGCACGTCCGCTCCGCGAACGCCCAGGCATCGCGCGGGTCGCGGCCCCGCAGAATGATTTCCAAGCCGCGCACCATCGTGCCGGAGCTAAAAGCGTCGGCGATCTTGCCGTCCTTCACTTCGATTTCAACGCGCAGATGGCCTTCGATGCGCGTGACCGGATCAATGACGATTCTTTTGGAAGCCATACGTTTGTCCTCGCTTAATCACCACCCTGTTCCGCGCGCCCGTCTTTGACGTCTTCGCTGGTCTTGAGTTCTTCCTTGATGAGATGTCGCTTGCGGATATTCGTCACCGCCGCGTGCACTGCGACGCCAGCAACCGTTGCCGCGCCCACTGCCAAGCCGATCTTGTCCGCTGTGGTCTCGATGCCGAAGCCCGGAAACGATGGCAGGTGATGATAGAACGGCCCGTTATCCCAGAAGTTTGCCTCGCTGCAACCGATGCAGCCGTGACCGGATTGAATCGGGAAGCTCACGCCCCCGTTCCAGCGCATCACGCCACACGCGTTGTAAGTCACTGGCCCGCGACAACCGACCTTGTAGAGGCAATAGCCGCGTTTGGCATTCTCATCATCGAAGGAATTCACAAACAGACCGGCGTCATAGTTCGGCCGGCGATAACACGTGTCATGCACGCGGCGCGAATAAAATGCCTTCGGACGGCCGAGCCCATCGAGCTGTGGAATGCGATCAAACGCGAGCAGATGAACAATCGTCCCCGTCATGACTTCTGCAATGGGTGGGCAGCCCGGAACTTTGATGATGGGCACGCCAGAGATGATCTTGTGCAGCGGCGTGGCTTTGGTCGGATTAGGCTTGGCCGCTTGCACGCAGCCATTGCACGCGCAACTGCCCCACGCGATGACCGCCTTCGCGCCTGCCGCCGCTTCCTGCACGATGTCTTGCGCGGTGCGCCCGCCGATGCAGCAATACACGCCATCATCCGCCGTGGGAATCGAGCCTTCCACGAGCATGAGGTATTGGCCTTTGTATTTGGTCATCGTCTCGCGCAACGCCTCCTCCGCCTGCTGGCCGGCGGCGGCTTGCAACGTCTCGGTGTAATCGAGGGAAATCTTGTCGAGCACAATGTCCGCCACCCCCGGATGCGACGAGCGGATGAACGATTCCGAACAGCACGTGCATTCCTGAAAATGAAACCACACGACGGGTAGCCGCGGTTTGGTTTCGAGCGCCTTGGTAATTTCGGGAATCGCCGTGGAAGGCAAACCGAGCATCGCCGTCATCCAAGCGCAGGCACTCAGAAAATCGCGCCGCGAAACGCCCTTGGACTGGGCATGCTCCCAAATGGTCGGTCGAGAGGTCTGAACCATAATTTCGGGAGATGATGATGTTTAGTGCTGTCTAAGAGTGACTCTCCGCTCCTCCGTAAAAACCGCTCCGCTTATTTGGCCGTAAGCTGCTCGTTTCTTGCCGCCTCGACTAAAGCGAGGCTCATTCCCTAATCGCGGCCGAAAACAATCCTTTGTGCCTGGTGCAAGACAGCGCACGAGTGGGCAGAGACGCCTATTTTTGCCGGATTGACGCGCTGATGCGATATGATAAGAACCCTGCAACAGCGCTTGCTTGCATGAAGGGCGAAGCATCCATGTGTGCCCGGCACCCCAGAGCTGGAGTCACCAACTCCCGCGACTTGGACAAAGTCGCATTTACCTTGATCGAACTCCTCGTCGTCATTGCCATCATCGCCATCTTGGCAGCCCTGTTACTGCCCGCCCTGGCAACTGCGAAAGAAAAAGCCCGCGCCATCCGTTGCGTGAGCAACATGCGCCAGCTGATGGTAGCCACCAAACTCTACACCACCGATCACAACGATTACTTTTTCCCGAACACCTACAGCGGGGCCGACGGCTGGCTGCGCGGTTGGCTTGATTTCAGCGGCGCCAACTCGGACAACTGGAACAAAGACACCTTGCTCAACCCGGACCGGGCGGCATTAAGCCCGTATACCCGCGACATTGGCATTTACCAATGTCCATCCGACTGGGCCACGGTAAATAAACCAGGCGAGGGCCAGGTGCGACGCGTCCGAAGTGTCGCATTGAGTCAGGCCGTGGGAACGTGGACGGATGGAAAAACACCGACGCACGGGGTCTGGCTGGATTCTGCCGGCGTACCGCCCACATATCCCGGCGGCAAATGGCAGACCTACGCCAAAGAGAGTGCGGCCATCCGCCCCGGCGCTTCGCAAACCTGGGTGTTCCTGGATGAGCACCCTGCCAGTATCAACGATGGCGCGTTTGGCCTGCGCATGCCTGACAGCACCGCTGGGACTTCGGTGCAAGGCTGGGCGGATTTCCCCGCCGGATTTCACAACAACTCCGGCTCGTTGGCCTTTATGGACGGGCATGCCGAACTGCACAAATGGATCGAAGGCATTTCACGCGGCTCGCGCGGCTTGAACGCAAAAACCACCTCCCGGGCCGGACTCCACCAAGGCAATATCCCTGATCATCAGGACATCCTCTGGCTGGCCCGCCGCACCTCGGCACTGAAATCTGGCGCCGACCTTTGGTGACGGCACAAAATTTCCCGCTTTCACGCCGCAAGCTTTCGGTTAGCTTTCGCGTCATGCTGCAACTGGCTCAACTCGCCGAGTTGATTGAACTCAACCGCCCAGCTCTGGCGGCCCAAGTAAAAGAGTTTTCCATCGGCGGGCGACCATTCGCCTTTAATTCCCAGCCCGCCATCATGGGCGTGGTGAACCTCTCTGCCGATTCGTGGTACCGCGAGAGTGTTTGCCTGACGGCGGCAAGCGCCATTCAGCGCGGGCAAGTGCTCGCGGCCCAAGGCGCAGATATCGTGGACATCGGTGCAGAGTCCACGCTGGCTCAAGCCGCGCGGGTGGATGACGTTGGGCAAAACTCCAAGTTGCTACCGGTCATCAAAGCCCTGCGCGCGGCAAATATCCTTGTTTCCGTTGAAACCTATCAACCTGCCGTCACCCGCGCCTGTCTCGAAGCCGGCGCCAACGTGCTCAACCTCACCGGTACTGATCGCAGCGATGAGTTGTTCCGCCTGGTCGCGGACCATGATGCAGCGGTGATCATCTGCTACGTCCAAGGCAAGAACGTCCGCGAGGTCGGCGACTTTGATCTGAGCGCCGACCCGATCCCGATGATGCACGAGCACTTCGCGCGACAGATTGAAATCGCGCAGCGGAACGGTGTGGAGAAAATTTTCATCGATCCGGGACTGGGCTTCTATTACCGAAACCTGCAAGACAGCGCGGTGCGCGTGCGCCACCAGATGAAGGTTTTCCTGAACACGTTTCGCCTCCGCACGCTGGGTTTTCCGATCTGTCACGCCCTGCCGCACGCCTTTGAATACTTCGGCGACGAAGTCCGCTGCGCTGAACCGTTCTTCGCAATGCTGGCGGCACTGGGAAAAACTGATCTATTCCGCACCCACGAAGTCCCGCGCATCAAATCAGTGCTAGATACGCTGAAGGTTTACTGACGCCGGCAGAGGAACACCCCCTCCTCGCCAGAGCGCGTAAGCCACTGCTCACAAACGCACAGTCCCTGCCGGGCCAAATGTTTCCGCACCAACTCAGGTGTGTAACGATACGAGAAGAACAGCCGCACGCTGTCGCCTCGCTGAAAAGTGAACGACTCCCCCTCCACTGCAATCGTGCAGCAGCGCTTGAATTCAAATCGCGCCATAATACGGCGAAGCGCGCCCGCGCCCCGCTCAACCCCAAAGCGCAACTCACCATCGCCGTGCGTCACCCCCAGATCGAGTAAGAACGTCAACAGCCAATCACGCGTTAACCGGTTGTCATACTGTGGCAAGATCCTCGCCACCCCCGCCGCGTAAACTGCGCCCGGCGCAAGATTCGCACTGAACAACAAGGCATCACGACGACGAACCAACTTCGCCAGCTTCGGTAATATGTCCTGCGGCTCGAAGTTGGGAATCATCCCAAAAAAGGTGAACAACCGCGCCGCCCGCGCTGGGACTTGCTTTACCAGCGTGTCTGACAAGTCAGACGCCGTCGCCAGATCGCAAACGAACGGGAAGCACCTTTCGGCAGGAACAATCTTTAGCGCCGCGCGGCGGGCAACCAAGGTCATCGCTACACTCACATCTGCCGGCGTGTAACCAAGTGTCTTGCCTTGGGCTCGGAGCCGTCTCAACAAACGCGTATCTTTTTGACCGCCGCCGCATCCCAATCCGATCAAATGAACAGACCGGGCCTTGATTTGATCCGTGGCGGCTCGAAACGCCCGGTCATACGTCGCCGCACAATCGGCATCATTCCGCGACGGCGCATACGTCTGATGCAATGCCAGCCACTGGTTTGTCTGTTTGACGGAATCGTAGTGAAATTTGTGATTCACCCGCCGCGTCCGCAGCGACGTCAGCAGATCGCGCCGAACATTTTCCGGCGCTTGACTCTCGTGGATGGCAACGCTGACGACCGACAACATGCGGAGGTTGTCGCCGATTCAGCGGAAGGAAACAAGCTTGGAGCGGTGGCGCTCAGTATTCGCGGAAGGTGATGCGGGCCTTGCCCAAATCATAAGGCGACATCTCCACCTTGACCTTATCGCCCACGTTGATGCGAATCCAGTTCTTGCGCATCTTGCCGGAAATGTGCGCGAGGACTTCGTGTCCGTTCGCCAGCGAGACTTTGAACATTGTCCCCGGCAACACTTGCGTTACTGTCCCGCTCAATTCAATAGGTTCTTCTTTAGCCACAGATAATTGAATCTTTGGTGTGACACCCATCCTAGCCAAACCGGCAAAACCAAATCAATGCCTTTCCCGCCACAGCCTCACCAATTTTGGTGTCGATTTCAGGCTAGAACAAAGACGCTTGCAAGCGCTACGCTTCCCGCCTGTGAACACCAAACAAATTTCCGCCGCCTACCAACTCGCCCGTGAACGTTACGCCGCGCTCGGAGTCAACACTGACACCGTGCTCAAGCAGCTCGCCAAAGTCCCCGTCTCGCTGCATTGCTGGCAAGGCGATGACGTTGGCGGCTTTGAAAACTTCGGCGGTGCGCTCACTGGCGGCATCGTGTCCACGGGAAATTATCCCGGCAAAGCGCGCACGCCGGACGAACTCCGCGCCGATCTCAACCAGGCGCTCGCGCTCATCCCCGGCAAGCATCGCCTGAATCTGCACGCCTTCTACGGCGAGTTCGGCGGCAAAAAAGTGGATCGCAATGAAATCCAGCCGAAACATTTCAAGAACTGGATCGATTGGGCAAAGTCCCAACGCATCGGCCTCGATTTCAACCCGACCTGTTTCTCGCATCCCAAGTCCGCGAGCGGCTTCACGCTCTCGCATCATGACAAGGGTATCCGCCAGTTCTGGATCGAGCATTGCCAGGCCAGCCGCGAAATCGGTGCAGCGATGGGCAAAGCCCTGGGCTCACCCACGGTCACCAACGTCTGGATTCCCGACGGCATGAAAGACACACCTGCCGACCGCCGTGGCCCGCGCGAACGCCTCGAACAATCCCTCGACGCCATCTTCAAGAAGAAGCTCAACCCGAAGCACAATCTCGATGCAGTCGAAGGCAAGCTGTTCGGCATCGGCGCGGAAAGTTACACCGTGGGCATGCACGAGTTTTATCTTGGTTACGCGGTGAAGAATCAAACGCTCGTCTGCCTCGATGCCGGCCACTATCACCCGACCGAGAATATGGCAGACAAGGTTTCCTCCGTGTTGTGCTTCGTGCCGGAGATTCTCCTACACGTCAGCCGCGGCGTGCGCTGGGACAGCGATCACGTCGTCACGCTCACGGACGAGTTGAACACCATCGCGCAAGAACTCGTGCGGGGCAATTATCTCACCCGCACCCATATCGGCTTGGATTTCTTCGACGCGAGCATCAACCGCATCGCCGCGTGGACTATCGGCACGCGCAACATGATCCGCGCGCTCTGCATCGCGATGCTCGAACCTTACACGACCTACAAGAAGCTCGAACGCGACGGCGATTACACCGCCCGCCTCGCCTTGATGGAAGAAGCCAAAACGCTGCCCTTCGGCGCGGTCTGGGATTTCTATTGTCTCCAACAAGGCGTGCCCGTGGGCGAAACCTGGCTCGACGAAGTGAAAAGCTATGAGAAAGCCGTGTTGAGCAAGCGCGGGTAACCGGTTGTCAGCATTCTTTAAATCTAAATGTTGCCGCGCAGCATTCGGAGTCAGCCCGAAGGGCTGCCAGAAATTAGCCGGGGGTTGAGCGGAGCGACACCCCCGGTAACCGTCGCAAAACAAACCGCACCCCGGAGGGGTGCCAGAAAAACTGAAACACAATCATGGACTCAACCTTTCTGAGCCTTGCAATGACCCATTCAATGTGAATACTGGCCTTAGGAACTCTGCATGATTACAACACACGGGACATGCCTCTGGGCGCGAGCGTTGGCAATCAGTTTGGTTCTTTTCGTTTACTTCTTTCCCGTCATTTGCCCCGCACAGCCTGGCACGAAACTTTGGGAGGTAACACTAGGAGAAAGAGTCCCCTTTACTCCCGCTATCGGAAAGGACGGAACAATTTATCTTAGTTGTGGCACTGTCGGCTCTGCGTCTGAGTATTCTCGGATGTTGCATGCAATCTCACCTCAAGGCACGACCAACTGGACATTCTTAGCAGGCGCGCCAATCCAATCCTCCCCAGCGTTGGGGAAGGACGGCACGATTTATATCGCTACGGCAGATGGACTTTATGCACTCAATCCGGCAGGCGCAACAAACTGGATTTTCGAATACAGTGGCCAGCGATGTTCATCCCCAGCTGTTGGGGGTGATGGGACGATTTATCTTGTTACCCGCACAAACGCTTCGTTTACCTCATATCCATCCACACTTCGCGCGATATCTCCCGCGGGCACAGTGAACTGGAGCTGCATAGCCGGAGGTGGGGTCTGGGTGGGAGCTTCAGCGCAGTTCTCGTCGCCGTCCATCGGTCCAGATGGGTCGATTTATGTAAGTTCGCTAAGCGGTTACTTATATTCCATCAGCCATTCAGGCTCAACTAATTGGACGTTTCGGCTCGGTTCAGTTACCTACTCGTCACCATCGATCGGTCGCGATGGCACAATTTATATCGGCTTGGATGAAGGGCCACTCCACGCTATTCACGCGAATGGCTCGCTACGAAGGACCTATCCGGTGGGTCTAGTGGAGAGCACACCAGTGCTTGATCAAGCAGGGAACATCTTCATTGGCTCACTATCCGGCTTCCATTGTTTCAATTCAGATGGTGTTCAAATGTGGTTTCGCAACGGCCTTGTCTCTGGATCCGCTGCAATTGCGGCGGATGGCACTGTTTACATTGCCAATTACAGCTATCAAAAACTTTACGCTTATAGCTCTGCTGGAACCAACCTGTGGTCCTTTAACTTATCAGGTGAGTCGTTTTCTTCGCCCGTGATTGGCTCGAACGGGACGATTTACGTAGTGGGAGGCATAAAACTCTACGCCATTGCGGGCTCAGCACCGCCTCTGAACAGCTCTTGGCCCATGTTTCGAAGAGACGCCCATAACAGCGCACGTTCTTTGCAACGCTCAATTCAAACGATTAAGCCGCTACCGGATGGGAACGTCGAATTGCAACTAAAGGGCGAAACCGGTCGAGCCTATAAGGTTGAAGCCTCGACCAATTTGATGGTGTGGGAAACGCTGGCAAGTTTTGATTTCACAGAGCCAAGTATTGCGTTCGTGGACGCTTCGTCCACCAACTTTGCGAGTCGATATTACCGGCTCTCAACCTCGCAATAACCACGCCGTGAGAAAAGACTTTCCCCTGACCAGACCCGAGCGAAGAACTGAACAAAAGAGCGACACCCAAAGCACCTCAGAATATTATTCTTAGATCATCATGGCCAAGAAAGTTTATCTCGCAGTGGACCTCGGCGCGGAGAGCGGGCGCGTCATGGCGGGCATTTGGAACGGTAAGAAGCTTCAGCTTGAAGAGATCAACCGCTTCCCCAACGGCGCGGTCGCGCTCGGCGAAACCATCCGCTGGGACGTGATGCGGCTCTGGGCGGAAATCCAGAACGGCCTCGCGCTCGCCGGCAAGAAATACGGCAAACAGATCGTCTCTGTCGGCGCGGACACATGGGGCGTGGACTTCGTGTTGCTCAACAAGCAGGACGAAATCCTCGGCCAGCCGTATCACTATCGTGATGTCCGAACGCGCGGCGCGTTGGAACGCACGTTCAAACGCGTCCCGCGCGCGGAGATCTTCGCGCAGTCTGGACTGCAGTTCATGGAGCTAAACTCGCTCTATCAGCTGCTCGCGTGGAAAGAACATTCGCCCACCATCCTCGATGCGGCGGACACGCTATTGTTCATGCCGGACTTCCTGCATTGGGCGATGTGCGGTGCGAAAAAGGCGGAGTTCACCATCGCCTCGACCTCGCAGTTCGTGCACCCGGTGAAACGCGATTGGTCACTGCCTTTGCTCAAGAAGCTTGGCCTGCCGACGCATTTCCTCCCGAAGATCGTTTCGCCCGGCACAACGCTCGGCAAGTTCCGCAAGTCACTCGCTGACCGCACCGGACTAGCCGGTGTAAAAGTCGTCGCGCCACCATCGCACGACACAGCTTCCGCTGTCGCAGGTGTGCCGACGGCGAACACAGGCAAAGCGAATTGGGCCTATCTGAGTTCCGGCACGTGGTCGCTCATGGGCGTGGAAGTCAAAGACCCAATCCTGTCGAAGCGCGCGTTGGAATTGAACATGACCAACGAAGGCGGCATTGATGGCACATATCGCCTGCTCAAGAACATCATGGGCCTCTGGCTCGTGCAGCAGTGCAAGCGGTCGTTTGATGCCGCGGGCAAGAAATACGACTACGCGCAACTCGCCGCGATGGCCGCCAAAGCCAAGCCGCTCCGCTCCATCGTGAACTTGAACGATCCGCGCTTCCTCAATCCGCCGGACATGCCCAAGGCAATCCAAGAGTTCTGCCGCGAGACGAAGCAACCTGTGCCACGCAATGAAGGCGAACTGGTGCGCTGCTGCTACGAAAGCCTCGCGCTCAAGTATCGCGAAGTGATCGGTTCACTCGAAGAACTCACCGGCGAACAGATTCAAATCATCCACATCGTAGGCGGCGGTTCGCAGAGCCAGTTGCTGAACCAGTTCACGGCGGATGCTTGCCAGCGCCCGGTCGTCACCGGCCCGGTGGAAGCCACAGCCATGGGCAACCTGCTCACGCAGGTCAAAGCCGACGGTGAACTTAGCTCGCTGGCCGAGATGCGTGATGTGGTGCGCGCCTCCAGTCAGGTCCAACGCTACGAGCCCGCCGCGTGGAATGAAGCAGCCGATCGCTTTGCGGAACTGCGCAAATGAAACGTCACGCCTTCACGATGAAGCTCAAGCCCGGCGTCGTGGCTGAATACAAGAAGCGCCACGACGAAATCTGGCCCGAGCTTTCTGCCGCCCTCCGCGCGGCGGGCATCTCGGATTATTCCATCTTTCTCGACGAGGCCACGCTCACACTGTTCGCCGTGCAAAAGCAGGCGGACAACAGCACTGCCACCGACCTGCCCAATCATCCCATCGTAAAGAAATGGTGGGCCTACATGGCGCCGTTGATGGAAGTGAATGCCGATAATTCACCCCAATGTGGCAATTTGCGAGAGGTGTTCCATCTCGACTGAACGTCCGCGTTGCCGCATAACTCTTCCGGCGCATGACTATTTCGCTGTTCATCCCGTGCTTTGTGGACCTGATGTTTCCCCAAGTGGGCATCAGCTCGGTGCGTTTGTTTGAGCGACTCGGCCACAAGGTCGTCGTGCCAAAAGCGCCGGCCTGCTGCGGTCAACCGGCTTTCAACACCGGTTACTGGGACGAGAGCCGCGAAATCGCCATCAAGGTGATGGAAGCGCTCAAGGATTCAGAAGTCATCGTCATCGCCAGCGGTTCGTGCGGTGCGATGATGAAGGTATTTTATCCCGAGCTCTTCGCGGGAACGAAATATGAAGCGCTCGCCCGCGAACTCGCGCCCAAAATCTGGGAGTTCTCCAGCTTCCTCGTCAATAAACTCGGCGTGACCGATGTCGGCGCAAAGTTTCCGCACAAGGTCACGTTTCACGATGGTTGCCACGGGTTGCGAGAGTTGAACAACAAGCGTCCACCGCGCGAACTGCTCGCGAAGGTGCAGGGCTTGGAACTGGTCGAGATGGGTGCGGCAGAAACCTGCTGCGGTTTTGGCGGCACGTTCTCGGCGAAGTTTCCCGCCATCTCGACTGCGATGGGTGAAGTGAAGTGCACCAGCGCGCTGGAGACCAAGGCGGAATACATCGTCTCGTGCGACTCCAGTTGCCTGATGCAGATTCAAGGCCTCGCCGACAAGCAGCAGAAGCCGCTCAAGACCATCCATCTGGCTGAGGTTTTAGCTAACCACGAATGAACACGAATTCACATGAATGGGAGTTCGCCGGAGCGCGACTGTGTGCGAAGCACCAGTCGCAGCAGTGTGAATTCCTCATGGCCGCCGGTTTAATCCGGTGGTTCTATTTCATTCGACGTGCTGCGGCTGGTCTTTCAGACACAGCCGCGCTCCGTTCGGGAATTCGTGTCCATTCGTGTTCATTCGTGGCTTCCCCTGCATGAGCGCACCTCTCGCCCATTTCAAAGAGGACGCCAAGCGCGTCGCTGCGGACCTGCGCCATCGCAGCATCATCCTGACGGCGATGGGCAAATACGAGGTTGTACGCGATCAGCGCAAGCTGTGGTTTCATGACTGGCAGGGCGCGCGGAATCTCGCCGCGCGCACGAAGTTTGAGGCAGTTAATCATCTTGATACGCATCTGGCGCAGTTCGCCAAGAACCTCGAAGCCCGCAGCACGAAAGTGCATTGGGCCAGCAATGCCGAACAGGCGCGGAACATCATCCTCGGCATCCTGAAGGAGAAGAACGCCAAGGTCATCGTGAAGTCCAAGGCGATGACCTCTGAGGAAATCCATCTCAACGATGCGATGGAAAAATCTGGCTACGAAGTCGTCGAGTCCGACCTCGGCGAATACATCGTCCAGCTTCGCGAGGAAGCTCCTTATCACCTCGTGTTTCCCGCGATGCATCTGACGCGCGGCGAGATCAAGGATCTGTTCCAGAAAAAACTCAACGACGCGCCCTCCGATGATCCTGAGGCGTTAACGATGGTCGCGCGCCGGGCATTGCGGAAGAAATATCTCCAAGCCGACGTCGGCATCACCGGTGCGAACTTCGCCATCGCCGAGACAGGGATGATTTCCATCACAGAGAACGAAGGCAACGCGCGGCTCACTGCGGCGTTGCCCAAGACGATGATCACGCTCGTCGGCATCGAAAAGGTGTTGCCGCGCTACGAGGACCTCGCGTTGTTCCTGCCGATGCTGGCGGTGATGGGCACGGGCCAGGCGTTGACCTGCTATAACACGATGTATGGCGGGCCGCGGCAGCCCGGCGAAGCGGACGGCCCGGAGGAATATCACGTCGTGCTGCTCGACAACCAACGCACGCTACTGCTCGCGGATGCCGAGCAACGCGACGCGCTGGGCTGCATCCGTTGTGGTGCGTGCCTGAACGTATGCCCCATCTTCCGCAACGTCGGCGGCCATACTTACGGCACGGTGTATGGCGGGCCGATCGGTTCGGTCATCACGCCGCACCTGCGCGGTTTGCAGGATTGGAAACATCTCAGCTACGCGTCGTCGCTGTGTGGCGCCTGCACCGAGACGTGTCCGGTGAAGATTGATCTGCATCATCACCTCTTGCAGAACCGGCGCAATGCTTCCGCGCCGAAGACGGGCAAGCCAAGTTTCTTTCAGAAACTGGCGTTCAAACTCTTTGCGCCGGTGGCGAACAGTCCGACGCTCTGGTCGCTGACAACGAAGCTGAGTCGGATCGGAATGAAGCTGCGCGGCCTGGTAAATGGCAGCGTGGTTGACCCCGCCCAGGCATGGACAAAGACCCGCGATTTACCGCCGATTGCGAAGCAAAGTTTCCGCGAATGGCTGAAGGAGCGCGACCAATGAGCGAACGCGAAAACATTTTTGCCCGGATTAAGGAAGCGTTGACGCTTAAAGCCCACGCGCATCACGGTCACGGCTTGCCCACCGCGGCTGAACAACGCGGCGTAATGCCTCCGGTCGGCACGGCGGCAGAGGAGCAATTTGCGTTATTCGCCAAAAATGCGGTGGATCTGAAAGCGACCTTCAAGCTGGTCAAAGATGAAGCGGAACTCGCGACAGAACTCAAGGTGTTAAGCGCCACGGAGGGATGGCGGCAGACCGCAACGCACAACGGCTCGCTCGCTCAAGCACAGACAAAAGCTTTGGGCCTGCCAACGATTGTCACCAACGACGGCTACGACAAGCACGAACTGGAGCAGTGCGACGTGGGCATTTCCGAGTGCGACGCGCTCATTGCCCAGACCGGCACGGTGCTGGTGACGAGTCGCAGTGCGGGCGGGCGGGCGTTGTCTTGTTTGCCGCCGCATCATGTGGTGATCGCACGGCGGGAACAGATGGTGGCAGATTTGCCGGCGGCGATGGCGTTGGTGAAGCAGAGATACGGCGGTAATTATCCGAGCATGATCTCGTTCATCACCGGCCCGAGCCGCACGGGCGACATCGAACGCATTCTTGTTCTCGGCGCGCATGGGCCGAAGAAGCTGACGATCTTTTGTTTCTAAATTTCGGACTAGTTTAGCTGTCAGACTGATGAATCGCCCGAATTGGGGACGCGGTGCGCGCTCGTCACTCCAAGCTGCAACTGGCAGCCTGTTTATCAAACATGAAAGGGAAATTTTTCTGGCTCGCCGCCGTGACGGCTCTGGCAATCGCGGGTTGCACCACCGCCAAGGTTAATGGCATCAAGACCGCAACCGTGCAGATTAAGTCACGCGAGCTTTCCGCCAAAGCCAATGGCCACGGCGCGCTCAAGCTCGACGGCATCTACTACGAGACCGAGCGCGGGCGCGTTTATCTGCCGCCCATGCTCACCGCCCTTTCAGGCGAGGCGACGGCCGACAAGGGATATCTGGCTCAGACCACGATGCCTGAGGTTGGCACGGTCAAGATTTCGATCACGCCGGAGGGCAACAACTTCATCCTCAAACTCAGCGCTGGCCCCGTGCCCCCATCATCAAGTGGGGATTCGCGATCGACGCGCGGGCGGACGAGTATTTCACCGGCTTGATGGAGCGCACGGTGGATGGCCCGCAGCAGGCATCGTGGGCCAGCGGCATCAAGCCCGCCATGAATTTGCGCGGACAGAAGGTGGACATGATCCTTAAACCAACGACGTCGGTTTACGCGCCGTTTTATATTTCATCGCGAGGTTATGCGACATTCGCGAAGACCGACTGGCCGGGCAAATACGATTTCTGCGTCAGTGATCCGAACCGGGTGAAGATCGAGTTCGAAGGTCCATCTCTCGAAGTAAAGTTCTACACCTCCCAAGACCCGGCGACGCTCGTAAAAACGCACGCGTTGGATGCCGGGCCACCGTTTCTGCCCCCGAAGTGGCTTTACACGCCGTGGCGCTGGCGCGATGAGCACACGCAACGCACGACGTACTACGACGGCACGCCCGTGACCGGACCGTTCAACTCCGAAGTGATGGAAGACGTATTGATGATGCAGGCGTTTGGCATTCCGTGCGGGGTTTACTGGATTGATCGCCCTTGGGGGCCGGGCAAACCATGGGGTTACGACGATTTCGACATTGATGAGAAGCGCCTGCCTAATTTCCGCAAAAATATCGAGTGGTTGGAATCCATGAACACCAAGATGGTGTTGTGGATCGGGCCGTTCTTCCAGGGGCAGATGGCGACGAACGCGATCGAACGCGGCTGGAATCTCGCCGGACAGGTGCGCCCGCGGAATGGAAACAATTATCCGATGGTGGACTTCTCGAATCCCGACGCGAAGGCGTATTGGCAAAGCGGCGTGGAGAAACTGCTCAAGCTCGGCGTGGCTGGTTTCAAACTGGATCGCGCCGAAGAGGACATTCCCGAGAGTGGGCCGTTCAAGATTCATGATGGCCGCTCCATCCGCGAGAATCGCAATGCTTATCCTTCCATGTATGTGAAGGCGACGTATGACATCGCGACGAAATATCGCGACCAGGATTTTGCGCTGATGCCGCGCGCGGCTTACACCGGCACGTCGAAGTATGCGGTGTTCTGGGGCGGCGATGTCGGCGGGCCGCAGGAAGGTTTGCGCGCTTCGATCATCGCGTTGCAACGTTCAGCGGTGATGGGTTATCCGAACTGGGGCGCGGACACGTGCGGTTATGGCAAAGCGCCGATGGAGCAGGAAGTCTGCGCCCGCTGGCTGGCGTTCAGCTGCTTCAATCCGATCATGGAAATCGGTCCGACACGCAATGTGGCATTCTGGAACTTGCTGCGCGAACCCAAATACGACACGACACTCATCGCAACATGGCGGCTCTACGCACGCCTCCATCAGCGGCTCGTGGATTACAGCTACGCGCACGGCAAGGAAGCCAGCGAGACCGGTTTGCCGATTGCGCGACCGCTGTTCCTCGTTGATCCGAAAGCCCTGGCAGCGTGGGCCAACTGGTGGACATTCCTATACGGTCGCGATCTTCTCGTGTCGCCGATCTGGGAGAAAAACAAGCGTGAGCAGGAAGTTTATCTGCCCGCCAGCGAGCAATGGCGCGACGCGTGGCATCCGGAAAAAGTTTACCCCGGCGGCCAGAGCATCACGGTGAAAGCTGAACTGCACCAGATTCCGATCTTTGTGCGTGTCGGTTCAAATGTGGAACTGGGCGACTTGAACAAGGAATGGGAGGAATCCCAAGCCGTCGCACAAAAGCGGCCCGACTTGAAGGCGCTGGATGCCGAAGCGAAGGCGTGGTCGGAAAAGAATTAAGGCCTGGGAGCTTTTGCTTCTCCACCAACGCGCGGGCGGACTAAGAGCTTGAGATTGCTCGCGCCCCAGCCAGTTGCCCCTTGCCCCCACTGGTTAAAGGCTCAAGCGTGGCGGCTGATTTCATGGTTCTATCCCTCGCAACTTGATTGCGGCGCGAGTGGCCATTTGCCAAGCTGAAGAAATGGTGAGCAACGCATGAAGCGTTTCCTTCAACGGTTTGGCTCAAGCAGAACGTGGATCGTTCTGGGGCTACTCCTTTCGCTTTGTCCACTCTTCGCCCAAACCAACATTTCCATCGGTCCACCACCCGATTGGGTCCAACCCGTCCGGTGGGACGCCACCGCCCAACGTCCGCCACAGGAAAAATCCGAAGGCGTCCGCTATCTCTTGGACGAAAGACAGGAGCATCCACAACGCGAAGAAGAGTTCGTGCGGACGATTGAGCTGATGGAAAACGAAGCGGGCGTGCAGGACTCAGGCAGTCTGGCGTTCTATTTCGACCCAAGTTACCAACAGCTCATCATCCATCAGGTTCAAATTCATCGCGGCGGCCAGGTGTTGAACCGGCTCGACTCCGCCAAACTTAAGACCATCCAATCGGAGCCAGACCTGAACGGACACATGCTCACCGGCGAACAAAGCGCGGTATTGTTCGTCGAAGATCTGCGCGTGGGCGATGTGTTGGAATACTCCTACACGCGGCGCGGCTACAACCCGATTCTCGGCGGGCACTATTCCACCCGGTTCGGAGTGCAATTCGGCTCACCCGTCGACCGGCAGCGAATTCGGGTGCTCTGGACCGCCGCCAAACCATTGCACGTGCGCACGCATCTGGCTGCCTCAACACCAGCCCGGAAGCTCAGCAACGGCATCACCGAATACCTCTGGGATTTCACAAATTTGACGGCCATCGAATTCGAGGATTATCTGCCGGCGAGTTATGAGCCGTATCCGTACGTGGAGCTCAGCGATTTCAAGGACTGGGCGCGAGTGGTGGACTGGGCACTGCCGCTCTACCCCACCACGCCCACCAACTTGCCAGCGGAACTCCAGCAATTGATTGAGGAATGGCAGCGCACCGGCCCGACGGACGAAGAACGCGCGCGGCTGGCATTGGAGTTCGTGCAAGACGAGTTGCGTTATACGGGACTGGAACTCGGGCCCGATTCGTATCGCCCCACACCGGCGGCGGAAACCTTCCAGAAACGCTTCGGGGATTGCAAAGGCAAGACACTGCTGCTCTGCACGATTTTGCACGCGATGAATTTCGAGGCCTGGCCCGCGCTCGTAAACACTGCTGATCGCGAAGCCATCGCGCCCCGACTGCCGTCGCCGTTCGCCTTCAATCACGTCATTGTAAAACTTCGGCTTGGGGGGAAAACGTTCTGGCTGGACCCGACCTACAGTCATCAGGGCGGGGCGTTGGCGAAACGGTTTTTACCGCGCCTCGGCAAAGCGCTCGTCATTCAACCCGGCGGCACCGCGCTGGAAGATGTGCCGCTGGCCGCCGCCGACAGCACACGGCAACGGGTGCAGGCGACGTTCCGCATAACCGACTACCAGTCGCCCACCACGCTCACCGTACAGACCACTTACCGTGGTTACGGAGCGGACGACATGCGCGAGGACATCGCCCGCTCCGATCTCAAAGAGTTGGGGAAAGATTACCTGAATTACTACGCACGACTTTACCCCAGCATCGCCTCCGCACAGCCGCTTTCCGTTTCTGACGATCGCAAAGCCAATGTGCTGACCATCAACGAAACCTACAGCATCAAAGATCTCTGGAAACTCGACACCCCTAGCAAAAAATGGCAGGCGGAATTCTACGGCGAAAGCTTGGTCAACCTGCTCACCGACCCGACTACCCGGCTGCGCAAGATGCCGCTGCGCATTCCCTTTCCCTTGCGACAGGAACATGAAATCACTGTTCATTTGCCCGATCGCGACTGGGAAATTCCCAGTGCCGACAAGACCATCGAGCACGAGGCTTTTTCGTTCCGCGCCCGCCGCAACTTTACCGGCAAAGTGTTGCGCTACCAGTTCGAATGCGAAACCAAAGTCTCTGAATTGCCGCCCCAAAAGGTTGCCGACTACTTGATCAAACTCGACGAGATGGAAACAGCGCTCGGTGAAAGCCTGGAACGCCCCGACAATACACCCCATCACTTCACTGCGAACCTGAACTGGCTGATGATCGTCATCGCAGTTTTTGGGGGAATCTTCACCTTGGCGGGCGTCTGTCTGGGATGGTTCTTGACCCGGTCCCGCAATGTGGCTTCCCCGGGCGAAATCCCCCCCTTGTTGGACACCGCACCGCAACTGCGGGGGCTAAGCGGCTGGCTCATCCTTGTGGGCTTCGGCCTATGCCTTAGTTTACCTATGCGCGGTTACTTCCTGCTGTCGAATTGGGATGGATATTTTTCCATCCAAGTTTGGCAGAACTTTGCCATGCCGCAAAGCGACCGATACCACCCAGGTTATGCGCCGCTGCTGATCTACGAATTGCTGGGTAACATCGCCATCATCGGCCTGAACGTGCTCACCATCGGCCTGTTCTTCATGAAACGAAAGGCGTTTCCCCGGGTATTCCTCCTCTTCCTATGGACCAACGCCTTCTTGATCGTGAGTGATGAACTCATCTGTCGGCAGATTCCTTTTCTCGCGAAAGAATCCAGCGCCGCCTCGACGCGGCTCGCGATCCGCGCCGTCTTTTACGCCGTCCTGTGGACTGCTTATACCCTCAAATCCCGCCGCGTCAGAGCGACCTTCATCCACTGAAGTCGCCATGTCTGCCAGCCCTCTGCTACCACTGTTTGCCGCGGCCAATTCCCCCGCCCCGATGACTCCGTTTCCACTTGGGTCACCCTGATCCTACGCGAATTAGCACGCACGCAAGCCAGCGGGTTCATCATGGACCTCCTCAAAGGAGCTTTGCTCGGAGGCGTCTTGGGCATTGTTCTCGCGCTCGTGGCTTGCGTCGTCTTCTCTAAGACGGGCTGGTATGACCTACGCGGCCGATTTGCTCGCGGGTTGCGTTGGACCACCTTCACCCTGACCATCCTACTCGCAGGATTTTTCTTTGGCATAGCTGGTTTGTGGCAAGGCGCCATGCGCGGCAGCGAGCGGGTATTGACGCAGAGTCAATTGGCAACCTCGGCCTTTCCAGAAATCGGCAATACCCTCGCTGACGGCATGGCATGGATTCAACTGCGCGCTCATTCCGGCAGTAATACCGACGCTACGTTGACCGTCGGACTCGAAGCATTCCGCACTGGGAAATGGGAGCTGCACGCTACCCGCTTCCTGCAAGAGTTGGATGACTTTCAGGCAACAACCATCACCAACCTGGTGGTTCAACTCGAGCAAACCGCGCTGGAACGAGCACCCCAACTCAAAGGCGGAATTGGCGAGCAGCTTCTGCATGAACTGCTAAACGGCCTGGCTCGGCGCTTGGTGGAACAGAAAGTTATCGCAGAACTGAAGACTACGGCGCGGATCGTGTTTACAAAACTATCCGCACCCAACTGCCCACTGAAGCAGCCAAAGCCGGCGCCCCAGAAACCATTTCCCGAGCGGAGATTTCCACTTTTCTCGTCCGCGACGGAATCATCCCCGGCATTCTACAACCAATCCGCTTCACTGCCCGCGCGCAGCAACTCCCCCTGCTCTGCATCGCGCTGCTAATAATGTTCGCCCCGCCCATCTGCTTTCGCCTTGCACGCAAACGACTTTCGCAATCTGATCCAACGCCTACGCCCACGGCCTGAACTACCTGACGTATTCGGTAGTCATCCAGCCGTCAATCCAATAGACTGCGATCGCTTTCTCCCGACGAAAGCCGCCGTTTTCTTTTGGCTAAAAAACCAAAGCGATGAGACAACAACTTTTCGATTCACCGCCATTGTCTCCACAAGTGTCGCAAATCCCGAACTAACCTGATTTGAAACATGTAGTCATTTATGAGCTGGCGTAAGCATTTTTCCTTCGCGGTCTGGTCGCTACTGTTCTGGACAGCCCCGGCGGGAGCGGCAACTGATTGGCAACTACACCTGCAGTCCCTGACGCCAAAGACGTATGCCTGCCCGCTCGCGCCCAAACCAATTCAAATAGACGGAGATCTTAGTGACTCCGCATGGGCAACCACGCCTTGGACAGAAGACTTCGTGGACATTGAAGGTGCACGCCGCCCGACGCCACGCTGGCGGACACGGGCCAAATTGCTCTGGGATGCTCAATACTTGTACGTCGCCGCTGAACTCGAAGAGCCCCACGTCTGGGCCACACTTACCAATCACGATGCGGTAATATTTTACGATCCGGATTTCGAAGTGTTCCTCGATCCGGATGGCGACACACACGGCTACTTCGAATTTGAAATCAACGCCAAGAATACCGGCTGGGATTTACGTTTGCCCAAACCCTACCAAGACCAAGGGCAACCGGAAAATCATTGGGAAATTGCGGGATTTAAATCTGCAGTGCGGGTTACCGGAACCATCAATGATCCGCGGGACGAGGATAAAGGCTGGACGGTAGAACTTGCTTTTCCTTGGGCGGCCTTCACCTCAACCAATCGCCCACAACTGCCGCCGCGAGAGGGTGAAATTTGGCGATTAAATTTTTCCCGGGTGGAATGGCAAATCGGAATCACGAATGGCCAGTATTCCAAAATCCCGGGACAACCAGAAAACAACTGGGTTTGGTCGCCCCAAGGAGTGGTGGACATGCATCGCCCGGAAATGTGGGGGCGTCTGGTTTTTACTCGCACCAACCAAACACAGGGATTACCTGAGTGGCCGGGGCGCGAAGCCCGGAAGTCAGTGCTCGCCATTTACTACGCCCAGCGGGATTTTTGGGCGGCCCACCAGCGTTATGCCACCAACTTGCAGGAGCTGGCCGCACTGGAAAATTCTGTCACCAACACAGCGGTGACTTTGGAACAAACCAGCGATGGGTTCATCGCCAGCGCTCAATTTCATGCTCCGGACGGAAGCCCACATACTTGGCGGATTCGCCAGGACCGTTTACTGAAACTTGACGAACCGATTCCCGTGGAGACGGAATTATTTGTCGCGGAAGCTGCCAGGCAATTTGGCGATGCCGGACGCCGAGCCGCCTATTTTCTCGTGGACAACATGCCCGCCCAAGATCGGGCCGGTTTAACCCGAGAGTTCTTGCTGGAAAATCTACAACTCGCCTTCCAAGCCCGCCGCGATTTTCCGTGGGCGCAGCGCCTGGCAGAACCGATGTTTTTCAACGATGTGCTGCCTTATGTTTCCCTGGATGAACCACGCGACCCGTGGCGGGCAGATTTTATCAAACTCGCTGGCGAACTGGTGCGAGACTGCACAACCGCCACCGAAGCGGCCCAAGCATTGAATCGTGAGTTATTCAAACGCCTCAATGTCCATTATCATTTGGGACGGAAACGAAATAATCAGAGCCCCAGAGAATCTATTGAGCAAGGCAAAGCCACCTGTACCGGTTTATCCATTATTCTCGTTGATGCCTGCCGTGCAGTGGGCATTCCCGCGCGCGTGGTCGGCGTCCCGGAGTGGGCGCAAAAAAACGGCAACCATACTTGGGTGGAGATCTGGGATGGCGACTGGTTCTTTACTGGCGCAGATGAATACGATGCGCAGGCCTAAATCGTGGCTGGTTTAATGATGATGCGGCTATCACTGCTCGAAGTACGAATCTATTGAATCAAATCTATGCATCTAGTTGGCGGCGCACGGGCGATTACTTTCCATTGGCATGGGATTCAACCAATCGTGAGATTCCGGCGGTGAACGTCTCCGCTCGCTATGTTGCTTTGGGCGAAAAATCAACCAATCCAGAACCAACCATCCATGTCCGGCTGCGTAATGCCCCGGAGGGCGAGCGTTTGGAGGCGAGCGTTGAACTGCGTAGTTATGACGGCCGGGTGTTTTCTAAAGATCACACACGGGCCGGCACGGCGGACTTAAATGATATGCCCGCGTTTAAGCTGCCGAAGTCGGCGTCAAATTTGGCACTGCGATTTAGCCGCGGCGCAGAATCGCGCGAAGCAACCGTCGACTGCGCTTGCGGACCAAACGCTCAAACGCTCGACCTCAACTGGGATGAATTGACTCCAGTGGCAGCGGATTTAATTGGCGTTGAACAATGGTTTGCCCAGCCGCAGTCCGCCCGTAGCAACGCGCCCAGATTGGCACTGAGCCGCCCAACGGCAGCCAGAGCCATAGCGATGGCGCGGACAGAAGAACGACTGCTCCACTCCCAAACCGCCGAAGCTGAGTTGGAAGCCAAGAAAATTGTGATCGGCGAAAAATCTTTGAAATGGCGGGAACGAACTTTCGGTGAAGCCCCCGACGGCGGGCACAGTTTGTGGATTACGATGCATGGGGGCGGCCAAGGCACCGAGGCCGACAATGATTTGAATTGGAATGGTTATTACGGCCGTTATGAATTTCCACCGGGAAGCATCAATGTTGCACCGCGGGCACCGGCGAACACATGGGATATGTGGCACGTACCCTGGGTGGATGATTTGTTCGATCGTTTGATTGCCGATTATGTGTTGAACCGCGGCGTTGATCCAAACCGCATTTATCTGATGGGCTACTCCGCGGGAGGCGATGGGGTTTACCAATTAGCCCCGCGGTTGGCGGATCGTTTTGCGGCCGCCACCATGTGCGCCGGCCACCCCAACGAAGTCACGCCCGAAGGATTACGCAACCTGCCCTTTTTCCTCTACATGGGAGGAGCGGATGCCGCATACAAGCGAAATACCGTTGTGCAGGAATTCAGCGCCAGAATGGATGCACTCCAAGCGAGTGACCCTGCTGGATATTTTCATCGCCTCACGGTTTATCCCGGCCTGCCACACAACATGCAAGGCCGCGAGGCTGAAGCCATCCCCCGCATGGCCGCCTTCAAGCGCCAAGCCTGGCCCAAACGCGTGGTATGGAAGCAAGACAATGACGCACCACACCACCGGCTCTATTGGCTAGCAGCGACCAATCCACCAATCGACACAAAGGTGATCATCAGTGCACGCGTCGAGGGGCAGACCATCACCATTGAAACTCCAGCCAGCGGCGAAGTCACATTGCGTCTCTCTGATAAATTGATTGATCTAGACCAGCCCATTAATGTCGTTGCCGGAGGAAAGAGCCTCTTTCAAGGTAAAGTGAATCGCTCGCTTGCCGCCATTGAACTCTCACTTCGCGAGCGTTACGACCCGGAAGCAGTCGCTACCGCCCTGTTGCCGCTCAAATGGTAAACAGAGTTGGCTCGGGCACAGACAAATTCGATCAAGCCGCTCACGAAATGAGCGGCTGAGCGCTACTCCTCCACCGGCACGACAAGCTTGTCCATGATGTAGTCTTTGCGCTCGGGTGTATTCTTGCCCATGTAGAAGTTCAGGATCGGTGTGAATTCAGCCCGTGGCGCGTATTCCACCTTGCTCAGGCGCATTTCTTTGCCGATGAATTGCGCGAATTCCTTCGGGCTGATTTCACCCAAGCCTTTGAAACGCGTGATCTCTGGTTTGCCACCAAGTTCAGTCACAGCTTTGTCGCGTTCGGCTTCGCTGTAACAATAGATCGTTTTCTCCTTGTTGCGCACGCGGAACAACGGCGTCTCCAGCACATAAACATGGCCGGCCTGCACGAGTTGCTCAAAGAACTTGAAGAAATAGGTGATCATCAAGTTGCGGATGTGCATGCCGTCCACGTCCGCGTCGGTGGCGAGAATGACCTTCTCGTAACGCAGGCCCTCGGTGTTGTCCTCGACATTGAGCGCTTGCATGAGGTTGTACATTTCGTCGTTCTTGTACATCACGTCGCGCTTGAGATCCCAGACGTTGAGCGGCTTGCCCTTGAGCACGAACACGGCCTGATTGTTCACATCGCGACAACTCGTGATCGAGCCGGCGGCGGACTGACCTTCGCAGATGAAGACCATCGTGCCCTTGCCCTTTTCCTTCTTCTTGTCGAAATGATTCTTGCAATCCTTCAACTGCGGGATGCGTAACGTGATCGCCTTGGCGCGTTCGCGCGCGAGCTTCTTCACGTTTTGCAATTCCTTCCGCAACTCCTGTGTGTCCTTCACCTTCGCGACGATCGTTTCTGCGATCTGTTTGTTGCGCTGGAAAAAGTGCAGCAACTCCTCGCGCACGCTGTTCACGAGTTCGGTGCGGATTTCCGTATTGCCCAGCTTGTTCTTCGTCTGCGACTCAAACATCGGGTCTTTCAGACGGATCGCCACCGCGCCGACCATCGCTTCGCGCACGTCGTCGCCTTCGAACTTGCCATTGCAATACTCGTTCACCGCCTTAAGCAAGCCTTCACGGAAGGCGCTCAGGTGCGTGCCGCCGTCGCTCGTGTACTGGCCGTTGACGAACGAGAAAAATGTTTCGCCATAGCGCGAATTGCTATGCGTGAAACAGAACTCCAGCGTCTTGCCGCTGTAATGCAGCGGCGCATACAACGGCTCGCTGCCGTCGCTGGACAAATCTTCCATCACGAGATCCATCAAACCATGGCGCGATTGAAACACCTTCGGCTCAGCGAACTGCGGCGTGTTGAGGATGAGCTTCAGCCCCGTGTTCAGGTAGCTGTAATGCCGCAGCCGACGTTCCACATACTCTAACTTGAACTCACTGTTCTTGAAGATGGTTTCATCCGGCTCGAATTCAATGAACGTACCGTTCGGCTCTTTGGTCTTGCCCGTGTCTTCTTTCTTGAGTTTGCCAATCTTGAACGCGGCCTCGGCAAATTCACCATCGCGATGACTGCGAACGAAAAAGTTTTTGGAGAGCGCATTCACCGCCTTCGTGCCGACGCCGTTCAAGCCGACGCTGAACTGGAACACGTCATCGTTGTATTTTGCGCCGGTATTGATCTTGGAAACGCAATCCACAACCTTGCCCAACGGAATGCCACGCCCGTAATCACGCACGGACACCTTGTTGCCATCGAGCGTGATCTCCACGTCCTTACCGTTGCCCATGATGAATTCATCAATGGCATTGTCCACGACCTCCTTGAGCAGCACGTAACAGCCGTCGTCCGGATGCGCGCCTGTGCCGATGCGCCCGATGTACATGCCGGTGCGCAGCCGGATATGCTCCAGCGAACTCAGCGTCTTGATCTTGCTCTCGTCGTAAACTGCTGCCTTTGGTTTTTCAGCCATAAAAATTCGTGGCGGAGAAGATGGGAGAAAACCGGGCGGGAGGAAATGCCAAATTACGAAATGGCCCTATGACCACGACAGAAAAGTCTATATGCGCCGACAGCAAGGATCGGTGAAAAGCTTGCGCTTTACGGTCGTTGGAGTCGAAAAAAACGGTTACTGGAAACTAGCGCCTGCGTGATTTGATAGTTGGTGCCAGCCAACTCCGGCGTTTCCGAAACGGATGTCCAGCCGGAAGCCGACTGCTCCTCAGTCTGTTGGGGCAGAAACCCCACCGCGTTGGTCGGCCACCGCAGAATAATGGTCTCGGGCGAAGCGAATTCAATCTGCAGGGTAGGCCGCGGCACAGCTTCGGAAAGGTAACCGAATTGCAGGTGGTCCACCTCCCAATCGGCGCTGTTGGTTAGATACAGCCGGACACTGGCGATGCCAGCCGGACAACTCACGCCGAAAAACCGGTCTTCTGCGGTCGCCCCCGGGCTGTCTCCATACAACGAGCCATTGCCGAAATTTGTTTCCACCAACAACCCGAGGGGCATCCCGTTGGTATCGGTGGCAGTCAGAGCGACGGTCGCCACCCCGACAGAACCGGAAAATACAAAACCAACATCGGTGGCAACGATCCCAACATGGGTAGGCAGATGTCCGCCCAAAGCTGCCGCATCGAAACTGACGATTAAACTGGCCTGTGCGCCACCCGAAAACAAAGCGTGTCCCGCCGTTCCGACTCCGTCGACATTGCCATCGTCGGCGTCAACTGAATCTGCCCAACTGGCAGGATTGTTGATACGCCACCCTTCGTTGAGAGTCACGCCAGGTAGATTTCCGAGGCCAGCCTCAAAGGTTTCCAAGTAGAAAGAATCGAAGACCAACGCTTTGAATGGGCTGTTACTAAAGCTCAAGTAAGGGCTGGGACCATAGAACACCGCTTCGCTGGCAATAATCTTTAGGGGCGCAGCAAAAAACGCGAACTTTGTTGCAGTAAATGCGATGAGACAGAACCGTGTATAGCTCGAGCGTCGCCACACTAGGGCAAGCTAGAAGTTCAGTCCGCAAAGTCAAACTGGAAGTCACCGGCCCTTGCCAGGTGCGCCACACGGCAAAGCATTGCTTCAGCCGGGCTATTTCCGCGCGGTCTGGTTCTGCTTTCGCCAGTAGTCGAGGCGTTCCTTGATCTTCTTTTCCACGCCCTGCTCAGTCGGTTCGTAGTAACGTTTGTCAGCCCCCAGATAATCCTGCGCCACGAAATGGCCTTCGCCTTCGTGAGCGTATTGGTAGCCGACACCGTGACCGAGACGCTTCGCACCCGCGTAGCTGCCGTCGCGCAAGTGTTCCGGCACGGCCAGCGTGCGACCGGACTTCACATCTTCCAGCGCAGCATCAATGGCTTTGTAAGCGCTGTTACTCTTGTTGGCGGTGGCGATGTAAATCGCGGCTTCAGCGATGGGAATCCGCGCCTCTGGCCAGCCGACAAATTCCGCCGCAACGTGCGCCGAATTGGCGAGCACGAGCGCCATCGGATCAGCCAACCCAACATCCTCTGCCGCGCAGATGACGATGCGACGCGTAATGAAGCGCGGGTCTTCCCCAGCATGAATCATTTTGGCCAGCCAGTAGAGCGCAGCGTCAGGGTCGCTGCCGCGCATGGATTTGATGAAAGCGGAAATGGTGTCGTAATGCGCGTCGCCATCGCCGTCATAGACGATAGCTTTCTTCTGGATGCTTTGCTCGGCGGTGGCGAGATCAATGTGGATGACGCCGTCCGCGCCGGGATTAGTCGTGAGCGCGGCAATTTCGAGCGCGTTCAGACATTTACGCGCGTCGCCATCCGCCACAGTGGCAAGATGGCGCAAGGCGTTTTCCTCGGCGTTGATTTTGAGATGGCCAAGACCGCGTTCCTCGTCCCTCAAGGCGCGTTGAAGCAATTGGAACAAATCTGTTTCCGTCAGCGAACGCAACTCGAAGATTTGTGAGCGTGAAACGAGCGGTGAGTTAACGAAGAAAAAGGGATTGTGCGTGGTCGCCCCGATCAATCGCACTACCCCGCTTTCGACATCGGGCAAAAGCACATCTTGCTGTGATTTGCTGAAGCGATGGATCTCGTCAATGAACAGGATGGTTGGCTGGCCCGTATTTTCGAGGCGGTTCTGGGCAGCGGCAAGCACGCGGCGCATGTCGGCGACGTTGGATTCCACTCCGCTAAGCCGTTCAAACTTGCTCTTGGTCCGTTGCGCGATGATCTGGGCAAGAGAGGTTTTGCCCGTGCCAGGCGGACCGTAGAAGATCAGTGATTGGATGCGGTCAGCCTCAATGGCACGGCGGAGCAACTGGCCGGGAGCGAGGATGTGTTGCTGCCCGGCATATTCGTCGAGCGCACGAGGGCGCATCCGCGCGGCAAGGGGTTGATGGCGGATAGATTTTTCGACGACCGCTCCGGGTGGAATAACCTCTGGTGCGGGAGTGGATGAAAACAAGTCGTCGTGCGCCACAATTCAAGACTAGCAGTTGGGCACCGGTCGCCCAAAAGAAAAAAGCCCCAGCGGAAGATCTCGCCCGGAGCAAAGCGACAAAATCATAATCTTAACCACACTCTGAAGCTTAATCTCCGACCGGGCCAACGGATTAGGATTAAGCAAAACGGGCCGACACACGTTTTCACGCGCATCGGCCCGTTAAAGTGACCCCACCATTGCCGTGTGTAACTACTCCTTTGAACAAGTTGGTTACAACTTGCGGTGCCCGCCGGCGAACGTTCGACTTCCAATCAAGGCCTGTCGGCGGCTCACACGAATAGACACCAGGATTTCGTATAATTACGGTTCAAGGATTCAGTTACGAATCACGCACAGGGCAGGGTAAATCTGGTCCTGTTAACTTTTTGTTACGACTTCAAAGAACGGGTGCGACTTAGTTATCACTCCATTCGCACCATCCGTGCCAGTACATGCCCTCAACTGAAGTTCAGGACAAGATTTTTTTGGGGCCAGGCGGAAAATAAAAAAGTTGCGGCGGGAAAAAGGTATGCAGCCGCCGAGACCAACTTAGAATTGCGGCGTCAGCCGCTTGATCAATGGCCGGATGAGTTGGGGAAACTTGGCCTTGGGCATGAATTCGTCTGCACCTGCGGTCAGGGCGGCGGCGCGATGATCATCCAGACTAAAGCGTGAAGCGACAATTACCGCTGGGGATCTTTTGAGCGCCTTCACTTTTTGCAAAAAGGTGGTCCCCTTCATCTCAGCGGGCAACAGGGCCTCGAACATTAAGTGCCAGTCGAGCACGACAATCTGCGGGGACAACTCTTCACACCAGATCAACGCATCCATGCAAGATTCCACCCGGGCCACGACTTGATAATTGGGTTGAGCCATCAGGAAATCCTTCAGGCTGTTCATGAAATTGGAATCAGCGTCAGCCAAGATGATGCGGATGGGTTGCTCGCCGGACGGAACAACTTGCGACACTTGGGCTACCGGAGCTGCACTCACCTTGTTGGTCATTGCCAGAGTGTAGCGACAATTACCCAGCAAAAGTGAATCAGGAAATACCTGATTCAACCTGCGGAAAATTCTGAACCACCGCACCCAACATGATCATGTCGCAACTCCAACCATGGCCAGATCATTCTGGCTGAATCAAACCTTCGCGAATCGCAAAGCGCACCAAACTCGCGACATCGTAAATGTCGAGCCGCTCCATCAATTGCGCGCGATGCGTCTCCACCGTTTTGGCGCTGAGGCTGAGATTGGCCGCGATCTCTTTCGTGGAATTGCCTTCCGCGATCAGTTGCAAGATCTCCCGCTGGCGCGGCGTGAGCAGGTCGAGAGAATTTTTCCGCGCCGGCGCGGCAGTGCGATTGAGGTAGCTGTCAATGACACTCCGCGAAATGGAGGGACTGAGGTACGTTTTGCCTGCGAGCACTGTATCGATGGCAAGTTTGAGTTCGGTGATGGCGGAATCCTTCAGCATGTAACCGCACGCACCCGCGCGCAACGCCCGCAGCACATATTCCTCGTTCGCGTGCATGGAAAGAATCAGCGCCTTGACCCCGGGATGATCCCGCGTGATGCGCTCGGCTACCTCAAGCCCGTTCAACTCTTTCATCCCAATATCGAGCAACACAAGATCAGGCGTCTGCGCTTGTATGATTTCCAGCGCCTGTCGACCGTTGCTGGCTTCCGCAATGACTTCCAAGCCAGGAAGCTTCTGCACCAGCTCCCGGATGCCGGCACGAACCAAGGCGTGATCGTCAGCCAACACAATTCGGAATGTCTTCATAGGTTCGAGTTGTTGTCGTCCAAGCTTAAGGGAAACCAGGCGCGGACTTCCGTGCCGGCCCCTGGCGTGGAAAGAATTTCCACCCGTCCGCCCACTAACGCGGCGCGTTCTTGCTGCCCCAACAAACCGAGACTGCCGCCCGCCAGTGCGCGCGCCCGAGCCGCCGCGACATCGAAACCCACGCCATCGTCCCGGACCACCAGTGTGAAGCTGTCGGCGTCGCTGTGCAATGCCACGCTGACCTGTTTTGCTTGAGAATGGCGCGTGATGTTGGTCAGCGCCTCCTGCGCGATCCGGAAGCAGGCGGTTTCCAACGCCGGGTCCGGTTTACTGGAAAAATTGCCAGCGTCGAACGTCACTGGTCGGCCGGTCGTCCGCGTATGTTGATCAAGCAACCAGCGCAAGGCTGGACGCAGCCCGAAGTCGTCCAGCATGGGCGGACGCAAACTGAGCGATAGATCACGCACCACCGTCAACAGATGATTGACGCATTGAATCGCGTCGGCGAGGCGTTTATTGGAATTGTCTCCCGCAGGGTCTTCGTCGGGAGCGGTATCCTCATGCTGCTGCAGACCTTCGAGCAAGATCTTCGTCGCCGTGAGCGTCTGGCCGACTTCATCATGCAATTCCCGCGCGAGATGGCGGCGCTCCGCTTCCTGGGTGTCGAGCAGATTGGCGGACAACTGCCGTAAGATTTCAGCGGAACGTTCGAGCTTCTGATCCGCGAGATGTTTCAAGACAGCAATCGCCGCCGTGTGCGTTGCCGACTCGATGAGCCCCAAGTCATGCGCTGTCGGCTCACTAGGGACACCCCGATAAACAGCAAATGTGCCGATCACTTGCCGATGCGTGTCAAAAATGGGCAGCGACCAACAGGCGTGCAACTCATGAGCCAAGGCCACCTCACGCCCTGCTACCCACAACGGATCGGTGGCGATGTCCGCCGTGATGACACGTTCCCGCCGATAAGCTGCCGTGCCGCAACTGCCGGAACATGGCCCAATAGCCAGCCCATCGGCGCCACGATTGAAAGCGTCCGGCAAACTGGGCGCTGCGCCAAGGACCAGGCGATTGCAACTTTCATCAGCCAACAGCACCGAGCAACGAACGCCGGGCATCTGCGCCTCCAGCGTCAAACAAAGTTCCGCAAGCGTCCGGCTCAACGGAGCGTTGCGGGCGATCAACTCCAAAGCCCGACTTTGCCCGGCAGCGAGTTCATCCGCCAGTTTGCTCGCAGTGATGTCCAGCAAGATGCCACGCAGCTTGGTCGGCACGCCATCTTCCATCGCCACTTTTACGAGGTCACGAATCCAGACGTTACGCCCATCCGCCGCGATCATGCGATACTCGAATTCATACGGCAGGCCCAGTTTCGTGCGCTCAACACAGAAGTTGATCGCGGCATCGCGATCCGCCGGGTGCAAATGATCCTGCCAAAACGTATTGCTGTCCGTCCACGCGCTGACGGGATAGCCGAGAATGCGCTCAGCTTGCGAACTGACAAACGTCATCGCAGCGGTCCGGGCGTCAGCTTCCCACACGATGCCATCTACGTTGTTGACGAGTTCGGCATACTGCTGCCGGGAACGCCGCAACGATTCCTCGGCCTGCTGCCGCTCAGTGATGTCGACCGTGACCCCAACCATCCGCACCGCGCGCCCGCTTTCATCGCGGAACACCATGCCACACCCTTCCAACCAGTGGACGGTCTGGTCCGGCCAAACCACCCGGAACACGGCGAGATAATGATTCGTGTGTTCAATCGCCTCGCGGATAGCAGCCATGACGATTGTCCGATCGTCCGGATGGATGAACTTTTGAAAATCAATTTCCTTCACCATGTCGCTCGCGCTCGGTCCGGCAAACAGCGGCATCAACCGCGGGTCTGCCACCACGCCGCCGGACAGTAAATCCCAATCCCAACTACCCATGCGGCTCACTTCGAGCGCCAGATGCAACCGCGCTTCGCTGTTGCGAATGGCGGCCTCGGAACGATAACGCTCCGTGACATCGCGAAAACTCCAGACCCGCCCGACAATCTGTCCGCCCAGCCGTTGCGGCCGGCAGAAGCGTTCAAAGATCCGCCCGTCCTTGAATTTCAACGTGTCGAACGACTCCTGCGCTGGATGCGCGTCACAGATGTTTTACGGTGGCATGGAATTCGTCCGGTTCGGACAACTGATCCAGCACGTGATGCAATAGTTGATTGTCTTCCCGCCTGGCGAGAACAGCGTCTGGAATCCGCCACAACTCGACAAAACGCCGGTTGTAGATCGTCACCCGCCCCCGCATGTCCACGACCAACAATCCTTCGCCACTCGATTCGATGGCGGCTTGCAACAACGACAAGGCGTTGGCCTGCTCCGCTTCCAATCGTTTGCGTTTGGTGATGTCACGCACGAAGACCGTCGCGATCTGCTGACCACCCGTTGCTCCCATCAACGCAGTGGAGACTTCGCCGGGAAACTTGATTCCCCCTTTGCGCACAAACGTAAGTTCGCCCCGGAACGAGCCGCCTTCGTTGCGCATCTGCACCGCGTGCGCCACCCGCGGATCGGTCGGATCGGTGATGCCCTGCCGGCCGATCTGCCGCAACTCCAGTTCGGTGCAACCGAACATCTCGCAGGCGGCGCGATTGGCGGAAAGGATGTGGCCGCCAGGCGTGGCGAGCAAAATCGCGTCGTTGGCGGTCTCGAACAACAAGCGCAGTTGCTCGCGGCTCTCGCGCAAGTTCATCTCTGCGTATTTGCGTTCAGTGATGTCCACATGCCCGCCCAACACCCGATAGGGCTGCCCCGCTTCATTGCGCAGCAATTTGCCGCGCGTGTATATCCACCGGTAGGAGTCATCCTTGTGTCGCAAGCGGAATTCCACCTCATACTCAGGTGCCCGTCCGTCGAGATATGCAGAAATCTTAGCGAGGATAGGCTGCGATCCTCGGGATGCAGCCGGTCGCGCCAATGTTCGAAACTGCTGTCCAGCTCCTCCGGAGCGTAACCGATCTGCGCCTTCCACTCGGGCGAATACAACACTTCGTTAGTTTCGAGATTCCAATCCCAGAACCCGATTTGCGCCGCGCTGGCCGCCAGTTCGAGCCGCTCCTGGCTCTCGCGAAAGGCGGCTTCATTCCGTTTGCGCTCCGAGATATCCCGCACTACCGTCACCACATCTTCCCGCCCCAAGGCCACGAGCTTGAGGCTGACTTCCACCGGAAAAGTGCTGCCATCTTTGCGCCGGTGCAGGGTTTCCACAACAGTGCTGCCGCCGGCGGCGCGGAGAAATTTCAATCCGCCGTGAAAATCCTCCACCCGAGCATTTGGTACCACCTCCGGCACCGTCAACGCCAGCAGTTCCTCCCGCGTGTACCCCAGTTCCTGACATGCCTTGGCGTTCACATCCAGAAAGCAGCCCGTGGCCGGGTCAATGACTTCCAACGCATCGCTCACGCGATCCACCAAACTGTAAAACAAAGCCAGATCATCCGTAATGGCCTTGCGTTCGGTAATATCCTGGCAGGTACCTTCAATCCCGGCCACCTGCTGGTCGGCACTAAGCGTCACGCGCGCCCGGAGGTGCAACCACCGCGTCTGCCCATCGCGCCGGAGGATACGATAATCGTGACTCAATGCCTGCTGCGTGCGGAGCATGGCTTGAATCGCCTCGGCCAAGGGGGCGCGATCCTCCGGATGAGCAGCGGCAAGCAGGGCCTCATAAGTCGCCTCAAACTGATGCGGGTCGTACCCATGAATCCGAAACAACTCCTCCGACCAAGAAATCTGATTGGCACACGGATGCCAGTAAAAGTTTCCGACCTGCGCGATAGCCTGCGCCTCCCGCAGCCGTGCTGCAGTTTCACGCCGCAATTCCACCGGTACGCAACCGATCCAGTGCCCCGCCGCAATGATCTGCCAGTGTCTGCAATGTCTCCAGATCAGTCTGCGTGTAGGCATTGAACCGGTAGCTCTGGATGGTCAACACGCCCACGGCTCGTTGACTGTCGCGGATCGGCACGAACAGGAGCGAGGCAGACGGGCGCGTCGTATCTCCGAAGCTGAAATGATCCGGCGAAAACGCTAGCGGGTGCCTGCCGCAGAATCAATTCTGCCCCCTGCTCCAAAGTCCGCTGCAACCGGGGGGATGGCATGGCATCATTCAAGGACGGCGGAACGGCGGTGCGTTGGCCGTTAATTACATCCACGTTCAGAATGGAGCGGCACAATCTGGTTTCCACATCATACAATGCCACAGACGCCGCATCCCATCCTAGCAGCGTGTCCGCAGCATCCAAGACTGAGCTGACTGGCCCCGGTGATATCCGTGGTGGCATTGAGTTGGCGGGCCAACGTGGCCAGCACCGACCATTGAAACTCGATTTTCTTCCGGTTGGTGACATCAATACAGCAACCCAGCGCCCGTTGACCTGAGCCGTCGGGCCTTGTTTCGAATTGCCCGAGCGTATGCGCCCCAACGATACGAACCATCCGGTTGTTGCATGCGGAATTCCTGGTCGTAGATTCCGCTCCGCTGCGCCAGATAATCTTCCCAGGTCGTTACCGCCCGCTCCCGGTCCTCGGGATGCAACAACATTCGCCAGGCTTCGAAGGAAATCTGCAGCGGGGCGGGCGGTTTGGCCCGAGGGCGGGCTGGCATTGGTCAACCGCCAGCCAATGCGCGTGACGGGATCGAACTCCCAATACCCGATGCTGGCCGCTTGAATGGCCAGTTGCAACCGTTGTTGATTGGCACACAGATCATCCGCAGTTTTCTGCAAGTTCTGTGTCCGTTCGGCAACCCGCGTTTTCCAGCAATCGATTGGCTTCGCGCAAATTCTCCGCCGCCTCCCGGCGCATCCAAGAAGCCGCCATCGTGCATAGGCAGATCAACACCGACACCGCGAGGAAGGAATCCAGCGCCAGCAGCGAATTGTTCAGGGTCGGCGCATCAGAAAAAGGTCCAGTCCGATGCACCGTGCCCCAGATCGCAAACCCCGCCAGCACCACCAAGCCGGTGGCCACGCCACGTGATCCCAAGCGCAACGACATCCAGATCATCGGCGGCAAACAAAGGAAGGCATGCGTTTCCCCGCCAAAAAAGCTCGTCGCTCCGGACAGAAAAACATAACCCGACACCAACGCCAGCGTCCCAATGTACGCCAGTGCCTCCAAAGGCCGCGCCTTCATTGGAAATTGCTCTTGGCGGCCCCAAGCCAGCAACACCGGCGTGAACACCACCACCCCCACAGCGTAAAGCCCGCCCACCACGTCAGCCAGATCAGGGGGAATTGCGTCCAGGCGGAATGTCCGATGACACACAACACCGAGCTGCCGACCGTGGCACTGATCACACACCCCAGCAGCCCAATGATCACCAGCCGAAATACACCATTCACGGTGGCCAGCGGATTCCGTTCACGCCCGAAATGCAGCAAGAGCCCGACGCTGATTAACGCCACCAGCGGCGAACCTGTAGCGCTGATAATTGAGGGAACGACGTCCACCCAGAGAGGGCCGTTCGACCCATGATTCAACAACCCCCATGAATTGGCGATGAAAGAGCCAGCCGACGCCCGGCCACGTCACGGAAACCGAACAACGACGACCCCGCAATCGCCACCCCCGCCGGCGGCCAGACCGCAGTCACGACCCCGTCAGCCATGGCAAACGTCAGCCCCAGCCGCGCGGTCACCGCATAAACCGCCATCATCCCAAGATGACGACTATGAGTTTACCCCGACTGCGCGGCGCAAGCGGATGGCGCAGGTCAGTGGCGACGACGGCTTCGGCCATGAGCGGTTAACTGTCGAGGATGCTCCGCACGGTCTGCGCGAGTTTCGCCGCTTGGAACGGCTTGCTCAGGAAATTCACCCCGTCCTGCAGCGGAAAATCCTTGCCCGCAATCTCGCGGGAATATCCGCTGGTATAGATCACCTTGAGCTTCGGGTCCAGCGCCACGAGTTGCGTGGCAGGTCCTTGCCCGTCATCCCATCCGGCATCACCAGATCCGTGAGCAGCAAGCGGATGTCTTTTTGATGTTCCTTCCACACCTCGAGCGCCGTCAGGCCCGTCGTCGCTTCCACCACACGATAGCCAAGCCGGGTCAACACATTGCGCACGAGCACGCGCAAGGATTGTTCGTCCTCCACCAAGAGAATGGTCTCTTGCCCGCCTTGCAAATCGCCCGCGGCGGGCTGTTCCGCCATAGCTGCCTCACCACTGTTTTGCAACGGCAGATAGATGCGGAACGTAGTACGCGGTTTACCTCGCTATAAACATTGATCCAACCGTGATGCTGTTGGACGATGCCGAACACCGTCGCCAGCCCGAGCCCCGTGCCTTTGCCCACGTCCTTGGTCGTAAAGAACGGCTCGTAAATGCCGCGGCAGGATCTCCGGCGGAATTCCCTTGCCGGTATCGCTGAAGGTGATGCAGGCGAAGCGCCCAGGCCGGGCCAGCGGCCGTTGCGACGCGGCAAATTCATCGAACACCGCCACCGACGTTTCGATCACCAGCCGTCCCCCCTCAGGCATCGCATCCCGAGAGTTCACCGCAAGATTCAACAGGATCTGATCCAACATGCCGTTGTCCGCATGCACCGGCAACGGTTGCGGCGCGTAACTGATGTGCATGCCGATGTCTTCACCCAGAATGCGCTGCAACATCTTGGTGATGTTGGTAACCACGGCATTGAGATCGAGATCGCCCTTGAGCGCAGCTTGCCGCCGACTGAACATCAGCAACTGCCGTGTCAGATCCGCCGCCCGGCGGCTGGCTTTTTCGATGTCCGCCACAGATTCGGTCTGCATGGCAGTCATCGGATCGCCGTGCTTGAGGAGATCCAGCTGCATGTGCACGACCGTAAGAATGTTGTTAAGGTCGTGCGCCACGCCGCCGGCCAGCTGCCCGATGGCTTCCATCTTCTGCGCCTGTCGGAACTGTTCTTCCAGCTTCCGGGTTTCGGTGGTATCGCGGGAGTTAAAGATGATGAAACCTTACGGGGCCTCCCCGGGAATGCTGCGCCCCACGGACTGCATGTAACGCCACGAACCGTCCTGATGGCGGAAACGATATTCGACCGACACTGGCAGCCCAGGATTCACCACCGCCCGCTGGATGGCCGGCCCCAGCCGCGGGGCATCTTCGGGATGCAGGTAGTCAAAAATGCTGTGCCCAATCATTTCCTCGGGCCGATAGCCAAGCATCCGGGCGACCGACGGACTTTGAAACCGAAATCCCCCTTGATGATCCAGCACCGTGATGAGATCGGATGCGTTTTCAATCAGGAGGCGGAAATGCTCCTCACGCTTGCGCAACTCGGCCTCGGCATTCTTGCGATCCGTCACGTCCATCATGACCCCGCGGCGTTTCTTCGGCTTGCCCGGCTCGGACACCACGGAAACGACATCATGAATCCAAACCACCTTGCCGCTGGCGGCGAGCATCCGATATTCAAAATCATAGGCATGGCCATGCGAATTGTTTTGCGCTGCCGCGATCGCCTTTTCCCGGTCTTCCGGATGCAGATGATTCTCCCAGAACTTCGCTTCGCTCACCCATTGTTCCACCGGATACCCGAGAATGCGCTGCGCCTGCGAACTGACGAAGGAAACTTGTCCCCCGCCCACTTCGGCCTCCCACACGATGCCGTCGATGTTGTTGACCAGCCCGGCGTATTGATGCTCGGAAGCGCGCAACGCCTCCTCCGCCCGCTTGCGTTCGGTCAAATCCACGTCCATGCAGACGTAATGATTGCCACCGTCCGGGCCGGGGATGGTGAAGATCGTGGAGAGACAGACGCCGATGGTCCCATCGCGCCGCCGAAAATTATATTCCACCGGACCGATGGGCCGCTTGTTCGCGCCGGCCCGCTTCAAAGTGGATTGAAATTCCGCCGCCTCGCCTGGAGTCTGGATCAACTGATCCAGCGTCTTGCCCACCGCCTCGTCCTGCGTCCAGCCGAAAATCTTTTCTGACGCCGTATTCCAATACAGCACTTTCCCGGCTTCATCGTCCCATTGCACCGCCACGTTCGGCGTATTGTCAATGCATGCTCGCAGCCGTTCTTCGCTGGAGCGCAATGCAGCCTCATTCTTCCGGCGCTCCCCGATGTCACGCACCACCGCCACGATGTAGTCGCGGTCCAACCACACCCACTTCATGTTCACTTCGACCGGGAAGGTCGTGCCATCCTTGCGCCGGTGCAGGCTCTCGACCATCAACGCGCCCGAATCCCAGAGTCGTTCCTTGTTCTGCCGGAACTTCGCCCGATCCGTCTGCACATCCACATCTGTGAAGTTAAGCGATAGCAACTCCTCCCGCGCGTAACCCAGATCCGTGCAGGCCTTCTCGTTGATGTCGAGAAACCGGCCCGTCTCGGGATCAATCACCTCGATGGCATCATTCACGCGATCGACCAGCGTGCGGAACATCTCCAACGCATCCGCCGCGCGCTTACGATCGGTGATATCGCGCACGAGCGAGTGATAGAGCCGCTGCCCCTCCGAATCAAAAGTGCCGAGGCGGATCTCCACCGGAAACTCGCTGCCGTTCTTGCGGCGTTGGGTGCCGACCAAGGTTCGGGCCTGGCCTGGTTTTAACTGGGACAACACCTTCTGCAAAGCCACCTGATCGAACTCCTGCTCGATGTCCGTGAACTTCATCGCCAGCAGTTCCTCACGCGTATAGCCCAAGCTGTCACAGGCCCGCCGGTTCACCTCCACAAAATTGCCGTCGGCGTCATGAACGAAGAAGGAGTCCGCCGCCTGCTCGGTCAGGTTGCGATAGCGCTCCTCACTCTTGCGCAATGCCGCCTCCGCTTCCTTGCGTTCCGTAATATCGCGGGTAATGCCGAGAATCTTGGTCACCTGCCCGCTCCGATCCCGCTCCGGCTCGGCGCGCACATGCACCCAATGAATCTTTCCCTGCACCAACAACCGATGCTCAATGTCGTACACATCGCCACGCATCGTAGCCCCCCACGCAGCTTCTACGCGGGGTCGATCTTCCGGCACGATCAACGCAAACAATTCCTCCATCTTGTGCGTGCCCGGCTCCCAGCCAACCATCGCCGCTCCTTCCGTTGAGGCCGTGATCGTTCCCGCCTTGGCATCCGCCGTCCACCGCCCAAGCCGCGCAATGGTCTGCGCCCGTCGCAACATCTGCTCACTCTCCCGCAACGACGCCTCCACGGCCTCCCGGGAGGTCCGCTCCGAAGCCGTCCTTCGGAACAGAATGCGCAACGCAAGATACAGCGCGACCATCGTGACCGCGATGTAGCCCAGTCCTTTGTATGTCTGAAAATGGGAAATGCTACGGCTGTCGGGATACAGCCGTTCTACCACCTGATCTGACGCCAGAATCCAAACCGCTCCCACCGCCGCGTAGATCAAGCTGATCCAGATCGCCGCCTTCTTTGGTTTGTCATCCATGGGTTTTAAGAACGATTGCGTTGCTTAAGTCAAATGTTACGCAAGCCCATGGCCAAAGCAACCATGCGCTCATAAACCCACGCAAAACTTCCGCTCGCCTCCGCCCCGCACCCTCGACTAGCCTGCTGCGGGTGCGAAGCGCCGCACAGTCGCCGGCACCATTGTGCATGACCGCCCATTCCACCAAAATTTCTCGCCGCACCCTCGACCGCATCCGAAAACTTTCCCCACTCCGCCCGCAACTCAGCCTCGTCCTCGGCAGCGGTTTTGGTCACGTGCTTCAGAAGCTGACGGAAGCCAAACGCATTTCTTATGCGCAACTGCCCGGCTTTCCCAAACCCAGCGTCGCGGGCCACGCCGGTGAATTGCTGATCGGCAAACTCGGCGGCACCCCCGTCATCGTGTTGAATGGCCGCGCCCACTACTACGAAGGCCATACGATGGAACAAGTGACCATCGGTGTGCGCACCCTCGCTGCGCTCGGCGTGAAAGACATTCTGCTCACCAATGCCGCCGGCGGTATCAACCGGAAGTTTCGCGCCGGCGACCTCATGCTGCTCACTGATCACATCAATCTGATGGGGGTAAATCCGCTACGCGGCCCGGCCACGAAAGGATTGCCGCGGTTTGTGGACATGACCAAAACCTACGACCCCACACTCAGCGGTTTGTTGGTCAAGGCCGCCAAAGCCACGAAGGTGACATTACAGCGCGGCGTTTACCTTGCCGTCAGTGGCCCAACTTACGAAACCCCGGCGGAAATCCGCGCGTTCGGCCGGCTTGGCGCAGACGCTGTCGGCATGAGTACCGTGCCCGAGACGATTGTCGCCCGGCAACACGGCCTGCGCGTCGTCGCATTGTCCTGCATCACCAATCTCGGCGCTGGCATCAGCAAATCGACGCTCTCACACGAAGAAGTTTTGGAAACTGCCGAACGCGTCAAACCCACCGCCGCCAAACTGCTCGAAACCTTCGGGAGGCTCTATGGCTCAAACTCCTAAAACCCAACTCATCCGCGCTGCCGCCCGCGCCCGCAAATCCGCTGTCGCGCCCTACTCCAAATTCCTCGTCGGCGCGGCGCTGCTGACCAAGCGTGGCGAAATCATCACCGGCGCGAATGTGGAAAGCGCCAGCTACGGTCTGACTTGCTGCGCGGAACGGATCGCCCTGTTCAAGGCGCTCACAGAGGGAAAGAAAGATTTTACCGCCATCGCCGTGGTCACGCGCTTAGCGGGCGGCGCAATGCCTTGCGGTGCCTGTCGGCAATTGCTCGCGGAATACGCGCCATCTGCCACGGTTTATGTGGCCGATAGCGCGGCACTCACGAAAGTCCGAGAATTCAAAGTCAGCGAACTGCTGCCCGGCGCTTTCGACGGCAGTTCGCTGCGTTAAACTGTCAGGCCAACTTTCCGTCCACCAATCGAACAATCTTCAGCGGATTGTTCTCCTGCAATTCCGGCGGCAGCGCCGCATCCGGAAAATTCTGAAAGCTCACTGGCCGCAAAAATCTTTCCGCCGCCCGCGTACCGACGGAAGTCGAACGACCATCCGAACACGACGGATACGGTCCGCCATGCGTCATCGCATGACATACCTCCACGCCAGTCGGAAAACCGTTGAACACGATCCGCCCGGCTTTCGTTTCCAACACTGCCACGAGGTCCGCGTTAGCCGCCAGTTCCTCCGGCAACGCGTGAATCGTCGCCGTGAGCTGACCTTCGATGCGTTTTGCCGCTTCGAACATCTGCGCGCGGGAAGAACATTCCACCACGAGGGTCGCAGGCCCGAATACTTCCGCCATCAACTCATGATTCGCCAAAAATGTTTCTGCACTCGCGACAAACATCGCCGCCCCTGCTTCCGCCTTGCCCGAACCAGTCGCGACAGTCGCCGCACGCCGCACACCGGTCGCTTCAGCAAACTTCGTCACTCCCGCGCGATACGATGCACACAAATCCTGCGTCAGCATCGTGCCCACTGGCGTTGCAGCAATGAGCGATTCGAGCTTTTGCAAAAACACCTTTGTGCTGTCGCAAGTCTCGACGAACACCAGCCCTGGATTCGTGCAAAACTGCCCGACCCCCAGCGTGACCGACGCCTGCAATCCCGCCGCGATCTCTTCCGCCTTCTGGCTCAACGCGCCTTGCAGCACAAACAAGGGATTGATGCTGCCCATCTCAGCGTACACCGGAATCGGCTCTGGTCGCGCCGCGGCGGCATCCATCAACGCCCGACCACCCGCCACCGAACCAGTGAATCCGACTGCTTTGACCAACGGATGCTTTACGAGCGCGATGCCGACTTCTCGGCCCGCGCCATAGATCATCGAGAAGATGCCTTCCGGCGCACCCGCTTCCTTTGCGGCTTGCAACACGAGCTGCGCAACGATCTCTGACAAACCGAGATGACCTTGGTTTGGTTTGATGATGACGGGACACCCTGCCGCCAGCGCCGACGCCACGTCGCCGCCCGCCACGGAATAGGCGAGCGGGAAGTTCGTCGCGCTGAACACCACCACTGGCCCGAGCGGCCGCATGATGGACCGTACATCCGGCTTCGGCAGCGGCTTGCGGTTCGGATCGGCATGATCAATCCGCGCCCCAACACACAGACCACTCACAAACGCCTCGCCGTAGAGCCGCAGTTGAAAACACGTCCGCGCCAGTTCGCCCTGCAAACGCGCGGCCGGCAAGGCCGTCTCCAATGTCCCGCGCTCGACAATCGCCGCCGCATTTGCCTCCATCAGTTCCGCGATGCGCCGCAACAACGCCGCCCGCCGCGTCGCCGGCCAACGACTGTATTCCTCGAACGCCTTCCCCGCGAGTTGCGCGGCCGCATCCACGTCCGCCGCGGTGGACCAGTAGTAATTCGGCTCTAATGCCGTGCCGGTCGTGGGATTAATCGGCGCCACGGGTTTGCCTGTCACCGCCGCGCGACGGTTGCCAATAAACGAAAGACCTTCGAGTTTCATAATATGATTTGTAGCGGCAGTCTTCTATGACTGCCGCTTTGTTGAACAGCGCTCGCAGAGCGCCGCTACAGTTTATGCCTTCGGCCGGTTCTTCAACGCGATCTTTAGCGTCTCCAACGCTTCTTTGCGTTCCGTCCCTGCCATCACGCAGCGCGGAGCGCGAACGCGTTCATGTCCCCAATCCATTTCCTGCTGCACCAGTTTGATAAGCTGGACGAACTTCACCACCGTGTCCATGCGCAGCAACGGCAGGAACCACTTGTAGAGTTCGGCGGCCTTCTTCGTCTCGCCCTTCATCGCGTAATTGTAGAGCGCCACGGATTCTTTCGGGAACGCATTCACCAGTCCGGCGATCCAGCCCGTCGCGCCCGCGGCCACGCCTTCCACGATCAAATCGTCCACGCCCACGAACAGTGTGAGCCGGTCGCCACATAAAGCCTTCAACGCCGTCACGCGCCGCACATCGGCACTGGATTCCTTCACGGCGTGCAGGTTGGAATGTTCCTTCGCCAGTTCGGCGATTTGATGCGGGAGGAAATCTGTTTTGTAGGACACCGGATTATTGTAGAGCATGCACGAGAGCTTCGTCGCGCGGATGACGGGCTGCAGGTGCGATTTCATTTCGCGCCAGTCGCTCGTGTAAACGTACGGCGGCAACACCATCAAACCGGAACACCCCACCGCTTCCGCCGCCTTCGCGAGATCCACCGCTTCCAGCGTCACTGAGTGACGCGATGCCCGCCACGACCGGCGCTTTGCCATCGAGCGCTTCCACCAACGTCTTGAGGATCGCCACCTTCTCTTCAAAGCGCAGCGTCGCGCTTTCGCCGAGCGAACCGAGCGCCACAATGCCCGTGCAGCCATTCTTGATAAGCCATTGTGCGTGCTTCGCGATGGCGGCGTGGTCCACGCTGTAATCGGGTTTGAATTGCGTGGTCATCGCGGGGATGACGCCGGTCCAGTTCATTTTCATAATTGGGTCAATGTTGTTTGTTCTCTGTGATTAAACTCGCCACTCGCGCTGGCAGCACCGGTGGTCGCACCGATTCCATGCCCCAGCCGAAAATAAATTTTGCCGCCGCCCCGCATACGCGCCCCTGACACGCACCCATACCGCAACGCGACAGCAGTTTCGCCTCGCGCCAGCCGGAGAATTGCTTCACGCGCCCAAACGTGACGTCTTCGCAACGGCACAACAACGTGTCGTCCGGCGCCAGTTGCTTAAGCTCGTCGCGCAAGGCGTAAGTTTCCGCGAGCGCAGTCCGAAACTTGTGCCACTTCGCACGCTGGGGGAACAAGGCCTCCGCTCGCTCCACCTGCCCGCTCGCCGCGTAACCCGCGATCTGACCTTCCGTCAGCGCGCAATCCGCGCCACCGATGCCGGTCGGTTCGCCCGCGCAATAAACCTCCGAAGCGGTCGTCGCCTGCCAGTCGTTCACGCGCACAAAACCCGCGTTCAACTCGCAGCCCAGCGCCAGCGGCAATTCCACGTTCGGCACGAGATTGAATCCGCACGCCAGCACGTCGCACTCTTCCACCCAGGTTTTTTTGCCATCGGTCAACGTGACGCGGCGCACCTGCGTGTCACCTTCGGCCTTCACGGCCCATGTGCCGCAACGGAACGGCACATCCCACAACCGCGTCTTGATGCCGATGCCTTGCGCAATCTTCGACGGGTAGCGCAACAACCCGAAACCAAAATTCAAAATGCGACCCAACGTCGTCTGCTCCGCGATGGAAACAATCTTCGCACCGTGCTGTTGCACACCATCCGCCACCGCGAGCAACAACGGCCCCGTGCCGCAGACCACCACGCGCTTGCCCTTGATCGGCCAGCCATTCTTGACCAAAGCCTGCAAACCGCCCGGCCCAACGACGCCCGGCAATGTCCAGCCCGGGAACGGCAGAAATAATTCCCGCGCGCCCGTCGCCAAAATCAATTTCTCCCACCGGATCTCCCGCGGCCCATCCGGATGTTCAGCGAGTAATAAATTCTTCTGCGGCGCCGCAATCACACTGGTGCGATCCAGCACGTTTGCGCCGGACTTCTCGAACCGCTCCAGCCACTGCTGCGCCTGCGGCTGCTTCGGCTTCGCTTGTTCGCCGCGCCAGATTTGACCACCGAGCCACGGTGTGTCATCCACGACCGCGACGCGTTTCCCGCTCTCCGCCGCCGCACACGCTGCCGCAATACCTGCCGGCCCCGCGCCAACGACGACAATCTCAAATTGAAAATCGCGCTCACTCATCCGTGCGGACCTCCATGCCCGGCTCGCACAACGTCTGACAACTGCGGCATTGCGCGCGACCATTGATGGTCACACGACATTCCATGCAGATGCCCATGCCACACAGCGGTCCACGCGGTTCAGCCGTAACTGACCGGCGAAATTTGCTTTCGCCCGCCTGTTCGATCGCGGCGGCCACAATCGTTCCCGGCGCGACAGAAACCGTGCGGCCATTGATGCGCAATTGAATCATCTCAGTCATGCGCCACGACTCCTTTCGCAAACCGCGCCGGCGCAAACGGCGCCGCGGGAATCGCCGTAGGCCGACCGAGCAACAGATCCGCGAGCAACCGCCCCGTGCCAAGCGACGTCGTGATGCCCAACCCTTCGTGCCCGGTCGCAAGCCAGATCTTGTCGCTCACCACGCTCGGACCGATGATCGGCAATTTGTCCGGCGTCGCCGCGCGATGTCCGGTCCACACGCGGATGGCCGAGAGCTCGCCCAGTTTCGGCAGATATTCCAACGCGCGTTGCAACATGCGGTTCAAGATCGCCTGATCCACCGCGCTGTCCTCGGCGTCGAACTGCCGCGACGAACCAATGAGCATCTGCCCGGTGATGCGCGGCTGGATGTTAAACGCCACCGAATCCTTGCCCATCGAGTGCGCGCTCTTGAGATAGCCAAGCTCCACAATCTGATGGCGCACAAAACCCGGCGCGCGATCTGTGATGACGAGATGGCCTTTGCGTTTACGCACCGGCAGACCAGGCGTCAATTCCGCGCCCACGGCCCGGTGGCACTAACACTGCGCACAGCGGAAATCTTTGTTCCATCCGCGAGCAACACGCCGCCTTCGGGCAGCAGCGATTTTACGGTGACCCCCGTGCGGAGTTCCGCCCCCACCTCCTTGGCTCGGGCCAAAAGAAATTGCGCCGCGCACGGCGGATAAATCACCGCATCGTCCACCACTTTCAATCCACCCGCCATGCCCGCGCGCAGATTCGGCTCGGCTTTGGCAACGCCGGCTGCATCGAATACTTCCACGCGCACGCTGCGTTGCTCGTAAAATTTCTGTTTGCGATCCACCTCGGCCATTTCCTCGGCATCCGCCGCCACCCAGAGCGTTCCGCAGGAGTCGAACTCCACTTCACGCGGCAGTTGCGACCGCAACTCCTGCCAGAGTTGGCGCGAATAATTCGTCAGCGCAAATTGTTCCTCGGAATCATCCATCACCACGACATGCCCCATGCCCGCCGCTGTGGTGCCGCCGCCGATGCAGCCACGCTCCAACACCAGCGTGCGCAAGCCGCCGCGCGCACATTCCAACGCGCACGCCGCGCCGACAATGCCCGCCCCAACGATGATGATGTCGTAGTTTTGACTCACGAACGGATGCCCCAACAGAAAGGATCTTTGTCGTCGAGCAGCAGAGTCGCCTCCGCGTTCACAAACGCCGTGCCGGTGATGACCGGTGCGACCTTACCCGTCGCGCGATCTACCCAGGTGAATTTACCGGTGAACGTGCTGCCGATGATGCTTTCCTGCACCCATAGCGCTCCTTCAGCCAGCTTTCCATCAGCTGCAAGACACGCGAGCTTGGCACTCGTGCCGGTGCCGCACGGTGAACGGTCGTAGGCTTTGCCCGGACATTGCACGAAGTTCCGGGAGTTCGCCCCGGCAGACGGTCTGCCGAAGAGCTCAACGTGATCCACATCGGGATAACCCTGCGCGTTCACCGCCTGCCGTACGCGCCAGCAATAATCGTTCAACTGCTCCGCGTTCTGCAGTTCAAGTTCCTGACCATGCTTCTCGACGAGGAAAAACCAATTACCACCCCACGCGACATCGCCCGGCACCGGACCGATGCCCGGCACATCCACCGTCACAGCTTTTTTTGCGCGCCAGCTTGGGACGTTCGCGACAGAAACTTCGCCGGTGGGATGCAGCGTCGCCGTGATGATGCCGACGGGCGTTTCAATCTTGTGCTCGCCGGGCTTGATCCTGCCCAGGTGTGCCAGCGTGACCATGAGCCCGATCGTGCCGTGCCCACACATGCCGAGATAGCCGACGTTGTTGAAGAAGATGACGCCGGTGACGCAGGATTTATCCACTGGCTCGACCAAGAGCGCACCCACGATGACATCCGAACCGCGCGGTTCGTTCACGACTGCCGAGCGGAACGTATCGAACTCCCGTTGAAATTTTTCCCGCCGCTCGGCGAGCGAGCCTTTGCCAAGATCTGGCCCACCGGCCACGACCACGCGGGTCGGCTCGCCGCCCGTGTGTGAATCAATGATGCTGACTTTGCGCATGGTTTGAAATTTCTGCCGACGCCCACGTAGGGCAGGCTGGAAAGCCTGCCCTACGGATGCTAGACGTCATCAGCTTGCCAGAATTCCCAGCCGCGTCTTGTCGCCCCGGGCAGTTCCCGCTAGAGTTTCGGCACAACGACGCGCATGACGCCCGCCCAACTCCGCACCGAACTGTTTGCCCAACTCACCGAACCCCTGCTCGGCGAGGCGTTGTTCGATCACCTGCCCGACCTGGTGTTCTTCGTCAAAAACCAGCGCAGCGAATACGTGGTGGTGAATCAAACGTTGGTCGAGCGTTGCGGTCGCCGCACCAAGAATGAACTCATCGGTCGGCGCGCGGATGAACTGTTCCCGGCGCCGCTCGGCGAGAGCTATCGCGCCCAGGACGAAGCGGTGTTGCGCAGCGGCAAGCCCATCCTCGACCAACTCGAACTCCACTTCTACGCCACGGGCGGTCGCGGTTGGTGTCTGACGAACAAGCTGCCGTTGCGTGATGCCAGACAAAATGTCATCGGCGTCGTCGGCATCTCGAAGGACCTGCAATCCGCCAACGAACGCGGCGAGGATTATTCCGCCGTGGCCAAGGTAGTGCAGCACCTCCAGAATAATTTCGCCGACACCTTGCGAGTCGCCGACTTGGCCGAGCGCGCCGGCTTGTCCGGCTACCAATTCGAGCAACGCATCCGGAAAATTTTTCAGCTCACCGTCGGGCAACTCATCCAGAAGACGCGCATGGAAGCCGCCGTCCAACGCCTGCGCGAGACGAACGATCCCATCGCGACCATCGCCCTGGATTGCGGCTACTCGGATCAAAGCGCGTTCACGCGGCAGTTCCGGCAGACTGTAGGCTTGTCGCCCTCGGAGTATCGCACCGCGTGCGGGCAACGATTGTAACCGGGGGCGACGCTCCAGCCAATCTGACGGGGCTGCCTTCATAAAATAACTTTCCATCCCGCAATCGAGCCGTTAGAAACCAGCCATGCATTCCACTGTTTCGACACGCGCAACGGCGGCACTGTGGCTGGGGCTTGCCGTATTGATACCGATCCACCCCGCTCACGCGGCCACCGAAGCAGAACAATTGCGCGAAGAACTGCGCCAGTTGCGCCAGGAATCCGACCAACGCATCCAGAAGCTCGAACAACGCTTGCAACAACTGGAAACCACCCCACCCGCCACCAACCCCGTCATCGCCGCGGCTCCCAGTCTGGCTGCCGCCACCAACGCACTGGCGGCAAAACAATTTGCCGACGAACAATTCGCCCGGAACACCGAATCGCGGGATCAAGCCGCACGCCTGGCAGCCCCACCGGTCCGCGCCCGCTTGGAACAGGTACTCGAGAACTTCGTGGACATCTCCGGCTACTTCCGCGCCGGGTACGGCCGCGACAATGAAGGCGGCCCGCAAGTGGGCTTTCAGGCGCCGGGCGCGTTTTCCAAATACCGCCTCGGCAACGAAGCCGAGACTTACGGCGAATTGACCATCGGAAAAAACTTCTACGCGCCGGGATTGTTCGGCCTCGATGAAACCCCGCGCGCCGACGGCACGCCAACCGGTCCCATCGCCCGGGTACAAACCACCATTTCCATCTACAACCCCTATCAGGATTTGTTGTCATCCTCCGGCACCTCCTTTGCGCTGCCGGAAATCTGGGCGGCAATCGGAAATGTTTCCGCCGCTCAACCCGGCATGAAATTCTGGGCCGGTAACCGTTACTACCGGCGGCACGACATCCACATCAACGATTTCTTTTTCTACAACATGAGCGGCGCGGGCGGTGGGGTGGAGGATATTGAACTGCCCTTCGGCAAACTCGCCGCTGCGTGGATCGGCGCCGCCTCCGAAAGCGGTGTCAGCGATGTGCCCGCTCCCAACCCGAACAACCAGGCAGGTTTCAGCAAGGCCAACTGGGATTTGCGCCTCTACGATGTGCTACTCCCCTTTGGCAAAGGCGAATTTGGCATCGTGTACGCACGAGCCGACAGCGGGCTGGACTCCGCCGGAAACTCTGCGTCCGACTCTGATGGTGTCGCCTTCACTTTCCTCCACACGCGGGAACATTTTCTCTGTGCAGATGGCGTGAACAAACTATCACTTCAGTTCGGCACCGGTGCGGCCAAGACATTCACCTCCGGCTTTGAACAAGTCACCCTGACCAATGGCGTGTTCATCCAACCTGATGCGCAAAACTCCTGGCGCTTCCGCGCGACAGAAAGTTTCACCGCCAATCTGAACGACCACTTCTCCCTCAGCCCGGCGCTCGTCTATCAATTGACCGATAATGGCGATCGGGGCGGACGGATCGATTGGTTCTCCGCCGGCCTCCGTCCCATCGCACACTTCAATCAATTCTTCAGCCTGGCCTTCGAGGGCGGCGTGGATTGGGTGCGAGACGACGCAGCCAACACCAGCGGCAACCTCTATAAATTCACCATCGCGCCCCAGGTGTCCTTGGGCGGACGGTTCATGAGTCGTCCCGTGCTGCGCGTCTTCGCAACCTACGCCCATTGGAGCGATGACTTCGTCGGGAAGGTCGGCGGCAATGATTACCTCAATCAAGACGAAGGTATGACCTACGGCGTCCAGATGGAAGTATGGTGGTAACCCCAAACCAGCACGCCAGTCACGCGCGCGATGATTGACGGTATGGTTGCGTCAGAGTTAGTATTTCTGCCGGTTGCATCCGTAGCTCAACTGGATAGAGCTTCTGACTTCGGATCAGAAGGTTGCAGGTTCAAATCCTGCCGGATGCACCAGTTTTTGAAGGTTTTTAGTCGGCCACTTTTAAAAGTAGTAACAAACGTAGTAACACGCCGTTTTAAACCTCACCCAGTCAGACAAGCTCTAGCCTCCTTGCAGCCCCCCAGCTCAAGAGCCACGCGCACTTGAGTAGATGCACGCAAGGCAAGTCATCAAAACCGATCTCGCAGAGCCATGCCTCTCATTCAAGACGGGCATGTTCGGGAGCAGAATTAACAAAGGCTCTTTGCGAAAGCGAGTTGTCTTCGGCCACGGGGGCATTCCTCAGCAGACAAAGTTCGCACGCTTCCCTTGCCACGGCGATGCGTTCAATTAACCTCCGGGCAAAGATGCGTTGGCGAGGCAACTGGTGGCTGGGACTTTGCTTCCTGGGGATTCTTGGCTGCGTTGTTTGGGCGCTGGGCCCGGATTTCATTGCTGCCGTCCGCTCCCATACCTGGCGGCCAACCCTCTGTGAAATCCTCCACTCGAAGGTAGCAGAGGAGCCATTCAGCAGCACCGTAACCCACTTCGTGCTCCGCGTTGACTACACCTATCAATTCAACGGGCGTCAATACCGCTCAACCCGGTTCACTACTGGTGATCGTCAGGGCTCGACCGACGTTGGCAAAGCTGAACGTGCCGCCGTCCGATTCGCAGCGGGAGCGCGAGCCACTTGCTACGTCAACCCACGCAACCCTCAGGAAGCAGTGCTGGAGCGGGGAGAATTATGGGGTGGTATATTTCTGTTCGCACCTTTCCTGATCCTCGGCCTCATCATGCATGAGCAGATATTTGGATGGTTCGAACAGCAGCGATGGCGGCGGCGCAAGCTGAAGAATCCGACCGCTTTCCCAGACGAATGATGCGCTGAGACCTGACGGGCGTTTCATTCTCTTTGGGTGCATCGGTCTGGTGATGGGCCTGTTCTTTCTCGGATTCTGCCTGGTCGGACCGCTGTGGTTTTGGTCGCATTCGCGCGATTGGATTTCCACCACGGCCACGATTTCCCGGTGTGAGATCACCAGCGAATCGGGTCAACACGGGCCGACCTATCATTTGCAGCTTACCTACGAATACGACTTTCAAGATCGCCGCTACCGATCTGACCGTAAAACCTTCGGGCTGGCATTTGATGAACCAGTGGCCGATCTCACCGCTTGGGCGGTCGCGCATCCGGTGGGCAGCACCATTGAGTGCTTCGTCGATCTCAGTGATCCAACCGAGGCGGTGTTGGACCGAACGCCTGCGGTGGGTTGGGTGCCGCTGGCGCTGGGAAGCCTGATGCTTGGTTTTGGAGTTTTCATGTTCTCACAGTTATGGCGTATTCGCTGGATGAGTCGAAATCTTATTGGCGCTCGCTTGACGGAGGACTGTCTCGGCCTGGCCTTAGAGGGGACACGAACCTTGCGTGTCACTCCATCACCATGGTTAAAGGCATTGGGTTATAGTGTTGGCGCACTGGCCTTGCTGCCGCTGGCCGTTTGGTCATTGAGTGCAGGCATCAGGGCACTGTGGCAGGGACGCGGCGACATCATCAACCTGCTCTACGGTGCGGGTGCTGGGATCGGGGCCGTCTGGCTGCTGATTCAGTGTGGAAAGAATATCGGTCGGGGGAGACTGCCGCGGCCGATTCTGCGCGTTTCGCCCGGAACGCCAACCGTTGGCAAGGCCATGCAAGTCGAGTGGGAACTCCCGAAGTCGCCCTCGTTGCAATCATTAAGCATTTGGCTGGAAGGTGCCGAGGAAGCCAAGGTCCGGCAGGTAACACAAGGTTACCACGGCGCAGTTTCAGAAGAGAAAACCAGCCGTTCGGTCTTCGCGAAACTGCCAATCTTGGAGGAGGCCAACCCAGAATCGAGTGAGCGCGCCTCGTTTCTGCTGCCGCCAACAATCATGCATTCTTTTCGGGGCGCAAAATCTGGCATTGCATGGCACATCAAGGTGAAACTCGGTTTGGCCAATGGTAAAACCATCGAGTATGCGTTCGCCGTAAACATACAGCCTTCCCGGGGATGAACACAGATTCGATCACAATTCGAGGAGTCCAATCCAGCTATCGGCCTAGTGCATTTATCTCGGGTTCGGTGGAATGGAGCACCACCAAGACAGTCGGTGCAATCCTCATCAAATTGTTTTGGATGACTTCGGGCGCAGCACCGCTTCAGATCGGGGTGGTTGACACCCGTACAATTGAACGCCCGGATCCCTGTGGCACCAACCGATTCGAATTTTGCCTTCCGGACGGGCCTTGGAGCTTCGAAGGAAGGTTGTTGGGGCTGGCTTGGGCGGTGGAAGCGGTTGTCCTCCCTACAAAGCATCATTCGAGCGTCGTCTTTACGATGTCGCCCTCTGGCGGATTGCTTATTCCTCTTGAAGGACCGGAATCGGGCTGAGTGCGTCATTGCCTCGTTCTTGATGTTGCTGTGGGCTCGGCTCCAGCTGCCTTTTGATGCCACTCCGTAAGCGAAAGTTGGCGGATGGTTGCGATCGCACCCATCCCTCGAAGAAAATACTTTGGCTGCGCCATGCTCCAGACTCTAGCCATTGAAAATTATCGCTCGCTCCGGAGCATTGTGGTCCCGCTTGGCAGACTGAATATCATCCAAGGGGCAAACGGATCGGGCAAATCGAATTTGTACAAGGCGCTCCGGCTGCTGGCCGACACGGCTGCCGGCGGGGTGGTGAGTTCACTCGCGCGTGAAGGAGGATTAAGGTCCACGTTCTGGGCTGGACCAGAAAAAATTTCTCGCGGCATGCGAGAGGGACGGATTCCAGTGCAAGGGACACAGCGTCAGGAAGCGGTCCGCTTGAAACTAGGATTTGCGGCAGAGGATTTCGGTTATGGCATCACCATGGGATTGCCCGCGCCCTCGGACTCTGCATTCGCGCTGGACCCGGAGATCAAGCGCGAGGTGCATTTGGGCCGGCCCGGTGTTCAAGCCGGATCGGATTCTGGTGGATCGTCATGGTCCGGCTGTTCGCGCCCGCACCGAGAAAGGCTGGCAAACCATGGCCGATGGTTTGATCCTGTTTGAAAGTTTGTTTGTTCAGATCGCTGATCCGAACAACGCACCGGAAGTTTTATTGTTGAGGGAGAGAATACGCGGCTGGCGTTTCTATGATCAACTCCGCACCGATGTTGACGCGCCATGCCGGATTCCGAAGCTCGGCACCCGTGCGCCGGTTCTCAGCGACGATGGTGGAGATTTGGCGGCGGCGATCCAGACGATCATTGAGATGGGAGATCCACGAACTGTCAGCGAAGCGGTTCAGCCTGCATTTCCGGGAGCGACCCTAAAAATCGGGACGGAACCGGGCGGTCGCTTCACAATTGAATTCCGGCAACCAGGGTTGCTTCGTCCCCTCGGTGGTGCGGAACTCTCCGACGGCACATTGCGATTCCTGCTGTGGCTGGCCGCCCTCCTGACGCCACGCCCGCCATCCTATCGCTCCAAACTCTTTGCCGCCGCCTGTCACCAGCTCGGCCTCCAACACCACTTCACCAAACCCTATCGGCCCCAGACCAATGGCAAGGCCGAACGTTTCATCCAGACCCTCACCAGAGAGTGGGCTCACGCTCGTTCCTATGACTCCTCGGCCCATCGCGCGGCCTGCCTCCCACTCTACCTCCACGACTACAATTTCCATCGCCCCCAATTCCGCCTTGCATTACCAAGCCCCCGGCTCAAGACTCCCGCAAATCTGCGGACAACCTCTTGAAGTACGACAGTTAGGCCACAAAATCGTCATCTCAAACCTCCTTCCACTTTGGGAGACCGCAATGGACACAGCGACGGACAAAGCCATTGCGATAAAAGTTTCCTTGGAAAAATCGTTGTCCACAACGCGGGCAGTGAAATCCACCAGCTCGAAACGTGGTCACCACTGATCCGACAAACCATGCGGTAATCAGCAGCGATAGAATCGGCTGAACGCTCGTTCCTCGAAGGACCGTGCCAATCCCAGCGAGACAGAGAAAACCGCCGATAACAAATGCGAGCGCTACTCGATTACGACGTCGGTATTCTGACCATTGGTTGTAGCTCATGGCGCGAAGTGGTCTAACGACCTAAGCTCAGCGACCCGGCCCACGGGACGCTATGATTGCAAACTACGACGCCATGCCGGGTTCGCTGCAGCGCATGGTTAGGTGTCATGGGTTCTTCGATAGTAACAACTCAACATCAAAATCTCGCTTTGAGATTGGCCAACACCGAATACTCCGCCGCGAATTTATCGCGCACCTCATTGTTTGGCAGACATTATTGCGCGGCCATCAAACCTTCATAACCGCCCACCGTGCGGTCCACATTCGGGAAAAATGACAGGCATTTCTGCGCCTTCGCTGGCAGCACCTTGCGCAACTCGTCAATGTTTGACACCACGAGCCGCACCGATTTTTCATCAAACGCTAATGCTTGGGCTACCGCGCTAATCTGGAGCAACTCGGTTGGCTGCTTCTATCCATCTTTAGGACATGCTTAATCAGTTAGCTGCCAGCGCCATATCTGATTCCATTTCTCATTGCTAATTTGGCTGATTGACCAACCACCAAAGCATCACGTGACAGTTGCCATCATGATCATGAACTCGCGTTCCAATCAATATGTATGTGCTGACAGACAACAAACGCAGTAACTTTCTCGGCGAAACTGTGGTTTTCGGTTTACACCTCGGGAGTGATACCGTAATGACAACACACATCCGCCGGAATTGGCCATGAAATCGCCGACGCGCATTCTGATTGTAGAAGACGAGACCGCCATCCTTGAACTCTTCACCCTCATCCTTCAGCGGAATGCGTATGAGGTCCACACCGCCTCCAATGGTCAACAGGCGCGGGCGTTGGCACCACAGATTCGACCCGATCTGATCCTGCTCGATGTCTGCCTGCCGGACACTAATGGCGTGGAGTTATGTGCCGAGTTCAAGTCGCACCCACAACTAGCAGACGTCTTTGTAGCTCTCTGTTCGGCTGAAGCCCGGACTCCGACCCAAAAAGCAGCGGGTTTGGAGCGCGGCGCTGATGATTATTTAATCAAACCCATCAGTGCCGCAGAACTACTGGCCCGCGTGCGCAATCTGGAACGGTTGCGCGACACCACAGTCGCCTTGCGTGCGAACGCCCGGTATTTTCGCCAGCTGGTCGAAATTCTGCCGGATGCCGTGATTAGCTTCGACCGCGCAGGGACGGTGCAAAGCGCCAATTCGCGCGCTAGCCAACTCTTGGGTTATCCGAACGCCGCGAATCTGATTGGCCGGCAACTCCATGATTTCGTTCCGCCAGCCGAGCAAGGGCGACTACCGGAATTACTGACTGCGTCAACCAACAAATTGCCCCAGTCGCTTGAGCTACACTGGCAAAAGCACGGCGGCCGGATGATTCCGGTGCAACTCTCCGTGGCCCCGATGGCTGGCGATCACCCGCAAACACAGGAGCTGGTGATGGTCATCCGCGATCTCACCATCCAGCAACGCGCTGAGGCCCGCCAAGCAGCGTTCGCTCTTTTGGGCCAAGAATTGAGCGAAGTCGATACTGTGCGTGGCGCAGCGCAAATCATTGTCGACATTGCGGACCGCTTGCTCGGTTGGGATGCGTGCCACGTGAGCCTGTTGACCCCGAACCAAGCTCAAATCATCCCGATCCTCGCTTACACAACTCAAGGAGGCCAGCACTGTGAATGTCCCCTCGATAGCATCGCACAGCCCTTGCCGCCCCTGACACAGCAAGCGCTGACTGAAGGTCCTGTTTTGGGCAATAGCCAAAACCAGCCCGCTACCAGCCCACAATCCGAACCACGCCTTCCCTGCCGGCTCATCGCACTCATTCGCAAGGGGACAACCCCACTCGGTTTTATTTCGCTTGAAAGCCATCCACCGGAAGCCTATCAACCGACCGATCTGAAATTGCTCCAGACTCTCGGCGATCACTGTGGCGGCGCCTTGGAGCGAATTCGGCTAAGTGAATCTCTCCGGGAAAGCGAGGGACGTTTTCGCAGCCTGTTCGAAGCAGCCCCCATCGGCTTGGCTATCCACGATGCCGCCGGACATTTTCTAAATGCCAATGAAGCCTACCAGGACATGTTGGGTTACACCGAAAAAGAACTACAGCACTTTGGAGTCAAAGGCATTACCGTCCCGGAGGATGTGCCCGAAGGAAAACGGCTGTATGAAGAATTATGTGCGGGCGACCGGAACTATTATCGCCGCCAGAAACGCTATCAACATCGGGACGGTCGTGTGGTCTGGGCCGATTCCTCTGCAGCCGCAGTCCGCGACCACCAAGGCCAGTTGCGCTTGATCGTGTCCATGGTGGACGACATCACCACTCGCAAGCAGACCGAAACGGCGATCCGCCAACTGACCGAAAATCTCGAACAACGCGTTCGCGAGCGAACCCAAGAACTCCAAAATCTGAACCAGGTTTTGCTCCAAAAGGAACAACACCTGCGCCTCACCTTGGAGGCCTCACACGCCGGCACCTGGTCATGGAACGCGCTGACCAATGAAAGCAACTGGGACGTACAGTACCATAACCTTTACAACCTGCCGCCCCACGAGCCCCCTTCCTTCGCGGCATGGATCCGCTGCGTCCACGAGGACGACCGCGACCGGCTCCTTGCACGAATTGCGGCGTTGCAAGCGAGCCCTCAAGACAATCTTTGGAACGAAGAGTTTCGCGCAAATGTTCCGGGTCGGGGTGAACGATGGATGGCCGGGATGGGCCAAGTCATCCGGGACTCCTCTGGCAAACTGATTCAGATGCTGGGGATCAATCTGGACATCACCCCGCGTAAACAGGCCGAGGCTGCAGTGCACCGCATGAACGAATTGCTGGAGCAACGCGTTCGCGAGCGCACCGCCAAGTTGGAAGAAGCCAATCAGGCCCTGCGCGAAAGTGAGAACCGGTTCCGGCAGCTGGCCGCAAACGTCCAGGAAGTGTTCTGGATCAGCGATCCGCGAAAGTCCAAAGTGCTCTATGTGAGCCCCGGTTACGAACGAGTCTGGGGACAATCCTGCGCTAGCTTGGTGAAGAATCCCAAGAGTTGGATCAGCAACCTCCACCCCGAAGACCGGGAGCGCGTGCAGGCAGCCGCCCGCGATAAACAAATCATTGGCGACTACGACGAACAATATCGCATTGTCCGCCCCGACGGTGCGGTACGCTGGATTCGCGATCGCGCCTACCCGGTGCGTAACGCAGAAGGTGCTGTTGAACGTTTGGTTGGCGTCGCCGAAGATGTCACAGAACGCAAACTGGCCGCAGATGCCTTGAGGGACAGTGAAACCCGTAAGCGCGCCATCATGGAATCCGCGCTTGATGCCATCATCACCACCGATGCCATCGGGCGGATTTTGGAAACCAATCCCGCCACCGAACGCATGTTCGGCCATAACAAGCGGCGACTCTTACAGCAGAGCCTGGTCGAAACCTTGATCGCCCCAAGCCTGCGCGAATGGTGGCGGCACGGATTCCAAACCGGGTTCACTGGGGAAGCCAGCCCGCAACTTGGAAGTATCGTAGAAATGAATGCCGTGCGTGCCGGCGGGTTGGGATTCCCAATCGAGCTAACCATCACCCAGATTGAAGTCTCCGGCAACCAGCAGTACACCGCCTTCATCCGCGACATCACCGTCAAGCGCCGGCACGAGGAGCAAATCCGCCTGCTGGCCGACGCCGTGGAAAGCACCCAAGAATTAGTTTCCGTGGCAAATGCCGACTTCCGATTGACTTTCGTCAATCAGGCATTTCAGGAAACATATGGTTACACCGAAGACGAAATTCTGGGCCAGACGGCGGCCATCCTCTATTCCAACTCGCAGGCCAACATTTGTGCCGCTATCAATCGGGATAGTCAGTTGGGTGGCTGGCAGGGAGAAGCCCAGCATCGCCGCAAGGATGGCTCCGAGTTCCCGGTCGCGCTCAGCACTTCCTTAATCCGAAACCACTCGGGCGAAGTGGCCGGTTACGTGGGAGTGGCGCGAGACATCTCGGAACGCAAGCGCATTGAAAAACAGAACACTGCGTTCTCACTGCTCAGCCAACGACTCAACGGGGTCAGCACCGCTGCCGCCGCCGCAGCTACCATCAGCGAAGTTGCCTCGATCCTCTTCAATTGGGATGCCGCCTACATCCACGTGCTCCACCCCGAGGATGCCTTGGTGACACCCATTCTGACGGTGGACACCATTGACGGCCGTCGGCAAGACGTTCTCCCCAGCCGTATGGTACTCGACCCCAGTCCACTGATGAAGTCCGTCTTGAAGGACGGCGCCCGGCTGATCAATCGCCCGACTGAAGACGATGGCCCGCCCTTGGTGCGCTTCGGCGACACCAATCGGCGCTCGGCCTCGCTGATGTTTGCGCCCATCCACTCAAACCAAATCCCCATTGGTATCATCTCGCTGCAAAGCTACGCCCGACTCGCCTTCTCGCCGCGCGACCTTCAACTCCTCCAGATTCTAGCCAACCACTGTGGTGACGCCTTGCATCGCATTGAAGTCACCGAGGCGCTTCGCGCCGCCGAGGCCAAGTATCGCAGCATCTTTGAGAACGCGCTCGAGGGTATTTTCCAATCCACGCCTGACGGACGCTACCTCAGTGCCAATCCCGCCCAAGCCCGAATTCTTGGTTATGAAAGTCCCGCCGAACTCATCAGTGCGGTCCAAAGCATTGACGAGCAAACCTACGTCTCCCAATCCCAACGAAAGGAACTGAAACGTTTGCTGGAAACCGATGGCCAGGTCCACAGTTTCGAAGCAGAACGCTGGCGCAAGGATGGCAGCCGAATCTGGACCAGCATCAATGGCCGGGCGGTTCGCGATGCGCAAGGAACGGTGCGCTACTATGAATGCACCAGCCTCGATATCACACAACGCCGACAGGCCGAATTGGAGCTCCGCCGGTTACCCCATTTGATTCTGGAAGCTCAGGAAGTTGAACGCCAACGCGTCGCTCGCGAACTGCACGACGGGGTGAACCAGCTTCTTGCCGCTGCCAAGATGCGCTTGTACAAAGTCCGGGAAGGATCGCCCGAACTCAACGTGGCCCAGCGAGAAATTTTAAGCCGCTGCGAGCACATGCTGGTGCTGGCGCTGGAAGAAAACCGGCGCATCGCTCACAATCTCCGGCCCGCCGACTTGGACTACCTGGGACTGGCCACCACCTGCCGCAATTTCTGTCGTGAACTAGCCAGCCAAAGCAATCTGTCCGTCACCTGCCGGGTGACTGGACTTAAACAACGCCTACCCGCCGCAACGGAATTGAATCTGTTCCGCATCCTGCAAGAAGCCACCAACAACATTCAAAAACACGCCCGGGCCAAATCCGTCCATGTCGCACTCACCCTGCGCAACAACACAGTCCTGCTGAAAATCTGCGACGACGGCCGGGGGTTCGATATCGCCAAGATCCAATCACGCAAGAACCGGCAACGCGGAGCGGGGTTGACCAATATGCGGGAACGAGCCGCAGGCATGGGTGGCACTTGTGAGTGGGTGTCCAAGCCATCTCACGGCACAACCATCACGGTGCGCGTGCCCACCAGCGAGCTGGAACCAGACAACAACCCCAACCAGCCTGCCCCGCAACCGGACAAACAAATGCCCACATCGCGTCCCGTTTCCGAAACGATTGCTCGTAAAAAAAGAAAAAGCGCAACTCGATAGAGCCGCGCCAGTTTCTTTCCAAGGGAACAAAAAGAACCCGCTCAGGCTCGTTTCCGACTCCGCAGATAACGAACGCCGCGGACTCCGAAAGGCAATCCCAACAACAAGCCAGCAAGGTAGGTGGAGGGTTCGGGGACAGCGGCACCGATAGGCGTCACGTCAGCCCATGAAGTTCCGATCCGCAACTCATCCAGATATAGTTTATTTGGTGTTCCGGCAGCACTATCCTGACGCAGAAAAAAACGCGCAATGCTTGAAAGATCACTGCTACTCGGGCTTGTCGTTAGCGATGCTACGGGCGCAACTCCGGCTCCAAAGCTGGAAGCTGAAGGATTAATCCACAATCTCGACAAGTCATTTGCAACACCAGCATTTACCTGATAGCTCCCCACTACAAAAACCATGTCGTTCAGAGCATAACCCGCAGACCAAGACACACTGGTAGCTGCGGAAGTTCTGCCAATACCGATGTCAAAGCCAACCCCGTTCTTTCGAACCCAAAGCGTGGAGACAAATGAACTGGTGCCAAAGCCCGCAATGTAACCACCCGTATTGTTAAGATCGCCAAGTTCCGCAATTTGGAACGCAAAGGAATAATAAACACTTGAGCTGGTTAAGGCGAAGGATTGGTATGGATCGAGCCCAGCACCACCAAAGCTCACCCGGTTGCCGCTTGCACCTGCTAGGCCTCTAACACCTAAGTTGCCAGCAACAACTGCGACTTGATCCCCAGTGTTTGCATTGACCCAGCCACCTTGTCCTCCAAGGCTAGTGCTCACAGAGTAGTTAAAATTGTCAGAAAAAAGCAATGCCCCTGGACAATCGCTTAATCCAGCTAAATTCAATCCGGCCGCCATCAAGATCTTTTTTATAGAATGCCGGTCTTCCTCTGAATGTCGGGTGTTTGAATTACGCACCAATCACTCTCGCTCTAACAAAGATTCTTAGATTTTTTCCCAACTTTCTATCCTTCCTCAGGACGTGAATAGTCACAATTAGGCCAACGCATCCGAGCAGGCAGCGCGGGATTTAAATCTTACTCGCGGCGTAACGATTCCGGGCTGGAAATCAGCCACATAAACCCGGCCACCAACGCAAGCACCAGAATGATTCCCAGACACAACAGCACCACCTTGATGCGGTCGTTTTTCGTCTGGGAGTGGTTTCCGGAGCGGCGCACGCGTGATTCCATGGGCATGACTCCTCAAATGCCACGGATCTGACCGCGAGTTGAAACAGGATGGATTGTCCCCGACTCCGATTTGGGTACGGAATGACTTCGCTGCATTCCAAAGGACCTAGCCAGCAGACAACATCCCGAGCGATGTGGATTCATCAGAAGGATGTAACAAACGCGTCCGGTGCTATCTATACGTTACACGGGACACAGCTAGTCACAATTCGGCCAAGCAGCTCAATTTTCTGGCAATAACCAACCAAGCACAACAACTGGTGCAGCTGACAATGCCGGCAAACAAGTGACCTCAGAAGCCATCTAAAGCGGGCCCGCCCGAAGTGTAGCGATAAAATTCGTCGCCACTAATTAACACCCGTCTGCCACCCAACAAACAGCGTAACGAACCAAGGCGTTGGCCGTTTTCAACTTAAGCTTATTCTGAATGCGTTTGCAGCGGATGGCGATCGTGGCAACACTGACCCCCAGTTGCCGCGCCATCTCGGGCTCACTTCTGCCTTTTCCCAGTAACTCCAGAATCACCAGGTCGTCATCGGCCAGATTCACCAGTTTGAAATTGGGCGTGACCCCAAAGCGACGCCCCGGGGTAGATTGCTGCATCACTTCTTCACTGACGTAGATGTGGCCAGCCAGCACATCGCGAATGGCATGTACAATTTCCTCAGGATCTTGCTCCTTCATCACGTAGCCATCCCCGCCGGCACGCAATACGCGATCAACATAAAGCGCTTCATCGTGCATGGACACCACGAGCAATTTAACGGCCTGATTTGCTGCTCGAATCTCCTTGATCAATTCGAGACCGCTCTTGCCGGGCAAACCAATATCCACCAACACCAGATCGGGGCGTAGTTTCGCTACCTCGCTCAAAGCCGTCTGAGCATTGGCGGCATACCCCACCACCTCCAGCCCAGATTCCCACCAAGCATCTGAATCAGCCCCTGGCGGAATACAGGATGATCCTCCACAATGAAAATACAGCGGGCAAGCGCCCGGCCAGTGGCTTTTTTTGCCATAAACGTTTAAACTTCAGTCTCCAGTCAACTGTGGAAATCCATGTTAATGCAATCCACTGGCGGACACACACGCATATTGGTGTTAGGGATAAATCCAAAGCAAGTTAGCAAAAGCTCTGCAGCTATGGAGCAATTCCTCTCTTTCCCAGAAAGAACCCTCGCGGGGCAAACTGTCAACGGACGTATTTTGCCTAATTGCTTCGTCAAATTGAGCGAACACGCCCAACAACTGAAAAATACTTTCTCACCGCATAATTTGATTTGTGGCTTTAGTTGAGGATGATTGCAGCCGGGCCAGTTCCAATAAAATGGTTTCGAGTTGGCGATAGTAGTCCGCTTCTAACATCCGGCTCTTGGCTTCACGCAATCGAACCACCGACACTTCCAAGGCATCGCGCTGTGCGCGAACGTCAACCGACAGGGCATGTTCTTCTGCACTCAAGACGAGATACAGTTGATTGGCTCTCGTGCCGTCCGCCGATGTGTCATCCTTGGCCTTCTTGATCGCGCGCACACCGCGAAACCAGTCAGCCGGCGTGCCTTGCCCATCGCCGTTATCATCCAGCAGCGCATGCTCGGTCAGCAACCGCCCCTCGGTCCGGTAGAACTCCGCGACATGGCGCGATGCCATCAAGAATGCTTCCAGCAACGAAACTTGCCCATCCTTGTCGAGGTCGCTTTCCAAAGTTGCCAGCGCCTTGGCAAAATATTCGCCAAAGCGGGTGAAGTTCATTTCATTGCCACTTCGGGTTGCGGTGATGATCACGCGATTCGGGCCAGAAAGGGTTTTCAAAAACGGCGCACTTGCGGACGCGCAGTTGATCACCACGAGAGGGCGCTGAAAGGGCTTGAGCCAATCAGCCAATTCAAGGTCAGAAACATCCGGTCCGCGAAGATTGAAGCGCGCTTCTTTGCCATTGAACGTCCCATGGCCGATTAAGGCTATCCACAACGAGCGCCACATTGTTCGTCTGCTCCATCGCCACTACTTGTTTCAGCCGCTCTCGGTCAGCAAGCTCGTTAGTGGGCGAAAAGCCAATGCGAACAACTTGCGCCTCGGCACGATCGCAGACCTTGTCCCAGAGCTGCACTTGCTGCACAAAATTGCTGCCGTACTCCGGCTCGCCAGAAGCGCCAACAACCAGAACGACCGTCGGCTGGTTCGTCACTGGCCCGGCGAGCGCAGCACAGATCACAAAAAGGCCGCCCCATGTCACGAGTAGCTTTTTCACGGGGCTCCTTTCCAGCGGCGCAATCCCCACTCACCCGCGAGGCAAGCGAGCGCAAAACCGAACCACCCGGGCGTGTGCCACGCGGGCATAGTCCACGTCTCCATGACCGGCGCGCGACGATTTGGCAACTCCTTCACAAACGCATCAAGCTTTCCGGCTGCAATCACTTCGCCACCAGTGCGACGGGCGATCGCTGCGAGCAACTCCGGGTTGGGTTGCAATGATTTGAATTCCTGCGCGAGTAGATCGCTGCTCCATCCCGCTTCCGCCTGCCCCATCTCCACCCCCATCGGATTCACAACGCGAGCCGTCGCACGATAGCCCCCGGTGTGGCGCGGTACAAAAGTCGTTTCATAAACGCCGGCTTCAGACGATGACGCCTCGGCCCGCAACCGAACCGTGCTGGGGTTTGTATTGCCTACATCGGACAACACTGGTTCGATCTCCAGCAAAACCGTGGCGTCATCCAGCGGCTGAAATTTCTCGTCCCGCACACGGACCTGCAGTTTGACCGCACCGGAAGCCTCCTCAGCCACAGATTCTACCGCGAGGTCCACTCGCTTCGGCACGTCCGAAATCAACCAGCGCACCAGCTGCCGCCAGGATTTCTCCATGTCGCGCCGGGCTTCGGGACTCTGCATGCCCCAACGCCACATGTCACCAACCATCAATGCGGCGCTCTGCCCCCGCCCGAACCGCTGCGTCACGAGCGCGGGATACTCCTTGCCCGCTGCATCTGCCGCAGTTGCAATGACGCTCGCCCCCGGTTTCACCTCCCGAGCCGGATTGAACACCTCGAATGCCGGCATCGCCTGCAACCGCGCGCGCTCGTCCGATTCATTGTCTCGCAATCTGGCCCAAGCTTGCAGCCAGCCCTCGCGCGACAAATTCAACTTCAGACTTTCCGGCGGTTTCGTCTCGCCAGCACGATCCAGGTAAACCGGCAACAGATCGCCAATCGGCGTGCGCTGATATTGGCCCTGCCGAAAACTCTCCATCCCGCCGAGCATGAGAAAACCGCCGCCGCGTTCGGACACAAATTTCTGCAACAATGCCGCCTGATCAGGCGCAAAGAAAGCCGCTTCAATATCGTCAATAATCACAGCGTGATAACCAAACAGTTCTTCAGCCCGGCGCGGAAAGCCATTGCGCAATTCAAATTCATCGCGGGTGTTCAATCGTGTAAGCACCGGTTGATCGTAGCGTTCCACGTCCTCGGCTGACTGATTGCCAAAACCGCGATACAGCGGATTGCTTGTCTCCCCGGCACGACCGCGAAAATCAAATTTCGGCTCGCGCAACGCGACCCGGATCAACGCGACGAGCTGCACTTGATCGTCCTCCTGCTCGGCCCGGTTGAAAAACTTGAACTCCCAGTTGGGCCGCCCGCCGACATATAGAATACGATATGGCCCGCGCCCGCGGTCCACGGAAATCACGCGCATATTGTTCGCCAAGGTCACCTCCCGCGCAGAAATGGTGTTCGTCGTTTGAATCTCGTCACTCAATCCGACGCGCAGTCGATAGAAGGAAAGGCCCGGATTTTCGGGCCGCCACTGAAACCGGAACGCCAGCGAGTCACTGTCCTTGCGCACCCGCAGCGTCTGCGTTTCGATTCGTTTGCCCGCGGCATCGAGCAATTGCGCAGTGACCTCTTCGCCGCTCAAACCAACCACCCCCACATTGGCCTGCGCCGAGACGGGCGCATCTTCAAAAGCCGTCTGACTTACGTTCACCTGTCCGACCGAGACATCCTGAGCGCCACCAGCCCGTCCGATCATCACTGGGTAAACCGGCGGCAAGCCCGGCATTTCTGGCCACGCCTCATGGATGTCCGTCGCATTGCCATCGGTCAGCAGCAACACTCCGGCAACCGGCCGACCTTGAAAACGTTCGGCAACCCCGCGCAAAGCCGCACCGATTCCAGAAGCACGACCACTGAAATCTAAACCCGAAAAATCCCGCGTAGTATTCAAACGAGAGTCAAAAGTGAAGCGACGCAATTCAAAGTTATCCGCCAGCACTTCCTGCCAATTTGCAGCTTCTGGATTAAGCAATGTTTGCAGTTGTTCACCCCGCGATTTCGTTTCGCCCTGATCCTTGATCTGCAATCCCGCGCTGTTGTCGGCGATGATGACAAAAAGATTTGCCCCCGGTTTGGAGCGCTGCCTCGTCCACAGCGGTTCGAGCAGACAGAGGGCCAGTGCGGCAATGGCCAACAACTTCAATACGGCACATACCCATCGCACCGCACCGGCCGGACCAGCCCGATAACTCCAAAGCAGCACGAACACCACGACGCCGAAAAATACAGCGGTGGGCCAGAGCCAGTCGCGGCCAGAGAAGGTCAGCGCGGCGAACATCATTCAAAACATCGGGAGGCGTTCACTTGTCTTTGCCTAGCTCCTCGTAATAGCGCCGCACGCTTTCGGAAAAGCGATCCGGCACCCGGATCGCGGTCTATCGGCACGAGGCTCTGCTGAGAGTTACGCCGGGCCAGTTCATCGGCGATCTGATTGCGCACCTCGACCAACGGCTTCACCACTTGCGCGCGGACCAACGTCCACTCGGGCTTCTCCTGCGTGCGCTTGTATTCCTGCCGCAACACGCGCGCCCGTTCCCGCGCCGTGGCCAGTTGATTTTGCAGCGAGCTGTCCTCGACCATTTCTTCCACCTCGCGCAAACGATCGGACCACGGCATAAAATCCCCGCCGGTGATGACTTGCCCATCCCGCGCCGCACCACCACGACCGGTGTCAAAAAGTTGTTCGAGTCCGCCCGGCAACCGGCCCGCCTCTGCTTCGTTGCCTTGCGCAGCCCCTTCGCGCAAGCCGCGATTGCCCCGCTGATTCTGGCCCGACGCAGTCGCGCCCGGCTGCCCATCGCCGGGTTGAGTTTCGGCCTGCTGATTCTCGCCTCCCGGCTGCACAGTTCCGCTTTGGCCGGCTTGATTACCCGCACGCTGCGAATTACCACGTTGGCCCGGTTGAGTTCCTTCGCCTGGTTGCGGCTCGCCCGCTGGTTGAGCGGATTCGCCGGAAGCCGCCGCTTGATTCTGATTGCCAGCCTGAGCTTGCGAATCATTCGCCGCCTGCTGCCCGCTGCCACGTTGCGACTCCCCTTGCGATCGCTGCGGTTGCCCGCGGTTCGCAGCCGCTTGATTGTTCGTCGCTCCCGCGCCCTGCCCTTGCGCAATTTCGCGCTCGATCTGTTCCGTCAATTGATCGAGCTGCTGTTGCGCGAGCCGCAGCGCCTCGGTGTCATCGACCAAAACTTTCTCCGCCGCGCGCTCAATGCCGCGCTTCAATTCGCTCACCGCTGCCCCGGCGCGATCTCCTGCCTGTTGCGCTTGCGGCAAGAATCCCTGCCGCAGCATCTCGGAAGTCAACTCGACTGACTTCACGCCATCCTGCTTCTCCATCTCGGTCAGCCGCCGATAAAGCTCGGTGCGGATCAAGCCACGCTCGATCAACTCATCCTGAACCCGGCGCACGCTGTTCGCATCATCCTGACTGAACTTGCGCAGCGTATCGTAAAGCTCACGCGAGGCGAGCGGCTCAGCGTCCTCGGTCTGTTCGGAAAGCTGCGTCGCCCGGCTCACCAGATTCGTCAACCGCTGGGCTTGCTGCGCGAGCTGCTCGAGGGATTTTTGCCGCTCCTGCGAATCATCCAGAGTGCGTTGTTTGCTGTCGGACATCGCTTCCATCTGCTTTTGGATTTCCTGTTGCTGGCGTTCGGCCTCCCGGGCCTCGGCACGCAATTGCTTCAAGTCCTCGGCAAACGCACTGGAGTTCTGCTTGCGCAGATCCTCGCGCATCTGCTGCAACTGCCGTTGTGCGCGGGTGCCGGAAGCCAGCGCCTGCGAGGGCGAACCTTGCTGCGCCGCCTCGGCGGCCCGCTGCATCTCCTGCCGCGTCTGCTCCAACTGCTGCCGCTGTTCATTCATGCGCGACTGGTTTTCCGGTTGATTCATGCGCTGCTGCAATTCGTCCGCGTCGGCCAGCATCTGCTGTTCTTCCTCCTGCAACCGTTTCAACTGCCGCTTCAACTCCTCACGCTCCTGTTCGGTCTTTGCTTCCTGCAACGCCGTCTGCAATTCCTGCAGCCGCTCGTTCAAGTCCTGCTGACGCCGCGCCAGTTCCCCGAGCCGGTTCATCACCTGCAATTGTTCGCGCCGCTCGGGGCTTTGCGGCGCTTGGGCCAGTCGCTCGGTTTCATAGCGGTTCTCCTCCTGCGTCAGATCAAGCTGATCCAGTTGCCGCTGCATCTGTTGCTCGCGACTGTTCCCACTGCTTTGACTGCGACTGCGATTGCGCGCAATCTCGTATTCGCGCTGCTGCAATCGCAACAGGACTTGAAACGCGGATTGCTCGGCGGCCAGCGCTTCAGCGAGGGATGACGGTGATTGCTCGGCCTTTTCGAGCGCCGCCTGCGCCTTTTCCAGATCGCGAATCAAACCATCCCAGAGCACAGCATTTGGCACGTTGGACTGTCGTTCGCGCGCCGCTTGCGCCTGCGTGATTGCCTGCTCCACCGCGTCGCGAACCACTTTGAGGTCCTCAGCAAATTGCGAAGTGGAGGCAACCTTGTTCGTCCCGGAAATCCGGGAAAGTCTTTCACGAGCACCGCCGAGCGGCGCGTCCGAAGCGTTTTCCGGCGCGCGTTGGCCGAAGGCAAAGCGAGCCAAAGCCGTCTTGGACTGCGGCGGGAAGCGAAGCGCCACACCGCTTTCGAAATGTAACGGCGCTAAAATCGAAGAAGTCGGCTTGTCCGGCGTCACCGGTTTCACGGGCTTGAGTGGCGGCGGTTGCCGTGATTGTTGCCGCTGAAGCTTCCACGTGGCGTTGATGATCTGCTTTTGCAGCTCGGCCAATTGCGCCTGCGGATTGCTCCCACCCGACTCGCCCCCCGCCTGCTGCTGTTGTTCGCCTCCACCGGCCTGCCCCTGACCTTGCCGGAACACTTCATCGAACGGACGCACCTCGGCAAAATACATATCGCCTGCCGAACGCCGGAGTTCTCCGTCCGGTCCGATGTCGTCGGCCCAGAGAAACCACGAGATCAATTGATCCGGCTTCGTGTCGAGGTCTTCGAGCCGGAGGAGATGCTTGAAGGGGCGCTTCTCGTTGGCGGGGGTTGCTTGGCCCAGTTCGATGAATTTGATTTCACCGCCCGCCTGCGCGTAAGCCAGCCCGAACGCCTGCACGCCAAAGTCGTCCCAGACCGTCCCCTCAAAAGAAACCTCCTCTAACGCAGAAGGCCGCGTGTCGCCGCGCGGGGAGGCAATCTTCAGTTCCGGCTCACGGTTCTTGAGCACGGTCACCACGAACTGCGCGGGCAATTTATTGGTGCGACCCTCCGCATCCACGAGCTGCAGCAAATAAGTGCGGTTGGTTTCCAACGTCAGGCCCGCGAGCGTCGCCATTGGAGCATTGGACTGGATGGTGAGCGGGAGGATTACACCCGCCTCACCTTTCAGCACGAACTGCGCGTGCGCGACCGGCTTGTTGAATTGCAACGTCAGTTTGCAATGCGTTCCTTCGACGGCGGTGATGCGCTGCGTATTTTCCACCCGCTTGGGTTCGAGACCGGTGTAATCGGGAAAAGCCAGATCGGCATCGGTACGTTCGAGGCGCGGATACTCAAAAACCTTCACCGTGAAGTCGCGCGTCTGTTGGTTGCCGTATTCGACGCGATACACGAAGCCTGTCGTGACCTCTGAAATGCTGCCGCCGAAAACGGGATCGGACAGACTCTTCACCAACGGAATCCGCTTCGATTGTTCCGCCGGCAACGTTGTAACGAGGTTCACGCTCGCCGGAACCGAGCCGGCAAAACTGGCCGCCACGACAAGACGCTCGCCGCGCTCAATACTGATGTCGCCCGGAGTAACGGTGACACTGTCGGCCACGCGTCTGTCGCCAGGAAAACTCTTACGGCTACCCGGGGATCGCAATGCCCCGAGGACGCCAATGAAACAAACCAACGCGAGCAGATGGACGACTTGCGCCGCCGCGAAGCGCGACCAAGGAATCGTCTTCGTCCAGGAATTTACCCAACTGTGATTCAGCGCTTCGCGCACGATGCGTTCTTGCAGATACTCCAACTGCCCATCGCGGGCCGGCTGTTGCTCAATGGCGGTGAGCAGCAGCCCGTTGAGTTCGGGATATTGAGCCTCGATGCGTCGCGCGAGGTTGCGCCAATCAGGCCGCGCCCGCCGGGACACCAAAAAGATAATTCCTCCGATGACCAACCCGTGTGTTGCGAGCGCCAGAATCCAAACCGGCGACAGCGCAACGTCCGGCGGCTGGATGAAATAAACCACCCACCCGATCAACGCCAGCACGCCCCAACAAAGCGCGAGCCGGAGCGCGAGTTGCAAGCGGCGCTGCCGCTGAAAGACCGCCTCCAACCTTTCCTTGAGCAGTGCGGCGATCATGCGGCGACCTCCGCTTTGATCGTCTGGCGGCGAGCCGTCCAGCCGGCGATGACCGTCTCCAACAGCAACACCCCAAGCGTTGCCATGATAAACCAACGCCAGAGCTTCTGGCGGTTTTCCAGTTCAGTGCTTTGAGGCAGAGGCTTTCCGCTCACAGTGGACGCGATGGCCTTTTCCTCCGCCTTGGAAGTGGGAACACCCAGGCGTTCCAATTCGTCCAACGGCACCGGCGCGGTGCGACTCTCGGCCGGATCGAGATTCACGGCGAAACGTCTTTCGGCCGCGCCTGCTTTCACTTGGTAGATGCCCGGCATCGTGGTTTGGGTGAAGTTGGTTTCTCCCGCCGCAAGCTTCACCGCAGCGCCGTCGGGCAATGTGACTGTCCCCGCGCTTCCGGCTTGGTGACTATCGCCAGCGACAGAAACAGCATCGCCGACGTGAAGCGGCAACGTGGGCGCAGTTGTTCCCCCGCTCAATTCCAGCGCCGAGCTAAGCAATGGGACAAACTTGGTGGATAGCACAAGTTGACTGTCCGCCGGATGCCAGCCCGACGCAAAAACAATGACGCGGCCTTTACCGACCGGAACTTCAAAGATGGCCGCATCGCCATTGTCGAATCGGGCCACGATCCGAACGTCGGGAATCGCGGTAACATCGAGCTTGCGATACTTCCAAAAATGAACCTTGGTGAAATCGCTATAACGTGCGTCGGCGAAAGGCGCGAAGAGTGGATGACGAAAATCCATCTCACCCAGCATCGCATAATTGCGTGGCATGCCTTCCTCGACGGCGATGCGGTTTTGACCAAGCAATAAACCAAGCGCAGCCGCTGCACCTGTGCTGGTCGGAACGAACAACACGGTTTTGCCTTGCTTGGCTTGCTCACGTAAAGCGACTGCCAGCGGCTCAGAAATCTCATCGCAAACAATGAACATCGAAGCGCGGTCGGCTTCGCCCGGCGAAAGCGGCGCGGTCGTTGGCTTTGCGATGACTTCGATGGTTTGTCGGGGCGTTTCTTGCAACGCGCGACGCACGAAATAGAGCGGCGCGCGGGAATTCGTGGCGGAATCGTTCCCGATGTAGAGGACGCTGATGCGAGTGGCTTCCGTCGGGAGGTTGAAGACTCCGTTGTCGAAGCTTTCGTCATCACCACGCAACACGATGCGATCCGCGCCAGAGTTGTTTTCCAGCGCCGGTAGCACAACGACCCGGCTCTGGCCAGCGGGAACATAAACGTCCGTTGCGTTGGTGACAAAACTGCCGTCAGCCTTCGCCCAGCCAACCTGAAACTGTTCGCGCTTGGAATTGGATTCGTTGCTGACGCGAACGCGAATCTTGCCAGCGGATGCTGCTGTTTCATTTGCATCAGCCAACAACTGCAGCCCGGCGTTGCTCGACTTCGCCTCGACCCGCTCACTCACAAGCTCGATACCTCGGGGCCATTCCTGTCCCTGTAACGCGCTGAATTTGCCGCCTTCCTGGAAATCACTGACCAGCACAATCTGTCGCAGCCCGGTGAGGTCATCCTTGTCCACTTCCGAAAGCAATTCCGCCGCGCGGAGGACGGCTTGATCCAACCGAGTCGCCGCCCAACTGGGCTTTGCATCCGCGAGACGGCTGCGAGCAAGCGCGGCGCGCGCGTCCGTCGCGGTGGAGTTCCATTCGTCGAAGGTGACGAGCGGTCTCAGTTGCGAATCGAAAGTATAGAGGGCCACGCGATCTGCGGGCGTGACTCTCTGCAATACCATCTCAGTCTTGTCGCGGACCTGCGACCAGAGGCCAGCGCGTTGCATGCTCGCGCTGGTGTCCACGAGCACAATGATGCGCTTTGGAGGTTCAGTGGATGAAACCTCCGGCAGCACGTGTTTGACGAAGGGCCGCGCAAATCCCGCCGCCAGCAGACAAATCGCCGCGCACCGTAGCAATAGCAAAAGAATGTGTTCAAGTCGGCTGCGGCGGGTCAGGCGCGGCGGCGCGGCCTGGAGAAACATGAGTGAACTGAAAACGGTCCGCTCGCGAGTCGTCCGCCGGATGAGATGAAACACCACCGGTAACGCTACGGCGAGCGCGCCAGCCAGAAATAGTGGGGCGAGGAAATTCATCGTCGGGGCGTGGTGCTTCTCCGAACGACGCGGCGATGCGAACGCGCGCGGAGGAAATCCAACAGCGCATGTTCGAGCGGTTGATTCGTCACGAGGCGCGAATAACTGCCCCCGAGGCGTTGCGAAATATCCCGGACGGCGACGCAATGCGCTTCAAGTTTGCGTTGGTAATCAGCGCGGGCGGCCGCGGGATCAATCATCATCAAACGACCGGACTCCGCATCCTCGAACATCGTTGAGGCTTTGAATTCAAAGCTTACTTCCGCCGGGTCGAGAATGTGGAAGATGATGATTTCATGACCACCGGCTGCGAGCCGGATCAACGCCGGCTCTAACTGCTCAATCGGCGCGAGAAAATCCGAGAGCAACACGATCGCTCCGCGCTTGCGGGTGATTTCCGCCGCGCGCTGTAATGGCGCGACCAGATCAGTGACGCGGCCCGCAGCGGGTTTCTCCAGGGCGATCATGAGTTGCCGCAGATGACTGATGCGATGCCGGGGCGGTAGATAGTCGCGCACCTGCTCGTCGAAGGTCAGCAGCCCGATGGCGTCGCCCTGCAGGTGGAGGAAGTACGCGAGCGTGGCGGCAAGCGTAGCGGCGTATTCCGCCTTGGTGTAGCCAATCGAGCTGTAAGCCATCGAGCGGCTGCGATCGGCAAGCAGATGGCAACGGAGATTGGTTTCGTCTTCGAACCGCTTGAGAAAGTAGCGATCACTGCGGGCGAGCACGCGCCAGTCGAGATAACGAGGGTCATCTCCCGGCGTGTAGGGCCGATACTCGGTGAACTCGACGGAAAAACCGTGATACGGGCTGCGATGCAAGCCGGCCCAGAATCCCTCCACCACCAGTCGCGCACGCAATTCGAGATTGCGGATGCTCATCAACGTCTTCGGGTCAATGAGCGACGGCGCGAATTCAGGTTGGAGCGTGGCGGTCATTTCACGAGCGGAGATTTCGTGTGTTCCAAGAGACGCGTGATGACATTCTCGGCACGAACGCCTTCGGCCTCGGCGCGGTAATTGAGCAGGATGCGATGGCGCAGCACCGGGGCGGCGAGCGTTTGAATATCCTCAACCGTGACGTGGGCACGACCTTTCAACAACGCGCGGGCTTTCGCGCCCAGCACAAGAAACTGCGCCGCGCGAGTGCCCGCCCCCCAACTGGTGAGTTCATTGATGAAATCCAGCGAGCCGGATTGATGCGGGCGTGAAGCGGCGGCGAGTTGCACGGCGTAACGAACGATCTCGTCCGCCACGGGCACCTTGCGGACGATCTCATGGAAGCGCAGCACGTCCTCGCCGCTGAACAAGGTCTCGATCTTGGCCGCAGTCGCGGAGGTGGTGCGCTTGATGACTTCAACTTCGTCCGCTTCCGGCAGATAGTTCATCACCACGTTGAACATGAAACGATCCAGTTGCGCTTCCGGCAACGGATACGTGCCTTCCATTTCAATCGGGTTCTGCGTCGCGAGCACAAAGAACGGCTGCTCCAGCGCGTGCCGCACGCCAGCCGCGGTGACTTGATACTCTTGCATGGCTTCCAGCAACGCCGCCTGCGTTTTGGGCGGGGTGCGGTTGATTTCGTCCGCCAGGATGATGTTGGCGAACACCGGGCCGCGCACAAAAACCATTCGTCGTTCTCCGCCGATGTCCTGAAGGATCTCCGTGCCTGTGATGTCGGCAGGCATGAGGTCGGGAGTGAATTGAATGCGCTGGAACTTCAGGTGAAAGATCTGCGCGATGGATTTCACGAGCAGCGTCTTCGCCAGCCCCGGCGCGCCGGTGATGAGGCAATGGCCGCCCGCGAACAACGCGATGAGGATTTGTTCGATGACCTCGCGTTGCCCAACGATGACTTTGGCGAGTTCAGCTTCAATCTGCGCTCTGCCGGCAGCGAGGCGGGCGACGATTTCGCGGTCAGTGTCCGCCGCGGCGGCTTGGGGCGGGGCTTCGGTGCTGGGAGTAAAGCTCATGATGATTCAGTGGGTCATGGTGTAGAAAATGACATTGATGGCGAGCGGGTAGGCGATCTTTTCGGCGAACTGCTCAAAGTAAAAGTGATTGTTGCCTTCCCATTCCCAGCCATCGCCGTTGTCGGTGTTGTGCGTGGCGAAAGCCATGATACGACCCTGGTCGTCAAAGAGTGCCCGATGGTGGACGTTGTATCCGCCCTTCTCCCAGGTTGGCGCTTCCGCAAAAAACTGCCGCCGACTTCCCTGCTCCACATTCGGCACCTGCCCTTTGGATTTGATGTCGAAGACACAATGATAGAGCGGATGTTCCAAAGGCAATTCCACCCAGTCCCGCCCGGGAAAAACTTTTTTGAACTCTTCCGCCACATTGTTCCATTCATTTTCCCCCCAGAAATCGTCCAACCAGAGGAATCCGCCATTGAGCAGATATTTGCGGAGCGCCTCGGCCTCAGCCTCATCCAACACCAAGCTGCCCGGCTCTGCCATGTAAATGAAGGGATAATTCAACAACTCCCGATCCGTCAGCCGCAGGAAGCGACCATCCGGATTCACCTTCAGCGCCGTCAGGGTGGACAAGCGCCACGAAAGGTTCAAATCACTATCCGGCGTGTCCGTGGACCAAGGACCGCCGCCCCAGCCGCCACTGTTGCGCTTGATGCGGACAAAGGTAAAAACGTCCTGATCGAAACCGGGCGTATTGGTCCACATGGGCGTCTCACGTAAGAAGCCATTCTCGTCGTAGACGTGCTGTGGGATCTGACGCGGGGTGTCGTAAGAGTCAAACTGGTCGCCCCCTCGCCAACCGCCCCCAAACCGCCCCCGGCGCTGCGCGAAAACACCGCCAACGATGACCAGCAGGATCAGCAACGTCCACTTAAACTTGTTCATGGTTTGGCCGGGATTGGGTTTCCAGGTGCCGCGCTCGCGGTTTCCCGCTGGTTGAGTTCCAATAAAAGCCGCAACGCCGCGCGATACCGGGGGGCTTCTTCCAACGCTTGCAACACATGTCGGCGCGCCGCCGGATCGCCGACCTGATGAAGCAGACGCGCCAGCCGATAGTTTGCTTCAGCCGGATCAGGCGGATCGAGTTGGAGCAAGGCACGGCAAGCTTCAATGGCAGTGGCCGCATCGCCGGTTTTTTCCCCGGCATCAGCCAGGAAACGATAGGCAATCGGGACGAGGGGATTCACCGCCCGATACCGCCTAGCATTCAGCAAAACGGCGTTCCAATCCTGCGCCTCGCGGGAAAGTTCCATCAGACGCAAAAATGCGTCCGTGGTCGAGTCATCGCGAGCGGCAAAACGCTCAAGCACCGCACGCTCCGCGTTCGTCTCGCCCAAAGCCCGGTGCGTCTCCGCCAGCATGGGATAGGCGCTCTGGTGCCGACGAACTCGGGACACAACTCAACCAGCCGCTGCAACACCGGCTTCGCCTCCGTCCATTTCTTTTGCTCCACCAACTCGCGACCGCGACCGCTCAAGGCATAGAAGTTTGTGGGATGCTTCTTGAGCCAGGATTCCCAATTGAAACTACTCAGATCAACGTGCGCCACCTGTTGTGTCGGCGACGGCGTGAGCCTCGGCCCGGCCCGGCGCCCGGCCAGTTCGCGAATCCCCATCCCCGGTCGCTCCCAATCCAGCTTTGGCCCCATCTGCTCGGCCACCTGCCGGGCATAAACCTCGAAATCTTTCTCCAGTGTGCTCATGGCCACCGTGTGCTTCGCAATGGTCTGGTTGATTTCCGCACCCGTGCCAAGATCCCGGAGGATCGCGAGCAACTTGGGAAACCCAAACCGTTCGACGAGGAACTGAACCACCAGCGACGATTCGTAGTAAGCGAACTGTAGATGCTCGCCCGTCGGCGGCATCAGGAAGGCCGCACTTAATTCGCTGATCGGCGTCAGTTCACCGCCAAGAATCATCTCGCGATACTTCGGCGTGATCTGCTCGCCCCAAGCGGGATTCGCCTGCCGTTCCTCGTAAACCGAGATCCCCTCACTCAGCCAGCGCGGCATCTTGTTATGCGTGAGATTGAGCGTGATGACGTGACAATACTCGTGCCACAACATCGCCTCCCAATTGAATGGGCGACCAGGATACGCGCCTGGACTATTGGCGGTGATGACATTCCCAAAGCAAACGCCAAGAAAGCCATCGTTCTGCGGCAGCCCAAACGTGCGCACGGCGAAATCCGCCTGCTTGGTGAACACCTCGACCAAGGTTGGCTTCGGCAGCACACATTCGTATTTCACGGCCAGCTTGGCCCGGGCTTGCGTGAGCAACTCCAAAGCGCGGCTCCCGTAAAGCGTAGCTTCCTGCGCCGCCATCCGGAGATTGAAATGCTCGTTGGTCAGCACTTGAAAACCGCGCATCGAGTCGTGAAGCGACATGAGATTGTTTGCGGTGACATTATAGCCGTCAGACTTCTGCACCTCGTCTGCCATCTGCCAGCCTTCCGTTTCCTCACCCAGCCGCAACAAATCTTGCGCGAGCTGCGCCTTGGCCGGGAGGTACTCAGGATCAAACCCCAATGCTTCCCGCTGCAACGCCGCGCCGTCGCTGAAACGATACTTCTGCGAAAGCTTGAGCCCGATGAGATGCGGCACATCGGGATTAGTGGACCAGAACTTCAGCGCCCTATCTCGGGCGGACTGAGCCTCCTGCAATCTATTCTGCAGCGTGGCGATCACCGCACGATACGCCCACGCCTCGGATTGCCAAGGGTTGATTTGCTCGATGCGATCCAGAAATCCACCGGCTTTCGCGTAGGCCTCCGCGTCAATCGAATGGTCGGCGAGCAAGAGGAGGCTCGCGATATGATTACTGTTCTGCTTCAGCGCCGCCTCCAACATCTGAATCATCAACGCCTGCTCACTCGGTTGATACGCCCGCGCCAACCCATGCAGCAGATCGGGGTCAGCCGGCGATTTCGTCAAACCCTCCTGAAAAGTTTTGGCCGCAAGCGCGAAGTCATGTTTATCCAAAGCCAGCTCACCAATTGCCAGATAGACTTCACTCGAATTTGGGTCCGCCCGCTTGGCAACGCTGAACATTCGGTCTAACACGAGCTTGGGATCACCACGTTTGAGCAACACCGCCCGTCCCAACGCCACCAAAGATCCGGCATCCCCCACCCGCCCGGTAATTGCCACACGAATAATCTGCTCCACCATTTGATCCGCGTCCGGCTTGCGACCATTTCGTAGATAGACCTCCCGCGCCAGCCAGCATATCCGGAGGCTGGGTTGACCTTGGTTCAACCCATTTGAAACGACCAATTGCGCCTCGGCATTGCGACCAAGCGTCAACAGGCTTTGGGTTAACAATACCCGCCAATCTTCGGACCAAGGTCGTTCCGCCAGACCGGCCGTTGCGGCGGCAATAGACTGGGAATACTGGCCGGACTGGAAAAGATTTTCCGTTGCCTCCAAATCAGCTCCCCGGGCGGCGTTGGCAAATAATAAGAGTAAGACTCCGCAATTCAAACCACGCCTGATGGTGCGTAAGTGCCGGCCGATTGCTTCAATGACTACGCGGAGCACACGTGAGTTTAGTTCAGGCGATACAGACCATCAAGAAGCACTATAATGGGGCGCTACTATGGAGACGACAAACCCCTCCAGCAGGCAGAGGTGACGAAGTCGGTGCTAGCCAGAATACCCAATATCCTGGGATTTGGCATGCCTTACTGAAGATGTGCAGCAACTGCGAACGGGAGTGCGACACCACACATTTTCAAATGTTCATACGACTCTACCGAATCCACAAAATGTGGCATCTCTGATCGATAACCAATAAAATTGTTTTCTGTTAAGCCAACAAAGCTATGCGCCGCCTCAAATCGTCCGAACTTTTGCTCTTCGCGTTCATTTTCACGGCCACCTCGAACCTGCGGGCGGAAAATGGCTGGGTGGACTTGTTCAATGGCAAGGATCTGAATGGCTGGGAGCAACATAGCGGCAAAGCCAAATACTTCGTCCAAGATGGGTTGCTCATCGGCGAAACGGTCCCAAACACCGGCAACAGCTTCCTTTGTCCCATCAAATCCTATGGGGACTTCGAATTGGAATTGGAATACTTGACCGACGACAACTTGAACTCCGGCGTGCAATTCCGCAGTGATTGCTTTCCGGAAGCGCGCACTATCCGAGGCGAAGGAAACGCCACCACCAAACTGCCGCCAGATCGGCTGCATGGTTATCAGTGTGAAATTGATATGGACCCGGTCCGCAATCGCATGTGGACGGCAGGCATCTACGACGAGATGCGCCGTAATTGGCTCGTCCCCGGCAGGCTAGGCCGTGAAAACAAAGAATTCTCCGAACAAGGCATCAAGCTCAGCAAAGTCGGGCAATGGAATCATCTGCGCATTCTTTGTGTCGGCAATTCCATCAAGACGTGGCTCAACGGTGAATTGCGGGCCAACCTGAGCGATGCCATGACCCTCAGCGGCCGTATTGGTCTCCAGGTCCACAGTACCGATGGCGAAGCCAAGAAGGTTGGATTGCACATCAAATTCAAGAACATCCGCATCCGCGAAATCACGCCGGAACCTAATACGGTTTCCGTGGACGAACAGGCCTTCGGTTGGAAACTCTTGTGGGATGGCAAAACCGGTGAAGGCTGGCGCAGCGCCAAGTCGGAATCTTTTCCAACTGCTGGCTGGCTCATGCAAAACGGCGCACTCATTGTTCCAGAGAACGGCGGGGAGGAATCCGCAGCCGCAGGCGACATCATCACAGCCAAACGCTACGCAAACTTCGAACTGACGGGCGAAGTTAAATACACCCCGGGCGCGAACAGTGGCATCAAGATCTTCGTTCAGCCTAATCTGTCTCCCATCGATAAGGTCACCGGCAAACCGACCAAAGTTGGTTCATCCATCGGCTTGGAATTTCAAATTCTCGATGACCTGAAACACCCGGATGCCAAGCTGGGGCATGATGGCAATCGCACGCTCGGCTCGCTCTATGATTTGATTCCAGCGCCGACTAACAAGGTTGTGAAGGCAATCGGCGAATGGAATCAAATCCGAATCCTCTCAAAAGGCAAACACGTGGAGTTCTGGTTGAACGGCTCAAAAACAGTGGACTTCGATCGTGGCTCGCCGCAATTCCTCGCTGCCGTAGCGGCTAGCAAATACAAGGAAATCTCCGATTTCGGCGCTTGGGCCGACGGCCACATCCTGCTGCAAGATCATGGCAACGAGACTTCGTTCCGCAATCTGAAGATTCGTGAACTAACAGCAAAGTAAGGCCACCAAGCAGCACTGTTAAACTATGAAATCGAAGCAAACTTCTCAACATCTCACCACGCCCCTGCCCCGCCGCGCCTTTCTTAAAGGTGCTTTATTTGTCGGCGCGGCCTCAGCCTTTGCTCCTCGGTTGCTGTTAGCGGCTTCCACTTCCGCCAAGGTGAATGTTGCATGCGTCGGCATCGGCAATCGCGGTTGGGACAACCTGAAGGCTCTCCACGGAACCGGGCTCGCGAACATCGTCGCACTGTGTGACACGGAAATGGGCGCACCGCACACACAGCCAGCGTTGAAGCAATTCTCAACCGTTCCACAGTTTCAAGATTTCCGGCAGATGTTCGACAAGATGGGCAAGGACATCGATGCCGTCTGCGTGAGCACGCCGGACTTTTCACATTTCCCGATCGCCATGCTGGCGATGTCCCTGGGCAAAAACGTCTATTGCGAAAAGCCCATGGGCCACAGCTTCCATCAAATCGAGCTGATGATGGCGGCGGAGCAGAAATACAAGGTGGCTACCCAGATGGGAAATCAAGGCCACTCGGAAGCAAATTACTTTCAATTCAAAGCCTGGGTCGAGGCCGGCATCATCAAGAATGTCACCAAGATCACAGCCTACATGAACAATCCGCGCCGCTGGCATGGAATGAAGGTGGCTGACTTTCTTCCGGAACAATCGTTGCCCGCTTCGCTGGATTGGGATTGCTGGCTGACCACCGCACAACGACATTTGTTCAACAAGGGTTATCTCAACGGTGAATGGCGCTCGTGGTTTGATTACGGCAACGGAGCACTCGGCGACTGGGGCGCGCACATCTTCGATACGGCGCACGAGTTTCTGAAGTTAGGCCTGCCGACCGAAGTCGAGGCCGTCAAATCGGAGGGCTACAGCCCGCTCATTTTCCCCCAAGCCTCAACGCTCGCCTTCCGTTTTCCTGCGCGCGGCTCAATGCCGCCGGTGGAGCTCACTTGGTATGATGGTCAAGACAACCTGCCGCCATTGCCAGACAAGATGGGCGCTGCGGTAGTGGATGCCAACATTCCACCACCTTCAGCGGGAAGCATCGACACCAAGAAAGCGCCTCCCGGAAAAATTATTTACGGCGAAGGTCTGACATTCAAAGGCGGCTCGCACGGCACGACGCTGCAAATCATTCCGGAAGAGAGGGCCAAGGACATGGCCTCCAAACTTCCGCGTGTGCCGAAGAGTTCGTCCGATCACTACACCAACTTCCTGCGCGCCTGCAAAGGTGAGGAAACCTGTCGTTCCAAGTTCGCGGTGGCTGGACCGCTGTGTCAGGCCATGGCGCTAGGCATCCTAGCCCAACGCGTCAATGCGAAGCTCACCTTCGATCCCGCCACGCGTCAGATCAACAATCACAAACTCGCCAACGAATTGTTGGCAGGCGCACCGCCCCGAAAGGACTGGGAACAGTTCTACAAACTGTAGGTCTTCAGCGTCATCGGTTCTCCAAACGCAAATGTCCGCTGCGAGCAACTCGGCCCGCAGCGGACATTTGTTTTCCCCACCCACTCAAAAACTGCCCGCTATTTTGCCGGTGGCCCATCTGGCTCGAAAGACGGCAGCGCATCGATACTGGCCGTGCCCCAGTTGGTATTCGGGATCGTTCCCATGACGTATTTCAACTTTGCTCCAGACTTAAGGTCATCTATCGATAGCCACAATTTGGCGTTCGGCTTGCCGTTTATCGTCATGCTCTGAATGTATTTGGCCTCGCGTGACGCGCCTTTGGCCTCAATGGTGACGGACTTGCCATTGGCAAGTTTTAGCACCGCCTTCGGAAACAACGGACTCAACACCGTCACGCCGCCGATGCCAGGAATTTCGGGATACATTCCCAGTGCGCCGAAGATGTACCAAGCAGACATTGCACCGCTGTCATCGTCACCAGGGATTCCGCCCGGTTTATTCTGGAAGCAATCTTCCATCACCCTCCGGAATTTAGCCTGCGCCTTCCACGGCCGCCCGAGCCAGTTGTAAACAGGCATGATGCCGAAGCACGGTTCATTGCCCGCCTGATAATTGTGGCTCTGATAAGCGTAGCCCGTCGCCAGACTTTCGGTCAGTTCGTCCAACCGGGCTTCGGCCTTCTCTTTTCCGCCGAGCAAACCGATGAGCTTGTTCAGGCTATACGGAATCGTCCACGTGTATTGCGCCGCGTTGCCTTCCATGAAGCCATGGCCGGAAAAGCGGTCGAACGGCACAACCCATTTCCCATCCTTATTGCGACGTTGCAGATAGCCCGTTTCCGGGTTGAAGAGATTGAACACACTCTGCGAACGTTTCAGGAAATACTCATAGTTCTCCTGATCGCCAGTCAGCTTGCAGACTTGGGCGATGGAAAAATCCGCCACCGCATATTCCACATTCTCTGAGCACGACGAACCGGCGACGTCCGCCGGATAGTAACCGTACTTTTGATACGCTGGCAGATGCGCCCAAGTGAAATTCAGATTGCGACCACACCAGCGCTGCGTCTTACCCGAGCCCACCATTACTTCTTTGAACGCAGCCAGATCGATGTTCGTCGCCCCAAACACATAGGCATTGGCAATGAAGGGAACAGCCGGATAGCCTGCCATGACCAGGGTTTCATCGTTATACAAACTCCAGAGCGGAAACCCGCCACCGCCCTTGTGTTTGCTCTGGCGCGACATCGCCAGCAACGACGAACAGAAATCGGCCGCCATGTCCGGATACAGCAAGCCCCACAATTGTGCCTGGGTGCGATACGTGTCCCAGCCCGAAAACGTCGCCAGATAATGATGTCCGGGCATCACTGTGTAGATCTGGTTGTCCATGCCGATGTATTGCCCGTTCACATCCTCGAAAATCGAAGGCAACAGCAACGTGTGGTACAGCGCCGTGTAGAAGATGGTTTTGTCCTCTGGTGTCCCACCTTCGATCTGAATCCGATCCAGATGCTTGTTCCACGACTTGCGCGCGGCATTTCGGACCGCATCAAAATTCCACTTGGGAATCTCGGCGTCCAAATTCAGCTTGGCGTTGGTCACACTGACAAAGGAAATCCCCACCTTCATCGCCACCCGCTGTTTGGAGCTGCAATCAAACGTCACGTAACTCGCCAGCCCTTTGCCGCTGACCGCCGCGTCGCCCGGATTCTTGGTCTCGCCGCTCCACGTGCCATACGCGGTAAAGGGACGATCAAACTCGGCATGAAAATAAACCACGTAATCGCTGCCTTTGATGCCGCAGAAACTCCCGCTCTTCGCCCAACCCGAAATGCTACGGTTGGTCGGATCAATGGTGATTGCTCCATCCTGCAACCCAACCCCGTTGGCATTGGGATTTAAAATTACATTCGCCGCATTCGTCGCCGGGAAATCAATATGGGCAATGCCGGCGCGCGTGGTCACCGTGTTCTCGAAGCGAATGCCATACGTCGCCAGCGCGACGGAGTAGTAACCGGGGGGTGCCACTTCATTCGTATGCGAGAAAACGGAATCATAGGCATTCCGGTTTGCGGCGGGCGACACCTCCAAACCGCCCGTACACGGCATGAACGGCAGTTCGCAGGTCACATCACACCCCGCCCCGCTGAGATGGATCAAGCCAAATCCGTTGATGCGGTTGTTATTGTAACTATACCCGCCGGGTGAACCACGAAAGTCCCCAGATTGCGGACTCCAGGAAATCATTCCGAACGGCATCTGCGCTCCGGGGTAAGTGTTGCCCGAACCAACGACCGTCCCAATGAAGGGATTCACATGCTTGGCCCAGTCGGCTGCAAACAAGGAACTGCAACACAGGAGCGCGCCGAAAGTCAGGTGGATGGTTTTTTGTCTCATGATGGTTGTGGACTCGAAATCGTCTTGATGAAGACAACCGGACACATGCCCGCCTGCTTCCGGAGAAATAATCACCCCACCTCGCTTGGCGCACTACGCGCACACTGCTGCAGACAAGCCGCCTTTGGCATCGCGATACTTCATGACCGCGCTCGTGCGACTGTTGACGTGTAGCTTTTTGTAAATGCGGCTGATGTGGGTTTGAATCGTGCCCATCCCCAGATTTAACTCCGCTGCGATTTGTTTGTAGGCAAATCCGCGAGACAAAAGCTCCAACACCTCCTGCTCTCGCGTGGTGAGCTGCTCCATGTCGGCGGCATTCTTAGCCGTCGGCTGGAACGCTTGAATCACTTTGCGTGCGATGTGGCTGGACATCGGCCCACCTCCGTTGGCGAGGTCGCGGATAGCTTCCAGCAATTTGTCCGGCGGTGTGTTCTTGACCAAAAACCCGCTCGCGCCCGCAGTCAATGCTTCAAAGATCCGGTCGCTGTTTTCATAGACCGTCAGCATCATGACTTGAACGTTTGGAATCAGTTGCTTCAACCGACTGACACACTGGATGCCCGTCATGCCCGGGAGATTGATATCCATCAACACGACATCGGGCGCCGGGTCGAGTGGCGCGGCGAGCAGATCCTCTCCCGAGGAGAAAATCCCCGAGCACTTAAACCCTGGGCTTAAGTTGATGAAACGCCGGATGTTCTCCCGTAAACGGGGATCATCCTCAACGATGTAAACCGAAATCGCCATACATATGGAGCCGACGAAAATATAACCGATTCGTTGCTAAAACGTCATTCACATGAATATACGACGGGTCATGGCTTGAGCTGGGTTAACGGCACCCGAAAAGCGAATGGTTGTCCCAGCTCCTGGCTGACTGGTGATTTCAACTCTCCCGCCGATAGAGCGCATGCGATTCTGCATATTCGCGAGCCCATTTCCCATGCGCTTTGACAGGTCTTTGCCGGAGCCGCGCGCTGACTCCATGTCGAAACCACGGCCATTATCCACCACTTCTATTTCCAGTTCATCTGGCTTGAGTTGAATGCGGATGGTGACCCGCGCCGCCATGGAATGTTTGGCCGAGTTATTGGCCGCCTCAATGACCGCCAATAAGAGGTTGTGCCGCACCGTCGCGGAAAGATGAAGCACAGGCAGATGGTCCGGGGTGATTATCTCACAGTGAATGGAGCTGTTATTGAACAACTCACTCACTCGATGGCTCATCAATCCCAGCAAGCCATCCAACGAATCATTTAGCGGATCAACGGCCCAAACAATAGCGTGCAAGGAAGAAACCGCCTCCCGTGCTGAGGCGGACATCTGCTCAATCTGGCGCTGGATTTCCTCCGGATCGTTCAAGCTGCATTTGGCGATACTGCCTTGAAACGAAATGCTGGTGAGTTTGGCGCCAAGTTCATCGTGCACGTCGCGAGCAATCCGCGCCCGTTCCTGTTCCACCGCTTGCTGCTTTTCCAATTGATGAAGTTTCTGCTGCATCCGACGCCGCGTAAAATAGCGCACCGTCCCGCCAGTGGTGGCCAAAACCGCGATACCCAACAGCGAATAGAACCACCAAGTCTGCCAGAAGTGGGGTTCAAATCGTAGATCGAGGGTCTGTCCCACCTCATTCCAAACACCATCGTTGTTACAACCGATGACCGAAAACCGATACTGCCCGGGGCGCAAATTATTATACTTTGCAATCCGACCATTGCCCGCATTGACCCAATCCTCGTCCACACCATCGAGCTTGTAGCGATAAACATTCTTTTCGGGCGCGCGATAACTCAACGCTGCATAATGGATTTCCAACGCCTCATGGCCCGGCGCGATGACGATGGATTTCGGAACTTCCAAGCCGAGTTTTCGTTCCGCAAAGATTTTATTGTCGATCAAGACCTGCTGGATCAGCACTGGAGGAATCTGGCTATTGATGACCGCCGACTCCGGATCGACCACGGTCACGCCTTGCGTCGTGCGGAACCACAACCGGCCATGGATGTCCTTGCAGGCCGCCGGCTGCGTGACGTCGAAATACTGCCCGCTGGCTAGGATGCCATCGGATATCCCGAAGTTGATGCCACTGATAATAGACCGATCCCCCCTCGCAACGGCATCAAACTGTTGTTTCTCAACCCGGAATATGCCCCGGCTGCTGTTGAACCAGAGATTGGTATGGTGATCTTCCAAAATGGCGTAGATGGAATCGCTGTAGAGTCCCAGCTTTTGGTTAAACACGCTTGCTTCGCCATTACGCCAGCGCAACAAGCCTTTCCCCTTCGTTCCAATCCAGAGCGTGCCATCGGCATCGTCATAGAGTGAAAGAATCATGGTGCGCAACAACGCATTCGTGGCTGCGAGGTTTTCAAACTTGCCGTTTTGCCAGCGAGTCAGCCCTCCGACAGTACCAATCCAAACCACGCCGTCTTTTCCGCCACAGATGGCATTGATCTCATCATCGGTCAGCCCATTCCGAGTGGTATAGCGGCGCAGCTTGCTGCCATCCCAAGTTTCCAAATTTCCCCGATTCCCGATCCAGAGTAGCCCGCGCTCATCTTCATAAAAGGCCGGCGTGCCATGGTGGCCTTTGTGGTCGATGACTGTCGTCTTACCATCTTTGATGCGAATCAACGGCCCATTGTAATCCGCCCCGGTCCACAGACTACCGTCTTTGGTTTCCACCAACCCCATGACAAAATTCGAAGGCAGGCCATTGGTGGTATTCAAGATCTCCACTTTTCCGTCAATGTAATGACTCAAACCCGAACCCCAGGAACTGATCCAAGTACTGCCATCCCGACTGGCATACACAGCCAGGGCCACATTGGATGCGAGCCCGTCCCTTTTCGTGATCGTCCGGAAACGTTTTGGCGTCAGCCGCGTGAGTCCTTCGTCCGATCCGACCCAGATATTCTGCTCGCGATCCTCAAACATGGCGTAAATCTTATAGGCGGGCGCTGCAGGAGATTCCTCCAAAGGGGTGAAGGGAACAAATTTACCATCAATCAAACGGCTCAAACCTTCGTACGATCCGATCCAAAGGTTTCCCGCACTGTCGCGCAGAATCACTTGAGGAAAACCAGCCGGACCAGCCTGCCGCGGATACTTGGTGATCGTGCCCGCCTCGACTTTGATCAACACATTGCTCGCCGACGAGTCCGTGCCGATCCAGAAAGCACCCATAGCATCGCGATACAAAGTCCGCCCCGAGGACGGCACCATGCCCGCGCTGGGGAAATAGTTGGTAACCACTGGCAAATCCAACCGGACCAGATTACCGCTCAGCATCCAAACTTCGCCCGACGGATCGGCGCAGATCGGTCGTTTTCCCGAGCCAAGCTCGATCTGCGGTTGGCGGGTGTTGATGAGGTGTTCACGCGACTCGAGTTTCCCGTCCTTCCATTTCAGCAGCCCGTCTGGAATCTCAAACCAGATCGAACCGTCCGCAGCTTCACTCATCCGCAGAATGGTAAAGTTGCTGTTGCGACCGAGAATTTCCCGCCGATGCAATTCGCCTCGCTCCAGATGAAAAATCCCCCGTCCATCCGTGCCGATCCAAAGACTGCCATCGCGACTGGCCAGAAGACTGTTGATAGATGGCTCGATTGTCTGCGGAGATAACGGCAACCGCTCAAACTGTTCGCCATCGAAACGCGCCACCCCTTCACGCGTGCCGACCCAAAGATGACCGTCTCGGGTCTGCGTCACCGCTTGAACAGTGTTGTTTGGCAACCCATTCTCCGCTTGCCAGACCCGGGCATAAAAATCCGACTGCGCGCCCGCTGACAGCGCAGACAAAAGCGCACCCACGCAGAGCACTAGTTGGATCAAGGCTTTACTGAAGCAGCTAGTCGCGAAGTTTTGGAAAGTATCAAAGTGTCCTATTCCGAAATACGCCGCGGATTTGCAACATGGGTTTCCCTTCGGAAATCTTTGCAACGGGCTCGGGCGATTGAATGCACAAAACGGCTTTTGCATACTCGAGTTCCTCAGAAGCCACCCCCGCTCCCGAACAACTGCAAGCAGTGTATGCAACTGACACTCACCACCGAAGTGAAATAGTTTGGATTAGGCCACCGGCCCGCATAACTCAGGTCACTTCACTAAATCTCACGCATTCAGTCTTAATTCTTCCCGTTCCACTCCAAGGTCGATGGCGGCAAATCAGCTGGATGAACGCCCAGCTCTTTATTCGGCAGATTACCCATATCCAAACTCAAAACTCCCCCGCCGGAAATGTCGGCATGCTTGATCCAAACCCGCGATTGAGCTTTGCCATTCAGCTTGATGCTTTGGATATACTTGTTTTGCGCAGAATTGTCCTTCGTCAGAATCTGCAGCTTTTTGCCGTTCTGCAGTCGGATCGTGATCTTGTCGAACACCGGGCTGGTCAAATTGTAGATCGGCACACCAGGCGTGACCGGATACAGCCCCATCATCGAAAACACCACGAAGGCGCTCATGCCGCCGCCATCCTCGTCGCCCGGCATGCCAAGCGTCGTGTCGGTGAACCACGTGTCCAATAACATCCGCACGCGTTTCTGCGTCTTCCAAGGCGTCCCGAGATAATTGTAGATGTAAGGAATGTGCAAGCTCGGCTCGTTGCCCATGGAGAATTGACCGACCAAACCGGTCGCGTCGGGAAACTTGCCCCAGAATTCGTATTTGCTCCGACCGAGTCCCTCACGAAAGAGACGATCCAGTTTGGCTTCCGCTTTCTCGCGTCCCCCCATCAATTCGGCCAATCCCGCCAAGTCATGTTGCACGTCCCAATCGTAAGTAAAGCCGTTGTTCTCCGTGGTGTAATCGCGCCCGCCCTGCCCACCTGAAAAGGCCGGTGTGTAGGATTCGATCCAATTGCCGTTGGCATCCTTCGGCCAGAAGTGGCCTTTGTCCGAACGATACAAGTTGCGATAGTTGCCCGCTCGCTTCAGGAAGAATTGATAATCCGCTTCGTCGTTTAGTTCGCGCGCAATTTGAGCCGTGCACCAATCATCGTAGCTCTGCGCTTCCGTCACGGCGATCGCCTGGCGGCGTTCAAAGCCATGCACCTCCGCCACAGTTTCTTCTCCCCCGGCTGTAGCGCCGGCATATAACCGTGTTCAGCGAGAAAATCATCCAGTGAAGTCTTCGGTCCTTTCCGCCACGGCAACCACGTGCCCTCAACGGAATTCTTCTTCAAGCCGGCGTAGGCAGAAGCCAGATTGAAGTTTGTCACGCCTTTGGCCCACGCATCTGCCATCCACGGCGCGGCGTGATTGCCGGTCATGCAGTGATGGTTACCCCAAAGCACCGCGAAGCACGGCATCCAACCTGACTGCTCATACATGCGGACGTAGGACTGCAGCTTGTCGGCCTCCATCGCCGGATCGAGCAATGTGTGCAACGGCTCCAACGCGCGATAGGTGTCCCACAGCCAGTTGTCCACGTAAAACGGGCGCGCGTCCTGATGCACCTTATGGTCAAAAGCACTGTAATACTGCCCGTCCTCGGTGATGTTCACCATGCGTTCGTAGCAACGATAGAGCGACGTATAAAACACGCGCTTCTGCGCCAAAGTTCCGCCATCCACTTGAATCTGGCCCAGCACCTTGTTCCACTGCTCGCGGGCGGCAGACTTCACTTTGTCAAAAGCCCACGACGGGATTTCGCGCTGCAGATTCTTTTTGGCCTGTTCGACGCTGACGAACGAAATCCCATAGCGGAACAGCAGTTCCTTCTGTCCATCTGCTGTAATAGCCAGGCGACGATTATTCTCGCTGGACTGGATTTGGATTGGCGCGCTGAATTCGCCGTAGAAATAGGCTTTCATGTTATTGAAGCGCTCCACCCCGGAGATGCTGTTGCTCGTGCTGAACAGTTCCCCGTCCGTCCGATTGCGAAGCAGGACCACCGCCTTGCTGGACGGAAAGGTAAAGCGGAAGAATCCGGCGCGTGCCGTGGGCGTGAATTCCGTCTGGATCAACGAATCATCAAACCGCGTCGAGTAACAATACGGCGTCTCGACTTCCTGATCGTAAACCATCGCCTTGTTCCAATCGCTCGTTGACGCCGCCGGCATGAGCCAGAACAACTCCCCCATCCGGTGCGAGATGATCGTCAACGGGAACGAGCCGATCTGATCATCGAGCTGGTCGCGACGCAGCGGATAGAACCGCACCATGCTGTTCGGCAATGAAACTGTCGGACGGATGGGCTCGAGCAGGAAGCCCTGCCCTCCGATGGTTGGATCAACATATTCAACTTGGGCCTGAACCGTCCCAGCAATGCAAAGCCAACTCGTCACAAGCAAACAACCGATTGGATTAGTCATAGACATCGCATAGAGACTTTTGGAATTGAGTCTGGAAATCAATAGTGATGAGTCTCTGCTGCATCACGTCAGGCCCGCCAGTCATATAAACATTTGAGGGCTGGCGGTAAAACAACCAAGACCGGCGCCACTCACTCCAACCGGAAGAACATTTGTGCATTCGTTGGTGTGACCACGCTGGGAGAGGTCCACGCGTTGGTCGTCCACGGTCCGGCGAGATTTGTGGCTTGCAGCAGCGTGCTTCCCGACCATGTAAGTTGTAGATTACCCGCCAACAGCGGGCTCAGGCTTAGCGAAGGCAAATTGCCGTTACCAATGTTGTAAAGCGAGAGCACCTGAGCCCGGGAAAGCGCATTGGTAAAAACCGCCACTTGAGCGATGCCGCCCTGTAAAATGCGGCTATTGCCATAGTCAGGTGAGCCACCAATCCAGACATCCAAAGAGCTTCCAGAAAATGCGCCGATGCTGTTTGTCACCACTGGCACGCCATCCACAAACAGCAAACCGTTGTTGGTCACGCCCGCCGCTCCAGAATAGGTGTAGGCAAGCATTCGCCAGTTGGTGCTGACAATCGAAGTTGGTCCAGTCGCGTCGCCATAGACATGCGCCGCGTTCGCCCCGGGGCGACCTGCGGTATTGATGCTCATGCGCCAGGAATTATCACCACGCCCCACGACTCCGGAAAAATGCGATGGCGTATTCGTCACCTTGACCCACGCCATGACTGTCAGGGCATTCGTAAGATTAAATGGACCGCTGGGGATTGCGACTTTCCCAGACGCGCCATCAAAATAAGCGCCGAAGCTACCTGGAAAACCTTGGCCGCCGTTTGGAATGCCGGACAGCCCCAAGCTATAGCCGCCAGAGTAATTACCATCGTAACCGTTAGCATAGTCATAGGCGAAAATGCCGGAAGTTTCATTGAGCGGCCAGTATGCCAACGGCTTCGCCGCCATCACCGCCGCCGCAAATGAACCCGCGGCTGGCGCTTGCGGCGTGACGACAATCTCACTCGAGAAGGGACTCAGTCCGACCAAATTCTCCGTCGCCACCTGATAGTAATAGGTCGTGCTATCATCCAGTCCTGCGTCCGTGAATACATTGGTGACCGTGGTAGCGATGATGGTTTCCACGCCACTACCCGTTGCGCGAGCGATCTTGTAGCGGCTCGCGTTCGCAGCTCCGGTCCAAGTCAACGTGATGCTGCCATTGAAACGCCGCACCGCCTTCAGATTAGTTGGCGCTGGAGCTACCACCACAGGCTGGCCTCGATATTGGCGATAGAGCAGGAACAGCGTATCGGGACGCACCACAACAAAGCGGCTGTCCAAAGCATTTGCCACGGTCAACAGTTCTGACGGACTGATATCCCAACCCGAACCCTGCACCGGAATGAACATCGGCGCCGTTCCGCTCCAACTCGCGGCCGTGTTCGTGATGCCGGAAATCAAACTTGCCACGCTCCCCGCATAATTAGCCCCTGACACCAAGCCCATGGCGGGAACATTTCCTTTGTTCGTCGTGGTGTAATAGCCGCCGCCGTGATCGATGAGCCCCGCAAGCGCCGGACAGTTCGTTCCGTAAATGCGTCCGTTAGCAGTGGACAAACTATCCCACACAGTGATCACGGTCTGACCGCCCTCCTGCATGTAAGGCGCAGAGGCTGCCGCGAAGGCAATGGCGTTGGCCGCACTCCAATGTTCGATCTTAGCGTAACCCGCACCGCTCGGACCGGAGACCAAACAGTCATTCGTGGTCGCCGTGCTCCAGTAATAATTCAACATCCCGGGATCAATGTCACAGGCCAGCGGCGAAGTCGTCCAACCGATCGGCACGCTGCCGCGCGCGGAATCCTTCCACAGACTGCGCATCTTGTGCTGCATGAAGGCAACGTTGTCCCCGTCACTCAGGAAAAAGCAGACATATATCTTGTTCTGCAACGGAGGCGCGGGCGGAATCGGTGGAACATCAATTGGCGTGTGAACGCCGCTGAACAATGAGCCATTCAGGTAGTAATCGCTGGCCAGCACCGGAATGCCATACTGCGAAAGCCACGCGACGTCGTTGTTTTCGTTCGGCACCCAACCCATCCACACTCCGCCAGCCGGCTTCATGCTCGACACAAACGGCGCCAAAGCCGTCGCATCCGCTGTCACGCTGCCGGGATTCAACCACACACAAGCCGCTTTCACCGCCACGCAATAATCCCGGATGTTGCCATGGTTACCAGGCTGAACACCGGCAATGATTCGTCGCGTGCACAAGTTCCAATAGTTGGTGTAGAGATAACCATAGACTTGATAGGTCGTCGTGAACCGACCACGCAAATCTTCCACGACCGGCAGGTTGTAGGGAGCATTCGTCAACAGATCGAGCAGGCTCGGATCACAAATCAATCCATTGGTGACACCAGCAATCGTCGTAGCAAGATTGAGTGTGTCTGGAACACTGGGATCGGTGACCACCAATCCTGAAAACAAACTGAGATACTGGCCCAACAGATTGTAGCCGCTGTTGTAACGGTAATTCAGATTGTGATTCTGCACCCAAGTGAGCTTGCCCTCTCGGCCCCGCTGGAAACGCACATGATCCGCGGCTGGGAACGATTGACAATGCCTTGCATGGACGCGAACAAATCGCTGAGTGGCCCGCCAATCCCGCTGCAATCAATCACCTCAATCAGTTCGGCGCTCGGGGGGAACTTCGGCAGGAACTGATTGCTCGGCCAGTCGAACTGTCCGCCGGCTGGCAACGTGGGATTCTGATTCTGCACCACCAGCCAGATCTGCCGGTCGTTTGGGGTGCTGATAAAATAATTGGTCGTACCCGGAGCAAAAGATCCGCTGGTGATCACGGGCGTGGAATTGAATGCACCCGTAGCCCCGCTCGCGCAAGTGGCCAGCAAGTAGTATCCCGCCGGAACATTTGTAGACAGACTGAGCTGGATGGTGTTCCCGCTGGCGATCAAGTTGCCCGCAATGGTCAAGGTCGTGGTATCGCTGAACAACGCTTTCGCTCCAGTCGCAAAATTCACATTGTTGCTGATGATGCCGCCCCCGCCCAAAGCACCGGCGCGCACATCCACGTAGGAAGCTCGAAGCGGCCCATTGACCAGCAGCGTGCCGTTGCTCACGGTGGTGTTGCCGGTGTAGGTGCAAGTGCCCGAGAGGGCAAACGTGCCCGCACCAATTTTGGTCAATGACAATTGGCTGCCAGTCCCTTCCCCAATGCTGCCGGAATAATCCCCATCGGCATTATTGAAACCCACCGTCAACATTGCCGCGCCTTGGCCGCCATCGCGGAAGATACCGCCGCTGCCGGCAAAACTGCCGAGCGTGACGCTCTTGTCCATGGCCCACTGCGCGTTGTTCGTCACAGCGCAACCGACGGGAATCGCATACGCTCCGCTGTTGTGAAAATAGCCGGACTTGATGGTGACCGGACCGGTGAAGCCATTGCTGCCATTGAAGTAGGTGTTACAACTGCCGCCCAGTCCCGTAGTGAAACCACCAGCACCGGTCAGCCTGCCGGACAACGTCACGTTGCGGGTCCCGCCCGACAAACTGGTAAGCGTGAGCCCGCCCGGACCGAGCGTCATCGGCGCGGAAATTGTAATCGAACCGGAGTGGCCGTTGGAAATTGCGCCGCCATTGGCATTGATGACGCCGCGCGAACCGACCGTGAGTGTCACGGCGCTGCTACCTACATTCATCACCCCGCCGTTAAGATTCAATGTTCCTGAAGAACCCGCCAATGCAGAACCAATCGTACACGTCCCATACACGTTAAGCCAACCATTGCTGGCCATAGTGATTGAACCATTCCCCAACGCACCAATGTTGATGAGATTGGAGATACTCAATGAACCGCCGGTTACGACCACGCTGCCCGTGGCGGCAGTCAGATTGCCGGCGTTGAGCTTACAGATGTTCAACGAACCGCCCGAGAGATTGACGAAGCCGGTGGAATTGCCGTTGAGCGCCGCACAATCAATCTGGCCGACCGTCACCGAGCCTCCGACTTGGTTGAGCGTTCCCATGGCGCCATTGGCGAATCCCACCCGCAGCAACGTGTTGGTCGTGGCGGAAACAATCGACCCGTTCGTGATATTGAGCATGCCATTGCCAGCGGAACTCTGACTACCCAAACGAATCTCCTGAGTGCCCGAAAGCGAAATGATACCGCCATTCAGGTTATAGATACCTCCCCCAGAACTACCGATAGTGTCCGAGTATCCGATGTGCATGGTGGTGCTGATTGCGGTTGAAGCCCACGTCCCTCCGACGTGCTGAACAATGCCCGTGCTCCCCGCGGCTCCGATTTGCCAAATCCCATTCGCGAGAAAATTGCCGTTACCAGCGAGCGTTAACGCTCGACTGTTCTGGACGAAGAAATAGGGAACGATGGTCAAGGTCCGCCCGCTGCCGATGTTCCACAATTGATCGGCGGCCAAGTTCAGATTGACGCCGCTCGCCGCTGGAGCGAGCGTGAGGTCAACGGCGGCGGATGACATATTGATTCCCGCCGCCCCCAAACTCAAAACGTTCGCGCCGTTAATAGTGACCAATCCGCCGGGATTGAGAATTTGAATCCCCTGCCAACTTAAATCAGCCCCCAAGCTTACTGCATTGGCACCGGTAACTGTGTTGTCCCACAACGCCACGTCGGATGCCGTCGGTGCAACGCCTCCGACCCAACTCACGCCGTCAGCTAAATCAGGGGTGTTGTCAGCCTTAGTAACTGTGCCTCCGGCTGCTGAAAGCGTTCCGATCAGGCTTAGGCCGATGGCAAAAATGATTAGGCGAGAAGTAATTTCAAAACCAAGCTTCATGGATAGGATAGTAAGTCTTTAGGAATGGATACTAAGGCGTTCCCCTTTTTCGAATTGCTGACGAACTATTTTTTTCGTCACGGAATCCGCCCATGTTGGAAGGTTGATTTTTTGAAAAACAAGGGCGGAGACGCTGTGATGGGTGGTTACCCACAACCACACTCGCAGACGTCTCCACCCGCCCCAACCCACAAAGTTTTATTGCTGCTTGATCCGGTAAAACTTCTGCGCATTCGTGGTCGTGACCGTGAACGGCGACACCGCACCGACTTCATCCGTGTACGGTCCTGCCACATTGGTCGCGCTTTGCAGCGTGCCAGTGAAGCTCCAGATCAATTGCGCTTGAGTGCTGTTGAGCTGGTTGATGGCCATGACGCCGGGCGTGACTACGACTGGCGCGTTTGTCCCTGCGGCGAAATGCGCCACGATTTGATTCGTGCTCAACGCATAGTTGTAGAGGGCCACGTTGGCGATCTTGCCACGGAATTGGACGTCGAAACTGGTAGCCGTGGTATCCGAAGGCCGGTTACCAAAATTGACCAGATTGGCGCGGGGAGGTTTGGATTGACGACGGGTGTCCACAAGCCGAGCCCGGTTGCCAGCCCTGTGTTGCTGACAACATTGGTGCCGTTGACAAACAACCGTCCCGAACCGTTGGCGCCATCAAATACCCCAACCAGATGGTACCAACGCCCTACAACTGCTGCGGCTGATACGCCCGAATCGCGAGCAGTCGCAGCGCCATCCCGGAATACAAACCGGAAACCGCCATTGTACACGTCCAAGGCAAATTGCTCCGAGTGACCGACGCCCTTGGCTACAATGCTGGCCGCCGAGATCGCGTTCGTAAGATTGACCCATGCTTCCACGGAGAACGCGGCGTTGGCGCCAGTCGGCCGAGCAAAGTTAATGTTGGCCAGACCACCAGCGCTGGCGTCTGCTTCGAGCGCATAACTGTTCGTCAGCGCCAGAACGCCGAACAACGGCGCCGTCAAATCGGGATACATTGCCGTGTTGAAACCCGGAGTGCCCAGATACGTGTTGGTCAGGACGCAATTATGCCCGCCGACATAGTCGTAGAGAATCGCACCCGGATTGCCATCGTTGAGTCCGTTATCGGATTCATTCAGCGGCCAATAGGCCACGGGACTGTGACTGATCACGGAAAGCTGATAGTCGTTGGTCGGCGCAACCACACCCGTTACGGTGACTGGTCCGAGCGTTTGACTGCTCAGGCCATTGAAAGAATTTGAAACCACACAACTGACCGAACTGTTACCCAATGGGACGGCCAAGGCATAGGTCGCATTGGTTGCCCCCGGAACCAAAACCCCATTTTTCAACCAACGATAATGGAACGGCTCAGTTCCCGCAGCGTTCACCGTATAAGTCACCGGCAAGCCGGCGTACACTTTCAGGCCGCTGACATTGGGAGTGAGACTGACATTAAACCCGGAAGAAACAGTCACTGTCACCAGACTCGAATCAATCGAGCCGTACGCATTCGTCACCGTGAGATAGTAGCTATTATCAGCCTGGAGGTTGCTGATCACCAAGGTCGCGTTGGTTTGCGTCGGGAGATAGCTACCCGCGTTGACATCGAACCACTTGTAGAACAATGGCTGCGTCCCGCTGGCAGTCGCAGCAACAATCAAAGTGCCGTTCTGATTCACATTGGTGCTAGCCGGGGGCTGGCTGGTGATAGTTGGCGCAATACCGGCCGCGAAGTAATGCGCCTGAATCTGGCTCGCACTCAATGCCGTGTTGTAAATGGCGACGTCATTGACATATCCATAGAACTGATTGTCGAGGGTGTTGTTCGCCATCGCGGCCGCCGATGAATAGCGCGCCCCGATGCTCATCGGACTGGTTGCAGCCAAAATACCGCCGTTGGTTGGGATGCTGGCCGAAGCCACCGCCACGCCATCAACGTAGAGGCGCACCGCTCCATTCGGCTGATCGCAGACACCCACCACATGATGCCAGACGGAATCTTTCGGCACGATGGAGCTGCTGGCCACCCGCGCCGTCCCACTCGCATCACGAACAAAGAAGCGAAAACCAAAGCTGTTGCCATTGGCATCCAGATCAAATTGTTCCCCACCCCCGCCGTAACCTTTGGCGACAATTCCAGAGGGCGAGATAGGAGCGGAAATACCCGCCACCCACGCTTCAACAGTGAACGCCTTGCTGGTGTTGGTCGGCGCAGCAAAATCAACTCCGCCAATTCCGCTCGCGGCACAGTTGGCCGTGTTAGCAATTCCGAACAAGGCCGCGGTAGTGGTCGGATCAGTGCTCTGGCTGTAGCCGGGCATGCCCAGATAGGTGTTGTTGAACAAACCATTGTTGCCGCCCCAATAATCGTGGGCGAGCACGTTGGCGTTGTTATCCCCCAGCCCATTGTCCGGCTCATTCAAGCGCCAGTAACCCACGAGATTGCTCGACATCACGGTCACCGGATAGGGAGTGGTCGGCGGGGCGATCACGGATGCATTCCAAACCGAGCTTGTCGCTGCTCCGGAAGTGTTGGTGACAATGCAATAGGCCGAAATCGCTCCCAACCCCACACCTTGCCAAGTCATGCTCGCATTGGTCGCGGTGGAATTCAGCACCCCGTTGGTAAACCAACGATAGCTGAACGGCGGCAAGCCCCCCACGGTTACCGCGAATGACGGTGTCGCGCCGGCATACAACGTTGATTGATTGGTATAAGCCACCGGCAGCTGGCTTGTAATCAGCGGCTTCGTATCCATCGTCAGATACAGCTGGCTGTTGGAAATCACCAAGTAGCCAGACATCCCAGAAACACCATTAAGAATGACGGACGCCGGCGCAGTGCCGGAGACTTGCCCCCCATTGATGGCGGACACCAATTGATAACTCTGGCCGGAGACCAACGAACCATTGACATTCACGGTCACCACGCTGCTGCCATTCAGAATCAAATTCCCCGCAGAAATCGTGAGCCCCGGACTCCCAACTGGGTAATTCAAGGTCAAAGCGCCCGAGCTCAATGTAACCACACCGCCTAAAATAGCTGTCCCATCAACCGGCAACAGTTTTTGAAAGGATGCCAGCGCGATTCCGACAGGTGACAGCGTCGCCCCAGGCGCAATGATGATATTGGTGGAGCCGCCGATTGATCCCGTGCTAGCGACCGCCAGCGTTCCGTTGCTGACGACAGTGTCTCCGAGATAGGTATTGGCAGCGGAGAGCGTCAATATGGACGTGCCCAACTTGAGCAAGGCGGTCTTGCCGGCGATTGGCACCGCACAAGAAACATCACTGGCAGTGCTGTAGGTGATCAATGATTGCGTGGCCGCCAACACAGAGTTGGTGATCCGCCGCGCGTTACTACCCGTGGCCGCAATGTTACCACTGAGGATCTGGGAGTAACCATTCAGGTCGAGAATTGCCGCTCCGGAACTGCCAAAGGTCATTGGCGTGGTGGCTGGCAGCACATTGTTTGCTCCTAATCGCAAGGTGCCGTTGAGAATGCTCAACGACGCCCAGACATTGTTCGGAGCAGTCAAAGTCCAAGTGCCAGCATCGTCCTTACCCATCAACACGCCCGGGACATTGATGTTCCCATTGATGATCCCGGTGTTGGCACCGCGGAGCACAAACTGACCGACGTAGTTGTTCACCCCAGAGATATTGCCATTGAGGGTGAAGGTTGAAGCGGACGCATCGCAATAAATGTCACTCCGCGGCAAAGCGGAGCCGCTGATGCCATCCAAGGTAATGCTCCCGTTCCACGTCGCGTTGCCGCTAACAGAGCGCAGTTCCGCACGCGAACTGGCACTCGCGCCGGTCGGTCGCATGATCAGATTGTTGTAGGCTGGATAAGTTGCCCCCGAAGTATTGAGATTCAACAAGGCCCGAGTCGCAGCATTAGCGACCAGGACCACTGAATTGGGGGAAGAAATGGAGCCCCCCAAAGCGCCGACGTTATTGAGAAGCAAAGTGAGATTCCCGACCGTGCCAGCGTTTACAGAAACGTCGCCGCCAAATGTGTTAGCCGCCCCCAGCGCGAGCGAGGAGGCCGCGGTGCCGCCGTTGACAGCAAACCCAGCTGTTCCAGCAATCTGGACATTATTGGTAAACACACCAGTGTTCACCAAAATGGCCGGAGTCGCACCCGCCAGAGTGAGAATGTTCGCGGCGTTGGCATTGTTGTTCAACGTCCAATTGAACACCGTGGTCGCAGTATCTCCGAAGCGAAGCACCCCCAATGTCCGAGGCGCATCGAAATTAACCGCCGTGTGGGCTGCAATATTCAGCGTGCTCAAATCAGCCACCGCATCAGTTCCGTCAGCGACGATTCCGCCACTCCAATTCGCCGTATCGCTCCACAACCCGCCAGAAGCCGTGCTGGTCCACACGCCATCAACGGCGCGGGCGGCGCTGGCGCTCATCAGGCAAAGCGCTGCTGAAATCAGGGGCTTAAACAAATGCGATCGGCGGCCCAGCCGGCTACACAAGGGGATGGTTTTTACATTCATAAAGGCAATGCAGTGGGGATTGAGGATTAGGTTGTTGTTTATATGGGTGCTGAACGTCACGAAATTAACAACAAACGAAACGTGTTATAGTCGTATAAACATTTGAATTGAACGGCTATGAAACAAACCTTACGGAGCAACACGCTGAAGCCGTCTCAGTCACGCGTCGATTTCAACACAGCATGATCACGTGATGCTTTCTGGCTGCACTTTGCCTCCACTAATCAAAATACAAAGGCGAACTCGCTCCGGTCAGAAACGGATAAAGTTGCGAGGGTTGAAGACTGACATATCCCACGCAGAGAACAGTTGCCCACTGTCGAAGGATGGCAAAATCACCCAAGGAGAAACATGCTGAACGCCAAGCATGCAGAAGCAACCACTCAGGACCAATGTTGCACCACCGAAACCCATCTATCTCCGAGCAGAAAAGCCCGATCGCGAAACTAAACAAATGCGCACCTTCCGCGACCCAATTTATCGGGTCGAAATGTAGTTATCCGCGTTCGTAGCCATGGTATTATTCACGATCTGGGCATGACCATCGACAAAGTTGGCATTACCGCGCTTATTATGGCGCGTCGTGATGCTGTTACCCGGCGGCAGCCACCGACCGTCGTCCGCATAAGTGCTGAATCCCGCCGCGATGTCGACTGAAGAAACCGGCTCCTCCGCCAGCATGATGATATCAGCGGGCCGGCGGACTGAGGTAATCTTCAGCGGCTTGAGCGGCATTCCGATGGGATGATGCGAACTCGCTCCCGCGGGATTGCCCGAGCCATCCAGATAACCGTTCATCGTATAGCTGAAGTTGTAGCTGTTAATTGTAGTGGCTTCGCGAGGGCTGTAACGATCCATCGGACAGACACAAAGGTTAGTGTTTGCCTTGATCAATAACAAAACCGGGCTTTGGGAGGCAGCATATTGGGCGAAGCCCGCCGGACCATTCCACCAGAGCCACATGTCGGTCGCTCCGGTAAGTGGTGAATTCCCTCTCGTCCCGTCCGAAGGCATCACATCCTCAAAGTCGCCCGTATACAAAGTGATGCCCAAAGCAAGTTGGCGCTGATTATTCAAACACTGCGCTTGCGCCGCCTTTTGTTTCGCTTTGGCAAGAGCTGGCAACAACATCGCCGCTAGAATGGCGATGATGGCAATCACCACGAGTAGTTCAATCAACGTAAACGCCTTCCGTTGCTGCCACCGTCCCATGAGTTTCACCGGCCATTCGACCGCACCACGGATTAGGCAGCTTGCGTGTGTCAATTTCATGATTACGGCTGCAATAATTTCACGGCGGGATGGGCGCTGCCAGTCACATAAACATTTGACCATCTGATTAGCGAGCGCACCGCCTTGCCTGCCCACCAGCGACAGACGATGCTCCATAAAGTGAATCCTGCCACGGGTTCGATATTTCACACGCCCCCGCAGGAAGGAGGACGTAGCCCGGCTGGAATCTCGCAGGGTGAAGGCACAACCCGCTAGATTTGCTCGGCGGCGTTTTCACGATAAGAGTTTCAAGCTAAACCTCCGCGGCAGCTTTTCCGGCCAGCTGATTAGCGTTCGTGAGGGGGGTGAATTCAACTCTCCTTGAAATCGCGCCCTGAAATCCCAAACCGATTCGCACTGGTTTTGCTGTTACCCGACAGAAGTCAGCCTTCCTTCCCTTTCGGCAATTCTGGCGGACGAACGCGCAGGCGGGTCTCGGTCAGACTTTCAAGAAACGCCTTCAAGTCCGCGAGGTCTTGTGCGTTCAATCCGAGTGGTTGCAAGTGTGGCGATTTGACTGGAAACAACGGATCGTGCTTCTGCTTTTCGTTCGGGCGCACCGTGGGCATCCCGGCGTTATACATGTTCAGCACGCCATCGAAATCAAACAACCCATTATGCATATATGGCGCGGTGCGCGCGATGTTCCGTAACGTCGGCGTTTTGAATCTGCCCACGTCCTGCGGATCTTTTGAAATCGAGTACCGCCCCAAGTCTTCATATTTGCGACTGTAATAGGTCAGCCCTTCATTGTGAAAACGCCCATCAGTAAAATTCGGACCATTGTGACAATTCACACACCGCGCGTCCGTCCGGAACAAATGCAAGCCGCGCACTGCTTCGTCGCTGAGCGCGTTGGTCTCGCCGCGGAGAAACGAATCAAACTGGTTGCCTCGACTCGTGATCGTGCGTTCGAAGGTTGCGATGGCCTGCGCGACGCGGGCCAACGTTACCTCCGGCGAACCAAAAACCGTGGCAAACTCGTTGGTGTAACCAGGAATCACACCAAGCTTCTCACGCACGAATTGAGCACTCGAATGCATTTCGTCCTGATTGTTGACGACATCGCTCGCCTGTTGTTCTAACGAAGCGGCGCGCCCGTCCCAAAACAATGCCTCATTGAATGCAGTGTTCAGGAGGGTCGGCGAATTTCGTTTCAGCTCCTTGCGCTCATGGCCAAACGAAACCGTGCGGCCGTCGGCGAAAGCAAGATCCGGATCATGGCAGTTTGCGCAACTGATCTGCCCTGAACCGCTGAGGCGCGGCTCGAAAAACAGCTTCTTGCCCAGTCCAGCTTTTGCGTCGCTGTACGGGTTGTTTGTGGGAAACACGACTAATGGCAGCAAACCAATCTCGCGGTAGAGCGGTTTGATTTCAGCGTCAATGTTCGGGGCGGGCCAGTTGGCAGCAGGCTGGGAATACGTCCCGCGTAACTCCACAGCGAGCTGGCGATACTCCTCATTGCTCAATGATTTCCGGGGCGGCTTGCGGGAAGGCGCAAGCGTAGGGGGCTCGTCATCGTCTGCGGAGACAGTCGCAACGCGATTGGTTTGTGCGGGCACGAGTTGGCGTCCAGCCGCAAGCCGGACGTTGCGAGCGGCACGCCGCAGTTCTGCCAGCTTGGTCTTTTGCGCCTCGGTCAGCACTTCGCCAACACCACGATTCACGAGGCGAGTTTGATCATTAAGGTACAGCTGCGCGGCGAGGCGGGCATCCGGAGGCGTGTTGGAGACGGATGTGCGACGCACTTCGGCCCGGGCGGCTTCCAGCCGATCGCGGATTTCGAACAGGCGCTTCTGCTGCGTCTCAGTCAAAAAAAGTTCATCCGCGTAATCCCAGACCTGCACCGGAGCGGGATTGGTGGGGGCAAGCGAGTTGGTTTGCGCAGTCCCCAGATTCATCAAGGCCAAGCCAAGTGATAGAACGAAAGCAAACTTTACACAGCGCACCGCGATTCGATTCAAAAGCATATTTATTCAGTCTTCGGCAGCACCAGCACCGTAATCAGCCCAAACACACCGCCCCCCGCAACAGCGACAAGATCCGGCATACGCAGACGCCAGGCTTGTTTGCGCAGCGCTGCCCACCCGACCAGCGCGGCCAGCAATATCGCATTCAGCACGATGACCCAACGGTTGCCCCATTCAAAATTGAACCCTAGGAAGCCTGAAGTATCACTCTCCAGATCGAGCGTGAACGGAAAGAGCGCGCCCGCCAACTGACCACTTGGCCGTCCGGCCCTGGCCACGAGCATTTCAGTGTAACGATCCAGCAGGCTGTAATCGCGATTCAACGCCACTGCTTCGACATACTCAGCTGAACTCACGACGACGAGCCGATTGAGCAAGTCGCCGCGCACCGTAAGCTGCATCGTGGCGGGATCGAACTTTTTGAGCGGCAACGTCACCAAACGCTGCTCGTTCCCAACAACAAGATGGGCGCGATTGTCGCGACCGATGATCAGCGCGTGAATTTCCCGGTTATCCTGCTCCTGCACGTGGATGTAGCGTGGCTGCAATTCCGCCCACTGCGTCTTCTGTTCCGTCGGCGCAAGTTCGACAAGCCGCACCAACTCGGCTTCACCCCGGATCTGTCGTAGTCGGAAAACCACATCCTTGGCATCGACGAGAAAACAACCCTCATCATACGGTTTGAGCGTGGTCGGATTGCTACCGACCAGCTTGACCGGAAACGCAAATCCGGCAGCGGCGAACGCCCGCTGGAACTGGACGCTCTTCTCAGGCAGCAAACGATTGCTCTTCGCATCCACAAATTCAATGGTTGCTCCCAGGCGCATGAAATCGCCCGGCATCTCTAGGCGGACGCGACCGCTCTCGGTCTCCAGCAACGGCGTCAAGGCGACGGATGGGGTGTCGAGCACTTCCGGTTTGAGCCGGACATTGACGCGTTCACGACGCAGCTTCTCGGGCGTGATCGCGACGCCATCTATTTCCTTCGGCATGCGACCGTCCTTGTAGAGTTGCAGGTAGTTGTCGAGCGGCAAGAGACGTTCAAATTCATCGCGGTCGTAAGTTTTGCCTTGGCGATCCGTGCGCACTATTTCACCCCGCTCCGAGCGGAAGAGGAGAAAATTTTTCTCAAGGCAACTATAGAAAACCGTCGGCACCCGCTGGCGTTGATCCGCAATGAGCCAGAAAGCCGCCGGCAGATAATGCGCGAGCAGCAGCACCCCAGTGAGCAAAAGAAAAATGCGGGCGAAGTTTTTCATGCGCCGAGTCCTTTCCGAAAGCGATAACTCGCATACAGCGGCAGGAGGAACAGCAGACCGGTCCACAACGCCAGCGCGGGCCAGACGCGCTGATAGACATCGTAGAATTCACCGCGATAGAAGAATCGCAAACTTGCCGCTGCCAGCAATAGATAGGCGATGCGGAAACGCCACGCATTCTCCAGCAATACCGTGGCTGTAAGCAGATAACCAACGTAACCTGCCAGCCCCCACGGCAACAAGGTCAGCACCAGATTACGCTGAAACTCCGGGGGAAAATACAACCAGCCGGTCAGGCCAAACAACGCCACGGCCGGCGCGAAGATGAACGTGAGCAACAGCAGTCCCACCAGCAAGTGATGGGCGATGACACGTTCTTCGCCGAGGGGCAGATGCAACACCAGCCGCACGCGCTTGCTTAAGGTCTCCGGCAGGAACTGCAGCGCGCCCAAAACAACGCCGGCAGCGAGCGGGACATACTGATACGGAGCGAAGAACAGGTAGCCTTTGAAGATCCAAGCGCTCCAGATGCTCACCGCATCGTGGAACTGATGCACATTACGCAACCGGAGCGAAAGGAAGATCGCAAAACCCGTGTTACCCACAAGCAATAGCAGCCAATAGAAACGCAGTTTGATCCACTCTTTGTAAAACGTGGCTTGAAAGAATGATCTCTTGCGGTGCGCCGGAACGCTCGCGGTTGGCAAGGCTTGGTCCGAAGGTCGCACCGTTGGCGACAGGCCGGTTGGTAATGCGGAGGTGAACTGGCTCATATCAATACTTGCCCGTCAGGGCGATAAAGGTGTCTTCCAACGTCAATGCTTCGGCGCGGAAATCGGTTGCGCTGATATTGCGACGTTTCAGCTCCGCTTGAGCCACGCTGGCATCCAAGAAGCCGTAGAGGGCCGAACGCCGCTCGCCCCGCTCCACGCGCAATTGGCGGGTTTCATCAAATTCATCCAGGAAAGAGTTCTCCGTTGCGAAGGTGTATTTGCGAAAACCCTCCGCCAGATACTTCGCCTCGGTATTCACCAACACTCGACCGCGTTGATAAATGATCACATCGTCTATCAGCCCTTCGAGGTCCTGAATGATGTGTGAAGTAAGCAGGATGCTCCGCTTCCCATCGGCGGCGTAATCGCGGATGACTTCGATGAACAAGCGACGATACCCAGGATCAAGCCCCATCGAGTAATCGTCGAAGATTATTAAGTCCGGTTGTTGCGCGAGGATCAGCCCCAACGCCACTTGCGAGCGCTGACCGCAAGACATGGTAGCTATGCGTTGCGTCGACGTGATGTCCAGCTTCTCCATCAAATGGTAATAGATGGCGGGATTCCATTTGTCGTAATAGGCCGAATAGAACCGCTCGATCTGGCGCGTATTGAAGAAACCGTATTGCACGTGACCTTCGATCAAATAACCGATGCGTGCCTTGGTAGCCGGCGCGAGTTGATGGGCGTCTTCGCCAAACAGCAGACAACGTCCCGCGCGCGGCGTGAGGAAGGAATTGAGGATGTTGATCGTGGTGGTTTTGCCCGCGCCATTGCGACCGAGCAGGCCACAGATGCGCCCGGGGCGGAGCTGCCACGAAACATCTCGCAACGCGGGCTTGCGCCCGTAGTGATGCGTGAGATTGCGACATTCGATGACGGGTTTCATAATCAGAGATAGAGATAAACCAGCAGGCCTGGAATGAGAATGCCGATGGCCACCAGCACGCCGCCCCGCCGGGTGATACCGTGGTAGCCGCGCAACAGGAACAGTCCGGTGATGGCTACCACGAGCAGCGCGCCGCTGAAGATGTCGGAATACCACGTCCACCAACGCCCCGGGTTGTAGTGGAGTTTGTTGAACGTGTGGAGCAAGGGCCGGCGTTTCAACGACTCCACGATGACGCGATCTTTGTCGCGCTCAATCGTGGCGTTGCCCCCCTCAAAGAAGATGCGCACCTGACTCTCTGCGGGCGAGTAATGGTTCTGGTATTTGGACTCGATACCGACTTGAGCCAGTAGATTAGTGGCATTGGCCCGGCTCAGCGGCTGGTTGGTGCCAACCGCGGGCAGCGGGTGTTCCTCGCGCGAGATGCTGTAGCTGGGATTCCAGTCGTTGCGATGATTGATCGCAATGCCGGACACGGCGTAGATCACCGTCGCACCAAAAAACAGATAGCCCAAGTCCCGATGCAACCAACGGACCACGCCGCGCCAATGCCATTTCTTGATCACTTTGCCACCTTCGCTTCGACCAGCTCCCATTTGTCCACCCCAAGTGAAACCGACGTAAGATAACCGTTGGTAGATTTAGATACCCGCTCACGATACCCGGCGATTTGCTTGAACACCGCTGCGCAGGAATCCGCCGCCTCCGACTTCTTTTCTTTGGCGTTGGCCTGCTTTTGCGCCTCTTTGACGCGCGCTTCCCACTTGTCGAGATAGTCCGCATCAATCTTGGTCGCCTTGACCGCACCGGTCACATGGACCGTCTTGCCCTGCACTTCCGGTTGAAACGCCTTGTAGCCACTCTCGCCCTCCTCCTGCTTCACGCGAATCTGCGCCTTGGAATCGGAATCGTTGTCGTGGATATTGGCCCAGCACCCTTTACGCTTGCAGACTTCGGTGACGAAACCTTCGAGCACAATTTTCTTGCCATCGTATTGCTTGGCGTTCTTGATCAGCTCCTGCACGCCGATGGCGGAAACAGGTTCGGGTTTCGCGTCTTTGAGGCCATCTGCTGCGCCAGCGTTGAGCGCAAGTGCGAGCGCAGCGAGTCCGCCGGCGAAAGTTTGTTTGCGTAAGAGACTTTGGATTTTCATGGTTTGATTTTCAGTTGTTGCGATCTGCCTGGCCCCGGTCACAACTCGCGGTTCTCCGTGTGCCCGTCGAGGTAGAGCCAGTTGATGCGCTTTTTGTTATTGTGAGGGAAATACCAATTGACCTTGCTAGCCGTCGGCGGACCGCTGGTGAATTCGGGGATGTTGTAAACCGATGGCTGCGTGTAGCAGTAGTTATCCCACACGACAAACGTCTGCGACATCTTCAGGAACGCCGACTGACTGCCCGCTTCCCCGACGACATTTTGCGCCCGCGACCAAGCGTAATTCACCCCATTGGTCAACACGTTCCGCCCGGCGGGACACATCCAGACACGATTCGTCGGACAATACGATTGGAAGAAGTACGGCAGGCTGTTCGTGTCGGTGCTGTAGCGGTAGTTGCTCTTCCCCAGCATTTCGCTGGTGGGCAGCTTGCTGTTGTAGTCCTCGTTGTAAAGGTGATACACCACGCCCAATTGTCGCAGATTGGACTGGCAATTGATGCGATGCGCGGAGTCTTTGGCTTTCGCCAGCACTGGCAGCAGCAGCGCCGCGAGAATGGCAATGATCGCAATGACGACGAGCAATTCAATCAGCGTGAATCCAACCGCCGCGCCTTGACGGTTGGACTCAGCAGATGTTGAAAACTTCCACTTCACGGCTGGCCAATCACTTGATAGTAAGCCGCCGCATTAGTGGTGGGCAGGACAACGGAGCGTTGAGTCAAATCTGACACCACGTCCACCCAGTCACCCGCAAATAGATTCGTCCGTTGCTGAACCGTGAAAGGTGGGTAACCGCCCTCCCAGAAAATGCGAATTTGATTGTCTGGTTCTGGCGCGACCTTGATCTGAAACGCCGCGAGATCAATCCGGATGATCGTCCCGTTGTTGTTCGCCCCGCCACTGGTCAGCGGGTAATAGATGTAATGCCGGCCATTTTCTTCTACCAACGTGCCGGCACCAAAAAAGCCGGACGCGCTCCCAAGCGATTGCACTCCCGTCGCGCCTAAATCCGCCAGCTTGGCAACTGTATTTGAAGCGATGTTAAACTTCACCACCGCTCCCGTGTTATTCGTTCCCCCCAGCCGGTTGATAAAAAACAACTCACCACGAAATTCGGTCAAGCCGCTATAACCCGGACGAGTTCCGATCGCCGTGGCGTTGTTGGTTGAGAAGCTGAACAGATTAGTCCACGTCCCCGTATCCAAGTCATAACGAACAATTGCTCCAGGCGCATTGTTCGGCCCGGTGGTGCCGAAATAGAGTGAATTCGTTCCTACAAATGTTGGCGCGACGCCAGGAAACTGCGTGTAGCCATTGGTCAAACTCGCCACTCGCGTGATGAGCGGCTGCCCCGATTCATTAAACGTCAGCCGGCTGATCGCCCCGGCGCCAATCGACAAACTGTTGGTAATCCAGATTACTGAGTTATCCGGCAACGTGATGGAATACTGTCCGCTGGTCGTGGCAAAAGTACTGCCCCCGGAAAACGTGGCGAAATACCAGCCATTGGTGCCAGCCGGCGTAAATCCATCAAAAGCCTGCCCGCCAAGTTGTGGTCCATCCAGATTAGTAACCACCGAAGTGACACCATTCGTCAGGTTATATTTGAAAACCACCCCATAGTTCGAAGTTCCGCCCGAGGAGGTGGTCGCCCACAGCTCTTCACCGATTCGGACACTAAACCGCTCCGCGAAGTGGCGCCAGTCTGCGTGCCGTTGCCACGCGTCGTCGCATTATTCGGCGGGAAATGATATAGCGCTGTTACTGTCCCGTCGTTCAAGTTGATCTTGGCAATAGTCCCGGCATTGCCGGTGCCCCCACTTTTAGTGGTGAAGTATGCTTCGTCGCCGATGGCCAGCAATGAGCTTTCTGGCGAAGTCCCAGTGCTGTTCTGCAAACTGGCGACGACTGTCACCTCACGAGTCACCAAGTCATATCGCGAAATTGTTCCCGCTGGATCAAACACCCCACCCTTCTCTGTCGTGAACCAGAGATTAGTTCCAATCTGCGTAAAGCGATCCAACGGCCCGCCCGGCCCGCTGCTAGCGATATTCAGGTCGACAACCTTTTCAACCACCTGAGCTTGAAGCGCGAAAGCGAGGAAGAAACCGACTCCACCAACTAAACCAGCACGAATTATTTTCATCGTCGGCCAGCCTAGCAAGCTGCTGCCGGAACGCTTTCGGTGCATTGCTGAAGTTTGATGGCTGCTTGCGATTGCAGCAGCCAAAGCTTCACGAACTGGATAAACGATCGCAGCGCTGACAAGCGCCGCTCCACGGTGGTGGGTTTTCATACGTGCCTTCCGGAAATACATGGTTAATGGTTTTCATGTTTCTTCCGGAGGCCCGGTCAGTTCATGACAATCTCAACTTTGATCGGTTGATCTCGTCCAGCTTGTCTGGTGCGGGGCAGCAGGCTCGGCGGCCCAACTCCCAACCTTCACAGACATTGCAGTGGCTGTTTTCACGCTCCTAAAGGAGGCAGACACTCAATGTCGTTTATCTTGATTGATTTTGTAGAATATAGAACCACTTCAGTCAACTTGTTTCACGTAACATGTTAATGTTTAAGCAAAAGTGAATCTATATGAACGTCCATCTAATCAGTAGATTATTCCCAGCGCAGTCGATCTGATCAGCAACAGTTTCAACAACCTTGTCGCGGCGCTCTGTGACCGCCGGAATTCAGAAAGCAGCGAGAAACGGCGCTCACGGAGTGCCGTCACTGCAACAAAACGAGTTCGAAGCCGTTGCAACGCCCCTCAAGCCCTAGGCTGGGCTGGCGCAAGCGTGGCCTGCTCCAGTCGTTCGAGAAACCCTTCGAGCGTGGTCACCAATTCCACCAACGTCGGCCAGCGCCCACTGGCGATGTCGTTGGCATGGGCCAGCGCGTTGCGTAAGGCGCTGATCTCTTTGAAAAAATTCTCCGCTGCCTGCTTGGAAGGAAAACCGCTCAATGTGAACAATTCGCGGTCCTTCCAGGAAGATCGTTGCCTTATCGCCCAATTGCAGGCAGTCCGACAAATCATTCTCTTCACGGCGGCGCTGGCGCTCGGCAAAAACACGGCGCGTGCCCTGACAGCGCTCCTCTGTCAGCAACACCATCCAGGCGTCCGCCGGATAACGCTCTCGCACCACACGAAGCAATTGCATTTCCAACAACGACACCAATCCGAACAGCCACAGCCGCACCGGCGCTTTCTGCAAATCACCCCGCGTGACAATGCCCCCGACCTGCCCGAGCACATTGATGAACACGTGCCGCCGCTCACTCAGCGCCGCGAACGCGGAGAGCAGCGGTTCGCTATCCGGCAAGACATCGTCCGCGACAAACTTGCGGCCATGCGCACCAATAGTCTCGCTATTCAAGTCGCTCCGCACGAGATAGCCGGTGATGATTCCCTGCTCCCGCACTCCGACGACGTCAAATTCCCGACGCTCCATGAACTCGCGCACTTCCGCCGCCTTTTGCGTGTGATCAAAGGAGACCAGCGGCTCTGCGATGTCCCGCAACGTGATGGTGCGGGCAAACATCCGCCGCAAATCTCCGACCGATGATTTGAGCTGTTTCATCCAAAGATGGGAACATCCTACGGCGCACGCCTGAAAACCGCAGCTTCCTTTTACCAACAACGAGGAAGTTCAACTCTTGAAACAGGACTGGCGAAAGGAAAGAAACCCGGATCAAATTAGTCCGTTAAATTGAGAAATCGTAATCTTCCACTTTGCGCCGCGCTGACTTGTCCCGGATGACCAGTTGCTTTTCCTCGTAAACCACCAGTGAACTTGCCGGGACGCTATGCATGAGGAACACATTCGCGCCAATGGTCGAATTCGCACCAATCACCGTCTTGCCGCCAAGGATGGTGGAGTTGGGATAGATCGTCACGTTGTCGGCGACATCAGGATGACGCTTGCCGCCTTTGACGACGTGGCCGTCCTCATCTTTCACAAAACTCCGCGCCCCCAGCGTGACGCCGTGATAAATTTTCACATTGTTGCCGATGTTGCACGTTTCGCCGATCACCACGCCCGTGCCATGATCAATGAAGAAGTGCGTCCCGATGCTCGCGCCGGGATGAATATCAATCCCAGTGCGACTATGCGCCCACTCGGTCATCATGCGCGGCACAATCGGCGCGCCGTAATGATACAACCGATGCGCGAGGCGTTGGATGGCGATGGCTTCGATGAAGGGGTAGGAAAGAATCACTTCCTCGCGATGTAACGTCGCGGGGTCGCCGTTGAATGCTTCCTCAATGTCGGTGCGCAGCAGGTCACGCACTTCGGGCAATGATTGGCAAAATTTGCGGATGATCGGCGGCGTGCGACCGGTGGGCTTATGCGGATCACCGATGCGGACCGCTTTACGGACTTGCTCGGTCAGGCGCTTGATCACCAACGAGAGTCGGGCGGCGGTGAGTTCCTCAATAGAATTATGCTGCACGGCATCTTCGTCGTGAAAACCGGGAAAGATGATCTGCAACAGGTCTTCACAAATCTGCCCGACGGCGCGTTTGGACGGCATGTTGTGCGCGTCGCGATTGTTCAAGCCGCCAGCGCGAGCGTAAGAGCGCAGGAGTTCCGTGACTGAAGCATCCACCAGTTCCGCCATCCACACAGCGTCGCGACGGGGCGTGCCACCGATCAATTCGGTTTCGTGAGCCGCTGACTTGGATTCACTCATAATCACGCTTTCTTGTTCCACGGCGCTTTGGCCAACAGCAATCCCATGCCGCAAAAATCCGTGATGCCGGCGAACACCAATCCCGCCCCCACAAATGCCGCCAACCCAAAGAAGCCCGGATGCACGAACCATCCGAGCGTCACGCCGGTGAATACCAACGTTCCCGCCACGATGCGCACCTGCCGTTCCAAGCTAATGACTTTGGATTTCCCACGCACCACCGGAAGATTGGCCTCAAGCCACGCCTGCGTCCCGCCTTCAATCACAACCGGTTCGTAAAAACCTTCCTTGGCAAACTTCTCCGCCGCCCGCGTGGCGCGCTGTCCGCTGCGACATAGAAAGTAAACCGGGTGGTCTTTGCGGATCTGCCCCGAGCCGGCGAGCTCCTTGGGGTTGATTTCGTCGAGCGGAATGTTGCGCGCCTCTGCAACATGGACCTCGGCAAACTCCACCGGGGTTCGCACATCCAGCAACGGCAGCTTCGGCTGAGCCGTGAGCAATCTTTGCAGTTCTGCGGGCGAAATCGTTTTCATAAGCAATTCACTATGTACCCCGCTTCAACGAACGCAATGCGCGCACGAGTGCATCCACCTCTTCACGCGTGTTGTAAAAGGCAAGCGACGGGCGCACGCTCGTCTCCAGACCGAAATGCCGGATGGCTGGTTGCGCGCAGTGATGGCCAGCGCGGACGGCGATGCCCTGCTTGTCCAGATGCCGCGCAATACTGTCGTTCGACACACCAGGAATCACGAACGACAACACGCTCGCCTTGTTCGCTGCCGTGCCGATGGGTCGCAGACCGGGAATCGTGCTCAATGCATGTTGTGCATATTCAAGCAATGCGTGTTCGTAGGCCGCTATCGCCGGAATGCCGACCTTAAAGAGATAATCAATCGCCGCGCCCAGTCCGACGACGCCCGCGATGTCCGGCGTGCCGGCCTCGAATTTTTCCGGCGCGCTTTTGTAGATCGTTTTCTCGAAGCGCACGTCCTGGATCATGTGCCCACCGCCCTGCCACGGCGGCATGGCTTCGAGCAACGCCGCCTTGCCATACAACGCGCCGATGCCCGTCGGCGCAAAAATCTTGTGACCCGAGAACACATAGAAATCCACGTCCAACGCAGTGACATTCACCGGCAGGTGCGGCGTGGATTGCGCGCCGTCAATCAATACCGGCACGCCCCGCGCGTGAGCCAGTGCGATGATCTGCTCCACCGGATTGATCGTACCAAGCGAATTAGATACGTGCGCCACGGAAACAAACTTCGTGCGTGGCCCAAGCAGTTTCACGTATTCGTCGAGGATCAATTCACCGCGATCATTGATCGGGATGACGCGCACCGTCGCGCCCACCTGCTCGGCCAGCAACTTCCACGGAACGATGTTCGCGTGATGCTCCAGTTCGCTGATTATGATTTCGTCGCCTGCGCCGATATTCTTGCGTCCGTAGCTTTGCGCGACGAGATTGATGGCCTCGGTCGTGCCGCGAGCGAAAACGATTTCTTTCGTGTCCGCTGCACCGAGAAACTTTCGCACTTTCTCGCGTCCGGCTTCGAACAACTCGGTGGCCCGAGTGGACAACGTATGCGCCGCACGATGGATGTTTGAGTTGTCGCGGCTGTAGAACTGCGAGGTCGCATCAATCACCGCCTGTGGCTTGTGCGTGGTGGCGGCGTTGTCGAGCCAGATGAGCGGCTGGCCATTAACGAACTGATGCAGCGCCGGAAAATCCCGGCGCACGCTATCAATGTCGAACTTCGGAATCGGCGCGGCGTTCTTCGGATAAGATTGGCAGGCCGCAGGGGATTTCCCGGTCGGCTGGAGGCCTTTCAGAAAATAGAAGTCCGGCGTGGCGGCGGATTCCGGCTGCGCGAACCCAAGCACTGAATTCGAGTTCGCCGTCTTCGTGTCGGGTCGGTTGTTCTCGGGGCGATAGCTACCATTGCAACGTGGTTCACCGAACGCATACGAATCACTAGCGTTCGGCGAATGCGCGCCCGTGGGTGTCTGTTCCGCCGCCGCGAGTTTTGGCGCGGCGGGTTGCGCCGTGGGATGCACTGGCGGCAATGCCGATGGCGCTTCGCTCGCAGCCGTGTTGGGCAAGCTGGGTGCGACGGGCAATTCCGCCGGAACATTCGGCACCGATGCAGGCGGCTTTACACCTCGGGTCAAACCCGAGAACGCCTCGGCCACCAGCTTTGCGACCAGGTCTGTGTGCACAGATTCGTCCGTCGCCGGAACGGCGGCGGGCGATGCGTCACTATTTGGCGCTGTAGTCATAGTAATTGTTCACCACGACATTATCCAAACGCGCGATGGCATCGGTGGTCAGCACCGCTGCCGAGAAATAGCGCGTGACGAGGTGCGATGCGATGGAGTTCACGTTCGTACCCATGTAGCGCACGGACAGACCAGGCTCAACCTCGCCAGTGACACCAGTCTTCTGCAGACCGACGACGCCTTGCTCCGCTTCGCCGACACGTAGCAACAGAATGCTCGTGGAGTTCTTGGTCACTTCGAGTTTGTTGCTCGGAATCAACGGCACGCCGCGCCAGGTGATGAATGGCGTTCCAAACAGATGCACTGTCGGCGGCGGCACGCCGCGACGCGTGGCTTCGCGACCGAAAGCAACAATCGCCTTGGGATGTGCGAGAAAAAATGCCGGTTTCTTCCAGACAAGGCCGAGCAATTCGTCGAGATCATCTGGCGAGGGAGCGCCTTTGCGAGTGTTGATGGTTTGGGACGGCACAACCTCTTTGAGCAACCCAAAGTCAGGATGATTGATGAGTTCCCACTCCTCTTTCTCTTTCACCGCTTCAACCGTCAGCCGGATCTGTTCGCGAAGTTGATCAATCTTGTTGCTGTAGAGATCAGTCACGCGTGTGTGCGTGCGCAACACTGTCTGAATAGTGCTGAGATGATATTCGCGCGGGTCTTCCTCGTAATCCACGAACGTCGTCGGCAATTTCGGTTCACCGCCGTCCACAGTGAGCAAGTCCACTTTGCTCTCGCCAAATTCGTTCGCGAGCTTTCCTTTTTCGGCTTTGGCCACGCGGTTGACGCGATAGACGCCGCCATCCACGTCCACCCACGGCAATAATTTGTTGAGCCAGCGCGGCGTGATGTCCGTGATCTGCGGCACGGTAACAGTGGCGGTGGCGAGGTTGCGCGCAGACGCGGCACTCAGACTGAGATGTTCGTTGATAAGTTCTTTGCTCATGTTGTTGATGAATGATTTTGGATAAAGACAGCAGGTTCACGCGGTGAGTCGCGAGGGAAACAAAGACACGATGACGCGCGCCGTATGCGTAGCGCGATCAAAGCAACTTGTTAGGACATCCGACCGGGTCGGCTTTTGGACACAACTCGACATGAATTCAATTTCAGTTTCATGGGAGCTTCCAGAGGACCGGTCAGCGCCGTAAGGATTTTGGAAAACTACAGATGGCGAGGTCGCCTCTCTGGCCCAGATGCTATTGGCCCGGACGGGCAAGTCAATCTGGCAAAATCAATTCAAGTGACGCCGCTGAGCGCGAGGTGATCCACCTGAACGCCCCGTCGGCGAAACCAGCGCACCGCCGCACCGATGACTTTCTGTTCGCCGGTGAGCTCGAGCGCGATCTGCCCGAACTCCTCGGTGATTGTGGCGCTCCGGATCTGGGTGGTGAGCGCGAACTTCTTTTTCATCTCACCGACGACCGGGTGCTTCATTTGTTTGGTCGGATAGGTGAGCCAGTAACGTTGTAATTCTTGGGACATAGGATCTGATTGAATCTGCTTCTGATTAGGCAGGCGACAGCTAGGTGACTGTCGCCTGCCAGCTTTCCATGTTCGCTAGGGTTTGCCTTCTTGATTTTATGTTGCCGACAATTGTTTGGCGCGGCGCACACGTTGGACACCAATCAATGTCAGCAATCCCAATCCCAGCAGCGCTGGCGCGCTCGGTTCGGGGACGGCTGAGATGGACAGGTTGTCAACGGCGAGCCGGCTCTCGAGCAACAAGTCCGGGTCGCCACCGTTATCAACATTGAAGGCCAGCGTCACGGTTTGTCCGGCAAACGCCGAGAGGTTCGCCGTCACCGTCTGCCATCCACCTTGCGCGATGGTCTGGATGTCGAAATAGACCGCGCCTGGCAGCAATGGCCCGGGCACCGCCCGCTTGAAGGTCGTTGCGCGAAACACTAAAAAGCGTTAGCGGACTTCCAACAGTTGGCGTCAGCGTGGCCCACGCGGCGTCATTCGCAAACGGATCGTTGTATTCATCCGTGAGATAACGATAGCTGAACGTGAGATAGTTCGGCCCCGCCGACAGCGTGAAGGTCTGCGAGATCGTTTCCGTGGCGACGCCATCATTCGAGATCAAGCCAAGGCGCGTGCCTTGAACTGGATTGACCGTTTGATATAGACCGGCCACTAAAGTGGGCGCGGTGAAGTTTCCGAAGCCGCCGGTCTCGATCCAACTCGCCGTTCCGGATTCGAAGCTGGGATTGAGAATCTGACCTTGGGTCGCAAGTGGTGCGATCAAGGCCAGTGAAGCGGCCAGCAGTGTGCGCGTGGCCAACTGCGGAAAAGATAGAGTCATGTTTTGTTTCATAATGCGTATCGAGTTATAGATTTATTTTCTGATGTTTGTTGAGTTGGTTTGATTATGGCAACAGTTGCGGGCCGTGCGTTAAAACGCGGGCGGCGACGTTGTAGCCAAGAATCTGCCCAGCCTCGTTGTCGAAAGAGAAATGGATGCCGCCATACACGCGGCTCAAACCATTTTCGATTTCAATCTGGGTGAGCGAGGTGACAGTGCGCGGCGGTTCACCTGCTGTGGTCGTATGCAACGTCAGCGTGTTGGCGTCGCCGAAATAAGCGCGTAACACTTCGATTCCCACCACCGTCCCGCTGTGCCCGCTCGGATACGACGGGTGATTCGGCGTCAGAATCGTTGGTCGCCAAGCGGTGTAGTTATTACGCACCACTCCGTCAGGATCGGCATTCAAGGCCGTGATTGGCCGCCAGTAGAGGTAGAAGTATTTCGCGTCCCATTCCGCGATGCGTGAATCCGCCAGCGCCAGATTCAGACGGAGAAACAGCAAGGCGTTGTCCTTAAGCGACAGACCGTGCGCCGCAGACAACAGCCGCCCAGCTTCGTTGACGAGAATTTCCGCGTCCTGTTTGTAGAACTGCGCGATGCTAGTTTGCTCGGTGGTATGTCGCGGATTGGCAGGGTTACCGAGAACTTTTACTTCGTTCAACGCCTTGGTGTATTTGGCACTGCCCACTGCCGGTGGCGGCACGGGACGAAACTGACTCGGCGACGTGAGCACAAACGGAGTGACGTTGGCCCACTGTGAATTGATGCCCGGCCCAAACGTAAACGGCGGCGACGTCACGGTCGGAATGTTGGGAGTCAACTGATACGCGCCGACCGTGATGACGCCCGGCCCAGGATAAGTGGTGTTCGGGCTTGATCCATCACCCGCTCGCAAAGCAATGATGTCCGCCGCTGCTGCTGAACCGACCGCTTGGCCGTTTGCTTTGGCCGGTCCGTTTGGAATGAAACTCAACGTGTAATTCAGATTACTGTCCAACGCCGTCACCTGCGCTGGAAAGTAATTCGTCAGCACATCGTGCGCGGCCTGCGCGACAGCGGCTGCCGGATCAGCCGGGCCGGTGGGCGGCACGTTGTAGTGATACGGCGTGCCGAATTGCAGGATGGAATTCACCGCGTCATAGACGGCGATGGACGCAATCGCATCAATGCGCGTGCCAAGGTTGCTGTTGAGTCCGCCGGTTTTGGTAGCAGCCACGGTGATTTGATTCCAATCCGTGACAACATCCGCCGAGGCGGGAGTTAAGGTCGAAGCCAGCGCCGCGAAGGCAAAGGCCGGGAGATATGTGGATTTCAGTTTCATGTTTTCTTCGTTTTGTTTTGTTGTTTTTTGGCAACTTCAGTTTCCACATCAGCACGTGCCGTAATGCAAACCGAAGAAAGTGTTGAAATTAAAGTATCGGCGCCGATACCAGCTACCGGTTGCGACATTGCGATCACAGCGAATCCATTTCTTCGCCTTTATGCTCTTTAATTAAGCTGTAAATACTTAATGACTGCCTCGGTACGCGACCGCACTTTTAACTTGAAGTAAATGCTGCGCAAATGCGTCCGCACCGTAGGCACACTCATAACTAGGTTGTTGGCGATTTCTTTGTCGGCACGGCCCTTGGAAAGTTCCGCTAAAACAACATTTTCTCGTTTGGTCAAATCTGCAAATACGTCACTAATTTCCATAAATACATCCACCAATCATTTAGTGGTCAGCTTAGATCACTCTACAAATTCACGAGCCTTCAACGGCCACACAGTTAGTGCTGATACGTCACTGATTACTGACACTGGCTTGCTCGCTGGGCATATACTTCAAAATCTCTTGAGATTGTATCCCGCATCCGACAGGGAACTCCGCCAGACGCGGGATACAACTTGTTCGTCATGGCGCCGCGAAATAGGGCGTCACGCGATAGAAGTTGTGGTCGGCAGTCGCATTGGCATCAATCAACAGGCCATTGGTGGACAACAGGAAGTTGTCCGTGCTGCTGGTGATTAGATTCGTCGCCACCGGCGTCCACGACAGCGGATTATTCGGCTCAGGTGAACGCCAGAGAATGAGCCGGTAGTTCAATGCCGCACCGCCGGGCGCATAGCGCGTCAACCCAGGCTGATTCGGATTCACCGCAAACACATTGGAGCTGAGCTGTGTGTATTGCACGTTCACCGCGAACGTAGCGTTCGAGTAAGCGGCGGTGCTGATGGCCGGTTGCGGCAGCAGATTGCGCGTGTTCTCGTTGTTGGAGAAATTCAGGTACGGCGCAATTTCGATCCGCAACCGGTTGAAGTTCGCCTCCGCCTCGGGACTGAGCGCAGATGCGAGGAGGTTGGTGTATTCGTAAGGATCGTTCGCCAAGTCATAGAACCGCTCGGTGTTGTTGTAGAGATGGATGAGCTTGAACTTTTCATTGCGCAAGGTGACGCCGTTGCCAGCGCCTTGATTGAATTGTTCGCCCAACAACAACGGTTGCGGCACGACGACATCGCCCTGCAATGCCGGCAGAATACTCTTGGAATCAATGATGACACCCGGCGGCAACGTTTCGGCGACGTTGATGCCGCCCAGCTCCTGGATCGTCTGATACAAATCCACCGTGTCCACGATGGTGTTGTTGGTGCGACCACCATTCGCAACGCTCGGGCCGCAGATGAACAACGGCGTGCGCACGCCGCCCTCAAACACCGTAAACTTTCCGTGTCCGTTGCCGGTCGTGGTTTCAGCGGCCACGGAATTTTTATACGGCCATTGCTGAACATCGCGCTCCGTGCCGTTGTCGCCGACGAAGATGATGTCTGTGTCATTGGTGTCCACGACGCTCAACAACCGGCCGATTTCCGTATCCAGCGCTTCAACCATCGCTTCCCAATACTTGCGCGGTTGGGCACTGATGTCCGCTGAAGTGCCAGACAGCGAAGCGTAGGTCGGCGCAAGATCCACCGGCGGCTTGTGCCGCGGCGTATGGGGCGCGTTGAAAGCGAGCCAGACAAACCAGCGATTCGTGCCCTGCGATTGGATGAACGAGATGGAGTCATTCACCTGGTCTGTTGTGGAATAGGCCGTCGTGTTCGCCGAAACACCATTCGAGATCTTTGTCCAACTAGTGTAACTCGACACGCCGGGACTAAAGAAGCCCGCGTAGTTCGACCAGCCGCCGGTCGTCCAAGGCGAGTTCAAGTCCGTGGTGGGTGACAAATGATATTTGCCGAAGGACGCCACGCCGTATTGCGGAGCATTGGTCGCGAAGGCGCGGGGCAGCGTGTATTCGTTCGTCCGCAGCGAAGGCGTGGAAGCCCCGGTGATGGCGTAACCGACACCAGTCCGGAAGGAATGCTTGCCTGTGATCAACGCCGCGCGGAATTGCGAGCACGATGGACGGGCGTAGAAGTTGGGGAACACCACGCCTTGCCGACCCAACTTTTCCAGGTTGGGCGTTGGCGGCAACGTCACGCCCGGATTATTCGTTGAGTTGAACAGCGAAAGACTGTCCGCACCGAGATCGTCCGCGATCAGGAGGAGGATGTTGTGTTTGCCGCCTGAACCGGAGACGTTTTGACGAACCAGCGTGACCACACCGGTGTTTGTCGCAAAGCCATCCGTGACTGTATAGGAGAACAAGTCCGACACGTTGTTCGGATTTTCATACACCAGCGAACCCGCATTCACACTCACCGGGATACCACGCGCACTGGCGCTCACGTTCAGCAACGTCACCGTGTCTCCGTCCAAATCGGTCACGTTAGTCAGCAGATCGCTGATCGGAATGACGACGGTGCTTTGATTGGTGACGCGCTGGAAAGTGACACCGCCCGCCACCGGTATGTGATTCGTCACGACCTGCAGCAACGAATTGGTGGTCGCCGTAAAAATTCCATCGCCCGAGTAGATCGCGGTGATGAGATTCGCCGCGCCGCGCGGCAACGTGTTGATGCTGGCACTGGTCGCGCCACCCGCCGCCACGGTGTTGGTGCTGAACGGCACGCCGTTCGCAAGGAACACCACTTCGCCAGCAGCGCTGCTGGCAAGCACGGCGTTGGTTTTGATCACTGCCGTGAACGTCACGTTGGCCAGATAACCGTTCGTTGGCGCAGACGATGTCAGCGCCAGCGTCGTCACCGTGTTGGTCACGACAATGTGAACGAACGCGCTATTCGTCCCGCCAAAACCGTCGGCCACGGTGTAAGTGAAGCGGTCATTGAATGGGTTCACGTTGTTATAGAACAACGTACCGGAGTTGTTGACCAACACGATGCCGTTGGTGCTCGCGCTGACACTGACGAGCGAAGCCGTGTCGCCGTCCACATCAGTGACGTTGGCAAGCAACTCACTGATGGCGATGCTCAGAGGACTGCCTTCCGCATCGCGTTTGTAAATCACATTGCTAGCCACCGGCGGATGATTGGTCACGATTTGCACGAAGTCATTGGTGTCGGCTGGGAGATTACCATCACCAGAATAGATGGCGCTGATGAGGTTCGTCCCACGCGGCAAACTGCCGATGCCATCGCTGGTGGCACTGCCACCGACCGGGGCATTGGTGCTGAACGGCGTGCCGTTCGCGAGGAACGTCACAGCGCCCGTGGCTGCGGGATCTGTGATGCCGTTGGTCTGAATGCTTGCCGTAAAATAGATCGGGACAAGATAACCGGACGGGTTGGCCGACGAAGAAATCACAATGCGATCCGGGATAAATGTAACCGTGTCGTCCGTGCTGGTGCTGGCGGCATTCGGATTGCCGGCGGCATCATGAGCCACTCCAGCGGCAATGCTGGCAATGACCGTGCCCGCTTGGGTGAATCCGCTGATGGCTACGTTGTAGTTGTTTCCACTCCCGGTCACGATGGCCGTGGTCGCTCCTGCAGTACCGGTGAGGGTCACGTCACCGGTCGTAAAGCCGGTTACCGGCTCACTGAAGACCACCGTGAAATTGATCGGCGAATCGCCGGTCGGATCGGCTTGTCCCGCAGCTTGATTGATGGTGACGGTTGGCGCAATTGTGTCCGGCGTGGTAACCGGGTTAATGGCCACGGCAACGATGGCCCACGGCCGGGTTGAATCGCCAGAAGTCCAACTCGACGTATAAGAACTGGAAGCAACCTGATTGATGCTCGCCACACCGCGCGCGTTGGAAATGGTTGTATTCCAGACCGAGGTCTGGCCGGTGTTGGCTGTTGGCGAAGGTGGCGGAGTGCCGCCCACAAACACCGTGTCAAAGATCAGTTCGTTGCCATTTAAGCCCGTCAGGCTGGTGCTGATCGTAGCCCCGCTGGTCGCGCCCGCGCCATTGGAGTTGCCCAGCGGAGTCGCTTGATCCACGCCCTTGAAGTTGGCCGCGCCAATCACGGTGCCGTTGGCCACCGCCCCGGAGAACGTCGCGGTGATGATTCCGGTCTGACCGCTCGGTGGATTGGTCAGCGCATAGACCGCCGCATAACGATACGTCGTGGCGGCGGAGATTTGCGCGCGTACCAAGGTCAAATTGGTGGCCGTCCCGCCGTCGGGCGTGAAGGTAACGCTGGAGATGGTGCGCGCGGTGGTGTTCGCGTTCCACGAAATGCCCACCAATGTCAGGCGGTTGTCGCCAACGCCGGTGGTGTGGGTGAGGCTAGCCGTATTGCTTGAAGAAAGGCTGGTGACGGCATTCGTGGCAATCGCGCCATCCAATTCGACAACTCCGGCTGCCGCTATCGGCGAGGCGGCGACAATCAGCCAGCCAGTCAGCAAACTAAATAGCAATTTTTGTGGGCGCGTGAGTCTAGGGTTAGAGCGTGTTGAAGCAAAGGCTGCAAGCAAGCCGTCGCCCTTATTTCCGTTTAGAGAATTTTTCATTTCAAGATGGTTCGTGTTTGGATTTCTATCGTGATTCACCTCCCTTCGTCGGGTCGGAAAATTTCGGTTCAAGTCTCAGGCAATCGAATTCACCGCAGTTTCTTTTGCGGGCATTTTCTGGGTTCGCCACACCTCCGGAAGACCGGTCAGACAGCGTTGGTTTTGATACTGCTAAGCCTCCCTTGGTCGGGTGGGAAATCAGCTGACGAACAAGGTTCAGTCCGTCAGGGTGGTTCGGATGCGGATCACTCCGCTCCAGGCCAGAACGTCGGGCGACACGCGCTCGACGAAATTCGCGGGCTTCCAACGACCACACGGTTTTGTCGCCGGACTCCCGTTTGTCCCGTCAGGCGGGACAAATTTAAAAAGCTGTCGCCATAAAAATCGGAACGGCGGCGGGCACTATCAGACGCACCCAACTGGCGACAACCACGCGCCAGCCCAACCACGTCTTGCCCCGCGCCCCCAGTAAGGCTGCCCACCGCCGAAAATTTCTTGTCATGGCTGTCGCGCCAGATCGAAGCCCGCTCAGTTCGATCTGGTTTTACGAAAGTCCCCGATGCCAGATCAGAACCAAAGTCGTGTCTGGAGATTGAAGGACGGAAATGAACCGAAGCAGAAACGGAATAAGCAACAGGCGCGGCAAGTCGTGTGATCCAACCCCGAAACGGCATTGCGTTCATAATAAAGTTCCAACCAAAATTGTCAGTGTCAGAACTTCCGGCCGACCGGTCAGCACTTACGGGTTTGCTGAATTGACTCCCCTTGAACTCGGGGTCGTATCCAAATTGTGGCGACACTTTAGACATATAAACCACTATGTCAACAGAGAAAGTAGAGTTTTATTAAAAGCCAATATTTCAGGACAGTATTCGCAGTTAATAACACCTTTAATGCGCCGCCTCCGTCGCCAAACCAACCTTGGTAATATCCAACTGCTGCAACACGTCCAGCACATTGATCATATTCTGGTAATCTACTTCCTCCGAGCCCTCGACCACCACGCCGAACTCGGGATCAGCGGCTTTCATCTGGCTGAGTTTTGCCTTCAAGCCCTCGGTGGTGAAGTATTCGCGATTCAAAAACGCCCGGCCCTGATCGTCCACCACGATGCGATTGATCTTCGGCTTAGGCGCGTCAGGATTGGGTGGTGGTGGTTTGCCGGAGGGCAGATTGATCTCCAGGCTGTTCGTCAGTTGCGGCGTGGTGATGATGAAGATCACCAGCAGCACGAACACGAGGTCGAGCAACGGCGTGATGTTCAGCTCGTTCATCGAGCCGTGCCCATCGCGTTTGATGCGACGAAATTCGCGACGTTTTCTCATTCGATTCCGATCTCCTCGACGGTTTGCACATCAAACCGCACCACCACCTGCGGCGGAAAACCCTTCGGCGGCGGGCGACCGATGTTGTCCACTTCGGCCAAAACTTTTCTCACGGACGCATCCCAGGTCGCATTGCCTGAACCACGTTTCCAACTCGACGATTGAATCCGCCCCGCCGTGTCCACGGCCAGCTCCACCTCGGCGATGAACTTGGCGTCCTCGATTCCTTCGGGCCGATTCCAACGCGAGCGCAACGTGTATTCCAGATAACCTTTGTAAATCACATTGGGATCAGAAGCCGTCTCCACCGCTTTGCCGCCTTCAAAATCAAACGCCGGCAAGGCTGCGGCGGCTGGTGCTGCCGCCGGAGTCGCCGTCGGCGCAGGGGCGGGAGCGGTGACACGCGGAGTTTCGGTGCGCGGCGCGAGGACGGGCTGCGGCTGATCGGGCTTGGGTTCTTCCACCGGCGGCTTGGGTTCAGGTTCTTTCGGCTTGGGTTTTTCCTCGGGCGGCTTCTCCTTCGGCACCATTGTCACGGCGATCTTTTTCAGTTCTTTGCCCAACATGCCTTCGCGCGCGGCAAGGAATACCAGCCCGCCGATGAGGATGGCGTGAAACACCAGCGAGATCACCACGCTCAGGCGCGACGTCTTTTTCTGTTTGCGGAGATTAGCCATGCGATTGCGCTAATTATTTCGCGTTCGGTTCAGTCGCAAGGTCCACCTTCACGACATTCGCTTGTTGCAGCGCATCCATCACCGTGACGATGTGCCGATACTTCGTTTTACCGTCGCCGCGCACGATGACGCTTAGGTCGGGATCATCCACGCGCAACTGAATTAGTTCCGACAACAGTCCCTCGAGCGTGACTTGTTTCTTGTTCAAATGAATCGTGCCCGCTGAATCCACCGTCACGTAGTTCGCCTTGGGCGGCGAATCCTTCTGTTTCTTCGACGCAGTCGGCAGATTCAGGTCCAGATCGTTCACGATGGGCGTCGTCGTGATGATGAAAATCACCAACAGCACGAACGCGAGATCGAGCAGCGGCGTAATGTTCAACTCGGTCAACGAGTGGTGAACGCTTTTGGAGCACTTCCTCATATCCCGGAGGCTTGGACTGCGGTGGTGGTTTGATAATCCTTGTTCGCCAGAACCTTCGCGACGGCGTCGGAAACTTCTTCACCCAACGGCCGAGCATCCACGTAGCTGTGTTCGATCTGTGTCGCATAGCGGATGGCGAACGCATCCAGTTCCTGCGTGAACTCGCGAATCTTCGTGACCATGAAGTTGTAGGCGAACATCGCCGGAATCGCGACGAGCAGCCCGATGACCGTGGCGATCAACGCGCCCGCCACACCCGGCGCCATCGCCGTGAGACTGGCGGAGTTTGCCTTCGCGATGCCGGAGAACGTTTCCATGACACCCCAGACCGTGCCGAGCAAACCGATGAACGGGCCACCCGCCACAGCGGTTGAAAGCACAATCATGCCTTTTTCCAACGCGAGCGATTCGCGCATCGCCGCCTCTTCCAGCGACACCCGCACGGAATCAAACCCGGCTTGCGTGATCTTGGCTTCGCCTTTGACGACAACCGGATGCTTGCTGAGCTGGAACTGGAGTTCCTTATGCCCCGCTTCGTACAGCTCGAAGGCCGGCGCTCCATCGAAGTTTTCGCCTTTACGCTTCAAATCCAGGGGCTCGCGGGTTTCATGATAGGCTTCAAAAAACTTCTTCGACCACCGGCTCACGCGCCAGAGCTGGATGATCTTCGTGATGATGACGGACCAACTGAACAGCGACACGATGATCAGCGCGCCGATGGTGATCTTGCCTTCGAGCGTGGCTTTCTCGAACGCGAATTGCAGCGCGCCGGAAGCGAATATGGGAGTGAGGGATATGGTCATAGATAGTTTTCTGGGAATTAAGATTTCGTGGGGAGAATGACGGTCACGCGACCGGTGGTCTTGGCGAGGCGCGGGCCGGGCTGACGCTTCTTGGCCAGTTCGTCCTCGTCGTTTTTCTTTTCCGCTGCGGCTTCCTTGGCCTTGTCATCATTCGCCAGACTTTGACTGGCGCTCGCCGCCGCGTTGCCTTGGGCGAAACCTTGTTGCGCGGCACTGACATCGCCGCTGGCGGAAACATTCTGGGAAAGCAGGGCGGCATCCACCGTCGCACCGCTCGCGCTGACGCTGCCGACGCCGACAATCGTGCCGGAAATGGTTTCACCGGCGGACACCGCGGCGTTACCACCGGCCAACGCAGTCACGGAAACATTTTGATTTGCCTCAATGTCCAGATTACCGCGCGCGAACACGAGGCCCTTGATGTCCCCGCTGGCTTCGAGTTTTACCGTGCTGCCGATGACGCCCGAGCCGCTCGCGTCAATATTACCGACGTAAATCACATTGCCGTCGGCGTCCTTCGTTCCGGCGCGCAATGTTACTGTGCCCAAGCTGCTCCCAATTCCGTTGAGTGGGATTTGCACGATGCCGCCCGAACTCGCGATGATGTTGCCTTGTGGGGTTTCGACAAGAATATCGCCCACGGTGGCTTGCGAAGTCGGAAACGCCGGATCAAGTGACGGCGGGAAAGTGGTGGCGAGAATCCCGCTGCCGGGAATCGTCGGGGCGTAGGTGCGAATCGCGCGCGTGATGGGATCAACGTAAATTTTTTCCACCGTCGCAGCACCACCACCGCCCGTGCCCGCATCCACGTCGCCTTCCAGCGACCGCACCAGAACATTGCCGCCATCATACGCTGCGATGCGTGAACCATTCACATTGATGTCACCGCGCGCGATGACGGTCACATCACTGTTGCCGCTGGTGAAAATACCGCGCGCCACCGAATCACTGGAAGCAAAGGTGCGCGAACCCGCGTTGATCTCACCATCCGCGTAAATCGTGATGTCTCCCCCGTTCAACGACGCAATCTTGGTCGAGAACATATCGAGATCGCCGCCCAGCGTGATGTTGATGTCCGCCCCTTCCGTGAAGTAATTCGCCAACGCCGCATTGGCGCGCGGGCCTTGCGATACGACGCCAACCGTCGCGCCAAGGTCCATGTTGTTGGCGGTGATATTGAACTGCCCGCCACCACCGAGACGATAACCTGTATCCGGATCAGTCGGCACATCCTGACTCGCCGCATACAATTGTTGCAATACCGTCGCGTTGATGAAAGTCGCCGACACCGTCACAGGCTCGCCATTTTCATCCACGATGGCGTTGCCATTCGCATCGAACGAACGCACCCGCAGGGTCAACAACGCTTGCAACTGATCGCCCGTCATGCGCCCTTGGAAGGTGAGTTCCTTTGTGGTCGCGTTGTAAAAGAATTGGTTCTGCACCCCGGCGGCGGTGCCGGCGAGCGGCGGATAAACCAAGTTCAAGAGCGGATCAAACAGCGTAAAGTTCGGTGCCGTGTCCGAGATCACCGTGGTGAAGATGTTGCGATTGATGATGTCGCCCGCGACGTTGATGGTCGTCACGTCGGAATCATGCAGATTCTGCCCATCGAAGCGGCTATTGATCAGATCACCTCCGACGTTGATTTCCGCAGCTTTTGCCGACCCGATCAACACCGACTCCAAGTCGCCAGAGATGTCCAACTTCAACGGCTCGGAGTCATTGAGATGGATCGGCACGCTGGCGTGGTCGGCGATGCCAAAATCCCCGGCCACCTTATACTGGGTCTTGCCGCTGTCGGAGAGAATCAGTTGTGCCAGCCCGCCGACTTTGGTGCCGACCAGCGAGCCACTATCCGTCGTGGTGATTTCCAGATTGCCGAGCGGCGATGGGAAAAGAATCACGTCATTGCCCAAAATCACCCCACCCGCCCCGGCGGTAATTTCCAGCGTGCCCGGGTAGATTGCCGGCATGTTGCGAGAGAACGCATCGGTGTAACGCGGCAATGCCGTGCCAAGCAGTTGCACAGAGTTTCCAGCATTCAAAACCGTGTAAGCATCCGGGGCGTAATCGAAAAGATAGCGATACGGCGACGAGCTGGAGCCAAGATTGTTGAACACGCCGTTGGGATTGCGCACCTCCTGTAACAAGATGTCTTGCGCAGCGCTAACGTTCCATCCACCCGTCACGAGACTTAAAGCCAGCAGGCGCGTTGTCGTGCCAGCGTTGCGACCTGCCGTGATACTACCAGTGCCATTGCGCACAACGTAATGCCCGGAAACATCGCGCCCGGCGGTAACAGTGACATTACCAGGCGCCGCACCGAAAGCACCGCTGCCCGCATCCGTCTGCCCGCCGCCGGCAATCGGCAAATAACTCGTGACATCCAAACCCGCCGTCAACGTTACGTCGCCGCCGTTGGCCGTGCTGATGCCTCCAAGATCGGCGCTGACCTGATAGCCTGTCGGCAGGAACTGATACCCATTGGCTTTCGTACCGGTGTTGATGCTGCCACCAACCGCATGCGCGTTGATACTACCACCACCAATTGTGCGGACGTGACCGCTGGCGACTGTGATGTTGTTGCCGGCCAGCAAACTGATGTTGCCATCGGTCGTTTGCAACGAAGCCGTGCCCGAGAAAGAAATTGTGCCGACGCCTGAAACCACCGTACCCGCGAGCGAGAAATTACGCCCGGCCTGTAACGTCACCGACCAACCATCGCCACCCACAATACTCGCGCCGCTGCCAACCGTGATGTTGTTGCCCGCTTCCAGCTTGAGCAGACTGCCGGGGGAACTGATCCCTGTGCTCGCCGCCAAATCCCAGAGTGTACCGCTGGAGATGGTGATGTTGTTCAACGCTTGCAACGTGATCTGAGAAAAGCCCACGAAGGCGGAATTCACATTCAAACTAAGCGTGCCCGCTGCGGGCGCGTCACCCGAACCGACCGTGCCCGAGCCAGCGCTGCCGCTGCCAGTGTTGCCAATCGTGATGTTCAACGGATCAATCAACAGCCGTCCTCCCACCCCACCAAAGCTGCTGCCATCAATTCGCGAATTCACTGCGGACATGTAAGGCGCGGAAACCTCCACAAACCCACCGTCGCCGCCGAGTCCGCCACCGGTGACATTAATCTGTGATGCCGCCGAATCTGCAAACGTGCCGTCCGACTTAATGACGATTTCACCGCCCGCACTTGCGCTCGTTGCATCACCGCTGGTGGAGATCACAGAGCTGTCGCTCAGCGTGATCGCATCGGAGGCAAAAAGTTCAATGATGCCATTACGTTCGCGGATAGAATTTGCCTGCACCAATCCGCCTTGATTCACCACCTGCGCTTGTAATGCAATCGTGCCCGCATCGGCGATGAGGTCGCCGGAATTGTTCACCGAACCCGTCGGCAACTTCACCGTGGCGCTCAAGCCGCGCCCGTCGGGACGTTCGCTCAGCAACACTTCCTGCCCGGCGAGCAACCCAATGTTGCCTTCCGGCGCGGAGATCGTGCCATGATTCTCAATGCGCTCCGCAATGAGGAACGCCGAGCCGCCCTTGCCGACATTAAGCTGGCCGTAGTTGATAATGCTAACGCTGGGCGACGGGCCAGTGAATTGCCAGAACAACCCGGCACTGGAATCAATCGGCCCAATCGGCGCAGTGGAAACCACGAGGCCCGCCGCACTCACGAACGAGTTCGGGCCGAAATAAAATCCGTTCTGGTTCATCAACACCACGACGCCATTAGCCGTGAGGTTGCCATAAATCTGGGAGGGACTTGCATCGTTGATTCGATTCCACACGACGGATGTCGCAGACGGCTGGATAAAACTCGTGGTTTGCCCTGCGCCAATGTTGAACGACTGCCAATTCAGAAAGGCGTTGTGCGATGCAGTGATAGTGAGTTGATTGCCGCTGGTCGCCGCCGTGGCTGTGCCGCTCTGGACGGTGAGGCCTTGGGGATTTGCCCATGCCAGCGTTGGCACACCCAACAGAAGCGAAAGCAGCTGGAGAGAATTATTTTTCATCAGAATTGTGCTCCGATGGAGAAGTTGGCGCGTGGCACGCCCGCTTCCGTGTTGTTGGAATCGTTGAACGGCCAGGCCACCGTGACCTTGGCATCCACGCGATTGTTGATGTTGGCCGACAATGCGAATCCCGCCCCCGACAAAGTGCGCCGCGCTGTCGCCACAGCTGAGTCATCAATGTAAAACCGCTGGCCGACATCGAAGAAGACCGAGCCGCGCAACCACACCGGCGCATTGCCTGACCAGACTGGCACGTTGCCCGTGACGAACGGCGTGCGCGCTTCGACGCTGGCGAACCAGCCGTGGTCACCGTATTCGTCACCGTCGTAATAACCGCGCACGCTATTGAGCCCGCCGAGCGCGAACTGTTCGTTGCTAATGAGTGGCGTGCTGGCAAGTTGGCCATTGCCGCGCAACAACAAGGAGTAGCCGCCGGGCAATTGTTGCTCCCGCGTCAGATTCAGCGTCGCTTTGACGTAACTTGACCGCGCGTCGGTCGTATAGGACGACGCGATAAAGTCTGCGTCATCACCGATAAAGTTGGCGTTGATGCCAAGCTGCCCCAACGTGGTGCCCGTCTTGTCGGCGCTGGAGAAGGTCACCGCGTAGTTCAACGGTAAATAATCAACGCCCGTGCGGCGCAGCGGCTGCGCGGAAGCAACCCGGCTTTCAATGGTCTGCGAACCGGATGAGTTCGTGACCACAGTGGTGATGATGAAGTTGTTCGTGTTGTAACTGTCCTTACGGTAGCTTTTGAAATCTGCCCCCAGCGTGAAGTTGAACCGCGAAGCGGCACTTAGGACGACTGGCAGGTTGAACACCGTTCCTGCGTTGCGCGTGCGACTCAGTTCCTGTCCCGAGTCCTGCGAGACAATGGTCAGCAACGGCGTTTGGGAAACGATTCCCGCCGGACCATAAGTCACCCCCGTATCACTCGACGAACCCCCAATGGTGAACGTCACGTCGGGCCGCGCGCCCGGAGGCGGCAGGCGGAATTGTTTGGTCGCTTCGTCAAAGCCGAAATTCCCCAGGTCACTGTTGACCTGTTGCTGCACCGCGTCGGATTCACCCAATGGCAGGCGATAAAACGCGCCATAATTCACAATCAACGGCAGATCGAAAAGGCCGGCGTTTCGAAACTCCTCGGGCTTTTTCTCCTCCGGAGAAAAACCGTAGAACAATCCGAGCGAATGTTCGTGCTGACCAATGTTGGCGTAATTCAAACTGGTGTTGATGCGCCAATCGGGGGTGCCGGGCGTGTTCTGGTTGTTCAAATCCACCTTGCCATGCAGCGGGAGGCGATCCTTCACGCGTAATTCGAGCGCACTCGTGCCCGGCTCTGGACCGGGTGTAATGACCGGATAAATCGTGCGGTCGCGATTTTGATTCGCGAGATCCACCTCGCGTTGCAACACCGTGCTGTTGACGACTTCATCCTTCCAAAGTAGTGCGTTGCGCACGGACGGCAGCGCGCGAAGCACGTTGTTGGAACTGAAGTAGCGATTGCCCGTCACGCGCACGTCCACGAGCACACCTTCCAACACCTGCACTCGGATGGTCGCGTTGGTGAGTTGTTGTTGCGGCAAGGATACCTTGGCGCTGGCGTAGCCGCGTTCGCGATAAGCCAGTTGCAGCCCGCCCAAAACTTTCTGCACCTGCGCAAAGGTGATGTTCGTACCGATGCCGTTGGTGATGACGGCATCAATGGTCGGCTGGGACAACAACGTGTTGCCGACGATGTCGTAATGCTGGACTTCAAACGTGCGCGGCGGTGCGGGCTTGTTTGTCGCGGCGATGGCAGCGACTCGCGCTGTGGCCAAGGCTTCTTCGGCAGCGAGGGTGAGTCCTTCTTCGACTTTGATGATGACCGTGCCGTCGGTGAGCACCTGTTGCGGCAACTTGACCGTGGCAGCATAGTAACCGCGCTCGCGATAGGTCGCCTGCAATTGGGCGAGCGCTTTTTCGAGCGAGTCCAGATTTGCGGTGTCGCCAGCCGCCGGACTCAGGAGGCGATCAATCTCATCTGGTTGCAGCGCGCTGTTTCCGTAAATCTCGAAGTGTTGGAAATTGTAACTGGACGCGAGCGCTGCGGGTAACGTGACCGGGGCGGTGGCGGGTTCATTTTGATTCGGACCTGAAACGACGTGGAGCCGTACAACGCCGTTGATCAACGGCTGTTGCGGCACGGTAATGGCGGCGCGGAGATAGCCGCGATCTCGGAACGCTTGCTGGAGCTTCGTCAGTGAGCGGCGGATCTGCGGCACGGTGATGTTCGTGCCCGTGGCGCTTTGCATGGCACGATCCACGGCGGATTGATCGAGCGCGGTGCTGCCGACGATTTCATAACGACTGACCTGAAAGCTGGGAACGACCGGCGCATTCGTCGTCTGGGCATGAGCCTGCTCGCTACCCGAGAGGGCAACCAGCAACAGGACGATTGCATAAAAATATCCGGATCGGAAAAACGACATGGGACGACTTGATGACATTGGCTCCATCGGTATGGTCGCGCGGCGAAAACCGGCGCGAGGCTTGCCCCGCGCCGGTTGAAACCATCAGCGGATCATTTCGGGGCGACGGGCGCGCCGTCGGCCTGACGTTCCACCCGGACGCGGCCTTCCGGAATCGAGAACGAGGAGGTTTGGAGTTCGGTTTGGATCGCCGCAACCAGCGCTCCACGGAAAGCCGTGACTTGGCTGGCGGCGGTGGTCTTGTTCAACAGATGCTCATACACCCACAAGCTGTATTGGCCATCAATGACTGGATTGAAGTCGTTGGTGGTCGTGTTGCTGAACGTGCCTTTGAACGCCTTGTTGCCATTGTAGCTAAGGATGTTCAATCCCGTGTTCACGTTGTAGGAGTCTTCCGAGATCAGATAACTGATCGCATTGCTATACGTGGTGAGGTGCGTGGTGATCTGGGTGGCAGAGCGGCCCGTCGCGTCCACGACATAACCCAACGCGTTATTGGTCCAGAAATAGGAGATCGGGCTGCCGTTATAGAGGGCGTCAGCAAACAACACTACGCGCTGACCCGCAGTAGGATCACGATTGATGAAGTAAATTGTCTGCGTGTCGTTCGTGTTGCCGGTGAAGAACCACGCAGGCAGCGAGCCGTTGGCCGCCAACGTGCGCAACTGGTGCGAGGTGATGTTGGTGATGCCAGCGGTGCCCACCGTGCTCTTGACCAGGTTGATCGGCGTCACGCCAAAGATTTCGTCCTGCAGAATCGGGTTGTTGAACTCCGTGGATGCCTGATACGTGGACGAGAAGGCGATGTCCGCCTTTTTGTCCGTGCTCAACGTGGTGTCGCCCGGGGTTGATGTGGCGAGGAACTGCACGAGACGGTCCTGCGTGAGATCTTGAATGCCCGCGACGGCACCGTTGTAGAAGGCGCGCACGGTCACAGTTTGTGCTCCGTAGAGACTGGGAATCGTTCCCGTCCACGTCACCTTCAGTTGTGCCGGCGTGCCGCTGCCGTCCGCAGGATTCTGCGAGGTCAAAGTTCCCCCGTTGTTGAGGAACAGGCTGCGGATCGCCCGGTAAGCCGTGCTGCGGAAAGCCACCGCGCCGGAAATGTTGATTTCCACCTGCGCCTGGGTGCTGGAGACGAGCAACACGCCCGCCAATGCTGTCAGAGTCAGTTTAAGAGTTTTCATATTCGGTCATTCAAATAGGTTAAATTTTTTCTGGATCATGGTTTAAGTTGAGCGCCTGGAGGTTTATTGCACATCCAAGGCATAGAAACGGACCTCATCCGAACTGGTATCAGTGAGGGTTAAGACACCACCAGTACCCACGATGGAGTTACCGAGGGTCCAAGTTGAAATCGGCGTGTTCAAACCCGCCGCTCCCACCGATCGCAAGCGATAGGTGAAACCGGTTTGGGTTGCAAACGACACCGTGGTGACGCCACCCGCCCGCACAATGCTGGTGATGGTCGGCGCCGGCGGCAGTGTTGACGGCGTGCTGAACGTCAGCGAGCCATCGGGCTTCAGCTCGAAGTAACCGAGATACGTGGCCGGGGGATTGCCTGAGCCGGGCTGCAACTCGTAGAAGTCCGCCCGGGAGACATTGGCCGGTTCATCAACAAAGTCCGAGGCCGTTACCGTCTCGACATTGCCTTGGAAATTACCGGCGTAGTTGCCCGCTGCTCCGATCGGCGTGCTGACGTTGTAGTAATGACTCACCGGAATCACCACGCCCGTCACCGTGTTGTTTGCGCCGGCCCCCAACAGGCTGCTGGCGCTCGCGGCATTGCCGCCCACGGCGCCGATCTGACTGGAGACGTTGCCTTGCGACGCGGTGGATTTGCGCAGCCACGGGGACGACTGAATCACAGCCTCGGACCGGGGCCGCGTGACCCAGAGAGTTTGCAAAGGATAGCCCGCCACCGGATTATCCGGACGGCTGGCGGCTGCCACCGACCATTTCAGGTCGTTGTAGTCAGCGGCAAACGCCGAGCTGAGTTGTGCGCCGGACAGATTGGTCACGACCAAGGTCGTACCTGCCGGCAGTTGATTGTAGCCTGTGACTTTGCCGAGGTTCACTACGTAGTCGGAGGCGTTGCCCGTCCTGCGGAAGGTCAACACCAGATCGCCCGACGTGTAAACAAACGGAGCGGCGGAGACCGCCCCGGTGAACAAGGCAAAACCACCCACCACCGCAGCCACGCTACGGAGGAGTTTCGGGTTTTGATTCATCTTCATGTTCTACTGCTTTGGATTGTTTGTTCTGCGTTTGAAGAAGAACGCCCAAAACGTCCGCGCGCGAGCGCGGTCGCGTCACAAGCCAGCGACACGTCCAGAAGACTGCGGAGAACAATGAAGAGTTGCGGCGGGGAACTAACTGCCGTCTCGGCTGTATCTCTCAGACTCACCGGGTTTCAGGTTCTTCTTGGGAAACCTCCGGTGGTCCGGTGAGCTGCCGTAAATTTTTAGTTTCATTTCAGTCGGGCCGCCTGTGGCTCAGGAAGGCCGGTTAAATTTTTATTTGATGCGAACTCAGGCTTTCCAGACCAAGTCCTCGACCTTGTCGCCGTCCACGTTCACATCGGCGAACAACCACGAACTCAGGTAACGCTCGTTGGCTGACGGCGCGATGGCGACGATCTGCTTCCCGGCGTTCTCAGGTCGCTTCGCCAATTGCAACGCCGCCCAGATGATCGCGCCGCTCGAAATCCCGACGGGGATGCCATCGAGTTGATTGACCTCTTTCGAGACCGGGCCGGAATCGGCTTCATCCACCTTGATGACTTCGTCCACGATCTTCGTATTAAGATTGTCAGGAATGAAACCCGCGCCAATACCCTGCAACTTGTGCGGCCCGGGTTGGCCACCGGAAATCACCGGCGACTTGATCGGCTCGACGGCCACGGCTTTGAACGACGGCTTGCGCTCCTTAATGACTTCCGCCACGCCCGTGATCGTGCCGCCCGTGCCGACGCCGGCGACGACGAAATCCACCTTACCATCCGTGTCGCGCCAGATTTCTTCCGCCGTCGTCTTGCGATGAATCGCCGGGTTCGACGGATTGGAGAACTGTTGCAAAATGACGCTGTTCGGAATCTGCTGCTTGAGTTCTTCCGCTTTGGCGATGGCGCCTTTCATACCCTTCGCGCCTTCGGTTAACACGAGGCGCGCCCCAAAAATCTTCAATAATTTCCGCCGCTCTGTGCTCATCGTTTCCGGCATCGTGAGAATGAGCTTCAACCCGCGTGATGCCGCAACGAACGCCAGCGCGATGCCGGTGTTACCACTCGTCGGCTCGATCAACACCGTGTCCTGACTGATCTTTCCTGACTTGAGTGCGTCATCAATCATCGCCACGCCGATGCGGTCTTTCACACTGGAAAGCGGATTGAACGATTCAAGTTTCACGAGGATGTCGGCCACCGCGCCGTGCTTCTTGGCGACGCGGTTCAGCCGCACAAGCGGCGTGTTGCCGATGGTTTCAGTGATGTCGTTGTAGATGCGAGACATGGCTTTCAGTCAGTTGATGGTTACGCTTGATTCAGCTTTTGTTTCCAGTGCGGTTTAGAACGAGATTTGCACGCGGGTGAAGAACACGTCTTCATCCTCCTGCGTCACGATACCCTGCGGAATGGACTTCGGGTCAGCGAGGTTGAACGCGCCGCCGCCCTCGAATGTTGTGTGCGAATAGCTGGTCAGCACGCGGACGTTTTTGTTGAGCCACCAGTTGAGACCAATTCCCCAAGCGGTCGCCGAGTTCGCGGACGAGGCGGCGTTGGCAAAGCTGCCAAAGGTATCGTCATCAATATTAAGCTGGCCGTAACGCGCGACCAGTTGCCACGCGCCCCAGTTGCCGGTGTTGAAATCGAACGGACGCTGCGGATTAATGCCATTAAAAGATGCGGCTTCACCGGTCAGCACCCATTGAGCAGAAACCTGCCAGGCGGTGTGTTCAAGCGCGGCGCGGGCGAACGTCGTATTGTTCAGAACTTCCTGATGCGAAATTGTGTATTCACCGAGAAAACCAAACGGACCTTTCAGATAAGACGCTTGAGGCGCAAGCCGCCAGTGTGTGCCGTCCGCGACGACTGTTCCGGTGACCGGATTGTAGGCGAAGAACTGCTGTTGTCCGTCGGTGGCAAAACCAGGCAAGGTGCCGCCCGTGGTATTGGGCAAGCCCGTCGCGTTGGATTTGACCTGGCTGTAACTGCCACCCAAACCAAAGCCTATTCCCTGCAATCCCACGAATTCGTTTTTCTTAAACGGTTGGAAAAACACCCGGCCCGCCAGTTCCTTGTCATCACCAAAGTCGCTGGCGTTGGCATTGCGATTGTCACCGGTGCCATTGAAGATTCCCGCTGCATAGCTGATCGCGCCGTCCGCAACATCTCCCCAAAGCTGCACGCCCACCGCCCGCGTCGGCACGAGTGAAGAGGCAAGCGAACGTTCATTGAACGGCAACGTCGCGTCGGATTGAAGCTGTTCAAATCCAATGGGCGATTTGAATTTGCCGAACTTCAACTGAAACTCGGGACGCAAACGGTAGTTCAAGTTTGCATCAAAAATGGTGGTCGCCGAGCCGGCGAAATCCGGCACGACCTGGAAATCGAAATCCCGGAACACTGTGCCCTCGATAATCGGTCGCGCCCGACGCAGCAGAAAACTGTCGTTGCCTTGCAGCAGTTCGTTATCGCCAAAGAACGTGCGAGAATCCAGCTGAATCAACCCGCGCAACTTGAACACGAAATTTGTGTCCGCCGAGGCAAACGAAAAACCACTTTGCCCGATGATCAGCTTGGGCGCTTCCTTGGCTCTTGCTTCCGCCGCCTCCGCCGCCAGCTCACTCTTCCGCTCAGCGATGCGAATCTTCTGATCCAACTCCGGCAGCGTCGGCCCATCTTCGGAGGTCACGGCGATTTCCGGCAGCACTCGGCCTGCTTCGAGCGAACCGACTTTGCCTTCGAGTTCACCAATACGGCCCAAAAGCTTTTGCTCGCGCGCTTCGTGCTCCTTCTTGAGGGCATCGGTCGCGGCTTGGGCCTTGGCCGCTTCTTCGGCCACTGTGGCAGCCCGCGTTACATCATTCTTTTCCAATTGATCAATGCGCCCCAAAAGTTTTTGAATTAACTCGGACTGCGCCTTGAACTCGGCCTGAGTTGGCCCTGGCGTCACTGTCAAATTTGTGCTGGCGGCATTCTGAGCCAACACATCTCCCGCTAAAACAAGCGCTATCGCCCCAATCGCCAGCGGACGCACTAAGGAGACGAGTCCCGTTCGACGGGTAGCTGGTCTTTCAATTGTTTGGGTCATAATCATTATTTCTTGGGGGAGCGATCCTCTGCGTTAAGTTCAATCCGCACTGTATCTGCACCGACACCGGTTTTGCCTAAACGCACCCGCTCGGTCTTCTCGATCTGAATGACCCGCGAGTCGTGAACGATGATTTCCACCGTCCCGAAACGGAGGGATTCGACATGCTGCCGGACGATCTCCTGCCAGTTCTGGCCAGAGTCGCTGGCGGAGTTCAAATTTGATTGAGCTGCGCTCATAAAATTTTTCAATAGCGTGACTTACCCACCGACATAACAACTACCAAATTAGTAGTCATTAAAGACAAATAAAAAACGATCGATGCAAAGGCGCACGCATCCGCCCCAATTGAAGCGGTTTTGTTGTTTGAATTTGCAATGGCCTTCATTTCAAATCACAACTATATCTGTCGTTATTATGTAGATTGTTCTCTTGAGGTCAATAGCTTTTTTAAAAAGATTTTGCCAAGTAACAATCAGATGCCTTCGCCGCCTTGAAAACCCACTTCGACCTCCCGCTGAGAAACCGGCAAGCCCTTGGCCACGCTTGCCAATGAGGACCGGTCCATCACACTGGCAACGTAGTTTCGAGCATCTAGAAAAACGCGCCGAAACCGGCAAACCGGCTCTTGAGAACAACGCTGATAACCGGTGACCGAAACACAGTCAATCGGTGCTAAAATTCCGTCAAAATGCCGCACCACTGCCCCCATCATGATGGAGTTTGGGTTCTTGGAGAGATAATAACCACCCCGCACACCCGCCGTGCTATCCACCCATCCTTGCGCCTTCAAATCGAGCATGATCTGTTCTAGAAATTTCTTGGGCACATCATTGCGCCGCGCCAGCTCCCGGATGGGAATAGGTTGTCCACCATAGTGCTCAACCAAGGTGAATAGAACCCTCAAGGCATAATCGGTCTTTTTGGAAACTCGCATCGAAATCACGATACGATGAGTCGTTTTTTAGTCAATCCGGCTCACCCGCTTTGACCGAAACAACATTTTCCAAGCAAAGGTTGAGGCACACATTTACAATCAGAACATCTACGGCTCGTCCGATACTCGCACCCACGTAGCCACGAGCACCGTTAATCAATTGCTGGATACGTGACCAACACCCCGGAAGATGGAATGCGCTCATCGGTTTGCATCCAACAAAGTTGAAAGAAACCTCCGGATAATCCGCTAACGAGATAGGCCGCGACTTCCAACATGGCGGCATTAAAGGCAGACTCCAATGCCGCCACGTAATTTAATCCCATGACTACAGCCCGACCCCGAGCATCCGGCTTCCGGGACCTTGAGGCTAACATTCTGCACAAACTTTGCGCATTTGAGCTTTTGGTTCATGTGCGGTGGTGACGAGTGATCTGCACTCACTCAACCATCAGCTAAAATTCCACTTCGCCGATTACAACCGTCTCTTTCTTATCCTCAAGGCGGAGTGTAAGACTCTTCCGTTTTTCGTTCAGCCGTCCGAAGTGAGTGATGATCTCCGCTTGGACAGTAACCGGGCCCATGAGCTGCGCCGCCTGCGAACCATAGTAATTGACAGCAATCTTGTAAGCCCCGGGCCGGGCCTTATGCAGGCAATATTCTTCCGGCCCGTAACCTTGCGTAAAATCGCGGCTGACCAGCCCGCCCATCGAAGTGAGGTTATGACTGAAATAGGCTTCCTCGCCGGAGGGCTCGACGATATGCAGATCTATATCAGTCATGTCCGCATCCCATGTGAGCAGGATGCGAACATCGAGGTCGAGCAGCTTTTGCAAACGCTGATCCACCGGGAATGGCAGCTTGTCCTTGGGAAAACGACGATCACAGTCAGCCCACAATGCATTCATTTCCATTAAGGCGATCACTTCAATTTCATCAAAACGATCCCATTTCTGGTTCACCACCCTCGCCAGAAGTTCCAGCGCCCGACGACAATCGGCCAGATCATTCTCGGTTTGGCCCCGTTTGGCCACGGCCAGCGCCAGATCCCGGAATGATTGTGGTTCCTCGGGGCGCAGGCGGAGAATTTCCTCAAACAGACTACAGGCGAGGTCCAATTGCCCGATCTGCAATAATCGATAGGCAAGCACCCGCAGTAGTGCCGCATTCTCCAAGTCTAGCTCTGCGATATTGGAAAGAATCTGGAGGCTGAGATCCTCACGTGCCTGCTTGCGAAAGAACTCGGCGCAATCCAGATAGAAGGCGGGGGATGTGCCGAACTTGGTCCGTTGCGCTAGATACACGGCAAAGGTGTCCTGCTTTCCCGCCCGCTTGAGGGCATCAAGATACGGGGTCTTTGGGTTCCATTCTTTGATCGCAACACCTGGTCCTGGTTCCGAATGCGCCGCGGTCATCGGCTCACCACCCAACATACTTGCGTCCCGCATCCAAGCTTCCGGGGCCGCCGCCAGCGCTGGAGCCGCATCGAGTGCATTTACAACATTCATTGACTCAACCACAGGTAGATCAGCTGTTGCGCCAGACCGCACTACGGTGGCCCTGCTGCGGAGCGGTGTAACTCCGCTTGGTCGTCGAACTGATGCTCCATCCTGCTCCGGTTCTTGGAATTTCGCCACGGGTTTGAACTTCGTGTTCCACCATTCAACCCGCTTGGTCCACGCCGTAAGCAATTGCTCCGTTTTGTCACGTTGCAGCTTTTTTTCTTCGGCCGACTGTTCCTCTACAATTCGGGCATACTCCCTTCTCATTTCAGGAAGACTCGCCGGTGGCATAATGCGGTGCTCGACATACTGTTCCAACTGCTCCAACACAATCAGCGAGGTATACGGTGTCACCAGTCCATAGCGTTTGCCTAGTTCAGTAATCTCGGGCTCGTTCTGTTTTTGGAGCACCAGCAAATCTTCCAGTTTCCGTTGAGCCCAGAAGCGCCGGAGCAAATCGCTCGGCACGGCAGTTTTTCGAGTAATTGCATGCCTAGAGTGCGTCATTACTTTTCCGCCAAATCCATAGTTAAGCACGATGCCAGCCTCGGCAGCAGTCAGTTTGCCCACGACAGTGAGCCGCTTCTGCAGCAGCTGCGAAGTCTGGGGGCAGAGTTCTGTAATGCCGGCGTTCACGGCTTCGCTACCAAGGAAGGCAAATGGCTTGGCAGCGAGAGCGCGCAAGACTTGCTGATCGGTCATCCGCTGCAAAGACAGCACTGTTCCGCCGAAGCGTTGGGCGAGGTGACGCAGGAAAGGTTGGTCCACCGTCTGGTCAGCAGCGAAGATGTAAAGCGGACCACTAAGAATAGCTGGTTCAGCTCGGCCAAAATTGTTCAGCCCGTCGCTGAACAAGAAGTTCCAGCCTTCGCCCTGTGCGACGGGGATATTGGTCAAGCAACCAAGTTGCGTTCCGCCATCATAGGAAATCTTTGAAATGGCGTTGAGCAGAGCCGCCGCCTCTCCGTTGGTGATGGCAAATCGTTGCACGGGCGCCAGCGCGTTGCGAAACGGGACGAGATTGACGGTGAGGGAATGCTGCGCATAAGTGGCAAACCAGGCTTTGAGCCAAGCTAACTCACGCGCGTGATCCGTTGCGCCCCGAGATCCAGAAGCATCCCAGAAGATCGTTACCTGCTTGAGCGCTGGGAGCGCTGGTTTGCGATCCGCGGGCCGCGAATCAACGGGAAAGTCATTGATGCAAAAATAGTATTCTCCATCGCTGGCTTTTTCGACGACCACACGCTGCTGCTCGATTTTGGGAAGCTCAACCACCAGGTTGCCGATGGCGCTACTATCCTTGCGTTGGATTTCGGCGACGTAGCTTTCACGCCATTTGGCGAATTGCAGGTTGAACGCACTACCCCGCTGCAACACCGGTTGCGCGGTAGCTTGAATGACTTCAAGTCGGAGGTGAAATTCTGCCAGCTTCGTTTTGAAGTTCAGCGGAAGTTCGTAGTGACTGCCGTTGGCATCCGTCAGGACTTCACTGACATAGCTTACTCGCACCGTGCGACTCCCGCGCGGCGGGATGGGAAAGACCCGGGTCTTGAAATGATTGCCCCGCGTCCACTCGACCAATCCGGGGTCAACGCCTTTGCGGGTTTCCTTTTCAAATACCTGCCGGCCTTTGTCCTTGTCCACTACGACTCCATCCACCATGGCGCCATTAACATCCAGCGCGTAGCCGCCGACCGTCGCGCCGACCGGCAAGGGAAAATACAAATCCCCAGCCAACGGTCGATCCTGACGATTCTGAAATACCATGGTCATTTTGGTCTCGGCAATAAAGCCATGGATCTGCACTTCGATATCCACTTTGGAGATGTGCAGCGGTTTGGAGTGGTCGTTCTCTTCGACCATTAATGCCGGCGGCAAACTTTGCGCCTGACCGACGTGCACAACGAGGCTGCCAACAAGAACGAGAACAGCAGTAAACAGCGGGAGGCGAGGACGCAGATAATTCAGCGCATTCATAGAAATATGATTTTCGGCTTGGAAAGCATTGCGATTCAGGCCGGTTGTGCGGTTGGCTGTGGTGTGGGGGATTCCGCAGGTTGTTTTAACAAGCGTGTTACGCTTATCCAAGCGATGAACGCCAAGAAGCCAACTGCGCAGAGATTGAGGTAAAGCGCCTGCCGATCTGAATCCAATCCCGCCACGCACGGGTAAACAATGCCAACCAGCAGAAACTGTCCGGCTAAAATTTTCGTGGATGCATCCGGAGCCACATACGTCAGCAACTTGGCCAAACCGGCTAGGAATGGGATCAGGATTAGTCCAGCCGTGCCCCAAAAACCAAATAACAAGTCGCTGAAATCACCCAATAATCCGTACGCGAAAGCGGTGGCAACACCAAAGAGAATGCTGAGCAGCACTGCCTGTGGTACCCGCAGCAAGCTCAGCGTCAGCACCACCATGGCAAAGCTCAACAACCAGGCACGCTCAGCTTCGCCCAGTACCGCATTCGTAGTGGCGCCGGGTTGTGGCAACGAAGGCAACGCGATGCCCATACCCTGACTTGAAATGGCATGATCGAGCCGGAAGCTCAGAATGCTTCCTTGATTGTCGGTCGTCGGGCGAATCTCCGTCGGCGTCATGCATCCACCAGGATAATTGAGCTTTTCCGTGGTCAAATCCGGCAGCGTGAGGGTTAAAAGAAAATCCCGAATCTCCCGTGCTTCTCGCACTTGAAAATACCAGAAGGACACGCCTCGACTTTTGAAACCAATCTTGAAATCGAGCTGTTCGTTGGGTGTCAGTTCCCGGTTCAGCACCAAGGTGGCATCCTTCAACTGCATCTGCGGCAACACATCCTGCCCATTGAGGGTAGCAGACAGGTCGTCATACATGGCGCCCGCCGCGGGGAGGGGGAAGACGAGATTGCACTGCTGCGTGGTCACCGCCGGATTGGTGAGCTTCCAACTAAACTGACAGACCGTTTCGTAGCCGCCGTAATATGCCGAACCCTTTTTGCGCGGGTTCTGTTTCAACATGATGTCGTGCTTCGCGGCGATGAACGGGTTGGCCGTGATTGCGTTGCGCACCGTCTTCTTTCGCAATACAGCTGGCCGGGTCAGGTCTTCCGACTCGATCCGCTCGGTGACTTCCTCGTCGGTGTAGATTTTCACCTTCAGTTCCCCTTGCTCCTGTTCCGCGCCCCAGATGGTCTGCACAGCATCGTAATTGGCCTGAGTGACCCGGCCGTGGGTGCGCTGAAAGTTTGTGGCCGTTTGCCTGAGATAACTGCGCAAGACCGAGATGGCGGCTACCACTAATGCCACCAACATCAATGCGAATCCCAATCTGCAGGCGTGCCCGTAGAGCACCCAAAGTAGGCTGGATTTATTTCCAATCTCTCCAGTCGTTTTGGGTTGTAGCCACACCGTTAACAGCACGGTGAGCAAGGCAGCACCCAAGAAGAGCGCGAGGAGGGGTTCAACGGCGGCGAGGTCGCTGGCGCGACTCATGACTTTGGACAGGACGGCAATCATAACGGTTCTTTCCTGATGGAGCGCGGCATCCGCCGGAACCGGTCTGGTGCGAAAAATTCATACAAATAGTTCTGCCAGTCGGGCTCACGAATTGGAGCGCGCGATTTGGTTATAGGTTTAGCCACGGCCAGCCCAAAAATCGGAACGCCTGAGTCAAAGGCCTGCCATGACGGCACTGCTGGACACCACTTACAGAGTGGTGTCAGATCGGAGGAGGAACCGAAGCTTCACAAACAAACCGCGAAGCACGAACCGATTCAAATCTTTTGCCGGCGGTTTGTCCACCGGCTTTGGGAAAAAGTTATTCACACTTTCCATCAAATCGCAGACCAACCAAAGCAAACCGAGAGCCGAAGCGTCACGTGGCGTCACCCGCTGGAAAGCAGCCGTCTCGTTTCATTCCATGGGCGGAAGGGACCTCGGAACAAGATTGCCAGAATTGGTATTCGCGTTAATTGAGGAGTGTGCCTGGTTTCGCCTCTCCAAAAATTCTCGCAACAGGTGGGGTTGCCGCTCCCAGATCAGCATCCCCGTGAATAAAATCACCGGTAGCGCCAGCATGGCTTGCAACCAGCGGGTGGAGGCGGCCCGGGCCGGCGGCACCAAAAAGATTTCCGCATCCGGCTTCTCTCCCAGCGCCCCGTCCGCCGCGACTAGGTTGCCACGGCGAAATTCCTGCCAAGCATAAGCCACGGCAAGCGCGACCTGTTCTTCCACCTGGCGCCGCGTCGTCGTCTCCTCCGGCTTCAACATCCGGCCCGACCGCTGATCCGCCTCGCTAAAACAGGCCGACACCTCGCCCCGCCAGTGCAGTTGAATGTTGGAACTGTCCAGACTAAGACGGGAGAACCGCGCGGGCTGCATGCCTAATCCGGCTTGCTGGTGAAATGATTGCCGCAGCAACAAGCCATCCGGATTCCAGCGAAAGTCGTTAACCAGATGACGGTCGTTGAGAAACCGCCCAAAGACGATCAATTCCGCTTTCGAAAATGACTCATCGGTTTGCGCCACGACCCGCTCCGAGGCCGGCGTCATTAAACTGCCCATCATTGCCCGGAGAAACAGGCTGTTATCCATCTTCATCGGGCGCTGGCGGATCACCCACATCAGCCAGAGAAACCCGGCGATGCAAAAGTAGGAATAAGCGCTCGCCGGAATCAGCCCCAACGCTCTAAGCAGCATGCCGCCAGCGGGAATCGCATACCAGATCAAGATGCCGCGTTGCGCCCGGTTGCGCAGGCCCAGCCGCCAACATTGGAAGGCGAACAATCCCACTAAGAACAGAGCTATGATGAAATCGAAGCGGCGCGCGCCTAGCTTGGCGTTCAGCGCGGACAGTCCAAACACGAACGGAATTGTCACCAACGGAACCACCAGGAGAATTTTCCGATACATGGCCCGCTGCGCTTTGGCGCGAAAATCTTCAGGGTCGCGAAAGTTGCGCTGCTCAGCCCGGGCGGCCAAAGCAGTGAATGCCATGCTGGGCAAGGCACCAATCAATGCAGCTGAAAAGACGCCCAACCACTTGAACGGCCCAAGCTTCATCAGTGCGCCCAGGAACGTTGCTCCACCGGTCGTGGCGGCATTTGCCGATGACGAAGCGAGCACGCCTGTCATAATCATGGGGACCAGAGTCCGGCTCGGTTTGAGTTGGCGCAGCGAATCTTGAAGCTGCTCATCAAGCCGATTGCGCAAAGCGACGCGAGCCCGATGCAATCGGACCCGCAAGGTGGCCTCCGAGATTCCTAACGCCAATGCAGTCTCATTACCACTTTTCCCTTCAAGATAGAACAACACCAGACATTCGCGATGTTTGGCAGGAAGCTTTTCCAGTGCCGCTCGCAAAGTTTCCGGCGAACATGAGGGTGCAGTTTCTTCCGCCGCGATGGTCGGGGCGGCGGGTTGCTCCAAGGCCCAGCGCTCGCGCTTGTTGAGTTCTCGCCGATGCCGCAGGCCCAGATTGATGGCCACGTGGCGGGAGATTGAAGTGATCCAGGCGGCGAACTTGCTGGCATCTCCCAACAGCCAGAGACGCCGATAACCCCGGATGAATGCTTCCTGCGTGGCTTCCTCGGCCAAAGTGGCATCTCCCAAACGGCTCCATGCTACCGCATAAACCCGCTGTTCATGCCGCTCGACCAGTTCGCGATATCGCTCGGCATCCCCTTTTCGCACCGCCGCAACCGCCGCGGCATCGGCCCCCCTCGTATTCAATATTGCGTCCATACTTAACCCCAAGACACCAAGGCAGGAGAATCGTTACGCCACACCGCATGGGTATTCCCAGAATTAACACCCGCTAGTAGCAGCACTCCGCCGGAGCGCTTTCACCTCAACCAAAACGTAATATCAGTAAGTAGTGGGCCGGAAGCAGACGCTCCCGGCCCAGCCAATCTGATCACAGCCCGCCATCCAGTTGCCAGCGGCCCGCCGGGTTATCTTTGCGCAGCGCCAGATTCCACTTTTTCACCGGGGTGTTGCGAACTTTCACAAACCAAGCGGCATGTGCTTCAGACCAGAACGCATCGCCGGCCTCCATTTCCGGAATGAGATTGCGCAGGTCCAGTTTGGCTTGTTGGGCTTCGGCGATTTGGCCCTTCATTTTGGCAACTGCGTTCGCAGGCATGAATTTCTCGATCACCAGCCAGTCCAGTTTGGGCGAAGCGGCACAGAGCGCCTTCACCACTTCCGCCGGCGACATGCGGGTGGAAGCATCATCCATAGAGAGTATTGGGGGCTCGCTGGTCCAGAAGAACTCTTCCTGGAGTTTCATCTGGCTGTCGTATTGGCCCGTGATCACAAAACGCTTTGCGGCGTTTGCGTTGGAGAGACGCAGATACAGATCAATCGGGCGCAATTTGATTTCATAGGGCACAAAACATTGCAGGTTGGTATTCTGTGCACGCGAAACAAACGCTTCCCCAAGACTGACCAACTGCAGCCCGCCGAGATGCTTTTTGAAATTGGGTGTCAACGTGGACACGAATTTTTCCACCTCCGCCCAATCTTCCCGCCCACAGGCTTCGAACAAAGTTCGCGCCGCCTGCTCCGCCGTCATCGCAGCGTATTTTTCATTGTCTGGCAGAACTTGCGGGGCACGATCCCAGGTCACATCGGCAGGAATGGCCAAGTGCCACAGTTCGGACGCGAGTGGTTGGTTGTAATCAATCTGGCTCAAATCGAAGATCAACACTTCGCCCTCGGCCCGGATTAGATACACTTGCACCGCCTCCAGCAATTCAGACTGCTCGTCGAACCGATAAACCCGCCGCGTATCGGCAATATCAAAGAAGGTGTTCTTCAGATATTCGGTGTCGGGCAAACCGGATTTAGCATGCACGGTGACGATGGATTTAAGCCGGCCATCGGCGGCAGTTTGTTCAGTCAATTCAAGTTTCCAACCCTTCTGCTGGGCATTTGTCAGTTCGTTGGAAATCGTGCCGCTGAGGTTGGCGATCAGATGCAACCACGCCGTGTCAAACGCACTCTGCGTTCTCATCTCAATCCGGTAGCCAGTATTGCCCGCGTTGTTGTAAAGCACAGTGGATTGACCATCCATCACCGCCTGGCGACCGGGCTTATCAATGCGCCATTTGAGTTCCGGCTCGAATTGTTTCCACAATTCGACGGGCACAAACTCCAGTCGGTGATTGATGTAACTGAAGTTCTCTGCGGGGTAGGTGCGTAACTGGCCACGCAAATGAATGCTACTCAGTTTGGCCACCGCCTTCGCACCGCGGCTCATGATTTCAGCAGCCGTCGCCTGCGTCCGGGGTGAGATCAGCAGGGCAAGCAGAATGATCGCCGCCAGACCGACAGCGGCGCTTAATCCGAATCCCCATCGTTTGAATAATGTGTTCATGATCGTCTCGCTTGGTTTTGGTTGAACCTCACGAATGCGTTGCATGACGGACGCAACCAGCGCCGTCTGGGCCGCGGTCTGCCCGCGGGCCGCCAGCCGTTGTTGCAGGGCTACGATCTCCCGGTATTCGTTCCGGCAATTGACACAGCTTCCCAGATGCGTCTGACAGCGAAGTAATTCCTCGCGATCCAACAAGCCTTCCACACAGGCGACTAGATTGTCCCGACATTCAGCGCAGTTCATGTGATTCAGTTGGTTTGACCGTTGCGTTGCCGCTCTCACAGGTCTGAAGTTTCTGCCGTAACAGGGCATAGGCACGTGACAGCGTTTTGGTGACGGTGCCCAGCGGCAAGTCGAGGCAGGTGGCTATCTCCTGACAGGAGCGCCCCTCGTAATACCGCCACACAATCACCTGACGATAATTCTCCGGCAGAACAGCGATGGCCTCTTCCAACGGGTATCCTTCCTGACTCTCTTCGCCTGCCAACAGCATGGCTTCAGCCGCCCCCCGATCCCTTTCCCGATGTGCTGCGGAGCGGAACTGCTCTTTGGCGACCCGACTCGCAATGCCGAGCAACCACGAACAAAACGACTCTGGTTTTTGCAGCTTTTTCAGGGACAGAAAGGCCCGCACGAACGATTCCTGCGCCGCTTCTTCAACTTCCAACGGATCGCGAATGCGATCCGAAAGAAACGCGAACAGTGGCTTTTGATATCGTTGCACCAACAGTCGGAAATGCTCATGGCAACCGTTACGGCTGCTTTCGACATATTCCCGGTCGGTCCAATCCGTGCCATTATCCCGTTCGGTTGAATTCATATCGTCATTTAGTAGTGACGGTCGTGACACTTTTGCGGCAACAAACTGAAAGCTATAAGGGTTGGTGACGTGAAAGCTTTGCGGTCTTTATTGTTCTTTTGAAGAGCGCCAAGAACTACGCAATGATTGGCGAAGGGTCGCCCCGGATTGCTCGGCATCAAAGCCCCCAACCTTCCCCCCGCTCCACCCGCCCAGAATCGTACAGTAAGTCCACGCAACAAAATGGAAGCAGCAACAATCTGTAACCTCATTGTTGCGATTGTCACGAGAAGGTCATTTGGCGGGAAACGGCCCATTCGTCATGCTACCGCAAAATGAGGATGCTATCCCTAATTCGACGGTGGAGCCGAATCACAAGTTTCACGGTCTTGCTGTTAACGGGAAGCCTTGGGGCAGTCGCGCACCCAGACTTGATTGAGCAGATTGTTCAACTCACGGAACAACTGAACCAGCGAGGCGAAGCGGCTGACCTGTTCCAGCAGCGGGCCGAACTGTTTCGCCGGCACGGTCAGTTTGACGCTGCACTAACCGACTTGGCTTCAGCGGAACACTTGCAGACTAACATGCCGCCGTTGACGCTGGAACGCGCTCGAATCTATTGCGAGGCCGGACGGTCTCGGGAGGCGTTCACCAATATTCAGAGTTTCCTGCAAACCGAGCCACACCACGCCGAAGGCCGGTTGATCCAGGGCCGAGTTCGAGCAAAGCTGGGACAAACGGAGGAAGCGATTGCAGACTACAACGCCGCCATCAATGATTTGCCCGCGCCCGCGCCAGACCTGCTTTTGGAACGTGCTCGATTGCAGGCCCGACTGGGCAGGCTGGCGGAGGCGGCGCGCGGCCTCGACGAAGCGATCTCCAACGCCCCGTTTGCCTCGCCGCTGCAATTGGCGGCAATCGAATATGATCGTCAGCGGGGCGGCTTCGATTCCGCACTGGCCCGCGTTGATGAATTGATACAGCGCTACCCCGTCAAAGAGCCTTGGTTGACGTTACGCGCAGAAGTGCTCGAACAGGCCGGCCGAACCAATGAGGCACGCCAGACGTTTGCCCAGGTCCTGGCCGGAATTGAGACCTATCCGGCGGTGCGCCGCTCACTGGAGCTGACAAAACAATTAGAACACCGAACGCGTCAAGGTTTGACGCGCGTAACAGCCAGCAACAATTAAATCCAACCGTCTATTAATAATATGAAGTCTCCGCTCTATCTCCTCCACGATTCCCCTCGCATGGATCGCCGTTCCTTCTTCTCGCCACCAGTTCGCTGGCGGCGGCGGCGATGTGGTCCACGCGCGCGCTCGGCGCGGTGACCAAGACACCGGCATTCTCCGCTTATCCGTTCCAACTCGGCGTCGCCTCAGGTGATCCGGCGAGCGATGGCTTTGTTTTATGGACGCGACTCGCGCCGAAACCGCTCGAAGGCGGCGGCATGAAACCCGAGCCGGTCGAAGTTGAGTGGCAAATCTGCGACGACGAAGCGATGACCAAGGTCGTGCAAAAAGGCACGACGGTGGCCACGCCCGAGTGGGCACATTCTGTCCACGTAGAAGTGGCCGGGTTGCGACCGGATCGGTGGTATTGGTATCAATTCAAAGCGGGTGGCGAAGTCAGTCCCAAAGGCCGCACCCGCACGATACCCGCCGCCGACACGATGCCAGAACGGCTGCGTTTCGCCTTCGCTTCGTGCCAGCATTATGAGATGGGGCACTACACCGCGTATGAGCACATGCAACGCGAAGGCGTGGATCTGGTGTTCCACCTCGGAGATTACATCTACGAAGGCGGCATCAAGAAGGAAGGCACGATCCGCCAGCACAACAGCAAAGAGATTTTCTCCGTGGACGATTATCGGAATCGGCTGGCGCTCTACAAATCAGAGCCCGCACTTCAAGCCGTGCACGCCGCCGCGCCGTGGTTTGTCACGTGGGACGATCACGAGGTGGACAACAACTACGCTGGCATGACGCCCGAGGAAAAGGCGGTTAACAAAATCCCCTTCGCCCAACGCCGCGCCAATGCTTACAAAGCCTATTACGAACACATGCCGTTGCGCCGCGCTGCCCTGCCCACCGGACCGGACATGCAGTTGTATCGCCGCCAAGCTTTCGGACAGCTGGCTGAATTTTATGTGCTCGATACCCGGCAGTATCGCACCGACCAGCCTTACGGCGACGGTCGCAAACCCGTCGGCCCGGACGTGCTGAATCCCGACGCGACGATTCTGGGCGCAGGACAACGCGACTGGTTGTTCAAGGGCTTGGTAAAATCCGCCAGCACGTGGAATGTGCTCGCGCAGCAAGTCATGATGGCCCGCGTAGATCGCGCGGAAGGTCCAGCGGTGGAAGTCAGCATGGATCAATGGTCCGGCTACGAAATGGATCGCCGGCGCGTGCTTAAACATTTTGCCGAGAAACGCATCGCCAATCCGGTCGTGCTCACCGGCGACATCCATTCCAACTGGGCCAACGAACTCATCGCCGACTTCGATCAACTCGATTCCCGCGTGGTGGGAACGGAATTCGTCGGCACGTCCATTTCCTCCGGCGGCGACGGGCTGGCCACGCCAAGCCACACCGCCGCGATGCTTTCGGAGAATCCTTTTGTAAAATATCACAACGCCCAACGCGGCTACGTGCGTTGCGACATCACGCCTAAGCAGTGGCAGACGGATTTCCGCGTCGTGCCGTATGTCACCAAGCCGGGCGCGCCCATCGAGACCAGCAAAGCGTTCGTTGTCACTGCGGGCCGCCCGCAATTGCAGGTGGCTTGAAATCGCCCCCGGAGCGTTTCCCAGCCGTCACGGAAACGTCGCTGGAATTCCGGCCCGGGCGTGATTAAATGCCAGCGGTTGATTCATTCGGGCCTAACGCACAAGCGCCGACCTAACTCTCCGGGTCGGCGCTTTCTTTTCTGACACTAGAATTGTAGCGGCGCTCTGTGAGCGCCGTTAGAAACCAGGAAATGCAAACGGGGATCAGCGATAGACCGCCGCTACAGAACATTACCTCCGTCATCGAAACGTCACGTCCTGTTCACGGCGCGTTCGTTGATTGTCACATTCGCTTTCGCATCCTGTCAGGCCTGATGAAACGTCGTACTACTTTGATTCGTGTTCCCCGCGCAGTTGCCCCGGCTTTGCGGGCATTGCAAATCTGCTGGCTGCCGCGGAGCGCCTGGACTTGCAGTCGAAAATGGCTCGGGTTGGCGGGCTTGTTGTTAAGCCTTCACAGTACTTCGGCCCAGCACCACATCGGCGCGTTGAGTTTGCAGGTGACGCAGAACGACACCAACAACACGACCGATTCTGTCACGATCACCGAAACGCTTTCCATCAACAACCTGCGCCTGCGCGGCGGCTCGAATCGCGGCGATTACAATGTCCAAGCGCGCACGGATCAACTCGATGACGTGGCCAACGGCGTGTTGCTGGCCTGCGTGGCGGAGAACGGGCGCGACAACGGCGAAGAACTTTATCCCGGCACGAACTTCTGCACCACGGCGATGGATTACAGCCGGGATGCCGTGAATGCGGGCGACTATTTCATTCCAGTCTTCAACTGCCCGGTCGGGACGGAATTCAACATCAACATCGCGGCGGCGTATTTTCCTTACGGCACATTTCCTCGGCGGCTTCGCGCGTAATTCCGGCGAGACCAATGGCGGCGTGAACGATGTCTTCACCGGTTCGCCCGGGCTGGTGTTGGGAACGCACTTCGTCGAACTTGGCAGCGGACGCTTCGTGGTGGACCTGACGTCGCGCGGCATTCATTCGACCAACTCCGGCGTGCTGCTGGTCACGCACGGGAAGAACGAGGATAACTACGCCCTCTCCTTCGCCAACCCGACCAATGGCACGTGGAGCGTCTTCGTGAAAGACAACGGCTCGGACGGCAGCTCGGCGGAACAAGACCCGGTCGCGTTCGTGTTCATTCCCAAGACAAATACGATGGTTGTCTCCGGCAAATTCCGCAGCGACGGACAGCCCTTGATTTACAGCGGCCCGAGTCCGCGTTTTACCGTCGCCCAACTCAGCACGGGGCGCTGGCGGCTGACAATTCCCGGTCAATCGCCCACCAATGGTGTGTTGCTCATTTCACCCGAAGGCGGCGCAAGCTTGAACGTGGACAACGTCGTCAGCTATCAGCCCGACGGCGACGGATGGGTGATCGAATCGCGCGATCTGCCGGCTAATCCGCCCGGTTTGCAAACGCCCGGCGCAGCAGAAGCTGTGGCGTCGTTTGTATTTGTTCCGTCCGTAGCCGCGACCTTGGTTGCGCCGACGAATGAAGCAGCGGGGATTGGCGCTGCGCCGCAATTGCAGGTCGCCGTGCCGCCAGGTTTGAACGGGCCGGTGAGCGTGACGTTTTATGGTCGCCCGCTGCCAGTCGCGAACAACACGAACGCCGACTTCTCCATCGGCACGTTGCCGGACACGCAGTTTTATTCCGCCACGATGAACGGCGGCACGCCGGCGATGTTCCGCTCGCAGACTGATTGGTATGTCGCAAACCGCACCAAGTTAAACCTGCGCTTTGTCACGCATTTGGGCGACATCACGCAACGCGGCCAGAACGGCGGCAACAATGTCGAATGGCTCGCCGCCACGAATGCAATGTATCGTTTTGAAAATCCCGTGACCACGTTGTTGAGCAACGGCATTCCCTATGGTCTTGGCGTCGGCAATCACGATCAATCGCCCATCGGCACGGGCGACACCGGCGACACCACGTTCTTCAACCAGTTTTTCGGCGTGGAACATTTTATCGGCTACGATTACTACGGTGGGCACTTCGGCTCGAACAATGACAACAGCTTTCAGTTCTTCAACGCGGGCGGGATGGATTTCATCATCATCCATCTGGAATACGACACCACGCCATTGCCCGCCGTGCTGGCGTGGGCGGATAATCTGCTCAAGACGTATCCGAATCATCGCGCCATCGTGACGAGCCACTGGATCGTGAACACCGGCTTCGACGCGACCTTCAGCGCGCAAGGCCAGGCGATTTACAACACGCTCAAGAACAACCCAAACTTCTTCCTGATGCTCTGCGGCCACATCGCGGGCGAAGGGCAGCGGAGCGATGTGTTTGAAGGGCGCACGGTGCATTCCATCCTGACCGATTATCAGGGCCGAACCAACGGCGGCAACGGCTGGCTGCGTTACTACACGTTTTCACCGAGCAACAATGTCATCCGCGCGTTCACCTATTCGCCGTGGCTCGATCAGACGGAGACCGACGCAGACAGCCAATTCACCCTGCCCTACAACATGAATCTTCCGGGCACGACCAACGCGTCGTTTGCCGTGCTCGCCACAAATCTCTCCGCCGTGAATGGCCTCGCGTCCTGCGTATGGACCGGGCTGGCCTCGGGCGTCACCTATGAATGGTATGTGGTCACGCGCGACAGCGACGGCAACACTGCGACCAGCCCGACCTGGCGTTTCAGCGTGGCCAACGCTGCGCCCAGCGCACTGAACCAAAGCTGCACCGTGATCGGCGATGCCTCGAGTGCGCTGGTGTTGCAAGCCAACGACAGCAATGGTGACACGCTCACGTTCCAGACCAACACGCTGCCGCAGCACGGAGGTTTGATGGCGTTTGATCGCTCCGATGGTGCGGTGACTTATGTTCCCGTTCACGGCTATCGCGGCACGGATCGGTTTACTTACAGCGTCTCGGATAGTCGCGCCAGCAGCAGTGTCGCCTCCATGAATCTCACCGTCATCGCTCCGCCGGACACCAACGCCAACGGCCTGCCGGATGGTTGGGAGGCGACTTATGGTCTCACCGATCCGAACGACGATCCTGATCAAGATGGCCATACCAACCGCGAGGAGTATCTCGCCAACACCAATCCGACCAACACCGCATCGGTCATCAAAATCATCAGTCAGGTGCGAGCAACAAACGGACATGTGACCATCACGTGGGCTTCGGTGGGCGGCGTGCGTTATCGCGTGCAATACAGCAACGGCCTGAATGGAATGTTCACCGATGTCGTCCGACCGCTGGTTATCGAGATGGATGCCGCACCGGCGGGGGCGGCATCAACGCAAACCTTCGTGGATGACTTCTCCCAAACTGGCGGCGCGCCTGCCAGTAGCCAACGGTTCTATCGGATCAAAATCGTCGAGTGAGCTTTGTCCTCCGCCCCCACGGGAAGAACGCTACGACCACCACACACATTGATGTAGCGGCGCCTCCCGAATAAAACCTCGCGAGAGCAGTCGAGTAGGACGATATGTTGCATTCCGTCCTAGCGAAGGGTGACACCCGCACGGTGCGGGGAGGTTTTACGTTGATGGAGTTGCTGGTGGTGATTGCCATCATCGCCATTCTGGCAGCCATGCTCTTGCCGGCTTTATCCAAAGCGAAAGCCCGGATGCAAGCCACGGCTTGCGCGAATAACATCGGCCAGATTCTCAAAGCCACGATGTTATATGCGGACGACAACGACAGCCGCTTGATGCCGCTGTGGCGGCAAACTGGAGTCCCGGGCTTCAGCGACTGGACGTATGACGCGGAAACGTTCGTAGTGCAAAACGGTGGCGGTCTGTTCTGGCCTGACGCGCTGCGGATCGGCGGTTATGCCCGTGCCAATCGCGTGTTCGATTGCCCGACGCTCCGGCTTCCGGCGGCGGTCGAAGTCGGTGGTTCAGTCAGTCTGCGCCAGACGTTGGGCATCGGCTTGAACTATCCAGAATTCGCGCGCCTCGGCGTGACCGGCCAAGCGCCGCCGCCGATGATCCGCGAAAATATGGTGACGCATCCGAGCAGCGCCATCGTCTTCGCCGATGCTGGCGTAGTGACTGCCGCATCTAAGAATCTTTCACCCGATGACTGGCAGCCGGATCAGCCCAAGGATACGACGAGCAATCTGCAAAGCGGTGGGGGCGTGAGTTTCTTCCGCAGCCCGAGCGATAGCGGTGACTTTACGCAAGGCGATTCCCGCTCCCTGCCCCGACATTTGCGCCGTTGCAATTTCGGCTTCTTCGACGGCCACACGGAAACCGCCTTGAACAGCAAGGCCGGCTACCAATTGGCGCGCACCGACATCGCGGCGCTGTGGGCGCGGGACCATTATCTCCAACGTGCCGTGAGCTTGGAGCAATGCGGCAGCCGCGTTGAACACAACCGCCGCAGTTTGATTACTCGCCAGCAGATGCCGCGACACTGACCTTCAACGGCAGCTTGATGCGCAAAGCTTCCTCCGGCGCTACGAGCAGATTTGTGACGCGATATTCCAGCGTGATTGCGGCGACATCGGCTTTCAGCTTGGGATCAGCCTTGAGTTCCAACAGAACTGTTCTGCCGCCCACCAGCGTGAGCTTCTTATCCACCGAGAAACCGGATGGCGTGCCGATCAGTTCCAGCTCGCAATCCACGTCCGACGTGTTGCTGATCTGCACCAGCACGGCTTTCTTACCCTTCAATGTCACCGCGTCGCGATCCACCTTCACCGAACGCTCAAAGATCGGACGAAGAAACTGTTCCTCGCCGATCAAGCGATTGGCGGCATACACTACTGTGCGCCGGGCGAACAACGCCTCCTTCATTGCTGCCAGACTGCGCTCCTTGGCGAAAACCAACGTGACGGGGCGACGATCTCCTTCGTGAACACGATAGTCCAGATTGAGCGGATTGTGGATGTCCGAGTTGCTGAACATCGTCAGCTTTTTCTCCAAAGCCCAGCGATGCGCCTCGGGGTAATACTCGCGCGTGTTGACGACTTCGATGCCGTTCAACTTTCCTTCCTCCAGCATTTGGGTGTGCTCGGGATACCAGGTGACAACGCCGTTGGTGAGCTGGCGTTCCCAGCCCGGATGATTCCAGAAGATGAACGCGCCTTGATCATGTGCTGCCGTCACCGCGTCCTGCCACTTCTCGGTTTCGAGCGGCGTGGAGTTGGTGAGGAAGATGGCATTCAAATGCCCCGGCGGCATGGAGCGCGTGATCTCCGAACCATGCACGACCATGAGTTTCAAATCATCGCCAGCACCCTGCGCCAGTTCGTAGGCGCGGTTGTGATTCTTCTTCATGTCCGCCTTGTGCGGCTGATGCTCGATGTGATCCGTGATGGCGATGGCATCCAACCCTTCGCGCCACGCCTCATCCGAACGCACCGTCGGCCAGACGAGCCCGTCAGAGAAGACGGTGTGGATGTGGAAATCACACTTGAGCGTCACGTAGCCCGGCACATCGGGAACATTGATGGCGGTGCGGAAACGAACGGCTTCGTGAGCGGAGGCCGGAACACCAACCAGTGCCAGGGCGGCCAGACAACACCACAGGGAATGCTTCATGTTAGCGGATAATTTTGGGCGAATGATCGGGTTCAAATGGCTACGTCCGGAGGATTGGAATTGGCGGTCCTGACTCGTGTCCGGGTCCGGAGATAGTCCACCTTCTTGATCCACCGAGCGTGGCCATCCACGAAATTCATGCAGGTGCCGGTTTCGCCATGCGGGTCATTCTTATCAGGCCAATTTTCCCAAATACTGCCCAGCCCGCCGGCATGATCATCGGCATCCAGAAAGAGCAAAATCCCGGACGGCCCAGCTTTGGAACTAATAGCCCCTTTGTAACGCTTGATCGTCTTGGAATTTACGGTCGCTTCCGTCTTCTTGAGGGTAATTTGATTTCCTGCGGCGTCCTGATCATACATCGTGCCAAAGATTTCGTAGCTGGTGCCGTTGGCCGTGCGCGTCACCGCATTGCCCGCCAGGTCAATCAGATACCTTTCTGCTGATCCGGTATACTTAAAGACCTTGTCGGCCGCCGGCGTCGTTTCAATTTTGTTCTGGGTGCCCGGACAAGTATAGCTGCGGAGCGGCTGTATGTAATTCGGATAAAGCCAATTGGCATCATCATCCGTACTGCTGCGATCGGAATGCGGGGCATACGTTGCAAGACTGAAGCTTGGCTCAAGCCGGGTCCAGCCCGAAAAATGCCCACGGTTGTCTTCCGCATACAACAAGCTGCCGAGCGACAACTGTTTTAGATTGCTGAGGCAACCGACTTTTTTCGCCTGCCACTTGGCCCGGCTGAGTGCCGGCAACAACATGGCTGCCAAGATGGCAATGATGGCGATGACCACCAGAAGTTCAATCAACGTGAACGCGCCACGTTGCGTTTGCCGATTTGACTTTGAGCCACCAGAAGAATGACGGGGAAGATTCATTTTCAGTTTCAGTTTCGTTTGATTTATTTATTCAGTTTCAACTTCAAGGCCACTGGCGGGCGCGGAAAAAACCCCGCCCGCCAGTGGTGCACACAACGAATTATGGATACGAGACGCGATAGAACGCACCGCCCGACAGCGGCGCGCTGTCGTTGAAGTTCGCCGCCCCATGGTCGTTCACGACCGCCGTACCAATCGAAGTCCACGGTCCGGTGACTGCGGGCGCACGCCAGACGGTGTAGGTAAATCCAGCCGTGCCCGTGAACGGCACCTGCACTTGGCTCAGGCTTGCCACCAAGGCTCCGAGCCGAGCCGGAACGCCCACCGCACCCGCCGTGTAATACACGCGCAACCGGGGATGCTCTGCATTCGGATTGTTCTCATCGACAAAACTGAAGTACTCGGACGTGCGACTGATCCAAGCGTTGCTACCGTTCGGCCAAGGCAGGAGCGCCCAGCCGTAATTGCCCCGCTCGCCATTGACCCACGCCTGCACGTCGCTGGTGACCTCGATCTGATTCACCGTGCCCTGCACGTCGGGATTCAGGCTGTTGTTACCGACGACTGCGGTGGGCACGAGCGCGGCTTCAATGCCGTTGGCTTGCACGCCGTTGTCCCACGAATTCCACGTGGTGGTGCTGGCATCCCACGGCTGTAACAGCGCGAAGAACTGACCGCCGTCGCCCATCGCATCGCCCCCGGTGCTGAACAGCTCCAGCAGTGCCGCATGAATCCGCGCGCCGGGCGGAATCTGATTCGGGCCCGAGCCGATGATGCCATCAAAGCGGATCAACCCCTGGGTCATATTGGTGTTGCCAGCATCGTTCCAGTCGGCGCTGAGGCCGTTGGCCAGATTATCCACCAGATCGGGATTCGCCTGCCGCAGATTGGTATCCACGGTGTTGGTGTAATCATTGATGCCCTGTTGGAAACTGACCGAGGCGTACTGCGGGCTCCAGCCACTTCACGCGCAGGCAAGGACGTTGCGGGACTTCGCCAAACTCCGAAGGCGTAAAGCCGGTGCCATCCGTCATCAGCGGCCAGCCCTTCATGACCCAACCGAAATTGTTCGTGCCATTCACCCACGCTTGCACATCGGGCGTGACGCCAACGGAAACCATCCCGATTCCTGTCGCGCCACTGCCGTCTTCCACGCCGAGTTGCGCTTCATAGACCGAGCGCGCCTCGACATCATCCGCCTGGATGCCATTGCCCAACAAACTCCAGGTGTCATTTGTGCCGTCCCACGGAATCAACATCCGGAAGAAACGCCCGCCGTCGCCGGTGTTGTTGACATAAATCAGCAACTCCGCGGAAACCACGATGGCATTGCTCGGCACCTGCCAGTAGTTGGTGCCGATAAAATCATCGAACCGCAACAGCACCTGTGATTCGTTCGGCGTGCCGCTATCCGGCCAGTCAATCAACAGACCTTCCTGCGGCGCGAGCGTACGGCCCGCCGGCCACGGCTGGTCAAATCCCACTTCCGATAACGCGAGATCCGCTGCTCCAAAGTATTTGCCATAACCATGATCGCCGCCTTCCTGATACTCGGTCAGACGAAGCGCCCCAACGCGAATGGCTTTGCTAGCCGTGCCGGAGAAACCCAAGCCATCGTTCAGCGTCACATTGGCCGTGCGCGTGACCAGCGATGCATTCGTGGCCGTGCGGAAGGTGATGGCGCGGATCAATTGCTGCGCCGCGAGCGCGGTGGAATTGGCGTTCAGCGAGATCACCAACGGCGTCGCACCGCCCCCACCGGTGAAGCTGCCAATGATGTTGCCTTCGTATGTAACATTGTTGCCGTTCGTGCCGATCTGCTCGCTACCTGTGCCTTCGTTACGGATTTCGAGATGATCCTCGGCTTGTGCATTGGCGACCAACGCCACGGTGATGCTGCCGTTGTTGTAGGAAACCGCGTCAATGTCCGCGATCGTCGCCGCGCCATCAATGCCGATGGCCGGCATGCCCAGACCGTAGATGCAATCGCCGGACGGCAGCGCGAACTGCGCTTCATTGTCGAGGAGCACGCAAGACACGGGAATGACCGAGACGAGTTGCGAATAAATCGGATCGGTCGAGGCGGGCTGATGATTCACGACAAAGTTTGTTGAAGCGTTGGTGACCAGATTATCAATGCCCGTGAGCGTGATGACCTGCGGCACGTTCCAGTTGAGCGGCGTGAAGGTCAGCGTGCCCGGCGACACGGTTGCGCCCGTGGTCAGATTGGCCGAGGTGTTGGTGATGACGACATTCGCGTCCGGCTGCGTGCCCAAGGCCAGCGTGTAGGTCGCTTGCGCGCCCTCCACCACGGCAACCGGCAGCGTGTAATTCCACACGTAACCCGCCACGTCGTTGTCGCGATTCACGACGGTCACATCAGTGGCATTGATTCCGTTGTAAGCAGCATCAGCGCTGGTAGCCGGGGCGGTGATGATGGAATAAGTCTTCGCGCCGTCCTGTTTGAAATCATCCGCACCGGTCACCGTGACCACTTGCGGCACGTTCCAATCTGCCGGCGTAAATATCAGTGTGGCGGGAGCGACCGTACCCTCGCCAGTGTTGCTGGAGGAAAGCCCGATGACGACATCCGCCGTGGGCGCGCGATTCAGGAAGACGGTGAAGGTGGCATTGCTGCCGGCTTCAGTGGTGAACAAGCCCACGTTCGGGGTGACCGAGATGCCTGCCTGTTCGTCGTCGGTGTTGATCACCGCCACGTCAGCGGGATTCAAGCCATTATAGTTCAAATCCGTGCTGACCGCCGCACCGAGAACGACGGAGTAAGCGATGTTGCCATCCACCACCACGTCATCCTGACCGGTGACCGTCACGATCTGCGGCACATTCCAGTTCGTGGGGCTGAAGACGAGTTCGTTCGTGGAAGTGAGTCCTTCGAGCGGATTGCTGGAGGCGACGGAGATCGTCACGTCGCTGGTCGGCGCGAGATCAAGCGTCACCGCGAAGGAAGCCGCCGCACCATACTCGGTGGTGATGAGCGTGTTGGTCGGCGCAATCGTGAAACCAGGCGTGGCTGCTGGAATATAGACAAAGGACGCGACCGGCTCATTGGTGCAGGCTTCGAGCACGGGCGGATAAACACCGGTGTCGCGATGCTCGATGATCCAGCTGTTCCCATCGGCCTCGTAGGTGACAATGTTGTCGAAGTTGGTCGGATAACCCCCTTCCGGCGACGTGATGAGCACACCGGCGGCGGGGGACGCGCCGGGAATCGTCAGACGATAACGTCCGACGGCGAGATTCGTGATGGCAAACGAAGGCGTGTTGCCGCTGTGGACAAGGATGACCGCGTTTGTGCCCGTGCTGTCCAATCCGAACTTGCCGGAGACGACGGTGTTGTTGGTTTTGGGGATGTACACAAACGCCGCGGGGTCTTGTTCCAAGGCGGTCGGGTTATTTGCCGTGCCGAAATTGTCTTTAACGTAGATTTCCCACGTGCCATCGGGATTGGCGACGGACAACGCAAAATTGCCCTCGTTCTTGCCGTGATTGACGATGAGCACGCCGGTATTGGTCGCGACCGAACTGGTGGAGTAAACCCCCAACGTTCGCAGGTCCACGCGGGAACGTCCGTTGGAAATTCCCTTGAAATGCGTGCCCAAGAGCAATCCGGGCGTCGCGCGGAACTGATTGTTCGTCGCGCCATTGGCGCCGGTGGCATTGCGCGCCCAACCGCTCAGCCAGTTCATATAACGGAAATACGCGATCGCAGCGTTGTCATTGTATTCCGCGCGATCACTGGTGACATCCTGCACGACGGCCCAAAAACCGTTCGCCCCGGCATCGAAGGCTGGCGCGCCGTAGAATGGCTCGCTCTGTTCGTCGAGGTTGTAACGACCATTCTGCCGGATGGCCACCATCATGAGGCCATCGGCTATGTCGTTCGTGCCGGAGTCGCCGACCTGCACATTGTAATCGCCGCGATTCGAGCCAACGCGCACTCGCAGATCATTGATCTCCAGTTCGCTTGTGACCGTCACAGACGCTTCCGTGTTACCGCTGTCGTTCTGGATTACTTTTAGATTTGCAGCGGAGATGTTATGCGGCGGTGCTTGCGCCGCTGGAATGCGTGTGGCCGGCAACAACGCCAGCAGCGCGGCCGTCAGCAAGGAGAACGTCCGACGCGATATTGCGGGTCGGAGCGGACTGAAATGCGAGGTCAATTTCATAAAGCAAATGGTTCGAATACGATTCCGTTCAGTGTTTGGTGCGCCGGCGCCAATCCTTGGATTCAAAACGAGAATGAATCGCCTGATGCGGCGGCACGGATTCGTTTTATCGCGGCCTGCGCTGAAAACAACCGACGTTTCGGTGTCAGATGTCAGGAATGGGTTACGGAATTTTGACCACTGTATGACGACAAAGTTTTGTCGTCAGAACGCCACCACCTTGTCACCGACGTCACCAATCCGCCACAAGCCCGCGGCATTGGCCTCGGTGAACTGGCGGTGGCGTTTAGTCGCAGTATCGAACGGCTTCCCGCCCGATATGATTCTGGCGGTGTTCCTTTGACCTCCCTGCGCAGCTTCGGTTAAATGTCGCACGGGAATTGACGGAGACCACGGTGGAACACGCAGAATACATTCTCGAACCGTTGCCGTATCACGTCGAGTTGAGGGATTACCTCAAGTCGCAGGAGCGGGAGCTATGGAATTGGTTCGCCTCGGCCCGGGCGCAGGCGGATTACACTGAGAATCTGCGGATGGACCTGCTTAAGTCCACCTATCGACTCGATGCCGAAAGCCACCCGGAACTCTACCGTAGAGTTGAAGAAGCGAAGTCTCGGCTGCAGCTCGACATCCCAGTCACGGTCTATCAAGCCCAAAACTCCCCGCAACCAAATGCCGCGCTCTATTTCATTCCCGGCGAGGGGCACGTTGTTTTTTCCGGGCCGGTACTGAGCTTGTTGAGCGCCGAGGAGATCCAATCCGTCCTTGGGCACGAGCTCGCGCACTATCGGCTGTGGCAATGGGAACAGGGGGAATTACACATAGCCGACCGCTTGATTCAGGCCGTTGCCAACGATCCCCGCGCTGCAGAAAGCCACGAACAAACAGCGCGCCGCTTTCAGCTCTACACCGAAATCTTCGCCGACCGTGGCTCACTCTGTGTGACGGGCGACGTGAACCCAGTGATTTCCGGGCTGGTCAAAATTGAAACCGGACTGAACCAGGTCAGCGCGCCAGCCTACTTGAAACAAGCGGAGGAAATTTTTTCCAAAGACAACATCACAACCGAGGGGCTGTCCCATCCGGAAGCCTTCATCCGGGCGCGCGCGCTGTCGCTATGGAACAGTCAGCGGGAACTGGCTCACCCGCAAATCAGCAAGATGATCGAGGGCGCGGAAGCACTGGACAACCTCGACCTGATTGGTCAAACGCGCATGGTGAATAGCACGCGGCGGTTGCTGGAACATTTCCTCCAACCAAAGTGGTTTCAAACCGCAGCCGTGCTGGGACACGCGAAATTGTTCTTTGATGATTTCCAACCGGCGGCCACAAAAGATCTTGGAGCGCTGGATGTCTTCAAGTCCAGCGATTCCAAGACGCGCGAGTATCTGAGCTTTGTGCTGCTCGACTTCGTGACCGCTGATCCGGAGTTGGACGAAATGCCGCTAGCCGCCGCACTGGATTTGAGCCTTCAGTTGGAACTCGATGCGCAATTCGAGAAGCTTGTGGCCAAGGAACTCAAGTTAAAGGTTCGCGATGTGCGCAAACTCAAAGAACAGGCAGCCGAGATGCTGGCGAAGGCTGAGGTGGCTGGATGAGTGAAGCAGCGCAACCACCATTCCTGAAGTTTCTCGAAACCGGGGTGGCCAAAGGTGGCTTTGAAACCGATGATGTTCTGGCGGCGCTTCTACCACTGATGAAGCAGGTGCTCGCCGCACACGAGGCCGGACTGGTTGCACCACTCGACGGCATTCAGGATTTGACGCTCACGGAAGCGAGTCAGCTGCTGTTCGCCCCGGCCAAGGTCAACTCGCCGGAAAAGAACCCGAGCAAGGTCGAGGCCCTTCAGTTATCCGTCAGCAGCGCCGTCGAAGTGGTGGGCGAATCCCGACGCGTTGCGGACGTAGATCAATCCACGCTGACGGTCTCCGACTTGAGTGTTGGCACTACAGGTGCCGACATCATCAAACCAGTTTTCCTGCCAGATTATCGCGGCTGGGAACATGCCATCGGCCATCATGACGAGCTCACGGACATTTTCTCGCTCGGGCTGTTGCTGGCAAGCGTGGCGTGTGGGCTGGACTTCACGGATGCGGGCGAACTGGAGCTGTTCACGGTCAACCGCACAAATTTGTTCAGCATCAACTCGCGGCTGAATCCGGTGCTGGCTTCCACCATCGTCCACATGACGGAGTTGAACCGGCACAAGCGGGCGCAGGATCTTGCGCAGATGATTTCGCGGCTGGAGAATTACCGCGAGCAGACGGTGGATTTCGACACGAATGTTTTCACCAAGAAAGAGTTCAAGGAATCCCCCATCACCGGCAAGCGGCGGCTCATCCAATCCCATCTGCGCGACCGGCTGTTTGAAATCTCCCGGCGCAATCGTCTCATCTATTTCAAGCCCACGCTCCAGACGCTGAATCTCACCATCGCGTCCGTGCCGGTGTTGCTCGATTACCGGAACATCAAGCTGGAGCAACTGTTCGTTTGGCATCGCGAGCTTGCGGCCACGGTGACCGAGGGTGCGCCGATGTCGCTCGGCAAATATTTGCGTTTCGAGGACGCGCCCTATATCCCGGGCGTGCTCGACAAGATCATCAGCGAAGCCCGACGCGACCGCGCAGAGTATGGCTTTGCGCAACTCCGACTGGTGCTCTGTTTCCTACGCTGGAACAATCTCAAAGAGGACAAGCACGAGCGCATCCATTCACCGTTGCTCTTATTGCCTTGTCGAGCTCACGAAGAAGAAAGGCGTGCGCGACAATTACGTCCTCGATCCAACCAGCGAGTGAAGCCGAAGTAAATCCCGGCGCTGCGTCATCATCTCAAGGAGCTTTACAACTTGAGTCTGCCGGAGTTCATAGACTTGAAGGATACTTCGCTGGATCAATTCTACGACGCGCTCAAGGCGCAGATTCAGGCGAGTGAGCCGGGCGTGACGCTCAACAAAATTGACCGCCCCCAAATTGAACTCATCCACGAGAAAGCGCGGCAACGCGTGGACCAGTATCGGCGGCGGATGAAGCTACAGGCGCGCAAAGCGCGCGCCACCAAGAAGGCAGACTACAGCTACGACCGCGAGAATCTGAAACCGCTGGGCTTGCAACTCTTCCTCGAAAAAGTTCGCCCCACGCCGATGCCGCTCCGCGATGTGGCCGGGCGCTCCGCCGCAGCCACGCTTACCTCATATCGTCGATCCCACCGCTCCCGTTGAAGCGGGTAAAGTCGCTGGAGACAGAACGGCAGATGTTCGCCTTGCGCGAAGGGGACAATCAGAATCCATATTCATGGGACTTTGACCTGTGCAGCCAGACGCTGGGAAATTTCAATTACCGGAAAATGACGCTGGTGCGCGATTACGCGAAGCTCATCGAGACGGATATGGCCAGCGGGGCGTTCGACACGGTGTTCTCACTTACGCCGAAGCCGCCCGAAGAAGCACAGTCCCCCGCGCTCGATCTTGCCGATCAGCACCTGGTGATTTCCTGTGACGCTACGCAAGCCTCGGCCATCGCGCGGGCACGCACGGGCGCGAGTTACATCATCCAAGGTCCGCCCGGCACCGGCAAATCGCAGACCATCACGAACCTCATCGCGGATTATGTTGCGCGTGGGAAGCGGGTGCTGTTCGTGTGCGAGAAGCGCGCTGCCATTGACGTGGTCTTCCATCGTTTACGCCAGCAGGGCTTGGATGAACTGTGCTGTCTGATCCACGATTCGCAGACGGATAAAAAGGCCTTCATCCAAAATCTCAAACAGACCTACGAAAAGTTTTTGAGCCAAACGGACCTTGATCCCGAGGCCGAGTCGCTGCGGACCAAAACCTTGAAGGCGATGGAACAGGACATCGCGACGCTGCGGCGTTTTTCCGATGTGATGCGCGAGGCGCAAGCGCACACCGGCATTGCCGTGCGAGCGCTGCTACATCGGCTGGTCGAGCTGCGCGGGCGGGCGTCGCGAACTGCCACCCGAAATCGAAGATCTGCTGCCGGAATATCCGTTGTGGCAGCAGCACGGCGACGTCATCAGCCGTCTGCAAGCGGCGCTTACCGATCTGGGTGAAGAACTCTGCTTCGCTAAACATCCGCTTGCGCTGGCTGGGTAAAGGGGTTTTGCAAGCGGATCGTCCGTTGGAGGCGCTCTCGAAGCATCTGGATCAAGCTGAAGATTTGCTGGATGCGATTGAAAGCGCTTTGGAACTGTCCGGCTTGCCCGGCGAGTTGTGGGACACCTTTGAGGAAATTCAAACCATCCTAGAGTTTGCGGTTCGGGTGCGTCCATTGGCCGAGCGCAATCTGATCAGCGTGCTGACCCATGGACCGACGGAACAATCGTTTGCCACGCTGGCCGCTGGCCTCGACAAGAGGGCTAAAGCTGTGCACAAGGCGCAGGAGAAAACGACCGGCTGGCGGGACGCGCTTGTCGCCCGATGACACCGAGAATGCGCTCGCGCAAGCCCAGTCCTTTGAGAAATCCATCTTCCGTTTTCTGCAGCCCGCATTCTGGCGCTTGAAGAAAACTCTCCAAGCACGTTACGACTTTTCGCAACACGCTGTTCGCGCCAGCGTGGAGCAAAATCCTCAGCGACCTGTCGGCCCAGCACAAAGCACTCGCTGAATTTCAAGCGTTGCAACAGCAAGCAGCCACCGAATGGCGGGTGGAAGATGTGGAAGCTTTCCGTGCGCAAGTCGCCGAGATGAGGAACGATGCGCGCTTGGCGCATCCGTCCATCAAGGCGCTGCTCAAGTTACTCGCGGAGTCTGCCGAGGCGGGCACGCTGATTGATAATCTGGCCGGCATCCACGATCGGTTTACTGCTCTGGATGACACCTTGAGTGCCGCCCTGGCTGAGCATGAGCAGTTTGAATTTCCAGAACTGGCAGAAGTGTTGGGCAAATTGCGGGCCCAGACCGGCACGCTGGCCGAGCTGTCGCCCATCCTGAGCGAGACTGGCCGATTTACCAGATGCTTTCACTCACGCGCTGCGTCACGCGCCAGTGCCTTTGAGCGAGTTCGAAGCGGCCATCGGTCATAAGAGTGTGAACCAGGTTTATCGTGAAGACCGGGCGGTGAACCGGTTCGAGGGACGCACACTCCTCCGCAAGATGGAGCTGTTGGAAAAGCGTTATCGTGAATGGCTCGGCCTGAACGCCCGCAGCCTCCGCATGGCGGTGCGGCAGAAATTCCTCGAACACGTCAACATCTCCTCCTTGCCCGCTGCCCAACTCAACCAAGAGCAAAAGTCGTTCAAGAAATCCTACGCGGCGGGCCGGCGCGACCTCGAACACGAGTTCGGCAAGACGATGCGCTACAAATCCATTCGCGACCTCGCGGCGGGCGAAACTGGTCAGGTCATCCAGGATTTGAAACCCATCTGGCTGATGAGTCCGCTGAGCGTTTCGGACACGTTGCCGCTCGACCCAGAGTTGTTCGACGTCGTGATCTTTGACGAAGCCAGCCAGATTCCGATGGAGGAGGCAATCCCGGCCATCTACCGCTCGCATCAGACCATCGTCGTGGGCGACGAGATGCAATTGCCGCCGACCACATTCTTCGCCAGCGCCAAGACGGACGATGAAAGCGTCATTGTCGAAGAGGAAGGCGAACGCATCGAAGTGGACCTGGATTCGGACAGCTTCCTCACGCAATCCGCCCAGAATCTGCCGTCCACGCTGCTGGCCTGGCATTATCGCAGCCGCTACGAAGCGCTCATTAGCTTTTCCAACTCGGCGTTCTACAGCGGCAATCTCTACACCATTCCCGACCGGCAGCGTGCGATCGCGGATCGGCCCGAGTTGATTGTCACGGCCAACGAACAAGGGGGTGCGAATGTGGACGCTTTGCTCGCGCGCAGCATCAGTTTTCACTTCATGGAGAACGGTCTTTACGAAGATCGCCGTAATCCAAATGAGGCCGCTTACATCGCGCAGATGGTTCGTGAGATTCTGAAGCGCGATACGAAACTCAGCATCGGTCTGGTGGCGTTCTCGGAAGCGCAACAAGGTGAGTTGGAAAGCGCGTTGAGCCGACTGGCGGATGAGGACGCGACCTTCGCGGCCCTCTTGGAAACCGAGTATGTGCGCGAAGAAAACGACGTGTTCTGCGGGCTATTCGTGAAGAATTTGGAGAACGTTCAAGGCGACGAGCGCGACATCATCATCATGAGCGTCTGTTACGGACACGACGCGAATGGCCGGATGCTGATGAACTTTGGTCCGATCAACCAGCGCGGCGGCGAGAAGCGGTTGAATGTCATTTTCTCCCGTGCCAAGCATCACATGGCGATTGTGAGTTCCATCCAGCACCACGACATCACCAACGACTACAACGACGGCGCGAACAGCCTGAAGAATTTCCTGTATTACGCCGAAGCCGTCTCGAAGGGCGACGAAGCCACCGCGCGCCGGGTGTTGGAGAATTTGAATCCCCTCAGCCGCAAGGCGCTTGCGCCTTTGAGCAAGGGCGATGCGGTGGTGGAGAAATTGGCCGGCGCGTTGCGCGAGCGGGGCTATGAGGTGGACCTGAATGTCGGTCAGTCCAAGTTTCGGTGCGATCTCGCCGTGCGCAGCAAAACCGACAGTCTGTATCAACTCGGCATCCTCGTGGATACCGCACGGGCACTACGCGAATCCGAACCTGCTGGACCGTTACTTGATGCAGCCGTCCATTTTGAAAGCGTTCGGCTGGCGGTTTGCCTTGGTGCTGACGAAGGATTGGTATCACATGCCGGATGACGTGTTGACGCGCATCGAGAAATTGCTGCAAGGCCAGGAGGCAGAGGTTGAGCCAGAGGAGGAGGAAGCCTCGGCGGAAACTCTTGCACTGCCAGCCGCACCGCCGACCACGACACCCGCTCCGCCACAGCCAATACAGACTGAGACGAATAGGACAGATGCGACGCCGGTGCCGCCAGTTGCGCCGGCCATTGCCCCGCCCGGCACAACTCGTCGCTTTGAATTCGTGGGCGGCCCATCGCAGAAATTTTGGGAGATTTCTGTTTCCGGCATTTCTTTCACCGTTCGTTTTGGCCGGATTGGAACTGCGGGCCAGTCACAGACGAAGAATTTTCCCGACGAAGCGAAAACAAAGCGCGAGGCGGAAAACCTAATCGCAGAAAAAGTGAAGAAAGGTTACGCAGAGATAATCAAGTGACTGATTAATTGTGATTTATGCAACTACCCGCCGATTTAGTTAACCAAGCCTTCATGTTCGGATTGATCATTGGCAGCATTGTGATTGCGTGGTTTATCGGCGCTGCCTTGGGTGGTTGGCAATTCGGAGATTTTCTCCGCCGCATCGAAATCATCACCACACAAGGGCAAATGTCGCAGTTCGCCGAACGCCTGCAGCATCGGCTTGCAGAATTGGGATTCACCCCAACGGGTAATCCCGAGGAGTTTCTTCAAGGCGGCGCGCATTTTGAAGATGTGGGGGCTTTCACCCATGCGAAAACCCCAAAGCTCCTGACCGTCGCCATGGATACCGCCAATCCGGCTCAAATCAAAATCCAGTTGGCGCTTCGATACCAGAACACGATCGTGGCCGATACGGGGGAAGGGGCTTATCGCGATGCTCTACTCGACTACATTTCTGGCAAGACAGATACCATGACGGTAATCCCGAACCGAAGTTTCCTGGCGGTTTGCGCTCTCGTCGGAGGAGGGCTTGCCTGGGTCACAATCTTTGGAAGCAAAGCCGTCGGATTCGGCGGTTATTTCCGCCCAGTGCTCGCGCTCGGATTGACCTATTTTTCACTCGGCCTCTTTGCCATTGTCTCCATTGTCCGCAAGGCCGGACAAGCGACAGGCTTGCCCTGGGCCATCATCGGAGTGGTAGCCAATGCCGCTGCGATAATCGCGGTCATTGCACTGAAGGTGCTCAGCCGCATATAACAACCATATGACTCCAAAGGAACTAGAGCAAACCATCCGCTCGCTGCTGAAGCAGCCGCTGGCGGATGCGGCGTTGCGCGAGGAATTGGAAAAACTCGCGGCGGTGGAGATTTCCTTTGCCGGGTTCACTTGGTTGTTTGGGCCGGAGTTGTATCGGCGCAACCGCATTTTGTTTCGACCGTTCATTCTGTCCCGCTTCAGTACTTACATGGTGTTACCGAAGTTTCGTTCGGAACAAATCCGTTGGAAGGGTGATAAAGGCGTAATTCTCGAGTCCTGGCTCGATCAGGTGGACAAGAATGACGACGCCGATTTGTTCCGGCGGCTTTATGAATGGAAGCTGGAGGCGAAATACAACTGGCAGGTGCGTGATAAACGGTCGGAGGAGATCACGCGCGAATTGCTGTCGCGCTATCGAAGTGCGGACACTACAGGGAAGCGGCAAATGGTGCTGCGCAAGTTTGATCTGTGGTTTCAATTCACCGAAGACAGTGCCTGTGCGCTTTACGGGCTTGATCCCAAGGCCGCATCGGTTTTCATCCTGCGCCATCTGCCAAGCAATTGGTATGGCGGCGATAAACGCAAGCTCTGGGGTCGGCTCGTCGCACTGGCTGATGCGAAAAAGGACGAGGATTTTCGATGGAAGCTGTATCGCAGACAGGTGTCGCTGGCGGATTGGGCGAAGGACTGCCTCGACCTGTGCGAACGGATAAACGACGCAACTGAACTCGTCCGCGAATTGGAACGACGGCATCCGGAAGGTGCCGCATTAAATCTTGCGGAGAGTTTTTATCGCATCGTCGAGCGGCGTGGGCGCGACGTGTTTCCCTACATCATGCGACATCTGCGTTCGGTCTGGGGCGGATGGTTCACGCGGGGCAGCTACGGCAAGATGGCGGATTACGCGCGGGAGAAAGGTTGGTGGGATTTGTGGGCCGCGCTGATGCGCGTCTGCAGCGGCCCCAGCGAGTTTAACAAGGAGGTCCGGTGGCTGGTGGAAGACACCTCGCTGCCCCAAGCACAGATCGTGGAACGGCTCATGGCACTGGCAGGTGCATCGCGCGAATGGAATTGGCCCGGTTTCGGACTGACCACGGTGCATCAGCTCAACGTCGGGTTGGCGCTGAAATTTTATGAACGGTTTCCCGACCTGATTCGTGGTCCGTTCCGGCTGCATGTGATGCCCAACCTCTGGGGCGAAAATTATTCCAAGCTGCTGGACCGGTTCATCGCAGTTGGTGACGAGGAAATGATTGATTCGTTGGCGAGCCGGATCGTGACGCGCTATGAGCGCTGGGGCAATGCGCCCAAGCTGGTCGGGGAAGCAGACCGCCTGGCGGACTATTACGCGACGCTGAAGTCGGACGAGGCGATTTTCTCGCGACGCGCGGCGAATGTATTGAGCAAAGTCCCAGCCTACTCGATTTATCAATACAACCCGCTCATCAAACAAAACCGGCTGGCGCGGCTGTTGTTTGAGCGGTCGGCGGCGGCTTATCTGGCTGATCCCCGTAGTCTGGCCGATCTGGTGGAAGGCGCGGAGATTCACGTGATGGCTTTGGCGTATCGCACACTCGGACTCGAAGACGAGCGCGCCCGGCAACAAGCGGTAAATCATTTGCCACTGTTGTTGGGAACACTGTTGCGCCCGATGCAGAATGACACGCGCACGCTGGCGTTTCGGGCGTTGGCAAACGCGGCGAACACGATTGAGTCGGCACGCTTGATTTTGGAACGGGCCAAGGATGCGCTGAATCTGCCCGACACGCGGTATCCCAAGGAACGACTCTTGGGATTGATCGCGCAGGTGCTGCATCGCTGGCCGGAGTTGCGCGGAGTCAAGGAACAACCGGTGGTTTACGAAAGGCAGGCGGCATGATCGTCGCCTTTGATTACGCCAGTCCGAGCGTGCTGGATTCTAGTCGCGATCACGCGTTGCTGGGGATTTCCGCCAACGCCCGCAGGCCGGTGCGTTTTCATGGTCGGGTGACGCGCAATGTGCCGCTGTTGCGATTCACGCTCCGCGCGCTGGGTGAGGCCATCTGGTCGAATGATATCTGGGAATCGCAAGGCGATTTGATGAGCTGGATTCTTGATCCGGTCATCACGGTGCACCCGGATCGGATATTTTTTGAAACCTTCAGCCAGGACCAAAGCGTGTATGCGATGGTGATTGCGAATCCAGACATGTTTGCAGCCGAAGGTGAAATCGTTACCGGGACGACCAATGTGGATTTCACGGCGTGGTTGTGGGGCGCGCTGAACGAATTGCGGTCGAGTCGGGAAACCTGGCTGCGCGTGGGCGCGGAAGGATTTGAGGTGAAAACCAAAGGCGCAGGTGGACGCTTCGAACAAAAAGTGGAATTGCCAGACAACTGGGTGCGCGGCTTTTTGCAAGTGACCGGCGCGATGGCAATGCCGGGCACGCGGCTGACAGTGCGCCCGGCAGACTTGCTCGCAGCGATTCGCTATTTGCGTTACACGAAGGCCAAAGTGTCGCCGCGAGCGTTGCGTTACGAATTTACGCCGGGTAAAGAAGCGCGCATCGTGCTCGAGCCGTGGGAGGAAACCATCCGGTTGCGTGGCGCGGAACACAATTACACCGAACCAAAGGTCATCCGGACCTGGGGGCGTCGGCGCCTAAACTTGATCGAACCTTTGCTGCCGTTTGCGACGAGCGTGGATATTTATCTGAAAGGTCGCGGTCTGCCGAGTTTCTACGTGGTGAAGATGCCGGACCTGACCTTCGTGCTCGGGCTTTCCGGCTGGAGCAGCCAATCGTGGACTGAGGCGGGCAGCTTTGATCTGTTGAGTGACACCACCGCCGCACAGGACGAGTTGATTGCGCCGGTGCAGCAATTGTTGCGCAACGCTTTTCACGCCACTCCGAAGCAAATTGCCGCCACGTTGAATCAACCGCCCGATGCCGTCTGGCGTGCGTGCGAACGGCTGTGTCGGCAGGGGCGGGCCATTTTCGACGTGGAAACGCGTGGCTTTCGATATCGAGAGCTGTTCGAGGAGCCGATCGACGAGGCGAAATTCTTCCCACCAGACGAGCGGCTGCACAAGGCCAACGTTCTGATCGCGAAACATGCGGTGCCATTTGTGCGTTGCGAACCCTCGGAGAACCGGAAAGTACGACGCACCCGGAATCCGACCACGGGCGAGATGATGGAACGCGAAGTGATTTATCGCGACTGGCGGGTCTCCGGCAGCGTTGAGTCGGACAAGACCGAGATCGTGGTGGGTGATCCCGAGCGAATCATTTTCGGCACGTGCAGTTGCGCATTTTTTCAGGAGCATCTGTTGAGCAAGGGCCCGTGCGAACACATGATCGCGTTGTTCAAGGCGAGTGCAGATGGAAGAAAAGATTTGCCGACTTCCACGGCAGCAACTTCAGGAGGAATTGCCAGTCCTAGGAAAGCCCGCGAGGACGAGGAGGAGAGCAAGGACGAAGACAGCGAAGAAGATTTTGACGAGAATGAGTCCGATGAGAACAATGAAGGCAGATAAGGCCCGGCGACTGGGGATTAGCCATGAGTGCCGCGGTGTTTCGCCGCGGAGGAGACATGCTAGACATACATCGCCAGGGTTCCCAACGTTCGCAACGTCGGGAGGCCCTGAGTCCAGAGCCTCGAAAGTAATCCGCCGCCGGGTCTTATCTGGCTTCATTGCGGCCGGAGGCATCGCCCCATGAGCTTCGCCTGGCTCAAATCTCTCTTCGGCGGCTCCCGCAAGCGCGACATCTCCCGTTTGTCACCCTCGGCTCCTGGAACAACAGTGGCCACTGCGGATGCAATTGAAGAGCGTGTGGATGTTTCCGGCGGGCCATTAAAAGAACATCATCAGCGCCTGGCCTTGCGAGACAAACGCCTTCTGCCCAAAGTCAAATCCCCAGCGCGACAACTCGGATTGATCAAGAAGAAGAACGTGATGTCGGTGGCGGAGGCGGAACGATTGTTTGGCGCAACCATGCGAACACGCAATCGCAACTTGCGTGACCTGCTCACCGACGAAGCCCAACTGAAACGCTATGGCTTGCCCGTTTGGAAAACCGAAGAAGACGTGGCGAATGTGCTTGGGATTTCGTTGCGGGAACTTTGGTTCTTCGCGATTCACCGCGAGAAGGAACGACAACCGCATTACGTCACCTTCGCCATCCCCAAACGCTCCGGCGGTAAACGTTTGATCATGGCGCCGAAGCGGAGGCTGAAATTGATCCAAAGAAAATTGCTGGAACTCTTGGTAGAAAAACTGCCGGTAAGCGAACACGCCCATGCCTTCCGGCGCGGACGCAGCATCCGCACCGGCGCTGAGCCACACGTAGGAAAACCGCTCGTGCTCAAATTCGACCTGCAAGATTTTTTCCCTTCGGTCACTTTCGCCCGGGTGCGCGGTTTGCTAATCGCCTACGGCTACAGCTTTCCCGTGGCGACAACCTTGGCAGTGCTGATGACCGAAGCGGTGCGACAGCCGGTTGAAGTAGATGGTCAACTCTTTCATGTCCCGGTCGGGATGCGGCATTGTGTCCAAGGTGCGCCGACCAGTCCGGGACTTTGCAATGCGCTCGTGCTGCGGCTGGACCATCGTCTCGCGGGGCTGGGCAACAAACATGGCCTGAACTTTACGCGCTACGCCGACGACCTGACCTTCTCCGGTGCGTTGGAACGTGCTGGGGCAGCCCGGATTCGCCACTTGGTGCAACGCATCGTGTCGGAAGAGGGTTTCTGTCTCAACGCCGAGAAAACCCGGCTGATGGGTCAAGGCAATCGGCAAACGGTTACTGGCGTGGTAGTGAATCGAACCCTCGGTTTATCTCGCCAGGAAAGACGACGGATGCGTGCTGCTCTGCATCAGCTGCAACGATCCCAACCCCCACCAGAGGCCGGACTACAAATGCAAATCGAAGGCAAGCTGGCCTATCTAGCCATGCTTAATCCAGCGCAAGCAGAAAACTTGCGGACTTGAGTCTGCGGTGCGGTGATTTGACTGGATAAAATCGTGCGTTGAAATGCTCCGCGTATTTCCGCAATCTTGTCGCAATGAATCCTAATGTGTTCAAATCCATTCTTTTAGCGACCCTGATAGGGTCGCTGTTGGTAGGCTGTCAGACCTGTCCGTTGAAACCGCAACCTCGCGCCCGCTGGACGCCGGAACAGGCTCAGACTTGGTATACCAAGCAGCCATGGCTGGTCGGCGGCAATTACACCCCACGCACAGCGATCAATCAATTAGAGATGTGGCAGGCTGACACATGGGATGCGAAGACTATTGATCAGGAACTCGGTTGGGCCCACCAACTCGGCTTCACCAGTATGCGCGTATTCTTGCACGACATCGCTTGGAAGAACGACCGTGATGGCTTCATAAAGCGCATGGAGCAGTTTCTCGACATCGCCGAGAAACACCAGATTGGCGTTATGTTCGTGCTTTTTGACAGCGTGTGGGATCCTTATCCGAAGGCAGGCAAGCAACGCGCGCCGAAACCACATACGCATAACTCCGGTTGGGTGCAAAGTCCCGGGCAGGACATTTTGAAGGACCCGGCCAAACAGGATGAATTGAAAGCCTACGTGCAGGATGTCATCGGCCATTTCCGCAACGACAAACGCATCCACGTCTGGGACATCTTCAATGAACCGGACAATCAGGTGCCGCAATACAAAGACGTGTTGCTGCCGGGCAAGGTGGAGTTTGCGTTGCAACTGTTGCAAAAGACCTTCGTCTGGGCGCGGGCGATGAATCCGTCGCAACCGCTCACGTCGGGCGTCTGGATTGGTAATTGGGGTGACCCCGCAAAACTCTCGCCGATGGAACGTTGCCAGCTGGAGGAGTCGGACGTGATTTCCTTCCACACCTACGATCCGCTGGATGGCGCTCAAAAATGCGTGGACCATCTGAAGCGCTACAATCGACCGATTTTGTGCACGGAATACATGGCGCGCCCACGCAGCAGCACGTTTGATCCGGTGTTGGGCTACTTCAAGCAGCAAAAAGTTGGCGCGTATTGCTGGGGCTTTGTGGACGGCAAGACTCAGACGATTTACCCGTGGGATTCGTGGGACAAGCAATACACCGCCGAGCCGCAACCATGGTTTCACGACATCCTGCGCGGCGACGGCACCCCGTACAGCCAGACAGAAGTGGACTACATCAAGTCACTGACCAAGCCATAACAACAAACGGATTCATCACTCTACTTCGACAATAATCAAACGCGCCGGATTGCTCCGGCGCGTTCTTTTTTCCCCGTCAACCAACCCGGATCACCGGCGCGCAACCACACGCTGCCGGAAAGCGAGAATCGCCAAACCGATACCAGCGAGACTCAACGCCGTTGGCTCCGGCACAACCGCCCCGGCAATCGTCACCATATCGAAGCGCCACGTGCCACTCGCCGCGTAGCTAGAAGACGTGTTGCTGGCCAGAAAAGCATTCGCCCCGCTGCCAGTCGCCGTGCTTTCCCATTCGGACACAATGCGGAAGGCAAAGTTCGCGTTATTGGCCACGCCCGCGATCCCGGTCAAGTCCACCGTGCGACTGTTGAACCATGTGTCACCCGCAGCACCGGTAAAACCCAGCGAATCGAGAAAATTAACGCCATCAAGCGAATACTGAACCCGCTCATAGCGACTGGAGGTGTTGCTGTGACGAATATCAAAGGACAGCTTGATATCGGTATAACCCAGCGTGGAGACGTTGAACTGCACCCCTCGCTCCTGTTCAGACCTCCCGCAGCCGCAAACGTGGTAATGCCCCAGCCAAGATCATTAGATGTCGTGTCCGAGTCAGTCGAGCCACCGTTCGAGTTGCCGGAGGCGAAGGAAGTCGTCGTGCCGCCAAGGGCCAAGGCCGTTCCCAGACCAAAAGCCGGGTTCGGACTATTGGTGCTGCCCCCGGAAGTGGAGAACGTGTTGGCATTAAAATCCCAAAGTGAAATGGTCTGGGCGTGAGTGGTGACGAGGCCGAAGGCCACGGTTACGATTCCGAGTAGTTGTTTGTGCATCTTCATGGATTACGTCGTTTGAGCTGGATTAGGTTTACGGTGCGCAACAGTCTGGCTGTTGCAAATTTCATTATTGTGGCAGGTGGGTGACTTTCTCGTGACCGATCCGGGATTATTCAGTTGTTTGGGTTACCATTCGGATCGACAGTCCAGACAATCTGCGCTTGCGGCAGGATGGCTTTGCCCTTGTTTGGACTGCCTGCCGCGGTCTCCACTACTTTCATCCCCTTAAGCGTCTCAGCGTGGCCATCCACGAATACTAAATTCCCCACCCCGCCATGTCGGGCGGCAAAACGATTCGCATAACTGGCCGGCTGACCGAGATCACTGTCCGTCTGCGCGACATCTACCTTCGCTTCACCTTTCAACCTGCTTTCTTGAAACATCACCGTCTGCGTAGGCTTTTGAATGGCCGTGGCCTTGATCGTCGGGGCGACGCCATCAATTAACTTCGAGTTCATCGCAAGCGAGAAATAAACAAAGCCGTCCAACGCGACGTTGTTCGCGAACATCGCGTTCGGGCAGTGCAACAGACTGTCACGCGCATAGAACGCATTCTTGTCCGTGAGATAATCCGCCGCGCCGCGCAGCTTGATCTGACGAGGCAACGCGTTATACCAGACATCGCTGCCGGTTGGCGCAACCACCTGCGCCCAATTCATCAAAGACGCGCCAGCCGTCTCAGATTCCCGCGGGAGAAAATCATTATTCTCATCGTAATACAGCGTGAGCGCGAGCCCCCACTGCTTCAGCTTGTTCATACAGGCCGTGCGCTGCGCCGAAACCTTTGCGCGACTCAACGCCGGCAACAACATCGAGGCCAGGATCGCGATGATGGCGATGACCACCAACAGTTCGATCAACGTAAAAGCGCGTTTCGTTTGCAATCTAGGATTCATTGAGAAATCAGCGGAATGACCGTTGCGACGCGATAATATCGCTCCCCAGGCCGCACCGGCTCGCCCATGACTTCAGTACTCGCGCTCGCGGCAACATTGGAAATCGTAATCCAATTTAACGTCACCAGATTGGTCGTCACCTGCACAACGTATTGGCGAGAATTAAATGTATTCCACGCCACCACGCTGACGCTGCCGTTGATGCTGTTGGTCGCAAACACCGGCGCGACCACGCGGCCTGGCGAACCGACCGCACCATTCGTCGCCGTCAACATGCCATTGGCTGCGAGTCCGAGCGTCGTGTTCGTCGTCAGCACGCTGATGGTGTTGCCGAGCGGAAGATTCTCCGGGTCATAGACAAACCCGGTGTAAAGCGGAGCGCTTGCAAACGCATACCACGAAATTCGTTCGGTAAGCTCGTTGCCCGGCACTGTCACCGCATTCCACAGATTGATTTCATCCGCCGCAGAACTGAGTCCGATGCCGCCGCCGGAATACCGAACGATTTGCGTCTCTATCGCCATCGTCGGCCACCAACCACGGAACTGCGCAGGCGTGAAACCCTCTACAAACACGATGGATTCACCCGGATGAATGATCACGTCGGCGGTGTTGGTCAGCGCGTTGTTCGGAGCAAGCGAATGACTGCTATCATCGAAACGCCAGCCCTTGAGATTGATGGGATAGTTCTCGAAACTGGTCAGCTCCCACCAGTCCGCATTGGGTGTGCTGCCGGTCGAGTGGACTTCCGTGATGAGTAAACGCGGTTTGGCGGTAACACCCAAGGTGGCGGAGGCGGCATTCGTTCCTGCCGCACTGGACGCCACGACGGTGTAAACCCCGGCTTGATTTGATTGCACCCCGGACAGCGTCAGCGTCGCACTGGTTTCCCCGACGAGATTTGTTCCGTTGAATTGCCATTGATACGTCGGGGTCGGACTTCCGCTGGCCGTCGCCCCCAGTTGCACGAGCTGGCCTTCAAATGCAATGGCGCTCGCCGGTGTCGTAAGAAAACTTGGCGGCACAGGCGTCGTCGTGATGTTCAATACCGCCACAGAACTGGTCACCGCTTGCAGGCCATTTGTGACCACCACCGTGTAATTACCCGCATCCGCGAGTTGCAGATTCGTCAGCGACAGGCTTGGATACGTCGCTCCGGAGATTGGCACGCCGTTCAAACGCCATTGATAATGGGGGCGCGGCAAACCTTTGGCCGCCGCGGTGTAAGTAGCATTGAACGAAGCGGGCGTGGTAAAACTTGCTGGCGTCGGTTGCTGCGTGAGGATAAGCGCCACCGGACCGTTGTTCGTGCCGGGCGAACCTTCGTCGTCTGACGTCACCGCCTTGAACGCCTTCCGCAGGCCGTTCTCGCTCAGAACGGCATGAAGGCCGTTGGTGTCATACGTAAAGGACCGCCCCCGCACCGCTTCACCAAAGTCCGCCCGATCCACGTACTCCGCGTCACCGGTCGCGGTCGCATCCCACAACACAATGCTGTCGCCGCTGCTGGACTGACCGTTGCCAGAATAAAACAGCACCTGCAAATTCTCCGGCACATTCGTTGCACCCCACCAGGCAATGAAGCTGTCGCGGTCCGTCACCACGGTTGTGCCCGATTGCACGAGGATAATGGACTCGCCCGGCGCAATGGTGATGCCTTGCAGCGTGGTGGAATTCGCATCGCCACCAAGTGTCGCATCAGCATCATTAAAACGATAACCGCTCAGATCAATAGGACTGCTGCCGAAGTTGGAAAGCTCCCAGTAATCCGGCCCTTGTTCAACCGTTGCCACCCCCAGATTGGTTGAGGCACTGGACATCGTCTCAGTGATGGCAAGCTGGGCCGGCGCGGCAACCGCTGCCAGACCGAGGGCGAGAAGAACACAACTGCGTCGCAACATAATGGGTATCACCGGGCAACTGTCATCCGATGGATGACGCGCAGAGGGTTGCCCAGTCGTGTGACGAAACCGCGAAGGGATTGTGACAAGTCCGTGACAAGCCGCGTCACGGAACATCAATCATCGGACAAGCGGCAACGGACGAGACAGACGCAGCAGCCAAACAGATGAAGGTGGAGGCGCTGCGCCTTCGCCCAAGCCAAAGTCGTTGTCATTGGCGAGCGCGATCTGCGTCGGTGAAATGACTGCCAGCCCTTCCAATTTGGTCGGCTCTTTGGTCAGGCCAGATATAGTCGCCCACACTTCTACCACAGCCGGCTTGACTGGCAGCTTTGTGAAATCATCGCCCGCCGCTTCGGGGACGGTGGAATTTTCCAAGGGCGCATTCTTCAAATCTCCCGCGTCGCTGAAATCTGCCACGAGCAACCGCGCGACTTCTCCAGCTTGTTCCAAAACCAACAATTTGTCTGGTGCAAGCCATTCGGCATCGTTCAACTTCACGGCGGGCTGCTTCAGTTTATCGGAGTAATCTGTTGCCCGGCTCAACGGCAGCAGAAAATGGCCCGTCACACGCGCATTCAACGGGTCGCTCAAGTCCAGCCGAATGACCCGTGAAACCTGTGCTGACTCAAACACCCTCTCGTCCACGAGCGGGCTTTGCAACACCGCATAAGCCGTCCTGCCGTCAGGTGACAATGCCAACGCCTCGAAGCCGCGATTCGTCCGGCGTAGCGACAGCACGGGCGGCAAAACGGCTTTCACCGGATACATCGAATCCATCGCGCCCGGGCGAAACTTGTTTCCCGGCACGTAACGTATCAGCACCTGGCCATTTGTATTCACCACCAGTACCGACGGACCATATTCTTCCGACAAAAGATACTTGCCGTCGGGAAACACGCGCACTGCTTCGGGATCAATGCCGCTGGGATCATATGGCAGCGGCATGGACGCGTCGGCCGTTTCAAACAAACGTTCCTCTGGTTGCTGATTGCTTAATCCGGTCAATGGCTTGCCCTTGGTATCCGTAAGCACAACGGAGTTTACGATTTCGATCTTGCCGGCGTTGAGTTTGAAGCGCGTGAGATACGGCGCAAACTTCGGCAGGGGAAATGTGCGGCGTTTGCCTACTTCACCATTTGGCCCGCGATCGGAAATGCCCACGAATTCATTCTCACCGAGACACGCCAATCCCGAACCGAGCGATGGCAAGTCGTCGTATTTAAGTCCGTTGGTTCGTGCCCGGGCGAAATCGTTTTCATTGCAGGGTTGCCGCCCCAAACTCCGCAGGCTGGTCGGCGGCAACTCGAAGCGCTGCAGCACCTCAACACCTGATTCCGCACCCAAGCTTGAGCCGCCAGCCAGCACCATCAGCAGGGAGATAACAATCCAGCGCGTCATTCTATTTCCAGACATAGCAGACGCCACATCACTGCGCCACACTTCCTAGAAACAACCTGCTGATTTCTGCCGCGATGGAGCGTAAGGGAAACATTCCCGTTCCGACGAAGGTACTCCTTGCCGGCAAATTGCGTGCGGCGGCGTTGTGCCCGGCCCTGAATCCCTCACCGTGGATCAATCATCCATTGTGCGCGGTATTTGCTGGGCGCGAGGCCATGCACCGCCTTGAAGAGGCGAGAAAAATAGAACTGGTCATCATAGCCAACCCGGACCGCAATTTCTTTGATGCGCAAATTCGGTCGTTGCAACATTTTCCCGGCACACTGCATTCTCGTGTGAATGAGCCAATTCAAAGGAGTGTTACCGGTCGCCCGCTTGAACAGCTCGTAAAACCTGGATTCAGACAGCCCCGCCATGGCACTCAGAGTTGCAATCCTGACCGGCTGGTCAAGATGCGCCAACATGTAATTGATGCAGACTGCGAGCCGGTCGGCGGCGGAGACCTGCTCACTGCCAGATGTTTTAAATCGGATTGTCCAGACGGATTCCCGTTCCGACAACCCGCCTGCGTCATTCCCCCCCAGGCCGTTTTGCGGCGGAAACTCACACCAAGTGAGCGCCGAAGATCTCCGCGGGGTAGGAACTGTCGTGGGTGATGTCAGCATCATAAGACTCTTGGCAGGCCAAAGCGTTTCTGCAAGATCAGCACCACTGCGCCCCGGAGGGGCAAGTGCGATTCAACGGCCACGGGCACCACCCGGGTTCCGAAATCCCGCCGGCAACTGCTGCGCCAGGACTTGATCAATGACGGGGCCGATCAGCCTCCAACTATCGGTCAACTCGCCTGCCAGCAAAATCACGTCGGGAGACAATCCGGCGACCAACATGACAATCCCGCGCCCGAGGCACTGCGCCATGCGCTGCAACGCCTGCACGGCCGCCCGCTCACCACGATCCGCCTGTTTGCGAATCGCCGCAAAGCTGATCGCGGCAGCGGCCGGCGTCTGTTCCGCATACACGCGAACGGCAGCCGCATTCGATCCGCAGACGGCCAGACACCCGCGGTTACCACAACGACAGGCCGGACCATGTTCTTGGACCGTCACGTGGCCAAACTCGCCTGCTAGGCCACCAGCTCCACGCACTAACTGACCATCCATCAACATCCCGACCTCCACGCCGTCCGCCACAACGACGGCGATCATATTTTGCACCGTCTCGGGATAACGCCCACTCCAAAGCTCCGCAAGCACGCAGGCGTTAGCGGAGTTTTCAATCTCCACTGGAATCCCGACCGCTTCGGCCAGAGACACTTTTAAGTCCGACAACGACCACGGCAGGCTGGGCGCAAACACGACCTGACCCGACGCCGGATCAACCCGCCCAGGCAGGGTTATGCCGACTCCGGCAAAAGTAAGCTGCGGAGCCGCCGCCTTGATAGACCGTATCCGTTGGCTCAACTCGGCAACAAACTGGTGAGCCTCACCACGCATTTGCATCGAATCGCGAATCAGAAAATTAAAAGCCAGGTCTGCAACCACCAGAGTGGTCTCGCCCGGAGAAATCGCCACGCCGATCACTACAATGCGCGAACTGTTCAGATGCAGAAACGTAGGCTTCCGGCCACGCGGCAGATTCCCTTGGGCGCCTTCAGTGACCAGTTGCTCCGCAATCAGTTGCTCGGTGATCAAGGATACCGTGCTCCGCTGCAATTGGGAGCGGCGGGCAAGATCAGCACGTGAGATCGGCTGATGTTTCCGAATTAAATTCAAAACAACCTGCCGATTAATGTCGCGCGCGGTTCGAGAAGTCGCGCCCGCGGCAACACAAGTCAGTTGACTCCGCGCAGATCGATCCTGCCGTTCTGATGAATAGACCATGCTCCGACTGGAACGGGAACTTTTTTTGGAAGGGCGAACGGACATTGAATCTGAATTTCAGTTCTCACCACGGGAATACACGCGTAGCGTCGGGCCAAGCCTCCGGATATAAGACGAGAGGTTATGCACACCGCCAATTGTGGCGCAAAATGGACTTCGGCGGATATACGACATATGTCGTATGACGACACCGGCTGCTTCTGTAAACCTGTCTGAAGGTTCGCTCCGCGGACACACCGAAACTTGCTTAGCAATATAACGCCGAATTAAACTGCAACCATGCCACGCAGCCAGCCACCCCTGCTCCTCCTGCGGTTGTTCTTGGGCGCTTCGGTGACAGCCATGACTGCGCTGTTGACTGGTTTTGCAGCAACCGAAACTCCGCGCGTCATTACCAATCTGCACGAACTGACCCTCGCGGCGGCGAACAATCAGCAAACAATTGGCGACATCGATCTGGAAGTTACCATCTGCGCCGCCAGCCGCCCGCAGCTGGGCGTATTGATTGTGCAGGACGCCAGCGGCACCGAACTTCTCCAACTCGGCGCGCTGCCCCGTAGTTTCCAACCCGGCGAACGCCTCCGAATTCAACAACCCTCCTGCTTTTTACGCCGCCGGGAAACCGGCGTGCAACTCTCCATCCCGCCCGTGGTGATGAACGACGGGCTGCATCCTTGGGTCGGTAAAACAAACGTGATCGCTTTGCGCGCCGGAATGATTCCCATCCGAGTGGAATGGTTCAACTATTGGCGCTATTTCGGACTGGACGTATTGATGGCAGCTCCGGGCGCACCCTCCAGCAGCATTCCCTCCAGCAACCTCTGGCACGCCGTGGCTTCCGAATCCGGTCCGCCCCAATTTGCCCCAGGACTCCAATTTGAATCCTACGAAGGCTCATGGGAAATGATGCCTGATTTTGATCTACTCCCGCCCAAAACGACCGGCATAGTGACCAATTTCGACCTGAATGCCCGCGCCCGCGAGGAACGCGTGGGCATTCGTTACTCGGGTTATTTGCAGGTCCCCCGGGACGGGCACTATCAGTTTACCATCTGGTCCGATGACGGGGGGTTGCTGTTTTTCGGCCCCCCTGATATCGCCATGGCAAATTTAGGACAAATCACACCGCCCAGTCCCCCACCATGCGAACTATTGACGCGCTTTCACAGCGTGACGGAACGACGTTGGATCACGGTGGAAGGTCGGGTCAGTTTTGTGATGCACAACGGTATCGGCACACGATTTTATCTCGGCACTGACCGACACAGTATCACGGTCAACCTCGCGGACGCGGGGGGATTAGACTTAGCTTCGCTGCAAAATTCCCGGATCAGGATTTCCGGGGTCGGACGCGCCGTCACCGCCGCTGACCAATCCTTGATTTTGGGAAGACTTGCTGTCGCCAGCATCACCAACCTGGTGGTGCTTGAACCCGCTCTGAAAGGCGGTAAACCAACCCTTCCGCTGACTTCCGTAGCACAAGTGCAAGGCTTAGCGATTGACGAAGCTCGGAAGGCGCTGCCAGTCCGCATCCGCGGCACAGTAACCGGCGGAGTCAACACCAGCCAGGAACGCTGGATGTCATTTCAGGACGACACCCGCGGCATCTTTGTCCGCTTCAATGCCGTATCCAACGCCGCTCCGGCTTTCGGTGAATTGTGGGAGCTCGAAGGCGTCAGCAGCGCGGGGGATTTTGCCCCCATCATCGTGGCGGATCAGATGACTCGTTTGGGGGAAGGTTTTTTGCCCGTCCCCGTCACTCCCTCCTGGCCAGAGTTGCTCAACGGCAGCCGGGATGTGCAATGGGCGGAACTCACGGGCCTGGTCACAGACGTGCGCAGCAATACCATCACGCTGCATTTACCCGAAGGCCGATTGCAGGTGGAATTGGAAGGATTGTTTGAAACCGAACTGAAGCCTTTTCAAAAATCAGTCGTCCGCATTCGTGGCGTGCTATATGCCGTCTGGAATGCGACCACGCGCGAAGTCAGCGTCGGACAAGTGAAACTCCGCAATCCTGCCATTAGCATGGCCGCGCCCGCCCCTGCTGATCCTTTCGATGCCGTTTTACGGACACCGCGGGAACTTTTGCTATTCGACGCCCAAGCCTCGGCCTTTCGCCCGGTGAAAGTTCGCGGGCAAATCATTTACACAGACGCCAACAAACTATTCCTGCAGGCGGACGATGCGGGCTTGCGGCTCCTCCCGATGGGGAAACCCGAAGTGCAGCCCGGCGACTTGGTAGACGTTGTCGGCTATCCCGACCTCGGTCGGACCGAATTGGTATTACGTGAAGCCCTGCTCAAACGCAGCGGAACAGCACCATTGCCCGCGCCCAAAATACTAACGGAATCCGCACCGGCACAACTAAACCTGAACTCCACCCGCGTGCACGTGGAGGGAAAACTCCTCGGCTGGCACACCGAAGAAGGTGGCCCGGTTTTGGAAATGCAAGCTGGCGCGCGATTATTTCTGGCGCGACTGGCAGCCGGGAATTCCACCCCTCTACCGCTGCGTCCCGGAAGCCGGCTCGCCTTGGAAGGAGTCTATGTCGGACGCAATCAAAGCCAAAGTCCGGGCGTGGATAATGAATCCTTTGAACTACTGCTAAACTCGCTGACGGACATCGCCGTCCTATCACAACCTTCCTGGTGGACGTTGCCCCGGCTGTTGGTCGTACTGACGGTGTTGCTGGTCATCTTGATTTTCACCGTCGTGTGGAATACGCAGTTGCGGCGGCTGGTGGAATACCGCACAAACCAACTCCAGCACGAAATCCGTGAACGCGAGCGCCTCGAACGTCAGGCCGCGCTCGAAAGCGAACGCTCCCGCATCGCCCGGGATTTGCATGATGATCTCGGTGCAAGCCTGACGGAAATCAGCGTGCTGGCCAGCACCGGCCAGCTTCCGCACGCTGGCAACACCAATCAGTCCGGATTATTCCAATCCATCAGCACCCGCGCCCGCAGTCTCATCGCAGCACTGGACGTCATTGTTTGGGCCGTTGATCCAGAAGACAATTCTCTGCAATCATTCGCCGACTATCTCACCGGCTACACCAACGATTTCTTTTCGCACACCCAGATTGCCTGCCGCTTCAAAGTGCCGGTTTCACTTCCATCCATTACGCTTGAAGGTCGCGTGCGACACGACTTGCTGATGGTCGTAAAGGAAGCATTGAACAACATCGTTCGCCACGCTGAAGCCACAGAACTGGAATTTCGACTCGCCGTCGTGGATGGCAGGCTGGAAATTGACATCGCCGACAATGGCAAGGGCATCGAAGCGGGCGCGCACAGTGGCGGCCATGGTCTGAAGAACCTATCCTCTCGACTGAATAAGCTGGGCGGTCAATGCACCATTGCCCCCCGCCCCACCGGCGGCACCCTCATCCAAATCCGCCTGCCCTTCACCATCGCCGAGGCTGTTCCCACCCTGGTAGCCAAACACTAAATACGACGTTTGTCGGATTCCACCTGTCGCGAAGTTGGTTAAAGTGACAGATGATTGAGTGGTCGAACCACGCCCAGTCGTATAAAATGCCATGGCAGCACAATTAGCACAGCATACGGGACCAGATTTAATGACCAAAGTCGCCATCGTCGAAGACAACGCCACGTTGCGCAAATATCTCACCGAACTCATCGGCAGCACCCGTGGCTACCAATGCGTCTGCGCCTGCGCCTCCGCAGAAGAAGCAATCGTGGAGCTGCCCAAGCATCGCCCCAACGTCGCGCTCATGGACATTCACCTGCCCGGCGAATCCGGCATCGCCTGCACGGCGCGCCTGCGCGAAAAGATGCCTGATCTGCAAGTCATCATGTTGACCGTTTACAAGGACATCAAAATGATCTTTCAGGCGCTCAAAGCCGGCGCCTGCGGCTACGTTCTGAAACGCGCGGATGAATCCGAAATCTTGGAAGCCATCGCCGAAGTGCGTTCCGGCGGCGCGCCGATGACCAGCGAGATCGCTCGCATGGTGGTGCGTTCCTTCCGACACTCCGACTGTCTCCGCCGCTGACGGCACAGATCAACTCTCCAGCCGCGAAATGGAAATCCTCGCCCTCGTCGCCGAGGGTTGTCCCAAGATTGCCTCCCGCCTCTCCATCAGCACTGCCACCGTCCGCACCCACCTGATGCACATCTACGAGAAGCTGCACGTCCATTGCCGCACCGAAGCGGCAGCCAAATATCTTCGCACCAACCCGATCAACGCGGCCAAGCAGCTCCCAGCCTGATTTCCCCAGCCATCATCCGTCAAATGTCGTATGGCTAGCCGCAACGGAAATTTGCGATATATCTTCCGTAAATCATCATTTCGATAATTTAAATGAAACAACGACTCTTCCTTCTCCCGATTACCGCCGGGGCTTTGACCCTCGTCAGCGGTTGCCAAACCTGCTGCAAAGATTCATCCAAACAATCTGCAGCCCTCGCAGCCACTGCGCTCCCAGTGGTCGCGGCTGCGCCTGTCGCTCTGAGCAAACCACTCCGCCCCACCCTGCGCATCAATGCCGGAGCGGGCGCAATCCAGGATGCCAGCGGCGTGACTTGGCAGAGCGATAATGGATTCAGTGGCGGCGATGTGATCGAACGCCCTGATATTCAGATTGCCAACACCCAGCAACCAGAACTCTACCGCTCGGAACATTACGCCATGGACGGCTTCACTCAAAAACTGCCCAACGGCAAGTACCAGGTGAAACTCCATTTCTGCGAAACTTACGAAGGCATCAACGGCGCGGGTGAACGCGTGTTCTCCTTCGATGTCGAAGGCAAATCCTTCAAAGATTTTGATGTCTGGGCGAAATCCGGTGGTGGCGCCCGCGCTTATGTCGAAACCGTGCCGGTGGAGATTGCTGACGGAGAACTCACCATCAAATTCACACCGCAGATCGAGAATCCGCAGATCAACGGCATCGAAATCATTCCGGTGCTATAATCCGCGTCTGAACAATCTGCTCCTCGACCGCGACCGACGTCTTTGCGTCGGTCGCATTCTTTTATGGAATGAACAGATTTAAATCAATCGCGTCGGCCATGGCTTTGTAGCCAATCGGATTCAAATGCAACCAATCGTTCGCATTCACCCCCGGATAGAAAGTGGCTTGGAAATTCGTCAGCGTCACGGGATCACGCACCGCCGCGTCGAAATCAATCACACCATCAAAGATTGTGTTGGTGCGAATCCACGCGTTCACGAATTGTCGCTCCTGCTCATGCACCGTGCTGTAGTAGCCGCTGCCGCCAAACGGCGTGATCGTCGCGCCGTACAGCGCGAATGCCGCGTGCTTTGGCTTTGGTGGCCATTTGCGCGTAGGCATTCACCAGGTTTGTCGCCGTGGTCATGCTGCTGCTTCCGCTGCCAATGTCATTGACGCCTTCAAACAAGATGAAGTAACGCACTCCCGCCTGCCCGAGCACATCACGATCAAAACGATTCACCGCCGCTGGTCCCAGTCCGCCAAAGATGGCGTTGCCGCCGATGCCCATGTTCACCACGCCCACACTGACTGTTGGGGCATTTGTGATCAAGCGTTGCGCCAGCACGTCTGGCCAGCGGTTGTTGCCATCGTCAGTCGAACCGCGCCCATCGGTAAGCGAATCGCCGAGCACCGCGACCGTTTTGCTGCCATCATCACCCAGCACTTCCAATCCCGTAATGATATACCAATGCTTGGTCTTGCTTGCCGTTGGCATGTTCGCCACTGAAACCGCGTTGCTGGCCACGATGAAGGATGTCGTGCGGGAACCGGGATGGCCGTTGATAGTGGTGGCGGAAAGATCACCGAAGAAAATGCTGATGGCGACGTTAGTGAGCGCGGGGAGATCGAATTTGACGGGATCGGAATAAACAACCTCTCCACGCGGAATCACCACAGCTGGCGCGCCACGAAAGGTCAGCCCCGTATCCGTGGTCGGATAAATATCGCCGTTGCCCGCGCTGGCGTTGGTGGGGGCGAGCGCAAGGCGCGCGGCATTGATGTTCACCGCGTTGGTGCCGTACGCATTCGAGAAGCGCACCCGCACCAGCTTCCCGCTGATACTGGTGCGGATGAATTGTCGCAGCGTGCTGTTGGCCATTGGCACGGGCGGCAGGTTGCCGGGCTCGGTCAATTGCGGCGCGCAGCCCCACGTGGTGACCCAATGCCCATCAGCAGCCCGAAGCGTCGGCAGCAAAACCGTCAGCAACGCGAGCAACAAAAACCGGGATTTAGTGTGCATACGAACGATAGTAGCGGGTTGAATGATTGACTGCATCGGTGAATTGCCACATGCCGTTGGCGTCGGCGATGTTGGTGGAAATGTTCTGCCACGCAACGGGAGCCGCTAAATTGAGCGTCGCCTGAATCACATTGGTCGTGTGGGACGCACCGAGGAAATTAAGTGTCACCGTTCCGTTGGCATTAAGAACGATGTTGGTGATTCGCGCGGGCGACGGCGGCAATGGCGTACGGAAGACCACACCCACGCCACCGGGACCGCCACTGAAGGTGGTGCCATACAACGCATCTCCCAAACGCAACACGGGCGCGACGGGAAACGCGCCGTCAGCATTCGTCCCATTGCCTGCCAGCGCGGCGAAATTGTGCAGCGTGGTGAACTGCGCATGCTCCAGATCGAAGGCGAACACTGTTCCCGCCGCTCCCATTCCTCCAGCCGACGCGGTGCCGTAGAGAACATTGCTGGAAAGAATCAATCCCGCGCTCGGCGCAGCACCATCTGTATTGGTGCGCGTAATCAAATCCGCGGTGCTGAAATGATGTCGCACGGTAAAACCGAGGCCGTTGGTCTGGAGCGAAAAAATGGGCCGCAGCCGCCAGCACCACCCGCGAAGGTCGTGCCGTAAAGTGTGCCATTGGTTTCCACCAGCCCGCCGTAAGGAATCGCACCATCAATGTTCGTGCCGGTCAACGGCGCCGTCGGAGTGAAGTTATAGAGCGCGGTGAAGTCTGCTCCGTTCGTCCGGATGGAGAAGATAACGCCATTACCGCCGCCCCCGCCCGCGGATGCAGTGCCGTAAAGCCGGTCGCCGCGCAGCAGCAAACCGCCCCACGGCGTGGCCCCGGCAGCGTTCGCACCAGCGTGAGCATCCAGCAGACTGAAGTCATGCAAGACCGAGAAGGTCACACCGTTCGTGGTGAGGGCAAAAATCGTTCCGTTCCCATTCGCGCCGCCGGCCGTCGCGATGCCATACAACGTGCCACCCGCCAACGTGAGCGCCGCCGCCGGACTTGCGCCCCCCGAGTTCGTCGCTGTATCGGCAGCGACAACGAAAAAATGTCGCAGCACGGAAATGTTGCCGTTGGTTTGAATCGCGAAAACCGTGCCCGCACCATTATTGCCGCCACTGAGACTCGTGCCGAAGAATTGATTTCCCGAAAGGAAGAATTCTCCCGACGGATTGTTCGCATCCGGCGCGACCGCAAACGAACGGAACGCGACGAAGTTCGAGCCGTCCGCGTTCAGATAAAACGCCGTACCTAGACCTTGCGCCCCACCATTCAGCGTCGTGCCAAACAGCAAACTGCCGGACCAAGCCAGACCAGTGGTGGGATTTGCACCGTCCAGATTGAGCCCATTGCTCAATGGATTGAAGCGGTGCAAGGTGTTGCCATCCGGCCCCACAAAAGTATTCGTGAGCGCGGCGGTTGGCGGGGGCGTTCCTCCCGTGTTGTTATCGAGATCGAACACGGTGAAAGTATTACTGACGCTGCCGAACACAAACTTGTCCAACAGCAATCCATCTTCGCGCGCCCCGATCTGGAATGTCTGCGTCAGATTGCCCACCGGCACGGTGAAAGTAATGGCTGGCTCAGAGCCGCTGCCACTCGGACTAAATTCAGACAGGTTCACCCATTTCCAAATCTGAGTGCCTGCAGCGCCAATCCCAGCGACCACCTCATTGGTGGCCGTTGATCCGCCGGAAGCCAGACCGTTGATCAGTTGCCAGTCGTTATCCGTTGTGGCCGACTTCGCTCCAAATCCATTGCCGTAAAACAGGCTGTCGTCATTGAATCCACCGCCGCCAACCTGTAGCCGCACATACAAATTGTACGTGCCCGCCGTTGGAAATGTCACGTTGTAGCTGATCACCCGCGCCGCGCTGCCGGGATTGCCCCCCGCGCCGGTGGTGGTGCTGGCAACATAGGCCGGAGTGACGCTGTTGCTGACCGCCCAATCCGCACCCGGCGTGCCGGTTTCAGCTTCAACCGGCACCGCAGCCGCCTGCAGCAACTCCGGCAGGGCGGCCAGGACAACAACCCACATCGCTTTCATGCTCGAAAATCGGGATGGCTATTTTGATGACTCGGCGTGGTTTTATGAGCCGATCAATCACATTGACCGTTGCCGGGTCATAAGCGGCTCAAGGCCGAACGATCGGCAGGTTCAAACTTCCAATGGTTTAGATTCAGCAACGGCTTTTCGCTGCCGGTGAACTTCAGATACAGGTCCTGCCCGCCGATGGCGTCGGTGATGTCGCAAGAAGCATCCGCCCACCGCTGCCAACCGCCGGTGTTCCCGACCTTGCAGGTACCGATGAGTTTTCCGTCCAGACTGCCAATACGCAGTTCGATGTTGCCGCCTTGTTCCGCACTGGCGACGCAGGCGGAAAATTTCTTTGCGCCCTTGGGGCCAAAATCCACGCCTGCGACTTTTACCCAATCACCGTTGTCAAGGTAGGCAAGGTTCATCCCGCCTTCGCCGCAGGGCTCAGTTTCCACGCCACGCTGCGCGTTGAAAGTTTCGCCCTCCACGCGCGTGTAAGGATCAAGCGGCCCGAGTTGCGCAACCCCGTTGGTGGTATAAATCACCTTCTTGATTGTGCCGTCATCATTGTAGCTGAACTCTTCGATAGCGAGATTGCGACGGAAGCCGGTGGGAAGGCCCGCCTGCCTAGCGACGATGCGGTTGTGATAGACGTGATACCACTTGCCTTTAAATTCAAAATTGGCCGCATGATGGTTGTTGTTATTGAGCGGCGGCTGGTCCGAGATGACTCCGCGGTAGGTGAAGCCATTCGTTGGATTATCGCTGGTCAGGTAATCGAAACGCATGTGCGCCTTGGGAGTGGTGGAATAGGAGAAGTAGTAAATGCCCTTGCGCTTGTGCACCCAAGCCGCCTCGAAGAAATTCGGCGCGGTCATTTTCATGACTTCGCCCTCGAGGCTGATCATGTCGCGATTCAGCCTGGCGATGCGGACGTTGCCATCGCCATTGCCGCCGAAGTAAAGATAGGCCTGACCGTCATCGTCAATGAACGCGCCCGGATCGAAAAGCCACATGTTCTGCGCCGGTTGCACGCCGGGAGTGCCATGCGTGATCAGTGCCTTGCCCAGCGGATCGGTGAAGGGACCAATCGGACTCGGCGCGGTGGCCACGCCGATGTTGGCGCCGCCGTTGCCGAAGTAGAGGAAGAACTTCCCATCGCGCTCGATGGCTGCCGGAGCCCAAGTCTTCTTCGCCCACGTCGTACTGTCCGCCGCGCGAAACACCGAGCCGTGATCCGTCCAGTTCTTCATGTCACTGCTGGAAACGCAGATGACATTGGGGATGTTGTAGCCGCCACCCACGGGACTCTCGTCGTCATTCGAGCAATAGATGTAAACCCGGTCCTTGGTAACAAGTGACGAGGGATCGGCCAGATACCGATGCGAGGCAATGGGATAATCCGCGCGAAGACAGGGCACAATCGCAAGCGCAATGAGTCCAAGGATGACCGCACGCTGTGATGGATACGATTTCATAAGTGTCATGGGGCGTTCCCGGCGTGATGACGGCAATGCAAGTTGACAACGCCAGCCATTCCTTTTTTGGCCGGGAACTCGCCGAAAAAATCCCAACCGCTACCGAAGTTTTGCGCTTAATAAATTTTCAACCACCCGGTCATTTCAGAGTGGAGAGCCGGATCATCAAAGCCTGTTCAAAGCCCGTTGTTTCCTGCGACCAGTAAGTATCCGTCGTGCCAAAAGCCCCCGCCCGGGTCGCGAAGCGATACCATGAATCAAACTTCCGCCACGCTGCCGAGCCATCGGAGAAGACTTGATTGCCGCCATCCGGACCAGATCCCTTTTTGTGCGGCGGGCTATCGGCGTAGATGAAGTAGCGATTGGAAGCTTTGGCCGCCGCCGAGTCGCCGGCCCAAACGCCGCCCAGCTTGATCAAGGCATCCGCCGCCAGCACCCAATGCGGTTTCGCCATGGATAACTTGACCGGGCTGTAGGACTGAAAGCGTCCCCGGCCGGAGTCACCCAACTGGTCAAGCCACCCATGTAGTTGTAGCCGATGACCCATTGGGTGTTGTTGGGGGCTGGGTCTGCGGTCCCCTCCTGAATCGGCATTCCGGGATCAATTCTCCCGCGATTGGGGCAGTTCCAGATCCCGGATGAATTCGACTGCACTACCAAGCCCACGCCTTTCGCCGCCGTCGCCCCGGGATCGGTCAAGGTATTGAGCACATCGAGCCGTACCGGTAACACTTTGTCATCATTATCCACGGCATAAACCGCCATCCCGACGCCGATCTGCCGCAGGTTATTGAGGCATTGGATACGCTTGGCCTTTTCCTTAGCCTTGGCCAAGGCTGGCAATAGCATCGCCGCCAAGATGGCGATGATGGCGATGACCACGAGCAGTTCGATCAGCGTGAAGGCAGGGGCAGATGAAGTTCTGGATTTCATTTCGAGAGACAATGATTTTGGGGCATTAATAAAACCAACCGGAGGTGGAGCTTAACCACACACATTGAATTTTTTGCCGGTTGCGGCTCTCCACGTGGCCATCGGCATAGGCTGCATTGACCGAATTCAATATGCCGCTGGAGACGTGGCCGGAGTATTTTTTGGCGAGCTTCAAATTGGTCGTGTTATCGGCGCCAGTTAAATTGATGTTATTCACGCTGGCACCGATGGTGGAGCCATAACCGGAAAAACAGGTGTCACTGATGTAGGGAACTTGAGTGCTGGCCTTGTCCGTGGTTTTCTTTGGAAATCCGTACGTTTTGAGGTCGGTATTGGCCACAATCTTTTGGGTATCGGGATACTCCATGACTGAAATCCCCACCGTCACGCTTCCCCGGGATACCCACAAGTTGTGATTCATGACATACAACCCACCCGCTCCGACCAGTTTGCTCATGTAATTGGTCACATCGGTCAAGGTCGTGATGGGCAGGTTGCCATTGATCGCGATCGCCGCGGTGGATTCTTCCGGCCGGGCCGGACAAAACCACATCCCGGCGGTCAAACCATAGCCCCCCATGGTGGGCACAAATTGGGGCCCGATATCCCACGGATTTCCCTCGCCACTGGTTGCCATCATCCCCGTTCCCGGCAGCGCGTCCTGAAAGTCGCCGGCATACATATTCATCATCACGCCCCACTGTTTGTAATTGGAAGTGCAATTGACCACCTTGGCCTTAAATTTTGCCTTGGCCAACGCGGGCAACAACATGGCAGCTAGAATGGCAATGATGGCGATGACCACGAGCAACTCGATCAACGTGAACCCGGAGGATTTAGGGCTGGGTGCTTTCATGGCATTGACTCCGTTTCGGTTTGCGTGCGGCGCTAGCGCGAGGGGCGACCGGCTTGGTCATGCCCCTCGCACTGCGCAGTCAGGTCAATCCTCAGGGTGTGGGCGCGAGCCGGAAGAATACCGCGCCTTTAGTCACGTCCACCGGCACGGTCACCGGGCTCGAGCCGCCGCCGGGGTAATCACCCCAGTTGCCGCTGATGCCCACGCTAAGCGTGTTGGTCTGGGCCTGGAGTTTGTAACCACTGCCCGTCCAAGAGAACTGGAGACTGTTGCCGACCGGAGTGAAGTTCAACGTGGGCGGAGCCGTCACCGTGGCTACCGTGATGCTGCCATCCACTTCCAGATTGTTGATCCAAGTGGCGCTGCCGCCACTGACCGTGAACGCCGAACCATTGGCCACCGGCTGGCTGAACAAGGTGAACTTGTCGCCCACTTGCAGCGTCGGGCCGAGATTGGCCACCGTGAGCGTGCCCGGGCCGACCTTGGTCGCACCGCCATTGGCGACGACCAAGTCGTTTGATTGCGTGAGCGACTTGTTCACTTCAATGGCCAGATTGCCGCCAATGCTCAAGCCGCCGGAACTGGTCATCGTTCCCACGGAGGCGCAGGCGCGAGCGTCGTGCCCGCCTCCAATGTGATCGGACCGTAGAACACGCCCGTGCCGCCCAGTGTGCCGGAATAAACCAGGGTGGAGGCGGCGAAGTTGTCACTGTTGACGACCAGCGTCCCGTTGCTGACGATCAAGTTCCCGAAGATGTTGTTCGTGGAACTTAACGTCAGCTTGCCCGCACCTGCTTTCACCACATTACCGGCCCCGGCAAAGGTGTTGCCGAAGGTGATATCGTCCGAGCGATTGAAGACGAGCATGCCCGGGCTCTCCACAATGACCGGGCCCGAGCCGATCGTGCCCGTCGTGCCACCGCTACCGGCTTGCAGCACGCCATTGCTGATCGTCGTGCCGCCGGGATAATCGTTGTTAGCAGTCAGCGTCACCGTGCCACTGCCGATCTGCAGTACGATGCCGCGATTGCCGAATGCTAGATTGGTTGAATAGGTAATGAGCCCAGGGAATGTAAAGTTGTCCGGACGATTGAAGGTCAGCGTTCGGGCAACTTCAGCAACGGCAGTGTTGGTGAACACCACATTACCAACAATCGAGCCAGCGCCTGGGGTGACACCATCACCGAGGGTGAGTCCACCGTGGGCGATAAACGTACCGCCGGTATATGTGTTTGTGCCAGTCAGCGGCACGCTATAGCCCAAGTCGTTGTTGCCCTCTTTCAACAGCAGGCCCGTTCCGACAATTGTGCCACCGTAAGTGAAAGTACTGTCAATCTGGTTGACAAATTTGAGCGTGCCGTTGTTGGTCACAACCGAGCTGGCCAACCCACCGGAGTTGCCTTGACTCGGTTGAAACGTGGCCCCGGGCTCAATGAGCGTCCAGCCTGTGTAGCTGTTCGCCCCGATGGCCCGCAGCAACCCGCCAGAACCTCTGACAATCACATTGCCCGCACCACTGATAACGCCGCCGCCGTTCAAAGTGAACAGTCCAGTGCTGTTAAAGACAAAGGTACCGTTGTTCACCACAGGTGCGGTGGCCGTGAGTTTGCCGGTCGCACCGCCATTACCCACTTGCACTGTGCCCGCATTGATGGTCGTCGCACCGCCATAGCTGTTGTCCCCCGGCAGAATAATTGTGCCACTGCCATCCTTGGTGAGTGTCCCCGTGCCGCTGACGGTGCCATTGGTCAACGTGCTGGTGGTGTTGAACACCAAGCTGCCATTGTTGACGATGTTGCCGCTGCCCAACGAACCGCTGGCCCCGCCAACGCCGACTTGCAGCGTACCGTTCGCGATGGTCGTTGCACCGGAATAAGTGTTGTTGCCGGTCAAAACCCATTTACCCAAACCGTTCTTCGTCACTGCGGTGGCCCCGCCATTATCTGCCAACGCGGCAGCAAGCGTATTATCATTCGCATCCGCACCAGCCAAAGTCAGCGTGCGGGCGCCCGTGCCGCTCAAGCCAACTGAGCCGGCATTGTTCAGGGTCAAAGCGCCTGAACCGGAAGCGTCAATAGCCCCATTGCCCGTGCCGAGGGTGAACAAACGATCACTACTGCCTCCGGCACCGGTGTAACTGAGGGCGCCACCGTTGAGCACCAGATTCCCCGCCGCGCTGCTCGCCGCCCCGATGTCACTGGCCGCTCCACCATTGGCCACCGCTCCGACACTCAACACGCCCCCGTTCACCGTCGTGACCCCGCTGTAATTGTTGACGCCACCCGACAGGGTCAGGGTGCTGTTACCGCTCTTGGTGAAACCACCAGAGCCACCAATGACATTGGCTCCACTCGAGGTGATGCTGTAGGACTTTGTGCTGCTGTTGACTGTCACACTCAGCGGCGTGATGGGAGCATTGAGCACGACGTTGGTTTCCCCGGTGGCTGAGTCATCAAACAAAGCCGTATTGCCATTACTCCAAAGCTGGGCCACCCCATTCACCACCCAGTTGTTTGCAGTGGCCGCATCCCAACTGCCACTCGTATTGCCCCGCCACACATACGCCAGCGAGGTGATGTTCAATCGGATCGAATTGCCGTTGGTCGTCAGGTTGCCGCCAGCGCCGGTTAAAGTCGCCAACGTAACCGCCGGAGCCGATCCGCTGGACCAGGAGAACAAGGGATAGCTTTGACCGACCGTAAACGAACCGCTGTTGACATTGATGCTGATGGAGCCGCCGGCCGAAATTGTGCCCGCCGCCAGCAGTGCGGTCGTAGTGCTGTTAACGTTGTTGAATTCCAACGTCGCACTGGAACTAGTGCCAACCGTCAATGCGCCCGGAGTGATCTGCGTCCCGGCAGTGAGGCCGAGCGCCGCGCTGTTGGCGACCGTGATGTTGCCCGAACCTGCCGAGCCTTGGAGCACCAGCTTGCCAGCGCTGACCGTGGTCAAACCGCTGTAAGTATTCGCGCCGGTCAACGTGAGTACGCCGGAGCCAATTTTAGTGAACGTGCCGCCACTACTGGTCAGGGCGTTGGTCAATGTCACACTCTGGCCACCGGTATCAATCCGATAGGCCTGGGTGGCCGCCGCGCTGAAACGCGGCGAATAATCGAAGGTGTTGTTGACGCTGTATTGCAGTGAGCCACCGGTGAAGGAAATCGTGCCACCCACACCAAGCGGGCCATTGAGGCCTTCGGTTTCCGCCCGGTTCAGAACCAGCGCCCCGCCGCTCAGAACGGTGTTGCCGGAATACGTGTTTGCACCGGAAAGCGTGAGAGTGCCGCTGGCGACCTCCAGATTACCCGAACCAGAAATCACGCCGGTGAGCGTTTGCGCGAGCGACGGCGTGGCGTATTTGAAGAGCGTTCCATTATTGACGATGTTCTGGCCAGCGGTGCTCCCCACCCCAGACGGACTCAAAACCGTGTTATGCATGAGCACAAACGCGCCCCCGGCGATGGTGATAGGGCTGTCAATAATCCCATTACCTAAAGCGCCCGAGAGCGAAGGACCACCCCAATACAAGGTGCCGCCCCCGGTTTTTTGAATCAGTGAGGCCGGGCCATTGGCCACAATCAGGTTGTTAGTGATCCACCAGTCGCCGGAACCACGAAACAAGAGCACATGCCGCACGCCGCCCCCCGATTGAATTCGCACGTTGGGATAGATGATGTTCGGACTAGTGGAGTTGTTGATGAACTCATGGAGCTGGTCGGCGTTACCTGGCCGCCAGATGATATTCAGAATGTTCGCGGAGGTATTGCCCAAGCTGAACGAGGCATTGGCCGTGTCATTCGAGATCGAGAGGATGGCCAGATTGGGGGAGGACCCCACCGACGAACTGATGTTCACCGAGCCGGCTTGGGGCGGGGCCATCGAAAAACTCACCCCTGAGTTGCCGAAGCCACTGGCCAGTCCGCCATCGTAGAGCAAATTCAGATTGCCGGGCACGATGCCGCTCCACTGACCGATGTCACCTCCCCCGGTGCCGGTGATGACCGGCAACGTGCCGCTCCAGTTGCTGGCATAACCGATCAAAGTTCCGGTGCCGTCCCCGCCGTTCCAAGGTCGGATGGTTTGAGCGGCGGCCGGCAAGGCCGCCAAGGCACTGCATAAGGCTACGATGCTTGTTAATATTTTGGTTCGGGTCTTCATGGGTTTGGGTGGTTGATTATTACGAACTGACTCTGCATATGGTTACTGCGGTGGGACAAATGGGAGAATTCCTGAACTGACTAACGGCCAATTTTCAAAGTTCATTTGCACGATTGGGCTTATATGATCTCAGAGCGGATGCCGATTATGCCGGAATCGCTGGCGGCTAAAATTGCATCGCTTTGTTTCGTGGAATTACGCTCAAACTGTAAGGAAGATGGCCTGCTAAAAACATACGACGAACGTCGTATTCTTTGCCTGAGATCAGTGAGGGCCGCCTACCCCGCAGCCCCCACCAATCAACCCCAACGACGCACCAAAATCGGGCCATCCACTGAGCCACACCGGCGCGACTGCAAAGGAACCACGGAGTCGAGATGATGCTTGAGACTCATGCGGAGAGCGCGCCGGCCAAAAAAATTCCAAGGGGTGTTCAATCGGCTAAGTTTTAGCCACCACCTGCAGACCAAACAATACGACGTATGTCGTATCGTTCCGCTGGAAAAGCAGAAGAGATCGTTCGGTTGTTTCCGAAAACCGACGCTGCTAGGATTGGTGCTGCGGCTTCAGCAAATGCCCAGATCGCGCGAACACGAACTGATCCAGTCTTACGCCAGGTGGATGTGGGACGGAGAATCAACTTGCCCGCGAATGCAAGGCAGCCAAAGTGCAGGCCACTTCGCAGCGGCTTTGACTAAGGCTTCGCGCTGGCCGATTGTCGCGGTGGGTTTTGCTTTGCGTCGAGCGCGACACGGATGACGGCATCAAATGCCGGCTTCGGCTGATTCTTGCCATCAAATAAAAGCGGCCGGCCATTCGCACGCCACGAGACCGCGTCGTTCACGCCCCACAGCGTGACCATCTTGATCGAATCCTTGTGCTTCAGGAACGCGCGGAACATGTTCGCGTATTGATCGGCCAACCGCTGATTGGCGTCTTTGACGAGGCCGCCTTGCGTGGCATTGGCATTCTCGGAAATCTCCGCGTTCAAATCGCGTTGTCCACCCTGCGCACCATTAACGTCGAGTTCCGTGACATGTATCGGCAACCCCAACGTCGCTAGTTCGGTCAAAGCCTCATCCATACCATCAAAACTCGGTGACGAAACACTGAGGTGTGCCTGCGTGCCGATGGCATGCACTGGCACTTTTTTCGCCTGAAGTTCCCTGATAAGCGTGATGAGCTTGCGACGCTTGCCAGGATTCTCCAACCCGTAATCGTTGTAACGCAGAATCGCATCCGGGTCTGCTTCATGGGCGAACTCGAATGCCCTGGCGATAAAATCCGGGCCGATAATCTCCAACCACAAGGAAGTCCGCAGCACATTGGTGCCGCCGTCGGCAATCGCTTCGTTCACCACATCCCAAACCTTGATCTTACCCTTGTAACGGCCCACCACTGTGTGAATGTGTTCCCGCATCCGGGCCAACAATTCCTCCCGGGACGCGCGTGGCCCGGCATATCCCCAGCGGCCCAGCCGACGCTCCCCGGAGGAGTTGGTCACCATCGGCGGCGGATTCGTGCCCGCAAACACCCAGTTGGGTGTTTGCGAATGCCAGACCAATGTGTGCCCCACGAGATACAGATTATTACTCAGTCCGAAGCTCACAAACCCATCCGCCGGACCAAAATCAAACCCGTCAGCTCCCGCATGCGGATGGATGAGCTGCCACTTCAGATCATTCTCAGGTGAAATCTGATTGAACTGCGCCAGCACAGTCGTGGTATCTTGTTCGACTTGCTCCCGCGTCCGGTTGACATTGTCAGCCTGCGCATCGGTGCCCATCGCGATAGGCCGATTGATGGCTACGCCGACCAAAAAGAAATCTTTATACGCGTCCTTTAGTGCAGGCAATTCCGCCGCTCGCGTCGTCAGCCACAGCCCGAGCCACAGCACTGCAATCGGGATAATGCCAATACCGAAACTCATTCGTCGCGTCTTCATAATCTGTGTGGTGAACTATTTTCGCTTAATTGAACAACACAGCACAACCGCGAGCTTTGAACGCGGCCACGGGCGTCACATTACGCCGGCAATTTTGCAACGCTAGTGCGTCCAAGCGCGTGACTGTTCTCATATAATATCATCACATCTCCCCTACGTCCGATGGCAGTCTGAGTCGACTGCTGGATAACACTCCAAGCTAGGGTCTCCCCCAAATCTACTTTCGCCAGCCAGCAGAGAACATACGTCAAGTGTCGTATCGCCCCTCATGAGGCGATTTGAAATACTACAGCATGCTCCAAATTGGATGAATCAACGCGAAGCGACGCCTATCGCCACAAAAGGCTCTCACCTCCAGAGCGAACATGCTTTTGCCTTTCAGTTATAATGACTCTTCCTATTTTCAAATTTACACCCCCTTTGCTCTTTCAAAACTTAGGGCGCGACTTTAAATCGCGATTTACACGATAGCATTTGCTTTCAGTGGTCATGAGCTTCTGGCGCAACATTGAAAAGCTACTTCGATTTCAACTTCAACACCGTCACCGAATACGCTGGCAACTCGCGGCTGAAGTTCGCTCCCAACCCACTGACCTTCTCTGTGCGCGGCACAAATTTCTCCGGTTCAGTAATGGTGTTGGTGTCATCGAGTTTGTTTCCCGACAGAACCACCGCTTCGCCCTTGGCACTGATGGATTTCGCGCCATTGATCGTGACGTTGATGCGTTGCGGCCTACCTGCGGCATTCACGACCTTCAGATAAATGATCCCGCTCTTGGAATCACGCGTCGCGTTGAAAAAGACTTCCTTGATTTGTTGCGGATTGCCCGAGTCACCGCCACGTCCCCGACGCTGCCATGTCCGCGTCGGGATTTGTTCTGAATCAGTAGCCAGAATCTCATCACCAACCATCGTGCTGAACATCTTTTGCGCGTAATACGACGGTGAACCGTAGCTGGTCAGCGCATCGTAGCCGATCAGGTCCGAACTCCACTGCATCGAGCGACCATTCCCGGTGAGTTGGCTCACGTTCACGAACAGCGGCGCATAACACGACAGCAGCACGATATCGGAATTGCGCTCCATGCAACTCATCCACGCGCCATCGCCCAACGCGCCCGCCATGTTGGGCGTGGGCGAACCGACGCGCGTGGCCCATTCGCCACAGAAGATTTTGGTGGGATTCGTCCGCGAATAGGTGTCGTAGCGGAACGATTGCGCCATCATCTCTTCCATGCTGCGATAGAAATGTTCGTCCACCAGATCCGGCGTGCGACTCTTCACCGAGCCTTTTTCGGGTTGCTCATAACCCCACGAGGACATGACTTTCAGATGCGGATACTTGGCCTTGATGGCGTCGTAGAGTTGCGCGAAGCGACCATCGTAACTGCCGCTCCGGTCGAACCAGTCTTCATTGCCGACCTCGACGTAGGTCAACTTGAACGGCTTCAGATGTCCGTGTTTGGCCCGCAGCGCGCCCCACTTGGTGGTCTTGGCGTCGCCGATCAGATACTCGATTTCTTCGAGCGCTTCCTGCACATACGGTTCAAGCGCCGGGCCGGCGGGGATGACCCCGCCGCGACCGAGACAGTAGCCGGCGAAGACTCCGAGCACCGGCTCCATGTTAAGGTCCTCGCACCATTCGGCAAATTCCAGCAGCCCCAAACCGTCCGTGGACCAGTAGCCCCAGCAACTGGGATGACCGGGACGCTCCTCCACCGGACCGATGGTTTCCTTCCAGATGAACCGCTGATTGAACGCGTTGCCTTCGAGATAATTTCCCCCGGGGAATCGCAGGAACTTCGGGTTCATATCCGCCAGCAACTGCATGAGGTCCGGACGCATCCCGTTCTTGCGATTCTTGTAGGTCGGCGGGAACAGCGAGATGTTTTGCAGCCACAATGTTCCCGGACTGGTGGTGGTCAACTTGAACACGTTGTCCTTCGACGCCGGCACACGCTTGGTCTCGAGCGTAGCCTCATACTGCTTCCAATCGCCGGTGAGCTTGGAAATCTTCGCGCTGGCGAAAACCGTTTTGCCATCGGCGCTTTCGAGGCTGACAGTCACCGGGCCGGTAAAGCCGGGCGCAGCCTTGGCGAAGAACGACACGCGATACGTCGTGCTTGGCTTGACGGGAATGCCCCAGAAGCCTTCGTTGGCCACGCCGACAGGATTCGCTGCGGTAGCCGAAGCCGCGTCCAGCTTGAGGCTGACGTTGAGGAACTCGTTCAGCGGAGTATTCGTATCGAGAACCATCACACCGCCGCCGACTTCCTTCCAAAACTTTGGCTTGGTATCGGGCCGGAAGGAAACCGGCAGATATTGTCCCGCCACATAGTTTGTAGGACTGACGCGAGGAACAATCGCATCTGCCTTGAAGGAACGATTACGAATGAGTTCGGCGTAAAGCCCGCCCTCGTAGGCGTAGTTGATCTCTTCCGTCATCAACCCGTAGAGCATCGGGCTGACCTGGCCGGTGACTTTGCCCGCATCAATCTTCAGCACCGCCGGCGGACGCGATGTCGTGTCAGGCGCTGGCTCAGGAGCAGCAACCGCCACAACAACGGATGCGGCCACTGCTGCGGTCCTCGCTGCGACTGGCGCGGACTTCACCGCACTGGCTTCGACCGCGCCCTCAGGCACGATTTCAATTGCGTTGATCTGGGGGTTCTCAACCTGCGGCGTGAACGTGATGCGGAAGAGACCGTTCGTCACCTCCACCGGTACGCTCTCGATATAGGCGCGATGCAAACCACCTGCCTTCGCCCAGACGTCAAAGTTTTTGAATTCGCGTCCCTGCACATTGAAGGTGAAGACCCGTTCCCCCGGTCCGCTAATGCCTTCGTACGTCTCGGCAAAGTAAAGTCGGGCGACATATTTTCCGTTGGGCAGCTTGCATGAGAACGAATCCATCGAATAGTGCTCGCTGGAAAACAACGCCGGATCTTTTGTCCCGGCGATCTGCTGCACCTCGTCGCGTTCCACGGTAGAACCTCCCTCGAAGCCTTGTTCGGCCTGCCAAACATTCCCGTTACTGTCCGTGAATGGTGTGGGGTGACCAGCACGAATCCGGATGGCCTTGGCTGCACTGTCAACGGCGACGGGCGCGACAGCGTCACGTCGCGCCACGACTTCTTCCTTCGCAAAGTCGCCGACTTCGCGTGTGATCTTGATCTCGTCGCCACTCGCAGAAACTTTCCCGGTGTAGGTGATGCGAATCTGGTTCTCTTGGAATTCCAACATCTCGACGAACGAAATCGTGTCGCCCTCGACCTTGCCCTCCTTCAACTCCGCTTCGCGCTTGCGCTCACTGACTTCGGAAGCGGCTTTCCCGGTCAACTTGTCACCGTCTTGCTTGAGCGTCAGAACATAATTCTGATGCCCAATCTGAGACTCGAAATCAAATTTCCACGTCCCGGTGACGTCAACCGCCAGCAATGCCAGCGTCTGCAATGTAAGGACCAGGGATAGTATTTGTTTTTTCATGTGGTTGATCGGGTGAGGCGTGAGAAAATCAATTTTGAAATAATAACGGTGCGAACTGATATAAACTGCGGCGCCACGACTGCCATTCATGCGCTGTATCGGGTGACACATACCAGACGCTATTGATCCCAGCCGTCTTCAATGCTTCTACATCTGCCTTGGGATCACCTCCAAAACCACGGCCGCTGCCGGGGCGATTGCCGATTTCACGACTGCCATAACTGACGAAGACAACTTTGACTTTTTGTTTGAAGGCTTCCAAGTCGGGAATGTCATTCGTCGTGATGCTGCCGCCGCTGAAAACGCCGATATGCGAGAACTTATCCAGATTGGCCAGCGTGATGGAGCGGGTCTGCATACCACCCATCGAGAGGCCGGCCATCGCGCGATTTGGCTGATCAGCGAGCGTACGAAAATTGGCATCCACATAGGGAATCAAGTCTTCGATGAGAACTTTTGCGAACGCCACCGGATTGTAACTGCGCCCGCCTTGGAACGTCAGCGGACGGGAGTAAGGACTATTCGTTTCCGGCGGCTGGTTGGTTGCGGTGAAACCGAAGTTCGCGCCTGGAACATAACTATTCGCCATTACGATGATGAAGGGCCGGGCCTTTCCGGCGGCAATCAGGTTGTCCATGATGAACGGCGTAAAACCCTGACTGCCCCAACCGGTTTCATCCTCGCCACCACCGTGCTGGAGATAAAGAACGGGATAACGCTTGGAGAGTTCCCTCTCGTAATCCGGCGGGGTGTAAATAAAGCAACGGAGGTTCGTGCTCGCACTCTTGGAAGGATAAAACACCTGTCGCAACTGACCATGCGGCACATCTTTCAAAGCATGGAACTCCCGGTCACCAGCGGGAACTTCAACGCCACCGCCCCACCGACTCGCGCCGTAGAAATAGAGGCTGCCCGGATCAGGGACTTGCGCGCCGTCCACAACCAGTTGGTAATAGTGAAACCCTTCGTCCTGCGGCGCGGAGTCGCCGATCCACAGGCCATCGTCTCCTTTGGTCATCGGGTATTTCTTGCCGCCGATGTCGAGCAGGACATTCGTGGCTTGCGGCGCAGCGAGACGCGCGCGGACGCGACGTTCTGAATTCACCTGCGGGTACTGTTTACCGGACTGATTCAGCGCAGACGGTTTGAAGTCTTCAATTGCTGGCTGATTGGTTTGGCCGATGCACAGATGGCTCGTCAGGCAGGTAGCCAACGTAATCGTTAACAGTGTGTATTTCATAGAGAGTCAGCAGCTCATTTTACTTGAGTAAACGGAAGAAGGTTGCGGGTGAACTCGCCGAAACTGGCAGCGTCACCTGCCATTGCCCGCTGATAATTTGCGGCGCGGGCGAAGGAACATTCACCCAGTTGCCCAGCATTAGATTCGTCCGCGATTGCACAGTGAATCCAGCAGACTCCAGCGGCCACGTCAACGTCAACGTCGTGGGCGTCGCGGCCAGACGGAGCGGCGGGCTGGCGCTGCTCAATAGCTGGTTTGGCCCGAGCGCATACATCGCCGCAATCTCGGCGGCGGAATGCGCCACGCTGTAGATTCGGAATTCATCCAAATGCCCGTTGAAGTAAGGATCAGACCATTGCGAACGTCCCAAGTAATTGTTCGCGGTGTTGCCCAGATTGAACGGCTTAAGCGTCATGCTGGCGTTGGTGGCCTGCGGCACGCCGTTCAGATACAGAATCCCCGTGTTCCCATTAAGCGTTACAGCAACGTGATGCCAGCCGCCGACACTCAACGCCGTCGGACCGGTGATCTGCTGCTCGCCGCCCGCGCTGTTTGTCGTGATGCCGAAGCGCAACCGGCCACCGGCACCGCCATTTGTCGGCGTGAGGAACATGTAGCTCGTGGTGTTGTTCCCAAAATCGAAAATGCGCGCCCACCCGGCGGCTGAATTCAGCCGCACCCACGCGGTGATCGTGAAATTGCTCAACGTGCTCACAATACCCGGTGGCAGGTTCACGTACTGTGAGGACGCCGAAGCCAGCGTCAGCTGTCCGCCCGCCAACGAACCACCATTGAAAACGGTGCCGTTCCATGCAGGTCCGCCGTCGGAGTCAGTCACGGTGTTGCCGCCGATTTCGCTGAAGCTATAACGATGCGCCAGCGCGGGCGCGGCCACCGTGCTGAAGGACCACACGATTCCGGTGTTCGTGCTGCCGCCCGCGATTTCGTCCACGCGCCAGTAATACGTGGAGCTTCCGTAAAGCGTCGCCGAGGTGAAGGAATTGTTCGTCGCGTAGCCTTTGAACTCGACGGACACCGGCGTCGCCGCGAATACGGCATTGGAACTTACACCCAAGTAAACTGCATGCACCACCGCATTGCTACCGACGGTCCAATTCAGTCCAGTGCTCAACGCGACGCCAGCCACGCCATCAGCAGGTGATGGGTTGCTAGCCGGTCCGACGTTTACAAACTTATCCAGCACCACGGTGGTGAGCGATTCTCCCGGCATCGTCAACTGCGCCCCGGCAGCTCCGAGCGATTGGAATTTATTTGTGCCCGCCGTCTGATAAACGCTGGAACTGGCGAACGGAAACGCCGCGAAGTTCAAGTCCATCGTGGCGGAGTTGGTGCTGCGATTGATGAACACGGCCACGAGTCGCAAATTATCCGGCGTAAGGTAGGCAGACACTTTCACATTCGCATCCGGGCTGCTGGCAGCGATGCGGCGGCTGCCGGGCGTAATGTAATACGAAAAATGTTTCATCGCCCAATAACTCGGCGAGAGCCAGTAACCTTTCGACTGCGTCGGAGTGCCAGGCGGTGCGTTGGTCCACTGGGCCTGATTCCACGGAAACTCGATCTGAATCAATCCACCGTCCGTGTTGGGCCAAATCAGACTCCAATGGTTATAGCCGCTCACCTGTCCTTCGGTAAGGCAGTTATGGATGAGCGTCGCGGATTCGATCATGTTCGAGACACCGAACTCGGTCATGAATCTAGGCTTGGCGGGAAACAGATTCGTTGTCGCCCGCAGCGAGTTGATGTAGCCGTTCGCCGAACCATCGGTGCTGCCGTGATAGAGATGGTAGTTGAAGCCGTAGAAGTGGTTCGTGTTCATCGTCACCGCGTAATTCTGCGGGACGCTATAACCGATGCCCACCGGCTCTGGTCCGAGAAACTTCGGCGGCGAAGGCAGCGTGGCTACTTTCAGGAACGTGGCCGAGAGCGCATTGGAATAGCCCGCCCAGTTCGTGCCGTTATACATGCCCTCGGTCGGCCTGAAGATGCAGGAGTCGTAACTTGCCTCCCAATCCGGCTCGTTCTGGATACTGATCCAGTTCGGCGAAACGCCGATGTTGCGATACGCCACCAGCGAGTCATACCAGTATTGTGCGAACGCGTTGTAAGCAAAGCCGCCGTTGGTGTAGAGCAGCGTGCCGCCATTGCCGACCTGACCATTGCTCTTGAGAAATGCCGGTGGCGCCCACGAACTCATGAACACCTGAACGGGCCGGCCCAGCACTTGATTAGCCTTGGCCACAAACCCCGGGGCATCCGGATCAAAGTTCGTCACGCCTTGATAGCGAAACCAATTTCCCAGCCGCAACATCGAGAGATTCAATCCGGCAAATGCGTTGGTCAAGATCTCGTCCTTGTAGGGATGCGCCGTGACCCAGCCATTGTAGAACGCAATCGCGCCGCCGAAACCTTCGATGATTTGATAAAGATTCGTGAGGGAAATGGTCACCGTCGGCGTCGGCGCCGTGCCCGGTCCGTCCGCATCGAGGGCCGCAACGGTGAACGCGTACCCCACCGGGGCGAACGCAAACTTGTCGAAGTCCAGCCCGTCCTCGCGCGCACCGATTTGGAATGTCTGCGTGAGATTGCCAGCCGGCACGGTGAACGTGATCGGGGTTTCTGTCCCGCTGCCGCTCGGGAGAAATTGCGACAGGTTCACCCATTTCCACACCTGACTGCCCGCCGATCCGTTGCCAGCCACCGCGTCACCCGCCGCCGTAAATCCGCCGGCAGCCAGACCGTTGACCAGCATCCAGTCGTTGTCAGTCGTCGCTGACTTCACGCCAAAACCATTTCCGTAAAACATGCTGTCGTCATTGAACGTGCCCGCACCGGTGCGGAGTCGCGCGTAAAGTTCATACGTGCCCGCCGCTGGAAACTTGGCGGTGTAAGTCGCCACGCGCGCCGCACTGCCAGGATTGCCACCCGCACCCGTGCCGATGATCGTGATATTGGTGAGCGCGGGACTGACGCTGTTGCTTACCGCCCAGTCAGCGCCCAATGCGCCGGATTCAGCCTCGAAACTCAATGGCGATGCGCTGTCAGTTCCGCCGCCGAATTGAAATTGCCACCAGTTCACGCTGAACAAATCACCCGCACCGCCGATGAATTTGAGATAAAGATCATGAACCCCCGCTGCGCCGCTGACGTTGGCGGTGACTGTCGTCCAAGTTTGCCAACCGCCTGTTGGTGCAACCGCGCAGGCGCCGACAAGCGTTCCCGCCAAACTATCGAGCCGTAGTTCGATATTGCCACCAGCGCCAGCACTGGCGACGCGTGCATAGAACGCCACCGCGCCCGCGCCAAAGTCCACGCCACGAATTCGAATCCACGAACCGTTCGTGACCGAAGTGACATTCATGCCACCTTCGCTGCAAACCTCCGTCTTGATGCCACTTTGCCTGGCGATGGTCTCGGCTTCGACGCGCTTATACGGATCAAGATTTTTCAACTGCGTCACGCCGTCAGTCGTGGGGGTGACTTGCTGGATTGAGCCATCAGCGTTGTAATTCAACGCATCAAGACAGAGACTGCGTTTGTAGACGGCATCCGAATTGGAAAGTCCGTTCGCCAGCGCTGCCGCGCGGTTGTGATACACGATGTACCAATTGCCGATATAAGAAACGATGGAGTGATGGTTGTTGTTGTTCACGTTCTGCGGCGGATTCGCCAGCACAGTGCCTTGCGGAATAAAACCCGTGGTGGGATTGGAATTGGTTTCACAATAAATGGCCGCGCCAAACTCAAACCGGTTGCAATACGTGTAGTAATAAATGCCGTTGCGTTTGTGCATGTACGAAGCCTCGAAAAGATTTGTTGCGAACACAGGTGAAGCCGAGCCGCTGACACTGGTCAAATTCGCGCTGAGGGAGATGACACGCGCATTCGTTGGATATTGTCCGCCAAAATAAACGTAAGCCTGACCGTCGGTGTCAATGAAAGCACAGGGGTCAAACAACCATTGTGTCGAAGTGGAAGCTCCGGGAGTCGAACCATTGATTAACGAACTGCCTCGGGCATCGGCGAACGGCCCGGTCGGCACACTGCTTGTCGCCACGCCAATGCTCCCCGCTCCATTGGCAAAATAGAGATAGACTTTGCTTTGGTTTGAAACCGCTGAGGGCGCCCACGTCAGACTCGCCCATGAAGTGGTGTTCGCCCGAAATACCACGCCGTGATCTGTCCAATTCTTCAGGTCATCCGTCGAGAAACAAGTGATGGAAGACATCCAATAACCATTCGTCCCGTTTTCATCGTCGTTGGAACAATAGACGTAGAGCCGCCCGTTGAATTCCATCGCTGCCGGATCGGCCGCGTAACGATGCGACACGATGGGGTAGTCTGCCCGCGCGGAACATACGGAGCTGATCACGAGGATCAGCAAGACTATCTTCAATTTCTTCACGACGGTGCCGGGCGCTGGGGTAAATCCCGATTTCATGACAACACGATTGGTTCAGCGGAAAATTCTCTGTGCGAAGTGATACAAGCTGTTCCGCCAATGCGTCGCGTCATGACCGTTACCATCGACATGCCAGATGTGCGGGACATTCTTTTCCTTGAGATAGGCGTGCAGGCCTTGGCTGATATTGATGAGCCCGTCCTTGTTACCACATGACAGCATCAGGAGCTTCAACTGACTTGTTGCAGCAGCATCCGGTACCAGTTCAATGGGTGGCTTGGTATTTGGTGCAGATGAAAACGCCCCGATCCACGCGAATGTATCGAGATGACCAAGACCAAAATTCAACGTCTGCCCACCGCCCATCGAAAGGCCAGCCAAGGCGCGACTCTCGCGGTTAGCATAGGTACTGTAACGCGACTGAATCGCCGGAATGACATCGTCCAGCAAATCACGCTCGAATGTCGCAAAGGCTGGTGCGGATGCCATGACATTCCCTTCCGCACGATCATTTTTCTGCGCCCTGCCATTCGGCATGACCACAATCATCGGCACAGCCTTGCCGTCAGCGATCAGGTTATCGAGCAACACGCCTGGAGCCGCAAACCGCTGCCATTCCGTTTCATCTCCGCCAATGCCATGCAGCAGATACAACACGGGATACTTCTTCTCGCTGGAATACCCCGGCGGCGTATAAACCTGCATCTTGCGTTTGGCGCAACCGTCTTGGAATCGTATTCAACCATCTCCAACTTGCCGTGCGCGACGCTCTCACGGTTTGCCACAATGTCAGCAGGCGGCTCAGCGAAAGCTGGTTTATCATCCAAGGACAACTCAATCGTCCTGCTTTCCCCAGTTCGGCGGCGCGGTGAGTCCGATTGAGCCGCGTTGGTGGGAGTCGCAGTTTCACCCGGCACGGCAATAAACTCCACCTCGCCAAAATCGCCCGCCTCACGTGCAAACGTGATGCTATTCATCTTCACCTTGCCGGTGTAACGAACCCTTACCTCTTTACCCTGAAAACTAAGCCGCTCCACAAAACTCACCTCATCGCCGGCAATCTTTCCTTCGAGCAAATCCGTCTCGCGCTTACGAACCTCAACTTCAGCAGTGACTTTACCTGTAAGTTTTTCGCCGATCGTCTGGAACGTAAACTGGTACTTTTGAAAACCGCGCGGACTCTCAAATTGGGCGTGCCATTGTCCAGCGATGTCAGCCGCCCGAACAACCGAAACCACCCAGAACAAAACCATGCCACACCAGCTCTGAGCCACTCCATTTTTAGTCATGATCACAAGGGTAGATGGGCCGGATAATTCAAACCTCGTCCCAGCACAAAGGAATCATGAAAAGTTACCGAATCCAACAACCACCGAAAATACGACGATCGTCGTATAATCATTGCCTATACCGAGTCCGACAGAGTTTATCATATGTCGGACACGCTTCTGCAGGTTTGTGTTTTGTGCATCCCAAACAAAAACCCCGTCCGGCGAACCAGACGGGGTGCGAGGGGTTACGTCGTGTTTAAGGATTAGTCACGACGACAATTATTCAGATTGCCGTGGGCAGCTTCCATCAGCTTAAAGAACACGTCGGTGTTATCCATCACGCCAGTGAAAAGTTCCGCGCCAAAGCCGTAGGCCGAAACCGGAATGTCGGAAGCCGTGTGCACGGCGCTTGAGCCAGGCACTTGTCCCGTAACGAGGAAGTTGCCGGCGGTATCGCGATTTAGCGGACCAGTCGGATAAGTGTTCAATGGCGCGAGGCCGTTGAACGGCTGCTGGCTGTCACGCAACGGCCGCGGATTGGTCGTCCAATCTTCGTAGCGGTCCGAATTCGCCGCGTAACCGATCAACATGCGATAATCAACATCGGTCGTAACAGGATAACCGTCTGCTGCGATTTGATAGACCGGAAAGCCGGCCTGGTCGTAAGTGCCCACCACGAGATCACGCAAGGTCGCCGCGCCGCCACCCCCCGTCGCGCGGGTCTGCAAGTCGGCATTCGTCACGCGGGACGCGCCGATGATATTGATGCCAGCGCATTCGTGGTCAGCAGTCACGATGACTAATGTGTCGCCGTTTTTCACTGCAAATTCTTTTACCACGGCAATCGCGCGATCAAACTCGATTGTGTCGAGAATCCAGCGTTCGGAATCCATGTTGTGGGCCTGCTTGTCGATCGAAGCACCCTCGACCATCAGTGTGAAGCCCTTCTTGTTCTTGCTGAGCACCTGCAGCGCTTTCACAGTCATCTCGTCAAGCATCGGTTGATCAGGGAAACCGTAGTCGTCCACAATGGAGCTCGCCCCACGACGTTTGTCGACCTTGTCTTTGGCCACGTTCATATTCGAGAACGAAAACAAACCGAGCAGACGTTCTGTTGAATCAGGCACAACATTGAGCGAGGCCCAATCCGATGTGTAAGCAAACCCGGCCAGTTGAAAGTCGGCGATCAAATCGCGGGGTGCGTCCAAATTACCCGACGCCACACCCCAACCGGCGCTCAAGTCCGCTGGCAACACGTAATCGCTTGCGTTGTTGCGTTGCGATCCTGCGATGCCCTGCGGCAAAAACCATTTGCGCCCGCCTCCCATCAACACGCGCAATCCTCCACTCTTGACTGCCTCATCAAGAAATTGATCGCAGATGCCTGTTCCCGCACCACGATCCTGCGTATGCACCGCCATAGCCGCTGGCGTCGCGTCAAACACGTCCGCTGTAGTCACAATGCCGAGCGTGCGCCCCTGGGTGCGATACAAAAATTCGCCGATGAGTTCCACGCGGGGATTATCAAACTTGTCGAGCGTGTCATCGGGAAACGCGCCCTCCTGATTGTTATTGAACTTATTGCCGCTGGAATAGCACGCCGCCCCAGGTGAGGAATCTGTGACAATGGAATTCAACGAGTGCGTTATCACGAGGCCTGTGTAGGGAAATGTGTCCATTGCGAGCCGTCCGTTGGCCTTGCCAAGCTGTGCGCCCTGCAACATCAACCGTGCCGCCGTGCGATGTGCGATGCCCATGCCGTCGCCAATCATGATAATGACATTCTTAGCCCGCGGCTCGCCCTTGCCATTCCGGTAATTGCCTTTGTCATCGTCCACACGAACCACTTCAAAATTACCCTTGGCAACCACGATCTGACCATCGTCTTGCTTGGCGCGGACTTCCAAGACATGCACTCCGGGCTTGGCATTCGAGTAGGCGCGGCGCGAAAAAACCGCCGTGTTCGTTGCCAATCCAGAAACTGTGGCAGGCGCCACCGAAACGCCGCCAGCCACAAGCTTGCCATCCACGTAAAACGCCGCGTTAGTGATAGTCTGGCCAGCATCGGGTTGCACGGTCGCTTGAAGATCAAACCGTTGCTCGGGCAGAAACCGTGCGATATATGGCGCACCGGGATCATTAAAAGTAAACAAAGCGCTGGGCGGGGTAAGCCGGGAGACCAAAGGCGTCGCCTCAGCCAGTGTGGCCGCAGTGAGTATAGCGGTTGTCAGCCCAACAGGGGTCAGAGCACGGCGTAAGCCGAGTTTCATTTTCTTCATGGGATTTTCCTTTCTCGTTTTCAATGGGGTTGCCAAACAGGCGGCAAATCATTCACCGCCCTAAATTAATGCTGGTGTCCAGCGTGCGGGTCAGGCTGACGCACGAACGCCTCGGCTGCTTGAACCGCAGCCTGTCGCTGCTCTGCCGTCGGCGGATTCAAATACAAACGCACGGCCGACACGCGGCCATCAGTTTCCACGCGATTGCTGATACTCAATGTGCCAGTCAACAACAGCAGCCCAGGGGTGAACGGCGTGGCTGCGGGGGCATCGGCAGTCGTGATGACACGTAGCGTGTTCGCGGGGAGATCATCACAGAGGCCGTATTCCGCTTCATTGACCGCGATGGAACGGTTGGCGAACAGAAAACAGTGCTCAGTCGGTCGGGCCTGTTGCACCATATAACCGAGAATCCGAATCCGCCGCCCGTCGAGACTGCGCAGCTTGTCGGTCAATTCGAGGCCACGCGGGCCGATGGGCGAGCGGAAAAATTCACTGAACTTGAGCTCCGTCACGCCGGGCAGCAACGGCGGCAACGTGTTGGTGCTGGAAAGCAGCGGCAACGGCCCATCGCCGGATCGGGCCGGCGACGCAGTCGCCGCCACCACAGTCGGTGCGGACACGGCCTCCGTTGCAGAGGCGAGTGATGAAGAAGTGCGCTGGACCAGGGCAGCGGCCATACGTTTCCCAGTTGCCAGTTTGACGTCGTCCGCAACGACCGTGGTGCCGGTGAGTAGAACACCGATCAGAAAATGCCAGCCAAAGTTTGTGTGCTTCATCGCCCGAATCAGTTTTAGAATGCGAGCGATGTTTTAACCGCGCTACGTTACAAACCAAGGGCACGCAAGCGACGAACGACTGACGATCCGGTTTCAGTTCGCGTACGGGATTGTTTCGATCAGGAAAAGTTCCGCCCTTTTGGTGGCAATCCAGCCCGGATAAAACGAAAGCGGAGGAATCGTTGCCGATTCCTCCGCCCTGTCAGATTTCGGTGAAGCTTAGTTGGCTTTCACCTGGAGGTACAAGTCACCCGTAGCGGGGACCGTGAACGTGAGCGGCCCGCCCGTGCCGACTTGAGGATTTGCCGGAATCACGCTGGTGGTACTACTCCAGCTTACGGGATTCAATGAGGCGCTGGATTCCAGCGTGTAGGTGTAACCGGCTTGCGAAGTGAAACTGATGTCCACGTTCGCACCGTTGGGTGTGATGGTCAGGCTCACCGCGGTAGGTGCCGGTGGCACAACTGGGGTGGTGACAATCGTGCTGGGATTATTGCCGCCCGCACCACCCATGATGCTGTATTCGCTCAAACAGGTCCAATCTGCGGCCCAATTACCGCGACCAGGTGCAAATGCACCGCGATAATTGGCGGGGGTCAAGCCACTCGGCACTGGCGCGTAGTCGCTCGCGGCCGGGCTGTTGGCGGCGGGGCGGGGGTCGAGGAACGTCCCATCGTTGGTGCGGCTGATACTGACCAGCAGCGGATCCGCAATCTGGTTCACCAAACTCGTGTCCGTCCAGTAGTTCGTCGCCAGCGTGTTCCGGCCCAGGTTCGTGATCGTGTTGTCCACCAGCCCGCTCCCGCTCCCACTCACAAAACCCCACCACAAGGTGTTATGCAACTGCGCCAACCCTTCGCTCACACAGTTCGTCGCCGGCAACCCGCCCTGCGTTTCCAACTGGATCCCGCTCTCGTTGAAGTCCGTGAAGATCGCATTGTAGATCTTCGGACTCGCAAACGGCCGCAGCGTCACCGCCACGTTCCGCCCGCCGTTGACACTCGAATTCCCCGTCCCCGAGCCGATGATCGTCAGGTTATACACCTTGAAATCACCCCCAGGCGTCAGCGCCGTCGTGCTCGCCGAACTGATCCGCTCGTTCAACTGCCCGTTCAACTCCATCCCGTAGTTCCGCTTGTCCGGCGCCTGCACCGCAAACCAGAACTGATTCGTGCCGCGATAGCCCATGTCCGTGTCGAAGCTGTCATCGTCATTGAACGAACTCACCAGATACTTCGTGTTCACCGTCCCGCCGAAAAACTCGAACCCGTCGTCCGCCGCGCAATACGCTTCCACGAACTCAATCGTCGTCCCCCGGCCCACGGCGCCCAGCGACAGTCCGTTGATCTCCTTGTTCGGCGCCAACACCGCACCCCCATGCCGGATGGACACATACCGCAACACCCCCGAGTTGTCGTTGTCGTCCGTCCCGCCGAACCGGAACACGTTCTCCCCGTTCAGCGTAAGGTCCGGCAGCCCTTCATACACTTCATACTTCGGACTCGCCGCATGCCCGCCATTGTCCACCGCACTGTTGATCGTCGTGTTCCCCAAAATCACCAGCCCGCCCCACAACCCCCGCGCCGTCGGCCCCCAGATCGGCAGGTCGTCCGGCACCGTCGTGTCATCGGCTTCCGCCGTGAAGATGATCGGGTTCTGCGGCGTGCCTTCCGCATAGATCTTCCCGCCCCGGCACACATACAACGCCCCCACATTCGTCCCCTGGCTGCCCACGTTCCGCCCCTTGATCACCGTCCCAGCCTCGATGTGCAGCACCGCGTTGCTCAGCACAAACGCCGACCCGTTCAACACATACGTGTTCGTCCGATACCAGTAGTTCGTCCCACTCAAGAGTTGCGTCACAACGTTGGTGCTGACACCCGCGCGTTGGATGATTCCGTATTCCGCCAAGGCCGTCCAATTGTTGATCCAAAGATCATTGGGGCCGAAAGCACCGCGATAGCTGACCGGAGTCAGGAAACCATCATTGGGGATGGCAGCATAATCAGACAGGGCCGGGCTGTTGGCGGCGGGGCGGGGGTCGAGGAACGTCCCATCGTTGGTGCGGCTGATACTGACCAGCAGCGGATCCGCAATCTGGTTCACCAAACTCGTGTCCGTCCAGTAGTTCGTCGCCAGCGTGTTCCGGCCCAGGTTCGTGATCGTGTTGTCCACCAGCCCGCTCCCGCTCCCACTCACAAAACCCCACCACAAGGTGTTATGCAACTGCGCCAACCCTTCGCTCACACAGTTCGTCGCCGGCAACCCGCCCTGCGTTTCCAACTGGATCCCGCTCTCGTTGAAGTCCGTGAAGATCGCATTGTAGATCTTCGGACTCGCAAACGGCCGCAGCGTCACCGCCACGTTCCGCCCGCCGTTGACACTCGAATTCCCCGTCCCCGAGCCGATGATCGTCAGGTTATACACCTTGAAATCACCCCCAGGCGTCAGCGCCGTCGTGCTCGCCGAACTGATCCGCTCGTTCAACTGCCCGTTCAACTCCATCCCGTAGTTCCGCTTGTCCGGCGCCTGCACCGCAAACCAGAACTGATTCGTGCCGCGATAGCCCATGTCCGTGTCGAAGCTGTCATCGTCATTGAACGAACTCACCAGATACTTCGTGTTCACCGTCCCGCCGAAAAACTCGAACCCGTCGTCCGCCGCGCAATACGCTTCCACGAACTCAATCGTCGTCCCCCGGCCCACGGCGCCCAGCGACAGTCCGTTGATCTCCTTGTTCGGCGCCAACACCGCACCCCCATGCCGGATGGACACATACCGCAACACCCCCGAGTTGTCGTTGTCGTCCGTCCCGCCGAACCGGAACACGTTCTCCCCGTTCAGCGTAAGGTCCGGCAGCCCTTCATACACTTCATACTTCGGACTCGCCGCATGCCCGCCATTGTCCACCGCACTGTTGATCGTCGTGTTCCCCAAAATCACCAGCCCGCCCCACAACCCCCGCGCCGTCGGCCCCCAGATCGGCAGGTCGTCCGGCACCGTCGTGTCATCGGCTTCCGCCGTGAAGATGATCGGGTTCTGCGGCGTGCCTTCCGCATAGATCTTCCCGCCCCGGCACACATACAACGCCCCCACATTCGTCCCCTGGCTGCCCACGTTCCGCCCCTTGATCACCGTCCCAGCCTCGATGTGCAGCACCGCGTTGCTCAGCACAAACGCCGACCCGTTCAACACATACGTGTTCGTCCGATACCAGTAGTTCGTCCCACTCAAGAGTTGCGGGACGGTGTTCGTCGGGTATTCCGCGCGGACGGAACCCGCCAGCATCAGACTGAGGCCCGCCAGCGCGGCACATAAGCCTGTTCGGAGTAGTGGTTTCTTCATTTGATTTTTCATGTTTGGTTTGCGAGATCGAATGGGGGTTACTTCCATTTCAGCCGAATTGTGGGCGAAGCGCATGACGCTCGTATTGCGGCTGTGTGACAAAGCCGTGACGTTGCCGGCTTTTCACGCCGCTTCAGAACTCAACGGTCAGACTGAGTGAATACGTGCGCCCGCGACGATAGCCCTCGTAGATATTTCCCTCGTACTCCTCGCCGTAGGTTTTGCGATACTCCCCATCCAGAATGTTCTTCACCCCGGCGCGCACGGTCCATTGCTGCCAGAATTTCTGACTCACCGCGGCATCCAGGGTGATGGGCGGATGCTCATACAAATCCGGCCCACGCGTCTTGGTCAGCACGATGCGTGGCCCGGTCAGGTTTGCTCCGACGCTCAGCGATGTGCCAGAGGTCGGATGATCGTAAGTCAAATCCAGATTGATGATGTAAGGCGACTGGTCGTAGAGCGGGCGCGTATCCGAAGCAAATGGATCTACCTCCCGCTTATTGAGCAGTTCGGTTTCAGTCAGTTTGGTGCTGGATTCGATCAGTGAAACGTTGACGCCCAGCGACAAGCCACGAAGCTGGCTCGAAAGGAATTCCATGCTTTTTCGCGCTTCCAATTCGATGCCCATCAAATCGGCAGGGGCATTGTCGCGGTTGATCCAAGTGACCAGATCATCACCAGCGGAAAGACTGATGAGTTCAATCGGACGATCGAGCTGCTTATAGAACACGCCCGCGCTCAAGACATCGCCCGGAGCGGGAAACCATTCAATCCGCAGATCGTAGCTCGTGATGGCAATCATCTCCAGATTGGGATTCCCCTGCGCGACCAGGTCCAGATCCGGCAAATAGCTTTGCACCGGGGCGATTTCCCGATAACTCGGCCGCGAAACCGTTTCCCCGTAGCTGAGGCGCAAATTCACATTGGTGACGAAGGTGATGACCAGGCTCGCGGCCGGCAGCACGTCCGTTTGATCAATGTGCGCCGTGCCATCCCGCGGCGCGTTCACATCCAGCAGCGTTTTCTCCAGTCGCGCTCCTCCAATGAAACGCAGCCACGGCAGCAGCCCAACATCCGCCATGAGATAGACGGCGTTGACGTCCAAAGACGCCGTGTAAGGATGCGCATACGTTTCCGTCACATAGCGGGCGAAATTGTAGTTGGTCCGACCCACGCCATTGATGCTGTTGCCCAAATAAGTCGTGGTGTATTGCAGGTAGGCCGGGTTGTTCAGATAGGTGTTGGGGTTGTTCGGATCAAACCCCGACGAAAGATTATAGGTGAAATACTGCTCCTTGAACTCGCGTTCGTTGCTACTGCCGAAATAGCCCGTCTTGATCTTGGCTTCCTCCGGCAGGAAGTCCAACGGCAGGGTCCAGTCTGCACGATAGTTTATCCCATCCTCCTGGATCTCCCGGAAATAGCGCGAAGGGTATTGCGGAAAGGGCAACCCGGCGTCGCCGAACGTCGGCTGCCCCCCCTGCATGTAATAGTTCATGAAGCGCTGGTCCGGCTCCTCCTGGGTTGTGTTTGCCAACGCCACCACCCAATCCAGTTTGGAATCCAGCAGGACCGGCAACTCGTGCTGCCCGTTCAACTGATAATTTAGAATCTGGCGCTCCGTGTGATGCACCTGCCACTTCTGGAGCGTCCGCGTGGGATCTGTCAGGTTGTAATAATAATCATCGTGCCGCGCCTCTTCATCCGTGCTATGAGCCAGCATGAAATTGAACCCCAGCAAGGAATGCTCCCACGGTTCAAAACCAAGATTGAAGTTCGCCCCGTAGTCGGTCTTGATGTTGCCCTGCTGCCGCGCGCCCAGAGATTCCGCCACCCCCGACTCACTGTATCGCCCGATCTGCGTTTCGCTTTGGCCCAAAAACTCCCGCTTGTAATTAGCGCCACCAAACACGCCCAGCTTCTGTCCCCAGAGTGACGTCGCCTTCCCCGCCGACACCACGATGCTGGAGTTCAACGGCGTCTCTCGTTGCACCCCGGCAAAATTGGCCGTGCCTAATTCCTGCAGCAGCCCCGCAACCGCATTCGCTTGTTGCCGGCGGGTATTGGCCGTCGCAACTGTTTCCCGTGTGGTCGCTGGCCCCGGCTGCGTCGGCACAGTCGTTAAACCGAACACATTCTCCCCAATCATTTTGGGCCCGGACGGCACCGCCACCATATTCATCGAACTTTCTGGCGCCGCTAGAAAATCATTCCGAAGATTGGAGTTGGGATTGTAACTCGTGCCCACCGCAGCTTTCACAAACGGTTTTTCTGGAAACGACTTGGTCACAATATCAATCGTGCCTCCGCCCGTCCCGCCCGGTTGATCCGGCGTAAAGGTTTTGCTCACCGAGATGCGATCAATCATCGCCGACGGAAACAGATCCAGTTGCGGCGAAAGCTTATAGGGATCGGCACTGGGCACTTCCACGCCGTTCATCAGAGTCCGGGTGTAACGATCCGAAAGCCCACGCACCACCGCATATTTACCTCCTACCACCGAAACCCCGGTGACCCGCGCCACAATCGCTCCTGCATCCCCCGCGCCAAGTTTCGAGAATTGCTCTGATCCCAACGCATCCACCATCGCTCCCGACTCCTGACGTTCAATGAGAATCTGCTCCGTTTGCTGTGCAAACTCTTCTGCCGTGACTTCGTATTCCTCCATCTCGTAAAACTCCGGCCGCAGATTGCCGTTCACCGTCGTCGTCTGACCGACGATGACACGCACATCCGTCACCACCGCGGCAGCAAAGCCGGATTTGGAAAAACGCAATACCTGGTCACCCGGCGGCAAACCCTTCAGTTCGAAACGTCCCGCGCCGTCGGTCTGCGTGGCCAGCGTTGTGCCGCGCACGGTGACGGTCGCGCCGGAAAGCGACACACCGTCATAGGAATTCACCACCACACCAGAGACCGCGCCGCCATCTTGCGCCCGCGCGGTGAGAAGCGTGAAAGCCAGCATGAGCAGCATCACCCCCATCACGCGCAGGGGAGAACAGGTGCGTTGGTATTCCATGAGCAGTGACTGGTTGGCAGGTAATTCTGTCACCACTCAGGACCGCGCCGTGCGGCTCAGTTGTTCCACTTTTTCGAGGTAGCGTTGGACGTTGTCGCGCGGCTTCACCTTTTGCGCTTTCTTCAACAATTCTGCCGCCTCGGCATATTTCTGCGACTGCACGAGCAACTGCGCATGCTTCACATACGCCTCCGCTTCGTAGCCGGAAATCCCCGCCGCCGTGCGATACCGGAACTCCGCCTTCTCCTTCTGCCCATTCTTGCTGTAGTAATCGCCTGCCAGCAACAACGCCTCGGCATCGAGCGGATCTTTCTGGGTGATCTGCTCCAGCGATTCGATGGCTTTCTCGCCCGCACCGGTGGACATCGCGACCTTGGCTTCGAGCTTGAGTAACTTGAGTTCGTCCACGCTGCTCAACGGCGTGCTTGCCGCCCGAATCTTGGCGAACAACTGTTTCGCCTCCGCGAACGCACCGCGACTCACCAAGATCTGCGCCGGACGCAAGGCCTTGGCCGGATTCTGCCCGCCGTCCTTGGCGAGCGCTTCGAGATACGCGCCGAGCGCGAGGTCGCGCGAGTCCTGCGCCATGTAAAGATCGCCGAGTAGATTGAGCGATTGCGGCGTAGCCTTGTCCATCCGGCGCAACATTTCCAGACTGACCGCTGCTTGCGCGGGTTTTTCCTGCTGGATGAACAGATTCGCCTGCAACGTCCACAAGTTGTCCCGCTCGGGATATTGCTTGAGCAACTCGTCGAGCAACGCCAGCGCATAGGCATAATTGCCCGTGCCAACGGAGCTTTTCACCAGACCAAGTTTGAAATCCAGATTCTCCGGCTCATACACCAGCGCCTGCCGATACGCCGCCTCCGCCGACACATTCCGGCCGAGGCTCACCGACGCGAAACCGAGCAAGCCGAACACTTTCCCATCCGCGCCACCCAGTGCGATGGTGCGCGACAGCGGCTTGATCGCTTCCGCATATTTGCCGTCGCGAACGAGCGCGAAGGCGAGGTTCTTCTGCGCGCGGCGGTAGTCGGGAAATTTCAGGATCGCCGTCTCGAAACACTTCACTGCGTTGGTCAGGTCTTCGCGTTGGAAATAAACATTGCCCAGCGTGAAGTCGAATACCGCGCTCGCTTTCGGCCCGGTCAATCCTTCGATCGTCGCGATGATTTTCTTTGGGTCACTGTTGGTGAGGATCGGCACGACGATGGCGCGATACTTTTCCAGTTCGTCCGGCTGCAACCGCGGCTCGGCTTCGGAAGCAAAACCATAGCTGCCGATCAAACGGCGCTGAAAATCCGCGTCGTTCCAGACAGACGCCAGTTCGTGATCGGCGGCAAGCGGAGCAAACGGCCCGGCGGCTGGAGGGGCACTGGTCTTTTCCGCAGCGACAGCGCCGGAAATTGCGCCCGCCAGAATGAGCGTTGCGAGCAAGGTTGGTTTTCGGTTCTGAGTCATAAAAATCATCGCAATCAGCGGCATCAACCCGTCGTCACCCGGAAACGCATCGGCACGCGGATGTAAGTCCGCACGGGTTGACCGTCTTTCTGGCCGGGGCTGAAGCGCCATTTGCGGATGGCGTCCAGCGCGGGCTTTTCAAATTCAGGGCGCGAGGAATTCTCCACACGCGGGTCTTCCACCCGGCCCGTTTCATCGAGCACAAAGATCAACGTCACCACGCCCTCCACCTTCGACTTGCGCAACGAGTCGGGATAACTCGGCGCGACCTGCGACACCGGCTCGGGGCGCTTCTCGAGCTCAGCAACGTCAAACGTGTCTTCCTGCACCGCTTCAGCGGCGGTGAGCGACCGGATTTCGCCGAAGCCGGCGAGCGCACCGCCCGATCCCATCGCGACCTCTAGGTCTGCATTCAACGGAATCTGCTGCTGCGTCTCCGTCAGTTCCGGCTCGGGCTGGGCTTCGGGCGCTTTCTCTTCTTCCAACTGTGGCGGTGGCGTGTTCTCCACCTCAGGTGGCGGCATATCCACCACGCTGGTCGTGCGCAATTCCAGCTTCCGCTCCGGCTTGGCAATGCGATGGGCGAACGGAATGAACCCGAACAAAACTGCCGTGAAGCCGACGCCGAAGATGATCGCGGCGGGCAGGCCTGAGAACTTGCTTTCGTTTTGGTAAACTTTGCGCATCGCGGAAATCAGCTTTTGTCCGTGGCGAGATTGACTTCCTTGGCGCCGCCGAGCTTTGCCTCGTCGATCACGTTGATGACTATGCCAGAGTTGGCGTTGTCATCAGATTGGATCACCACGGGGAGCGGTTCTTTCGCACAAAGCCGTTTCACCGTGGGGCGCACACCGCCGAGCCCAATCTCCTTGCCGCCGTAGGCAATTTTGCCGTCCGCAGTGACAGCGAAGATGATGCTGTTCTTGTCCGTCTGCTTGGCGCTGGCGGCGCGGGGCTTGTTCACCTGCACACCGGGTTCTTCGATGAAGCTCGTGGTCGAGATGAAAAAGATGAGCAGGAACATGATGATATCAATGAGCGGAATCAGGTTCAGCTCAATGGCCTCATCAGGTTCTTCCAGCTGGCGGCGAAATCTCATGGGCGTGGGTCAACTGCGTTGCGACGCGACGCTCACGTCCTTCGCGCCGCCCATGCGCGCTTCGTCAATCACGCGGATCATCATGCCGGACCGCGATTTCTCACTGACCTGGATCACCACCGGCAATGCCTCCTCGGCGCAAAGCCGCTTCACCGTCGGACGTACGCCACCGAGATCAATTTCCTTGCCGTCATACGTGATCTTTCCTTCCGGCGTGACCGCGAGGAGGATGGATTTGTTCTCACTGTTACCGGCGCTGGGTGCGGATTGCGGTTTATCCACCACGACCCCGCGTTCCTGCATCATGCTGGTGGTCGAGATAAAGAAGATCAGCAGGAACATGATGATGTCGATGAGCGGAATCAGATTCAGCTCGATCGTCTCATCAGGCTCAGCCAGCGTGCGACGGAACTTCATGCGGAAACAGTGGCCGGGTTGGTAGCGGGCGGCGGAGTCGTGCCGGTCTCCGTATCACGGGTGAAGAAACGAGTCATGCCGCGGAACTCCGGACGATAATGCCGCAGCGTGGTGCTTTCGAGCCGCGCCAGGAACGCGACAAACTCATTGCGCCAGCGCTTTGCGATGCTCGCCATCACCAAGCCGGGTACGGCGATCATCATGCCGGTCTGCGTGGCCACGAGCGCTTCGCTGATGCCTTTGGCGATGATTTCCGAAGCGGAGCTGCCGCCGATGCCGATGGCTTTGAACGTGAGTAACATCCCCATCACCGTGCCGAGCAACCCGAACAGCGGTGCGGAGATCACCAGCACGTTCAAAAACGTGATGCGCCGATCCAGATCAAGCACCTTGGTGGCTTCGACTTCGCGAAAACGGCCTTCGATGTCCTTGAGCGAATGGATTTCGTCCTGCGTGTAGCGGATGAGTTCGCGCAGTTTCTTCGGGGCGACGTCGGGTTTGGCCACCCAGTTGCGGATCACGACATCGTTGGCCTTCGTGATGCCCGGATGCCGCGCCGACATCAACACGTGCGCGGCGCTCACGTACGTGATCAGCGAAAGAACCACCATCGCGATCATCACCCAGCCCCCGGTCGTCCAAGTGTGCCACATCGTTTGCCAGAGTTCATTCATAAGAGTGGTGGGTTGAGGTTCAAGCGTGGGTCACGAAAAAGCCGGTTTGGGCTCATCTTCCTGTGGCACGCCGTTCACAAAGCCGACCGCCGTCTGCTCCATGCTACCGAGAATGCTCTTGGCCTTGCGGGTCAGGAACGCGTGCAGCAACAACGAGGGAATCGCCACGCCCATGCCGGTCGCCGTCGCCATCAATGCTTCGGAAATACCAGCCGCCAGCATCTTTGGATCGCCGCTACCGAAACTGGAGATGAGCTTGAACGTCGCGATCATGCCCGTGACCGTGCCAAGCAACCCGAGCAACGGCCCGGTCGTCGCCGTCAACGCGAGGAACGGCAAACCGCGCTCCAAGCGCGACCGCGCACCGAGCATTTTCTCGTAGAGGATTTCCTCGATGTATTCCTTCTTCTCATCCACGTGCTGGACCGCCGTGGCGAGCAGTTCCCCGGCAATGCCAGGAATGCTGCGAGCGTGGTTGAGGGCCTGCTCAGGCTTGTTGTTTTCGATATGATTTAACACGGCTTGCAGATCCCGCTCGCTGGCGAGGCGGATGCGGGAGAATTGCAGCCACTTGACCAGTGCCAGCACAAGCGAGGCGAACCCCAAGCTAAGCAGCGGAATCATCACCAAGCCACCTTCCGCGAGCTTGTGGTAAAGGCTCGTGTGCATCGCGGACAACTTGAACGCATTGCCGAGCGTCGGATCGAACACCAATTGCCCGCTGCCGGAAGAAACCAAGCCCCGGCTCGCTTCCACCAACTTTGGATCAAGCGCCGCTACGGTCGGATCGGCCTTGTTGAGTTCCTGCTGCAGCAAACCAGCGGCGTTGCCGGACGTGCTGGCAAACATCGCCACTGGCCCGAACACGGCCACCTTGCCGGATTGCACCAAGCCCTGCCGATCCAATGCCTTGCCCTCGAACAATTCGCCGCCCTGGACTCCCTCCACACGCTGGAGCGCAGTCGCCAGCAGGACCGGTACGCCGCGCAAATTTTTCCTTTGCGGACAAATCCACCGAAGCCGCCGCCGCATCCACCTGTTCCAACGTTGGCTTGTAGCGCGGTTCTTCGACGAAGTTCAGTCGCGATTGGAACGCACGGGCATACTCGGTGATAAGCGAGTCCACGTACTTCACCTCGTCGGCCTGCCGCTTGGCGTCGGCCTTGAGGGCATTCAGCTCGACGAGTTGGTTTTCCTGGAAACGCTGCGCCTTGGCGAGTTCGGCGCGGCGATTGATGAGTTGCTGCTCCAGATCGGTGACCTTGCGAGCCAGCGGGAGGCGCTCAGCCTCGATCTCCTGCCGCACGGCGGAAAGTTCCGTCGTGGCTTTCTGCAGATCCGCTGAAGCACCGGAGAGAACGCCGTCGAGCGTCTGCGCACCGCCGGCAAAGGGAGCGCTGAGAGCCAGGGCCAAAAAAAATTTCGCTTTCAATTTCATCGTTCGGAAAAATTAAGGATCAGCGGACGGCGGCAGGGAGCGTGACGAAGCGCGCGGCGCGTTCGTTGCGATAAATCTTCACAACTTCATGGACCGTCGAGGCGATCTCGGGCTTGGCCGTCCATTCCCAGCCGTTCTTGCCAGCCGTGCCCGTGCCGGCAAAATCGCCAGCCTCGTTCACGAAGTACGCCGCGCCCAGACCGATATAGACCGTTTGCACGGAAACCTCCTCGCCATTGTCGTTCTTGCGGCGTTCGTTAAAGATGCTGACGGCGTTGTTGAACTTGTCCAACTCGTTGAGCACGCCCACGAGCACCTGCATGCGTTCGGCGGCGAGCATCTTGGTGTTGTTGGGATCGGCGGGCAGCCGCGCGAGCTGCGGTTTGAGGATGTCCTGCAACGGCCCGGGCAGTTGTGGCACGAGCTGCCTGACCTTCGTCTCGAATTCCGTGGTGAACTTCTTCGCGTCGCCGAGCGTTTCATTGGAGGTCTTCTGCAGTGCCTCCGCTTCGATCATTTCCTTGGCGACTTGCGTGTTGTTCGTGGCGACCTTGGACAGCTGCTCGTCAATCGCCTTCAGCTCGCGTTCGTAGAGGGCCACGGTCTGTTCAAGCGTTTCCTTGTCCGCCTGCCAGTCGACGCGGGTCTGAGAAATCAACTGCCGCGTCTGCACCCATTGTTCGAGGGTGGACCGCGTCTGCGCCATGGCACTGGAACTGGTTTCAGCGGCCGAAGTGGCGACACTGATTCCAACCAGAATGACCAACGAGGAAATCACACGATTCATGCGCGGAGCAGCATGTGAAAACGGCGTCACGCGAGCGTGTCGCTGAAGTTACAACTCCGTGACAACACCCGCGCCGGACCTGAAGTTGCCTGTTTGTAACGCTTTCGCCTTTTGCCTGTCGCGGCAATCCGGTGTTCTGGAGGCGATGCAGCGTGCCACGCCCATCAACAAAATCGCGCCACTTTCCTTCGCCACGGACGTGACGAAGGTGCGGACGGGTCAGAGCTACCAACCGTGTGCGCTTGCGACTCGTCCCGTTTTTTCCCCGGAGCACGGCCGGTTACGCGGCATGATGCTGGTGCGCTTTGCCACCGGAAGAACTCCCGGCCCGAGGAATCGCTTATGAAAGTGAACCCCCAATCGCGCCACGTCTTTTTGCAACTACTCGCACATCGCGAACGCGAACGCACCCCGGGAGCAGGCTGGTGTCCGCATCCTGACTGGGAGCGCATCGGCACGACGCTCAAGGCGCTGCGCCACTTTTCCCTTTCCTCCGTAAATTCTGCGCCGGCGCTCAAATCCTCATCTCAATCTCGCTGACTTCGGACTGATTCGGAGTCCGCAAACGCTTTGCCGTCTCCCTGCGGCTGGATCACGCCAGGTTCTCGCGCCGTTCGCCATCGTTCGGGCCCGCCACGGCGCCATAGCTGTCACCCAATTATGCGACGTGCTGGCGTCTATTGCCCCGGCAACACTGCCAAGCAGTAACATTCCCCGACACACGCACATCAAACAGGATTCATGAAGCACCGTTCAACGCTCTCCCCCGCCCGTAGGCTGGCAATCACGCTCATCAGCCTGTTGGCGCTCGCCTTCCTCTCATTCAGCAGTTTCGCGTGGGAGCTTCAGCAAGCGTCCATCATGACGCCGTGGGCGCAGTTGGTGGATACCAATGCGCCCTTGCCGGAATATCCGCGCCCGCAAATGGTTCGCACCAACTGGATAAACTTGAATGGGCTCTGGCAATTCCAAGCGGGTGCTGTCAGCGATCCTGTTCCCACCAATCAAGTTCTCAGCAGTGAGATTCTCGTCCCCTTCCCAATGGAGTCCGCGTTATCGGGAGTGATGCAATACTACGCTCGTTCGTGGTATCGCCGGACGTTCACAGTGCCACCCGCATGGAATGGTCAGCGGCTCCTGCTGCATTTCGGCGCAGTGGACTGGGAATCGGAAGTCTTCATCAACGGCCAGAGCGTGGGCGTCCACAAGGGCGGTTACGATCCCTTCAGCTACGACATCACCGCGTACCTGAACGGCAGCGGACCGCAGGAATTGATCGTGCGCGTCTATGACCCGACCGATAACTACGGTCAGCCGCGCGGCAAACAGACGCTCAGCCCCGGCGGCATCATGTACACCTCGTGCAGCGGCATCTGGCAAACAGTGTGGCTTGAACCGGCACCAACAACGCATATCGGAAGTCTCAAGCTCGTGCCGGATATTGACAACCAGAAGCTCAGCGTGACGGTGGATGTAGCTGGCCCGACCAATGGCATTACAGTTCAAGCGGTAGCTCGGAATGGAAATACCATCGTCGGCACAGTCTTCGGCGCTCCGGGCACACAACTTCTGCTGCCCGTTCCGAACCCGAATCTCTGGTCGCCTACAAATCCCTTCCTTTACGACCTAACCGTCACGCTCGGAAATGCAGGATTGGCGGTAGACGTAGTAGGCAGCTACTTCGGCATGCGCAAATCCAGCGTCGGCACAAGCAATGGTTACTTAAAGATGCTGCTCAATAATCAATTTGTCTTTCAATTCGGTCCGCTGGACCAAGGCTTCTGGCCAGATGGCATTTACACTGCGCCGACCGACGACGCGCTCAAGAGCGATCTGCTAGAAGAGAAGACGCTCGGTTACAACATGGTTCGCAAGCATATCAAAGTGGAGCCGGCGCGTTGGTACTATTGGGCCGACAAGTTGGGCATTCTCGTCTGGCAGGACATGCCGAGCGTGAACTCCTACACCGGTAATCCGCAGGCGATCGATACCAACCAGTTCAAACTCGAACTGACCCGCATGGTAGAAAACCTCCGCAACCATCCAGCCATCGTCAGTTGGATCGTGTTCAATGAATCGCAAGGCCAGCACGACACAGCCTCGCTCGTGAGCTACGTGAAAAATCTCGATCCTTCACGCTTGGTGAACGAAGCCAGCGGCGGTTCGGATTTCGGTTCGGGCGACATCCTCGATTGGCACAGCTATCCAAATCCGAGTTGCCCAAGCAGCACAACCCGCGCGGTGGTGTGCGGCGAATTCGGTGGCGTAGGGCTCGGCATCACCAATCACACTTGGGCACCGGGCTGGGGTTACATCACCGCCACGAACGGGGCCGATCTCGCCGCGAAGTTTGAAGACTTTTGCTTTCAGCTTTCGACGTTCGTCCAAAATCAGGGTTTGAGTGGCGCGATCTACACGGAAATCACCGACGTGGAAATCGAATTGAACGGTTTCCTTACGTATGACCGCAAGGTGCGCAAAATCGATCCGGACCAGATTCGCACAGCCATCGCCAGTGCCAGCACGCCGGCCACACTCACGTCGGTCGTGTCGACATCACAAACAACCCCACAGACGTGGAAATATCGTTTCAATCAACCGTCGTCCGGCTGGACCACACTCGGCTACGATGACAACACCGCCAACTGGACCAACGCCCCGGGCGGTTTCGGCGCGGGCAATCCTCCGAACACCGCCGGGATCGTCCGCACGGCGTGGAGCACGGCGGACATCTGGCTGCGCCGCACCTTCAACCCCGGCAGCCTCACGACTCAACAACGCAGCAACCTGTTCTTCACCGTCTATCACGACGAAGACGTGGAGATTTACGTCAACGGCGTTCTGGCGGCGAGCACCGCGGGTTATCGCACGAGCTACGGATTGATGGCGATCACCGAAGCGGGACGCGCGGCGATCCTTTCCAATGCGACTAATGTGCTGGCCGTGCATTGTCACCAAACCGGGGGCGGACAATACATTGACGTCGGCCTAACGATTCGAGAAAGCTCGCTGACACTGCCGCCCCGCCCCACCCCGACGCAACCGACCGGCCTGCGCGCCGCCGCGGGCGCGCTCGGCATTTCACTCGGATGGACTTCCGTGCCGAATGCACTCGATTACCGAGTGAAACGCGCCACTGCCAGCGGCGGCCCGTACACTGACCTAGTGCTAACCGCACCACTCAATGCCGTAACGGACAATTCAGTGAGCAACGGCGTCACTTACTATTATGTCGTGTCCGCCGTGAACGCCTCCGGCGAAAGCAATGATTCCGCCGAAATCGCAGCCACCGCAATTACCCCGCCCTCGCCCAAGTTGGTGACGTGGTTCAAAGCGGACGGCTTCACCGGACTCCCCAACGGCACCCCGATCTCGACCTGGTCCGATGCTTCCGGTCAAGGCCACCACGCCACGCAGGCCAACGCTTCGCAACGGCCGACCTTCATCGCGAACGCCATCAACGGACGACCCGTCGTGCGCTTCAACTCCACCAACAACACTTATCTGGAATTCCCGCGTCCAGTGGAAAACGATTTCACCATGCTCTGCGTCTTCCGCAGTTCGCAGGGGCTCAATACCGGCACGCAGTATTATCAGGGCGCGGGGCTCATCAACGGCGAGGTGCCCAATGTGGTGAATGATTTCGGTATGAGTTTGAATGCCAATGGCCGCATCCTCGCCGGCACGGGCAATCCCGATGTCACGGTCGTCAGCACGAATGGCTTCAACGATGGGCAACCGCATTTGGTGACCTTCACGCGTACGCGAAACACCGGCTTGCTGGAACTCTACGTGGATGGCGTTTCGCAAGGCACAGCCACAGGCGGTAAACAATCGCTGGTGACTCCGACACGGTTGGTCCTAGGCGCCCAACAGACGTTGATCAACTGGCTAAACGGGGACATTGCCGAAATGCGAATCTTTTCCACCGCACTTACCCCCGCCGAACGCGCCGCGGAAGAAAACGCGCTCAAATGCAAATACGGACTCGGCAGCGGGACGCCACCAGTCGCCCCAGCCAGTTTGTCCGGCAGCGGCAGCAGCCGGAAGGTAACGTTGAACTGGCCTTCCTCCGCTGGAGCCAGCGGTTACACGGTTAAATGGTCTGACTCGGTCGGCGGCCCTTTCACAACTCTCGCTCTCAACCAGTTCACGCAGACATTTCTCCACACCACCGCCACAGCCGGTGCGACCAACTACTATCAAGTAACGGCCAGCAGCCCGTGCGGCACGAGCACTGGTGCTGCGGTGACGGCGATATTCCTGCCGCTGCCAGTTTTGGAAGTTGGCAACAGCGGTGCCGGCCTCACGTTGCAATGGCCGGCTTGGGCCAACGACTGGACGCTGCTGGGCACCACCGAATCTAACCCCGCCCGTCATCTGGACGCTGGTCACCAATACCGTGGTCAATTCCAACGGCGTCCAGAGCGTGACCATGCTACCGAGCGCCAAGACGGAATTTTTCCATCTCAGCAGTCCATGATAACTTCATCGCGTCAGCGACGGCGGCGCGACCTCAGGCGCACTGCCCCACTTGGGATTGGGCTTTGCGCCCATCTGAAAAACAAACGTCCCGCCCGCCGCGATGTCGGTGTGGCTGAACCATGGTTTATTCCACGGCTTGCCATTCAGCGTGGCGGACTGGATGTAAACATTCTTCGCTGAATTATCCTTCGTCTGAATGACAAGTTTCTTGCCGTTGCCCAACTGGATCGCAACCTCATCGAACAGCGGACTGCCGAGGACGTAGTTCGGACTGGACGGGTCCACCGTGTAGAAACCCAAAGCGCTGAGCACATACCACGACGCGGTCGAGCCTTGATCATCCATGCCCGGAAAAGCCAGGCCATATTTGTCGCTGCCATACATCAGGCGCAGGATGTCGCGGACCAACGCTTGCGTCTTCCATGGTTGCCCTGCGTAAGCGTAGAGATACGGGGCTTGTTGATCCGGTTGGTTGCCCTGGCAATAGAGACCAATCACGCCGGTAACGTCCCGGGCCACGCCCTTGGGTTGATACGGCGTGGTGAAAAACGTATCCAATCGTTCCACAAATTTCTCTCGCCCACCTAGCAGATTGATCAGCCCCTGCACGTCATGCGGCACGAGCCACAACGTCTGCCAGCCCGTCGCCTCCTTGAACATGTAGTTGTAGTACGGCTCGAATGGATCAAACGGCGTAACCCAGGAACCATCCTTGGTACGGCCCCGCATGAAACCGGTCGAGGCATCGAAGACGTTGGTGTAGTTGTACGCACGGGCCAAAAACATCCGGTAGTCATCCTCCTTGCCCAGCTTCTGCGCATACAGCGCGAGGGCGTAATCACTCCACGCGTATTCCAACGTCTTGTCGCAACCGGCGTCGCCATCCGCGCGCGGCGGGCTGGGATGTTCTTGAAACGCATCGTGCACCCAGCCCTTCTCCAGATACTCCGCCAGGCAACCACGCGGCCCAGCCGGGTCCATCGCGTTTTTGCGGAGATATTCATAGACGGAAGCGTAGTCGAACGGCAACCCGCGCTCCCAAGCACCGAGATACATCAACACCGCGTTGTCGCCGTGGAACGAGGTGTGCATCCAGCCAGATTCCCGCGCCATCTCAAGATGCGTGCGCAGGATGTTGGTTTTGACTTCGGGTTCGAGCAGCGTAAGCAACGCCACTTGATTGCGCCCCGTGTCCCACAACGCAATGGGACTGTAGCGGTCGTACTCCGCCACGCGCCCGTCGGCGTCACGACCGCGCAGTGGCGCGCCCTTCTTGGTGATCAACCGCGGCGTGAGCAACGAGTGATACAACGTAGAGTAAAACAATTCGCGTTCCTTCTCCGTGCCGCCTTTGATCTGGATGAGATCCAGTTTTTCCGCCCATGCCTTGCGGGCGGTCTGATGTACGACCGCAAAATCACGCGGCTCGGTCTCGAGTTGCTCCTGTGCTGCATCAAAGCTTCGCCCGCTCGCCACGCGCACGAGCACCACTTCGTCTTTCGTCGTCGCGAATTCCAGATACGCCCCCGCGTAACTTCCAGATGCATTTCGCTCCCCGGCAAAAATCGCATCATCCCGCCGCACGCGCGCGCCTTCCAAACGCGGCGGATGCTGGCGAAACGTTCCAAACGATTTGAACGGCTTCGAGAACTCCGCCACAAAGGTGCGCCCCCCGCGCCCGCCACGTCCGCGCACAATGCGATCGCCCACGATCTCGATGCTGTTCTCACCCGCGCCCAAGTCCAGCAACACCGTGCTGCGATCCGATTGAGGAAACGTGAATTGGTAATAGCCTGTGCGCTCCGTCGTCGTTAGTTCCGTGCGGATACCAGTGTCCGGAAAGAACACCGAGTAGTAGCCCGGCGAAGCCTTCTCCGTCGTCTTGTCATACGGCGATGCGTAGGTGCGATCGGGTGGAACATTCCACGCGCCCACCACGGGCATGATCGTCAAACCACCGAACGGCGCAGAGAATCCCAGCATCGTCCGCCGCGAATGGATGTAGGGAAAGATAATGCCGTGATTGCCGGCGGCTTCAGTAAGGTCCTTGTTGATCGGCCCGAGAATGATGTCGCGATGCGGCAACGCCGGTCCGGGAAATGTAAACCCTGTGTATGCCTCTTCGCCTGGCGGCGGCGCATTGCCGCGCAACTTCGGATCGTCCAGCGACGCCGTCCCGACCATCGGGTTGGCGTAATCCACCGGCAGCTTGGCAGCAAACAAGTCAGCGGTGGCCAGCACCAGCAGCAGAAGTGAAGTCGGTCGAGTGGGAGTCATCTTGTATCTCATGCAAAGGAGTTCGGACGTTGCAGCGCCGGGTTCTGTTCATGAAACAAGCGCGAAGTTGCGTTTCCGCATCCCTTCGCGCCTGCATCATGATCCGATTCTGCCAGCGCAACATTTCACCCGCCAAATACACAACGGGCGGCGGCGTGCGAATCCTCGCAAGGACTCGCACGCCTTTGAATCATTCTCACCGGCTGCCGACCACCGTCACTGACTTCGCCACGGGCTCAACCAGCAACGCCAGATCAATGAACTGACCGCCGCCGGTTTGATGCGTGTGAACCGCCAGCGAATTTCCCCCGCGCTTCAACGCCTTCTTCAACGCCTCGGTGATATTGAAGATTTCATAGTTGTTGTTGAACCCGCCTCGCTCCCACACCTTCTGACCGTTCACATACACCTCAGTGACTTCGTCGTGGAAGATGACGAGCGCTGCGGTCTTCACATCCGCGCCGTTCCACTCGAAGCTCCGGCGCAACCAGATGTCGCTCGTGCGCCATTCCGTGCGCGGGTTGTTGATGGTGCCGAACGGCGCCAAAGCCGAAGCCCACGCGCTGTCGTTGAATCCGGGTTGATTCCAGTCGGACGCGGGCGCGGTCGTGGTGTAACGGTAAGGTTGCGCCAGCGGCCCATCGGCAGCCGCGCCAACCAGCACTTGCCATTGCCGCTCCACCGCCACAGTAGCGGGCGACGTAACCGGTCCGGTCTTCTCGTAAGCGGCCGGACGTGACGTGATGGTGTGCAGGCGCTTCAGATCGAACTTGGAACGCCGGTCATAGTAATAGAGCCCGTTCTTCTCCTGCTCGACGTCCGTCAACTGCGTGTAGCAAAAGCCGAACATGTCGGGATTATCGAGCAACGCATCCACCAAACCTTGATAGCGCGCGTAGAACTCATCAATGGTCTTCGGACCAGAGCCATAGCCCCAACCGCCTTCCGTGCTCCAGCCGATGCCGCCAAATTCACTCACCATGAACGGTACACCCAGATCCCGTCCAGCCGCACCCGAACCATACCGCGACGGCAACACGAGGCCGCCCGATCCGGCGAAGAACTTTTCCCAGCGTAGCTTGAAGCTCGCCGGATCTTGATTGTAATCGTGGTCATCACGCACTTCGGCATTGGGCAAGTGATGCGTCCAGCCGCTCGTCTCGAGCACGGGCCGCGTCGGATCAATCGCCTTGGTTTCCCGCACGATGATGTTCTGCAACTCCGCCGCCGCGCCCGGGGTTTCGTTCAACGGACACCAACCAACGATGGCCGGATGGTTGCGATCGCGTTGGAGAATCTCGGTCCATTCGTTGATGAAGTTGGAATAGTTCTCCGGCCGGAAGTTGAAGCCCCAGTTTGGGAATTCACCCCAGACGAGGTAACCAAGTTTGTCCGCCCAGTAGAGGAAACGCGGCTCGAAAACCTTTTGATGCAACCGCGCGCCGTTGTAACCCGCCGCCATGGAACGTTCGATGTCCTTGCGCAATTCATCATCCGACGATGCAGTCCAGATGCCGTCCGGATAAAATCCCTGGTCCAGAATCAACCGCTGAAACACCGGTTTGTCGTTGATGAGAATCCCGCGACCGACGATGGACACCTTGCGCAAACCAAAGTAGCTGGCCACTTCGTCCACCACCTTGCCGCCGCGACGGAGCGTGAACTTCAGGTCATAGAGGAACGGCGCGCCAGGATGCCAAAGCTTCTTTTCTTTCAGGTCCACCACAAGACGATTGTCACGCCACGAGGCAGCGCACGTGTCCTTGCCAACACTCTTGCCATCCGCGAAGGCTTCCGCCGTCAACTCAAGGTCAGCATCCGTGCCATTGATCGTCGCCTCAATCAACACCCGCGCGCGATCCGGATCAGTCACGACCGAGAAGTCCTCAACGAAGGACGAACCCACCGCCTCCAGCCATACCGGCTGCCAGATGCCAGTGGTGCGCGTGTAAACACAGCCTTCGCTGACGGTATGCGTCTGTTTACCGGTCGGCTGCCGCCCGCTCGCCGTGTCATCGAAGGCGCGCACCACGACTTCATTCTCGCCGTCGCGCAACAGACGGGTGACATCGACCGCGAAGCTGACATTCCCGCCAACGTGAGTGCCGGCTAACTGACCGTTGACCCAGACCCATGACTGGTAATCCACGCCGCCAAAATGCAGGCGCACCCGTTTACCCTTCATCCCAGCTGGCACGGTAAACATCCGGCGATACCAGACGTTGTTCATCTTTTCGTAATTGCCGATACCGCTGAGGCTGCTCTCCGGACAGAACGGCACGAGGATTTTCTGCGCGAGATCTTTACCAGAGCGCAACCCGCGTGACTCTCCGTCACCGCGTTGATCAATCTCAAACTGCCACTCGCCGTTGAGCGTGGCCCAATCGGCGCGGAACGCATCGGGACGCGGATGCTCCGGACGCGGCACCGCGGCAGCAAAAGTGTTTAGTGGCAAAGCCGCGAGCAGCGCGATCGCTGTCGCAAATGACATCAACTGGTTTCTTTTCATAAAATCATTTCTCATTTTGATTCCGCTCCTCATTTCACGCGCCATTCCAGAATTCCGCCGGAGTAATTGGACTGAAGCTCCGCTTCGAGTCGTAGCGCGGTGGTTTTCACCGGTTGAAAGCGCATCCGATTCCACTGATCGCGCGCCACGCCCGCACTGATGGCGTTGGGCACGGGCTTCCAGTGCATGTCTTCCAAATAGAGCAGCCGCCAGCTATTGGGCACACGACACTCGCCCTTGCCGGTGTCGTCGAACCAATACACCTCGACCGACGAGACTTCTTTGGTCTGGGGAAAATCATACTGCACCCACTCGGTTGAGCCGCGGTGCGTCCACCACGTGTGCCGCGGAATGCTTTCATCATTGGAACTCGCCGGCTCCAGCCCATCGCCCAACGCCTCTACCGTGTCGCCGGAATAACAGTGCGACGCGGAAGCTTTGTAAGCCGAAGGCTTCGGCACAGCGGGCGGTGTCCAACGATACGCGCTCGGCCCGGTGCCGATAACCGGGAACGAGGCAATGCGCAACCGCGCCGCGCCCATGGGAATCAAGGTCACGGTCTCTTCAGGCTGTTCGGAGAACACCGGGCTATTTTGCAGCACGGCACACAAACCGTAGCGGTCCAGCGTCCACTCCGGAATCCGCCGGGCTTTGGCCGTGATCGTGATCGGCGCCGTCTCAGTCGTGAACGGAAAATCATCCACCGGCCAGTTGCCGACCTTGACAGTGAAGGAACTTTCCGGACGGGCGGTGTCCAGTACGAGACCGTAGTTCCAAGGTGTGGTCGGATGGATTTCCCACGACGGCCACTTGGACGGATCAGTGCCCTTCTGCCAGTTGGAATCACCGATCGCCGTCTTGGTGCTGTCGTGCCGATCATAGCGTTCCCCGATCTTGAGCGAGAAGGTCAGCGGCCCATAATCCACACTCACGCTGTTGTGATTCGCGGTCCACTCGCGCAAAGAAACTGCCATAGGCAACTTCAATTTCACCACATCGCCGCTCTTCCACTCACGCGCAATCCGGATGAACTTGCCGGTTGCTGATGCTGGCGTGGCGACCTCGCCATTCACCGTCACTTGCGGCGCTTTGCACCATGCCGGCACGCGCAGATAGAGTGGGAACGCAACGGCTTGATCCGAGCTCACCTTGAATTGAATCGTGTCTGCAAACGGATAACGCGTCTCCGCTGCAATGCGAACGGTCGCACCGTTGCCCACTTTCACGCGAACCTCGCTAGCACTATAAAGTGCCGCGAGCACGCCGTTGTCGGGCGTCGCCATCCAGAGGCTCTTGTTAAAATACGGCCAGCCATGCGAATGATTATGCTGGCAGCAACGCGAGCTGAACGGATTCATCATCAGGAACGGCCCTTGGTTATCAATGCCCGGCGCGTGATTCTTGGAATCACTGACCACCATGTTCGGCGCCGTGAGATAACGCAGCGCCTTGAAATCCGGCATGACCGCCGCCGGATAGCTGTTGAAGGCGATGTCCTCGCAATGGTCCGCCCACAAAGGATCGCCGCTGATCTGCAACATCATCTGGTCCGACAACATCTGCTCCACGAAGCCGCAGGTCTCCGTCGCCTGCCGCGGATCATCGTAACCGGGCCGGCAATTCTCGTCGCCGCCGAACATGCCACCGGGCACCTGACCAAAGCGTTTGCGAATCTCGAAGTGATTGGCGTAAGCAGCCTGGAGATCGCTCGAGTCATGCGTCTGCAGATACATCTGCGCCGGCTCGCGGAAACATTCGGCGATGTTCACGTTGTGCCAGTTCGGAAGATCGTCCTTCTGTTTCCAGTTTGCGGTGCAGCGATGGATTTTCTCTGCAACCTTGAGCAACTCCGGATCGCCGGTGCGATTGTAAAGCCAGTGGATGGCGTAGATGTTGTCGCCGCCGCGCATCTTCTGCCAGTAATGCGTCAGCATCTTCTCATCAGGAACAGTGAGTTGATATTTGAAATACTTCGTCATCAACCCCAGCACCCGGGCATCGTTGGTGTGCTCGTAATACGTTTGCAGGCAATAGAGCATGACCATGTTCGCCCAGTAATCGCGCGAGCCATCATCGCCGAACCGTTCATCCGGACCGAAGTCGCCGTTGGGCCGCTGACTGGCGAGCACGCCCTCGATCCAGGTATTGCACTCCGCAATCATCTTCGGGTCATTGAAGATGTAGGCGAGTTCGATGTAACCCTTGAGCCAGTAAGGCAATTCTTCCCAGCCGTATTTGCCCTTGCCGTTCTTGCTGAGCCACGCGTTGTCCTCCTTCTGCAACCACGCACTAATCTCGCCGAGATGCCCGGTCAAACCTTCGCGCTGGCGCTTCAGAAATTCGAGCACCCAACCGCGTGGTTCGACTGAGCCGACGGGCAGCCCGATGAACTGACTGGGTTTGAGCGGCGCGCGATTGCTGACGTAAAAACGATTCGTCTGCGAAAGGTCCGGTCCGGCGACAACGGTCACGTCAGCGCAAAGTGGAGTAACGCTTGCAGCTGCCAGCAGCAGCCCGAACAAACAGGGTTTGGTATGGTTGAACATGCTCTTAAATTTGGTTCTCTCTCGCTAAACTGATCTCAATCCCCCGCCGGCAACGGCAACGGCACACCAGTCGGCACAGGCTCACCAAAATGAGGCGAACCGTCTTCGTTCCACGTGAACCGCTGGATCTGCACCTGCCGATTCCAGCCCGCGCCGCGATAATGCGCGGTGTGATACACGATCCAGTCCTCAGTTCCATCGCGCGACTTCACGAACGAGGCGTGCCCCGGGCTGACGACTTTGCCGTTGCCAGCAAATGCCGGCTTCGGATGCTTCACCCACGACTTCGGGTCGAGCACATCGCCGCCCGTCCACGTCAATTGCCCAAGACAATAGTCATCACCCCAACTGCCGCTGGCCGAATAGATGACGAACAGTTTGTTGCTGTTCCACAGCACTTCCGGACCTTCATTGACCAGCGGTTGTCCCTGCTTTTCCCAATCGTATTCGGGACGCGAGATGCAGACACGTTCCCCGCTGATCGTCAGCGGATCGCGCATCGGCGCGATGTATAGGTTCTGCGCCACGTTGGTGCTGCCTTCCCAACCTGACCAGACGAAATACAACCGGCCGTCTGGCATTTGCAGCACTGTGCCGTCAATCGCCCAGCGATCCGTCGGCGCAGCGAGCTTGCCGCGAAACTCAAACGGCTGTGTCGGATCTTGCGACGTTCCCTGCAGCACATACATTCGATGATTGTCGTTGTCGCCATCATCCGCCGCCACGTAGATGAACCACTGACCGCGCACGTAATGCAATTCCGGCGCCCGACAACTCGCGCGAGTAAGCCGTCCCACTCGGCAGCGTCCAGACGCGCGTGCCGCGATTCTTGCCAAGGTCCACCAAGCGCTCCGCTCCGCTGACCGTGATGCTGCCCCCGCGCGATTGGCAGTAATAATAATTCCCGCCCTGCCGAATCACCCACGGGTCAGCGCCCCGAGCGGCGACCGGATTGGTAAACGTATTCGTTGAGCTGGCACACGTTGCCGTCGAAAGACCAACCGCTAACAGCCAAGCCGCTCGACCGCAGATTCGCGCTAACTGCCAGCGCGGCGCTGCGGCTCGAATCTGATTCTGGAACACGTCAATCATTGCCTCCGCGTGACAAATTCAACCAAGCCCGCATCAATGTACTGTCCGCCGTTATTCTGCCGACAATGGATCGCCAGAACATTGCGACCGGGATGCAGCGTGCGAACCGCTTCAGGCGACAAACCCACTTCGACGTAGCCTGACGTCCAGCGCGGCAGGCGCGCCGCTTCCACACCATTCACATAGACCTCTGCGTCTTCGTCGTGGTGGAGTCGTAAGTTGATGGACTGCGATGCGGACGATGGCGTGGCATCCAGATTGAATTCGCGCCGCAACCAGATGTTGCCGGAGTTCCACTCCGTGCGCACCACAGCGCCGGGCGTGCCCTGCGTGCCGAATCCTCCCGGACCATAATTCCACGTCGCATCATTGAACTGTGGTTGAACCCATTCGCCTGCGGGCGGCTGCAAGGTGTAACGCCAGCGCACTGCAGAACGTTCAGCCGTCTCGGCCAACACTTTGACCTCCAGCGGCGCGGGGTTCACCGTGGAAAGGTCCAACTGGTAAATCACGCCGTCGTCATACCCGACGAGAAACAATTCACCGTCCGGCCCACAGCCGAAGGAGGAGATGCGCGACGGTGATCGCCCGATTTCCACTACACTCGCCAAGTGACGGTTCGTCTGGGTCAGCGCCCAGATCCGGCGCGTCTCGAAGTCGCCGCAGATGTAATATCCCGCCAACGCTGGCGACCGTTTGCCGCGATACACGTAGCCACCCGTGATGGAAACACCGATGCGATGCGAATAGCTGAAGACCGGCGGAATATAGGTCTCCGTGGCACGACGATATTGATCCGAGAAACGATCGGCGCCTTCAAAAATGTTCCAACCGTGGTTCTCACCCACGCGCGCAATCGTGACTTCTTCTACACGATCCTGGCCGACATCCCCCACCCAAAGGTCGCCAGTCGCTAGATCGAAACTGAACCGCCACGGCGAACGAAAACCATAAGCCCAGATTTCTGGACGGGCCTCGGCGCGCGTCACGAAGGGATTGTCCGTCGGGATACCATACGCGAGCGGCGCCTGGGGATGATCCACATCAAGACGCAGCATTTTACCGAGCAAAATTTTCAGATCCTGACCGTGCCCTTGCGGATCGCGTTGCGGGCCGGTGTCCCCCATGCCGAGATAGAGGTAGCCGTCCGGACCGAATGTTATGCAACCGCCGTTGTGATCTTGCGTGACGCCGGGGATACGGATGATCTCGCGCGCAGCTTCACCCGAGTCGCCACGAAAATCCGCGGCGAAGCGGCGTTCGACCACCAGCGTGACGATGCGCCCGTTTTCCAGAATCTGGTATTTGAGAAAATAACGACGGTTCTCGGCGAAGTTCGGATGAAACGCGAGTCCCAGCAATCCCGTCGCACCACCCATGCGTACCGTGCCGCTCAAGTCCACCAACAAACTTTGCCGATCTCCTTCTGGCGTCCGCTCGATCAACCAACTCTTACCGCCATGCTCCAGCACGACGAACCAATTGCTCCGCCCCGGCACGGCGCCAAACCAAAGCGGATGCTCCAACCGCACGGAAGAATTAAAGAAAGGTCGGAGCGAAACTGGGTTGGCTGCTTGTGGCGTGCTATCGAGCGTCGCCCCCGTAGCAAGGCTGGAATTGACTGGCTGGTGTCGTGCCTGCAAATAAGCGATCAGGTCGGTGAACTCTTGCAACGACATGGTCGTCTCGATATTCGACGGCATGTAAGAGGTTGTAGCGGTGCGCCGAGTTGCAACGTCCAATGTGGCCACGCGAACCGTCTTCGCATCCCACGCCATCAACTCGATCCAGGCATCGGTCGCCTGCTTGATGACGCCTTGATGCTCTTCGTCGGATTTCGTTTCGAGAATGGTCGTGTCGTAACCGACCGCAATCGTGGCCGAAGGATCAACGACTGAGCGGATCAAATCCTGACGTGAAAACTTGTCGCCGATGGCAAACAAATCCGGTCCGACCCGACTGCTGCTACCGTCGGTCGAATGGCATCGAATGCACGCAGCAGCCTGTTCATTCGTGAACACCTGCCACCCACGCCCAACATCGCCCGAGTGCTCCAAGGCATACTTTTCGTAGGCCTCGCGGGATGGTGGCGCAGCCGGCGCTACCGTGCTGGTGGCCACCGAGGGTGAACCGCTTTGACCGCACACCGGCCATGTCCCCAAGACGACGCCACCCAGAATCAAACTCGTCTTGATGCGTCGTAACATGGCGCAGTATGGGCATCACTCGTCACGGACTGACGGAGAAGCGATAGATGATGGTGTTGTGGTAAACCTGCCCCGGCTTCAACACCACGGACGGAAAGTTCGGTTGGTTCGGTGAATCAGGATAATGCTGCGGCTCCATGCAGAAGCCGTTGCGGAATTGATACACCCAACCGCCCTTACCGGTGATCGTGCCATCAAGGAAGTTGCCAGAGTAAAATTGCAAGCCCGGCTCGGTGGAGAGCACTTCGAGCACGCGGCCTGACGTCGGCTCAGACACCCGCGCCATCACTGCGAGTTGACCGGCGGGTTTCGCGATGACCCAATTGTGGTCGTAGCCACCGCCGAACTTGAGCTGTTCATTTTGCTCGCCGATGCGCGCGCCAATCGTCGTTGCCTTGCGGAAATCAAACGGCGTTCCCGCCACAGACGGCAATTCACCGGTTGGGATCAGCGTGGCGTCCACGGGCGTGAATTTATCCGCGTTGATCATGACTTCGTGGCCAAGGATGTCGCCCTTGCCCGCGAGGTTGAAATAAGAATGCTGCGTGAGATTCGCGACGGTATCCTTGTCGGTCGTCGCTGTGTAATCAAGTTGCAGCGCGTTATTAGCCGTCAACGTATAAACCGCCGTGACTGTCAACGTGCCGGGATAACCTTCTTCACCATCTTTGCTGACATAACGCAATTCGAGCGCCGGCCCCTGCGCCGTGATCAACGGTTTGGCATCCCAGACGACCTTGTCAAAACCCTTGAGGCCACCGTGCAATGCGTTTGGACCATTGTTGGTCGCGAGTGTATAGGTCTGACCGTTCAGTGCGAATTTTCCTTTCGCGATACGATTCCCGTAGCGTCCGATCAACGCGCCGAAATAAGGCGTCTCCTTGAGATAGCCCGCGAGGTTATCGTAACCGAGCACGACGTCGCCCAGCTTCCCGTTGCGGTCGGGCACTTGCAGCGATGTGACGAGGCCGCCGTAGTTGCAGATGGTCGCCACAACGCCATTCGCATTGCGCAGCGTGTAAAGCGTCACCGCCTTGCCCTTAGGCGTCTGGCCGAACGGCCCGGCGCTGATCGTCCCTGTTGTTGTGGGCAGGGTTGCACATCCCACGATGCCAGCGGCCAACACTGTCGCCACCAGCCCAATTCCCATCCGGTTGCTGTTGATCATAAATAAATCCGCTTAGTTGGTTTTCAACGCCGCGAAGCCGAGGTCCACATACTGTCCGCCTTCGCTTTGGCGGCAATGAATAGCGATCAAGTTCTTGCCAGGCTTAAGCGTCGCCTTGGCCGCGGGCGCCAATTCAAACGCTTCATAACTTGAAGTCCAGCCGGTCGTCCGCAGCGCGAGCACGCCGTTGATGTAAACCTCCACGTCCTCGTCGTGATGCACCCACAGCATCAGATTTTTGACGTCCACCGCAGGCAGTTCAATTTCGCGACGCAGCCAAATGTTACGCGAGTTCCAAACCGTTCCGACCCGCGCGCCGGGCGTGGACGCCGTGCCGAAACCGGATTCGCCTTTGGCCCAAGTGGAGTCATCGAAGCCAGCTTCAAACCAATTCGCCGCCGGATGATTCATAGCGTAACTCCACACGGCTTTGGCACTATCCGCCGCCGGAACGATGACCACGACTTCGGGCCGCTTCGGAATCGGCGCCCAATTGCGCGCCTTGGTCTCGTCGCGCTTGGCCCATTTCCGCCACGTAGCTTGATCATAGAGCATCTGCATGAACACGCCGCCGACCACGGGGCGTGCGGTGAAACCCTCTTTCTTTGCTGACTTCGTCTGATACCAGTCGGGCATCGGAGCGCGATCGGGCGACTCAGTAAGGAATGTGTAAACTGGATCAACCAACGCCTCGAAGTCGGCGCGGTTCTGCGTAAGCGTCGCCGTCCAGAGAATCCAGTCGAGCTTGGTGTAATCCTTACGGTTGTCGAGCGGCAGGCCGTAGCGATTCTGATTGCGCTTGTAAAAATCCATTTCCTTGCGCCAGGTGCTGGCAGGCCAGAGGTTCAAGCCGAGGATGCGATCCCACGTGGCATTGTATTTCTGACTCCAGGTATTCGGCTTGTCGAACGCGAGACGATAATGATCGCCGCTGTCCGCCTCCTTCACCCAACGCTGGGCAAACTCTTTCGCCACCTTGGAATATTCGGCCGCCTTTACCGTGTCACCGCGCATGTCGCACAGTTTGGCGAACGACGCGATTCCGACAATGGCCTTGGCGCTGAGATTGACGTTGTGCGCCATGTGTCCGGCAAAATCGTCGGTGCAAAGCTGATTCTCCGGATCAAAGCCTTTTTCCTTGAGATACGTCGCCCATTTTTCGAGCTGTGGCCAGTATTTGCCGGCAAAGTCCGCATTGCCTTCCATCTGTGCGACCGCCGCCATGAGGATCAGCAGATTACCGCTTTCTTCGACCGGCATCTGGTTGTTCTCGCCGTGCTCGCCATCGCCATACACCTGGCCATTGGCCTGCGGATATGTGCCGAGATCATGTGGCGCGAAAGGGAACTTCCAGTACGAACTCGCCGCGTAATCCATGAACGGCACGAGGAACGACTTCGCCAGCGACGGACCAAACAGAAGGAACTGCGGCGCCATCGGATAAAACACATCGGAGGTACCAATGCAGCCGTTGGAATGATTCTCTTTGCAGAATGAAATCGGCTGACCGTTTTCGTCGGCGACAAATTTGCCCGCCGCAAAACAGTGCCGGAACGCCAGCGCCGAGATCTGCGCGTATTTCTCACCGCCCGCCTTCGTTAGGTCGGCCATCAACTGGGTGTCAAACTTCTCGCACCGTTTCACCAGTGCGGCGTATTCCTTCGCGGAAGCCTTGAGCAGGTCAGCGGCTTCCCAACCGTTGCGCCGCCAGTAGGGCCGCAAATTTTTCTTCATGAACTGGATCGAATACAAATCGTCATAGGCGAGCATCAACCAGCGCGACGCAGGCTTGGCAGTCACCTGCAGCGGCGCAAATTCCAGCCCGATGCGCGCCCGCCCGCCCGCCACCTGCCCCTCCCCGGAGGAACGGACGATGACTTCCTGCGAACGCGGTGCGGCCAAGTAAAGATAACCCCAGTCAATGCGCAGATCGTCGCCGCGCTTCGCCAGGATCGGCTGCGCAACGGACCCAACCCGCACCGCACGGAGCGAATTACCCACATCCGAAACCGCCGCTACCACCTGCTGATCCGGCTCATTGACGGCAATTTCACCCGAGGCATCCAATTGGATGCTCACCTCGTGCTTTTTCCCATCCGTGGCGCGCAAATCATAAGTCAAATAGGTCACTGGACGGCTAAGAATATCAATATCCTCCGGCAACGCGGGTGTCAGGAACGTCAGAGTTAACGCCACACCTGCGCCCTCAAATGTGTAGATCGTGCGGGTGGGCAGAACCGTCACGCTTTTTTGTGGAAGGACAGCTTCTCCCGCAGCTCCACCGCCCATGACGCGGTAATTCGTTCCATCAATTCGCACCGTACTCCACAAACGATGTGGCTTCCCAGTCCAATGCGTCGTGTCCTTGTCGTTCAAGTTATCCGCCGGAGACCAGATGCTGAAATACGGGTCGCACGCCACCAGCGGCACGGACGGGGGACGCAAGGTCGGCAGCGGTGCGCCCTGCAGGGCCGGTATGGCAACGGAAAAAATTCCCAGTATGGCCGCGCCCAAACCAAGCAAGGCCGTTGAAGTTGAGGATCGTAATTTAGTCATGTTGTCAAAAAATTTTGTTGATTGGACCGAGGCACGCGCAACCGCCTGCCATCTAGTTCTCGCACCGGGAATTTTCCGCCTAAAGGGCATCCGAATCCAGTTCGCACCAGTTCAGCGGGACCGAGACTGCGAACGCATCTCCTGCATCAGCGCAGCAGCGCTCGCGTCGCCATTCTGCGCCGCGGTCGCCGCCTTAAGCATTAACGCCTGCTTCTGCTCCAGCAACGCCCCCAACTGCTCGGGAGATAACTGGGCCTGCGAACGATACAACTCACCAAAGGCGGCTTTGGCCTTGGCAAAGTCATTATTCTCCACGGCCGTTTTCAGAGCCTGGTATTTCGCTTTGAGTTCCTCGGGCGCGGCATCAAAAGATTGCTGCATTTGTTTGGCGGCCTTTTCCGCAGCCTCTTGCTTGCCATCGCCACAGCCGAGCAACCCAGCCAGTATCACGACGGCAAAAAGCGCGCATACCTTATTCATATCTGCAAATATTGGTCAGTCTCTGGCAACTCGCGGGATGCTTATTGATCCAGCACGTTGTTGTAGGCAGGCGTTACGCCCCAAGTCAGTTCGTTGTGCGGTTTATTATCGTTGCTCCAGCGATTTCGCCATACCCAATCGATCGCCGGGTTGATCACGTCTGCACGTCGAGGCAACTCAGCGTGCCCATCGGCAAATAACAGACCAGTCCGGAAACTATGGCGATTGGAAGGCCGTTGTGAATGAACCACTGAATCATCCGTAACATCCAAATTGGCGTTGAAGTTCATTCCGGTTTTCACGGCCGGCACATCTCCAATGGCAATCATCTGGCTGGGCGAAACGACCTGCGTATCCTTCACCAGATTCTTGGGGTCGTTGACATCGCCGCCCAAGCCCAACTGCGTTCCGACACTACCCAACCCCCAGTCATTGTAGCCGTAGGAAAAACGCGACGTGTTCATGACTGCGTATTTGTCATAGGTACCATCCGGAGCCGTACCACCCAACGTGGAAAAGGTGGTACCCATAACGACGTTGACCGCCGGATCCCATGCGCTTTCAGCCAACGCCGCAGGACAGTGGAAAGAGCTGCGATTTTTCCCCATGTAAGTCATAAGCCGGGTCGGCCAGACATAGTAAAAGGAGCCACCGTTAACCCAAAGACACCCAGGCAAATAACCCGAGTTGTCGCCAGGATACATCGCCATCGCAACCCCCATCTGCCTGAGGTTGTTGATGCAGGAAGTCTGCTTGGCCTTGCTTTTGGCTTTGGCCAGCGCCGGCAACAGCATGGCGGCGAGGATGGCGATGATGGCAATCACCACCAAAAGTTCAATCAAAGTGAAGCCGCGGGCGCGGACGGGCATCGGACTGGGCATTTTCATCATTTCTCATGTCAGTGCCGCTCCTCCGACAATCGGGTCAGCGGCAGGGTGACGATGCGCCCAAAAGGTAGTTTCAAGCCGGGTAAGTGTCCTGTCGCATGATTGGGTGACAGTTGAAAAAAGGCCGAATTCAGCGGCCATTACGGCTTCGCCTGCTCGCTCAACAAACCCGCATCAATGAATTGCCCACCGGTGGATTGATGGCAATGAATGGCCATCACATTGCGACCAGAATGCAACGTCGCCAAGGCCTCCGGACTGATGCGCACAATCTCATAGCCCACCGTGTATCCCTCCAACCGCGCCGCCAGCACGCCATTCAAATACACCTCCGTATCTTCATCGTGATGGATGACAAGACTTAGCGCCGCCGGCCAGGATTCCGGCAGGGTGAATTCCCGGCGCAACCAGATGTCGGAGGTCTTCCACGGAGTGCGCGAGATGGCCCCTGGCGTCCCGCTGGTCCCAAAACCGCCCACCCCCTCCATCCAGCTTGAAGCGTCGAAAGCCGCCATTATCCATTTCTCCGGCGGCAGATTCGTCGTGTAATGCCATTTGAATTCCCCCTGTAGCGCGCTGGGCAGCAGCAGCTCGCCGGTGATGAGCACCGGCTGCGAATCGTTGGCGCGGCGCACGCGCTCCGCATCCACCTTCAACACCGCGCGATCATAGGTGAGGAAACCGTTGCATTCCGTCTCCACGTCAGCGAGCTGCGTGTACACCGCCGCCGATAGGCCGTTGAGTTTTTGTAGCTCCCAGACTTTTTGCAACAGCGCCCCATACCGGCTCGTAAGCGTTTTCGCGTCCGGCTGGCCTTGATACCACCAGGTCTGCCCCGACCACTTATGCCCCTCGATGCCCAGTCCGAGCCCGCCAAATTCGCCGAGCACCCCCGTGCGCACCGTTTCCGGGACGGGCACCAACGGTTCAGGATAACTATGCACGTCAAGCACATCCCCGACTTTGGCGTCCGTCCAGCCGCTGGCATTGTTCACCAACCGCGTCGGGTCTGCCGTCTTCATCCACGCCACCAACCGCTCGGTGTCAAACTGCCCCCAGCCCTCATTAAACAATACCCACATGACAATGGACGGGTGATTAAATCGCTGCGCCATCATGCGCTCGAGTTCCATGCGAAAACCCCGCCGGCCCGCCTCTGTCGCATTATTGCCGCTCGGCATGTCCTGCCAGACCAAGACTCCCAGCTTGTCCGCCCAGTAATACCACCGGGCGGGCTCCACCTTCACGTGCTTGCGCACCAGATTGAAACCGAGTTGTTTGGCCATCTCCAAATCGTAACGCAACGCCTCATCCGATGGCGCGGTATAAAGTCCGTCCGGCCAGAACCCCTGATCCAGCACGCCCACCTGGAACTCCGGCTTGCCGTTGAGAAAGATGCGCCGCAAGCCGCGTTCATCCGCCGCCACCTTGATTTCGCGCAAGCCAAAATAGGTGTCCACCCGGTCCAATACCGTTTCGCCCCGCAGCAACGTGACGGTGGCGTCATACAACTTCGGCTCTGCCGGACTCCACGGATGAACCTGTGTCAAGGTCACCGCCGTTTCCCCGCCCACGAGCCCCGTAGCCCGGCCCACTTCCTGTCCATTGAACCGCGTGACCACTTCGACGGAAACATTCGTCGCCAAGGTATTCGCCTGCGCCTCCACGCGCACGATTCCGGCGCTCAGATCAGGAGTGAGCCGGAGGGCGGTGAGGCTGACCACCGGCACCGGCTCCAACCAAACCGTCTGCCAGATGCCCGAGCTTGGCGTATAGAAAATGCCCTCCGGTTTGCGCGCCTGTTTGCCGCGCGGCTGATCACCTTCAGTGGGATCTTGCACCGCCACCAGCAATTCGTTCTCACGATCCCAGAGCAAATAGGGAGTCAGGTCAAAACTGAAGCCGTCATACCCGCCCCGATGCGCGCCCAACACCCGGCCGTTGACATGCACCGTCGCGGCCCAATCCACGGCCCCAAAATGCAACACCACCCGCCGCCCCCGCCACGCCGGCGGCACGCTGAATTTGCGGCGATACCAGAGCGTGCTTTGCTCCTCCAGCGGTTTTTGCACCCCGGACAAATACGACTCCACCGGAAATGGCACGAGGATTTTACCTGTGAACATTTCGGGCCCGCGGCGCGTGTCGGTGGTGATGGCATAATCCCACAAACCATTAAGATTCTGCCAGTCCGGCCGGACCAGTTGGGGTCGGGGATACTCCGGGTGAACATTGGTTGGCGTCACGGTCGCCCCCCAACGCGTGACCATGGGCTTGACCTCTTCAGCCGACGCACCGCTGCGCCAGCACCACAAAAGCAGCACCAGCACCAGCCCTCGGCCCGCCCCGATGCTCCGGAGGGAAGGTTTCATTTGCGCTCCACCGTTGGCCCGCCGCCGGATGCGGTGCCGAGGAAACGCACCACCGCATCGGTGCGGGTATGGACATGCAGCTTCTCGTAAATGCGCCGGATGTAGGTCCGCGTGGTATCCATGCTCACGCCCAGTTCGTCGCTGATTTGTTTGTACGCAAAACCTTTGGCCAGGCACTCCAACACCTGCCGCTCGCGCTCGGAAAGAGCGTCGCCCTCCTTGGCTGGCGGCGTGCCTTGCCGGAATGAATGCACCACCTTCCGCGCAATCGGTCCGGACATCGGCGAGCCGCCCGCATACACCTCGCGGATCGCCTCCAACAATTTTGCCGGCGCGGCCCGCTTCAGCAGATACCCGCTGGCGCCCGCCGACAGCGCCCGGAAGATGCGTTCCGTATCCTCATAAACCGTGAGCATGAGAATCTGTGTGTCGGGGGCCGTGATCTTCAACCGCCGCGTGCATTCGATGCCATCCATGCTCGCCATGTTAATGTCCATCAACACCACGTCGGGCTTCTCTGCGGGCAGGGCCACCAACGCCGCCTCGGCAGAAGCATAGGCACTCAAAAACTTTACGCCGCGCGCCGTGCGCAAATAGCGCGAGATGCTGTCCCGCAAGCCGGCGTCGTCGTCCACAATGGATACGGTGATAGTCATAAAATCTGGTTCGGTTTAATTCGTCAGAACGCTGGCGCCGGTCAGCGGACAACGCAAGCGCACCACGGTGCCCTGGCCCGGCTGGCTTTCCGTCAAACACTCGCCACCCACGGCCCGCAACCGCGCCCGCATATTGATCAGGCCATCCTGCCCCGCGCGCGCCGCGGTTTCATCCGCCGCAAAACCGCGTCCATCATCCTGCACCAGGATCTCAAACTCGGCGCCTCGAACGGTCATCGTGATATCCACGCGCGAAGGATTTGCGTGCTTGAGCGTGTTGCCCAGCGCCTCTTCAAACGCGAGAAACACATTGTGCCGCAGTTCCGCGGAAAGTTCCACCTTCGGCAGGGTCGGCGGCACGGTGATGCCACACTCCACGGGCGTCTGGAGAAAATATTCCCGGGCGTATTGCTCGAGGTACCCCACGAGATGCTCGAGGTTGTCGTTGCGCGGATTGACGGCCCAAACGATTTCATCCAGCGCCTGCAACAGTTCGCGCGATGTGTCGGCAATCGCTGCCACAGTCGTGCTGTCTTCCCCCGAACCGGCACTGCCAGTGCGCACCACTTCACTGAGGAAGGAAATCCGTGTGAGCTTCGAGCCAATTTCGTCGTGCATGTCTTGCGCGATGCGGGTGCGTTCGCGCTCCATCGCGCGACGCTGCTCCGATTCCTTCAATTGCGCCCGCAACCGCCGCAACGACACATAGCGAACCACCAACCAAATCCCGCCCACCAACGCCGCACTGCTCAACGTGAGGAACCACCATGCCTGCCAGATTGGTGGCAGCACCACCAAAGACACCGCCGCCCCTGCCTGCGCCCAGACGCCATCCGCACTGCACGCCATCACCCGGAACCGATAGCTGCCGGGCGGCAGCGATCCATACGGGACCCGTCGGGCGACATCGCTCTGTGCCCACTCCCGGTCAAAGCCCTCCATTTTGTGTCGGAAGCGCGTCTTCTCCGGCGCATTGAAGCTGATGGCCGTGAACGCAAAATCCAGGCTGCGCACCCCCGGCCCCACCCGGATCGGCTGCTGGTCCGTCACGTGTTCCGCCAACGCCACCGGGGCGCCATCCACCAACACCCGCTCGATCATGACCCGCGGCGGAGCGGCGGCCTTGATGTTGAACGAATCCACGAGCAACAACCCGCCGTTCGAGGCAAACCACAGCGCCCCCGCCGGCGTCAGCAACGCTGCCGGCCCGCCCGCCGCGCTTTTAACCTCGGCCGTCCCTTGCCCCCGCACCGACAACACGCTCGTCACCGTGCGCGACGTGCCCTTCAAGAAAGCCTGCATCTCCGGCGCCCGCACTTGAAACACGCCTTGATCCGAGCCGAACCAGAAATGGCCGGCGCCATCCTGCACGATTTCCCCGATGAAATCCGAGGCGAGCCCGTTCGCCGTGGTCAAATTCACCCAGTTGCCTCCCGCGCGACAGAACACTCCCGCGCCCGCAGTCCCGACCCAAAGCTGCCCAGCCCGATCTTCGCGCAAACAACGCACGGCCTGCGCCGCGATGGCCGCAGGCGAAGGCACCAGTGCCAACCGCTGTCCATCCCAACCGACAAGACCACCACCGTCAGAACCGATGATGAGCCGCCCCGACTGCGTGAACAACAAACACCGCACCGGCTCACCCGTGAGTCCTTCCGCCACGCCGAAACTGGTAATGTTCGTCTCCGAGATGCGATGCAACCCTCCGGAGCGCGTCCCGGCCCAAACCGCGTCCGCATTGGGCTCGGCTGCCACCACCATCACCACATCATCGCTCAAGCCTTCTGCCGTACCGAAACGCCACTGACAGTCGCCCGTCGCACGAATCACCCCGTCGCCCCACGTGCCCGCCCACAAGTCGCCCGACCGATCCACACACAACGATTGAATGTGCATGGTGCGATTGAACGGCCCGCCGGCAGCGAAGGCTTCGAAGCGCGTGCCGTTGAACCGCACCACACCCGCGTCCTCGGTGCCGATCCACAACTGCCCGCTTGGCTCCATGGCCAGCGAGGTCAGTTTCGGGGAAACGAGTCCGTCCGTGCCCGTGAAAATCCGCCACTGTCGCACCCGCAGGCGCGCCAGGCCGTTGCCACTCGTGCCGATCCACAAGTTGCCCTCGTGATCGGCGAACAGCGCCCGCACGTCGCATTGATCCAGGCCTTCACGCGTGCCGACCACATCAAAGCGACCCTGAAAAAACCGGACCAAGCCGCGCCCGCTCGTTCCAATCCAGAATGTGCCGTCGTCCTGTTCGGAAATCGTCCAGACGCGCGAGGAGGCGGGATCGAGCGAGCGAAAAGCGTTGTACCGCCGGTCCTGGCTGAGGTTCAAAAGGAAGGTGGTGCTGAACGTCCACAAGTTCCCGGCGCGATCCTCGTAGGCCCCGCGCAATTCCCCATTGCTCTCGGGCGGCGAATTCGCCAGGCGGAACAATTCCGCGACCTCACCCTGCAACTTGTAAACTTCCGCCCGGGTGGTGACCCACATTGCCCCCGACCGGCCGGCATGCAGCGCCACCACCGCATCACCGGCGCGCAATGTGTTCGAGGCGAACAGTTCCAATTGTTGATCACGCCAGCGGTTTAATCCGCGTTGCGTCCCCAGCCAGACCGTGCCCTGTGTGTCTTCCGCGAGGCTCGTGACGGCGTTGTCCGCGAGTCCCTTGGCCGTCGTCAACCGATCCACCTTTCCGTGTTGCAACCGGAACACGCCGCTGCCTTGCGTGCCGACCCACAAAACTCCGTTGCGGTCCTCCAGCAATGCCGTCACGCGGGCGTCGCGCAATCCGGGCGTGGTTTCATCGCCGATGAGGGTAAAGTTCAATCCATCGAAACGCACGAGGCCGCCCGCCGTGCCGACCCACAAGTAGCCATCGCGGGACTGGAGAATGGCATTAACGGTGTTGTGCGGCAGGCCCTGTTCCGTCCGCCAGAAGTCCACGACATAATCCGCCTCACTGAACTGCCGGGCGGCCGCAGCTTCCTCCGGGGTCGCTTCTTTGCTTTGCGCCAAAACGGACGCGGGGCCAACGCACAGATTCCCACACTCAACGCCACCCCGGCGCTCACGCACGATGCGATGCTACGCCTCGTGAAAAGCAGGATGGAGTTCGTGGGCCGGTGCTGCACCGCTTCAAATTGCCCGGCTTGGCGCCGACGCGCAATCTCCGAGGCGAGGTTTTGCAGTAATGATCTCCATTAAAACGGACAAAAAAGGAGCGCAGCCTTTCGGCTGCGCTCCGTGAAAAACTTAATCGAATCTTGTTAAACTACTCCGGCGATCCTTACGGAAACACGAGGCGGTAGAACACCGTCGGATTTCCGGTGATGATCGGGACGGACATTGAGGTCACGCTGGTCGAACCCGGCACTGTGACCCAGTTGTTGCTGACGCCGACCGCCAACGAGTTGGTCTGCACTTCGAGCCGATAGCCGAGTTGGTTCGCCGGCCAGCTCAGGTTGAGGTTGTTGCCGCTGACCACCGAACTCAAGGTCACCGGATTACCGACAACCGAGAGCACCTTGATCGTGCCATCCACGGTCAGTTTGCTTGTGTCCCACGTGACGGGTCTGACCAGGGGTCTGCGACACCACGCTGCTGAACGAACCATTATAGCTCGCCGCATTGAACAGCTTGAACGTGTTGGTGCTGGCCAACAGGCCACCCAGGTTCTTGATGACCAATGTGCCGCCGTAGGTGATCGTCGTCGCACCGGTCACGAGATCGCTCCCGCCCGTGCTGCTGATCTCCATGGCGGTCGTACTGCCCGCAGCCAGACCAAGCGTATTGTTGATCGTCAGCGTGCCGATGGAATTACCCGGAGCGAGCGTCCCTCCCGAAGCCACACTGACCGGCCCGGCAATCGTGCCCGTGCCGCCCAACGCGCCCTGACTCACCAAGGTCGTGCCGGTGTAGGTGTTGACGCCATTCAGATTCAGCGTGCCATTTCCAGTCTTGTTCAAGCCGCCGCCCGTGCCACCGTCCAGCAACGCCTGACTGATGCCGATGGTGTAGCCAGCACTGTTGATGACCGCGCCGCCCGCTTGCACGTTCGCCGCCGACAGATTACGGATGAAGTTGGCGTTGTTCGCGCCGGCCGCCAGCGTGCCGCCGTTGAAGTTCAACTCCCGTTGCGGAGCGGCATTATTGCCGGTGGATATTTCCGTGGCCGTCAACGAACCACCATTCAGGTTCATTTGACCCATGACATCGGAGGCGTTAGCGAGGTGAACCACACCCAGCACCGCCGTGCCGCCATACATGTTCCATTCGCCCTTGGCGGTATTCCCGCCGTTTTCGCCAACCCAAGTTTCACTGGTGGTGTTGGTGAACGCGCCGCCATACATGTTGACCGTGCCGTGCGCATTGTCGTTGTGGGTGATGGAGATGTTGCCGCCCCCGGACTTGGTCATGCTCCCACCATAGATGTTGAGCACGCCTTGACCGCTTTCACGACCAACTGCAAGCCAACTGCCGATGCTGACAGTGCCGTTGGTCAGGTTAAACACACCGGTACCCCCACCGGCTTGACCAATCCAGAGCTCGTTGTTGATGCTCAATGTGCTGCTGCCAGATTGGTTGAACAGGCCCGTGCTGTTGTCGCCAACGATAAACTGGCCGTCGCCGACTTTGGTGAACGTGCCGCCCGTCATGTTGACGGTCCCATTCCCACCGCCGCGGCCAATGGCCGTCCAAAAACGGACAATGTGCGTTCCCCCGCTGAAGTTGTAGGTGCCAGTGCCGCCGTTACCCTGGCCGACCCAGAATTCGTTGCCACTATCTAATGCGCCGGCACTTTGATTGAATGTGCCCACGCCGCCATCCTGTCCGATAATCATCGGATTGTTATTACCCTTGTTGAGCGTTCCGCCCGACATGTTGAGAGTACCGGTGGTGCCATTGCCCCCACGACCGACCACCAGATCACCACCACCACCTTTGTTGAGGGTACCGCCGGTCAGGTTGAAGATACCTTGACTGCCGTCTCGGCCAACGCCCATCCAGTTGTTCACGGTCAGGGTTCCACCGCTCAAGTTATAGATGCCCAGCGAGGTATTCCCGTCAATTCCGCCCCCGTCGCCAACCCACAACTCGGAGCCACCGCCAACGGTGCCATTGACTTGGTTTACCACGCCGGTGCGAGCGCCACCGCCATTCCAACCGCCATTCACGACGGCAAAGTAATCGCCGTTTTTGGTGATCGTGCCGCCATTGATATTCAGCGTCGAGATGGTCCCGGGCGCGGAACAGAGGAAGAGCCGTCCGTTGTTCACGGTGATGTTGCCACCGTTGAGGTTGACCGTGGAAGTGGCATTGGTTTTGTCGCCCATGGTGAACCAGGAACCAACGTTCAGAGTCGAATTGGTGCTGATGTTCAGCGTGCCAGTGGAGGCCATCACAATCCCAACGTCCGTGTTTCCGCTGGTGGTCACAAGGGTATTGGTCAGAACCACCGTGGCATTTGCCGTGGCTCCGGCGACCCCGAGGCTACCCTGAACCGTATTGGTCTGGCCGCCGGCCGTGCCGTCAAACACGACACTGCCGTCCGTCACCAAGTATTGGGCTCCCGCAAGGGCGTTGCTGCCGACTGTCGCGTAGGTCAGTTGCCCCGGACCAGACTTTGTGAAACCGGCCCCAGAAGCAGCGGTCACCTGACCACTCAGCTTGAGGTTGTTCACGGTTTGAATGCTACTTCCAGAGCCTTGAACCGAGTAACCCCGGTTGATCGTTGCAGCCGGACCAGCATAGCTCAGAGTGCCGCCCGCCAGAACGAGGTTGCCACTGCCGATGGGACTCGGCGAACCTGTGTTGGCCAGATTGGTGACGCTGACTACACCAGCCGAAATTACCGTCGCCCCCGTGAAATCATTGTTGTTTGCAATGGTCAGGGTTCCGGTGCCTTGCTTGGCCAAACCGGTGGTGCCGCTGATCTTACCCGAACCAGACAGCGTGTATGAGAGATTCGTGTTGTTAACCGTCACGCTCGTAGGATGCACGGTGGCCACGAGCTTGACGCTGGTGGTTCCTTGGGCTGCGTCGTTGAAAAGAACCTCGCTGCCTTCACTAAAGAAGGTGGGCAGACCACTGCCGCCATTAATCCAGTTGGTGGTCAGACCGATATCCCAATTACCGCCCGCCAAGCCTTCCCAGCGCGGTGCGTTCACGTCGGTGATGTTCAAGTTAATCGTGGTGCCATTGTCCACGAGGGTGGCAACGGTGTTGAGGGGAAGCGTTCCCAGAGCGAATGTGCCGGCGCCGGAGCGCGAGCCACTGGAAACCAGAGGATACACGCCGATTTGAAGAGCGCTGGAAGCAAGGATGTTCACCGTAACCGTGCCATTCACATTCAGTGCGCCTGCGATAGCGAGCGGAGCTGCGCCCGGACTACCAAACGAACTCAAATCCATGTCAAGCGTGCTGGTCGCACCCGCAAAACTGACGCTCGCGGCGGGGAGCTGACCATTATCCACAGCAACTTGAACCCCCAAACCTGCGCCACTGGCCACGGCAAAGCTGCCCGCACCAGTTGAAGCGGTCGTCATTATCAGTTTGCCGGCATTGACAGTCGTCGCCCCCACATAGGTGTTAGGGCCAGCCAGGGTGAGGCTGCCGAGACCATTCTTGGTCAGCGTGCCACCGCCGTTGTCGAGCAGGGCTGAGGCGACGGTAACATTGTAACCGGCGGTATTAATGATCGCGCCGCCAGCTTCCACATTAACCACGTCTAGGTCGTGCATTAAATTCCCGCTGGCGCCGGCCACCAACGTGCCGCCACCGAAATTGAAGGCGGCATTGCCGCTGCCACCCGCAATTTCTTTCGCGGTCAAAGTGCCGCCGTAAAGATTGAAAGTTCCTGACCCGGCCCCATTCCGACCAAGCTGCATGAGACTCAAGGTGGCGCTGCCGCCGCTGATCGTCCAGGTGGCGGTCCCGTTTTCAGCCACCCAGGTATCGCTGAGGGTGCTGATCACATTGCCACCGGTCTGGTTGAGACCTCCATTACCGCCCGAGGCAATGATCAGATGGTTTCCGGCATCGCCGGTCTTGGTGAACGTGCCACCGCTCATATTCATTATGCCAGTGCCATCACGGCCAATCACCACCCAACCGTTGACAGTAAGAGACGCTGAGCCGCTCAGGTCGTAATTTCCGTTGCCACCGCCGCCGTTACCGACCCAAAACTCACGCGCCGTAACCGGACCGGCACTATGCAGGAATGCGCCTTGTGAATTGTCGCCGACGATGAATACACCATTGACCGCTTGATTGAGACTGCCACCAGTCATGGTCAACGAGCCATTCGCACCATTACCGGCACGCCCAATGGCGAGCCAGTTGTTTACGTTGAGAGCTCCCGTGCCGCTCAGATTATAAGTGCCCGAACCGCCGTTCTGACCGATCCACAATTCGCTGCTGGAATTGATGGTTCCTGCGCTCTGGGTCGCCTGGCCCACGGCACCACCGCCATCGGCAATGATGATTGCCGGCTGACCGCCACCAGTCTTATTGATAGTTCCGCCAGTCATATTCAACGTGCCGCTGGCGCCGTTACGCCCAATGGCGAACCAAGAGCTCACATTCATGACTGCAGTACCGCTCAGATTATAGGTGCCCGAAACAGTGCCGAATCCTGAGCTGCCTTCCGGAACCCAGACTTCACCGCTCTGCATGTTGATCGTTCCACCGCTGTGATTTAAAATACCGGAGACGTCATGGCCAGGAAGATTCTGGTAGGATGCCTGAATCAGGTTCCCGCCCCCGGTTTTGTTGAGCACGCCCCCGGTCATGTTGAGTACACCATTGCCCCCACTCCGCCCTACTCCGATCCAATTTGCCACCGTATTGGTGCCACCGCTCAAATTGTAGATGCCGGCACCGACATTCCCGACAAACATTTCTCCGGTAATATTGATCGTGCCCGCCGTCTGGTTGAGAACGTTCGTCACTGTGCTGGCCACATAAATCGGGGCGCTCGTTTCAACCACGATATCCTGGTTGTAACCCGTGATGGTTTTTGGAGTGAAGTTGCCACCCGTCGAGCTGCTGACCGCTAGGATGTTAGCGACGCCGCCGGAAGTGTAAGTCAAATCCACACTCGTGATCGGGCTGGTGGTATTAGCAATGGCCAGATCCAGCGAAACGAGGTAAGGCTTGTTGGGCCCATCGTTGATGATTTGGATTTGCAGACCATTCGCAGAGATGCGCCCGCCGGGCCGCGCCGCGACGACCCCCGCGTTATCAAACCAATCCAGTAACGCGAGCGTTCCGCTCTGCGTCGTGGTGTCAGCATGATGCACAGTGTAGTTGACATTGGCCGTGCCGAAGCCAGCGCTGCCGAGGAAGGACAGCGCGGTAGCCGCCGTAGGCGTGGTGAAGTTTATGGTCGCGTTGGAAAGGCCGTTAAAAACCTGCACCGCATTGTTGGCGGCGTAACTCGCCGGCATGGTGAAGGAGTGATCCGGCAACGTCTCACTGGCGAACGTCGAGCCAGCCGCCGGAATACCACGGGACGGATCGAGCGTGTAAAATCCTTGTTCAAACCAGGTGTAATCGGACTTGTTCGTGCCCCCGTACGTTGCCGTAACGGTTTCCAAAGAAGAGCCGATATTGATGGCAAGATTGCCGTTGCCGGTGATCGAGCCGCCGTACACGTTGAGAGTGGCTGTGCCGAGTTCGCCAACGTTGAATTCACCGGAGTAATTGAGTGCGCCACCATTGAGCGTGTAAGCGCCGGAGCGATTGGCGGCAACCCCCAGTCGCACGGCCCCGCGGCCGGTCGCATTGGTCAGATAAACATTCTGCCCATTCTGCACAAACGCACCATTGCCGGTGCTTTTCCCGGCGAGGATGCCATTCACGATCCAGTCCGGATCGCCCACATTGATCTGCACGGCATTTCCCGCGCCGTTGTCGTTGATCGCTTTGTCCGCGACTCCGGGGACTACCCCGCCGGTCCAGTTGGCAGCATTGGTGTAGCTCGCCGTGCCACCGCTCCAATTGCGGTCCACCGCCAGCGCGCTTAAATTCGCGAGCGCGAGCGCGACGGCCACCAATGACTTGGTGCCATTTCGATTCAGGTTTGATTTCATGTGTCTATGTTGGGTTGAGGTAGTTTGTCTTACGAACGCGTGGGAAACTTCAAGCGAGCTGCACCACACCACTGGCCGAACAGACCAACGGCGGTTGGAGCCGGGGGAATGTCTCCCCCTTGGTGGTGGCACTTGGCTTAATGCTCATGTATGCAGCGGGCTTTGAGTATCTTCAGCCTATGGCCTCACCGTCATTCGTTCATGTCGCATGATTGGGTGACAATCGCTCTGACATTGCTCAGGACTGCGGAAGGCGCGCAGATAATCCGCTGGTGGGAATGCCCAAAAAAACCAAGCGGGCGGCGGCGAAACAACATTCCTACCAACCAACAGGCCGCTGACATCAAGTGCCACCAGCGCCGCTTGACCGTTGCAAACCGCCTCCACTTTGGGTTCAGAAACATTACGGATGCGCGGGGGTAACGAGCCGGTAAAACTGCGTGCCATTCGCCGGTTGGTTGAGAAGAATGTAGCGGTTGGTACTGCCCGCCATAATGTTCGTCGCGGAAAACCAAACTTCAGCATTCACCACCGGGGCCGAAAGCAGCGTATAGCTGCGACCTGCCATCGCTTGGAACCCAACGTAACCGTTCCACTGCCGGTGCTGATGGCGGACAGTTTTAAATAACTGGCCGCGCTAAGCGGATCGGTTCCCGCCAACCACTCCGCTTGATTCGTAAATCCATCACCGTCGGGATCGCCTGTCGCATCAGGCGAATACACGGCTAGGCCATTCCACATTTCCCAAAGGTCGGGCATCCCATCGCCATCGACGTCGTCTGAAGTTTGCGCCCCGAGTCCGCCCGCGTTCGCCGGACCGGCATACCAATTTACCGGATCGTTGGCGTATGCCAACAAGGTGCCGCGTTGCAACGACTGACCGGTACCCGCCGCGCCTTCCGGCCAGGGCGCCACGGAACGATACGAGACTTTCTCCCCCATGATGTACGGCACAAACCCATCCAATTCCGGCGCGTCCGGGAATTTCAGTTCGATGGCTTCGCCGCTGTTATCGAGGCGACCGGCCCAAGGACCGTAAATGGGCGTATTGGTCGTCAGGCTGTAGGTGGCGCGAAAGGCTGCCAACGTGGCGGCATTGGTTTTCGGATCAAAGCCCACCACCACCAATCGGCCGCCCACCGGCAGTGTGACGTTCGTCGGGAAGTTGAAACTGACGGCATTGCCCAGACGCCAAGTGTTCGTGGGGAACAGCGACGCGTAGAGCGGCACATTAGTGGCCGCGACATTTTGCAGCTCGATGAATTCATCGGCATAATTTTCATTCGTTCCCACCGGCGCGGGCTGGAACATGATTTCGGTGATGACCACCGGCCCCACGAGCGGCCGGGCATTCGTAGCGTTAAACGTCAGGGCCGACAGCGCGACGAAATCCTCGCTACCGACACTATTCACGTAGCGCCCGAAACTGACGCCATTGGCCGCCGCGCCGAACGGGGCCTCGTGGACATAGCCGGTCAAGTTGCTCCCTGCATCGCCCGAAAACAGATAGACCTCATCGCCCAGACTATTCAAGTTGAAGTCCAGGCCCTGCGTGTCGTATTGCGTCTGATTAAACACCAGATACCCCCCCGCACTGATGATAGTGTTGTTGGGAATACGAAACTTTTTCGGCACGTCTTTGTCATCACTCAAGAACCAGCCGCCGACATTCACCGCGACCGCCGTCGGGTTGCGCAGTTCAATGGTGTCCACTTGCGGCAGGTCGGTATGGGTCAGCAGTTCGTTGATGACAATCGGAGGAATTGCGTACGCCGGATCAACGGCTCCAGGCGAACCGCCGACAGCGCTACTCACGCGATAGCGTCCGCTCACCGGATCATCCAACACGAGCGACCAGCCCATCCCATCGGCCGTCACCGGCCAAGGCGAAGCATCGCCGTAGGTCAATTCCAACACCGTCACGCCGGTGGGCGTGCTAAGACGAATGGTTTCTCCGGCGTTATCAAGTTTGCCGGAATAGATACCATGGACGGCGAGCCCGGGATACTTGGCCTGAAGCGCGGTCGCATTGCGCCCTAACAAAAACCGCTGCCCCGGCGCGAGCGTCGTCCCATTTGTGAATGTAAACGTGATACCAGCCGTGAACGTCAGCCCGCCGATGCTCAAGGGGGTTGAGCCGATGTTTTGCAGTTCAAGAAATTCCAGATCATCGCTCAGATACGGGCTTTGATCCGGAGGGTGGTACATGATCTCAGTGAAGCGCAGGTTCTGGCGCAGTTCGGAGAGAACATCCGCCGCGGCTGGCGTGAACTCGACGGGGCCGACCAGCGACTCCAACGACCAGTGTTATCCTGATGCCGGACGCGCGCCCGATAAAACTTGTTCGTCGCCACCACGAGCCCCGGAATGGTGATGCGGTTGCTCCAAGTGTTCAGCATCCCGGAAGTCCAGATCGCGTCCCACTCGAGTGGTGGCACGATCCGCGGATCAGCCGGCGGCTGATTCGTATTCTGCACCTCAGCCAGCCGCCATTCCATCGCGGCGAACGTGCCCGCGCCCTGAGGATCGGCAAACGGCAAACACTCAAACGTCAGCGAGTTCATCGGATAGTTCGTCTGACCCACGTAATAAATGACTGGCTGGGTCGGGATGGCTTCGTCGGCCGCCACCGTATCCAACCGGGTGATCCAACCGCCCGCGCTCACAATCTGCCGGTCAATCCACCAAGTATGATTGCCGCCCGTGAACATGAATTCTTTCATGTCGCTCACCTGTCCGGCGAGTCCGGCGGAAAATGCGGGCGTGATGAAACCGGAAGCCGTGGTCAGCGAGACATAGTTTCCGCCGGACGCCGGCGCATTCGACCAGCGCGCGAGATCGGCGGGAACAAACGCCGCAATACGAGCGGCGTGCGCATCAATGATGGCGTTGATCTGATCTGGCTGGAACAACAGGTCACGCAATTCGCGCACCGTGTTCCGATAGTCACGCTGCAAATTCGGCTGGGAGCCTTCGAGGAAGATGCCGTTGTAAACCAAGTCCTGCCCGCTGTTCCACGTCGCCCCCCACGTCGAGTCCGTGTCCCACGGCAAGGTCCAGAAGCGGCCGTAAAAATTATTCGTCACGTTGTAAACCGGTTCGAAATACCACGCCGCGTTCTTGTTCGCATCCGGCCAGAAATCATAATGCCGCACCGCTTCGCACACGCCGTGGTAGCGATACCAGACGTCCACATTGACGTTCGCGCGAATCCAGTCCGTCGTCTGGGTCGTCAGCAACCCGGTCTGGATTGCCGCGCCGTCCATACCGTTGGTCACCGCGAACGGTCCTTGATAGCGACGCTGGCCGACCATGTCTGCCGCCAGATCGTTGGTGAAGGAAGCGTTGACGAGCTTGTAAAGATTGCCTGGCGCCAGACCGTGCGTGGCGAGGAACGCGCCATCGTAATCTTCCTGCAACCAGTTCAAGCCCCAGAAGTCGCCGTTGTATTGGTCCGGAGCTTCCGTGGCGCCGTCCACCACGCGGAAGTGAAAATAGAGCGTATGCGGCGCGGGCACGCCCGCTTTGTTCCAGAGATAATAGTTCACGACCTCGTTCAAACCGTAGGTCAGGCCGAGCCGGTTGTTTGAACCTTTGCCCGCGGTCAGATGCGACCACTTGTGCGGAAACTTCTCTCCGAACTGATCGCGCGCGGCAAAGTAACGGCCGCGATTCAACTCGAAGCGCCAGTTGCGCTTGCCCGGCTGATAACGTCCGTTCGCCCCGCGCAACCGGAAGGCAATGTTGTCATACACCTCGCCGTCGGAAACGAGCGTGCCGGGCCAGTTGAACACAAAACGGCCCGGGTGCGCATAACTGCCGAGCATCTGGGGAATCTGATAACTCTCATTGTACGCGGTGCATTCACTCACGTCCTGCGCCCGGCTGAGCAGCGTGTAAATGGGCAGCGTCTGCAACGCGGCGGCGGTCGTGCCTTGATAATCCGGCACGCCGTTATAGACGAAGCAGGCGAAGTTTAGGGAGGGATCATCCTCAAACGGCGCGCGGCGGGACAGTCCGAGCGCATCAGTGACGACGATGCGATAGCGCACCAGCACCCGGTTCGCTTGCGGCGGCAGCACCGCAGTGTACGTGTCGTCCGCCGCCAACGCATCGCCGCTCGTGCCGTTGTCCACCATGGGCACAGTCGTCCAGTTCGCGGCGTTGGTATAAGCCGGATTCAGCGTCGGTTCGAGCGCGGTGCCGGCGATCAAAGCCGCAATCGGCACTGGCAACCGCGCGGGCAGATAGTTGCCCGGCGTCACAAGTTGATATTGCAACTGCACCGAAGCCACGCCCTGCGGATCGGTGACTTTGGCCGTGATGACGATGTTATTGGTCGCGGTGGGCGACTGCGGCGTGTGCTTCACCTGCCGGATATTGGGAGCAGCATTGCTGGCATAGACCCGATTGGTCGCGCCGGGCGTGGGCGGAAACTCCGCGCGCCACGAACTGCCGAGATCATTGTCCAGTTGCGGATGCACCAACGCCGCCGACGCGCCCGCGCCATCGGCCGAGATCGGCCACGGGAATTCCGAATTGTAATCCACTTCGTCAATCTTCTGGCCGTTCGCATCTTCCAAGGTGATTTTCTCGCCTTCGCTGGCCAGCCCGCCGTTCCACGGCCCGAGCGCGACGACACCATAACGCGATTGAATCACCGCCGGCGCCTGCGCCACGACCAGGAACTGCCGGGCGGGAATCACCGTGCCGAGCGGGAAGGTGAAATTCACCGCCCCGGAAAACTCCCATTGGGAGACGTCCACGGCCGAGTCGGTCGGGTTGTAGAGCTCGATGAACTCCTCCCGCACGGAGTTTTCGTCCGGGTTGTAGTGGAATTCGTTGATAACGATCGCCCCGACATTCGTGGTGACGCTGAGTTGGAAGGTCTTCTCAAACCACAGCGCCGTGGAGTCCGTTGCCCGGATGCGAAGGTTGAAGTTGGTGCCAAAAAACGTGTCCCCGGCGATCAGCAAATTGTTGGTTAGAATGAAACGAGAGTTATCGCCAAAACCCGGCACGAGCGTGCAGGTGTGAACGTCGCCGACATTGGGATCAACCGCCGTGAACGAAGCGATAAATGAACCGGGCCGCGCGCTGCTGCTGATGTTGGTGGTGCTCACCAAAATGTTCGTGGGTGCCACGGGTGCGGTCAGCACCTGGATCGAAATCGTGGCGGGGGGAGAGTCAAACTCGCCGTCATTGACCTTGAACGTGAACTGGTCATTGCCGGCGTATCCGATCGTTGACGTGTAAGTCAGGTTCGGCGCTGTGCCGGCCAGATTCCCGTGCGCGGGCAGGGTCAGCACCGTGTAGGTGAGATTGCTCCCCTGCGGATCAGAGCCGGTGAGTGTAATTGCTTTGGCTTGGCCCCAAGTCGCGATCACTGCCTGATTGGCAGCAATGGGCGGCAATTGATCCACCAAAACGCTCACCGTGCTCGTCCGCACGGCCGCCGTATTACTTGCGATCAGAGTGTAGGTGGTGTTCGTGCGCGGCACGACCTGCGTTGCCCCCGTTGGTCCGCCAATCACGCCAACCCCCGGTTGAATGAACCGACTCGTAGCATTGGAAACCGTCCATGCCAAGGTAACAGGAGTATTGATGACAACGTGGTTCGTGCTGGCGGTGAAGGAATAAATGACCGGGACATTGACATCGATATGAGCACTACGCAGTTCTTGGATGACGTTGGTGGCTTCTGCGCCAGTCAATTTGGTGTCGTAAAACCGGACTTCAACAATATCGCCAATCAAGGCTTGGTTGACGTCGGTCAATAGCCGACCAAACGCGAGACCGGCGTTGTTACGAGGCGCAGCGGCAGTGGTAACAGCGGTGACACTGTATTGATTGTCGAGATAGGCGGCCAGTTCGCCATCACCCCAAGTGAAGACCCCGGCGTGAAAATTGGAGTCTACCAAGGAAGGCGTAGCGGCCAGATATAGCGTCGTATCGGGACTGCCAATCCCCCACCCCAACTGGCCGGTGGAGGTTACCGCAAGCCCCCAGTCGGCTGTGACGCCGCCTTGCTCAGCATCAATTAGCCCAGTGTTGTTGTACCATTGCGACAACTCTCCCTGCCCCAACCCATTCAACCGAAATACCACTGCAATCGAAAAACTGGTCCGCCCAGCCACAGGACTGTTGTCCGTGCGGCGCACGCGGTCCTGATCAAAGCGCACCACCGGCCCAGCAGCGGGCGTAACATTGGCGAAAAAGTTAGGACGCAATCCGGATGAAGACGTCGCGCTCAAAGCTCGTCCCCCGGTGCTACTCCAGCTGGCAACCGAATCACCGTTGTTCAATGAGCCGCTGAAATCCGTCGCGCGCCACAGATCCGCCACGGCTGCTTCTGCCGAACAAACACCACCCAGACAGACGGCCAAACCAATTGCAGCCAGCGATATTCGGGAGAGGGTTAGGACTGAAGCGGTCTGAGAACCAATTGTTGCCTTCATGATTAATCGTTAATACACCTCGAGCCGATCATCGGAGGCGCAGGGTGAAACAAGAGGCAGGAACCACGCCTCACGGGCGATTCCTGCCTCTGACTTACCCAATAACCACCAACCAACTAACTCATCCCCGGTCATACCGTTGGTCAACCACCCCACGTGGCATCAGCAACTTGACCGGAACTCCCGCTGCTGCGCGGATGTCCCCAAACATTCCGCTTTTGCAGCCAGTGAATTGAACCCAAAGTAGTGCAACAATGGTGAAACTTCCTGTCACATGATTGGGTGACAAACCCACGCTCAAATGGCGTTTCCCCCGTATTTATAGGGATCAGCCCGCGACCAGTCCTAGACGGATGTCGTCGATCAAAAGTGATTGAGAGGGGGCTGTCTCACCGCCCGACTGACGCGGGCGGTGGCACGACATTCAACAGGACAACTGCACTGCTACAAGCCCACGAGTGCAACTCGGTTGCAGGTGTCGGGACCATCCAATCTGACCAAGAAAGATCATCTGCCTGACGCCGGACATTCCACGCCGCTTCGACGTTGCGATGGAGGACCGCCTGATACTGCTCCACCATTCCGCGTTCTTTCAAATATTTGACCAACCATCGCACCGCAATGCCATTAAAACCGCCGCCATCGCCGTTCTCGCCATAGTGGGGCAACACGCCGTCACGACTCATTGCATGCATAAGATGATCTGCCGCCAACCGCGCCTCGTTTGTGTGCCCCAACAAATGCGCTGCCCCGATGAAAGTACCTTGGTTGTAACTAAACTTATGCCAATCCATCCGCCCGCGGCGACTGATGTTGTCATATACCGCTCCCGTATTCGTATCGAACAACGTTGCTCGCACCCACTGATACATATGCTCCGCCTTGGCGAGATAAGCAGGATCACCGTTGATCTGATAGAGCAAATGCGCTGCGATTGCCCCCGGCCCATTCACACACGCGTTCTTGGAACGATTGTCCGTCTTCCACCAAAGTCCTCCGCCTAAATTCGTGGACGAAGCACGTTTGTAGCAAAGGTCGAAGTTCGCCTTCGCCGTGTCGCGGAACGCTGGATTGCCGGTGTGCTGATACGCCCGCGCACAAGCAATGACCGCCCACATGATGTCGTCATTGAATTCATTCCAACTCCAGTTGGCCTTGTGATCTGTGAGGAAACCATTGAAGACATTGCTGAACATCGTAAGACAAACGGGATTCGACGTGCGCTCATAGACATCAAGCAACATCTCCATCTGCTCCGCACGCTCCCAGAACCACGTCTTGCCCCCGGCCGTAGTGGCTCTGAAATAGCCATTCGTTCCCTTGGTGAAATAAAACGCTTTCGTGTAGCCCGCGAACAGAGCGTCCGCATTGGTGTTCATAACCGCCGGCGCCCGCGAGACGAGACCCAGCAATCCCATCAGGCCCACTGCAACACGCAACGTTCGTGCGAATCGAAACATAAAATCAGCGCCTTGCTCCAACAATGGAACTGAATTTGTATTGGCCTGAGCCAACCTCCAACACAGCGCTTCCTTCCTGCATTCCGAGGAACTTCACCCCAGCAGCACGCGCAATGGACTTGCCCCCTTCGGTCACCTGCGCCCCGTCGCGAGCCGGAAGATAAACCGTCGCCGTCGTGTTCGCGGGAATACTGATGTTTAAGTCCAAACGTTCCCCATTGCGCTGCCAACTGCTCGCTACCGGACCGCGGATGGAATTGTATTTTGCTTTCACCCAACTAAAGCTTTGGTCGGGTTTCACGATTTCCGGACGGATAACGATGTTTTTGAAACCCGGCCCGTGCGTATCAATCCCCGCCGTCTGCGTGATAAGCCATTCACTAACACAGCCCAGCCAATAGTGGTTGAACGAGTTCATGCCCGCATCTTGAAAACCTTTCTCCGGCCGCCAGCCATCCCAGCGTTCCCACATCGTCGTCGAACCCCAGATTACTTGCTGCAACCAGCCGGGATAGGTCTTGTTCAACACGAGCTTGTAAGCTAATTCGGGATGCCCCGCCTGCTGCAGCGCAAACAAGATGAACGGCGTCCCAAGAAACCCCGTAGCGATGTGGTCCTTCTCGCGAGCCAATGAAGCAACGAACTGCTCGGCCACCTTGGGCTTCATATCCGCAGGCACCAGATCGAGACCGAACGCGAGCGCGTAGAACGTCTGTCCGGTTTCGTTCTTTGCATCCACAATCCGGCCATCCGACTTGATAAAGTTTTTCCCAAACGCCGTCCGGATGTCGCCCGCCAACGCCCGATACTTCGTCGCGTCCTCAGACTTGCCCAGCGCGGCAGCGATGTCCGCCATCGTCCGGGTCGTGTAATAATAATACGCCGTGCCGATGGCATCCGAGTGTTGCGGACCGGTTAATCGCAACCAGTCGCCGAAGTCGCCCGTGCCACGCACGAAATCCTTGCTGGTCTTGGCCAGATAATCCATGTGCCGCTGGAGCGCCGGATAATGTTCCGCCAACACCCGCGCGTCCCCATACATCTCGAACATCCGCCACGCACAGATCGGTCCAGCGTCCGTCCAACCAGTGTTGCCGAAACCCACCACTTTCAAATGCGGCGCGACATCGCCAAACCCACCATCTGCGCGTTGCGAATCCGCACACAAGTCGCGCAGCCACTTCGTGTAGAACGCCGCCGAATCCAGATTCAAACACGCGGTCTTCATGAATACCTGCGCGTCGCCGGTCCAACCCGCACGCTCATCTCGCTGCGGACAATCCGTCGGCACATCCAGGAAATTGCCGCGCTGCCCCCAGATCGAATTCAACGTGAGTTTGTTCACAAGCGGCTCGGAACACTCAAACCAACCGGCGCGCGGCAGATCCGAATGCACCACCACCCCGACTACGTCCGTCAGCTCAGGTTTGTAATCCAGTCCCGTCACTTCGACATATTGAAATCCATGGAAGGTGAAATATGGCTCGAAGGTCCGCTGGCCCGCATCAGCCAGGATATACGAATCCGTCGCCAGCGCCGCGCGCAGGTTGGTTATGTAAATCGTTCCATCGGGGTTCAGCATTTCCGCATGACGCACCGTCACCTTTTGACCCGGCTTGCCTTTCACTTTTAAGCGCGCCCACCCCACCATGTTCTGCCCGAGGTCAAAGACATAAACGTTTGGCTTTGGCTCAGTGATTTTTTTGGCCGCAACCTCCTCCGTGCGACGCATCGGTTCGCCGGGGTGCGCCACCAAATTTGCCTGCACGACGCTATCTACTTGAGCGGGCTGCCATTTGTCTCCCGCAAAGCCCGGCTTGTTCCACCCGACGAATTCCGCGCGGGCATCATAGGCACAGCCCATCAACAAATCCGCTTCCTGAATCGGCCCCACCGCCGTTTGCCATGACGCATCCGTGCCGATCACTTCGCGCGTGCCGTCCTGATATTCGATCTGCAACTGCACACGCAGTCGCGGGTCACCGCCGTAGTAATGCCGCTTGCCGGTGAAGGCCAGATAGCTCGCATACCAGCCATCGCCCAGAATCGCTCCAACCACATTCTCGCCGCGCTGGAGTTGTTTCGTCACATCATAACCCCGGTAATGCGCTCGCTTGCTGAAATCCGTCCACCCCGGTGATAACACGTCCGTGTCCACCGGCTTGCCGTTCAGATGCAATTCGTAGACGCCAAGAGCCGCTGCGAAAACGGTCGCGCGTTGAATGGGCTTGGTCACAGTGAATGGCTTGCGGAAGAACGGCGTTGGACTCGTAATTTGCCGGGCAATCGTCCCCCAAGGTTGATCGCCGTAACGCACGATCTCCGCGGCAGACTGCCAATCCGCTCCACCCTCGCGCGACTCCTGCCAATTCGCGCTCACATTGCGACTGCTGCGCCATGACTGGTCAATGGGCACGAACAACGTATCCCCATTGACGAACTCGATCACCAACCGGCCCGCCAACCCGGCGGGATTTTCGCCGGTGTTCTCCGCTTCGATCGCAAGCAGGTTCGCGCCGGGCCGCAGCAAGCTGGCGACATCACGCGTAGCAAGCTGCTTCCAGTTGCGATGCGACCCACCGGCGGGCTGGCCGTTGACGTATAACTGCAAATTGTCATCCGCCGTAAGAACAAATTTCGCCCTGCCTACCGGAGTGTGAACGGGCAGCTCTAGTTGTTTTCGGAAGTAAACTTTGCCGCGAGGTTGATTGCCGGTAACAGCACCGCTGGCCCACACCCAAGCGCAACCGTCGAGCGACAGCAACTGCTCAAATTTTGAATACGCTGCTTCCAACGCCGGAAAACCGATCCACTGCGCCTGCCAATCGCCCGGCTGCAACAAGCCCATGGTCCACGTCGCCGGCTGACTCCATTTGGAAGCCTTGCCCGCTTGATCCCACACCTGCACTTTCCAGAAACACACCTGGCTTGACGTCAGCGCTTTGCCCGCGTAGGCAATGTGAATCGTTTCGTCGGAAGCCACCTTGCCGCTATCCCACAAGTCGCCCTGGTTTTTCTTCAACGCTTCGAGACTGCTCGCGACCAATACCTGATAGGCTGATTGTCGCACGCCGCGATCTTTTGACTCCAGCACCCAACTGAGTCGCGGCTGAAGTGTGTCGATTGCCATGGGGTTGACGCGATACTCGCAACGGGCATCGGTGACAGAAACCGCCGCGTTCGCGAGGGTGGTTGCAGCGAGCCAGCAGCTCAGTAGGGCTAGTCTAAACATAGTGCAAAACAATGTGAGGAACTCTGACGTTCGCGCGGCCGGAACTGTTCACGCCGACTTCATTCCAGAACTCCCCAAGTATCAATGAAGCCGGCAATGCAATTGTGAAGGCGAACGCGTTGGTCGCGTAGCGTTCTACTTCTCAGGCGAGGTTTTGACAAGCGGCTTTGTCGTCACGCCTTCAAAAGTAATTTTGACGGGAAGAATTAGCCCTTGCGCATCGAACTCCATCCGGTCAATGCAAGTCACGCGATGATTGCCATCCGTCTCACCGAGCGGGCGACGGTGATACACGATGTAATAAGTCTCTTCACCTGGCACTTGAATTACAGAGTGATGGCCCGCGCCGGTAGCGACCTTGGGATCTTGCTGCAAGATTTTGCCAATCCGCTCAAACGGGCCGAGCGGCGAATCCGCGATGGCATAAGCGACGCAATAATTCGGCCCGGTCCAACCACCTTCAGACCACATGAAGTAGTATTTGCCGTTCCGCTTGAACATAAACGGCCCTTCGACGTAACCCTGCGGCGTGACTTCTTTGAACGTTGTCCCGTCAGAGAACGAATCAAAACCTCGGAAATCACTTTTCAGCCGGGCAATGTTGCAATGCCGCCAGCCGCCATAGATCAGATAATGCTGTCCGTCGCTGTCACGGAAAACAAATTGATCAATCGGCTGCGCGCCATTATGGAAACGATCAACCAACGGCTTTCCCAGATAATCTTGGAACGGTCCTTCTGGTTTGTCCGCCACCGCCACCCCGATGCCGCCACGTTGCTGATCGTTCTGAATGTCGTTTGCACCAAAGAAAAGAAAGTAACGTCCGTCCTTGGCGATGATGGATGGCGCCGACATCGCCCGCCGCGCCCAAGTCACCCGATTCGTGTCCAGGATGCGACTGTGCTTGGTCCAATTGACGAGGTCGGGTGACGAAAACGCATCCAAGAAAACCTGCTCTTCATACCGCGCCGAGTAGGTGGGGTAAACCCAGTAGCGATCCCCGAACACCACGCCCTCCGGGTCAGCGTACCAACCGGGGAAGATCGGATTGCCGGACGTCGACTTGGCATCAGCAGCTACGACGAGATTTAACGAGCCGCTCAGAAAAAATGCAGCCAGCAGCAATCTACCGATTCGTGGCGTGATCAATCGCATGTGAATTTTTCCACGTTCACCCACTCGCATCATGAAAGCAAATGCGGACGTTCGTGATAGGTCTTCAGCACAAACTCACCGAAAATCGTATTCGCCCAGGCAAACCACGAGCGCGTGAACTTCTTGGCGTCATCCTTATGGAAAGCCTCGTGCATGAAGCCCGTACCAGCGTGAGTCTTTTGCAAGGTGTCGAGGCATTGCTTGATCTCACGGTCGGTCGTCGCAGTGAGACCTTCGATAATCACTCCGAGTGGCCAGATCATGTCCACTCCGACGTGTGGGCCACCGAGTCCGGTGGCCGCCTTGCCGATACACCAATACGGATTATCCGCCGAGAGCAGCAACTTGCGAGTGTTGAGATAGGTTTTGTCGTTCGGCTTCACCGCGCCGAGATAGGGCAACGACAGCAGATTCGGGATGTTGCCGTCGTCGGTGCAGTAATAATTCCCGAACGCGTCCACCTCGAACGCATACACCTTGCCCGCCTTGGGATGATTCACCACCGCATGTTCCTTCAAGGCTTTTTCCACCTCGTCCGCCAGCGCGCGACATTGCTGGGCGAGGTCGGCGTCGTTCTGAAGTTTTTCCACCATCTCCGCCGCTTGCCGCAGACTGACCATCGCAAAGAAGTTCGACGGGATCAGGAACGGGAAAACCGTCGCATCGTCGCTCGGACGGAACATCGAGTGGATCAAACCGACCGGCTTGGCGGGATTACCGTAGCCGCGACCCGGCAACGAATCCGTCGCCCACTCAGTGCGCCGCATGAAGTGATACGGGCCTTTGCCGGTCTTGCGCTGTTGCTCGCGAAACGTTTGCAAGATGAGTTTGATCGCATCGTGCCATTGCATATCGAATGGCGCAGTATCGGCGGATAGTTTCCAGTAGCGATAGCCCAAGCGAATCGTATAGCACAGCGAGTCGATCTCCCACTTGCGCTCGTGGATGCCGGGCTTCATGTCGGTCAAATCCGTCTTCCACTCGCCGCGTTTGTTGTCGTCCTTGTAGAACGCGTTCGCATACGGGTCTTTGAGGATGCAGCGGGTCTGCCGATTGATGACACCGGCGATTAACTGTTGCAACGGCTGATCGTCCTTCATCAAGTCGAGATACGGATACACCTGCGCCGAGCTATCGCGCAGCCACATCGCATCAAGGTCGCCGGTGATCACGTAGGTATCGGGGCGACCATCCACTATTGCGAAGTCTACCGTCGTATCGAGCGTGTTTGGGAAACAATTCTCAAAGAGCCACGCCACTTCCTTATTGCCGACTTTGGCGTGAATCTGCTCGATGGCGCGTTCGACTGCTACGCTCTTGAAGTGACGTTTGCCTTCCGGCGTGCGCACCACAGGAAAACTGGCAGCAGCAAAGCTGGGTGCGGGCACAAAGAAACAGCGGCGGCGGCGAGCGTGGTATTGCGGATGAATTCGCGACGGTTCATGACGCAAGCTCCTTTCGTCCGATCTTATGACCTTTGAAACCGTAGAAGGCAACGTAAGCGTAGGCGACCAGCGGCACGAGGAAAGAAATCTGGAGATTGTGCGTCACGTCCGCGATCCAGCCTTGGAGCGGCGGCAAAATTGCTCCGCCCAAAATAGCCATCACCAGCAGCGACGACACCTGACTCTTGTAGATGCCCGTGCCTTCCAGCGCCAAGGAGAAGGTGTTGGACCAGCCGATCGAGGTGAACAACCCAATCGCTACCACGCACCACATCGCGACTTTGCCGCCCACCGCAATCGCCACGACCAACAGTGCCACCACGGTCAGCGAGAAGATCACCAGCGTCCGCGCGGCCTGCGCTTTGCCGAACTGGAACAACAACCAGCACAAGCCGATGAACGGCAGATACAGCTTGAACACCGCCCAGTTCGCTACGAATGCCTCGCGCCACAGCGTAAACACCGAGTCGGTTGAATTGCCATGCAAGGCGTCCAGCGGCGCGCTCTTGGCGGTCCACAACAACAAATACGCCAGCAGCGGAATCACCAGCAGCGCGATCTGCTTGTTTGCCTTCTTCATTTCACTCAGTTCGACCGCGCCCATGAAACGCCCGATCATCAAACCGCCCCAGTAAATCGAAACGTATTTGCTCGCCTCGAGTTCAGACAAACCCGCAACGCTCGGTTGGCCGAGGAAGTTGATGATGGCACTGCCCACCGACACTTCCCCACCGACATACATGAAGATCGCCACCACACCTAAGACGACGTGCGGAAACTTCAACGCGCCCGCGCCAGGTTCGACGTGTCCCTCGCCCACATGCGGCAGATGGATGAAGAAGAACACGATCGCCAACACCACGAAAATCGCACAAAACGCCATGTAGGGCAGCTTGACCGACTCTGCTCCGTGCGCGCCACTGGAGGCAAAGTATTGGAAGATCAACCAGCCCCCGATGATCGGACCAATGGTCGTTCCGATGGAGTTGAACCCTTGCGCCAAGTTCAACCGGCTCGACGCCGTTTTCTCCGGCCCGAGAATCGTGATATAGGGATTGGCCGCGATTTGCAGCATCGCAAAACCCAGCCCCACGATGAACAACGCCGTTAAAAACATCGGATAGGATGACGCACCCGCCGCCGGCCAGAACAACGCGCTGCCCAACGCCGAGATCAACAGCCCGATCACCACGCCGTTCTTGTAGCCGATCTTGGCGATCGGATCACCCTTGGTCGCCGAGATAATGAAATAGATCAGCGACCCGACAAAATACGCCCCGAAGAACGCAAACTGCACGAGCATCGCTTGAAAATACGTCAGCGTGAACGCTTCCTTGAAACGCGGAATCAGGATGTCGTTGAACACGGTCATGAAACCCCACAGGAAGAACAGCGAGGTCATGATGGAAAACGGACCGCGATACGATGCGCCGTTGTTGGACGCGGATGAGCCAGAGGTGGTGCTAGTTGCGATGGAGGCCATAAAAGTGAATTCAGTGACGAGTGTAAGCTCAGCGGGCAGGGACAACAAGATTCATAGCACTGCCGGGCCGACTGTCAGGCGCGGTAGCCCATTTTTCAGGGGCAGAAGTCATATCAAAGATCAGTTCACCGCCATTCACGATCTGGTCATGCGTCAGATAGCTGCGATGAAATTCCTTCTCATTCAGCGTTGCCCAGCGAATGTAAGGACGTTGCGGGCCGTTCTTCGACGCCGTGATTACGAACTTCTTTCCACTCGGCAACTTGATTGTAGCCCGGTCAAACAGCGGGCTGCCGATGAGGTATTCCGTGGTCCCCGGGCACATCGGGTAAAAGCCCAAGGCACTGAACACATACCACGAAGACATCTGACCCGTATCCTCGTCGCCACACAACCCATCGGGCGTGGATTGATACAACAGGCTCATCACCTGCCGCACCCGCGACTGGGTTTTCCACGGTTGCCCAACATAATTGTAGAGATAGATCGCGTGCTGGATCGGTTGGTTACCGTGGGCGTACTGGCCCATGTTCAACGCCACCATCTCGGTCATCTCATGGATCATCCCGCCATACGTCCCAACCTTCACATCCGGCGGCGTATAAAACACCGCATCCAATTTCTTGCCGAAAGCCTCATCGCCTCCGAGCAAATTCACCAAGCCCGGCACGTCCTGGAACACACTCCACGTCCAATGCCATGAGTTACCTTCAGTGAATGGTCCGCCCCATTCCACCGGTGAGAATGGTTCGCACCATGCGCCATCTGCCTTGCGGCCTCGCACAAAACCAAGATTGGTGTCGAGGACGTTCGTGTAATTCATCGCACTCCTGGCAAACGCATCCGCTTCCGCATGCCGGCCAATCTGACGCGCCAACACTGCGGCACAGAAGTCGTCGTAGGCGTACTCGAGCGTTTTCGCAGTCGCTTCGCCAACATTCGGATACGGAACGTAGCCCAGCTTTTGGTAGAACTCCGCGCCATCCCGGCCAATGGAACGACACGAGTCCGGCCCTTGGGTATTCGCATCGTGCACCATCGCTGCCACAGCTTTGCCCGCGTCGAAGTTCGTGATGCCTTTGACCCACGCATCGGTGAACAACGAAAAAGCGTGATTGCCGATCATACAACCGCGATGGCCTGGGCTGGACCACGACGGCAACCAACCGCTCTGTTCGTACGCGGCCAAGTTACCTTGCATGATTTCGGCGCTGATTTCGGGGAAGAGCAAGTTGTAGAGCGGGTGCGAAGCGCGGAACGTGTCCCAGTAGCCGGTGTCGGTGTAAAGATGGCCAGAGTGAACTTTACCATCATAGGGGCTGAAATAAACCGGCTTGCCTTGCGCATCATACTCATGGAAGCGGTGCGGAAAAATAACACTGCGATAAAACGCGCTGTAGAACGTGCGTTGCTGCTCTTCCGAGCCGCCCTCGATGCGGATGCGATCGAACATCTCGTTCCATTTCGCGTCGGCTTGCTTTAGGACCGCGTCGAAATCCGCCTTACCGATCTCGCGCTGCAGATTGCGCGCCGCCTGCTCCGGGCTGATATACGAGGAAGCCACCTTGGCACTGACCGACTTGCCCTTCTTCACTTTGAACTTCAAATACGCCCCAGCATGCTTGTCCGAAAGCTTGGTTGCGCCATCTTTGATCATTTCCGGCGTCCACACCCCGTATCCCGCAAACGCCTGATCAAACTCGATCACGAAGTAGTTCGAAAAATTATTCGGCACCCCGCCATGGTTGTTGCGGCATACCCCGATCACTTTGTTCTCCTTGGGCAAGATCTCCACGGCCGAACCGTTCTGGAACGCATCCAGCACCACATACGCGTCGCCGCCTTCTTCATACGTGAAGCGAAAACTCGCCCCCCGCTCCGTCGGCGTCACTTCCGCTGTCGCCTTCCAGGTGTCCAGTCGCACCTTGTAGTAACTGGGCCGCGCCACTTCCGTCTCATGCCGAAACTCCGAGGCGCGCTCGTCTTCCTTCACCGCCAGCTTCCCGAACACCGGCATCAAGGAAAAGTTCGCGTAGTCAGCGATCCACGGACTTGGCTGATGCGTCTGCCGGATGCCCCGGATCTTGCTCTGCCGATACTGGTAGTAAAACGAATCCCGCTGCGGCTGCGTATACGGCGCCCACACGTTCATCGGAAACGGTAACGCAATCGCCGGAAAGGTATTGCCATGGGAAAAGCCACCGACTGAATCCGTGCCTTGCAGCGGATTCGCAAGCGAAACAGGTTCTGGGGTAATCGCAGCGTGCAAGCCACTCACCCCCACAAGCAACATCAGACCGAGGCCGATTTTTCTCATATTTCCCAGCAAGAGACACCCTGTTGCCCAAGGGCAAGCGGCATGGTAGCTGGGACGGCAGACTGCCAAACACCAGCGGCATTAGCCTGTCGCATATATGTGTGACAGCAATTATTACGTCACACCTTAGGCTCACAGCAGTGATATGGCACAAGCGTGTCTGGCAGCGCATTGGCCAACAAATGAAAAGATGTACCTTCTATGGTATTTTTGTAACCACCCCAGAACGCGGCACAACTGGCGCGACCTCAGCCCTATTCGACCCAGACTGGCTGAGTGAAGGCTGCCATTTGCTGCAATATCCCAGACCTCCAGCCGCACCCATCTCTGCCCGGTCAGATCGACCGGCAAACGCAGCGCGCGCTTGCCAAAGGATTCCGTGTCCGTCAAATCCACACGCTGGCGTTTCACGGAAGTTCCGTCGCCCGAGATGATTTCTGCAAACGCCAACGGGAAGGTCCATCGCAGTTCCGCCCGCAACTCAGCTTTCGCCGCCCGGGCGCGCACGATGGTTTCACCACTCTCCTTACCCGCAACGCTGAATTTCGGAACGAGGATCTCGCCGGTCGTAGTAAAAAATTCTCCGCCACGCAACACATCCAACACCGGTTGCCAGCCGGCGGCGAACTTGGGACTGCGCTTCAACTTCAGGTAATTGATGTTCATGTGCGCGTATAGCTCGTACTCCGGCTCAACCTTGAACACGTCCACCTCGCCGATGGCTTGCTTACGCTGCCCCCACTGGTTCATGTCATCGAGCAGATCCAGCACGCGCCACCCGAGCGTAGGCCGCGAAAGGTCGGCAGGCATGGCCTTCCACGCCGCGCCAAGGAAATGATCCGACTGATAGAACGGCTGCTGGCGATAATTGTCGGGGAACTGCGCCGAAGCCTTGATCCGTGCGTGCGCCGTCCACATCAGCCCGTTCTCCTGTTCCATCAAGCGCAACACGTCTTCCGAACTGCCAACGCGATACACCTTGCCATAACCTTCCACCATTTCTTCAAACGGCTCATCGGCCGCGCGGTTCAACACCCAATAGACCGGGTGCGGAAAAAAGCTCAGCCAGTGCCCGCCCAGATGCACGTTAGGTTCTTCGCCTGGTAGCAGGAGCAGTTTGTCATCGGAGAGACGGGCGCATTCTTCGTGCATGACTTTCAACATGCGCAACCGATCCGGGGCTTTCTGGCCCGGTGTCCAACCGTGATGAAACTCCGCGAGGTGGACAATATTGACGCCGGTGTCCTTCAACTTGGTGATAAAGCCCGGTACTTCCAGCCCTTTCGGAATTCCATTGGTCTTTTGCTGTTTCTGCCGGTCGAGAAAATCAACGGTGTGCTCAATATGATAGTGGCTCGTGAAGGTCTTGTAGCCCGGCAGTTCCTCAAACCGGTCGCCGTGCGTGAAACGCGCGACCTCATTCAACGCTTGTTCGCCATCGCCGAGACTCAGCAAATAGAACACCCCAAGGTGATGCTCGCGGTTGGCCGGCGCATCAAACCACGGCACCCACCGTTTGTCGCCATCTGGGGGCTGGCGAATCCCAAAACCAAAAACTGTTGGCATCTTGCTATAACCGCTGCCAAACCAGTTGAAGGAGAAATTCTCCGCGAAATCGAGTGGATAGAAATACTGGTGCGGCGCTGGAAAGACAGCGATAGAACCATTCACCCCCTCAGCCACAACGGTCCTATGCTTCACGGCCAGCGAGCGCGCTGATGTATCCGCATTGATGGGCAGGCGCTGTGGATTCCCCAGCGGATCCAGCCAGACCATCTTCTCCCAGCTGGGCGTTTGGCTACTCAAGCCCGTGTCATAGAGGATCGCCCGGAGTTCCTCGTGCGTGCTGATAATCATTTCAGCATGAATCAACGGACTGTTCCGGTAGAACGTGAAACGCAGTTCTCCCGCAAACGATCCTGCGGATATGTCGCCGATGCTCACCGTCGTCCGCGATCCTTGGCTGGCGACCCGCACGCTTTTCCGCGTCAGAACGACGGGATGCGTGGCGTAAGGCTTCTGGCGCGGGTTCTCGAAAAAAACCATGCCGCGATACGCTTCTTCGTATTTCTTTTTGTCGCGCTCGCCGATGGTCAACGTGGCAACCGGGTCAAGCGCCGCGGCAACCACCTTGGCCGGCATACGCCCATCTTTCAGACTGAGCGCCCGAATCAGTGACCGGTCCGGATTCAAATCCAGCAGCATCTCTGCCTGAAGATTCTTCCCCGCTGCCCAAGCCACCCGAAGCGTGCCTAAATCCGGCCGGGTCACGGCAACAACAGAATCATTGTGATAGTTGCTCAAATCCACTTCGATTGGGGCCGCTTGGGCAACCGGCAACATGATGGCTAAGCACAATGAGGCAACGAGCGTTGTAAGTGTTTTTTTCATGGGCTAACGAGACGGAAAAATTCTGTTCCCGGTCCAATGGGCAATGTCACTTGCCACAAACCATTGTTGCTGCTCACGGCGCTGGACACCGGCGACCATAAGACAGGCGAGGTTAGATTCGTCGTAGCATACAAACCCCAATCCGTCGCCCAAGCCGGCCAGCTCAAGGTAAGCGTTCCTCCACTTGCACTCATCTCGAGTGCAGGCAGCGGAAGAAACACTGCCAAAGTCGCGGAACTCGCACCCGCGCCGCAGCTACTTTGTGCGGTCACTCGATAGTAATTAGTCACACCGCTGATCGCCGTGGTGTCCACGAAACTGGTGCCCCCCATGCCGGTTGCCACAGGATCAAAACTCGCCGCACCGTTGGTGGAACGCCAAAGATTGTAGCCGGTTGCCCCAGCGGTCATCAACCAATTCAATGTGACCCTTCGGTTGTTAGCGGTGCCGGTCAACCCGGTGGGTGCAGCTGGAGCCACGCCTCCGCTCAAGCCATACTGGGACCGCAACACACGCTCGTGACCAAGACGGTCGGCGTCGGACAAGGCCGTACCAAAGACACGCACCTCGGCGAGGTCACCGGTCAGGAAATTATTCAACACCCCCTGCCCACCGAGAACGAGGTAACTCGGTGCAGTCAGAGACTGCGTTCCACCGACACCCGATGCGACCAGCGCACCGTTCAAATACAACTGCGTAAGTCCAGAACTTCGGACCCGACGAAACGTCACTACTTGGAACGACCCATTATTGAAACCCGTGCCGGAACTAATTGTGGTATCTGGATTGCCGACGCCCGCGAGAATCCGCCCTTGAGAATTCAGAGCGAGCCCGAAGTCACCCACCGAACCCGATCGCTCCCCATTAACCAATCCCGCGCCTTCCCAAAAATTAACGCCCGTACTGATGCCTTGCGTGCTACGGAACAAAATTACAATTGTAAAATCATCCTGCACCGGCCGGGCGAACAAAAGATGCGCGCTGTTCGCAGCATTGAAGCGCACTGCGGGCTGACCGTTGATGGCATTGGCCACGAACGTGGGGCGATTAGCTGCCAGCGGCTGGCTGGCATCGCATCCATTGCCGCTCGCATCGGGCCACAGCGCCACCGCCGCACCATCGGCGAGATTCGTCAGACTATCCGCCCTGAACCACGCCACCAATCCTACGGGACTAGCGCTGACTTCGGCTGAATTCACACCCTCACCCATCACGTTCATACCTGAAACCACATAATAATAGGTGCGATTGCTCAGCACCGTGGTGTCGGTGAACGCCGTAGTGATGACATTCGTAATCGTCGTGTAAGGCCCGCCAGAAACGAGTGCGCGTTTGACGTTGTAACTGGCCCCACCCGCAGCACCAGTCCAATTCAGCTGCACCTTCGTATTGGTGGCAACAGCGGTAAGATTGGTGGGGGCGGATGTCGGCGCAACCATGGTGCTGGCATAAAGCGCTGTCACTTCGTTGCTGGCAAGTGTGCGGGTGAAAATCTTCACATCATCAAGACTGCCGTTGAAATAATTCCCTCCAGTCACGCCAAACAAGAGTCGCGTTGACGCGCTCAAGGTATTCCGTGTGCCTGTGCCCGTTGCTTGCAAGCCACCATCCACATAGATGCGGATCGCGCCCGATGCTCCATCGCGTGTCGCCACACAATGATGCCAGCTCCCATCATTGATTGAGGCGGTGGAAACAATCGTCGTGTCCGGATTACCCACCCCGAAGGCAAACTTGCCACCGACCAGTGCCGTGCCGAAATCGTTGTTATTAAAAGGCACATCGCCATCCACCAACCCCACGCCGTTGTACCACTGCGGCGCGCCTGCCGTCTGGGTCGTCTTTACCCAAAACGCGATACTGAAATCGTTGCCAACGCGATTAGTGACCTGCACGACACTATTCACGCCATTGAACACCAGACAGCCATTCAAACGCCCGGAACTGCTCCACGTGGCATTGGTCACCAAGCCGTGGTTTCCATCCCCGGAAGCATCCAACGCAACCGTTCCACTGGTGGCATTCAACGCCCATTCCCCAATCGGATATTGCGGTACGGGAAATGGCGACAGTCCCTGGGTCGGCAGCGCAGCCTGCATCACCTCAAACGACGCGATGCCATCCCAAGCGTAAAAGTTGGTCCCGACCGGACTCGCTTGCTGCCACTGACACCATGACAGATTGTCGCCCGCGCGGCGCCCATTCCACGCAGCGGTGGCGTTGAGTTGCAGCCACGGTTGATAATAAGTCTGCAGATTCCGATCGCGCATGAACCGCATCAACCAGCGAATAAAGATGGCGTTGAAACCAGAATTGTTTCCCGCGATGCCGTACTCGGGAAGAATTCCGCTGCTGGTCATGTTCATCATCGTAAACCGTGCGGCCACCATCGCGTCGTTCGTATAGCCGAGAAAATGGGCCGCCCCGATGAACGTGCCTTGATTGTAAGTCGTCGAGCCGCCATTCACGTTGCCATTGGTCTGAATGTTATCAAACACCCCACCCGTGCTGGGGTTGTAAAGCGTGGCACGTTGCCAGGCGTAGATGTTCGTCGCCTTGGTCAGGTAACTGGCGTCGCCGTAAATCTGATACAGCAGGTACGCAGCGATCGCGCCGGGACCGTTGACACAGGCATTCTTCGATTGGTTGTCCGTAGTCCAATAAAGCCCGCCACCGAGGACACTGTCCCAAGCGCGGGCATAACACATATCGAAATTCGACTTGGCGATAGCAATGTAGTTTGAGCGCCCAGTGGCCGCACCACCGCGGGCAAAGGCCAACACAGCCCACATGATGTCATCGTTGTAGATGTTCCAATTCCACGCAGAGCCGTTGTTCTTGATGAAACCGTTCAGCAGATTCGTGATCATTGCGCCATGCGTCGGATTTCCGTTCCACTCGTAGGCATCGATCACACATTCGATCATCTCCGCCTGCCCCCAGAAATATGTGATGCCGCCGGTCTGCGTGTCCTTGAAGTAACCATTCGTGCCCTGACTCAAGGAGTAGAAGGCCGACGTGAAGGCGCTCGAAAGCGTCTCAACCTCTTTTGCAGTATAAGCAAGTGCCGGCCGCCCACTACTCGACAGCCATACGCAAACAAACCAGCAAGCAACCCGAATCCAGCGAGACGCCTGCTGCAGATAAAAGGCCGAGCTTGGTATTACGAAGCCGTCACCGTGATGCTGGTTCATGGATATTAACCAATTCACAAGCGGAGGGCTTAGTCGCCAAGGTCACTTAAGCACTTGAGAATTGGCTTTTATGTTATCCAAGCCAGACCTGACAGGCGTGTCGCATGATCGGGTGACAATCTACAAACCAGAATCTCGCCGCTCCAATTCGCCCAATCCAAACCATGAACAAGCTGGCCTGCCCGCGCCGGAGAGAGATGGCACGAACAGGCCAGTTGCAAGCCGTCAGCGCCCCCATCGACGGCTAGATTGTCGCCGGATTACGGCGTGGAAACCCGATAGAACCGGCTCGTATGGTTTGTTGCGTTGAGGTCGTCAAATTCGACCACGCCCAACCCATTCGCCGTGTTCGTCGAGATGTTGCTCCAAATATTGCTGGTGATGTCACCGCTGGCTTGCAAGTGATACACCTGCCCCGGAGTGCCGCTGACCACGATGTGCATATTGCCGTCTGGCAATTGCATGACCGCGCCCATGGTCGCCGGCGTCAGCCCCAGAATCGTCAGGGTGCCGTTGTTGATCGTCACCACATAGTTGCCGAGGTTGCTGTCCGGGTCTGCGAGTGCCGGGGTGATTTCATACGCGCCCACCGGGCTGGCCGCCGTGGCCGTGGTGCTGTAGCTCGCGGTGATGTTGTCACCCGCAACGACACCGGTCAGGGCGCCGGTCAACACCGGATTCACTTCGCCGTGGTTGCGCGATTGGTCATCCGCCGTCACCGTCAACGGGATAGCCGCAATGTCTGCCGTGGCGTTCGCACTGCTCGAGGTAAGCGTGTAATTCACTGCGTCTGCACCGCTCAAGCTGAGGCCCGAGGTGGCCACTGGTTTGGCCACACCGACATTCTTATTGTTGAACGCCGCCGTGCCACCGCTCAGGGTCACATCGTCCAAGCCGATCACCCCAGTGAGCGACCGGATCGCGATGCTCGCCACAACTGTGCCGTCATAGTTCTTGTTGGCGATTGTAACGCTGCCCGTCAGCGAGGCCGCCGTAATGTCGGCCGTAGCGTTCAGGGCGCTTGAAGCGAGCGTATAATTGGCTAGGTCCGCACCGCCGAGCGTCAGCCCCGTCACCGCAACCGTCTTGCCATTGCCCACATTCTTGTCGGCGAAGCTGGCTACCCCGCCCGTGAGCATCACGTCATCCAAGCCAACCACACCCGTAAGCGAGCGGCTGGCAATCGTCGCAGTTGTGTTGCCGTCATAAACCTTGCTGTTGGCCGTTATACTGCCAGCCAATGAAGCCGCCAGGATGTCCGCGCTGCTCGCAGCCGTCGTGCTGGCCAGCGTGTAGTTGCCCGCATCCGCACCACTCATGCTGATGCCCGACACGGTGACTGGTTTGCCAGCGCCAACATGCTTGGTGTCAAACGCCGCCACGGTGTGACCGATCGTCAACACATCGCCGCTGATGCGGTCATCGGACAGCGTTACCGTCGCATCGGCGCTACCGTCATAAACCTTGTTGCTGGCGCTGGCCACAACCGCCAACGATCGAGCCGTGATGTCGGCGGTCGCACTGGCATTGCCCGAAGCGAGCGTGTAGTTCGCCAAGTCTGCCCCAGCGAGGGTCATACTCGTAATGGTCACCACCTTGTCTTCACCCACCTGCTTGTCGGCGAAGCTGGCCACACCACCCGTCAGCGTCACGTCATCCAAGCCAACCACACCCGTAAGCGAGCGGCTCGCAATCGTTGCCCCCGTTGTGCCGTCGTAAACCTTGCCGTTTGCGGTGACGCTCGCCGCAAGCGAGACCGACGTGATATCGGCGCTGCTCGCAGCCGTTATGTTGGCAAGCGCGTAGTTGCCGGCATCCGCGCCACTCATGCTGATGCCCGAAACAGTGACGGGTTTGCCAGTGCCAACATGCTTGTTGTCAAATGCCGCCACGGTGTGGCCGATCGTCAACGCGTCGCCGCTGATGCGATCATCCGAAAGCATGACCGTCGCATCGGCGTTGCCATCATAAACTTTGCTCTGCGCCACAGCAGAGACTGTCAATGCACGAGCCGCGATGTCCGCCATGGTGTTCACATCGCCGGAAGCGAGCGTGTAGTTCAACGCATCCCCACCACCAAGCCCCAGGCCGAGGACCGCCACCGGTTTTGCCGTACCAGCGGTCTTGTCCGCGAAGCTCGCCGTGCCGCCTGTCAACGTCACGTCATCTGAACCAATCACTCCGGCAAGCGAACGACTGGCAATCGTTGCCCCCGTTGTGCCGTCGTAAACCTTGCCGTTTGCGGTGACGCTCGCCGCAAGCGTAGCGGGGGCGATGTCCGCTGACGTGCTGGCGCTAGTCGAAGCCAGCGCATAATTATTCGCCGCTGCACCGCTGAGGCTCAGGCCCGTGGCCGTGACGGTTCTACCCAGCCCCGCGCTCTTGTCCGCAAAGCTGGCCGTGCCGCCCTCCAGGGTCACGTCGTCCGCACCCACCACGCCCGCCAACGACCGGGTCGTGATCGCCGCGCTGGTGTTGCCATCGTAAACCTTGTTGTTGGCTGTGATGCTCGGCGTCAACGTCGCCGCTGTGATTTCGAGCGACCCCTCCACAAAGTTGAAGGTGTAGTTTGCCGCGCTCAATGTTCCGAGCGCTGCGGTAATCGGGTGGCTCCCAACCACGCTGGCTTCATCCGCTGCCGTGCTAAGCGCTGCAGCACCCGAAACAACCCCACTGTCCTCGTTGTTCACAAAGCCGCTGATCGCTGCGGTCAACGCTGGATTTGCCACGCCATAGGCGCGGGTCTTGTTATCCGCCGTGACGATCAAGGTCGCCGCGTTCACCGTCAGCGTGCCTTCGTTCGTCGTCACGCTGTAGTTCACGAGTTTGCCGTCTGGATCAGCGAGTGACACAGTGATCGGATAGCTACCCACACCACTGCTTGCGTCCGCGCTAGTCGCATAGCTCGCCGTGACATTGTCGCCGTTATGCAAGCCAACTAATGAGCCGGTCAGCGCCGGATTCGCCGCGCCGTAGGTGCGGGATTGATTATCCGCCGAAACCACCAGTGCATATGGCGTGATCGTCAGCGTGCCGTTGGCAAAGCTGAACGTGTAGTTCGTCGCGCTCAACGTTCCCAGCGCTGCCGTGATCGGATACGTGCCCGTCGGGCTATTCGTTTCCGCCGTCGTGGCCAGGTCCGCACTGCCGAAGATTACGCTGTTGTCTTCGCTGTTCACAAAGCCAGCGAAGGTTGCGGTGAACGTGGGATTCGCCACACCGTAAGCACGGGACTTGTTCTCCGCCGTCACCGTGAGTTGCACCGGCGTGATATCCGCAGTGGCGCTCGCGCTCAGATTCGCGAGTGAATAGTTGTCCGCATCCGTACCAGTGACGCTCAGACCGAGCACACTGACACTCTTGACCACGCCAACATTCGCGTCTTCAAAGCCCGCGTCGGTATTCGCCAGCGTCAACACATCGCCACTGATGCGATTGTCCGCCAGGGTCACCACTGCGTTTGTGTTACCGTCATAAACCTTGTTCTGCGCCGTGGCCGTGATGGTCAACGACCGCGCCGCGATATTCGCACTCGCAGAAGCCGTAGCGCTCGCAAGGCTGTAATTGATCGCGTCCGCGCCAGCCACGCTGATGCCAGAAACACTGACCGGCTTGGCCGTGCCCGCGTTCTTATTGTCGAATGCTGCTGCAGTGTGATTGACGGTGAGATCGTCACCAGCGATGCGATCATCCGAGAGCGTAACCGTTGCATCGACGTTGCCGTCATAAGTCTTGTTCGCTGCCGCGGCAGAAACCGCGAGCATGCGCGCCGTGATGTCCGCGCTGCTGGCCGCTATGGTATTGGCGAGTGTGTAGTTGCCCGCGTCATCACCCATCATGCTGATACCCGAAACGGTGACTGGCTTGGCGGCGCCAACATTCTTGTTGTCGAACGAGGCCGCCGTGTGGCTGACCGTCAACACATCTCCACTGATGCGATCATCCGAGAGCGACGCGGTTGCGTTAGCATTGCCGTCATAGATTTTGTTGCTGGCCGCAGCTGCAACCGTCAGGGTGCGGGTTGTGATATCCGCCGTGGTGCTGGCGCTGGTGGAGGCGAGATTGTAATTAAATGCATCCGTGCCGCTCAAACTCAGGCCCGTGGCGGTAACGGCCTTACCGTTGCCCACATTCTTGTCGGCGAAGCTGGCTACCCCGCCCGTGAGCATCACGTCATCCAAGCCAACCACACCCGTAAGCGAGCGGCTGGCAATCGTCGCAGTTGTGTTGCCGTCATAAACCTTGCTGTTGGCCGTTATACTGCCAGCCAATGAAGCCGCCAGGATGTCCGCGCTGCTCGCAGCCGTCGTGCTGGCCAGCGTGTAGTTGCCCGCATCCGCACCACTCATGCTGATGCCCGACACGGTGACTGGTTTGCCAGCGCCAACATGCTTGGTGTCAAACGCCGCCACGGTGTGACCGATCGTCAACACATCGCCGCTGATGCGGTCATCGGACAGCGTTACCGTCGCATCGGCGCTACCGTCATAAACCTTGTTGCTGGCGCTGGCCACAACCGCCAACGATCGAGCCGTGATGTCGGCGGTCGCACTGGCATTGCCCGAAGCGAGCGTGTAGTTCGCCAAGTCTGCCCCAGCGAGGGTCATACTCGTAATGGTCACCACCTTGTCTTCACCCACCTGCTTGTCGGCGAAGCTGGCCACACCACCCGTCAGCGTCACGTCATCCAAGCCAACCACACCCGTAAGCGAGCGGCTCGCAATCGTTGCCCCCGTTGTGCCGTCGTAAACCTTGCCGTTTGCGGTGACGCTCGCCGCAAGCGAGACCGACGTGATATCGGCGCTGCTCGCAGCCGTTATGTTGGCAAGCGCGTAGTTGCCGGCATCCGCGCCACTCATGCTGATGCCCGAAACAGTGACGGGTTTGCCAGTGCCAACATGCTTGTTGTCAAATGCCGCCACGGTGTGGCCGATCGTCAACGCGTCGCCGCTGATGCGATCATCCGAAAGCATGACCGTCGCATCGGCGTTGCCATCATAAACTTTGCTCTGCGCCACAGCAGAGACTGTCAATGCACGAGCCGCGATGTCCGCCATGGTGTTCACATCGCCGGAAGCGAGCGTGTAGTTCAACGCATCCCCACCACCAAGCCCCAGGCCGAGGACCGCCACCGGTTTTGCCGTACCAGCGGTCTTGTCCGCGAAGCTCGCCGTGCCGCCTGTCAACGTCACGTCATCTGAACCAATCACTCCGGCAAGCGAACGACTGGCAATCGTTGCCCCCGTTGTGCCGTCGTAAACCTTGCCGTTTGCGGTGACGCTCGCCGCAAGCGTAGCGGGGGCGATGTCCGCACTGCTCGAAGACGTTGTGCTGGCGAGGGTGTAGTTATCGACACCTGCACCGCTCATACTGATGCCGGAAACCGTCACTGGTTTGGCCGAGCCGACGTTCTTATTGTCAAACGCCGCAGTTGTGAAGCTGACCGCAACATCTTCGCCCGCGATGTGATCGTCTGCGAGCGCCACAGTCGCGTCAGCATTGCCATCATAAACTTTGTTCTGTGCCACAGCCGAAACGGTCAACGCCCGGGCCATAATGTCCGCCACTGTTGCCGCTGTGTCCGCCGGGAGATTGTAATTGTTCGCATCCGCACCGGCGATGGCCAGGCCACTGACATTCACGACGATGCCCGCCGCGACGTTGATGCTGGCAAATTCAGCATTGGTGTAGCTGAGAGTGAGCACATCGCCGCTGATGCGATTATCCGCGAGCGTAACAGTTGCCGTATTGGTGGCGTCGTAAGCCTTGTTCACACCCGTCGCCACGATGTTCAACGTCCGCGCTGTGATGTCCGCCGTCGTATTCAAGTCGCCCGAGGCAAGCGTGTAGTTCGCCATGTCCGCACCGTCAAGCACCAGACCAGTCACCGTGACCGATTTGCCACTGCCAACGTGTTTATCCGCAAAACTGGCCGAACCACCCGTGAGCGTCACGTCGTCCGGATTAATCACGCCCGTCAACGAACGCGTCGCGATGGTCGCCGCCATCAAGCCATCATAAACTTTATTGCCCACCGTCGCGCTGGCGGTAAGCGAGGCCGCCGTGATATCCGCGCTGCTGGAGGCCGTTGTGCCGGTCATTGCATAGTTGTCCGCATCCACACCCGCCACACTGATGCCCGAGACACTGACTGGCTTGGCAGCGCCTACGTTCTTGTTGTCAAACGAGGCTGACGTGTGGCCGATGGTGAACACATCACCGCTGATGCGGTTGTCAGAGAGCACCACCGCCGCGCCTGCATTACCGTCATAAACCTTGTTGCTGGCAGCCGCGGTAACCGTCAACGCGCGAGCCGAGATGTCCGCCGTGGCGTTAACGTCGCCGGGAGCGAGCGTGTAATTCGTCCGATCCGCGCCACCAAGCACCAAGCCGGCAACAGCAACCGGTTTAGTTGTCCCAACATGCTTGTCCGCGAAACTGGCCGTGCCACCCGTGAGCGTCACGTCATCTGAACCAATCACACCCGTGAGCGAGCGGCTCGCAATCGTTGCCGCAGTTGTGCCGTCGTAAACCTTGCTGCTCACGATCGCGGTCGCCGTGAGTGACGCCGCTGTGATATCGGCACTGCTGTTGGCCGTGGTGTTGGCCAGCGTATAGTTGCCTGCGTTATCACCCGTCACGCTGATGCCCGAAACACTGACTGGCTTGGCCACGCCTACATTCTTGTTATCGAACGAAGCTGCGGTGTGACTGACCGTCAGCACATCGCCGCTGAGGCGATTATCCGAAAGTGTCATCGTCGCATCGGCATTGCCGTCATAGACCTTGTTCTGCGCCAGAACAGTGACCGTCAACGAAGCTGCGGTGATATCGGCGCTGGAGGAAGCCGTCACATTGGCAAGGGTATAGTTACCCGCGTCGTCACCCGTCATGCCAATACCCGACACTGTCACTGGCTTGGCCGGGCCGACATGCTTGTTATCGAAGGAAGCTGCCGTATGGCTGATAGTGAGCACGTCGCCACTGATGCGGTCATCTGAAATTGAAACGGCCGCATTCGCATTGCCGTCATAAATTTTGTTTTGCGCTGCAGCCGAAACTGTCAACGTGCGAGCGGCAATGTCCGCTGCAGTGTTCACATCACCCAAAGTGAGTGTATAATTCGCGAGGTCTGCGCCACCGAGCACCAGGCCCGTGACAGCAACCGGCTTGGTTGTCCCAACATGCTTGTCGGCGAAGCTCGCCGTGCCACCCGTAAGCGTCACGTCATCTGAACCAATCACACCTGTAAGTGTGCGGCTGGCGATGATTACTGCTGTCGTACCGTCGTAAACCTTGTTGTTCACCGTCGCACTTGCAACAAGCGACGCCGCTGTGATGTTTGCGCTGCTGACCGCCGTGGCGTTGGCGAGCGTATAGTTCCCCGCATCTACGCCGGCAATCCCAATACCAGAAACACTGACCGACTTAGTCACACCGACATTCTTGTTGTCGAACGAAGCCACCGTGTGGTTGACCGTCAATGCGTCACCGCTAATACGATCATCTGAGAGCGAAACCGCCGCATCCGCGTTGCCATCGTAAACCTTGTTCTGTGCCGTAGCTGAAACGATCAAGGCGCGAACGATGATGTCCGCCGCAGCATTCACGTCGCCGGAAGCGAGCGTGTAGTTCGCCATATCCGCACCACCCAGCACCAGTCCGGTCACCGCAACCGGCTTGGCAACCCCAACCTGTTTGTCAGCAAAGCTGGCCGCACCACCGGAAACAGTGACGTCGTCTAAACCAATCACTCCTGTGAGTGAGCGGCTGACAATCGTGGCTGCGGTTGTGCCATCATAAACCTTATTGTCCACCGTCGCGCTCGCCGCGAGCGAGGCAGGCGTGATGTCGGCTGTGGTGCTCGCATCACCCGAAGCAAGGGTGTAATTCGCGAGATCCGCACCACCGAGCACCAGTCCGGCCACCGCAACCGCCTTGGCATTGCCGGCATGCTTGTCGGCGAAACTAGCCACACCACCCGAGAGCGTCACCTCATCAGGTGCAATAACGCCGGTCAAAGAGCGCGTCGCAATCGTCCCCGCGGTCGTGCCATCGTAAACTTTGTTAACCACCGTGGCAGCCGCACTGAGCGAAGCCGCTGTAATATCCGCGCTGCTGGCTGCTGTAAGGTTGGCCAGCGTGTAGTTGCCCGAGTCCGTGCCAGTCATGCTGATACCCGACACCGCCACCAGCTTGGTCATACCAACATTCTTGCTGTCGAACGAAGCTGCTGCGTGGCTAATCGTCAAGGCATCGCCGCTGATGCGGTCATCCGAAAGCGAGACCGTCGCGCTCGCGTTGCCGTCATAGACCTTGTTCTGGGCCGTGGCTGAAACCGTCAAAGCACGGGCCGTGATGTCGGCCGCGGTGTTCACGTCTCCAGGAGCAAACGCGTAGTTCGCCATGTCTGCGCCGCCAAGCACCAGACCAGTCACGGTGACCGGCTTGGTCGTACCAACATGTTTGTCGGCGAAATTTGCCGTGCCACCCGAAATGGTCACATCATCCGAACCAATCACACCTGTGAGCGAACGACTGGCAATCGTTGCCGCCAC
>JASGKY010000042.1:0-328111 GCA_049840435.1 Verrucomicrobiota bacterium | reverse complement strand
GACCTGCGATCATGCGCGCCCTGTCCGAGTTCCTCTTCAACGACACCACTTCCCTAAGCACCATCGGCGCGTAGCGGAGCTTCAGGCGTTGGCCAGCGCGACGATGTCTTTTACTTCGAGCACCTGCTTGGGATAACCCTTGATGACCGCGTTGATCATCGCCTGGGCTACTTCCTTCAGTGTGCAAAAGCCCGCCGGATAAACAGCCCGCCCGATGGGATAGACCCAGGCGAAATACTGGTAGTAGCTCTTCACGTTTTTCTGTCCGGGGGTCGCCTTCATCATCGCGGGTCGGAACATGTACGCCTTTTTGAACAGGCGCAGCAGCGCATTCTCGGTCGCGCCTTTTACGCGCGCCCAGGCCACGCTGCCCTGTTCCATGCCGTCGGTGCTTTTCCCGGTGACGTAACCGAAGGTGAGCTCGGGATTCGAGGCGTGCCAGCACCTGCCCAACGTTCAGCGTGAGGTCGTAGGTGGTGCGTTTGTAGTCCTCTTGGCTCATGCCGATGGACGATACGCCGAGACAGAAAAAGCAGGCGTTATAGCCTTGCAGCTGCGGCTCGGACCAGCACCCGCTCGACCGCGGGATTGTCCAGGCACTCGAGCAGCACTCCTTCCCCGACCATGCCGGTGGCACCGGTGATGATGGCTTTGATCTTTCATGCATCGTATGGTGCCAGAACCGCTGGTTGATTCCAACGCGCAGTTGTTTTTGTTTCCGCGCCGCTTCCCGTACGGCGACGCCCTGCCGTTTTCTGTCGGCGAGATGCGCATCAACAGTTCACGATGAACTATCCCCCGCTCGTGTGCCACCTGTAGCACTTCCAGGATCTTGTCGATCAGATCGGCGGCGCGCTCGGGAGGCATCGGCTGGCCGTCTTTGAGTACGTGGTCGCTCAGCGGCTGGCCGCGCACGTACTCCATCACCAGATACATGTCGCCGGCGTCCTCGCCGAAGTCGTGGACACGGACGATGCCCGGATGCGATAGCAGCGCCAGCGCGCGGGCTTCGCGACGAAATCGTTCGCGGAAGATCGGGCGGCTGGCCCAGTGCGAGAGCAGGAACTTGATCGCCACCTGCGCCCGCAGCTGCAGGTGCGTCGCCAGATAAACACGTCCGCAGCCGCCTTCACCAAGCAGCCGCTCGATGCGGTACTTGCCGCCCAGCGTGGTATTTAAGCGCTGCGCTGCCGTGTCGGGAAGCGGTGGTGCGGCCGCGTGCCGCTCGCCACCCGGCTGGGGGGGCTCCCAGGACGAGCCGGAGACGCCTGCGGACTGCCGCGACTCGTCGGGCAGTGCCGGCAGGGCGGGCAGGGGGCGCGGTCTCCGCTCACCATGGTGGGGGCCAGTACGCTGGGTACCGAGTCGCGTGTGCTCACAACACCTCCAGAATCTGTACGGCTTTGCGCTTGCCGCGCAGCGGATGTTCACCCAGCGAGTGAAAGCTGAACTCTTCCCCCGCCGCCGCGGCCACGTCCGCAGTAACCAGCGTCTGACCGGGCTGGGCGATCCCTTCCAGGCGCGCGGCAATGTTTACGACGTCACCAATCGCCGTATGTTCCATGCGCTTCTACTGCCCAGATTTCCGACCAGCGCTTCGCCGCAGTTGATGCCGATGGCCATCTGCACTTCGATGCCGTACGCGACGCGCCAGGCGGGGGCGTTGGCTTCGACGAAGCGGTGGATGGCTACGGCCGTGGTGAGGGCGCGCTGCACGTGATCGTCTAGCAGGGTAGGGGCGCCAAAGATTGCCATCACGCTATCGCCCACGAACTTATCGACGATGCCGCCGTGCCGGAACACCACCTCGGCCAGCACGGTAAACAGCTCGTTGAGCAGCGCCACCACTTGTTCGGGGCGGCGCCGACTCGGCAAAGCGCGTAAACGCCACCACGTCGGCAAACAGCACCGAGATATTGCGCCGCTGCCCGCCCAGCGCCAGCGGCTGATGACCCGAGGCAATCGAGCGCGCAACTTCTTCGGGCAGAAATCGCGACAGGCCGTTTTCGATACGCGCCCGCCGCGCGATTTCTTTTTCGCTGCCTGATAGCTGGTGCGCCATATCGGTGAGGGAGTTGCCGAGCTCCTCCAGCTCGTCGCGGGTGTGGATGGCCGAGCGCTCGGCGAAGCGCCGCTCGGCGTAGGCGCGGGTGAGCTCGACCAGCTTTTGAATCGGCCGCGTGGTGCGCTTGGCGATGTAGCCGCCGTACAGCACGGCGACCAGCAGCAACATCAGCGTACTGCCGATGATCGACAGCTGCACCGAGCGCATGACCCCAAACGCCTGCGCCAGCGGCCGCCGCACCGCGAGGATCCAGCCATACTCGGGCAGCATGCGCACCGAGCCAATCATTTTTTCCCCGGACACACTGCGGAACTGCCAGGTAAAGCCCAGCGGCTGGCTCATGATCTCGGGGGTCAGCGCAGCGCGGCCGAGGATGTCGCGTCCTTTTAACGACTGGCCAATACTGAGCTCACCGCTCGGCATTCCACCGGCGATGATGCGCTGCTCGGCATCGAGCACCAGGATGCAGTCGCCGCGACCGCCGCAGTGATCCTGGGCGATGCGCTGCGCCTGTTGGCCCAGACTCTGCGGCGTGACCATGCCCAGCGCAAACGCGCGCAGCTGGCGCTGCTGCTCGACCGGTTCGATGTAGTGCATGACGGCGCCGCTGTCCGCGGCGTGTACCGGGTGCCAGGTGCCACTCTCGGTACTGATTACCTTGGGGCTCAAGTGCTCGGGGGGCGTGGGTTTTTTTGCACTGAGCTTGCCATCGGTGCGGTACAGCGCATCGAGCAGCGTGCCATCGGGGCGATACACCGCGACTCCGGCCAGCGACTCACAGCCGTTGATGACGTCCGTGGCCAGGGCCATGCGGGCATCGGGGTCGGTGATGCGGGCATCGGTCAGAAGCAGTCCCACCCGGTGCGTATCGTCGTGCCGCCGTACCCAGCGCGCCGCGCACGAGCTGCGCGATGTGATCGATCATCGCCACCTCGCGCTCTTGTTCGGCAACCTCCAGTCCCAGGGCCTGGATCCGCACCAGCGCATACGCGCACAAAAGCAGCGGCAGCCCACCGGTAAGCAGCAGGGCCAACGTCCACTTGGTACGCAGCGAATAACGCGCCGCTGACTTGGCTACGGTGGTGCTACTTGTGGGTGCAGAGTGCAAAGCACCTTATCTTGCCCTGCCGCCACGCAGTTACGCAATCGGTCGTTCGGGCAGCGCAAAGAGAGGTCCGTGATCTTGCCGCTCTAGCCTATCTCGCCGGGTCCACGTGGGCGTCGAACACGCCGGTCTCGACCCGGTTGGCTCTTTTTATCTGGATGAACATCCGGTAGTCCCCTGCATTTGGGAAGCCGTAGGGGAAGCTGACTTCGGCGGGCAGGGCGTCGCTTGGGTGATGGTGGCTACTATGTGCCGCCGCACCGGCAGCGGTCAGCGCCAGTGTGGCCATCGGCACCGAGCCCGAGGGGTGCAGGTGCGCAAACACGCTGCCATCGCGCTTGACGAATGCGGCGTGACCCAGCATTCCCATGTACAGCTGCAGGTCACGCACCGGCTGACCGGCGGCGTCTTCGACCCGAAACCGGAACCAGGACGGCGTGCGGGCCGTAAGCGCCGCGGGCTCACGAAGCCACAGCAGTCGCGCGCCACCTGGCAGCAGCGACACCGTACGATTGGGAATCCGCAGTCTGCGGACCCGTACCTGCGGCATCGTCTGCGGTCAGCGGTTTTCCGGAAATTGCCGTGGCCAGCGTCAGCTCCGCGACCAGGGTCTCGGGCACTCCGTTTTCATGCACGATGTCGGCATATAGTCGATATCGTCCCGCCGCGGTAGCGGGAAGATCGACGGTAAATAATCCTTCGCCGGATTCCTTGGGATGGAGATGGAAGACCTGATCCAGCGCGGGCAGGCGCAGTACGAACAGGTGCATCAGATGATCGTGATCCGGTAGCAAGTCATCGACGCGCTGTTCCTGCCAGCCCGAGCTCTGTAGCTGCAGCTGCAGCGCTGCACCATTTACCTGCGCCGACATCTGCAGCGGTCGATAAAGACTGCTCGTGAACCGCGTCGCCTCGGCCTGCCACCAGCGGGCGCCGCCCCCACAGCGTTACCAATAGCAGCAGCCCGCAGATGAGCTGCGCGCGGTGCTGCCGGCGGCGCAGGGCGGGTGACAGCGTCTGCCCGGGTGCCAGCTGCGCCTCACCGCTACTCGCGCCCACGATGCTGATTCAGACCCGCGACCAGAAGCAGCAGCAGCAGCGCCAGGCCGATACGCAGCGGTGTCTGCATGCCCGCGGTATTCTGCGGCAGCGTGGGCACGGGCACTGCCAGCTCACCGCTACCACGCTGGCCATCCACGAGAATGCGCACCTGCCACGAGCCCGTGGTCATCATCCACAGGTGGCCGGTGAACGTCTGCGCATCGGTGCCTAGCCGCGTCGCGACATCGGGAGTCGGCGCAAACCGTGCGCCATCGCCGCTGAGCGGTAGCGGGACGATGCGCAGCTGCGCGATATCACTCTGCGCGGCGCGAATCTGGATGTCCGCGACCCCGGGAATCACCTCGGGCGGACGAATGCTGACGAACAGCGCGTAGGGTCCGGCGTGCCCTTCGTAATACACATCGGGACTGCCGACATGACCCGCAGCCGGAGGGCCGCTAAGCAGCGCCCAGACTACCACCAGCAGCGATGACAAACGGCGCGCTGACATGGCTACCTCTGCACCGCGCGCAGCCAGCGTGCCGCCGCAAGTCCCAGCCGCGCGCTCAGCGGCGTAATGATCAGCGTCAGCGCGAGGTGGCCAAAAAATCCCAGCTTGCCGTCCGCGTCACTGAACTGATGGCGCAGCTCGGGCCCGAAGCTGCGTGCGAGGTAACCGGCGTAGTGGGCACCAAACAGCCGATTGCGCGCCTGCGGCGTCGTCATGAAATCGGCAAACGGCCACTGCACGATCACGAACAGGATGAGGAAACAGGCGGCAAAAAGAATACTCTGCTGCCACGGCGGGCGCGTGCTGATGCGCGGTGCCAACAAATCGAGGCCCAGCGCCGGAACAATCAGCAGCAGCGGAAATCCCGGCGGAATCAGGTGCGTCACCGGGTGATACACCGGCCCGAGCTTGGGCGTGCCGGAAACAGCGGGAAGAGCCACAAGAGCAGCAGCATCTCGATGGTATAGACGGCGGCGAGGAGGGTCGATGCGAAGCGGTGTCCCGAGGCGCGGCCGACTCCCAGCAGGACGAACAGCGCGCCGGTGCCCACGACGCGATAGAAGCTGGCGCTGTGCTGCGCGGCGCGGCGGATGAACTCCATCTCGAACGTCAAAAGGCCGATGAGGAAAAAGCCGCCGATGAATAGGAATAGGAAGGTGAAGCGGGCGCGGAGCGGATCGTCGGTGCGGTTCATCATGCCGGCGACGAAGATCAGGGCGCCGAGCATGAGTCCCAAAAGTCCCAGCGCCAGCACCGTATGCGGCGGACTCAGGATTCTGATGTCGAGTCCATAGGCGCCGTGCCACCAGTTGTCAAACGGTGCCGAGGCCAGCATGGCGATGCCCCCCCAGGCGGCGATGAAGGCGCCGAGGGGTCCGTGAAAGCCCCAGATGCGTACGCTGGTGGCGCGCTGTGGCGGGCGGCCGAACGTGCGGGTCAGGATTCTGATAACCGCAGGCAACTCCGGCCAGTACCGCGCCGAGATAAATCATCACGTGCGGCGGCGACCAGAACGTGTCGCGACCAATCGAGCGATGCCAGGCAATGTCCCACTGCGTGCCGAAGATCGACGCCGGCACCGAGAGTACGGCGACCCAGACGAACCACGGGACCAGCGCTGCGGTGGGGCCGCGGGTCGCCGCGTGGTCACGCGCGGGTTGGGATGGGATCGCGGAAGGGGTCGGCAAGGGGGCCTCCTACGCGTCGTCCCCGCGCCACCCACGACCGGGCAGGGCGCGCTAGGACGCTGCGGCTTCGCGGATCAGCTCGACGATGAGTCCATTACTCCAGTCGTATTTGGCGTCCATCAGGGCCTGGACTTTTTGCGCCAGCGCGGGCTCGGCCGCGGCATCCACCACCCGCGCGCGCGCCGGCGACCGCCCGAGCACGGTCTCTTGCGCCGTGCGGGTGCCGACGCTGAAATGTACCTGCGGACAGCTGTGGATGTTCTTTACCCACTGCGACTCGTGGCGCCGCTCGGACACGATGTAGTGATGGCCTCCGTACTCGACGAACCAGATCTCGATCTGCCGCGGGGCTCCGCTTTTGCGGCCGGTGGTCGTCAAGTAGAGGAAGTTCTCTGCCATGGCTCATCTTAGTCTGCGCGACGATACGACACAAGCAGTAGGCGCGGCGGCGCCGCCAGGGTGTGCCACGTCGTCAGAACGAGTCGCGTTTTGCCGCGTACCCACCTGCCGCTATTTGTTGGTTCACCAGTTCATCCCTGGTTCATCACTAAACCGCCCCCATGGAGATCCGAAGTCTTGCCGTGATAGGAGGGGGGGCCGCAGGGGACAGGACCCGCTCTGGTGCAGGTTTGTTCTGGGTCGGGGTTTAGTTCAGAAGATACGCCACGATGTCTGCCAGGTCGCTATCACGTAGGACTTCGGTGCAGTAAAACGGCATCGCGCCCGAGATTCCGAAGTAACGACCGTGGCGTGCTTTTTCGATGAGGATGGCGGGAGTCTGGGCGGCGCCAAACGCGCCCAGGGTGGCTTCGGGAAGGATTCGATACGTGGGGTCCCAGGCGGCCCGCTCCGGTGTGGGCGCTGCCGTGGCAGTAGCCGCAGGCGCGCTGGTAGGTGGTGGTGCCGCGCGTCGCGTCGCCCGGGGGCAGCTGCATGAGGTAGGTGGGGTCGATGTTGCGGACGATGCTGCAGGGGCGCGCCGGATCGGTGCCGCCGGCGGGGGCCAGGGTGCGTAGATAAGCCAGCAGCGCGCGGCCGTTGTCGTCGTCGGAGGTAAGGGCGACACCGCGCATGAAGTCGACCAGGCACTGATTCACCGCATCGAGGCCGTATTGCAGCGCGCCGTTCCAAAAGCGCGGTCGATTCAGCGCGCCGCGCAGCGGGTAGCCGGGGAGGATTCGGTTGTCAGAGGAGTCGCTGACAGCGTGGCAGGTGGTGCAGGCAAACACGTTGGAAGGGCTTACGGACAACGCGGGGTCACGGGCCAAGGCGGCGCCGCGCTCTTCCGCGGGTAACGGGCCGCAGGCGGTTGGCGCAGCAAACAGCACCAGCAGTGACACCCGGGCGAGGGCCAACAGGACCAAGCGAGATACAAGCGGGCGCGGCGCTGTGCACGGCATGCCGCAATGTACACCCAAGCGCGCGACTTCTGACAAGTCCTGCCGACCGCCGGGGCGCGGCCGGCTTTCCCGGCCGGCCGGCGCAGACCGTGCTACCTTCGCCGCGCATGGCAAAGCGGGAGTTCACGATGCGGCGTTCCGGTTCCGTGGCGTGGTCGCTTGCGCGACCTGGGCTCGCGACGGTGATGCTGGGTTCCCTGGCGCTTGTGGGCTGCCAGCGGGAGGTGAGTTATCCCGAGGGACTCACCTGGGGGGAGCCGGCGCTGCCGACCTATACCAGACAGGCGCGGCTCGGCATCAGCTGCAACGGCGATGACACGCTGGCGTTCGTGGATGCGGACGCGCCCGAGCAGCCGCGCCTGCTCGGCTCGGCCATGGTAGGCTTCAGCCCCGTCGAGACCGAGGGCCCCCACCACCTGACCAGCAGCGCGGACGGGAAGACCATCTTCTTCAACCTGTCCAACTACGTCACCAACGGCGGCAGCGGTCCGCATGGGGCACACGGCACCGGCACGGTTCCCGGTTATCTGGTCAAGCTGGACGTACAGAGTGGTCGCCAGACTGGGCAGGTGCTGGTGGATCGCAGCCCGGGCGACGTGGTGCGCTCACGCGATGACAAGCTGATCTTCGTGAGTCACTACGACCTGGCGCGGCTCACCGACGCGCTGACCCGGGGACTGCCCGCCGCGCAGAGCTACAGCAGCATCGCCATCGTCGATGCCGCCAGCATGGCGCTGTTGTCCCTGACGCCGGTATGTCCGACCGCGCACGGCATGGGCCTGTCGGCCGATGGCCAGCAGCTGTACGTCACCTGTTCTCTGTCGGACGAGCTGGCGGTGCTCAACGTCGAAAATCCGCAGCAGCCGCAGCTGGTGAAGAAGCTACCGGTGGGACCGCGTCCCGGACCCGCGGGAAATCCGGCGTACGCGCCCTATGCGCTGGCGGTGCATCCGGATGGTCTGGTGTGGATCTCGAACAACCAGTCCAAAGACGTGCGGGTCTACGATCCGGTGGCCGCCAAGATGGACGAGACGAAGGTCGTTCCCGTCGGCGGAGTGGCGATGTTTGGCGACTTCAGTACGGATGGGAAGCGGCTTTTCGTCCCGCACCAGGGGGATGACCACGTAACCGAAATCACGCTGGAGAATCTGCAGCTGCGGGAGCTGGCACTGCCCAAGACGGCTTGTCTGGCCGCGCACGTGCTGCACGTCCTGTCGCCAACCAGCGCGGCGGTGGTGTGTGAAGGGGACCACCTCACGCGCCCGGGGACGGTGGTGATGCTGGACCTGCAGGCGTGGGCGGTGCGCGGCTCCGTGGAAGTGGGGCTGTTTCCCGATGGCTTGATCAAGCTGCCGGCGCTGTAGCGGTGGGGGACGCGGGCCGATTCGCTCGTTTCTCCGCCGCCGCGTTTTCTGCTAAAGAGATGAGCTGACGGAAATCATGATCCCGACTCCGGCCCTGCGGCGCGGGTCACCACGATGCGGGAGTAACGATGGCGCGATGGTCCACTGCAAAAAGCTGGGGTAGGAGCTGCCCGCTTTGACCTTTCAACCTTTCGACGACGAGCTGGGCCTGCGCATCTACAACGAGGTGTCGGCGCAGGGCTGGCAGATGTGGCTCGAGCACTCCAAGATGCTCATCAACAGATATCGCCTGGATCTGGTGAACGCCCGAGGCGTTTCACCTGCTACACGACCGCTGCGAGCAGTTCTTTTTCGGCGAAGGCTCGGCGCCGCGGGCCTTCCAGTTCCAGCCGCACAAGCACTAGCGCGGGTTAGGGGCGCTGCCGCGTTATCAATCCGCAGCGAAGTGGCCGTCGAGCCCGGACTTGGCGGCGCTGCGGAACGTCAGCCGGGCGAGGGCTCGGGGCTACACTCTTGCCGATAATGTCGACCAAAAATTCCCCTCGAAAGATTGGTCGTGGTGCAGCCTGCGGAGCGGTCACGGAACGAAGCCAGAAAGTGACTGGCGGCGCAGGTCAATATTTTACCTGCAATTCAGCGCTGCGTCTCGGTGAACCATGGCTGGTCGGGATTTGCGCCCCGGTCGCCGCTGTTGCTGCGTGGTGCAAAATACACCTGACGCGGCCGGGGTGCGCTAAGGTGCGCTCATGCGACGCCCTGCTTGTCTGTTCATCCGCGGCTGGAAACGCGCCAGCCTCCTATCCGTAGCATTAGGCGGCCTGTTTTCCTGCACCAACCCTGCCCCGGCTTTACCGCCGACACTCACCGCCATTACGCCGATCAATGTGGTCGGCGGCAGTGAGCTCGAGCTGACCGCCAGCGGCGACCGCTTTGCCGCGGGCGACATGATCACCCTGGATGGTCAGCCGCTCGCGACGAGTTTTCTGTCGCCTGCCGAGCTGCGCGCACACCTGCCGGCGCAGCGCCGTGGCCGCCCCCTGGTGGCCGTGCAGCGCGGGGAGCTACACAGCGCGGGGCTACCGCTGGAAGTGCGCAACACGCCGCCGCGCCTGCGCCACCCCGGACCCCAAACGGTGGCGGAAGAGACCAGCCTGCAGCTGCCGCTTTTGGCCGATGACTTCGACGGTGACAAGGTGCGCCTGTTCGTCACCGCGCTGCCCCCCGGCGCGACGTTTTCGCCCGCTACGGGAATGATGGAATTCACTCCCGATTTCATCCAAGGTGGCGAGCACTTCACCCTGAACGTCACTCTTGACGACGGCTTCGCGCGCGTCAGTGAACAGATTCCCATCACTGTCAACGATACCATTCGTCCACCGGATCCGGTGATCAGCAAGGTCGAGACGTTTGCCACGTTCAAGCGCTTGACCGTGACCCAGACCACCGACGCCTATCTGGATAGCCCGGGTTATGCCGGCCGAAACTTCATCGCCTACATCATGGTGCCGCTGGCGCTAAGCCCGACCCACCCGCTGCCGGCGCGTATCTCACTGCATGGCTTCGACGGTCTGCCGTGGCAGCAGGGCTGGGAAGGTGAGCTGCGTATCGCGCCGTACGATCCGGCAAATACGTACTGGTGGGGATACTCCGAAACCTTGCCGGGCGGCGCGGGCAGTGGCGTGGTTCCCGAGTACACGCTGCGCCGTGTGCTGCACCTGTTGTCGTTTGCGCTGCGCACCATGCCGGGCATCGATCGGGAACGCATCTATGTCGAAGGCGCATCGATGGGTGGCGCCGGTGCCGCGACGCTGGGACTGCTGCATGCGCGCCACTTCTGCGCCGTGCAGGCCACCATCGCGCAGGCCATTCCGCGCAATCACCGTCCTTCGCGCGTGGCGCAGCTGGCGCCGTTATGGGGCAGTCCGCCGGCCAAAGGCAGCGTCAGTGATGTGAAAAAAGGAGTGTGGGATCGCGCCGACCTCACCCGCGTCTTGCACGACGTCCCCGAGGCGCAAAACCAGTTCATCTTCTTCAAGCACGGCAAAGACGACGCCACCATCCACTTCGGCGCCGTCGTCGGCAAAAGTCCGCTCACCGACCGCTCGCTATATCAAGCGCTGGCGCAAGAGCATGTCGGACACTTCGTAGTCTGGGACGAAGGAGGACACGGCATCAGCGATCCGCTGCTGAACGATCAGTGGTGGGAACGCGGCTGGAATCCGGTGTTCGATGACACCAGCTCGCTGGTATTGCACCGCGCTTTTCCCGCGTTCAGCGCGTCGTCCCTCGACAACAATCCCGGCGATGGCAGTGGCAACGGCAAGCAGCCGTGGAACGCCGAAAGCGGCTTTGCCGGCAAGGTGGAAGTCGCCGGCGACACCGGCTGGAGCGGCGACATCGCCGGAGCCCACAACCGGTTCCTGCGCTGGGATGGCAATCGTACGGTCGATACCATCGATCGTTTGCAGCTGCCGCTGCGCGTGCTGGACGGACAGGGGGGGGCGCCCCCGCGTGCTGGCTATCCCACGACCGGCGATAAGCTTCCCGTGCCCCCGCCGGTGCGCGTGGACGTGACACCACGACGGGTGCAGCAGTTCCTGTGCTTGCCGGGTGAGCAAATCCACTGGCAGTTCGGCGCGCAGCAGGGCGTGGTCAGTGCCGCCGCCGATGGCAGCGTAACGGTAGGTGGGTTGCTTTTGACCAGCGAGTTTCAGACTCTGGTGCTGACGCGAAAATAGGAACTTGGGAATTGCTTCCTTTTTTGTCTCGGTCCTAAAGTACGGCGATGAGTATTCCCAAACAGACGGCTTCGTTTTTTGCGGCACCTCGGCGCCGCCTCTGCGCCGGGGTCATCCTGCTGGCTGCGATCTAAGCCGCCAGAGCCACTGCCGCGGCATGGACTGGTCGGTCATCGCCTCGCTTACTGCGCCGGGCCACACGCCCACCGTCTTGTACCTCCCCGGCACGGAGCGCACCGGCGCTTTAGAGCGCACGATCAGTGTGCCCCTCGACACCGATGTATGGCTCTGGTTCGAAGGTCGCGACCGCGGCGACTGCCACAGCTGGGACTCGAACTACGGCAACGACTTCCACTTCACGCCCGAGCGTCCCGCGCGGGTCGTACACCTGCTAAGTGGCTTGGTGAGTCGCGTCGAAGGCACCCTGCAGGCCGGTGCGCCGTTTGGGGTCGATTTCGATCTGCAGCGGCTGCCGTTCTGTATCGCGCGCACCGGCGATGGGCGCTTTCTGGGGGAGGCGACCATGTACCACCGCTTCGATGGGGGGGCGATTACGGAGACGAAGCTGCTGACGCCACCCCCCAGCGCCGATGGAAGCCCTGGTCAGCTCGCGCTGGCGCCGACGCTGACACCGCCGGTTGGCGCGCGCTTGGTCGAGCTGTGGGTTCACGCGGCGGATGCGTACGGCTGCTCGCTGTGGGACTCGAACTACGGCGCCAACTACCGCTTCGCCATCGCGCCGTAGAGGTTTCTGTCCTACCGACTCGTCGGGCGCTGGGGTCGGCCCGGCGCCGCCCGTCAGGGTCGTGGCGTTGACGGGAAATCCGGTTCCTAATATAGTAAACAAACGGCCATCGGTAGTTAGCCGCAGCTTTGCCCCAGGACCCCCAGCTACACCGCAGCGTGAACGCCCGCCCGCATTTGCTGGTGCGCTGCCGGTCGTGGCTGTGCGCGATTCCGCTGTCCGAGGTCGTCGAGACGCTGCGCGCCCTGCCGCTGCAGCCGGTTGGTGGGGCGCCGACGTTTGTCCGCGGCCTGTCGCAGGTGCGCGGTGAGCTGCTACCGGTCGTCGAGCTGGCCGCGCTGCTAAGCAGCGACAGCGGTGCTCCGGCGGCGCGGCTGGTGATCGTGCGCGCCGGACAACACCACCTGGCGCTGGCCGTAGACGATGTCTTGCGCGTGGTAAAAAGTGAGCTGCCGCAAGGCACCGGGGTCGCGCCGCTGCTGAGTCAGGCCCTGCCCGAGCAGGTCGCGGCGCTGGCCACTCTGGACGGTGCGGCGCTGCTGATCCTGCAGTCCACGCGCCTGCTTTCGGAAGAGGCCTGGGCGCTGATTCTGCGCCAGCTGACGGCGGTCGGCCCATGAGCACCACCCGCCTGGAAGCATTTCTGGAAGAGCGCTTGGGACTTCTGTGCGTGGACTGGCAGCGCACCCGGCTGGCCGAGCTGGTGGCGCAGCATCGCCTGGGTGAGCTCAGTAGCGCCGATGCCGGGGGACGGCAGCCCACGCGCGAAGAGCTGCAGGCGCTGATCGAGCAGCTGCTGATCGGTGAGACGTACTTCTTCCGCGAGCCCGCGCACCTCGCCGTACTGGCCGACGTTGCCGTGCCCGAGCGACTGCAGCGCCGCGAGCCCGGTCGGGCGGTGCGCATCCTGTCGATTGGCTGCTCTTCCGGTGAAGAAGCCTACTCGTGCGCGATTACCCTGAGCGACCATCGCAGCGACATCACGGCCGGGCGCATCACCATCGAAGGCATCGACGTCAGTGCCGCGGCGATTCACAAAGCGCGGCGCGCCCGCTACTCCGCCTGGGCGCTGCGCGCGACTCCCGCGGCAGTGCGTGAGCGCTGTTTTTTTCCCGAAGGCGAAGACTACCAGCTGCGCCCCGAGCTGCGCGCGCTGGTGCAGTTCGAAGAACGCAATCTCCTCGATCCGGAAGCGAGCTCCTGGACTCCCGGTGGCTTCGATATTCTGTTTTGTCGCAACGTCCTGATCTATTTTTCCGAGCGCTCGATCCGCCTTGCCGTGAGCCGCCTGGCGCAAGCCCTGGCCCCCGGCGGATTCCTGTTTCTCGGTCACAGTGAAACGCTGCGTGGCATCTCGGACGAGTTCGAGCTGTGTCACACGCGCGAGTCCTTTTTCTACCGCAAGAAGCCGTTACCGCGTGCCGCTGCGCCACGCAGTGCGGCAGAGACAAAGCTTCCCAGCGATACGGACGGCGCGGCGCTGGGCGTTCCTTCTTCGTGGTTCACCAACATCGCGCGCTCGGCCGAGCGCATTGCCCGCTTGACCAGCGCCCTCACCCCCCCACCGGCGACCGAGGCGCGCCGGCCCGACTCCGCGGACGTGTGGACGCCGCTATTGCCGGTGGCGCAGCGTATTTCCAGCGAGCAGTTCGATCAGGCCCTGGACCTCATGCGGCAGCTGCCTGCCGAGGTCGCGCCCAGCGGCCCCGCGCTGCTCACCAAAGCGACTCTGCTGTGCGGCCAGGGTCGTTACAGCGAAGCGCGCAAGCTGTGCGGGCGCCTGCTCGATGACAATCAGCAGGTCGCCGAAGCGCACTACCTGTTGGGACTGGGTCAGGAACACGTCGATGAAAAAGAGTCGGCGCAAAAGAGCCACGAAGAGTCCATCCGCGCCGATCCGCGCTTTGCCATGGCGCACCTGCGGCTCGGCATCGTCTTGCGCCGCGGGGGCCAGCGTGACGCGGCCCGCGCAGCGCTACGCCAGGCGCTAGAGCTTCTGCCGCACGAGCGGCGTGAGCGCATCCTGCTATTCGGCGGCGGCTTTGCGCGCGAGGCACTTTTGTCGCTGTGTCGTGCCGAGCTGCGCGCCCTGGGAGGCGAAGAGTGAGCCAGCCCGAGGATCGTTTTGCCCGCCGCCTGGCCGAGCTGCGCCAGCAGTTCGATACCTCGTTCGCCGCGCCGCGCCGCAACACCGCCGTGCCGCAGCACAAGCTGCTGGCCATTCGGCTGGGCGAAGGTGACTTTGCCCTGCGCTTGGAAGAGACGGCCGGCATCTATGCCTGTCCCAAAGTGGTGCCGCTGCCTGCCGCAACCAGTGGTCTCCTGGGCATCGTGGGCGTGCGCGGACGCCTTCTGGCGGTATATCGGCTCGCCACCCTTTTGGGCGTTGACCCGGGCAGCGCGCCGCTGCGCTGGCTGGTGGTGACCCGCGCCGATGATCAGCTGGCGCTGGCCGTAGACAGCATCGAGGCGTATCTGCACGTCGGGGAAGCAGAGCTTCATCCGCGCCTCGGGCACGCCGCACCCGGTGATGAGTTTTATCGCGAGCTCCTGTCGTTTGATTCCAGCCTGCGTCCGGTGATCAGCGTTGCTGCGCTGGTCGCTGCCATCCGCAAGCAGGCCCACGCGCCGCTTGCCTCCGAGGAAACGTAGATGCTCAAGTCATTGACGCTTGGACAACAGATTGCGCTGGGAATATTGACGCCGTTCGTGCTGCTGCTGGTGACGATCTTGCCCTACACCTATCGCAGCGCCGAGACCCTGAATGAAGTGAACCGCCAGGTGGCCCACACGCAGCAGGTGCTGCTGCGCACCAGCGAGTTCCTTTCGGCGATCAAAGACACCGAGTCCGCGCAGCTCGGGCTGCTTTTGACCGGCAAAGACGACTTCCTGGAAACCCACCGCCTGGCCAGTGAGATCGTCGAGCGCAAGTACGAAGAGCTGCGCCGCCTGACCGCGGACAGCCCGACGCAGCAGCAGCGGCTGCAAGAGATGCTACCGCTTTTGCGCGAACGCCAGCATGGCACTTCCGAGCTGCGCGAGCTGCGGCGCCAACAAGGTCTGGTGCCAGCGGCCCAGCTCTCGCTGGAAGGGCGTGGCCGGCACTCGTTGGAAGAGCTACGCAAGCTTGCGACCACCATGGCGGCTACCGAAGAAGAGCTCTTGCGGCAGCACAGCCTGGACGCCACGCAGGCGGCAAAACAGTCAGTGACGGCGCCGGTGGTGACGACACCGATAGCCATCATCCTCATGACCATTTCGGTGCTGATCATCATCCGCAATCTGAATCGTCAGCTCGGCACGGCGGTGCAGCACATCCGCAGCGCGGCTGCCGAGCTGCAGGCGGCGGCTGTCCAGCAGACGCGCGGCGCCAAGGGGCAGACCGCGACGGCCACCGAAGTCGCGACCACCATGCGTGAGCTGGTTTCGACTTCGCGCCAGATTGCCGAGAGTGCGCAGCGTGTCACCGGGATTGCTGCAGATACGACGGCCGCGGCGCGCGTGGGGGATCACACCGTGCTGGATGCGCAGGCCGCGGTAGAGCAGGTCAAACATCAGGTGAACCGCATCGTGACCCACATGCTCGATCTGGGAAAAAAATCCCAAGAGATTGGCAGCATCCTCGACATCATCAACGAGCTGGCCGAGCAGACCAACATCTTGGCCATCAATGCCACCATCGAAGCCGCGGGGGCCGGTGATGCCGGCCGCCGATTTTCGGTAGTTGCCGACGAGATTCGCAAGCTCGCCGACCGCGTCGGCGGATCGACCAAAGAGATCCGTACGCTGATCCAAGACGTTCGTGCCGCGGCCAATACCACCGTGATGGTGACCGAAGATGGCTCCAAAGCCGTGGACGTCAGCGCCGGACAGTTTGGCAAGGTCGCCGCCAGCTTCCGCCAGATCGTCGAGCTGGTGGGCAACACCGCCGAAGCCTCGCACGAGATCGAGCTGAGTACCAAGCAGCAGACCACAGCCGTCGAGCAGGCCAGCACGGCGATTACCGAAGTCGCCGATACGGCGCGCGATACCGAGGCCAGCTCAAGCCAGACCATTCAGACCGCGGGGCAGCTGGCGAGTCTTTCGCAGCAGCTCATGAAGCTGGTCCGCAGCGGCGAGTAATAGCAGGATGGGCGACGAACTCGATCGGATGTTTCATCTGGAAGCGAGCGATCTGACGAGCGATCTCGCGCGCAGCCTGCTGCTGCTGGCCAAGACGCCGGAGCGTGCCGATCTTTTGTCGCACTGCTTTCGCCTCGCCCACACCTTGAAAGGGGCGGCGCGGGTGGTGCGGCGCACCGCCATCAGCGAGCTGGCGCACACCATGGAGGAGACGCTGTCTCCTTATCGCGAAAACGGGGAGCCCATCGAGCTCGATGCCGTAAATGATCTGCTGAAGGTCTTGGAGCTGATCCGGGCCGAGCTGCAGCAGTCCGTGCCGGCTTCCATGAACTCGGTCGCACCGACGGCCACTTCGGCGTATTCGGGCGCCAGTGCGCGCTTTGATCGCAGCGACCGCAGTCAGGAACGTATCGAGACGATTCGGGTCGAGCTGAAAGATCTCGATGCGCTGCTGGCGGGACTGGCCGAGGCGCGCACGCAGCTCAGTGGTCTGCGCGCGGTGCACGGCATGCTGCAGCGCGCCCAGCGCACCGCTGCCGATTTGTTGACGAAGCTTGAGCAGCGCGAACAGGTGGCGTCGGCTTCCTCTACCGGCGTCAATCAGCGGATGGTGGCCGAAGCGGAAGAGCTGCACCGCACGCTACTGCAGGCACAGCGCGAAGCCGAGCTGCGGCTCGGGCGCGGCGAACAAGAGCTCACGCAGAGCTACGAGCTGTTGGGCACCTTGCGACTGGTCCCGGTCAGTACGGTGTTCGAGCAGATCGAGCTGGCAGCCTACGATGCGGCGCAGCTCGTCGACAAGCGCGTCTCCGTGGAGCTCGTCGGCGGCGATGTGCGCGTCGAGGCCAACATCCTGCTCGCCGTGCGGGACGTCCTGTTGCACCTCATCCGCAACGCCATCGATCACGGCATCGAGCCACGTCCGCAGCGGCTGCACAGCGGTAAACCCGCCGAAGGCCGACTGACCGTAACCGCCGAGCGGCGCGGCCGCCGCGTGACGTTTCTGTGCAGCGATGACGGCGCTGGAATCAACGTCGATGCGGTGCGCGCGGCAGCCATCGCCCGCGGCGCCGTGACGGCGGAAGCTGCGGCCCAGCTGTCGCCCCAAGAGACCTTGCAGCTCATCTTTGCCGCAGGTGTTAGCACCCGCCGCACGGTCACCCAGCTGTCCGGTCGCGGCGTGGGACTGGACGTCGTGCGCGCCACTGCCGCACGCTTCAACGGCAACGTCAGCGTAACTTCCAAGGTCGGTCAAGGCAGCGCCATCGGCATCACCGTGCCGACTTCGCTGACTTCGCTGATGACGCTGGCCTTGGCATTTTCCGATCAGACCGTACTCTTGCCGCTGGACGCGGTGCGCGGTGCGGTGCGCCTTGGTCACAACGAGATCATTCAAGAGCCGACGCGCAACAGCATCGTCTACGAAGGTCAGGCGCTGGCTTTTTTGCCCCTGACCGCGCTGTTTGGCCTGCCGGTGGTCGCGCAAGAGATGTGGTCCGCGGTGATCGTGCAGGCGGGCGCGCAGCGTGTGGTGCTGGGGGCCGAGCGCCTGGCGGGCACCATGGAGGTAGTCGTCAAGCCGCTGCCGCTGGCCGTCGGAGCGCATGCTTTTGTGTCGGGCGCGGCGCTGGATCTGCAAGGTGATCCGCTGTTCGTGCTCGATCCGCGGGGCTTGATCAAGTGCCATCCCAGCGACGCCCGCGTGCCGCTTGAGCGGTCGCGTGGTCCGCTGCGGCTGCCGGTGTTGGTGGTGGATGACTCGCTGACGACCCGTATGCTGGAACAGAGCATCCTCGAAGCGGCGGGTTACGAGGTCGATCTCGCCGACTCCGCCGAAGAAGGACTCAGCATGGCGCACCTGCGCAGCTACGGGTTATTCATCGTCGACATCGAGATGCCGGGAATGAGTGGCTTCGAGTTCACTGCGCTCACCCGCGCCGATCCCGAGCTGCAGCAGATTCCGGTGGTCCTGGTCACCTCGCTGTCATCCCCCGAGCACCGTCGCCGCGGTCTAGAGGTCGGCGCCGCCGCCTACCTGGTAAAAAGTGAGTTCGATCAAAACCTGTTCGTCGAAAAAATCGCGCAGCTGATTAAGTGACATGGCGAAAATTCGTATCGTTGTCGTGGAAGACTCGCTGACCGCACGGGCGCATCTGGTGCGTACGCTGCGCTCGGATCCGGACTGCGAAGTGGTGGGGGAGGCCGCGGATGGGGAGACCGGCATTCGCCTGTGCCAGACGCTGCGACCCGACGTGATGACCCTCGACATGATGCTGGCCAACGGGATGTCGGGCCTGGAGGTCACGGAGCACGTCATGGCGTACTGCCCGACGCCCATCGTCATCGTCTCGGCATCGTTCAATCGGGGGGAGCTGGTGCGGACTTTCGATGCGCTGGCCGCGGGCGCCGTGGAGGTCGTCGAAAAGCCCACCGGCCGCGAAGAAAGAGGCGTGTGGGAGCGCAACTTTCTGCACTCCGTCAAGCTCACCGCGCGGATCAAGGTCATCACCCACCCGCGCTTGCGGCTGCGTGGTCTGCGCTCGCAAGAGCGCAGCCTCGTTGCCAGCGCTACGACCAGCAGTCGTCCAAGCTCTGCCCATCGTTACGATCTCATTGCCATCGGCGCTTCTACCGGTGGTCCCGGCGCAGTGGTCGAGATCCTGCGTCACGCGCTGCCTGCCCCCGTGCTGCTGCTGATTCACATCGGCAAGCCGTTCGCCATCGGCCTGGCCGAGTGGCTGGCCCGCGTCCTGCCGGTGCCGGTAGTTGAAGCGGTGGATGGTCAGCTGCTGCCGCCGCCCGGTACCAGCCAGGTGATCGTGGCCGCCGCCGACAGCCACATGACGGTCGCGGATCGCCGCCTGCGCTTGAGCGACGCGCCCGAGCGCAACTCCTGCCGCCCGTCGATCGATGTGCTGTTCGAGTCGGTCGCCAGCCACTACGGGCCGCGCGCCATCGGCTGCCTGCTGACTGGCATGGGTCGCGATGGCGCCGAAGGGCTTTTGCTCATGCGGCAGAAAGGGGCGGCGACCATCGCCCAGGATCAAAGCACGGCGGTGGTCTTTGGCATGCCCAAAGAAGCGATTCGTCTGGGCGCCGCGCAGCGGGTACTGCGCTTGCCCGAGATTGGACCCACGCTGCTTTCGTTGTGTCGCGCGCCGCGCGACGCCGTCTAGCTGTTGGCGGCCAGCCGCTCGATCGGCGTCGACACGCGACCGACTTGAAACTGCTGGCGTTTGTGCACGAACAGCCCTAACAGCAGCGCGGGGACCAGGCTCAGGTTCTTGGGCTTGATGATCAACTCGTCGGCACCCGCGGCCAGCGCGGCGTCGCGCCAGTCGGGATTTTCGCTGGCCGTCATGATGACCACCAGGCTGTGATCCATACGCGGAATGCTGCGCAGGCGGCGGCAGGTCTCGACCCCGTTGATGCCGGGCATCAACATGTCGATGAGCACCCCATCGAAGCTTTCCACCCCCAGCAGCGCCACCGCGTCTTCACCCGAGTAGGCCATCGCCACTTCATGACCATCGTGCCGCAGCGCCATCGCCAGGCCATGGATGAACGTCGGGCTGTCATCGACCAGCAGCAGCTTCTTGGTATTCTGCGCGCGCCGCGTCGAGGAAACCCGCCCGGGATCCGTCAGCTTGAACAGCTCGCGCGCGGTCTTGGTCAGGTAGTCGCGATCGTAGGGCTTGCCCACGTAGTGATCCGCGCCCAGGCGCAGACCCTGGATGCGCGAGCGCACTTCTGCTTCGGTGCTTAGCATGATCACGCGCGTGGCCCGCAGCTCGGCGGTCTCTTTGATGTGCTTGAGCAGATCAACACCGCTGCCGTCGGGCAGCACGTTATCCAGGATGGCGAGATCAAACACGTTTATCGCCAGCTCATGGCGCGCCGATTCGAGCGAGCTGCACGTCTTCACCCAGAACCCCGCAGCGCACAGCGCAGCCCGCAGATCCATACGGACTGTCAGGCTGTCATCCACAATCAGTACGTGCGGCTTCATGCTAGCTCCTTGGATGCAGCAGGGCGCAGCCTAGATCGCCCCGAATGCCTCTACAGAATAGAGCTATTCAGTGTGGATCGGGATCTGCGTCACGGCTATGCGACATCGGCATTTTTCGCCGCGTAGAACGGAAAGAGAAAAGAATCCCACAGCTTGTGCCGGCAAAAAAATGCGTCTGTTTATTTGCCGTGAGGCACGTCTGTGGGCGGCTCTGCTGACGTCAGAGCGGTAAGTGCAGCAATCCGCTTGTCCGCTTCCGGGCGGGTCATGAACAGGCACAGCTGCTCACCCAGCACGGGCAGGATGCGGGCCAGCTCGGCGACGGTAAGCGACTGGCTGGTTACTCCGATCTTGGCGCAGGCGCGGCTGACCACCAGGCGCGCAACCCAGTGACTGAGGCCAATCAGGCTGAGGATTTCTTCGTACAGTCCTTTGGCCGGCGGGCTGTTATCAAAAAATTTGGGAATGCTGATTGGCCCGCTGGACGGGCGCCGCGGTCGCTGCGCCGCCCGGCGCAAGATGCTGCGCAGCTGCGCGCACAGCAGATCGAGATCCGCCTGCTTGACGAGAAAGTCGTCGGCCCCAAAGATCTGTCCTTCGCTGCGGGCCGTCAGGTTCTCGCTGGCCGTCAGCATGACGATGGAGATCTGGCTGCACGAGGGCAGGGCCCGGATGCGCTGGCACGCCTGCAGTCCCCCCATGCCCGGCATCACCATGTCGATGAGTACACAGTCCACGATCTGCTGCGACAAGATCTCCAAGGCTTCTTCGCCGCTTTTGGCAGTGAGGATTTCGTTGTTGGCCTGGCTCAGCTTCCCCGCCAGGGCGTGCACGAACGTGGCGCTGTCATCGACGATGAGATAGCGCTTGCCGCCCATCGAGCTCCACATCAGCTCTTTGATCAAGTCGGTCAGGATCTTGGGAATGTACGGCTTTTGTAAGTAGGCATCGGCGCGCCAGCGCGCGTTGGGCCGCTTCTCGGGCGAGTTCGGGAGTGTCCAGGAGCATGATGGTGCCCATGTAGGCGGTCTCGGGATGGCTCTTGATCTCTTCCATGAGCTCCGTGCCATCGCCATCGGGCAGCATCACATCGAGCACCGCGAGATCAAAAGCGCGACGACGAATGGTCTCGCGGGCTTGCTGCAGGGTGCCGCAGCCGGTGGCGATGCAGCCCGCGGTGGTAAGCACCGTACGCAGCGCCATGCGCTCGGTCAGGCTGTCCTCTAGTACCAGTACCAGCGGCTTCATATGGCACCGCCGGGCCCCAAGGTGACTCGCTTCATATATCAGGAATCCCCTCTATATCTGCTCGGAACACGCTCCGTACACGGGCTTACCTGGTGGCCGGGCGGCCGTTCCGGTACAGAGTCCATCCTGAAGCTTATCTTAATATAGAAAAAATTTCTGAGCGCCGCAGGGACTGTTACGTAACCGGCTAAATATCCAGCCGTTCGTAGCGGCACAGCGTCAGCAGCGCTTCTTCCATCAGCCGGCGCGCGCGACTTGTCTGCTGGTACAGGTAGCCGTGCAGCTTGGCGTCATCATCGCCGGCATTTTCACACTTGCGGGAATACTCTTCAAAAGCGTTGAGGCTCGTGACGAGCTCGGACAAGTGATTGGGGCACTCGCAGCGCACCTTGGACCGCGCTTCTTGCAGGCGACCGAGCTGGAACTGATTGAACAGCTTGGGCATGCCGGCGGCGGGAACCGGATCACTGGCGCCGCTGCCCGGCGGCGGCACGAACGGTGTCTGGCGCGGCGGCAAAGGGGCCAGCTCGGCTTCCGCCCGCGACGGACTTACGGGCTGGAAACCGCCCGAGCTCTGCAACTCGGGTATGGCGAACGACATCGAGTCAGAGCGTCCTGCTGCCTCGTTGTCGGCGCTACTACGCAGCGCATCTTTGACCAACAGACTCAACATGTTGAGCCGCAGCGTGGCCAGGCTGATCGGCGCTTTGATCGGGCGGCTGCGTGTCGATGACAGCTGCTGCACCACCTCGCGTCGCGTAAAGGAGTACAGCACCAGCGCCAGCTCGGCTCCGGTGCTCTGCAGCAGGCTGTCGATCTCTTGCCGCGGGTCGCTGCCATAACCCCCGCTAAGCAGCGCGAGATCGAGCACCAGGACCTGCGGTCGCAGCTCCCGACCGCGTCGCCGCAGCTCGTCCGCCGAGGTGCCGCTGAACACTACCTGGACACTATCGAGCTCACGCGCGCTTTCAGAGACGGCTTCACGGATCTGGGAGGTGACTTGTTCGCTGAGTACGGCAATTCGAATCATGCGCCGGTGCGTAGCACGTAGGGCGCCACCCGTTGGTGAGACGTAGACATCGCACCCGATGGTCGGCAGTCCACGCTCGTGCTGTGCGAAATAGACACATGTGCCCTATCTGACACAGCACAGCGCGCGGCCTAGGCTTCGGGATCTTCGAGCGCGGATCGAGCTCCCAGCGATGACGGCTGCGGCGCTCCAGCACCTCTTCGGCTCGATACCAGGACATCTCCGTCGTCCTCTTCGGACAGCCCGTAGGCGCGGCCGATTTCATCCACGTCGTTCTGATCCGGCGTCGCGTTGGTGCCGCCGGGGGCTTCTTCGCCACTGAACTCGTTGTCCAGCGCATCCACGTCGGGGTCGCCGACCGTCAGCACGCGGTCTTGCCCCGGGATCTTGTCGCGCGCTGGCTCGTATTCCAGCACGCCCGTCAGCGCGGCGCGGTCGGCCACGTCGGTGATCGAGCGCTGGTGCGGCGGCTCGCGGCCTTCTTCCAAGGCGCTGAGTACCTCATCGGGACCGGTGCCGCTGGACTCCGGCGGCGTCATGGACTTGGCTCGGGCTTTGGTCGACATGGGCTCTCCTTGTGTCCTGAGATTTCCTTGCCTTGTGGCTAAGCAGGAGGCGTGCCCAATGTGGAAGAAACCAATCGTTTGGCGGCCGTGGGCGCTGAGTACGGCGATTTTTTTTTCGGCAGACTACAAGCTCAGTCGGTAACCCAGCAGCAGGAAGCCGGTATTCCACTCGGGCGCCTGCACCGGCAGCTGCTCGGCGAGGTTGTGGCGATAACCGCCTTCGAGAAAGAGGCCACCGTGCGGTAGGCGCACCTGCAGTCCCACCAGGCCCCCCAGCGCCAGACCAGAGTTGTTGCGTACGGCCCGCAGCCCAGGCAGCGCTGCGGTGCGCTGCAGAATTCCTTGCGCCCACCCCCCAAAGTAGGGACTCACGCGCCACGCTGGCTGCCCCAGCACGTAGGTCACGACGCCACCCAGGTTGATCATGGTCGGGGCCTGGGGGGGCGTTACTGCCTGCTCGGCGAGGAAACGCAGCGCAAAACGCAGCGCGCCAAAAGGTAGCCGGATGCGCGGGCCCAGCTCGACACCACCGCCGAAGCCGTACGCGTCCTGATTAAATAGCGTCGATACTGCGACAGCCAGAATCGAAATACACGCGGCGCTCGGCTGGTGTTGCCGGGGCGGGCGGCGGCGGCACCGGCTGCAGCCGCGGTGGCGCGAGCTGAATGATCTTTTCCGGTGCGGGCTCGGAGTCCCTGGGATCGGGTCCACTCTCTGCCGCGGCCACCGTCAGCTCGGCGGCTTCACCGGGCAGCGCGTCGGGCTTGGTCGCGCAGCGCACCTGATGCGCGCGCGCCGGGGACAGCGCCTGCCGCTGCGTTGCCGTCAGCGCGGCGCCATCGACCCCACACAAAACTCCCGGCGGCACCACCAGCCACGCCAGCGCCGTCTGGGTCTGCGGCACCACCTGCAGCTGCGCCACCTGGGTGTGAATCACGACACTCGGCTGGCCTTCGAAGCGGTCATCATCGATGGCGCTGATGCGCGCATACACTGCGTCCGTTGGCAGCCCCGCCAGCGGCCAGCTCAGGACGTCCGCTGCTACTTTGGTATCGATCAATGAATCGTTGAAGCTGGCGTCGCGAGCCAGCTGGCGATGCCACGCGGTGACCTTGGGACCACCTGCTGCCGCCTGATAAGTCAGCACCAGCGGTGCCGCCGCGCCCTGACTTAGCACGAGGGCCGCGGGGGTTTTGGTCCACACCGGCGGCAGCGGCAGCGGTCGCGGCGGCGTCGGCGCACGTCCCTTGTCGGCGCGGCTGCCAAAGCCCGCGGGTACCTCGACCTTCTGTCCCGCCGCGGCGAGGTGTGATCTTCCGCGCAGCACCGAAAGCCGGGTCGTCTTCTGCGCATCCACATCGACGTGCAGCTCACCACTCTGGCGCGGCAGCTCGACCTGGCCGCTGGGGGTCGTGATGAGCCGCGGTGGCGCCTGCGGCGCGGGTCCCGAGAGCTCGGCCAGATGGGCGCGCAGCGTGCCTTTGAGCAGCGCTGCCTCTTCGGCCCCCGCCGCGCGGCGATGCGGCGCCGACCGCGAGGGGGTGTCGCCGAAGATCACCACCATACTGTGTTCGCCCAGCTGCATCTGGGTCTCGTTGGCAAACGAGATCTCGGCCGAAGAAGCGGCCAGGGTTCCGACACGATTGCCCTGCGCCAGCGCCTCGTTCTTTTGTCCGCGATGATAGTCCGGGGTGTACGCTTCGACCTGGTTGCGCACGAACGTCAAGCGCGCGTCGGGCCCCTGCGGACCCGCCGTGGCGCGCAGTGGCACCCGCAGGATCTGCCCCGGTCGCAGCTTGTGCGGCAGTGGTCCCAGATCATTGTTCTGATGGATCAGATCCACACGATGCGAGTCCCCATACAGGTGTTTGGCCAGCGCCCCGCAGTTGTCGCCTGCCTGCACCTTGTACTCCATCATCTGCGGCGCTGCCGCCGAGACCGCAGGCTGGGTGGACGCCGCCGCCAAGACGGCAAGCGGCAGCACCCAGGCCAGCGCCAACACCCCAGCGCACAGCGGCGCCGACAGCGTTTTCAGCAGGCGTAGCGCGGCACGACTTGGCGTACGGACATTTTGACCAATGAGGTCTTACTGGGATCGAATCGTCGGTGCGCACGCCTGCGCAAGGGTAGAAGGAGCGATTCCAAATCGATTCCCGGCGGACCGTACTGCTTAGTCGAAGTCGAAGTGATGATGATGATGGCTCGAGCTACTGCCATCCGAAGTGGCGACTACCACGGCAGCCGTGACGATTCCCGCGACCAGGAGTGTGCCCACGGCGATTCCCGTTCCGATCAAGACTTTGCGGATAGTGGACGTCGCCTTTTTTGCGTTCCACGGCGGCCCGACGGTCCCGGGAATCAGCGGTAGCGGCCTTTGATCCTCTTCCAGGCTGCCGACCAGCTGGCGCAGCTCCCCGGGCTGCAGCTCGAGCTTCGTTTGATAGGTGCGTGCACCCGGTGCGCTGAGCAGAACTTGGTAGGTGCCCGGCAACAACCACAGCGTCGGCGGCACCGCACCATCGCGCAGCTCTGCGGCGAGCTGACCGTTCAGATACAAGGTGGCGGGAACGGCCCTGGGCAGCAGTACGAAGGTGACACTCAGGCGGCTGAGCTGACGCTGGTAGTCGGTCAGCTGCCGCTGCGCCGCCACCTGCACGTCAGGGGGGGCACTCGCCGCATCGGCGCCGCCGAAAAATCGTTCCAGACTGCCCGCCGCAAGTGTGGGCTGGTTGTTGGCGGCGTAGGCCATACCCAGCGCGTAAAACAGGCTGGCATCGGAGCGCTGCCGTTGTAGCTGTTCCAGCAGCACGACGGCCCGCGCGGGCTCACCCCGCTGCAGGAGCTCGTAGGCCTGATTCAAAGAATCTTGGAACGTGGGTTCAGTCGGCCCGGCGGGGGCTTGCAGTGGTGCGGCTTCCGTCTGCGCCGTCGCAAGCCGGGTCAGCGCCAGCAAAAAAAACAAGAGAGCAGTCTGTAGCCATCGCTGGCTCGATCGTGCGCGGTTCATTCAGCGTACTATATAGAAATTCACGTACCGATGGGGACACGGCGCAAAAACTTCTACCGGCCGCGAACATGAATACGGAAGCTGTCATATCCACGAGCAGCTGCCGCGTACCCAAGCAGCGTGGAATAAAGCGCGAAGTTCGTAAGTTGTAGCGGTTACCTGAAATCGGAGATCGTGGATTTGCGTCTGCACGCTGGGTTTTTTCGCTTGAGGGCGGTGCTGTTTTGTCTCGCCGTGGGAGCGCTTGGGGCCTGTACCCGCATCCTGCCACCAACGGCAGCGCCGCTGCGCATTCCACCGCCGCCGATTCACGAACTGCGGCTGGAAAATGGCCTGCGTATCTTCGTCGTGCCGCGCCATACTTCTCCTACTTTTGCCGCGGTGTATGGCTTTGACGTGGGGGCAGCGGATGATCCGCGTGGCAAAAGCGGCATCGCCCATCTGCTCGAGCACATGATGTTCACCGGCACGCGCGACCTTGGTGCCCTCGATCCCCAGCGCGAAGCGGTGCTGGCCGCACGCCTCGACGATCTGTGGCGCGTGCTGGACAACGAACGTAATGCGCAGCGCCTGCGGCCGTCCGCTGACGACGCCGGGCGCCAGCAACAGCAAGCGCGTATCGCGCAGCAGACCGCGGAGATCCACGCCGTGACCAGCGAGTATCGTGGGCTGGTGGCGCGCGACGAGTTCGATCTGCTGCTCGACCGCAGCGGCTCACGCAGCAAGAACGCGTTTACCGGCAAGGACTATACGTCCTACGTCGTGCAGCTTCCGGCGAGCCGCCTGGAGCTGTGGTTCCGTCTGGAAAGCGACCGCTTGCTGCACCCGGTATTTCGTGACTTTTATACCGAGCGGGATGTCGTGCGCGAAGAGCGGCGGCGGGGCGCGGATACGCAGCCTGGTGCCATGCTGTACGAAGCGCTGAACGCGATGCTGTTTTCTGCGCATCCCTACGGCACACCAATCGTCGGCTGGCCAGGAGACCTCGAGCAGCTCCATCGCGACGATGCCCGCGCCTACTTCCGTACGCATTATGCGCCGGCGCACTGCGCGCTGGTGCTGGTCGGCGACGTGCAGCCAGCAGAAGTCGAGCGGCTGGCCAAAAAGTACCTCGGTCCGTGGCAGAACGGACCGGCGATACCGCGCCACCTCACTCCCGAGCCCGAGCAGCACGGCGAGCGGCGCCGGGTCATCGAGGTGGATGCCACACCGCGGCTTTATATCGGCTGGCCTACCGTGCCCAAGGGCCATCCGGATCAGTATGCGCTGGACATCGTAGCGCAGGTTCTTAGCGTGATGAACCGCTCGCGTTTTTCCCGCGATGGGTTGTCCGCCTACGCCCAACATACGGTGCTGGCCAGCGCTGGGTACTTCATGGTCGGTGTCTATCCGGATCCGGGACGCTGGGTGGCAAGCCAGAAAGAGTCCGCAGTGGCGCGCACGATTCGCCGGCTGCAGGAGCGTGGCGTCGCGCCCTGGGAGCTCGCGCGCGCCAAGCTGGATCTGCAGAACAGCTTCCTGCCGGGACTCGATGATGATCTCCAGCTGGCCCACCGTGTCACAGAGGAAGTGATGACTACGGGCGACACCAGCGCGCTACACGACTACCCGCGCCGTATCGCCAGCGTGACGGCGGTCGAGGTGCAGGAAGTCGCGCGCCGCTACCTTCGCGCGGATCATAAAAACGTAGCCGAGCTACGCCGGCCGGCCAAAAATGCACCGTCCGTTGTTGCCGCGGCAGGGCCGGTCGCTGCCACGAAATCCGCTGTCAAAGCGGCTGCAGAAAAGCCGCAGTCAGCGGCGTTTACCGCGGCGCTGGCCGAGCTGCAAGCTGCGCCAGTACCCGCGGGCCGCAGCCCGACCGTCGGCAAAGAAATCGAGCGCATCGTCCTGCCTTCAGGAATCACACTGTTTCTACAAGAAGATCACAGCAAGCCCGCGGTGTCGCTGCACTTTGCCTGGCGCGGCGGCGTAAACTCAGCGCCGCTGAAAGATCTCGCGGCTTACCAGGTCGCCAGCTCGCTTTTGAGTCATGGTGGCACCACGCGGCTCTCTGCCGCGGCCTTGCAAGAGCGTGAGCGTGAGCTTGGTATGAGGTTCGACATTTCCCTCGGCGAGACCTTGAGTGAAGCAAAGTTTTTTGCCCCCGCGCAAAGCTTTGCTGCAGCGTACGATGTTGCGCTGGACGTCCTCAAGTCACCGCGGATTGGCGAGTTTTCGACGTGGGGCGCCAAGTTTGGTTACCTCAGCACCATGCGGATGCGCGGCGAGAACCTCGAGTCCGGAGCCAACCAGGTCGCAAGCCACGTCTTGGCTGGCGACGATCCGCGCCTGGGGTACGTGCCCGGCAAGTGGCAGCTGCTGCTGACCACTTGGCCTTATCAGGTGCGCCGGCTGTGGCGACGATATCTCGGGCGCGACAACCTGTACATCGCTGCGGTAGGTGACTTCGACAAGCGTGCGCTGGCCGCGCGCATCGAGAGTACGCTGGGTGCGTGGCGGCGTGCCGAGGACTCGCGCCGCGTGGATCTCGTCCGTCCGGTGCGTACGTTTCCCGGTGCGTTCCTGGTGCGTCGTGCCGTCCCCGGGGTTGCGGTAACGCTGGTGCAGCAGCTGGCCGTGGATCGTACTGCGCCCGAGGCGGATCACGCGGCGCTGGCGGTGCTGAAAAACCTGCTCGATTCCGGCGACCTGCAGTCGCGCTTGATGGCGCGCCTGCGTCAGGAAGAGGGACTTACCTACAGCATCGGGGCAGCGCTTGCGCACGAAGGTCGCCCTGGCGTGCCGGGGCAGCTGCGTATCGAATATCAGACTCGCTCGGCTCGGGTGTTACGCTCGATCGACTGCGTGCTGCAAGAGCTGGAACGCCTGCGCACCGTCGCTGTGTCGCAGGCCGAGATCGATGCCCAGCTGCAGCGCCGCAACAGCTATCTACCGTTTCACTACGCCAGCCCCGCTGCCAACGTAAGTCGCATCATGCTTTACGAGTTGGAGGATCGGCCGTGGGATTATGATCGCCAGAAGCTCGCGGCGATGGCCCAAGTAACGCCGGCAGAGGTCTTGCGGGTGGCGCAGAAGTATCTTCATCCCGCGGCGCTGACCATCGCCCTGTTTGGTACGCTGACGCCGGAAGAAGAGGCCCAGCTCAAGTCGCGGTTCGCTCTGCGGGTACTCGACCGCAAACAAGTCTTCAAAGGCGGCTACGAATAGCGGAGCCGCAGGACAGGGGCCACGAGTTCCGCAGGGCAGGTGCTGATTCGTGCCTGGACTTTGCTGCTCCGCGGGTCGTCTGCGGCAAATTTCTCACAGCGATTACCCTATGACCAATAGGTTACGCGTTGCGCCTTACCATCGGGAAAATCATCCCGTAGTTGCATCGAGAAATGAATGAGGGGGACGAGCAGCAGTAGGCTGCAGGAGGGGAGGAGCCGCGCCGAAACCACGAGTCCGGCGCGGCGCTTCAGGGCGAACTACTTCGTGCGCTTCTTGCCGCCGCCCTTGCCAGCGTGGTCGATGATCACCGGCGCTTCGACGGGTCCGCTGGGGATGCCCACCGCTTGCGGCGGATCCACGATGACGAAGTCGACCCGGCGGTTGGCGGCGCGACCCTTGGCGGTGCCGTTGTTGGCGACCGGTCGCGCGGGGCCAAAGCCCTTGGCGCTCATGCGGTCGGCCGCGATGCTGTGCTGCGACAGCCAGCGCACGACGCTCTGCGCGCGGCGGTCAGACAGCTCGGTGTTGTAGTCGGCCTTGCCGCGGTTGTCGGTGTGGCCTTCGATCGAGATCTTTTTGATCGAAGCCGTTGCCAAGAGCGCATCCGCCACGGCCTGCAGCACCGGGAAGCTCTGCGGCAGGATCTCGTCTTTGTTGGTGGCGAAAAACACCGGCTTCAAGATCACCAGCATGCCGTTCTTGATCTCGATCAGGCTCGGGCAGCCGTTCTTTTTCGGATCCGGATGTGGCGCGCCGGGCTTGTCGGGGCAAGCATCCACGCGGTCGGGCACCTGATCGTGATCGCGGTCCGATGCCGGGCAGCCGGGACGCTCCGGATCCGGGTTGAGGCCCGCCGGCGTGTCGGGGCAAGCATCCAGCGGATCGAGCACGCCGTCCTTGTCACGATCACCGGCCGGGCAGCCCTTGCGCTGCGGATCGGGCACGGGACCCTGCGGTACGTCGGGGCACAGGTCGTCGCGATCGAACACGGTGTCCTTGTCGCGGTCACGCAGTGGGCAGCCGCGCTTTTCCGGATCGGGATTGTTGCCCTGCGCTTCATCGGGGCAGATATCGTCGCGATCGGATACGCCGTCGCCGTCGCGGTCGCCCAGCGGGCAGCCTTTGCGCTCGGGATCCGGAGTTGGCCCTTTGGGTACGTCAGGACATAGATCGTCGCGATCGAACACGCCGTCTTTATCACGATCGCTCAGCGGACAGCCGCGGCGCTCGGGATCGGGATAACGGCCGGCGGGATCATCGGGGCAGATGTCTTCGCTGTCGGAAATTCCATCGCCATCACGATCGTGCGCGGTGGGCGCTTTGCGGATCGGCGCGTATGCCACACGCAGCAGCACACGACCATCGGGAGTTCCCGGCTGGCGCAGCGCGCCGAGTCCTCCGGCCAGGCCCAGCTGCACCTGATTGGCGACGTTGTAGTGCGCGCCGAGCAGAAGTTCGAGGCTGGTGTAGTCGCGGCTGAACGGCTTTTCGGTCACCACGGTCGCCAGCATCAGCTCGGGACCGATGGCGAAGCGGCGCTGCGTGTCGGCGTACTGCACCAGTGCGCCCAGCTGCAGCTCGGGCCCCGTGGTGCTGCCATCGGGATTGCTGGTGGTGCCGATCACCGCGGTGGGACGGTAGAGGAACGCCCCCACGAACGACCAGCGCACGTGATGGGCCAGGTCGCCGAGTACCACCTTGGGCAGGAAACGAAAGCCGCTGTCACTGGAGGTCGGGGTGATGGCGCTGGTGTCCCCGGTCAGCGCGCGCAGCGGAATGTAGAAGTTTGAGCCGAAGCTTATTGAAAACGCGCTCTCATCCGGCTGACCATACAGGCGAATCATGAAGCCGAGGCGCGGATCGCCCATGCCCACACCTTCGGTCGGCGTCACGCCAGCGCTGGCGTTGCCGCGCTCGAGCAGCGTGATGGGCAGCGAGAGATTGAGGGTGACCCGATCGAGGAACGAGCCCGCGATGTCCACGTGACCCAGCAGCTGATGCTCGATCACCGAGCGCGTTGCTTCGAAGCCGCTGCCGTTGATGCGACCGAACACCAGCGGATCGTGCGCGTAGTTCAGCGTGATGCCGGCGGCGAAGTAGCGCGTCTTGGAGTACCACGGATGATCCACCCAGAACGACCACTCACCCGCGGTGGTGGGATCGTAGCGATTGACGGTGAAGCCTTGATTCTGCGCCTCGGCCGGCTGGGCCAGCGTAAGCGACGCCAGGCCCAGCGTAAGTGCGCACAGATAACTACGAATTGGGCGCATGCGGTTTTCCTCTCTTCATTTTGTCAGGCGGTCAAGAGGACGCCCGGCACGATGTCGCAACATCGCGAAGGGCGCCCGCTCGGGCCAGGGTTTGAGTTGGGTTGAGAAAAGAGAGCTCTAGTTACGAGTGCTGGCTTGCTGACGGGAACGACGGGCGCTGCGGACGAGCAGGGCCAGACCGAACAGTCCCGCGATGGCATACAGCGGCGAGCTGGGAGTCGGGTGTGCCGAGCTGCCGATCAGCGAGCAGTCACACGAGCCAAACAGACCGCCACCCGCCAGGCCGAACTGCCCCAGCGTGGTGGTGCGCATGATGGTGTTATCGGCCGGGTTGGGATCCGACAGCGGCGAGCCCGTGCCATCGGTGCCGGTCACCGAGATGTTCACCGGCAGGGTCGTGGCGCCCGGCTCACCCTTCACGTTGATGCGGATCGGCGAGGCATCACCCACCGGAATCGGCATGGTGCTGCGGCACACCACCTGCGCGTTGTTGTTGGTGCGCTCGCAGCTCCAGTCCGTGCCGGCCGTGATGGTGATCTCGGCGCCCGGCGGGACGTCGTAGGTCACGGTGGCTCCCGGCGCCACGCCCGGGCCGTGATTGGTGACCTGGATGATGTAGTCCACCGAGTTGTCGGTCTCGGAAGGAACTTCCGTCACGGTGATGCTGAGATCCGGACCCAGCGGCGGGATGCCCACGATCAAGCTGTCGGTGACGACGTTGTCGGCGGGATTGGTATCGACGTAACCGCGCGGCGGCGTGATCGCGGCGGTGAAATCCAGCGTGCTGCTGACCGGATCCGCAGACGTGGTAGCGGTGAAGGTATAAACCAGCTTGCCACCGGCCGGCACGTTGACCAGGCTGGAAAGCGGCGCCGTGCCCTGCGCGGCCGGACATACTGCACCCCCCTGACCCATGCAGGTCCAGGCGGCACCGGGAAGGTTCGGGGCCAGCGAAGCATCGATGGTCGCGCCGTTGATGGCCACCTGGCCGTTGTTCGCCACCGTCAGCGTATAGGTGAGCGGCGTGCCCGGCGGAATCAGCGTGCCGGCGGGCGTGCGCGTCAGCGTCAAGGAGAGGTCGGTGTTTACCGCCGCACAGGTTCCGGTGCTCGTATCACAGACACGTCCCGCGCAGTCGGTCGAGCTCTGGCAGCCGCAGGTGTTGTTGGGCAGACAGTAGCCACCCGCGCCATTGGGATTACACATGCCGCCGGCGCCGGGAATACACTCGACGCACTGCTTGGTGGTGGGGCTGCACACGCGGCCGCCCATGCAGTCCGAGTCCATGCGGCACACGCACTGCGGCGGCACCTTGGTGAGGTCGCAGATCGGCGCCGTGTTCGGGCAGTCGGCGTTGGTCGCGCAAGTCGAGATGACCACTGGTGTCCCCACGTTCACACCGCCGCCGCTGCCGCTCGGCCAGACAATCGGGGTGGTGGCGCCTTGCTCTTGCGCGGTCTTGCCGACCGAGCTTACGGCGCCCTGGTTGACGATGGTGCCGGTGGCGTTGGCATCGATGGTGACGCGAAAGGCCACCGAAGCCGTGGCATCCACCGCCATGTCGCCGCCCGTCGTGCCATTGGCGCCGGTTCCCAGGCGGAAGGTGACGGTGCGGGTGGCCGCTACGTACTCCGCCTGATCGTTGTCGGCCGCATCGGTCTTGGTTCCCATGTTGGTGCCGGTTTTGATCACCAGCGTACCCGGCCTATAAGTCACACCCGCGGGCAGCGCATCGGTGACCGTCACCAGCTTGCCGATGTCGTTACCGGTGTTGGTGGTGGTGATGGTGTACTCCAGCGTATCGCCGGGCAGGAAGCGGCCATCGCTGCGATCGATGTTGGTGACGGTCTTTACGGTGTTGGAAAACACCGGACGGATGGTGGACACCGCGGTGGCGAACACGCCCAGGAAGTATTCATCACCAGAAGTCGTGGCATCGAGCCGGAACGACGTGATGCCCGGGGTCAGCTGCCCGGTGATGTCGATGACGTCCGAGTCGTAACCCGACATCGACGACGGCCGACCCGACATCTGCGGCAGATCACCGGTGCGCGGCGCCAGCTGATTTAGCACGGTGCTGGACCGGTTGAAGAAGTTGTTCACCGGATTGTAGGTGTTGCTGACGGCGGTGCCGTTGACCTTGAGCTGATCACCGGTGATGTCGTTGTCACCTTCGTAGGCGATGACGCCGAGCTTGGCCGAAAAGCCGTTGGCGGGAACGGTAAAGCCGTTCAGGTTTACCGTGGTGGTGCTGCCCTGGGTGGTGCTGACGCGCTCGAGGCCATCGAACAGCGCCATGTTGCGCACCGGCTCACTGTCCAGGTGATAGAACACGACGATGTTCCACGCCACGAAGCCGACATCGAGATCGATGTTGCGGACGTCGATGGTCTGGATGTTGCCCACGCGGTAGGCGCCGCTGCCGTTGGCCTGTAAGAGGCTCGTGACGTCGGTCGAGCTCTGATAATAATCGAGGCCGTTGATGGTGAGCTTCTTGGCTGCGGCGGCTTCGCCCTGGATGGTGCGCGCAAAGCCACCCGGACGATCGAAGTTGACCGAGGTGCCGGGACCCTGACCGGCGTTACGCTGCGCCGCCCAGTACAGCCGCGCCTTCACCACCTTGGCTCCCGCGGGCAGCGCCAGTATCGCGGTCGAGCGCGACTCCGACGGGGAGATGGTCGCATCGGCGCCCGCTCCGCTGCTGGCGTACTGCGAGCGCCATAGCAGATCGATGCCGCTATCTTGATCACCAAAAATGAGTCTGTTGCAGGTAAACAGTCCCAAAACGAAGTCATAAGGAACGTTACCGACCACGGGCCTTTCCACCTGCTTGTCACGGCAGTCGAAGCCACTGGTGTTACCGAACATCATGAAGTTACCGTGGTCGTCGGTAGCATAGCGGTTGGTGGTGGCCGCGTGAGCGGTGTGGGGAGTCCCCGACATCACTCCCAAGGTCGCCACGGCAGCGATTCCTGCCCATCTCGAGAAACCAGATAAACGCTTCTTGTTCACGGTGCACCTTCCTGCTTGGTAAGTTGCTAATCCGAAGTCCGATTCCCCATAGGTGTAAAAAAGCCAGAGCCGTACGACGCTGCCAAGCGCCCAACGCCCTCCCGGGCAGCATGACGTGACTCCGACTTCGAGCCAGTACGGCGGCTCGCACCGATCGGACGATGTTAACCGTACGTACAGCAAAGTGAGTGCCAGGTTTGACCGCCATCACAGGCGGCGTAACGCGCCCGCGCAGCTCCCGAGCTTGAGGCATTACGTAGTTTCAGTGGAGGAGTTGCAGATTTTTTGCGCTGCTCCGCGCGCGCAGCTCGGGCGCCAGGGCGTGCTTGGTGGCCCTGTCTCAGCGGGGCTCAGCGCCGAAACCAGCAGGGTTGCGAGGGGACTTTTCAGTGCGCCGCCCGATGTCGATGCACGCCGCGGCCCGTTCTGGGACATGACTGTACCCGGTACATCTTTCGCACACGGACGCATGTCGGCGCAGGCCACTGACAAGAACCGCACAGGTGGCGCTGCGATCTGCGGGCGGACGTCTTCCGATGCCACCGCAGACCTTCCCCTTACGGATTCATCGCCCGCGGGAAAACCGAGACCGTGCTGCGCGACGGCACGGGTGCTATGACCAATGAGGACCTAGGTCTTTCACTCCGTAGCGCAATACGCTTCCGGAAGCGCCGCGGGATCGATTGCAGCACACGCCCGTTGCCGCTGCGTACCGCCATTGAAAAGCGATATGGCTTCGACTATGTTGCGACTCCTCTTCCATGCGCAGATACATCCTGGGTCTCGGGTTTTTGGTGGCGGTGGGCGCGGCGTGTGCGATTCCCGCGCGTGGTCCAGCGGCTGCGGTTCCTGCTGCGGCGCCGCGGGCCAGCGACTACGCACGCGACTTCGATCAGTTCATCAAGGAGATCGCCGAAGGATATGTCTACTTCGGCGACAATCACGTCGACTGGGAAGGGGTACGCCAGCGCCTGGCCCCGCGCGCGTTGCAGGTGCGCGATCGCGCCGCGTTCATCGCTTTATTGGAAACCGCGCTGGACGCGCTTCACGATGCCCACGCAAGTCTGGGCACCAATACGCCGCACTCCTTTCGCCTGGTTCCCACCGGTGCCGACATCTGGGCCGACTTCATCGGGGAGCGCGCCGTAGTGCTGGCGGTGCGACCGCAGAGTGCTGCAGCGCGCGCGGGAGTGCGGGCCGGACAGGAGCTGCTGGCGGTCGGTAAAGTTCCCGTAGCGCGTGCGGTAACCGAGCGGCTGGGACCCGGTGCCAGCGTAACCCCGGCGGCGCGCGCCTGGGCGCTGCGCAGCCTCTTGGCTGGTCGGCACGACGAATCACGCCAGGTCACCATCGCCACTGCGGATGGTCCACATGACCTGACGATTGCCGATTCCAGCGTCGCTGCAGCGCACGCGTCATCAGCCCCTGCGGCACCCCTTTCAGCCCAGCGTTTAGCGGCGCAGGTGGGGTATATCCGCATCAACAATAGCCTTGGGGACGACCGCCTGGTGCCGGCATTCGACGCCGCTCTTACCGAGCTGGCTGGGTGCGCGGCGCTGCTTCTGGATCTGCGTGACACCCCCAGCGGTGGCAACACCGCCATCGCGGAAGCCGTGATGGGCCGCTTCGTTCACGAGGCCCGGCTGTACCAGCGCTACGAGCTTCCCAGCGCCGGTTATCAAGGCCGCGCAGCCGCCTGTGGGCGCAGTACGTTACGCCGCGTGGACCCTTTACGTACGAAGGAACGTTGATCGTACTCGTCGATCACTGGACGGGCAGCATGGGGGAAGGGATGGCCATCGGCTTCGATGGCATGCGTCGCGGGCAGGTGGTGGGCACGGCGATGGCGGGTCTGAACGGCGCCGTCTATTCCCAAACGCTGGAAAGGACGGGAATCCGCTTCTCTTATCCCGCCGAGCGACTGTTCCACATCAACGGCACGCCGCGCCACCTGTGGCTGCCGCCCGTACTGGTTGATCTCAAAGGGCAGGACGAACCGGGCCGCGACGCCATCCGCGAGCGTGCACGAAAGCTCGTTGATCGTGGCAGCGTGGTGCTCGATTAATTCGCTGCACCTGGTTCGGGGAGGGGGACGCGCCGTGTCGTGATATGATGACGGCGGATGTCTTCCTATACTCTGAGTAGCGGGCTGCGTATCGAGTTCGTTGATCACCACGGCAGGTCCACACCACGAGTCTCGCTTGCAGAAGGGGCGGCGACACGTGAGCTGCCGCGCGCCCTCTTTCCGCCCTCCTGGCGCTGCTCGGCGGGAAAAAATCCTGGCGCCGCGGCGCTGTCGGCGCTTGAGCAGCATGGCGTGCTGATTCCCAGTGCGGTGTTTGCGCTGGATCCGGCGGCGCACTATACGCTGGGCCAGCGCGTCGCGATCGATGCGGCGCCTGCGTCGCAGCAGGTCGGGGGCAGGGCGGTCGTCCGCAAAGCTCGCTGCCCATCAGCCTCTTCATGCCGGCGCCGCTGCTGCATGGCTTGCAGCGCTTGTCGGGTACACTGCGTAATGCCTTTGCGCGAATCTGTAGCGCCGCGCTGAGCCGCGGGCAGGGCATCGATGCCGCGGCAACCACGACCCTGCTTGCCGACCTGGCCACCGAGCTATGGCAGGACGATACGCTGCTGCCGCAGTGCTTCACGGTGGCGCACCGGTTCCAGCTCGTGCCCAAAGGTCCGCTGCAAGATAGCCAGATCCACTTCCCGATCGAGATGCTGCGTTTTTTTGCCCGATCGTAACCCCTGCGACCTCTGGCCGTTTGTGGCCCAGGTGCCCGCCAGCGCCCCCTGGGGCGAGACGCTGGCGGAGCACGCCCGGCTGATTGGGCAGCTCGCTGCCGGGATCCGGGGTGAGGCGCTGCGGAGAAATGCCGCGGCACCAGCCTTGACGCGCCTCGTGGCGGGACTGGCCGGCAGTGGGGCGCTGGAGCTGGGGGCTGCCCCCACCAAGCGGCTGGCCCCGCCGCGCGGCACGGTGATGCATCTTGGGCACGCGACGCTGCTGGCCAACCTGGACGATCACTTCCTGCTTATCGATCCGTGGCTGCCGCCGGCCAGTCGCAGCGACGTGCTGCCGCCGCCGGCGCCGGCCGCGTTACCACCGCTGGCCGGCATCCTGATCACCCACCACCACTGGGATCACGTCCACCTCGAAACCCTGCTGAAGCTGGACAAAGAGGTGCCGGTGCACATCCCACGCCAGCCCGAGGGCCTGACGCTGACGCCGCGCACCGACCTGCTTTTGCGCTACCTCGGCTTTCAGCGCGTGATTCCTTTGGGCCACGGCGAACAGCTGCGCTTCGGAGCCACCGGGGTGGTCGTTGCGGCGCCGTTTTATGGCGAAGATCCGGTGGGTCTGGGCTATGGCGGAAACTGTTATCTCCTCTGTCAGGACGGGCGGGCGGCGCTGGTGCACGTGGACAGCGGGACGGACAGTGTGGGGCGCTCTCTGGTCACTACGGGAGAGGCGCGGCAGCTGGTCATGCACCACGGACCGCTCTCGCCGATCTTTGCGACGCGGCGTCAGAGAAAAGGAACTCATGATCGAACATACCTTCGAGTTCCTGTTCCAGCCGGTCGAGCGCTGGTCGCTGCCCACCGAGAACTGCTGCAACGATGGCAATTTTTTAGCCGCGCTGTGTCGTGACAGCGGAACCCGCCTGCTGGTGCTGTACTCCGAGGGCGGTGCCGACTGGTATCCCGCGAGTACCGACTTTTTGCGCCGCCAGACCCCAACCGCGCGCCGCGCCCCACACGAGTATCTTTGGGATCCTTTGTCCGCGATTACCGCGAAGGTACAGGCGGACCGGCGCGGCGCTTCACCTGTCGCAGCCGTACCAGGTGTTTCGTATCGGCGGCGGTCACGAAGAGGTGTAGTCACGCCATGGGGTTTGCTACAGGTGCAGCGGTCGGCAGCGTAAGCACTGCCGCGGTACCACAAGGGGCCACGGGTCGTAGTGTGAGGTGACCCCCCAGGACCCGCATGAACTCGCGCGTCAGCGCCAGGCCCAGGCCAAAGCCGTCGGTGCTGCCACGATGGCGGGGGCCACGATAGAAGCGGTCGGCAGACCCGCGCCGAGATCCTCTGCGCTGATTCCCGGGCCGCTGTCAGAAACGCTGATCTCGATGGCGCTTTGGCCTACGCGCAGCGCTACGGTGACGGTGCCACCGCCGGGACAGAACTTACACGCGTTGTCGATCAGGTTGGCGAGCGCGCGACCCAGTAGCAGCGGATCGGTGTGTAGTACGAGCGACGCGCCGGACGACTCGGGCGGTTTGATGTAGAGCTGGACGCCGCGCTCCGCCGCGACTTCTTCGAAGGGCGCCGCGATCTGCGCCAGCAGGGTGACCAGCGCGACGCGGGTCGGGGCCAGCGGCAGCTCATCGGCATCAGAGCGCGCGAGGGTCAGCAGCAGATCCGCCAGGCGGCTGAGGCGTCCGAGTCCTTCCAGCGTTACGCCCAGGGTGTGCAGCAATGTCTGGGCATCGCGCGGTCGATGCAGACAGACCTCGATGTCGCTCGATAGGACGGCCAGGGGCGTGCGCAGCTCGTGCGCGGCATCCGCGGTGAAGCGGCGCAAGCTGGCGGCGCCCCAGATCGATGCGGTCGAGCATGGCGTTGAGGGCGGCGACCAGCTCCTCGAGCTCGCGCCCCGCGCTGGGGTCGCTGGGAATTCGCGCGTCGAGGTTTTCCAGCGTCAGCGTATTGGCAGTGCGCACGATGCGACCCACCGAGACGATGGCGTGGCGGCTGATCAGGTGCGCACCGCTGACCGCAGCGACGATGGCCACGGGGATGCCGGCGAGCAGCGCACAGGTCAGCAGGCGCCGTACGGCGGCCAGCTCACGCTCTTTTTCCGGCTCGGGCTCGACCTCGGCGGCTTCGGTGGCGACGGCGGCGAGGTAGACCGTGACGCCAAACACGAGCAGCGCCGCGGTGAGCACCGCAGCGAAAAACAGCCCGAGCCGGACCCGCAGCGCCCGCAGCGCAAAAAAGATTCCCGACCGCATGCTTACTGCTCACTGCCCGCGCTGGTGGTTGCAGCACGGGTCGGCGCCGGTCCAATGCGGTAACCCACGCCGCGCACCGTCTCGATGGGGCAGCGGTGGCCGCTCTGCTCGATGCGGCGGCGCAGCTGCGCGATGTGGACATCGATGAGGTTCGTGCCGGGGTCGAAGGAATACCCCCAGACCGCCGACAGCAGCATGGAACGCGTCACGATCTCACCGCAGTGCAGCAGCAGATATTCCAGCAGGGCCAGCTGCTTCTGGGTCACGTCGATGCGCTGCGGACCCGCGCGGACTTCCCGATTCACCGGATCCAGCGTGAGCTCACCCAGCGTCAGGAGGGCGCCGCGCTGCGGGGTGCCGCGCCGAAACAAAGCGCGCAGGCGCGCCAAAAGCTCGGCAAATGCGAACGGCTTTACCAGATAGTCATCGGCGCCCCGTTCAGACCGCGGACGCGGTCGGCCACGGCATCACGAGCCGTGAGGAGCAGGATGGGCGTCAAGCAGCCCGCCGCGCGCGCCGCGTGCAGCACCACGAACCCATCACACTGTGGGGTGGGCAGGTTGACGTCCAGCACGCAGGCGTCGTAGCTACGCGTCCGCAGCGCGTCGAGCCCCGCCGGTCCGTCCCCCTCGACATCCACGGCAAAACCCTCCTCTTCGAGCCCGGCGGTCAGCGAGCGTACGAGGCGATGATCGTCCTCAATCAGAAGCAGTCGCATGGTCAGCACTCTACTTCACGATTCATGCCGCGCGGACGCGAGAGCCGGCGTAGACGATCTACCAGACGGTGCGCGGCGGCTTCACGGGCGAGGTCTTCACTTTGGGGGCGCAAGCGAGTGTTCACGTGACCAGAATAACCCGCCGCTATCTACACGAGCGCCGCTTCATCGATTCTTCATCAGAGAACAAAAAGGCGCGGTAGTGCGTCACCCCATTCATGCGCGCAAGAGTCGCTGGGCAACGCACAGAGGAGATGACGCTGACGAAAAGATGCAGCGCTGCCGTTTACTCAGCGGCGAATGCAGCTGGCCTGCGCATCGACGTTGATCACGACATCCGCTGCCCCGGTGGGAGTGAACTGGTGCCGCTGCGCATCGTAGCCCAGCTGGCGTGCGGGCACCGTGCCTTTGCCGTCGTGGAGTGTACCCGTCGCGGGATCGGCGACCCGGCGACGGCGCAGCTTCCGCCACCGCAGTGGTCTGCGCGCAGTGCCAGGGCCTGCGTGGCGCTGCCGAAAACACCTGTGACCCGCACCTCTCGGCGACCAAGCGTGTACACCTCACAGCTGCCCTCGTGCTGCGGGAAAACGAGATAACGTTCGCCCGATTGGGCCACTGCGTACACCGCATCTTCGCCGACCGCTTCAGAGTGCGCCAGGCGGCTGCGCGCCGGCAGCCCGGCGCAGGCTTCGAGTCGCTGGGCCGACCGGCGCGGCGTACGTGTCTCCTGCTGCCACCATCCCCCACGCAAGACCAGCCAGCCAGCGCGCAGCTCTCATGCGGTGAGAATACCATCGGCGCCGATGGGCCGGGCAGAGGGATGCGGATCAGTGACTCGGCGTACCGGCTACGGGCGCTGCCGGTTCCCATTTTGCCGTGGAGCCGAGCGGAATGACCTGCTGCACCGGCGGGCTGGCGTTGCCGGCTTCGTCATAGGCCACGATGCCCACCTGCAGCTCGCTCTGCCACGGACGCGCGGCCCACGCCAGCCCCTCGGCATTACACTTGGAGCTGCTGCCAACCTGTAAGGTCCGCGTGCCGGGCGGTAAGAGCTGGGCGTGATCCGGCGGCGCACTAAAATCGACGCGGGACTTGCTGTCTTTGCTGAGCCACATGAGGTACAGCACGCTGGCTGCCTGATCATCGCGCGGTGGCGTCAGCTTCAGCTCGACGTGTTATCGTCCGCTGTAACACAGCGCGGGATCGGGCGGCTTGACCTCGGGCGGTGTATAGGTGCTGCTCGCCACGCCATCGAGCACCGGCGCGCTGTGATCCTCAACGGCGCTGGTCGTAAACTCGCCCAGCTTCGCGCGCTGCTTGTCCTGCGTGACCACGACTTCGTACTGCGCCGCGGCGCGCAGCGGCACCTTGGGTGCTACCAGCGCCATGAGTCCCCAGCCGGCGGCGACGCGGCGATCCGTCACCGCAACCTCACTGCCGGACTGTTTGTCGATCAGCACAAAGCGCAGCGCGTCGGGCTGCGGCAGCGGCTGGCCGGGCATACTCCACGGCACCGCGACGCCATCACGCCCCATGCGAAACCGCAGCTGCGGGTTGCGCGGCAGCGCCTGGGTCCCTTCATGAAGAAAACGCACCTGCCGGCGCGCGTCGCAACTGCAGGCCTCTGCCGCGGGACTCGCGGCGTCCATCCCGGCAAACACCAGCGCCGTCAGTCCCAAGCTGATACGAATCACACGACGTGAGTAACGGTACATGACGAAGGAATATCACAACTACGTCTTACATGCACCGCCAGCGCTACGCAGCACCTGGGGGGCATTTTTTTGCGCGCGCGGCACGTCGTTGACGTGCCGGATAGCGCGCGATAAGGTACTGCGCCGGAGGTTCCGTTGTGAAGATGACAAGGCTTGGTACCGTCGAGCTGTTTGCGATCCTGACCGCTCGCGCGGCGCAGGCTGCCTCACCAGAGCTCGACTACGTAAAACAGTACGAGAGCCTGCTTGGCGGCGACCCCGCGGCGGCACAGAAGAAGCTGGCCTGTCCCGAAAAGTGGCAGGAGCTGCCCGGCACCTCGCCGGATCACAAGCGCAGCTACACCACGCTGCGCTGCGTGCCCAGCGAGAATCAGGTCTACGTCGAAGCGGGCAAGGTGTTCGCCATCGGGCTGCGCATCGACAGCGGACTCCCTAGCGAGACCGCGTCGGTGCAACACAAAGAGGTCGAGCGGAGTCTGACCCTGGCGGGCTGTAAGCTTACGGATCGTGGCCAGGCGGCGGTGGCGCGGTGCGCGGGCGGTAAGGCGGTCGCGGTGCTCAACAACTGGGACTCGAAGTCGAACAGCAATACGATCTCCATGCTGTATGGGCTTTCGGCGCAGCTGCTGCCGATCATGGGCATGTCGGTGGAATAACGCTACTGCACCCCGACGCGGCGCCAGGCCGCGACCAGCTGGGCCAGCGGCGCTTCCGTGATGACGTCACCATGCGCGATAATCATCCTTTTGATCGGCAGGGCGGTGAGGGCTTGCAGCGAGTGTGACGCTGTCCGCCTTGTCCGCTACCTTGACATCGGGTGGCACACGCACGCGCCTGAAGCAGCCCATGACGCGTGCGGCCAGGCGCCACGACCAGTGGTCGTTGTCATCCGCCCACAGCACCACGGATTGGTTTGAGGGCAACTGTAGGATCGGCGTGAGCACCTGACGCTTTTTGTTGAATTGATACAGACAGATGGCTTGCACGCACACTTCGGCGTCCTCTTTTAATTTAGGATCGTGAGGCATCGTGCCCCGCACGGACACCACTCCGCCATCCGCCGCGACAAGGATGCGCCAGATGGTCGAGTTGGTTTCCGGGGGGATGTAACGGCGGACGACTCCGGTCAGTTCGACCCATTGAGCGTCGAGCGCGCCGGTGAGCAATTGATGATATGAGACCGAGCGTGGCGCTGGGTTGGTGCTCGTGCCGATTTTGCGCGCTTGCGAAACGCGGACCATCGGGGCGAATTCGCCCGGGTCGCTGACCCCAGAAACTTCCAGCAGATCACCGCGGCGGAACTGGCCGAACAAACCCGTATTGGCCCGGAGATACAGACCACCGGTTTCGTCCGCGATCATGATGGCCAGCGTGCGTGGGTCAGATTCGGCGAGCATCACACCTTTCAATTTCACTGGCAGCGCCCGCGCCGCTTCCTTGGAGGTGAGTTGGCGCACTTGGGCGACGTTAGTCAGGATCGGGGGCGCTGCCGGGGCAGTTTCTTGGGCCGCGCCTGGAGAAATTATTCCGGCAAAGAGTAACAGAAGCAGCGGTTGGAGGCGTGCAAAGGTCATGGCCGAGTCTGGGTTTAATGTGTCGGTAATCCGGGTCGGGTGCACGCCCTCATTTTTACCCGTCCGGGTAGTAGGCGGGGGCGGAGGGCTGTGCTAGCGTCGGCTATAAGTAATAAGCCCTCTCCGCTGCGCTGCGGCCTCGTCGCCTAATGCCGGGAAGGCGAAAAAGTTGAACCGAGCTGAACCCAAAACCACCCCAGTATGATTAAAACTCTGACGCCCACCCTGATGGCGCTGCTGGCCGGCCTGACGGCCAGCCAAGCGGCTGATGTAACCTTGACCGGTGCGGACGCTGCCAACACATCATCTTTCACTACGGGAGTAAAATGGAGTGATGCTACCGCTCCGAGCGCCGCCAACAATTATTTCACCGGAGTGTACGGATTGCGGACGCCGACGGATGCCAACAGCTACGTGTTCGCCGGTAATTCGTTGACCTTGCAACCACCCACGACCACTGGTTACAGCATCATCCACAAGGGAACAGCGGCGGTGAATACCTACACGATCAATAACTTTACCAATGCCGGTGGGTTGATTCGGAGCGGTGCCGTTTCCGGCAATCTCGGCATTTTTGCGGGAAACATGGTAGTCTCAGCGAACTCGACCATTCTGGCGGATCAGAGTCCGTTCCAGTTCAGCGCGAATATCAGTGGCGCAGGCAATTGGACCAATCGGGTGGGTTCTTCACCGATCTATGCGGTCACCTACAGTGGTGACAATTCTGGATTCAAAGGGCGATTCATTGCAGTGCCCAACTCAATCATGATTTTCACCAATGCGACCAGCGCGCTCGGAAATCCAGCCGCCCCGACGCCCGACCAGATCATTCTCGGTGCGGGCTCGACATTGCAGGCCAACGGCAACGTCTCCTTCAACGCTGCCAACGGCGGTATCTATCTCGAAGGCGCAGCCAACATCAGTTACGGCTATACCGGTGTCACGATGGTGGTTGCCTCGCCTATCAGCGGTGCATTTACTTTGACCAAACGCGGTGGCGGCATTCTGACGCTCTCCGGGGACAACTCCAATCTCTCCGGTGGCGTGACCATGCTGACGTTCACGGCTGGTTCGCAATTGAATATCAACAGCGCCACGGCGCTGGGCTCGGGGCTCTTCACGCTGGGGGCGGGGGCGGTCGCTCCGGCCTTGCTCGACAACACCAGCGGTTCGGCAGTGACGTTGACCACGGGTAACTCCCAGACGTGGAGCAGCAGCTTCACCTTCCTTGGTTCGAGCACCCTGAACATGGGTTCGGGCGCGGTGACGATGACGGCGAATACCACGGCGACGGTTTCCAACAACACGTTGATGGTCGGCTCAGTCAATGGTGCCTACGCTCTCACCAAACAGGGCGCGGGCAAGCTGACCATTGACGGCGGCGCTTTCTATTCTGGCAACACCACCGTCAATCAAGGCACGCTGGCGCTGGTAACTTCAGGCAATATTAGCAGCCCGACCATCACGGTGGCTTCCAATGCAACCTTGGATGTGAGCGCGCCGGGCTACAGCCTGGCTTTTGGGCAAACGTTGCTGGGCAGCGGCACAGTTGTTGGTAACGTCACGGATGGCGCGACCACCACGGTTATCAGTCCGGGGGTGGCGGGCGCGGGCACGTTGACCTTCAATGGAAATCTCGCGCTGACCGGTGGCAGCACAGTGAATTTTGATCTCACGGCGACACCCACTGTGGGTAGTGGCGTGAACGATCTGATCATGGTTTCCGGTAACTTAAACATCGCTGGAGCCACCACCTTCAACCTGATCGGCTCCATTGGTAGCGGCGTTACCTACACATTACTGCAATACAATTCCTTCAGCGGCAGTCTGGCAAATGTGACCATTCCCGCAGGCTACACGCTCACGAACAATACGGCGGCCAAGGCGGTCCAACTGATCTCGGCGCATATTCCCGTCAATCTCACGTGGGGCGGCGATGGTGTCGCGAACGCGTGGGACATCGGCGTCACGGCCAACTGGAAACAGAGCGGCACGAACCAATTCTTTTACGGCAGCGACACGGTGACGTTTGACAACAGCGGCAACAACGCCGTGGCCATCAATCTGGCCACGGGCGTTTCTCCCACCGCCACCATCGTCAACGCTGCGCAGAACTATACCTTGACGGGCGCCGGCATTGTAGCGGGCAGCCTGACGAAAGGCGGCAGCGGCACGCTGGTGCTCGACAACAACAACAGCTACAGCGGGGCGACCGTCATCAATGGTGGCACGTTGCAGGTGGGTGATTCCGACGGACAGGGCGGAGGCACGACCTTCGGCGCTTCCGGTTCGCTTGGCACTGGCCCGGTTACTAACAACGCGGTGCTGGCGTTTCATCGCTCGAGCGATCTGACGGTCGCCCAACCGATCAATGGCTCCGGTAGCATCTCCAATCTTGGTGCGGGCGGCACGGTCACGCTCGCCGGCACGGTCAGTGGCAGCACGGTGACGATGGCGGGCTTGGGCGCGCTGCGGCTCAGCGGCAGCAACGATTACACCGGGCTGACGCGCATTTCCAGCGGCACGTTGCTAGCCGGAAGTTCCAACGCCTTGGGTTCGACTGCTGCGGGCACGGTGGTGGAGAACGGTACGCTTTACTTTGATCCCGGCCAACCGCTCAGTGTGGCGGGGGAAAGCCTGACGTTGAACAACGGCGCGTTGCGGCGCGGCGGGGCGCAACCGTTGGCGTGGGGGACAAGCATCACGTTGGCCGGTTCGGGCACGCTCTCGGTGGACGGCGGCGCCGGTTTGAACATCACCAACGCGGCGGGCGTTTCCGGCACTGATGTCAACCTGACCCTGGCGGGTGGCGGGGGCGGTAGTGGTACGGTTGCTGGTCCGATCACCTTGGGCAACGGCTTGTTGATGGTCAGCGGCGGCAACTGGAATGTGGCGGCCACCAATTTCTACACTGGCAAGACCCTCTTGAATGGCGGACAACTTACGATTCCCGGCTTCCTGGCGCTGGGACCGACGCCGGTCAGTGCGACGCCGGATTTCATCACGTTCAACGGTGGGGTTTTGGTGCTCACCAACGATCAGACCTTCAGCGGTGGTTTGCGCGGGTTGACCGTCGGCTCTGCCGGCACGCTCTACCTGAACGCCACCAACACCGTTTCGATCGTCAATGACCTGAATGGTGGCGGCAATTTCACGAAGTGGGGCGCAGGCACGTTGGTGCTTGGCGGTAACAATCCCTTCGCGGGCAATGTTTACTTCGATGGTACGAGTGCTTCCGCCAACGACGGCGTGACGCGGATCGTTTCGCCGACGGCGCTGGCCAACGTGCCGGTCAATCCGGGCGTGGCCTCGTTGTATCAAGGCAACAACAACACGGGTTGGTCCACGGTGGAACTGGATAGCACCGCGGGCGCGATCACGCTGGCGCAGGACTGGTCCATGAACTGCCGCAACAATGACAATCCGAACATCCGCAATACGGTCGGCAATAATACGCTCAGCGGCACGATTCATTTGAACACCGGCGGTAATCGCGTGGTGTTCCAATCGGACGCCGGTCTGCTCACGCTCAGCGGGACGTTGCAGTATGATGGCAGTTTATTGGGTGGTCGCACCTGGACCTTCACCGGGGCGGGCAACACCCTGGTGTCCGGTCAGATTGTCAGCGCTGCCAATAATGCTCCAATCGGCTTGAACAAGAATGGCACGGGCAAACTCACCTTGTCCGCCGCGAACACCTACACCAACACTACTACCATCAATGGCGGGGTGCTGGAGTTGACCGGCAGCATCAGCAGCTCGAACGGCGTGGTGCTCAACGGCGGTGCGCTCGCGGGCAACGGCACGATCAATGACAACGTGACGGTTTCCAACAGCATTGGCAGCGGCACGATTGATGCCGTGACGGTGAACGGCAACTTCACTATCGCGGGTAATCTCGCGGTGGACGTAAATCGTGCGGGTTCAGTGAGCGATCATCCCATCGTGTCCGGCACGGTCAGCGCCGTGGCGGGTTCGGTCACCGTGAACAAGTTGGGCGCGGCGTTGCAAGTGGGCGACACCTTTATGCTCTTCAGCAGCCCGGTCAGTGGTGCTGGCGCTTTGTCCATCAATGGCGCTGGCGCGAACTGGATCAACAACCTTGCGGTAAATGGCACGATCCAGGTGGGAAGTCTGATTCCGACGACGCCGACCACAGTGACGGCTACGGTCAACGGCAGCAACTTGAATGTGAGCTGGCCGGTAAGCCACCTGGGCTGGGTGTTGCAGACGCAGACCAACTCGTTGGCCGTTGGGATTGCGACCAACTGGACGGATATTCCGGGCACGGCCTTGGTGACAAGCACCAACATCGCGATCAACCCGGCCAATCCGACCGTGTTCTTCCGGTTGCGATATCCCTGAGTCATTGAGGGCGAAGCCGGTCGTGATCGGCCGGCTTCGCTACCGATTTACCCGAACGGGTAAATTGTTGTTTTCGCCAAATCGGGGTATGAATTGCAACGAACCCAGATTTCAACTCAGACAAATAAACCCAAATCAACCATCCCATGAAATCAATCACTACCGTTCTTGGTCTGCAGCCCCAAGTCTCCATGCGAAACGCACTCGCCCTCTTGTTGCTGGGCGCCGGCGTCACCAGCGCCTCCGCGCAGTATCTTTATCTCGACGCCACCTCGGGTGCGACGGGCAATACCACGCTCGCTGATGGCAGCTTGTTCAGTCCGCCACTCAACGGCACCACCAGGCGCGGACAATAATTGGGAGCAGCGAACCGTGTTTGGCTCCAGTGGTAACATTTTTGAATCCGGTGGTGAAAACGTGACGGAGAATGCGCCGGAACTCCGCACTTTGATCACTGGTTTGACTCCGGGCGCGGCATATTCGGTTTACGTCAATTTCTGGGATCCCACCAGCACTACGGAGGATTGGAACATCCGGGCGGGTTTGGCGTCCAACCCCGGCGCCAACACGTTGTTTTCCGCCGCTGATGCCACTGCGGAATTGACCGCTACGGCGGCCATCCTCGCCAGCACGCTGACCTATTCGACCGCGCCGACGCTTTATGTGGAAAGCGGGCGCGCCTTGCTAGCCGGGTTGCTTGGCACAGCGACTGCCAATGGTGCCGGTGAGATCGCGGTGTTTGTGGATGATCTGCCGACGTCGTTGAATGTGAATCGGCGCACGTGGTATGACGGCGTCTCTGTCGCCCTCGTGCCGGAGCCTTCCTGCTTGGCGCTGGCGGCAATCGGTCTGGCCGGATTAGCCCTGCGCCGGCGGGGAATGAAAGCCTGATGATTTGGGTTGGGTATAAGGTTGGGGGCCGGCCTTCGGGCCGGCCTTTTTGCAACTGCACATCATAATATGAAAACCACCATTACTTCCGGAGCAACAAAATCCCGAAGCGCTTTCACGCTGATCGAGCTGCTGGTGGTAATTGCCATCATCGCCATACTGGCGGCAATGTTGTTGCCAGCGTTGGCAAGGGCCAAGGAAAAGGCCAAACGCATCCAGGATCTGAACAGCTTCAAGCAATTGGGAATCGCTGTGACCATGTACTCCAGTGATAATGCGGATTTTGTGTTGCAGGCGCGCGACATGGGAGGCGGGGTCTGGGTGCAGAATTGTTTGAACCCACCCGAGGCGAGCGCGGCGAAGCAAGTCGGCCTCACAGTGCAATCCAACACCGTTTCACCGTGGACTTGCCCGAACCGGCCCGGGTTGCCTATTTACGAGCCGACCTACGCGCAATGGGTCATCGGCTACCAGTATTTTGGCGGCATTAAGACTTGGTACAATCCTCAAATGCCCGGCGGCGTTCCCTCCTATAGTCCGGTCAAGTTGTCACAGTCAAAACCGCACTGGGCGTTGGCGGCGGATGCGGTCATCAAAGTCAACGGCAGTTGGGGCGGACAGGAGCCGGGGCGAGAGTTTGTTTATGCGAACATGCCGCCACACCGGACCGCAGGGGGGCGACCCGAGGGGGGCAATCAAGCTTTTGCGGATGGCTCGGCCCGCTGGAATAAGTTTGAAACCATGTATTTCTTCACCACCTGGCGGACGGCTGATCGCCAAGCCTTCTTTTATCAAGATCCCAGCGACTTGGACCCCACGCGGTTTACGCCGGCGGTTTTGAATGCGCTCAAGGCAACGAATTGGCGTTAGTGGCGACGTCTTCGCCTTGGGGGGGTGGGACGGGTGAAACCATGCTCTCGTTCTCCGGATAAATCATCTCATGTTGATACCTGTAAAAAATTTACTGCGCCGCCGCATTGGCTTCGCTGCGCTGATTGCAACTATTCTGCGGACGGCGGGGGGGCCGGTTCAGGGACAGACGAATTTCGCCACGCTGACAACCGATGGCGCGTGGACGTGGTACAACGATCACCGGGCCATGTTCCATAACGGGAAGCTGTACTTCGGCTTCGTCCGCGCCGGCGACAGCAAGTCTACGTTGAGCGTCTTTGATCTGGCGACCGGCCGAACCACCAACTTGTGGGCGAGTGGCTTCACTCAACTGGATGATCACAACAATCCCGCCATCTTAGCGAAGCAAGACGGGCGGCTGTTGAGCGCCTATTCCCGCCATCTCAGTGACCAGTATTTTTCTTATCGCACCTCCATCAGCACCAATCCGGTCGGCCCCGCCGATTGGAACGTGGAGCAGAATATCCCCAATTCCGGGGCGTCCATGACCTACGCCAATCTGTTCCAGCTCTCGTCCGAGGGCGGGAAGATTTACAACTATTGTCGTAACCAGAATTTTAATCCGTCCGTTTTTACTTCGACCGATGGTGGGACGAATTGGTCGGCGGCCCAGATTTTCATCCGCACCGGCACGGGCAGCATCCGGCCCTACATGAAGTACGCCTCGGACAACGTTGGGCGGATTGATTTCCTCTACACCGACGGGCATCCCCGCGACGTCGCCAACTCTCTCTATCATTTGTATTACACGAACGGCGCTTATTACCAAACTGACGGCACGTATGTGCGCAGTGCTGCCACGTTGCCGCTCCTGCATGATTCCGGCGAACGCGGCACGGTGATCTATCAATATAGCGATGCCGCGCAAACTGATCCTAACGCGTGGATTCCCACGGGGCGCGCGTGGTGTTGGGAGACGGCTTATCAAAGCAACGGCGCGCCGGTCTGTGTGTTCACCGTGCAATGTGACAATGTCGCTGGACCGACCAGCGGCCCGGATGATCGCATCTATTACTACTACGCGCGGTGGACCGGGACGACATGGCAAAAGCGTTTCATCGCAAACGCGGGGCGGCCGCTTTACGCTGCCGAGGATGATTATGCGGGCGGCATCTGCCTTGATCCCGTCGAGCCGAATGTGATTTACATTTCGAGCAACGCGCAGAATCCGTTCGATCTTGCGGACCCGACGACTGTCCCTTTGAGCGCGAGCCAGCGTTATGAACTTTGGCGGGGCGTGACAGGGGATGGTGGGCTGACGTTTACCTGGTCGCAGATTACGTCCAACTCCACCGTGGACAACCTGCGCCCCTATGTGCCGCGGCGCAACGGCGGGGAGCGCAGCGTGCTATGGTTTCGGGGCAATTACGCCAGTTACACCGCATATTCGTGTTCGATTGTCGGCTTGTTCACCAGCCTTGTTCCTACCAACGCGCCGGCGTCCAAGATCACTTATCTCGACGCAACTTCCGGAGCGGGCGGCAACACTGCCCTGGCTGTCGGCGGCGCATTTATTCCCAGCACGGCGACCAGCGGCACTGATGGACTCTGGCGGCTGCGAACGTTGGGGCACAACGCGACTACGTTTGAATCCGGCGGCGATATCAGCACTACGGGCAATGCGGCGGGTGGTAATAATGAAGACACGGCCCGCTTGACTACGACCATCTCTGGTTTGACCCCCGGTGCACGCTACAGTGTCTATGCTTATTTCTGGAACGCCAGCGGGCAGACTTGGCGCATCCGCGCGGGACTGACCAATAGTGCTGGGGAGCTATCGCTTTATACCAGTATCAGCGAACCGACGGCAGTGGCGGGAGATTTTGTCACCGCGCCGTTGTTGGTAGAATTGGATCGCACTTTGAAGCAAGCTTATCTCGGCGCCACACTTGCCGATGCGGGCGGGCAGATCCAGGTTTACGTGGACGACGATCCAGCGGCGCGGCTTGGGCAGGCCAGCGCGTGGAGTTACCGGACTTGGTATGATGGCGCTGGATACGCCTTATTGCCTCCCACCAATCCGGCCGCCACCAATCTCGGTTTCAGTCAATCTGGCAACAGCCTGAATCTCTCCTGGCCGTCGGGGCAGGGTTGGCGGTTACAAGCTCAGTCCAACAACTTTGGTGTCGGGACGAGCAACAACTGGACGTATCTGACCGACGGTATCGCCAGTAGCACGAATATCCCGCTCGACCCGACCCAGTCCGCCGCATTTTATCGGTTGGCCTATCCGTAACAACTGAGCCATGGGATTCAGAGGTTGAAAAAGCGGCGGGCGGATTCTAGTTTCAACCGACATGCTGGAAGATCGTGATTACATGCGTGCCTCGGGTTATGGCCAGAACCGGTGGCGCACTGCGACGGCGACGATTCTGATCGTCAACGCCGTCATATTTCTGGTGGAAGCGGTGGCCCGGCGTCAGTTCCCCAGCGTTTATCTCGGATTAAGCTGGGAAGGGCTGAGTCGCGGTTACATCTGGCAATTGCTGACGTTTCAATTTTTACACGCGGGACCGTTGCACTTGCTCCTGAATTCGTTGGGGCTTTTTTCTTTTGGCTTCGCCGTGGAACAGTTCCTTGGAGTCAAACGCTTCCTTTGGCTGTACCTGCTGAGTGGCGTGCTGGGCGGATTACTTCAAGTCATGGGCCAAGCATTGCTTCCGGGCCTCATGGGGAGTGGAATGGTGGTGGGCGCCTCGGCTGGTCTGTTCGGGTTAATCGCCGCATTTGCGTTGATGTTTCCCGAGCATGATTTGACCGTTTACATCTTGTTGGTGTTTCCGGTCACGGTCAGTGCCAAGGTGCTCGCCAGTGTTTTCCTTGGCATCAGCATCTTGGGAATGATTCTTCAGGCAACGGGCATCGACCGGAGCAATGTGGCGCACGGGGCACATGCGGGCGGCATGCTGGGCGGTTGGTTGCTGCTGCGATTCTTTTCGTGGCAATCGCGGCGCAACTTATATCAGCGTGAACAGGAATCAAAACCAGCGCCCCGCAAGGAGGTTAAACCCGAAACCGATTTCGTGAGCAAGGAAGTGGATCCGATTTTGGAAAAGATTACGCAAAAGGGCATGCAAAGTCTGACGGCAAGCGAGCGAAAAATTCTCGACGAGGCATACAAAAAAATGGAGAAGCGCTAACGCGGTTCAACAACTTACCACTCGATTACGGCGGCGCCCCAAGTCAGGCCCGCGCCGAAGACTACCAACAACACGAGGTCGCCGCGTTGAATGCGTCCGGTGCTGACGGCTTCGTCCAAAGCGATGGCTACCGAAGCGGCTGAGGTGTTGCCGTAGCGGTCGAGGTTGCAGAAAAGCTGATCGGGGCGCGCGCCGAGGCGTTCCCCCACCGCGTCAATGATGCGGCGGTTCGCTTGGTGCGGTATGATGCACTTGATCTTCGTAATGTCCACGTCGCAACGGCGCAAGGCTTCGGTGGCCGCACTGACCATCGCTTGGACGGCGTGCTTGAACGTCTCTTTGCCTTCCATGCGGAGGAAGTGTAACCGGGCATCTACCGATTGGGCCGTGGCGGGGCAACGGCTGCCACCGCCGGGCATGTAGAGTAATTCGGACTTTGCCCCGTCGGCGCCCATAACCGCCGTAAGCAATCCATGCGAGTCGGGGCGGTTTTGTAAAATCACCGCACCTGCGCCGTCGCCAAATAGCACACAGGTGTTGCGATCCTGCCAGTCCACGATGGAGGAAAGTTTTTCTGCGCCGATGACCAGCACCGTGTCATAGGTGCGGGACATGATGAATTGCTGGCCGATTTCTAGGCCGTAGATAAAACCTGAGCAAGCGGCTTCCAGATCAAATGCCGCCGCGCGCTTGGCGCCGAGTTTTTCCTGCACCAGACAGGCGGTGGAGGGGAACACCATATCAGGTGAAATCGTGGCGACGATGATGAGGTCAATCTGGTCCGCTGTGACACCGGCAGATTGCATTGCGCGTTGCGCGGCTTTGGCGGCCAGATCGGAGGTGAATTCGTCCTTGGCAGCGATGCGGCGCTCCTTAATACCCGTGCGCGTAGTGATCCATTCGTCGGTGGTCTCGACGATTTTTTCCAGCTCGAAATTGGTCAGCGCTTTGGCCGGAACGTATGCACCTACTCCGGCGATGGAAACGGTGCGGCCTTGAAAATTGTGGTTCGCGCGGGGGTTTTTAAACTTGGGTTTGGCAGAAGAACTCATGCGGAAACGGGGGTGGTCGGTAGCGCGGCGAGTTTTGCGTTGGCGCGGGCAATGTCCGTCGCGATGGTTTGTTTGATGCCGTGGCCGATTTCGTCGGCAGCGACACGCAGGGCGCTGGCGATGGCGCGTTCGCGGGACGAACCGTGGGCTTTAATGACGATGCCATTTACGCCGAGCACGGCCGCACCGCCATAAACTTCAGGATCAAGGCGGCGCTTGAGCGCTTTAAACGCGCCTTTGGCCAGGGCGCCTCCAGCCATGCGGAGTAAATTGGCTTCGACTTCATTTTTGAGCAAGCGCGCAATGGTTTTGCTCAGGCTTTCACAAGTCTTCAAGACAATGTTGCCGATGAAGCCGTCGCAAACAACGACGTCCACGCCATCGTTGAAAAGGTCGAAGCCTTCGCAGTAGCCCATGAAATTCAGGTCGAGCTGCGCGCAAAGCTTGGCGGTTTCTTTGGTCAACTCCGTGCCTTTGCCTTCTTCGGTACCATTGCAGAGTACGCCGACCCGCGGTTTTTCCGTGCCCAGAATTTCCCGGGCATAGACGCTGCCCATGACGGCGAATTGTGCGAGGTGCGAAGGCTCGGCGACGGCGTTGGCGCCGCAGTCGAGCATGACAAAATCCTGGGAGAGCGAAGGGAAACGACAGGCAATCGCCGGGCGTTCCACACCATCAAGGCGGCCCAGCTTCATTGAGCCGGCTACGAGCGCGCCGGTGTTACCGGCAGAGATGATCGCATCAGCCTTCTCATCGCGCACCAGTTCGATGGCGCGCACCATCGAGGAATCCTTCTTCTTGCGGATGCCTTCGAGGGGTTTGTCCTCCATCGTCAATACCTCAGAGGCATGGACAATCTGGGCACGCGAGTCGGTGAGCCCGACTTCGCGGAGCGCAGAGCGGATTTTATCCTCCTGACCGACGAGCAATACGGAAGTGATCCGATTGTCGGCTTCGAGGGCTAGTTTGACGCCTTTGACGGCGACCGCGCAACCGTGGTCGCCACCCATGACATCCAACGCGATTCGCATAGCAAAAAGGCGCGCCCAAGGAGGGACGCGCCCGCACGCCAGCAATTACGCGCCGGCGGTAACAGTCAGAACTTGGCGGCCTTTATAGAAGCCGCAAGCCGGACAAACGCGATGCGGCACATAGGGTGCGGCGCATTGCGGGCAGGTGCTCAATTGGGGCAACTTCAGAACGCTGTTGTACGCCCGACGCATACGCATGCGGCTGGTTGACGGTTTACGCTTTGGAACACCCATAATTACTCTTTTCTAAACTTTATTTTGTCCAACTCGGCCCAAGCCGACGAAGTTTTCACGTCACTTGCGCCACTCTTTTTCGATTTACCGGCAGTCGGTTTCTTCAGGCCACCGCAGTCCGGTTTGCACAACGGATGTTGCGGCAACTCTAAGAGGATATCTTCCCGCAAAAATGGCGTCAAGTCCACGGTATCACCATCCCGGGGGACAGCTTCCTCTCCAGAAAGGGGGATCATGCAGGTCCAATCAGGCCAATCCAGCTTGTAAACAAAGGGTTTCAAGCAGCGGACGCACTCGCAATCCAAGTGAAGGGATACTTTTCCGCGGACCAACAATTGATCGTCCAGTTCCTGAACCTCCAAGCGATGTTTCAGCGGTTTATTGAGCTGGATCATCTCGTCCCGGGTATCAATGTCCAGTTCGGTCACGGTCAGTTCCCCAACCAGTTTGAGGTCGGTTCGCTCCAGATGACGCAGATTGACGAGCAGTGGCATGGCGTGATTAGGTGGCGGGCTGAGCCAGCTTGGCTTTGAGGGCGACTTGGACGTGAACTGGCACAAACGGGGTGACATCGCCTCCTAGCCGGGCAATTTCCTTCACGATCCGCGAACTGAGGAACGTGTAAGTATCCTTCGGCATCATGAAAATGGTCTCGAAATTTTCGTTGAGCTTCCGGTTCATCAGGGCCATCTGGAATTCGAACTCAAAGTCCGAAATCGCGCGAAGGCCGCGCACTACCGCTTGGGCGGAGTGCTTTTTGACATATTCTACCAGCAAGCCATCAAAGGCCCCAGCTTCCACGTTCGGGATATCTTTGATGGATTGTTTAATGAGGGCGGTTCGTTCCTCCAGATTGAACAGCGGATATTTTCCGTCATTTTTGGCGACGGCGACAATGACGCGGTCAAACAGCCGCGCAGCCCGCTGGACCACGTCGAGATGCCCGTTGGTGAACGGGTCAAAGCTGCCGGGGTAGATCGCGGTTCGCATCAGGGAAGCTTGAGGCAGGGGGCTGGCTTTGACGAGGAAGAAAACCTAGGCGTTATTGTTGGTTTTGGCATCAGCCTGCCATGGTACTTCAAAGTTACGTACCGCTTTTTGAAAGCCCTTAGGCTTGGTTGGCTCCAGTTCCACGCAAGCTTTGGCCAAGGCAGGGGCTTCGCGAAGCAGGGCGGCGTAAGTGCCTTCACCAATCACAATGCGACCGTGGCCAGATACCCCTTCCAGCCGGCTCGCCAAGTTCACTTCGCGACCAAACACGGTGTAATTCAGGATATGGGCATTGGAGCCCATCAAGCCGACGGTGACAATGCCGGTGTTGATGCCGGTCCCCAGTGACAAGGTGGGCAACAGTGGCTTGGCTGGTAACCCGGCGGAAACTCGCGCCACATTCTCGATTTCCAATTGTCGGTTCGTTTCGAAGCGCTGCCTGTTGAAACCTTGGATAGCGCGTTGGGCCTCAATGGCGGCTTGCACACAAGTCAGGGCATGATTCGGTTGCGGTGTGGGGCGCCCCAGAACGCCATCACGCAATCGCCGATGTATTTGTCGAGCGTGCCGTCTCGCTGCTTCACCACATCTGCGACAAGCGCCAAGTAAGCATTCACGGTGTTCAGTGTCTCGCGGGCGGATTCGTTGTGGGCGGATTCGGCGGCGCGCACATCTAGGTTGTTTTCGCGGATGTAATCCGTGACTTGTTCCTGTGTTTTATCGGTCAGTTCGGTGAACCCGCGTACGTCCGCGAACAACACTGTCACCTCGGTGCGTTCGCCGCTAAGCGAGAGGGATTCGCGGCCCAGCAATTCCCGGGCGATGTTGGGCGAAACAACCTTGGAAAAAATCCCCTTCACGCGGCGCTGTTCGCGTTGTTCGAAGACGACGCGATACGCTACGAGCAAACCGTATTGAATGAAGACCACGCCCAGCAGTGGTAGCACCATCGGCAACCACACGCGTTGTAGGATAAAAGCGATTACGCAGATACCTGAGTAGCCACCGGCTAGCAGGATGATGCCCAGCAAGCCCGGCAGGACGGACAGCCGCCACGTCAGGATGGCTGTGACAATGCCCAACACGGCGATGAGTCCGATTTGGGCAGCCAGCGAGGTTTGATGAATGAATCGTCCGGTGATGAGGGAATTGGCGACGTTCCAATGTTTGCTGACGAGTAGCGTGTTTTTTTCCAGCGGCGTCGCGCCGTAGTCGGTGAGATCGTTGCCGGTGGCGTTGGAGCCAATGACCACCAGCTTGTCTTTCCATGGCGTGGCGGTGTTAGTGTGGCCGCGTTGCCGCTCCTGATCCTGCCGCAAGACATTTTCAAATGCGTCGCTGGTTAGGGTTGGATGCTGTGGCGGGATTTCCCAATTGATATAGAAGAAGCCCCATCGATCTACCGGCAGCACGCGTTCCATGCCATCCCGACTGCGAAAGATAATTCGTTCGTGTGGCAGATCCGCGGTGGCATTTTCCAAATCCAGATTCAAGGTTTGGGCGGCGAGTCGGATGCCCATGTGCCAGATGCGTCGCTGGGTGAACGCCTTGGCAGTTGGAGGCATGCCGGCGGGCCGTTCCGCGCCGAAGAAAACCCCCAAATCAAAATTGTTTTCCGCGTCCACGGGAACTTCGATATCCCCTAGGTCCGTGTTGCGATGTAGAATGATTTTGCCCGGGGCAAGGCTGACCTTGTTCAGATCCACCCCGTAGGCTTCGTCGGCTTCCACCATCCGGAAGGCCGGATGCCATTGCCGGTATTCTTGGAACGCGCGGGCACGGCGAAGGACGCCATCTGAGTCCCGGTCCGCAGCAATGTCGCCGATGCCCAGCGCCTGGCTTTCAAAAACCGAGTAGGGGAGCACACCTTTTTCCACGGCCAACAGGCCTGTTTTGCATCGGTGTAGTTGCCACGCAAAAAAATCATCCGACGCCACCAAGGCCAGCGTGTCGCCTTGGTTTTCGTAGGTGGTGTTGGTTTGGCCTGGATGGATGCGGGAGTTGAATGCCGGATAATCGGGCCATTGCCGGAGCGAAACGGGGACCGTGGGATGATCCGTGCGTTGGCCATCGAACAAGACGTCGAACGCGACAGCGCGAGCCCCCTGCTGGGATAATTCTCGTAAGACCCGGCCATAAATATGGCGAGGCCAGTAGAGTCCGTAGCGGAAGCCAACCGAACCATCTTTCAGTGCCGCGATGCTTTGGTCGCCGATTGCCACGAAACCAAGATTGGTGGCAACGGGACTGGGGAAATGTAACGCCATTCGGGCCCGCCAGTCATAGGTCAAGTGCTCCAGCCGCTGGAAGAGATCGAAGCGGGCAGTGGCGATCAAACTGAACAGCGTGATGATCCCCAACGCGATGAAGGTGGGCGTTTGTTTGAGCGGCAGGAATTTCACCGGGGCGAACTAAACAAAAAACCCAGAGCAACTCAAGGTTGCTCTGGGTTGCTGAAAGTACCTGATGTTACGGCTTGGAATTGGAGACGTGATCCGAGTAGACGTTCGGGGCGGAGTTCCGTCTGCCCTTCTTGCTGGCCATCTTGCTGGCGTAATTGGAATCCTGAGCCATGGAATTCATCGAGCTGCTCGTGCCAGTCGATATCGCGTTGCCGGTACCGGTAGCGCAGTTGAATTCTTGCCCACCGCCAACGACTTGGGTGTTCACTTCGCCAGAGGAGCTTGTGTAGGCGGCGACCACAGAACCTTGGAGACATGCAATCAAACCCGAGGCTTTGATCAGGAAGATAGTGCCGCGGATGCCAGCAACGCCGTTGGGAATTTTCACCTCAAAGCGCGAGGCGGCCGCTTGCTTCTTAACGCTGCCGAAAATAGAGCCTTTCTTCAGGTCCAAAAGCGTTTCGGTCACGGTATCAGCACCGGTGGCGGTGGCCGTCATCGAATCGAACACCAGATACGTGTCATCCAAAACGCGGATCACGTCTTGATCCGGCGTGGCGGTTGCACCCGCGCCACCACCACCGCCCGAAGAGGCAGGAGCGCTGGCGGTCGAAATCGGCTGGATGTTGACGGCGGAGGCTGTTTCTTCTTCGTTGACGACGATGTCTACGAAGGAGTTCGGGGCGGTCTGCACGACGTTGCCAGAGTTGATGATAGTGCCGACCTTCAGAGGCTGCCAAATCTTGTTGCCGGTGGAATAGCGGGCATCACCCTTGATGCGGACTACTTTGCCGGTGCGCTGCTTGCCACTTTCGGCGTTTGCGGCTGAGACCAGTGTCAGGGTTAGTACGGCTGTGCACAGCCAAGCGAGGGTCTTGTTCATCGTTTTCATATTATTTCCCGGTTGCGAGACGACGTGACTTACACATGCAGTCTAAAAACAAGCAAGAGCCTGTCAACCGATTTTTGTTTCATTTGTTCTTGTACTATCGGCAATTCCAAGGCCAAATCTTAGCTCCGGCGCAGATAATCCAGTTTCCAAGGAGCGCGATAGCTGGATCCAACCAGTTTATCGGCCCGGGAATCGTTAATTATGACCTCTTTTTCGGCATCCCAGTGGATTTTGCCACCGGTCCGGCAGGCGATGTTGCCCAGATGGGCCAAATTGGAGAGTTGGTGGCCAAGTTCCAGATTCAGAACGGGCTGTTGTCTTGATTTGACGCAGTCCAGAAAGTTCCGGATGTGGGCTGGGCGCGGATTACCGCTGCCTTTGTGCTTTTCTGGGTCAAGATTGGCCTGGCGACGTTCGGGAATTACCTCCCAGCCCGCGTCATTCATCATGATGATGCCCTCCGACCCATACCAAGCGATGCCCCAAGGATGATTATTGATGGTGGTGCTTAGGCCCGCCAGATGTTCCCAGATTAAGTTGAAGCTCGGGAACTCATACACGGTGGTCTGGGTGCCGGGGGTTTCCCAATCATCTCCCAATAAGTGCGGAGTTCCGGTAGACGTCACAGTTTTTGCGACTTCCTGTGGCAGGCCTAAAAAAACCATGTTCAACAGGTGCACCCCCCAATCCGTCATTAACCCCCCCGCGTAATCCCAATACCACCGGAAGTTGAAGTGAAACCGATTGGGGTTGAAAGGTCGTTTCGGGGCCGGGCCGAGCCAGAAATCGTAGTCAATGTTCTCCGGTGGTGAACTGTCCGGCTGCTTGGTGCATTTCGGCATCCAATCCAGATTCGCCCACGCGCGCGCCAAGCGGACCTTGCCCAACTTGCCAGACTTTACGAATGCTGCGGCATCCAGCATGTGCTGGCAACTGGTCCACTGCGAACCCATTTGCACGACGCGCTTGTGTCTTTGCGCCGCTGTTACCATGGCGCGGCCTTCATCGATCGTCTTGGCCAGCGGTTTTTCCACGTAAATGTCTTTGCCAGCCTGGCACGCCAGCACAGTCGGTAGCGCGTGCCAATGATCCGGCGTGGCAATCAAGACCGCATCCACATCCTTACGCTCCAGCACGCGTCGGAAATCTTTCGTTGTGTCTGGACGCCGTCGGCCCTTCTTTTTCGCAAACCTCTAACCCTTGCGCCGTCATGCTTTCGTCCAGATCGGCGATGACCACACATTCCACATCGGGAAAATCCAAAAAACATTCCAGATCGCCGCGCCCCATGTTGCCGGAACCGATCAAGCCCAACCGGATCTTTTCGTTCGGGCCGGGTTCGCCGGCGCGGATGGAGCGGATGAAGGGGCCGGTCAGCGCGGCGGTACTGGCAACAAGAGTGGCCTGCTGTAAAAATTTCCGGCGCGGTTGCGTTTTCACGGTTGTTCCTTGGATCGAAAGGTTCTCTGGACGATGCAGGGCTTCATGTCCACAGCACAAGCTGGATTTGCTCCGTGTGCAAGCGAGATTATGCGTGAATTGGAAGCGCATTATTGTTAAGCAAGGCGGAATGATCCTCGCACCATGATGGACGCCGACGAACGGGAAATCTTTTATTACCTCCGCAAAGACCGCGAAGCTTTCGTTTCGGCCAGCGCCATTGCGCGACATGCTGGTGGGAAACATAAGTTTCGTGATGCCGCCGACTGGGCTCAGGTGGCCTTGTTGCGGATGGCCGAACGCGGCATCGTGGAAACGGACAATTCCGGGGCATATCGGCTCAGGCCGATTCCCAAAAGGGATGCCTCTACCCCGCCGCCGCGCTGGGTTTCGCCGCAAATTGCAGAATTGCTCCGCAAGAGCGGGAAACGCTTCGATCTTCCGGATGCCGGCGACATGGACGAAGAAACCTACTACAACAGTCTTTGAGCTCAGCGCTTCAACCGCAGCCAGAGCCGGCGGTTGCCGCAATCAATCAGGGCTGCGCTGGATTTCAGTTCCGCTCCACCGAGAATACCGCCGACCTCCGGGAATAATTTTCCGGCCGCGCCCAGCCCCCAATCTCCAAGCGCAAAAACTGCAAACGTCCGTTCTGGCATCGTGGCGGGGCCGAGCGTCCACGATTTAAGTTCGGCGACCTGGAAGGCGCGCTGCCGGTTTGCCCCGGGGCCGGTCATGCGTTGTGCCGACATGCGCGTTGGCAATCCCGCTCGCGTGGCAACTGTCTGGTCGAGGCAGCTCCACATCGCGCCCGAGTCCACAAGCAATTCCGTGGCCTGACCATGAATGCGGGCGGAGCAGGTCAGAGCCGCGGGACTGCGCTCCTGCAACGCAATGTTCGTCCAACCTGCGCGCGTCAAAATTGTTTCCCATCCGGACCAATCTGTCGCCGCGCTCGGTCTGGTCCGGAGAAAAAGCCGATTGTTATCGCAGTCAATGATGGCGTGCGAGCGCAGTAGGAAATCGCAACCCAACACCATATCGTACCCCGTTGGCTGACCGTTCACCCGCAGCTCGCTTGCGCGAGTCGGGATATTTGTCAGGGTGACGCTGCCCAGTTGCAACGTGCGGATGAGATGGGTTTCTTGCAATCGCCCTGCCGTGTTTGTCGAGATGGTTGTGAATGACCAGCCCGTGTCCACCAAGCAACTGCGTTTCCGGCCCTCAATCTGGCCGAACAAAAACCAGTGGTTTTGTCCGGTGCGGCGCAAGGGTACGGTTTCGTAGCCGAGTTCTCTGAGTTGGGTCGGGAGATGGAGGCGTTCGGCTCGGCCAGTTATTGGCAGCGCCGTCCACACTGCAAGCCACAGAAACACCAATGCCATCAGATGGCAACAATGTCTCTCAGGCCCGGAGCGCGTGTCTTTTGGAGAGAAGGCCAGCATCGCAAAGGAAAAAGCGCAGACTTCGCGTCTGCGCTCGGATGGAGCAAGCAACTTACTTTTTCTCCGTCTTTTTCGGCTTGGCAGATTCTGCCGCCGCGGGCTTTTCCGTTTTCTCGGCCTTGTCCGCCTTGACCTCCACGTCCGTGGCAATCATGCGATAATGCACGGTGACTTTGGCGCCGACCTTGAGGTCGCCGCTGATCTTCGTGCCGGCATCGCGGGCGATCTGCCAGTTATCTTCACCTTTCTTGACTGTGATGGATGTTTCCGTCACTTCGACCACCGGTCCGGTGACTTGATAAGCTTTGGCCTGCGGTGCCGCTGGGCAGACGTCGGCACTGAGTGCTAAGCCGCAGAGGGTGAGGAGGGCGAGCAGGGAATTTTTTTTCATGCGATGGATTGATTAAGGTTTGAGCCAGCGACGTCATACTAGCGGCCCGGGGGGTGGCGGCAATCATCGAGTTACAACCAGTTACAACCGACATGAGCGCTTGCCAAACCTGACCCCGCTCAGGCATGCTCAAAAACTGTTATGAAGAATCTGATTGGCGTAATTATCTTGGCGGTCCTGTGTGTCGGATTAGGTGTGGTTTTGTTCAGCACCAAAAAGCAGGCGGAGCAGCAGCACGCCACGGATGTGAACACCATCCTGAACCACTCCAATCAACTGGTGAAAACCAGTCGCGATCTTGAAGAACAACGCCAGGTGAACATCATGCTCACCAACGATCTCGGCACCGCCCGCACGGAGTTCGCCACCCTCACCAACAAATTCACCGATGTCGTCGTCACGCTCGGCAAGACGGAAGCTTCCTTGAAGGCCAGCCAGAACGCTGTCGCAGAACGTGATCAAAAGATCGCCGCCCTCGAAACCCAGAACCGCGAGTTGGACGAGAAGGCCATTGACCTCAGTGCTGCGCTGACGAATCTCACCACGCAGATCAGCGAAACCCAGCGCCGGCTTGATGCCTCCGAAGGCGACAAGGCGTTCCTCGAAAAAGAACTCAAACGGCTTATGGCCGAGAAAGCCGAGCTGGAACGTCAGTTCAACGACCTTGCCGTGCTCCGCGCGCAGGTCTCCAAGTTGAAGGAAGAACTCTCTGTGGCTCGCCGGTTGGAATGGATCCGCAAGGGGCTCTTTGCCGCTGACGAACAAAAAGGCGCGCAAAAGTTGATGAACATGCGCACGCAACCGCAGGCTGCCAGCAGCAGCGCGTACGACCTCAATGTCGAAGTCAACGCCGACGGCTCGGTCAAGGTCATCGCGCCCCTGACCAACGCGCCGGCCACCAAGTAAGCATGGCTCCTGTCGGTTCGCTCGTGGATTCGCATGGCCGCACGTTGCGCGACCTGCGGGTGAGCCTGACCGACCGCTGCAATTTCCGCTGTCTCTATTGCCTCCCGGAAACCGAGGCCGCCCAGAACTTTTATCGCGGTCACTGGGCGCAGATGCCCGACTCGAAGCCCATCGTGCAGGAATGGGTGCCGAAAGCGCACCTGCTCTCGTTCGAGGAACTGGAACGCATCATCCGCCTCGCGGTCCAGCTCGGCATCACCAAGATCCGGCTCACCGGCGGCGAACCGTTGCTGCGGCAGGAACTTGAAAAACTCGTCGCCCGCATCGCGGTGATTCCCGGCATTGAAGATCTCGCGATGACCACGAACGGTTTTCTCTTCGCGGAAAAAGCCCGCGCGCTCCGCGATGCTGGTCTGCGCCGCGTGAGCTTCAGCTTGGATTCACTCGATCGCGATAACTTCAAGAAGATGACCGGGCGCGATGGGTTGGAGTCCGTGCTTAAAGGCATCCGCCTCGCCAAAGAACTCGGCTTCGCGCCGGTGAAGGTGAACGCCGTCGTCATCCGCGAGATCAACGATCACGAACTTGAAACGCTCGTCGCGTTCGCACGCGATGAGGGCGTGAGCCTGCGCTTCATCGAATTCATGCCACTGGATTCCGCCCGCGCCTGGCAACGCGAGATGGTTGTGCCCGGGGCGGAAATTCTCCGCCGCTTGCAAGCGCGCTTCGCGCTGCGCCCACTCGCCAACGACAATCCTTCGTCCACCTCCAAGCGCTGGTCGCATGCGGATGGGCATGGCGAGATCGGCATCATTGCGCCCGTGAGCGAGCCGTTCTGCGGCCATTGCAATCGCATCCGTCTCACGGCCGACGGCAAGGTCCGCACTTGCCTGTTCAGCGTGACCGAGCACGATCTCCGTTCGCTGCTCCGCAACGGCGCGAGTGACGCGGAAGTGGATCAGTGGTTACGCGGGGTGGTCTGGCAGAAGGAAGCCCGGCATCACATCGGCGAACCGGATTTTGTTCCTCCGTCGCGCTCGATGAGTTGCATCGGCGGCTGAAGTATATCGTCGGCTCTGGAGCGCCCGGAGTGGATGCGCCTGGCCGCGGACCACTTATTCTACCGACAAAATCTGCGCCTTCTGTTTGCGTCCGGCAATTTCGAGAACCGGCTTGTCGCCCTGTTTCTTGTCCATGAGCTGTGCGCCCAACGGGGATTGTGGTGTGATGACCAGAACTTCCTTTTTGTCCTGCACCACTTCGGTGCCGCCCGCGCGCGGGCCGATGAAATAGAACGACGTCTCCCCGTCAAACTGCAATTCCACCAGTGCACCGATGGCGATGCCTTCCCCCGCGGCGAACTTGCGCGCTTCCAGCTTCTCGAATTCCGTGATGGCCGCCTCCAGTTCTGCCGCCTGCTTGGACTGGCCGCGCGCCAGATAGGACGCCTCCAAGCCGCGCGTATCGTATTTGTTATCCGCCTTGCTGGATTCGTGCGTGGCCTCGGCGCGCGAATTCATCGCGGCGCGGAAATACACCCCCAACTCATTCGTGAGCTCAGCGACAATCTTCTGGATCAACGTGCGTTTGTTCATGACAACGGACGGACATTCTACACAAATCCTGCCACGCGCGAAACCCCTGAATCACACCGCAGCGAATTCCCCAATCTCCGCAAGACTTCCGACGACTCAACCCTTGAATCTGCCGCCCAAAACCGGCACTGTTCTTCACCATCAGCAATCAGAATCCTCGGCTGTGATTCTGCGATCGTTACGCGGTTTAATTTCACTACCCCTAACTCCCATGAAACTCCCCATGAAATCCATCCTCGCATTGTCGCTGGCGGTCGCGGGCTTTCCGCTCTCCCTTGGGTTCGCGCAAGGCACCGCGTTTACTTATCAGGGCCGGTTGCAGGACGGGAGCAATCCCGCCACCGGCAACTATGATCTGCAATTCGCGCTGTATGACGCCGCCACCGCCGGAACGCAGCAAAGCGGCACGTGGACGCAACTGGCCCAAGGTGTGACCAACGGTCTGTTCACGGTAACGCTGGATTTCGGCAGCTTCTTTCCCGGCGCGGATCGGTGGCTGGAGCTCGGCGTGCGCACCAATGGCGGCGGCGCGTTCACGACGCTTGCGCCGCGTCAGAAACTCACGCCCACGCCGTACGCCATCTTTGCCCGGAACGTCAATGCCACGGGAATCAACGGCACGCTTTCCCCCGCGAACTTCGGCGCTGGCACGATCACGAGTTCCATGATCGCCACCGGCGCGGTGGGGACGACGCAACTTGCGCCCGGGGCCGTGACCACCGCTCCCATTGCTGACAACGCGGTGACGCCGCCCAAATTATTTACCACCGCGGCTTGGGCGAACTGGCTCACGATCACCAACCCGAGCCAGTTGGCGTACGAAGGGTTTGGCCGGCCGATTGCCTTCGGCGCGGATCGGGTGGCAATCGGGGTGCAAAACACCCAAGGTGGCATTCCGGGTGCCGGCGTGGTTTATCTGTTTCAGACGAACGGCACATTGTTGAAAACCATCACCAATCACGCCCCGGAATATGCCGATCTGTTCGGGCAATCGCTCGTCGCCGTGGGCGACCTGCTGTTGATCGGTGCGCCTCTGGACAACGTGGTGACCAACGATGCCGGGGCCGTGTATCTCTTCAACACCAACGGCACGTTGCTGACCACCTTCACCAATCCTGCTCCGGTCAGCGAAGACACTTTGGGCGGGCGGGACTACTTCGGCTCTAGTCTCGCCGCGCTGGGGAAAGATCGGGTCTTGATCGGTGCGCCCTTGGACAGCGGGCTCACCTATGCTTCCGGGCTGGCGTATCTGTTCAATACGAATGGCGCGTTGCTCCGGACCTATACCAATCCCGCCCCGGTTTACAATGAAGCCTTCGGATACTGCTTCGGCGTACTCGATGACAACCACATCCTGATCGGCGCGCCCAATGCCAAGGTGAACGGCCAATTCGTGGGGTTGATTTATCTCTTCAACACCAACGGCGTCCTGCTCAACACCTACACGAACCCGACGCTGGCGACGTTCAGCAATTTCGGGCTCTCGGTGGCACCCGTCGGGCCCGACCGTTTTCTTACGGCCGGCATGTCCGACAGCGCGGAAGCCCCGCAAACCGGGCGCGCCTATCTGTTCAGCACCAATGGCGCAGTGCTTACCGTGTTCACAAATCCCGTTCCACAGACCGGAAGCGCTTTTGGCGCGCAAGTCGTCCCGCTCGGCGAAGGGCGTGTCGCCATTTCCGCCCCCTCTTCGGGCATCGTCTCCACCGTCACCAATTTTGAAGCGGTCTATATCTTTCGCACCAACGGCACCTTGCTTACCACGATCACGAACCCCGTTCCCCAAGTTCAAGATACCTTCGCCACCGCGTTGGCCGCGTTGGGCAGCGACCGTCTTCTGATCGCCTCCACGCGCGATGATTCCGCCGCCACCGATTCCGGCGTGGTGCATCTGGTGAGTTTGGAATCGTATGTGCCGGGCTTGATCGCCGACGGCGTCCGCAACAACTCCATTGCCACCGCCGATCTGCAGGATGGCGCGGTGACCGCCGCCAAGCTTGATCCGGCCCTCGGACTTTGGTCGCGCCTCGGCAACAATGTCTTTCGCACCAATGGCAATGTCGGCGTCGGCGTCGCCACCCCGGCGACCAAGCTTCACGTCAAAGCTGACAGTGCGGATGCGGAAATCAGCCTCGAAGCCGGCGACGCCGGAGCGCATCGCTGGACGCTGCAAAGCAGCGTGGCCAACGCTGACCTGCAATTGAATCGGAGCTTCCAGATCATTGACCGCACCGACGGCGCGCGGCGGTTGTTGCTGGGCACATTCGGGAACATGGCCGTGGGATACTCCGATGCCGCCGGGTTCAGCTCCGTCGGCATGGGATATTTCAGTTCCGCCAGCGGCAATTACTCGTTGGCCGCCGGCAACAACTGTCTGGCCAGTGGCGGAAATGCCGTGGCGCTGGGTCTGTCCACGATCGCGAGTGCAGACGCCACCTTTGCGGCCGGAACGTACACCCGGGCGCAGCATACCGGCGCTTTCGTCTGGGCCGACAACCAGTTCACCACCTTTTCTTCCACCGCGAACAATCAGTTCCTCCTCCGTGCCACCGGCGGCGTGGGCATCAACACCAACAATCCCAACGGCGCCGCACTGGCCGTGGCCGGGCTTACCACCAGCACCACCGCGCGGATTCAGGGCGCGAACAATTGGAATGTGACCGGCAGCGAAGGCGACTTCCGCGTCGGCAACGACTCCTATCGTTTCAAGATCGGCGTGGCCACCGGCGGGGGCGGCGCGGGTGACATCTGGATGCGCGCCCACGGCGGCACGGGGCGCGTCTTCTTCAAGGCGCCGGGCGGCACCACCATCTACAGCAACGAAGGCGAAACCAGCGGCGTCAGCCTGGCCGCCGGCGGTACGTCGTGGGCCGTGGTTTCGGATCGCAACGCCAAGAAAGATTTTGCCGCCATTGATGCCGGGGAAATCCTGGAAAAACTTTCCGCTCTGCCCATCACCCAATGGCGTTACAAGTGGGAGGCGGAAAATATCACCCCGCACATCGGGCCGATGGCGCAGGACTTCAAAGCCGCCTTCTATCCCGGTGGCGATGACAAGAGCATCACCACGTTGGAAGCCGATGGCGTGGCGCTCGCGGCCATCCAAGGGCTCAACGAGAAACTCGAAGCCCGCAGCAAAAAGCTCGAAGCCGAGAACGCCGAGTTGAAGGCCCGCTTGGACCGCTTGGAAAAACTTCTCACCCGGCAGAACTGACGCTTGCTGCGCCTGCGGCCCGCGGCAACAAACAGCGGAGCATGCCATGACAAAACATGCTCCGCTGCGGGTCTCTGTCGGTTCGTGCCAAACGCTACCGGTAGAAAGGGCCCGGTAGAAACTTCACTTCATCACGGCGCGAACAACGCCACCGGTTCGCTCCACGGGCTTTGGCCCGCCGGACCGGCGGCCGCGAGTCGGAACCAATACTTCTTCCGGCTCACCATCGAGTTCACCGTCGCCGACTTTTTTGTCGCCGTGGCGATCTGCCGGAACACCAGTTCCGCCGCATCCTCGGCGCGTTCGATCAGGAACAACCGCGCGTCCCGGTCCAGTTGCCAGCTCAAGTCCGCGCAACCGGCGAACTCACTCGCCACCGCCTGCACGTCCGTCGGGGCGGGGAGGATGCTCGGGGGCGCGGGTGGCGCGCAGACGCCGAAACCGGCGGACTCGATCTTCGCCTTGTCGCCGGCGCTGGCCTTCTGCACGTAACCGGCCACATTGGTGACCACCACGTCGAACGCCGCCGCGGCATCATCCTGCAACGAGGTGGCCGACTTGGCGGCGGCCCGGGCCGTATCTGCCGCCGTCTTCTGGTTGCGCAGGGTGGTCGTGGCCGTTTCCAGCGCCGTCACCTCCGGTGCGCCATCGGGATAGGCGGGATTGTCGCGGAGCGCCTCCGTCAACTTGTCGCCATACACGATTTTGTCTGGCACGGACAAGCCATCCAGACCGATCTTCACTTTGCTCATTTGTTTTTCTTTCTGGTTGTGCCGACAGCAGTACACACCGCTGCCGGGCGTTGTTTTTGTGGATGGGGAGTTACGTCTGGCCCGGACCTCTCAACGACCCGTGCCGAACCACTTACGCAGCACGCCCCGCCGTTGACCGGACGGGAAACTGGCCTGCCTAAGCCGTGCCAACCCGGTTTTCGGCGCAAAACCCCTTATTTTTGCACCAACATCATACACATGAATATGCAGGTGTAGAAAAACTGGAAGCGGCCGCGCCCTCCCCGATCGCCAGCCCCGGCCCCCGGAAGGACACATCGGCGGACCAAAATGAGAAAGCGGCGGACCGGAATGACAAGTCGGTGGACCGAAATACAAAATCGGCGGACCGAAAGGTCATGTCGGTGGACCGGAACAATAAATCGGTGGACCGAAGCGACGAATCGGTAGGTCGAGAGGCCGGGAAGGTGGACCGAAACGACAAGTCGGTGGACCTGAGCAATGAAGCGGTGGACCGAAATGGCGGCAAGGGGGAACACCCCGCCATTTAGTTGGACCGGAACGCCCGGGCGGCGGAACAAACTGCCCGAGCGGCGGACCGAACCGGCGCATCGGTTCACCGAAAGGAGCGACCGGTGGAACAAACCGGGAAATCGGTGGAACGAAATGTCAGTCGGGCGGAACGATCTGCCGGGAAGCAGGGCCGAACCAGCAGATCAGGCCAACCAAATCCGGTTTCGGGGCGACCCTTTGACTTCCGGTGTTCCGGTCTTGGCCTTCAGTCCGCAGAAACCCGCCGCCCGGAGTCACGCCCCGCCGCCCCGTCCGCTTCCACTGCGCAACTTGGCTGATAGTCCGTGGACCTTTGCCGCAGTTTCGCGAAAACGGATTGTGACTCATCGGCAATAAACATTCTTTGTAAGACTTATAGACTATGAGTCATGTCGAAACGTGACAAAACCCTTTCTGCCCTCGGACTCAATATCCGGAAGCGCCGTGAAATCCCAGCCCCGTCAGGGGCGGTATCTTTGTAGAACCAACGCAAAATGATTTCCCAGCTCCGTGAGGAGCGGCATATGGCCAGAATCACAGTTTACCATCGCCGGATGATTGCGCGCCGATGTCGCCCCTAGCGGGGCTGGATAATTTAGGAGGCGGGTTTTTCTACAAAGATGTCGCGCCGCTGGCGCTGGGGGCAGCCTGCAACTTGGCTGATAGTCCATAGACCTTAGGGAGGTGTTTTAGCAAAAATGGATTATGACTCATCGGCAATAAACATTCCCGGCGAGGTTTATAGACTATGAGTCATGTCGAAACGTGACTCAGTGCTCCTGAAACTTGGCTCGAACCTGCGCAAGCAGCGTGAGCACTTGGATATTTCCCAGGAAATTTTGGCGGAGAAAGCTGGCCTTGATCAGACCTACATCAGCGGTATCGAACGCGGCTTGCGCAATCCCGGAATCAAAAACGTCGCCCGAATCGCCAAGGCGTTGGGTCTGACCACAGCGGAACTCTGTAAAGGGGTGGAAGCGTGACTAAACGTCGCCCTGATAAATCAGCAATCCTGAAGGATGAATCCCCTTCTTACCGAGTAAGCGGAACTCACGACAAACCTCGATTTATTGACCTGTTCTGTGGCATTGGTGGTTTTCGTTACGCCTTTGAGCGTGCGGGCGGTGAATGCGTCTTTTCTTCCGACTGGAACGAGCAGGCGCAAATTACCTATGAAGCCAATCACGGCGAGCGCCCGAAGGGCGACATTCACTCTGTGGAATTCGATGATATCCCCAAGCACGATGTTCTGTGTGCCGGATTTCCCTGCCAACCCTTTAGCATTGCGGGCGTCTCCAAGAAACTGAGCCTCGGCAAAAAGCACGGCTTCGAGGATTTGGAACAGGGCAACCTCTTCTTCACGCTTGCGGATATCATAAAGCACCACCAACCCGCCGCGTTCGTGTTGGAGAACGTGAAGAACCTTCGCAGTCATGATAAAGGTCACACCTTTGAGGTCATTTACGACACGCTGAAAGAAGTTCTCGGTTACACCGTTTACTATAAAGTCATTGATGCGCGAAGCGTCGTGCCCCAGCACCGCGAACGCATCTTTCTCGTCGGCTTCAAAGAACGCCGTGGGTTTGAATTCCCGGAATTCCCGGCGGAAGGGCCTAAGCTTGAATCTATCCTCGAAGACAATGTGCCTGAGAAATACACGCTTACCGATCACCTCTGGAATTATCTCCAAGCCTACGCCGCGAAACACAAAGCGGCAGGCAATGGTTTTGGATTTGGTTTGGTTACGGGCAAAGATACGACCCGGACTTTGAGCGCACGTTACTACAAAGATGGTTCTGAGATTTTGATCTCACAAGGCCCACGAAAGAATCCACGCCGCCTCACGCCACGCGAATGCGCAAGACTCATGGGCTATCCCAAAGATTTCAAGATTCCCGTCTCTGATACCCAAGCTTACAAACAGTTTGGAAATTCAGTCGTCGTTCCTGTGGTCGAACGCATAGCAAAAGAAGTCCTCGCAACGCTTCGACGACCATTGAATTACCGGCCTGATCTAATACTTGCAATGGAGGACAGAGCAAATGCAGATGCTTCCAAGCGAAAGGCGGTGCAAGTGAGTTACGGCAGAGCGAAAGCAAAACAAAAGGCGTAGCCCATGAATCTTCTCCAGCTTAAATCACTTTATGTCCAAGCTGGATGCACCAAGCTCTACGCAAAGCCGCTTGCCGAAAATGACAACTCGAAGAACCAAGTTTATTTCGGGCCTGACTTTCAAGCGCTGAATCTTTTCCCGAACACCGGCATTTTCGCAGACAGCAGCGCAAAGAATCCAATCTTCAAGGCAAAGCTGAGTTTCGGCTGGCTCTTGGCCAATGCCGAAGTCGCAGACGCACCCGGAGCGCAGTTCATTCTCTATCCGCAGTATCCAGAAGTCCGGTTCTCCGGATTCCTGAAAGGCTGTGCCGAACCTCCGTCAGATTTGATGGCGGGAAGGTCGGCCGGCCGGATTCTCTTTCTTGGCGTTACGCCGACGCGGCGAGTTGTGGGCTTGGTCGTTGGTGGAAATTCAGAAATTGCACGTGAGTTTAGAGCGAAGTTACACGAGCCGACTCATGGTGTGTTTATCCAGCTTGAACTGCCAACAATTCCAACCACGCAGGATTCCCGCGCGAAATTGCTTGCCGAGCTGCACCGTGTTCACGGTCTGGGCTGGATTGATTCCAAGCAGCTTGATTCGGACGGGCAGTTGAAACCTTGCACCGCCCCGCAATGTGGCGGGTTCACGTTGGAAGCGGAATTGGGTATTCCCAAAAACAGCGATGCAGAACCGGATTTTTTCGGGTGGGAGGTCAAGCAGTATGCGGTGGAAGATTTCGAGCGCATCGAATCCGCCAAGCCCATCACCATGATGACGCCCGAACCGGACGGTGGCTTTTACAAGGACGCAGACGTGGAGGAATTCATCCACAAGTTTGGCTATGCCGACAAGAAGGGGCGTTCTGACCGGCTCAATTTCGGCGGTCGGCATGTCGTGGGTGTGCGTTGTCCGCCTACCGGGTTGACGTTGCAGTTGGCTGGTTATGATGCAACAAAGGGAAAGATCACAAACGCTGACGGGCAGATTGCGCTGGTGAGTGACGCGGGTGAGGTGGCTGCCTCGTGGTCATTCCGAAAGATTCTGGAGCATTGGTCACACAAGCACGCGAAGGCGGTTTATGTGCCGTCGAAACGCCAAACCGAACCCAGATGGCAATACGCCTACGGTCACAAGGTGCGGCTGGCGGAGCGGACGGATTCATTGCGGTTGCTGCGGGCGTTCGCCTCGGGGGCGGTCTATTACGATCCGGGCATCAAACTGGAGAACGCGTCTACGGACAAAGCAAAAGCTAAGAAGCGCAGCCAGTTTCGCGTCGCCTCCAAAAACATCAACGCGCTCTACGAAGCCGTAGAGACGGTAGAGGTGTGAGCTGGGCACGCTAGGTTTTCGTGTGATGCGTGTCTTTCGTGGTTAAATGAATTCGACACCTCACCCCGGCCCTCTCCCCGATCGAGGCGGAGAGGGGGAATGCTTTCGCGCGCTTTGGGTTCTTTTGTGGCCATTGCATCTGTGCCCATCTGTGTTTATCTGTGGCTGAAAACAAATGGCTGATGTCTTTTCCAAACGCAAACGGTCGGCAGTAATGTCCCGGATTCGCGGGCGCGGGAACAAGGACACGGAACTGGCGCTGGCGAAATTGTTGCGCGCGCATGGTATTTCCGGCTGGCGGCGGCAGGTGGAGATCCGAGGTAGGGCCGCGTTGCCGCGCGGCCCAAACTTCGAGGCGGCGCAGCAACGCCGCCCTACCAGTAGCTTCCGCGTGCGGCCGGACTTCGTGTTCAGGCAGGTGCGGCTCGCACTCTTTGTGGATGGTTGTTTCTGGCATGGTTGTCCGCAGCACGGGACAAAGCCCAAGAACAACGCCGCATTCTGGCGGAAGAAACTCAACGCTAACAAGCGGCGGGATGTTTTGGTGACGCGAACGTTGCGGAAATCCGGTTGGCGGGTGGTGCGGATCTGGGAACATGCCTTGCGGCGGGCCACCACGGGCAAACCCATCAAAAGGGAAGCCAATGAGGCGAGATTGATTCAACGGATTCGCGGGCGCTGGAAATCGGAGGGTTGAGCGCTGCGAAACCCAAACCAAACAATTGGGTGGTTGATTGGGGCGTCGTGGAACTCCGCCCTCCGAAGGAATCGGTATTGGATAGGGCGGCGCGAGGTTTGAGCTTTCCGACGCTTTGGCTAGGGCAGGAAAAAATCTAAGACGGGATCGGTGATCTCTGCATCCTGAATCAGGGTATGCCATTTATGGTCCGGCGCGAAGCGGGCCATGGTGCGGTATTTTTCGCATTGCACCCAGTAGGGCACATCCATCTGGGGTTCAGCCTTCAGTCTGAGTTCACGGTCCGCTGCGATTGAAACGACAAGACGCATGGTGATTATTATCGGCAGCAATCAGCTCGCAGGCTGGCCAATCTTTGCGGGAGGTTGTGCGGATATTGTCTGAACCCGAACCCCAAGCCAAAGAAATCGGATGTTGATTGGGGCGGCACGGCGCTCCGCCCTCCGGGATTACGGCACGAGCATGGCGCGGTAGAAACGGCGGGGGGCGCTGCTGGCGGTGGCGTCGGTGAGGGGGGTGTTGGTGGCCAGCGGGGTGACGCTCTGCCATTCAGTCCAGTGGACGAGGTTGCTGGAGGTCTGGATCTGGTATTTCGTGCCGATCTCGCCGAGGAGATTGAATTGATAACGACCGCGGTCGAAGCCGGGTGTGGTGAGGGTGGGACGGTTGGCCACGAGGAGGGTTGTGGTGGCGCTGGCGGCGCCGCCGTGGTTGTCGGAGATGTAATAGGTGAAGGAGGTCGCGCCGGTGAAGTTGGTGCTGGGGAGGAAGTGAATGTCGTTGTTGCCGCCGAGGGAGATGTTGCCGCTCAGGCCGCCGACGAACAAGGAGACGACTGTGAGGGTGTCGCCCTCCACGTCGGTGTCATTGGCGAGCAGAGCGGCGAACGGAATGATGAGGAGCTGATTTTTGCCGGTGGTGAAATAGTCGTTTGCGGCGATGGGGTCGTCGTTGACCGCCGTGATGGTGAGGGGGAGCAGGTCGGTGTCGGTGCGCACGGTGCCGTCCAGATTGCCGTGATCGGTGGTGCTCATGGTGAGGGTGACGCTGCCGGAATAGTTGGTCGGGGGCAGGAACTTCACGAGGTTGGTGAGCGCGGCATTGATCTGCGGCAGGGTGCCGTAAACGGTCAGGGTGCTCGTGCCGCTGCCGGTCAGGTTGGCCGGGCCGCCGGTGAGGAAGAGTTTGCCGAGGTTTACGGTCACGGTGAGGGTGAGTTTTTCGATGCCTGCATCCACGGCTTGCACGCCCAGTCCGGTGAGCGGTGTCAGGGTGTCTTCCGCGATGGTCGCGGTCGTGGGTGGGAGATTGATCGGGGGATCAATGACGGAGGTGACGACAATGGTGACGGTGGCGCTGGCGGTGCCGCCGTGGTTGTCGGAGATGTAATAGGTGAAGGAGGTCGCGCCGTTGAAATTGGTGCTGGGGGTGATGTAAATGTCGTTGTTGACCCCGAAGGTGATGGTGCCGTTCAGGCCGCCGACGAACAAGGAGACGACTGTGGATGTGTCGCCATCCGCGTCAGTGTCGTTGGCCAGCAGAGCGGCGAGCGGAATGATGAGGGGTTGATCTTCTGCAGTGGTGAAGGAGTCCGGGTTGGCGACGGGCGGGGTGTTGGCGGCGGCCAGTGGCGGCAAGAGCAGGGATAATAATCCGATGCATCCCAGCCTCCGGAAACCATGCCACCACGATAAAAGTTTTCCCCGCCCCAGCTTCTGAACGCGACACATAGGCAACAATCAGGGGGACGATTATTCAAATCAGTCATGGTTTGTCCATGCAGGATTGGCCCGAGTTGGGTGGGGGAGCGGGGCTTGGGATCGGGGGCTGGAGGGTTGGCTGGGGGCTTATCTTTCGGGCGCGGAACGGTTTGGGGTGTTTGCGGGGCGCTTAAGTTTATTCGAGTCGAGCCGATGAAGTGGGGGAGCGCCGTTTTTGTGCTGCAGATCTTGTCATCTAAAAGACAGATGTTGCAGCCGAGTGTGTCGCCACAGTTGTAGTTTGAGCATTACCATGACAACCGCCACCAATCCGGCGTCGTGCCACAGTTTTGTAATTCTGACTGAATGGCCCGCCTTTTAATTTTTCGCTCCGCGGAAATCCCCAACCCCCAACTCAACCATCACATTCCTCAACTATGAATTCTTGGACGATTCGTAAACGCATCACCGTCGGCTTCTCCGTCATTCTGGTAATGTTTGCCGCCGTGGCAGTGACTTCCAAAGTCATGCTCAAGGCGGTGAAAGAGCATCAGCAGGTTATTACCGAAGATGCGCTGCCCGGACTGGGTGCGGCGGCCGAGATTGAGAAGGTGGCGGCTGAGATCCAGATCAATGTCTTACGACATTTCCTCGCCAAAGCGCCGGAGGAAAAGAAGGCGTTTGAGGAGAAGATCGAGGGTTTCAAAGCGCAGGCGCAAGCAGCCCTGGATGATTATGAAAGGACCATCGCCCAGCAGGAGGATCGGCAACATTTTGAATCGCTCAAGACGGCGCGGCAGGAATACATCAAGGCCCGCGGCCCGGTGCTGGCCTTGAGTCATGATGGGAAGGTCGATGAGGCAATGGCTTTGAACAAGAGTTCCTTGCGCCCCGCCTTTGAGGTGTATCAAAAAGCCTGTCAGGACTTGATTGAGTATAACAACAAGCGCGGCAAAGCGGCATCGGATGCCAGCAACACTTTGCTCAGCCGCGCGGACCTGCTCGTCACGAGTGTGTCCCTCACTGCCATCCTGATCGGGGTGACTTTTGCGAGCGTCATCGTCATCAGCTTGGGCCGGGTTTTGAATCGCCTGTCCGGAGCGTTGACGGATGGCTCCAGTCAGGTTGCGGCTGCTGCCAGTCAGGTTTCTGCGACCAGTCAGGTGCTGGCCGATGGCGCGAGCGAACAGGCGGCCTCGCTGGAGGAGTCAAGTGCGTCCTTGGAAGAAATGGCCAGCATGATCAAGCGCACTGACTCAAATGCGCAAATCGCCAAGCAGCTTGGCAATGACACCCGCACGGCCGCCGATACCGGGGCCGCAGACATGCAGGCCATGTCTCAAGCCATGGATGACATCAAGGTTTCCAGCGATAACATCGCCAAGATTATCAGGACCATTGATGAGATCGCGTTCCAAACCAATCTGCTGGCGTTGAATGCCGCAGTCGAGGCGGCGCGCGCCGGGGATGCCGGCATGGGATTCGCCGTCGTCGCGGACGAAGTCCGCGCTTTGGCGCAACGCAGTGCTCAAGCGGCCAAGGAGACGGCCAATCAGATCGAGGATTCCATCCAGAAAAGCCAGCGGGGCGTTCAACTCAGCACCAAGGTCGCCGAGGGGTTGGGGGAAATTGTGGAAAAGGCCCGCAAGATAGACGAGGTCATTGCAGAAATTGCTGCGGCCAGTGCCGAACAGAACCAGGGTATTACTCAGGTCAATCAGGCGGTCTGTGAGATGGACAAGGTGACGCAAGGCAGTGCTTCTTCCGCCGAAGAAAACGCGGCAGCCTCCGAGGAATTGAATGCGCAGGCGGCCACCTTGCAGGACATGGCCGCGCAATTGCAGGCGCTGGTCACCGGTGCTGCGACGGGGCGGGTGGCTTCAGTTCCGGCTAAAACCGCAGCTGACAAGTCCAAAGCCCGGGCGGTGAAAGCACCGCCTGCCCGCCGATCGATTGCTAAAGATCGCGATGACGCGCACGCAGCCTTTGGTCAAAGTCTTCAGTCGACCGACCGCTCGATCAAGGCCGATGCCGCCGTCCCGTCGTTCAACGATTTCTGAAGCGTAAAGGTCAACGCAGCGTTTGTTTTGACGTCTGCCGTCTCTGGGGACTAGAGGCTTGACGCTGGGTGTTAGGAGCAACAATCTCCCGGCATGAAGCGCGCGGGGCAACCAGTGGCAGCAGAGCGCGGCTCGCGGCGACCCCGACACCGGCACGGGGGCGCAGGAATATTCTCTTCGGCAATCCCAGTGAAGTGTCGGCGGATTATCCGGGATTCTTTGTCCTGCCGCGGGCCAGTTCAGCCACGCATACGGCTCCCGGCAAACACCCCACGCGGCACGCATGGGGGGCGCGGATCAAGTTCGCCGTTGTATTGGTGCTGGTGCTGGGTGGTTTTGTCGGAATGATCGCTTACTTCTTTATCCAGGTTGCGCCCGAGATGGCGGAGCCTCATCCCGCGGCGGCGGCATTTGTCTCCGATCCTAAAATGTTGCCGACCAATTCAGACGCAGGGCTAGGGCGCCGCTGAGGGTGTCAGGAAAGAAGTGGGTGCGGAGGGCATTCTCGTCGGCACCCGCGACAGCTTTAGGCGGAAGAAACGGCTACAAAGTCCGGGCGGCCACCGCACGTTTCATCCTCGTGATGTCCTCTCCACGCATTATGTTTCGGTGACGATTCCTCCATAGCCAGTCGGATGCCAGCCCCAAACCGGCAATTTGTGCCGCGCGATTTTACAGGGGGCGCGTTAATTCAGACCGGATTGACTGGATTATGCAGGATTAAATCCTGTTTATCCTGGCTCCAAGAAGTCTTGGTCAGTGGAGGCGCGGTGGGGGCGTGTCCCGGCGGGTGCCACATTTCCAGCATTTGCCGAATTGTGCCCCGAGTTCTTCCCCGCAGCGGGAACAAGTCCACGACGAGCCTGTCACTGGATCGGGATTTACCCATTGGCGGGTGAGCGCGACGGCCTCGTCGTAATCGGATTCCTCCTCCACCCACAGCTCGGCCTGAAACACAGTCACAGGCAGGGTTTGGGCCAGGTGTTCATTGAGTTCCACACAGCGGATCCCGGCGTGTTGCAAAATATTCCGGAGCAGACCCAACTCTGCTGTGTCCGGAGAAATGAAGATGCGTTTCATAGGCTTTGGATTTGGTGGGTTAATCTAACACAGAAATACCAACGCCGCCGGATCGTCGCGCGAAGGTCAGGTGCATAGAAGCACCCGCGAAGTGACCATTAACCGGCTGAATAGCCACGCTTGAAAAAGGAGGAGCTTTTGCGCTTGGTGACTTCCGGCGCACGACCGTAGGTTCGGGGCGTGGCCACAGATTTGTGGTCGCGGCTCAAGTCGTTATGAATGTTCTGCTCATCAGTCCGCGTACGCCGGACACGTTCTGGAGTTTCAAACATGTGCTGCGGTTCGTTTCCAAAAAGTCCACATTCCCGCCGCTCGGACTGCTTACGGTCGCGGCCCTGCTGCCGCGTGCGTGGACGCTCAAGGTAGTGGACCTGAACGTGACGCGGTTGACGGATGCCGATCTGCGCGGGGCCGATGTGGTGATGATCAGTGCCATGTTGGTACATGAGGCGTCGGTGCGCGAGGTGGTGGCGCGGTGCGCGGCACTAAGGAAACGGGTGATTGCAGGCGGCCCGTTGTTCACGACGGGGCACGAGTCGTTTCCAGAGATTCAACATTTTGTGCTGGGGGAAGCAGAAGAATTGATGCCACAACTGGTCGCTGACCTGGAGGCGGGTTGCGTCAAAAAAATGTATCAAGCGACGACCCGGCCGAGCATGGCATTGTCGCCCGTGCCACGCTGGGATCTGATTGATCTGCAGCAATACGTGACGATGGCGGTGCAATTCTCGCGGGGGTGTCCGTTTGATTGTGAGTTTTGCGACATCATTGTGATGAACGGGCGCACGCCGCGGACGAAATCGCCAGCACAGGTGATCGCAGAACTGGAGCTCCTGCGGGAGCAGGGTTGGAAAGACATGGTATTCCTGGTGGATGACAATTTTATTGGCAACAAGGTGCGGACGCGGGAGCTGTTGCGGGAAATGATCGCGTGGCGCGAGCGCACCAAGCCGGAGCTGGGTTTTCTGACGGAAGCGTCGATCAATCTGGCGGACGATGCCGAGTTGCGCGCGTTGATGATTGCGGCGGGTTTCCGCAAGGTGTTCGTGGGGATCGAAACTCCGGATGCGGCTGCGCTGGCGGAGTGTCACAAGGTGCAGAACCAAGGGCGCGATCTGGTGGCGGCGGTGCAGACGTTGCAGCGGGACGGCTTGCAGGTGATGGGCGGGTTCATCGTGGGGTTCGACAGCGACCGGGAAGACATCTTCAAGCGGCAGTTCGAGTTTATCCAACGCTCCGGCGTGGTGACGGCGATGGTCGGCCTGTTGAATGCGTTGCCGAAAACCCGGTTGTATCAAAGATTGCAACGCGAAGGCCGCTTGGAGACCAAGAGTTCCGGCAATAATACCGATGCGACGATGAATTTTCGGCCGATGCTGAATCGCGATTTTCTCGAATCCGGTTATCGCGACTTGATGAAGCAGCTTTATGAGCCGCAGGCGTATTATCAACGTATCCGGACGTTCCTGAAGCATCATCGGCCCGCTGGGCGACCCCACCTGCGGTTGTCGTGGGCGGATTTCGGCGCGTTCCTGAAATCATTCTGGTTGCTGGGCGTCTGGTATCGCGGGCGCGTGGCGTACTGGCGGTTCTTTTGGAGCACACTGATCAAGCGCCCGGCGCAGTTCCGTGAGGCGATCGAGCTGGCGATCTTGGGGCATCACTTCCGCCGTGTGGCGAAAGGGCTGTGAACGCTTTTACTGGGCGGGTAAATCGGAGAGATTCCAGTGCTCGCGCCATGCAATGGCGAAGTCGCCGTCGGGCTTGAGGGTGAACGGCAACCAGATGTAGCGGGAGTCGGAGAGATTTTCCGGTTTCCAGCGGTCGCCCATGAAAATGAACTGGCCTGCCCGCCCCGGCACAGGTAGCACGGCGGTGCTTTGGGAATTAAAAGTAGTCTTTGCCTCTGGGCCGAAGCACGGATTGCCGTGTTTTTTCCAAGGTCCGAGAATGTGGTCGGCTGAGGCATACTCGGCCGGGTTCGGTTTCCAACCGGTGCAGGCCGAAGTGATGACGTAGTAGCGACCCTTGTGTTTGAACGGCGCGGGCGCTTCCCGCATGTCCCGGATGAAGAGACGTGCCCAGGTTTTGTTTTCCACGGCGGGCAGTTCCGGGCCGGTGTAATCCTCGTTCAGCCGCACAACGTACATCGTCCAGTTTCCTTCGGACGCGTAAAACGTGTAGGCCCGACCGTCGTCGTCCACGAACAGGTTCATATCCCGGAACGTGCCGCCCAGTTGTTTTTGCTGCAGCTCATCGTCGGGGGCAAAATTAAAATCGTTCGTGATGGGGCGGATCGCGTGGACAAAGGTGAACGGGCCGGGCGCGTTGTCACTGGTGGCAATCCCGGCGTGGGCGTAACGATAGCCGCGTTGCTCCAGATGCATCCACATGACGTATTTGCCGGTGCGTGCATTGAAGATCACCTTGGGGCGTTCAACAAACAGGCCGCGTCCGGCAGTGCGGGGTAACGCGTCCCGCGACAACGCCACGCCTTCGCGTTTCCAATCGGAGAGATTGGTGGAGGCATAACAGGCCACCGCGCCACGTCCGCCGGGCGTGCGATCTTCGCCATACCAGTAAAAGACATTACTGCGGACGATTACGCCGCCGCCGTGCGCTTGGATGGGGTGGCCCGCAACATCCAGCCAGACTTCGCCTGGCTGGAATTCCGCCTTAGCAAAAGTGGCTGCCAGTAGCAGGCTCAAGCCGACGATACTGGAGAGAATAAAGTTGATGACGCGCATGGCAGATTCGGTTTTGCAAACAGCTTGCCGCGTTGGACGGGCGACGTCAGTGACTCATTCGGGTGATTTGGCGGCTAGCGCGATCCAGCCAAAAACAAACTTCCGGTGGCAGCCAGCATTGAGGCTACCACCGGAAGTGAACGATGTGTGATCTGAAATTTACCTGGGGCCGTGCTTAGTTGCGGCGCCGGGCGGCCATGAATAAGCCGAGCATCCCAAAACCACCGACGATGGCCATGGCGGAAGGTTCGGGGACAGCCGTCACCGATCCGTTAAAAGTTACGTTGTCGATACTAAAGGTACCGCCACCGCCTTCCGCGTTCCAGCCATAGAACCGGAACGTTACGGGCGCAGAAAGCAAATCGTACGATGAATTTAAGGTCACGAGACTGCCGTTCTGGGCATTGCTATTTGCATCCAGCAAATATTGAAAGTCATTGTTTGCACCAACTCCGAGGTTTGCGTTTGCCGGGCTGATGCTGGCCGGCAAATTGGCGGCATAAGTATCCAAGCTGGAACGTCACCGCATAGCTGCGGATACCAGTGCCGGAGCGTTGGATCGTAAACCCGATCGAATCAACGTTGAGGGTGTATCCCGCCAGTGGCGTAAGAGTCACTTCAAAGTATTTGGTCGAATCAAGTGCACCTGTAAAATTGGCGAAGTTATTGTCGCCATTGATACCGCCGAGCGCGTTGGTGGTGAAAGAAAAGCGAGCCGAGGCATTTGGGCTGCCGAAATAACCCACTGCGGAAAATGATCCAAAAGTCACGCCTGTTGCCGTTGGTGGCGTGGTGGGATCAGTTAAGCCTGAGGAAGTCGTGACTGAGGCGAAATCGTAGGTTGAAGTAAAGGATTGCGCCGAGGCTTCGCTGGCGATGACTGAAATCGCCAAAGTGAGCATCAGAGTTTCCTTTTTAAGGAAGAGTATTTTGTTCATGACTGGTTTACGTCTTTAGGAGTTTTTAGGAGTCTGGTTTAGTTACCGTGTTCTGTAACTTGGGAGCAAGTTAAGCAGAGCTGGTGCCGAGCCTATCAGTAATCTGCAATACTGCAAAATCATTAAAAAAATCTCCAATGCCACATGTTCATGGGTGGCGCAGATTTAACAGGTGGAGAAAAACTACACCTCGGTATCTCAGTGCTGGATTGGATGGTGGTCCGGTAAAATACTTACATCTGCTCCAGCACTTCGATGCCGAGCGCTTCCAAACCTTGCTTTAACACGCGCGCGGTGAGATCGCACAGCGCGAGACGGCTGGCGCGCACTTCGGCCGATTCGGCCTTGAGCACGGGACAGTTTTCGTAGAACGAAGTGAAGTGTCCGGCGAGTTCAAACAGGTAGGTGCAGATGAAGTTGGGCCGATACTCGTCTGCCGCGGCTTCGAGGACACCACCAAAGTTCAATAGATGCTTGGCGAGCGCAAGTTCCGCCGGCTGACTCAAGTTGATGGCGGACGGCTGATAGCTGACGCCTTCCTTTTCTGCTTTGCGGAAGATGCTTTTGATCCGCGCGTAGGCGTATTGCAGGTAAGGCGCAGTGTTACCGCTCAAAGCCAGCATTTTGTCCCAACTGAACACGTAATCGCTCTGGCGATTCGGCAGCAGATCGGCGTATTTCACTGCTCCCAGTCCGACGACGCGGGCAATTTCCTTGCGTTGGGCTTCTGGCAATTCAGCGCTCTTTGCGGAAACCACCTGAAAGGCCCGTTCCTCGGCTTCATCGAGCAATTCGCCCAGTTTCACCGTGTCGCCGCTGCGCGTTTTGAAGGGCTTGCCGTCTTCGCCGAGAATTTTCCCGAAGCCGACGTGAACCAGCTTTGTATGTTTAACTGCCTCGGGCTGCCAGCGGGCAAACGTGGCGAACAGTTTCTTGAAATGTCCACTCTGCCGATCATCCACCACATAGACGATCTCCTGCGGCGCCCACGTCTTGAGCCGATGATCAATCGTTGCGAGGTCGGTGGTGGTGTAGTTGAAACCGCCATCGCTCTTGCGCACCAGCGCGGGATCGGCGACCCATTCGCCGTCGCGATTGACGAGGAACACATCTTCCTTCGGCGGCAACGAACCATCGCTGAACACGCCCACCGCGCCTTCACTTTCCTTGGCGATGCCGCGTTGCAATAGATCGTTCACCACGGCGCTGAGCTGCGGGTTGTAAAAGCTTTCGCCCAGCGTCACGTCAAACTTCACGCCGAGCCGCCCGTAAATCGTGTCGAACTGCACCTGAGAGAGGCGGATCATCTCCTGCCAGACGGCAATGTTTTCCGCATCACCTGCCTGGAGTTTCACCAGTTCCTGTTTGGCTTCCTCCAAACGCTCGGGCTTCGCATCGCACTCGGCATTGATGACCTTGTAAAGCCGTTCCAGTTCGGCGATGGCATCACGATTCAGCGCCTTGCGATCCAGAATCTGTTTCCAGCCGAGCAACAACTTGCCGAACTGCGTGCCCCAGTCACCGATGTGATTGTCCGTCACGACGCGATGGCCGAGCAGGCGGAGGATGCGTTGCAAGGCATCGCCGATGCCGGTGGAGCGGATGTGCCCGACGTGCATCGGCTTGGCGACGTTGGGAGAACTGAAGTCCACGACGATGCTGCGCGGGGCCGCGGCTTTGCTGAAAAATAAGTGTTCACCGCGCACCGCTGCCTGCAGCGTGCCGGACAGTGCCGCTTGTTTGAGCCGAAAATTCAGGAAGCCTGCCCCCGCGATTTCCACCTTCTCGCACCACTCTGTCACATCGAGCTTGGCGACGACATCGGTGGCCAGCTGGCGAGGATTCAGTTTGCGCGCCTTGGCCACGGACATAAGCGCGTTGGATTGGTAATCGCCGAACTTGGGATCGCATGGACGGACGAGAACGGCGGAGACATCCGCGTCCGGCAACACCGCTTGGACAGCTTGTTGGAGACGCGACTCGATTTGTTTATGCGGCAGCACGGAAATCATTTAACCACGGAAGGACACGAATGGGCACGGAGAAAAACCAGCAGCAAAGTACGGAGGAAATTATTTCTTCCCGTGATCCTTGATGATCTGGAGCATGGTTTCGGCATCCGGAGCTTCCAACAAAGCCTGCCGAAATTCATTTTTATGGAGGATCTTGGCGATGTTGGCGAGGGTGTGGAGATGTTTCTGGAACTGACCTTGCGGCACGAGGAACAGCATGACGAGGTTTACCGGCTGATTGTCGAGGGCGTCAAAGTTGATGCCTTTCTTGGAGCGGCCCAGCGCGCCGACCACTTCTGGAATCAACGCAGTGGAGGCGTGGGGGATGCCGATGCCGAAGCCAATTCCCGTGCTCATGGACTTCTCGCGCTTCTTGACCACTTCGGCGATGGCAGCCTGGTGTTCCGCCTGGATTTTGCCCGTGGCGACGAGATTGTTGATCAACTCGTCAATCGCCTGCCAACGGTCGGCGGCTTGCAAATCCGTGAGGATTTGTTCTTTGGTCAAGATGTCAGCTAATTCCATATCGCCGTGGGGTGCATTTCGCCTGAAGCGGACGCGTATTTCAAGGCTGAATTACGTATGGGCACATGATGTCGTGCATCAGCCGCGCAGATAGATGCCTTTCAAGTAATCAGCTTCCGTGAAACTCGCGTGATGATCCGGTGCATGTCGCGTCGTTTGCATCTCGGTAAAACGTCGGCCTGAGCTGCGCGCCGCTTGTCGCACGGCTTGGAAAAATTCCTCCGCCGTTACGTGTGCCGAGCAAGAGCAGGCCACTAAAATGCCGCCGGAGGCAAGGTGCTTGATGCCGCATTCAGCCAGCTTGGCGTAGGCGCGGATTGCGCCAGCACGCTCGGCTTCGCGTTTTGCCAGTGACGGTGGATCGAGCACGACCAGGTCAAAGGTGCGCTTTTCATTGCCGGCGAGCCACGCGAAGGCATCGGCCTGTACTGACTCATGTCGGCAATTCGCGATGACGCCGTCACCAGAGTTGAGCGCAAAGTTGCGTTGGGCGGAATCCAACGCGTGTTTGCTGATGTCGAGGTCGGTGACGGACTTCGCCCCGCCGCGCGCGGCATAAAGCGAGAAGCCGCCGGAGAAGCTGAAGGCATTAAGAACCGTGCGCCCTCGCGCGAGCGATTCAACAAGACGGCGGTTTTCTCGTTGATCGAGGAAGAAACCGGTTTTTTGTCCTTTCCACACATCTGCTTCGAATCGGATGCCGTTTTCGGTGAAGACAACCGGAGCGCCGACTCTCGAGGCGGTCTGTTTCGAGAACAGGGATTTGCCGGTGGTTTGGATCGGCGCTTCCCGTTCCAGATTTCGGCTGGTGCGAAGGATGATTTGTTCCGGCTGCAATCGCTCGCGAATCAAGGATGTGATTTCCTCCAGCCGCTCCACCCACGCCGCTGTGTAAATCTTCAGCACCAGCGTTGTGTTATAGCGATCCAGCACCAAGCCGGGCCAGCCGTCGCTTTCGCCGTTGAGGAGGCGATAACCGGTGGTGCGCGCATCAAACAATCCTTCGCGGCGCTGCAACGCAGCGGTCAGGCGGTTGTGCCAAAAGTTTGCGTCGATGTTCAGCGGCTTGCCGACATGTAATATCCGCACGCGGATCGGTGATTCAGGATCAAAAAATCCCACGGCGAGAAATTTGTCGTGCCGATCAAAGATGATTGCTAGTTCGCCTGCCATGCCCGTCCGATTCTGTTCCCGAACGCTATCGGAAAAGACCCACGGATGTCCGGCACGGATGTGTTGTTCTGCCGCGGCGGTGACACGCAGGCGGAGTCGTTGCGGAGGGGAGGCTTGAGGGCGCGCGGCCATGATCATTTGGGCGGCGCAGATTCCGAGGGCGGAGATTTGGGGGCGAGGTCGCCCCATTTGTGGCGAGCCCAATAGTCAATTCCCAGGCACATCGCATTGCGATGTGGCACCGTTCCAAACAAGCTCACGATCAGGGCCACGGCAAACAGCACGAACCAGATGGTGTAGGGATTGTAGAGCTTGAAATACAACATCCCGATTAGCGGCAGGATGAACAGCGCTCGATCAACAATGATGATGTAAACCCACAGGTCGCCCTGGTCGTGCATGAATTTGAGCCCGCAGGAGGAACAGTCATCATGCATGCGGAGAAAATGTTTATATACCGGTCCTTGTCCGCAGCGCGGGCATCGTCGGTGCATACCTCGCCACAAGACCGTCTTCAGACTGGGGATCGTTTCATTCACGCCACTCATCGGTCGCCAGCCTAGCAGGCTTGCAAGGGGTGAGCCACTCTCATTCCGGGACCATTTCCCGGTAAAACCTTAGACGGCAAAATCGGTGAACAAGTCTTGGTTTCGGAGTCGAAATCCGATGCCTGGCTGGTTGAGTTTGTCGGTTCAAAGGCATGAAAACCAAGCGCCAGCAGATTTGCAAAACGTTGTGTTTTTGAGCGGGCTGGCGCTGGCAATATTCCCATCAGTGCGTTTGTGTCGGTGAATAAGTTTATCCCTTCGGCTGGTTGACGTGGCGAAATTCGACGCGGACAGTGGCAATTGCTTCTCACAGGATTCAAGGTGAGAGCTGGTCTTATGGCAACGGAGTTGAAACATTCCGTGGCGAGCCGAGGAAACCAGTCGCACTTTCTTCCGACTCCACTTTGGATGCTCACCCGTGACTGCGGCTGCGTGGCGCGTTCCGGGCGAAGTCTTGCAGCCACAGGCCTGACCAGCGACTGGCGACAGCGCGCAACACCTCCGGGAAAACGGGTCGCCCTCCTGCCGCCCTCCGAAACAGACCCGTTCACATGACAACCACAAAGGAAAACCGTTATGAGCCAAACCCAAAATGAAAACCTGCTCACTGAAACCGTCGGATCAGGAGAGAGCCAGAACCGCCGGACGCGGGCGGAATCCAACTGCCTTCCCATCGGCTACATTCCCACGCCGACCCGCGAATACCGTTCGTACCGGAAGAGCATGAAAGCCACCGTTGGGGCGGGGAAGCCTACCTTGCCCATTCCGATTCCGATTCCGATTCCTGTCCTTCAAGGTTCGCGCGTCCTGATGTGGAAACAGGACCCGTCGGTTTCCGAGATCGGCATCCGCAAAGCCTATCTACCCAGCCGCGCCGTCAGCGGCCCACGCGACTCGCGTATTTCCACGGTCGGCTTGCCGCCCGTCAGTCCGAACGCGCTTGGGGATTTGATCCAGACGCCCGGCACGGATGCGTTTGATTCCGTGCACACCTTCGCCGTCGTGCGCCAGACGCTTACGATGTTTCAACGTGCGGTGAGTAGCTTTTCGAGCAGCTCAGCGCTGCCGTGGGCTTGGAACAGCAGCACGAACACCGATCCGTTGAGTGTTTATCCGCACGGCCTGCCGGATACGATGAACGCCTACTACAGTCGCAGCGCCAAGGCGCTCAAGTTTGGCGATTTTATCCGCCCGGGCAGTTCGCCGGCGCAACGCCTCTACACGTGTCGCTCGTTCGACATTGTCGCACATGAAACCGGCCACGCAATTCTCGACGGCCTCAAACCCGGCTGGATCATGAGCAGCAGCACGCCACAGAGTGGTGCGTTGCACGAAGCCTTCGGCGATCTGACTGCCATCTTCCTGGCGCTCTCGCAATTTGATCAGGTAGAAGCGGTCATTGCACAGACCCGCGCCAATCTGCATGACCGAACTTTCCTCTCAGATCTCGCGGAGGAGTTTGGTCTCGCGCTCGGCCGACCCAATGGATTGCGCAACGCGGACAACGATCTGAAGCTGAGTCAGGTCTCGACGGAAGTTCACGCGCTCTCGCAAGTGTTCACCGGCGGCATCTATGATGTGCTGGCGGATATCTTTGCGTTTGAGCGTAAACCGATGAAGACCGACGACGCCGTGGCGCTTTTCGCCGTGGGCCAGTATCTCTGTGGTCTGCTGCTGCGCGCTATCATCGCCGCGCCCGCCAACAATGCCTCGTTCGCTAGCGTGGTGAACCAGATGCTTGCCATCAGCGCCGCGGACGGCAAGCCGGTGCAATACCGGAACTTCATCCGCAACCGCTTCACATTGCGCGAGGTGGTGGTGTCGCCGACGCCGTTGACCGCCGACTTCAAAGGCGCAACGCTCGAAGCGGCCCAGCATGAAACTCTCAAAGGTCCGCAAAACCGTTGCGGTTGCTGCGGCACGATGCAGCACGCCGACTTCAACGGCGACGCCGAAGCCATCGAGGAAGAGATTGAAGCGCTCCGGAAATCCTTTGACTCACGCGGTAAGTCTGGACGCGGCATGACGCCAGTTGCTAGCGAGGAGGAAAGGACGTCGCGCTCGTGATGGCGTAAAAATCTGCTTGAGCAAACGACCCGACGGCGAAACCATTCGGGTCGTCCTTGTTTCACCTATGAAAATCTCCGCCACCCGCACCGGCGGTTTCGCCGGCCTGACTGAAGACCTTGGCTCTGTTGAGACCGCCCAATTGGATGCGGCGGCGCGCAAGGCGGTGGAACTGCTGGTGCAACGCGTGGATTTTTTCCACCTGCCCGAACGGCTTCCCGGCGAGGTGGGCGCGGACCTGTTCACTTATGCTGTCACCGTTGCCGATGGTTCGCGGCAGCACACTGTGACGTTTGTTGGAGAAGCGGGGCGAGCGATGACGTTGCGAGAGTTGATCGCAGTTTTGCCGGGGATGAAGTGAGTGTTGCGGTCATGCCATCTTCTTGCGGAATCGCAGTACGCATAATCCAAATAAAGCGGCGCCCATTCCGGCCAGCACGACGAGGTTGAACCAGAAGTCGCTCAAGCTTGCGCCACGCAAAATTAACGCGCGTTCCAGTTCGATGTAATACGTCGCCGGAATCACCGTGCTGATCAGATAAAAAATCTGGGGCATCGTTTCGCGTGGGAAGATGAAGCCGGAAAAGAACACGCTGGGTAGGATGAACATCATGCTCATCTGGAGTGCCTGCATCTGGTTCTGGGCGCGGGTGGAAATCAATAATCCCAGGCTCAATAAAGCGAACACGTAAAAGAGTGTTCCGATCATGAGTGCGTTGATGTCACCGGCGATCGGCACGTGAAACACCCAGCGCATCAGCGTGAACAAAATCACGCTCATCAGCATGCCAATGACCAGATAAGGGACGAGTTTGCCGAGCATCAATCCCCAGCGCGACAACGGGCTGACCATGAGCTGCTCTAGCGTGCCGCGCTCGCGTTCACGCACCAGCGACATGGCGGTCGCGAAGGTCGTCGCGATCTGCAGCACGATGCCGATGACGCCGGGCAGAAAGAAATTCGGGCTGCGCATCTCGGGGTTGTAGAGGATTTGCGGGCGCACCTCGACCGGCACTTCGCGCAGGCCAAAGCGCTCGCCCAGCGCCCGGATGCTATTCAAGAAGCCGACGTTCAACGATGTGTTCAGCGCTGAAGAAGCGATGGTGGAGTTTGATCCATCCACCAAGACCTGAAACTTGGCACTTCGCCCGGCGTGCAAATCTCGCGTGAATTCGGGCGGGATTTGGATGCCGACATAGGCTTTGCCGCGGCGGATGAGTTCTGCGAGTTCGGTTACACTCTGCGCCTCGCCCACGACTTTGAATGTTCCCGTATTCTCAAACTGCTTCACCAATTGCCGGCTCTCCTCGGTGCGGTCTTCATCCAGCACAATGGTCCGCATGTTCTTCACATCCGTGTCGAGTGCGTAACCGAAGGCGATCATTTCCACCAGCGGCGGAAACATCATGAAGAACAACGTGAACGGATCACGTAGTACTACGAGGAATTCTTTGTAAAGAATGGCGGTGAAGCCGCGGAAGGGTGTCTTCATTTCGCATCTCCGTTCCGGTGGCTGGTTAATGCCACGAAAACATCCTCCAAAGATGGTGCGATGGGCCGGATGTCGGCGTTGGGAATCTTATGCTTTGCCAGTTCTGTGTGGATGAGTTCGTCCGACAGACCCTTGTCTACGAGCAGATGCATGGATTGTCCGAACACCGTCGCGGTGCGCACGCCGGGCAGTTGTCGCATTGCTTGCAGGCCTGTTGTCACATGATCGCAAGTCACGTCAATGCGCTTCGTGTCTGGCGGATTTACCACGGGCAATTGCTTCAAATCATCCGGTTCGCCACACACGACGAGTTTGGACAGGTGAATGTAACCAACATGCGAACAACGTTCTGCCTCATCCATGTAATGTGTCGTGACAAATAGTGTCATGCCGCGACTGGAAAACTCGAACAGCAAATCCCACAGTTCGCGCCGCGCCACCGGGTCAATCCCAGCTGTCGGCTCATCGAGGAACAACACCGTTGGTTTGTGGACGAGCGAGCACGCCATCGCGAGTCGTTGCCGCCAACCGCCCGAGAGCAGGCCCGCGCGGCGATGCAGATACGGTTCGAGATGCGTGAGTGCGATGAGTTCATCGTAACGTTGTTTAAGGGCCGCCCCTTGCAAGCCGTAGAGCCGCCCGTAAAAATTCAGGTTCTCGTGGGTCGTCAGTTCATCGTAGAGTGAAAACTTCTGGGACATGTAACCGATGAGATGCTTGATCTCTTCCGTCTGTGTCGCTACGTCAAAATCGGCGATGCGCGCGTGTCCGGCGCTTGGTTCGAGCAGCCCGCATAACATTCGGATAACCGTGGATTTGCCCGATCCGTTCGGCCCAAGAAAACCGAAGATCGAACCCTTTGCCACCGAAAATGAAACATGATCCACTGCGGTGAAGTGGCCGAAACGCTTCGTCAGATTTTCGCAAGTGATCATCGGTGCGGCTCAGTCCTTGATGAGTTGCCGGGCTTGGCTGGTGATCTGCACCACGGCGGGATGGGCGATGCGTCGTTCTGCGGTGATGGCGTGAAATTGCACACGACACTTTTCCGTGTGGCCAATGGTCCGGAAATTATAGTGTTCCAAGGCATCGTTTATCGCCCAACTGGGTAGTGCAATGAACCCGCGCCCTTCGGCCGCCATGACTTTCATCAGGGCGAGATCTTCAAATTCCGCCACGATCCGCGGGCGGATTTCCAATTCGCGGAACCAGGTTTCGATTTCCCGACGCAGGCTGGTGTTTTCCGTCGGCAACAACGCCGGAGCTTCGTGCAGTGATTGGGGGAAGTTTTTCTTCAAGCGCGCCGCCAGATTGGCTTCGGCGCAGAAGGTCGTGCCAGTTTCACCCAATGGGTGATTGAACGTCTTGAAGTTCGTGCTACTTGAAGCCGGTTCGTCGGCAAGCACGATATCCAGCCGGTGTGCGACCAATTGAGCCAGCAGGTCTTCCATCTTGCCCTCGCGACAAATGACGTGAACGGCTTGCGGCAACTCGAAGACCGGCTTGAGAATTTCATGGGTCATGAGCTTCGGGAATGAGTCCGCCACCCCGACGTAAAGGCGGACGGTCTTGGCGCCGGGGCGCTGCTTGACGGCGTTTACCAACTCGCGGCCCAAAGCAAAAATCTCCTCGGCGTAACTGAAGGCAATCTGGCCAGAGTCCGTGAGTACGTTGTTGCGGCCTTCGCGGCGGAAGAGTTTTTCACCCAACACCGCTTCGAGTTCCCGGATTTGTTCGGAAATGGAAGGTTGGGAAACGTGCAGCTTGGCGGCGGCGCGGGCGAGGCTGCCTTCTTTGGCGACGGTCCAGAAATAGCGCAGGTGGTGATAGTTCAGCCATTCCATCATGAGCGGCATGATGCTTCGGATTAACCTAAGCGTCCATTCGGAAACGCGTATTAGTGGACTGCGCAACCCCGGCCTACTTTGGTCCGGTAGAACAGGAATATTATGTTTTTGATTTTATTTATCGGAACGATGGCCTTGTCGCTCTGGGCGGCGGCGCGGGTGAAATCGGTTTACCACCGTTACAATCAAGGTGCTGTGCGCTCTGGCTACACTGGGCGGGATGTCGCGGCGGAAATTCTCCGTCTTAACCAAATCCATGACGTCGAAATCGCGATGGGGCAGGGCATCCTCGGTGATCACTACGATCCGCTTCATAAGCGGCTGGTGCTCTCGCCGGACAATTATCACGGGCGCACGCCGGCGGCGCTGGGTGTAGCGGCACATGAATGCGGTCACGCGATTCAACACGCGGCAGCCTACAAGCCGCTTCATTGGCGCATGGCGTCGGTGGGCATTACCAGCTATGCGAATTATGTGGTCATGCTGCTGCCGATCCTCGGCTTTGCCACCGGCTTGATTCCATTGCCAACCATCGCCGTGGCGATGGCGGTGGCGTGGGGAGTCATCATGTTGTTCAATCTCGTGACTCTTCCTGTGGAATTTGATGCTTCACGCCGGGCGAAGGTTGCGCTGGCACAATTTGGATTCATCCAGCCCGGCGAGGAAGCGACCGGGGTCAAAAAAGTGTTGGATGCGGCGGCTTGGACTTATGTCGCGGCATTCATCACGTCCCTCGCGTATTTCCTGTGGCATCTGCTGCCGCTGCTGTTGGGGAGCTGTTCACGGGAGTGAACGCAACAAGTTGATGAAAGGAGACGCAATATGAGACTCAAGGTGCAACATCTGAATATCCCTTCGCTGCGCGCTTTGGATGCGTGGGTGGAGCAACATATCTTTGCCCTCGGGCGCGCGCGCCAAATTGACGAGGCAAATATCCGGCTCGTGCGATTGCAGAACGCCAGTCCGGCCTACCAAGTCAGTGTGCACTTGGTGACCCCGGGGCCAGATGTGTTTGCGGAAACGCGCGATCACACGTTGCGGGCTGCATTCACGAAGGCGGTGGCATTGTTGCGCAATCAGATTACCAGTCGGGCGGCAAAGCGGCTGCAACGCTTCAAAAGTAAACTCAAATCAAGACGTAGTCGCTGATGATGCGTTACGCCCGATCTGAACGCGGCACAAAATGAAAACTAAAAGCGCATTTGAACCGCATCTGGATTTGCGTCCGGAAGCGTTCACGGCTGTGCTCGCTGACAACGGCGCAACAACCGCAACTCGTCATGCGGCGCCTCATTCGGGAGGCGAGAAGTTTTTAATCGAAATACCTGAGGTGGGTGGTTCGACTTTCACTGATACCAATCCATGGGCACGTGGCGGTTTGAACGAGTGATTCATTCGGTGTGGCTTATGCCCATCAGTGCCCCATAGCAATGCAACGTCATGACTGATACCCTTTGGCTTTGGGTTGGCTTTAACGTGTTTGTCCTCGCGATGCTTGCGCTGGATCTCGGCGTCTTTCATCGGAAGGCGCATGTCGTGTCACTCAAGGAATCGCTGACTTGGACTGTGATCTGGGTGACATTGGCGTTGCTCTTCAACGCTGGCATTTGGCATTACTACGGTTCGCAGAAAGCATTGGAATTCTTCACCGGTTACGTCATCGAAAAATCCCTGAGCGTGGACAACGTCTTTGTCTTCGCACTGTTGTTCTCCTACTTTGCAGTTCCGCCGCTGTACCAGCACAAAGTGTTGTTCTGGGGCGTGCTGGGTGCGTTGGTCATGCGCGCCGTCATGATTGGGGCCGGCGCGGCGCTGATCACCAAGTTTGCCTGGGTCATCTATCTGTTTGGCGGTTTTCTGATTCTGACCGGGCTGAAGATGATCTTCAAACGAGAGGACGAGATTCACCCCGAGCGCAACCCGGTGGTGAAGTGGTTCAAGAAACTCATGCCGGTGACACCGGAATTTCGCGCGGATAAATTCTTCGTGCGGGAAAACGGCCTGCGTATGGCGACGCCGCTGTTTGTCGTATTGTTGCTGGTGGAAATCTCCGACCTGATCTTCGCCGTGGACTCTATTCCTGCCATCTTCGCGGTTACGAAAGATCCATTCATCGTCTATACCTCGAACGTCTTTGCCATCCTCGGCCTGCGCTCGCTTTACTTTGCGCTGGCGGGGGTGATGGACAAGTTCCACTACCTCAAAATCGGCTTGGGCGTGGTGCTGGCGTTCGTGGGCGTGAAGATGATTCTGGCGCACACGGAGTGGAAGATTGATACGCTGGTCTCGCTCGGCGTCATCGTGCTGATTCTGGCGGCGAGCGTCGTGTGGTCATTGCTCAAACCAAAAGCGTCCAAGGCGACGCCCTTGGCGACCAACCCACCACTCGCATGAAAAAGTTCTTCATCGCTCTGATGGGCGGCACTGTTTTGGTGGTTGGCGCGGCGATGCTGATTCTCCCCGGACCGGGGCTGTTGGTCATCGCAGCAGGGTTGGGCATCTTGGCGACAGAGTTTCTATGGGCAAAGCGGGCACTCTGTAAGGCGAAAGGAGCTGTCGCCAAAGCACAGCGCAAAGGCGGATGGCTGTCATGGCTGCGCCGAAAAAAGTCTGTGCCGGTGAAGTCTCAAACCTGACATCTTCTTAATTCTTCAAGCTGGGGAATTCTACGTCCGCTGCCATGCCAGCGCGAAGTTGCCCCTCCGAATTATTCAGTTTCACTTTCACGCCGAAGACCTGTTTTACGCGTTCGCCAATCGTCTGCACATTGCGTGGGGTGAATTCGGCTTCCCGGGCGACTTGCTCGATCACTCCGGTGAAATCTTTGCCGGGAAATGCATCCACTCGGACTTTCACGGAGTCGCCGAGCTTGAGGTGGCCGAGCCACGGCTCGGGCACGAACACGCGCACCCAGATGTGATTTGTCAGCAGCAGCGTGGCAATGGATTGATTTGGCGCGAGCACATCGCCGACCTTCACGCTCAGGACTTCAAGTACGCAATTCGTCGGTGCGGCTATTTTCATCTCGGCCAAATGCGCGTCGAGTTCGGTGAGCTGGGCACGAATCAGGGTGAGGCGTTCCGGTCGCGTGCCGGCGAGTAGCAGATCATAGCGTGCCTTCGCAGCGGCGACATTCTGCTGTGCGGCTTGGGCTGTGGTGACGGCACGGTCGTATTCGGTGGCGGAGATGGTTTTTTCGGCGATCAACTCGGCGGCGCGCTGGCGTTCGGAGTTGGCGAGCAATTGTTGGGCAGAGAGCGCTTCCCAATCTGCTTTGGCTGCGGCGATTTCTTCTTTGCGCGGGCCGGCCTCGGCTTCGGCGAGTTGCGCAGCGACCTGCTCGCGGCGAGGCTTGAGTTCAGCCGCGGAGATTTCTGCGACGGCTTGGCCGCTGGTCAACGCATCACCTTCTTGGACGAAGACCTTTTCCACGCGTCCGCCGTAGCGCGAGGCGACGCGAGTTTCGTCCACTTCAATCGTGCCGGAGACCGAGTTGGCCGGCGAGCCAGGTTTGCAGCCGGCCGTTGCCAGAGCAAAAGCGAGAGCCACCGCCAAGGAAAGAGTTTTGATTCTCACGCCCCGCCAGTTTAACAAGCCGCGTCGATGGGCACAATCAGACACGCGGGTCGCAAACACCTCACGGCCGTTGCATCTCAAACGTGCCGCGGTCGTATTTGGAATCGTAGGTGGAATGAAAATTCGTCGGCGTGGCACTGCCGACGTAGCGATAAACGCCGCCCGCCATCGCGCCCAAATTTTCCTCGCCCTGAAAATGCCAGACCGCATTGCTGGCGTTGATGGTGAGCGGCACGGTGTAGCTGAAACGCAGAATCTTCATATAAGTCGCGCGAAAACGGGCGGCGTAGAGATCGTTGGTCTGGTGCGTGATGATGCAGCGCAATTTGCCCGTGTGCGCGTTGGCGTCGCTAAACCAGCGACCTTCCCACCGGCCTGTGATGGCATCTGTCGGCGCAGGTTGTTGCCCGGCTTGCTTCCACTGGCGATTGAAACTGGAGCAACCGCAAGCCAACGCCGCCAGCACGATGACGCACATCCATTGGCGGGAGGGGGCGAGTTGATTCACGCAAAGCCGTTTCAAGAGTTGTCGCCATCGAGCAACCCGCCGAGGCCGCCGAGCACCGAGCCTTCTTCGCGACGCTTGCCGCCGACGCTGGAGGCGCTCACGATGCGATCCGCCATGCGGCTTAACGGCAGCGATTGCAGCCAGATTTTTCCGGGGCCGCGCAAGGTAGCGAAGAACAGACCTTCGCCGCCAAACAGAGCGGATTTGACGCCGCCGACGAATTGGATGTCGAAATCCACTGTTGGCTCGAATCCCACTACGCAACCGGTGTCCACACGGAGCACCTCGCCGGGGGTAAGCTGACGTTCGTAGATGTTGCCACCAGCATGGAGGAAGGCCCAGCCATCGCCTTGGAGGCGCTGCATGATAAAGCCTTCGCCGCCAAAGAAACCTGCGCCAATGCGTTTGTTGAACGCGATGCCAACGCTGACTCCCTTTGCGGCGCAGAGGAAGGAGTCCTTTTGCGCGATTAGTTCGCCGCCAATTTCAGCGAGATGAACGGGAATGATTTTGCCCGGATAAGGCGCGCCGAACGCGACTCGTTTTTTGCCCACGCCACGATTGTGGAACACGGTCATAAAGAGTGATTCGCCAGTGAGCAGGCGCTTGCCCGCACCGAGCAACGAGCCAAAGAAACCGCCCGATTTCTGGGAGCCGTCGCCGAAGATGGTCTGCATCTCGATGGCGTCGTCCATATACATCATGCCTCCAGCCTCGGCGATGGCGGCTTCGTTGGGATCGAGCTCCAGTTCGACAAACTGCATGGCGTCGCCGAACACTTTGTAATCAATCTCGTGCATCTGGTTCATAGTTTTACTTTCAGCAAATTGTTCGTGTCGGATGATGGGATTTTTCACCCAAGCCGGCAGCTACAAATTGACCGCGGAAGTGTAGCCGAAATTCAAACGGAGGCATCCGCAGGTTCAAGTTTCATGAGCTGGTCGTGTTCGAGGAACTCCGCGCTGATGGCGAAGAATTCCGCCTGCGTCTGGCTGCGGCGGATGCGATGCAGGAAATCCCCGGGCACGCCCTCGCCGAGATAGTTCATGAATTTCTTCATGCGTTCGCATTGGATTTTTTCCGGTGCGTCGAAGCTGGCTTGCGATTCCCACAGGGCGCGGATATAGCCCAATACCTCTCGGCCGGTAGGAAACGTGACGGTTTCGCCGCGCAGTTGCTGGCGGATTTGCGGGAACAACCACGGACTGCGGATGACGCCGCGCCCAATCATCAGGCCGCGCGCCTTGGTTTGTTTAAGGAGTTCTTGAGCTTGGACGGCAGAATAAACGTGGCCGTTGGCGATGACCGGACACGTCATTATCTCGGCGGCTTGCCGGATGAAATCGTAGTGCACCGGCAGGCGATACATCTGCGTAACAGTGCGGGCATGGACAGTCAGCGCATCAAGCGAGTGCTTGGTGAAGATGGGCAGCAACGTATCGAATTCGCGGATGTCCGCGAAGCCGATGCGGGTTTTTACCGTGAACTTGATGCTTACCGCATCGCGCAACGCACCAAGGATGGCATCAATCCGCTGTGGCTCACGGAGCAAGCCGCCGCCGGCACACTTGCGGTAAACAATGGGCGCCGGACAGCCGAGGTTCAGGTCAATTGCAGCGACGGGAAGACGCTGCAATTCTTTCGCGATGCGGACGAGCGCCGGAATGTCGTTGCCGATCATCTGTACGATGATCGGTTTGCCGGTGGCGTTTTGTTCGATGGATTGAACGATTGGCTTATCCGGTCGCGAGACGCCGTGAACGCGGATGTATTCCGTCCAATAAACATCCGCCCCACCATAGCGATGCAGCAGATGCCAGAACGGTGCATCAGTCACGTCTTGCATCGGCGCGAGGGCGAGGAAGGGCGTGGCGCTTTTCAAGAGCGCATCGAATTGCTCGCGATGATTCATTGAGCAGCGGCGGCTTCCGCTTTGGAACGAAGCAGCCAAAGGCCAACGAAGGTCAACAGTCCGTTCAAGATCAGAAGTTCAAACCCCAGTTTGTAGCCGTGGAACCACGCGGCGGAGTTTTGTTGCAGCACGAAGCAAAGCAACGGGGAAACGCAACATACCACCGGCGCCAAAGCGTCGTTGGATTTTGTTTTGCAGAACAACCCAAAGGCAAACAGCCCAAGCAGCGGCCCGTAGGTGTAGCTCGCAAGTGTGAAAATGGCGTCAATGATGGCGTTGCTGTTGAGCGCTTGAAAAGCAAGGATGACCAGCCAGAGCAGAACCGCAAATCCGACGTGGACCTTGTGTCGGAGTCGGGTTCGTTGGGTGTCATTCAAGTGCTGGCGGTCGTCCATGCCGAGAATGTCCAAGCAGAACGATGTTGTGAGCGTGGTCAGCACCGAGTCCGCGCTGGAGAATGTCGCCGCCGTCAAGCCGACGACGAACACCATCGCCGCAAATGCGCCGAGGTGATTGAGTGCCAGCATCGGGAATAACGCATCGGTCTTGGCGGGAATCTCGATGCCTTTCGCAGCAGCGTATTGGAACAGCAGCACGCCGAGCGACACAAAGAACAGGTTGACCAGCACCATTACGCTCGTGAAGGCATAGATATTCTTCTTGGCTGCGCCGAGCGAGCGACAGCTCAGGTTCTTCTGCATCATGTTCTGGTCGAGGCCGGTCATGGCGATGGCGATGAACGCGCCAGCGAAGAATTGCTTCCAGAAATAATTCGTCGCCCGCCAGTCCCAGAAGAAGATTTGCGACATCGCGCTGTCTTTCACTGTTTTGATCAGGCCGCCGAGGCCGAGATCAAGTTGACCCGCAATGGCGACGATGGACAACACCACACCCAGCAGCAGAAAGGTGGATTGAAAGGTGTCTGTCCAGACGAGAGTCTTGATGCCACCGCGATAGGTATAGAGCAAAATCAATGCGATCGTCACGCTGACAGTCACTGAGAAGGGAATCTTCCATTGGTTGAAAACAAAAGTTTGGAATACGTTGGCGGCGAGGTAAAGCCGGGCTGCTGCGCCGAGCAGGCGGGAGAGTAGAAAGAACACGGCGCCAATCTTCTGTGAGTTGGGGCCGAATCGCTCTCGCAGGTAGCCGTAGATGGATGTGAGGTTCAGCTTGTAATAGAGTGGCAGCAGAAATTCTGCGATGACCACGTAGCCCAGCACGTAGCCAAAAACCATCTGTAGATAGGAGAATTTGTCTGCGGCGACTTTGCCGGGCACGGAGATGAATGTGACTCCGGAAAGCGAGTCGCCAATTAATCCGAAGGCGACTGCGTACCAAGGGGAAGACTTGTTGCCGAGAAAATAAGCGTTGTTGCCGGCGTTACGGCTCGTGTACCACGCAATCAAAAGCAGGAGCGCGAAATAACCGCCCACGCACCCGAGAATCAGCGCCGGAGACATGCGGCAACTGCATCAAGCCTTGGGCTTCTCTTCGAGCGAAGAAATGCCGTTCGCGATGGCGAACTTGGTCAGCCCCGCGACGCTGTGGATGTCCAGCTTGCGCATGATGCGTTCGCGGTGCGTTTCCGTCGTGCGCACGCCGATGCCGAGTTGCATAGCAATTTCTTTGTTGCTCTTGCCTTCGGCGATCAGCGCGAGGACTTCGCGTTCGCGTTCGCTGAGTTTGGCGGAGGGTTTGGTGTCGTCGGCGTCGGAGACGTATTGGTTCAGGGCAATCTGAGCGACCGGCTTGCTGAAGTAAGCTTCGCCGGAATTGACGACTTCGATGGCGTGGACCAATTCATCGGTCGGTGCATCCTTAAGCACATATCCGCGGGCGCCCGCCTTGATGAGACGCAATACCGGGTCGCGGGAGGATTGCATCGAAAGGATGAGTACTTTCGTTGTCGGCGACTCTTTGCGCAGCGTTTCGGTAACTGCCTGACCATCCATGCCCGGCATGGATACATCCATCAAGACGATGTCCGGCTCCTGTTCTTTCACCAGCTTGATGGCCTCTTCGCCGTTGCTGGCTTCGCCGACAATCTTGAGATTCTCCTTGCCGGAGAGGCAGGACAACAACCCTTTGCGGACCACCGGATGGTCATCCACGACAAGGACTTTGATTTTCTTTTTGACTGTGCTCATGAACGGAAATGCGTTGGCAACAGAACTTTCCCGACTTGTGTTCCGTAGAATACACGACATTGAACGCGAGGCAAGCCTCTGTTCCCAATTGGGCCTGAGCAAGTGGCGCACACCTTTGGATTACCTAATGGTACAATTTTCCTCGTCTGAGTTGGGGCGTTAGGGTGGCGAATGAAATTAAGAGATAGGTTATGATTCAGAATCGAGGGAGAGGCATACTGATGTTCCCCGCGATGCTTGCGCTTTGATTGAACCCTTCTAAACTCCCGCGCCATGCATGATTTTCGCTATGTTGGAAACAAATTGTTCTGTGAAGGCGTTAGCATCGAATCGCTCGCCAAAAAATACGGCACGCCGCTTTATGTCTATTCCCAAGCGACGCTGACCCGGCGCTTCAGCGAATTGGACCGCGCGATGGCGCCGGTGGAGCATCTCGTCTGTTTCGCGGTGAAGTCTAATTCCAACCAGTCCGTTCTCCGCACCCTCGCCAATCTCGGCGGCGGGTTTGATATCGTCAGCGGCGGCGAATTGCAACGCGTCATCGCAGCCGGCGGTGATCCGCGTAAGTGCGTGTTCGCGGGCGTCGGCAAAACCGAAGCGGAGATCGAGTTCGCGCTCAAGAAGGGTGTTTACTCGTTTAACGTTGAGAGCGAACCGGAATTGCAACGGATCAATAAGGTCGCTGCGCGCTTGAAGAAGGTTGCGCCGGTAGCTGTGCGCTTGAATCCAAATGTGGACGCCAAGACCCACGCCAAGATTACCACTGGCACATATGAGAACAAATTTGGTATCGCGTTCGAGGAGATCGCGGGCGTGTATGCCCGCGCGGCAAAGTTAAAAAACCTGCGCTTGCGCGGCCTCCAGATGCACATCGGTTCGCAGCTTACGGATGTGACCCCGTTCGAGCAGGCGGTCAAAAAAGTTGTGCCGCTGGTGGAGCAACTTAAAGCGCAGCACGGCATTGAATTCTTCAGCATTGGTGGCGGGGTGGGCATCGTGTACGAGCCCGCCTTGGCCAGCGGCGCGGCCACTTGGTGGGAGAAGGAAGGTAAAAACATCCTCACCCCGCAGAAATACGCGGCGGTGTTGCTGCCTATGCTCAAGCCGCTCGGTTTGAAAATACTCATGGAGCCGGGCCGCTATATCTCTGGCAACTCCGGTATCTTGGTGACGCGCGTCGAATACGTGAAGCGCACGGGCAAAAAGAATTTCGTCATCGTGGACGGCGCGATGAACGATCTGATCCGGCCAGCGTTCTACGATGCGTATCACGAAATCGTTCCGCTCACGAAGAAGGGTGGTACAGACGGTTTCGTCCGACGTGGTCGGCCCGGTGTGCGAATCCGGCGACTACTTCTGCAAGGACCGGCCGTTGCCAAAAGTTGGTGAGGGCGATCATCTCGCCCTGCTAAGCGCGGGGGCGTATGGCTTTGTAATGGCGTCGAACTACAATACGCGGTCGCTGGTGGCGGAAGTTTTGGTCAGCGGCAAGAAGGCAGCGGTCGTCCGCGTGCGACAGCCGATCCCGGAAATCTGGGCTGGCGAAAGCGTCGCACCGTGGTTGAAGTAAATTAAAACGCCGGGGCCAAGGGCGATGCAGGTCTTGGCTCCGGCGGTGCAATCATTATCGGGATTTGGTCGGCGCCCGTTCCACGCCGGTATCACTGATGAGCGGTCGCATCTCTGCGTGACTATTCTGCGTGGCTGCTTCCCGTTCGGATTTTGATTCACGATCATTCCGCGCGCGCGCGTCGGAGTTTCGATTGCTGGAGTGGTCTTGGTCATCCCGGTCGGGATGACGTTCTTCGTGACGATTTTGATCATCCCGATCTGCATTTCGGTCGTGCTTGTGGTTTTTCCGCCCCAAGCGTTTGCAGGGATCACAGTCGGGTGCGGCTTCAATGATGGCCGTGGCGATGTCTATCAAACTCTGAGCTAGTTCGGGATCGGTCGGTTTGATCCGGTCGGTCACGCGGTCGCGGAACAGTTCCAAGAAGTGCACGCCTTGCGCGACGTTGCAGCGGTCAAAGGCTTTGCCGGTTTCCCGCAGCCAGTTAAGCAAAGGTGCTTGGGTGTTGCGGCTGGGGACGCTGGCTTCCACCAGTAACGTCAAATAATCCACCACTTCCGTGGCGGCAAGGATTTCTACCGTGCGCGTCTGGCTGGCGGCAGCCGTGCCGTCGCTGACAATCAGGGTAATTTCATAAGTGCCGGGCGCGAGGTAGTTAGTCACGATGACGTCAGTGGAGAGGACGTTTGTGCCGATAAGCCAAGTGTAGCTCAAGGGTTCGTTCTCGACATCGCTGGACTGGCTGGCGTCGAGTCGCAAGGTGGCGGTGCAGCAGACCGGCGCGATGACAATGGCGTTGGTGATGCCGGGCAATTCATCCAGTGGTGCGAGGTCGATCCGCGCCACTGGGGTATCGTTGACCGGGCGTACGGTGATGCTGACGGCTGCCAGTTCGGAAACCGCATTGCTGTTATCCGTGACAGTGAAGGTGAACAGGTCTTCACCAAAATAGTTGGCGTGTGGGGTGTAAACCAGGTTGGGCGCGATGCCACTCAAGGCGCCGTGTGCTGGGGGCGTGATCGTGAAGGTGAGCGGATCGCCATCCACATCGGTGGCTTGGAGCGTGATCGGCAACGGAAGATCTTCGTCCGTGGCAACAATCTGTGAGGTTGCCGTCGGAGAGTCGTTCACCGGTGTGACTGTAATGGCCACGGTAGCGGGCGCGGAATCCAGCAAACCATCGCTGGCCTTGAAGGTGAAGCTGTCCGCACCGAAGAAGTTCAGCCGCGGTGTGTAAACCAGATTCGGGGCAGTGCCGCTCAGCGTCCCATTGGTGGGCTGGGTCAGGACGGTGTAAAACAACAGATCTTGGTTCAGATCAGAGGCTGACAGGGTGATGTTGCGCGCGGTGTCTTCCGGCGTGGTGGCGGTTTGATTGTTGGCGCGGGGCGCGGTATTGATCGTTAACACGAGGTTGGAGACGGACGCCATGCCGAATGCGTTGGTGACCCGAAGCCAATAACGCCCCGCATCTTTGGCCTGCACGTTGGTCAGGGTGAGCGATGTGTTGGTCTGGCCGGGCAGGAGCGCGTTCGGTGCGGCGGGAGAACGGTCCAGACCCCATTGATAACGCAGGAGCGGACTGCCGGTTGCCGTGACCGTGAACACGACATTGCTGCCCGCGTTGACGCGCAGGTTGCCGGAGTGACTGACAATGACCGGCGGTTCCATGCAACGATTGGCAACGTTGCGATAGTTCGCGGTGATCTCGCTGGCGGAGAGGGCGCGGTTGTAGAGGGTGGTTTCATCCAGGGTGCCGGTGAGGGAAGCCCCGCCGATGGTAGTCTGCGGACGATAGCCAAGATTCAACACCCCCGTGGTGCGCGGGGTGAAGCTGCCTAGATTGGTAACGACCACGGGGGAGCCGCTCAGGTAGAGGATGGCTTGTCCGGAGGGTTTATCGTAGGTGAGCGCCAGATGTTGCCATGTCTGAGTGGACGAAACAGAGGGAGAATAGTTGTAGTACGACAGAACGCGCGAAATACCGGAGGTATCCACCAAGTTGGCTTCCAGATAATTCGGCCACCGCGTCGGGCTGGTGCCGATATAAACGCCTTGGGTGCTGCCGAGATTCCATGACGCCAGGGCGAAGGTGCTGTTGGCGCTATCCAGCTTGAACCAGGTTTCAAATGTCAGCCCGGTGCTGGTGCCCACATTCAAGCTCGGGCTGGCCGGGATTTGCACGTAGCGACTGGAGGCAGTTTTGAAACCGAGCCCCACGATGCCGTTGGTGTAAGTGATGCCGGGACCGCCTGGGGAAGGATTGGAAAGGCCATGATTGCCGTCCACGCTATCGAGGGCGTTGGATTCGCCGCGCCACCAAGAGATGATGCTTGGATTGAAGGTCTGGCAGGTCGGTGCCGGTGGGCATTTGCCATTGGCCCCGACGATGTAAATCGCCTGAAGTTCCAAAGGTGTGAGGGCGCGGTAATAAACCGACAGCTCATCCAGCGCGCCGCGGAAGCGGGAACCGCTATAAGTGCCGGAGGGCCGCCAACCAAAATACAGATTCCCCGTCGTGGCCGGACTGAATAACCGGTAGTCGTAGATGGGCGTGGAATAATAAACCAGCGGGATACTGCGTTCGGCGACGAGCCGGCCATCCACATACAAAGCCACATTCCGGGCCGCCTTGTCGAAGGTGAGTGCGAGGTGCGTCCAGCGCGGCGTCTGATTCGTCAAGCTGCCGAGGGTGTAATTCGGCGTGGTCAGGGTGATGGTCCGTTCGGTGGTGTTGAACGCGTTGGTATCGGTCAACGTTACTTCCAGCGCGCCGGGGCCGGTGCGCCCGAGCAATAGTCCCACGCCGATGTTCTGCCGGTTATCATTCCAATCCCATACGGGCTGAATCCCCGCGATGCTGTCCGGCTTGATCCAGCCTTCGATGGTGAAGCCGCCGCCAGCGCCCACGTTCAGGTCGGCATCGGAGGGGATTTGCAGATGGTTGGCCCCGTTGAAGCGGAATGCCGTCGCCACTTTGCCGCCGCCGTCCTTTGTGGTGGTGTAAGCCGGAATGGTATTCGTGCCCCATGACGCGGGATGTCGCCCGAGTTCGTCCACGACATTGCTTTCGCCGCGCCAGAACGCCACCAAACCGTACGCCGGGGGCAGACATTGATTGGCGGGAAACACCGTCAACGCCGCCGTCCGGCTCGTGCTGCTGCCCAGCAGATTGCTCACGATCACCGAATAGAGTCCGGCATCCGCCAGATCAACTCCGGCGAGCGTCAACACCGCGTTGGTGGCGCCCGCCAGCGGCTGGCCAGCGAGGAGCCATTGATATTGGAACGGCGCTGTGCCGCCCGCGCCGAGGTCGAAGCGGGCCACCCCACCTTCCAGCGCGACCTGCGGTTGCGGATGGCGACTGATCGTGGGAGGCAGTTCCAGACACTTGCCCGGACGAGTCCGGGAGACATTGCGGATTTCCATCGCGGTCAGCGCGCGGCGGTAGAGGGCCAGTTCATCAATCGCTCCATTAAACCGGTAATCCGAAGTTGGCGGCGTGCCATCTCCGCCCGAAAGCGTGCTATGCGGATGGAACCAATCAGCAGTTCCGTGCTGGTGCGCGGAGTGAAGAAGCCCAGATTTGTGCTGATCACCAGATTGCCGTCGGAATAGAGCGCGGCGAGGCCGGTGGTTTTGTCATAGGTTACGGCGACATGTTGCCAACTATAACCCCGGATGGTGTTGACCGGGGAACGGATGAGATGAAATCCGCCGGCGGTATCAATGAGGTTCGCTTCGAGCACCGTCGGGCCGCGCGAGAAGCTCATCCACAGATTGGCTCCGTAGCTGTTGGTATCGGTCCATTCCACGATCGGCATGGCGCTCAGCGTGGCCGGGTAAATCCATCCTTCCACGGTCAAGCCATTGCCGGGGCCGACATCCAATCCTTCGGAGCGCGGCACGGAGAGAAAATTCGCTCCGCTGAAACGGAACGCGGCGCCAAACTGGCCGGCTTGATATGACAGAACGGTGGGATAGTTCGTCGGAATGCGAACGGCGTCATTGCCGGCGACCATGTCCACGGTGTTGGATTCCCCGCGCCACCAAGCGGCAATGTCGGCGGGCGGCGGGACGCAGGGTGGTGGGGGCGGCGGGCATTTGCCGGTAACATCGGATGCAATGATCGCCTGCAACTCCGTTCCAGCGAGCGCTCGGTTGTAGAGGGTGATTTCATCCAACACGCCGTTGAAGCGGGCGCCCGAATACGAACCGAACCGGCGGTAGCCCAGATAAACATCGCCGGAGGTGTTGGGGGTCATCACGCCGACGTTGGTTTGTGCCACCAAATTTCCATTCACGTAAATGGTCGCCCAGCCCCCGATCTTGTCATAGGTGAAGGCGACGTGTTGCCAGAGGCCATTCGTCACGGCATACGGCGCCGAGCGGAGAGTGACAGTTCGCGTGGTCGCGTTCGTATCGGTCAGGGTGGCTTCGATCACGCCCGGGCCTGTGCTGTTGATCAGCAATCCCGCGCCTGGAGCGCTGCGGCCATCATTCCATTCCACCAGCGGCCCGACCGAAAGCGTGGTGGGGCGAATCCATCCCTCGATGGTCAGGCCCGTGTTGGTGTTCACGTTCAATTTCCCGCCGGTCAAGACGACGCCATAACTGGACGTAACGCCGAGGTTCAGGGCGGCGTCCACCTTGCCGGTGGTGTAGAGCAGGTAGGTCGGTGGTGATTGCGAGGGGGACAGCGTCGCATCAAAGCCGCCCACGACATCCCACAGATTGCTCTGCCCGGGCCACCAAGCAATGACGCCTTCCGGGGCGGGCGCACAGGGTGGCGGCGGCACGACGGTCAATTGCGCCAGCCGGCTCGTCGCCTGCCCGTAATTATTGCTGACAATGACCTGGTAAATGCCGGCCTGATTCGCCTGCACGCTGGACAGGGTCAGGGTGCTGGTAGTGGCGCTCAGGCTGTTGGTCTCGTTGTGTGACCAGTAATAACGGAGCGGGGCTGTGCCGGTGGCCGTCACCGAGAGCGTTGCCGGCTTGCCTTCAAACACCGTGCGATCTGGCGGCTGGCTGGTGATGACGGGCGGATAGGTCAGCACCGTGAGCGTGGCAATCGAACTGGTCACGGCGCCATAAGCGTTGGAAACCAAAACGGAATAGTCGCCGGCATTCGTTGGTTGCACACTGAGCAATGAGAGTGAATTACCGGTCTGACCGGCAAGGTCTGCGCCGGCAAAGCGCCATTGATAAGCCAGCTCCGGCGTGCCCTCCGCCACGACGGCAAATAAGACAGAGCCGCCGGCAGCCACAGATTGGTTGGTGGGCGATTGGACGATGACTGGGGGCAGCCGGTTGGTGGACAAAGCAGTCCCGGTCAGTCGGATCTGGTAGCCTACTGAGATCCCGCTGTCTTCACGGAGGATTTGAAGGTAATTTGAGCCAGGGGCCAGGTCGCCCAGGAACACGTTGGTGTATTCGAATAGTCCGAGCGGGGAAGGCAGTCCCGGCGCGCGGGCGCCAAATCGGAATTGGCCGTTGACCCAGACATAGATGCCGTTGTCGGCGTCGAAGTCGCCGCGCAAATTGATGACGCCCCGGCTGCCGCCATCTACCGGGTAGATGATAGCGGTTTCCGTGTTGAGTGCCCAGGTGGTCGGAACGACGGCGACCGGATGCCAGTTGGAATTCAGATTTGCCGGGGCCGTAAGCCAGTCCCCAAGGATTCCCGCGCCCGCCGCCAGATTGGGTTCTGGCGCGGGGAATAACGTCGGGTCATCCCCGCCTTGATCAAAGGGTAGTGGGAATTGCGGCGTCGTGCCATCCAAAATCGTGCCCAGCGCCTCATTGTAAAAGCCAGAAGTGTTGCCATCCACCAACAGCACCGCCTGGGTGGTTACCACGCTCAAGTTGGCGTTGGAACTCAGGATCGAGCCGCTCGGATTGAAGACCCGGACCGAATAGGTTCCGTCTTTATCAGGCAGGACGTTGCTCAGGATCAGGGTCGCGTTAGTCTGGCCGGCCAGTTGATCGTCATTGAAATACCATTGGTAACTCGGGGTTGGAATGCCGGTGGCCACAACATCAAACTGAGCCGTGCCGCCGGCGATCACGAGGGTGTCTTGTGGTTGTTGGGTAATGATGGGGGGCGTGATGGCGGGAACACATTTGCCGTCCACCGAAGCGTTGGACAGCGCGGCGATTTCGTTGGTCGTCAGCGCGCGGTTGTAAACCGTCATTTCATCAATGGTTCCATAAAATGAGTTATCCACCAACTGACTCGGATTCAACCAGGCTCCGATGTAGGCCGGACCATCGAAGGTAAACCCGCCGGAATCATAGGCTGGTGCGGCATATGCCGCACCGTCCACGAAGAAGCAAACGTTCGTGCTCTGTTTGGTCACGGCGACATGATGCCAGTTTGTGTCGGTGACCATCGCGTCCGAAGTCACGACATTGACCTGCAATTTACCAAGGGCCAGGCGGCTATCAGCTTGCAGATAGAACGTCAAGCCGCCGCCACCTGCGCCGACGCTGAACAGCTGTCCGTTACCGTTGCCATTGAAGGAAATGACCGAATCGCTGCTGCGTTTGATCCAAGCTTCCACGGAAAAATTCTGTAACTGGAGATTGGCTGCTTTGCCGGCGGAAACCCCGGCGCGGTTGCCATCAAAACTAAACGCCTGACCGATGCGCCCGGCCGTGTAGTTTACGGAACCGGTCAGGGTGCCATGATTGCTGCTGGTCGAATCGGCGGAATTTCCTTCCGCCCGCCACCAACTTATTGCACCGCTGGGAACAGCGACGCAATCGCCCGCCGGTGGATTCGTGCCCGGTACGGTGTTAGGTACTGAGCGTGGCGGAAAGTTGCAGGCCGGAAATGATGGCATACCCATAAACCCCAGGGCGCACCGTTAGCACCAGCGGCAGGTCCGCCGTCACGCTTACATTGGTGTAACGCGCATACTGGACGCCCGCAGTCCACACCGGGAAATTGGTAGGCGCAACATCCAGGGCAGGTCCGCGTGCCATAGCCATAGCCGCCAACTGCCAGGTCGAAGTTGCCGTCGTTTGCATACGCCAGAACGTCATATTGACCGGCGGGCAGATTGGTCACGGTCACCGTGACGTTGCCACTGTTGAACGGATAGATGTAATCGTCATACATCTTGTCGGGCGAACTATTCCCCCACGCTCCGGGCGCGTTGGCCACCGTCAAGCCAGCGGGTGTGACCGTGCCGCCGACGGTTTTCAAATTGGACAACACCCCGAATGTTCGCCACCCACCCGCGCCGTCATCCCGGCTGTAGAAATTCCAAAAATCATTCGTCGCCTGGCCGAGGGCGGCGAAACCAGTCTTGTCGTTGCCGTTCTCATCCGCGCCAAAATCTATGCTTAGCAACCAACCAGAGGAGGCTGGTGGGGTGCTGCTTGTGCATTTCCCCGCGCTGCCAGCCACGACGATGCTGGCGATTTCATTCGAATTCAGCGCGCGGTTATAGATGCCCAGTTCGTCAATCAAGCCGTTGAACGGAAATTGGTGGAACGTGCCGCCGTGGTTGCCGATGCCGATGGCGGGCTCATAAGCTGGATCAAGCGCTCCAATCGGCACCAATGGCGAATTGGTCTGTGCACTGAGGGTGCCGTTGATGTAAATCTTCAAGTCTCCAGAGGCGCGCGACCACGTGGCGGCGACGTGTTGCCATTGGTTCAACGCCAGCGGGGCGCGCAAACTGACCGCGTTGTTGGTGGGATCAATCAGGCTGAACTTCACAAACCCGGCGTCATATGTGTCCAGCGTCCAATTGTCCAAGCCACCCCGGTTATCTCCGCGAAAGGTGATGAAGCCGCCGTAAGCACGTGGATAAACCCACGCCTCCAAGGTCATCGCGTTGGTCAGTTGCAAGGCAGGGCTGTCCGGGATGCTTACCCGGCGCGAGCTGCCATCGAAATCAAATGCCTGCCCGACCACGCCCGGCGCGAAGGCCGAGCCGAAGGGAAACGATCCCGAATTCGCGCCGGTGTAATCTGTTGCATCACCCTCCGCACGCCACCACCCGACCAGTCCGGCCGGGACGGTGAAACAACCGTTGGTGGAGGTTCTGGCCGTGGGCGGGCGGATGAAAATGCCTGCCAGGCCAAGAGTGATATAAGCCACGGCCCGTCCGAGCCGTTGGGTGAGGGGATGCTTTACCATGCGCTGATGAATGGTCGTTTTCATGCAATACCTTTTAATGCCCGCAATTAATCCCGAAGCTTTGGTTTTGGTCTGCCCCGTTTCTAGGTTCTGATGCTTTTTGGGTGCGTTCGAATCGTAAATTTTCTCCTAAGACATTGCAAGTGAAAACACGGCGACAATCGGATGGCTTTCTGTCAGGGGTGGTCGGGTTTTGACCGGACAAAATTATGGGTAAAAGCTTCAAGGCCTTAATTGGTTTAATCAGCGTGAATCCGTGCTTTGATTTCAATGGGTTCGTCCTCATAAATCTTTACCCTAACTGGCGGTGACGATTTGCGTTTCTGCCACTCGCGCCAGATGGCGTAGGCGAATAGGAGCAGCAAGAGCATCAGCAACAGCCAGTAGCCGCCTTGGATGAATTTCTTCAGTTCCAGAATCCCGGCAAGATCGCGGTTGGGAAAAGGCTCTTCCTGTTCCGCATTATGAATGTTGGTGTTCCTCGTAGCGGCCAGCGTGGCTGGCGGCGGATTGCTTTTCACCGCTGAATTCGCACTGATGAGCGCGGTCGTTGGCATGGGCAGGAGGCCAAACGGCGTGGGGACGAAAACGCGATTGTTCTGCCGGCTACCGGAAGATCGTGCCGTAACAATGTTTGGCGTGCCTGCCTGGGATTGCGCGGGAGTTTCCGGCGTAAGTGGCTGAGGCAGGGTATAATCCGGCGGACCAGGTTGCGCGGCGGGCCGGGGTAACTGCACCACACTGTCCGCCAGCGCCCCACCCACATTTCCAGCGAGCGATGTGTTATTGTGCTTCTCGACGTGTCCGTCGGCGAAGAGCAGATTGCCTTTGAACTCGTGCAATTCCTTAGTCCAGCGGAAGGACGGGAGCGCCTCCGTTGCCGGAGCGAGGATGTTCGTGAGATTACGATCCCCGGCCAGCACGCTGATCGCATGACCGTAACGCGCGTTGGCCACCACGAAGTAACTCGACATTTTCGCTTTGCAACCCGGCAAAGCGCGCCGCCTCGCTTCTTCCATCCGCTGGACAAATCAAAATCTTGGGCGTGACTAGTTCGTTGGACAACGCCTGAAAGTGCCGGAACGCCGGCGCGAGCAAAACCGTTCCCATTTCATCGTCGGGCAGCATCGTGCCGTCGTCTTCGGGCGCGACCTGCATGGGGAATTTGCTGTTGTGATCGTGTGCGAAGGAATGAAAACCAAGGCCGAGCTGCTGGAGGTGGTTCGCGCAGGCCGTGCGTTTGGCCTGCTGTTTGGCCTTGGCGAGGCTGGGTAGGAGGAGCGCCGCCAGAATGCCGATGATCCCGATGACCACCAACAACTCGATCAACGTGAAGCCGCCGTCTGAGTGCTGCTGCCGTGAACCATTCATGCGATGCTTTTCCTTTAGCAACGCCGATGCCACGCGGATTTACGCACAAATTCAGCAGGTGAAGCGTGTGGCCTGCGCGAGCTTCACGCGAATCGGAGTGAGCTTCGCGCGGCGGGGAAGCTTTTAAGGAAAGGCGAGACGGTAGATTAGAGAATTGCCGGACAACATATTGGTCACGGCTTGCTTTAGTTCGGGAGATAGTGCGGGTTTGAACGCTTCCATCGGCAAAGCAAATGTTGCCGGCCAGGCGGTGTATGGTCTCGTTCCAACCCAAGGTGCTATTCTTAGAAATGCTGAGCAAGCGCGTTGAAGAAAGGGGACCGTTGGTAAGATTTCGATCGCCAGTGAGAAAGCTAAGCGGTTCTACATCGAGTGCATCTGCATTTACAAAATAGCTGATGGTCGAATTGGAAAGGTCGGGAAAGTCGGTGCCGGCAGGACGATTATCTGCCGGACAAATTAGATGCTTTGGTTCACTCAACTCATTCGACATGACTTGGAATGTGTGAAACACCGCTCCGTTGGTAATGGATTCCATTGAGCCCCCTTGAACGCTGGGATATTGCATGGGCATTCGATCGGTACTGTCACCGGACCAAATCCGAAAAGATAAGCCAATCAGCTTGAGATTGTCGCTGCATTGCTTGAGGCGGGCTTCTTTTTTGATTCGCGGAAGACCGGAAAACAGGAGGAGCAGCAGCATCGCAAGGGTAACCACCATTACGATCAATTCTACAACCGTGAAGGCTGCTGGTGCTTTTGGGGGTCTCATGCGATTCATGGCTTGAACTTTCTGTGACCAGGCCAAACTCTGGTCGCACATGAAGTTCGCCATCTGCAACGAGATTTATCAAGGCTGGAAGATCGAGGATGTGTTCGCGCACGCGGCTAAGCTCGGTTACTCCGGTGTAGAGATCGCACCGTTCACGCTGGCGAATTCCGTCAACGAAATCTCCGCTGCCGAGCGCCAACGCATCCGCGACCTCGCGGCGCAGTATCAGATTGAAATTGTCGGCCTACACTGGCTGCTCGTGAAACCCGAGGGTTTGTATCTGAATCACACCAACAGCGTCATTCGCGCGAAGACGGCGAATTACTTCGTGGACCTCGTAGATTGCTGCGCCGATTTCGGCGGCAAGGTGTTGGTCGTTGGCTCGCCCAAGCAGCGGAATCTGCTGCCCGGCGTCTCGGGCGATCAGGCGTGGGAATGGACGGCAGCAACGTTGCGTGACGCCGTGAAACGCGCCGAAGAGCGTGAGGTGACGATCTGCTTCGAGCCGCTTTCTCCGGCGGAAACCAACTTCATCAACACCGCTGCTGCCGCGATTGAGTTCATCCAGCCGTTCAAATCTCCAGCGTTCAAAATCATCCTCGACGTGAAGGCGATGTGTTCGGAGGCCAAGCCCATCCCGCAAATCATCCGCGAGAGCTGGCCGCACTTCGTGCATTTCCACGCGAACGATAAGAACCTCAAAGGCCCGGGCTTTGGCGACGTGGACTTCAAGCCCATCGCCGCTACGCTGAAGGAAGTTGGCTACAACGGCTACGTTTCCGTGGAGGTATTCAAGTTTGAGGAAGGCCCGGAAGTCATCGCCAGCAAGAGCATTGAGTATCTGAAAGTGGCGTTTGGCTCGTGATCGCGGAGCGCCGGTCTCCGACCCGGCATGAGCCGCGTTTATTTCCATCAAGCCGGATCAGGCGACCGGCGCTCCAATCGCCCACTTGTCGGCGAGCTTGGTTCTCGTTAAGCTTCTGTATCCTATGGGACGTCAATGGTTACATGCTAAGCGTCTGGTCGCCGGCCTGAAGAAGGGCCGCTCGACTGGTAAACTCGTTCGTGAAATTTCGGTTGCCGCAAAGATGGGCGGGGCCGATCCGGCCATGAACGCGCGCCTGTTCACGGCGGTGGAAAAAGCCAAGAAGGAAAGCGTGACCAAGGACGCCATCCAACGCGCCATCAACAAAGGCGCGGGCATCGGCGATGAAAAGCTCATCATGGAACACGTCGTGTTCGAGGGCAAAGCGCCGCACAATGTGCCGCTCATCGTTGAAGTCTATACCGACAACGTGAATCGCACTGCGCCTGAGATTCGCGTCCTATTCAAGAAGGGCCAGCTCGCCACCACCGGCGCAAACAAGTTTCTCTTCGATCACGTTGGCTTGGTCGAAGCCTATCATCCCGACGCCAAGACCGATCTCGAAACCGCCGCCATCGAAGCGGGCGCGAATGAATTTGAGCCGCTCACCCATGAGCAGAACGACGACGTTCCCGCTGGCGCGGCCGGGGCGAAGTTTGTCTGTGAACGCACGGCGGTGGGCGAGGTTTCCAAATGGCTTACGGCAAATGGTTGGACCGTGGTGACCAGCGAACTCGGCTACGTGCCGAAACAATTTCCCGAACTCACCGACGAGCAGAAAGCCGAGACGGGTGAGTTCCTGCAGGCGTTGGACGATCATGACGATGTTCATCGCGTTTGGGCGGCGATCAAATGATGCGCCTTCGTCTTTGCGTCGCAATTTATTTTGCGATCACGCTCTCGGCCTTGGCCCAGCTGGGCGGGCCGGCGTCCACTGGTGTCAGCGCCTCACTCATCCGATTGTTCGGCACGAACAACGCCTTCACGGCGCAGGCTGAGGTGCAGGTGCTTGACAAGAACAGCAAGGAACTCATCAGCACGCCCATGAGTTTTGCGTTGACCGATGGCAGGATTCGCGTCGAAGTGGACGTGAACCGAATGCGTAACAAAATGGAGCCGGACGCGCTCGCCAAGGTCAAGCCGCTGGGCATGGACAACGTCGTCAGCATCATCCGGCCGGAACAGAAGGCAGCGTTGATCGTGTTTCCGAAACTCAGCGCGTTTGTGAAGCTGGATATGCCGCCGAATGAAGCTCAGGCCTTTTTGACCCGTGCCAAGATCGAACGCACGACGCTCGGCAAAGAAAAGATGGAGGGGCATCCCAGCGTGAAGCAACGCGTAGTCATCACGGATGACAGCGGTAAGAAATCGGAGGCCACGGTCTGGACGGCGACCGATTTGCGGGATTTTCCGGTGTGTGTTGCGACGCGCGAGCAGGAAGGCACGGTGGTGGTGCGGTTCCGGCAGATTCAGTTTGCGCGGGCGGCGGCAGACAGGTTTGAACCCCCGCCTAGTTTTACCGAATGCAGCGATATTCAGACGCTGCTCGCTGGACCGGTGGTCAAATATATGAAGGAAAAAGGCACGACGGTGAAATCGGCTGCGCCCAAGCCTGTGCCGAAGTCCGCCTCCAAACCTGCCCCGAAAAAGAACTAACAGGCTATCGATTGCGATTTCGATAGCGCAGAATCTTGAATTCAGCCGTGTCGCGGATTTCTTCGGACAGTTCAAACCGGTCTTCAAACTTCGGGAAGAAGGCGTCGCCGGTCACCTCACGCTTCACAAGTGTGAGCAACAACTCTGAACACTGTGCGAGGGTCTGTTCGTAAATCTGTGCACCCCCGCAGATGAAGACCTGGCGGTCGGCCACCATCGCGGGTAACTCATCCAAGCTGTGGATTGTCTTCACGCCCGGATGCGCCCACCCGGAGCGGCTCAATACGATGGTTTCACGATTGGGCAACGGTTTGCCGATGGATTCAAACGTCTTTCGGCCCATGACAATGACATGGCTGCTGGTCGTGGCCTTGAACCATTTGAAATCCTCGGGCAGGTGCCACGGGATCTGGTTGCCGTTGCCGATGACGCGATTCAGCGACATGGCGGCGATGGCTTTCAAGGGTTGCATGTTTAAGCTGAATGTTGCGGGTGCGAAACCGGGTCGCAGTTAAGCGGAAGCGATACTTTAAAGCAAACTGCAAGCTCGCGGCCTAACGATACTCTTCCCACTCCGGTTCGCTGTTGAAGATCCAGCGATAATATTCCTTTTCCTTCAGCTTGGCGGCGGCGGCTTCGTCCACGATGACAGTGGCCTTGGCGTGAAGCTGCAGCGCACTGGCGGTGACCATGCTCGTGATCGGGCCTTCAACGGCTTGCGCGATGATGTCGGCTTTGGCTTCGCCGGTGGCGAGCAACAAGCAGCGGCGGGCGTCGAGGATCGTGCCGACGCCCATCGTGAGGGCGCGGCGCGGCATTTTATCTTCACCGCCGAAGAACGGCGCATTCTGTTTGATGGTCGTGGGGGTGAGCGCTTTTTCCCGTGTGCGTGATTTTAATGCGGAGAGCGGCTCGTTGAAACCGATATGGCCGGATTTGCCGATGCCGAGCAATTGCAGATCAATGCCGCCCGCATCCATGATGAGCTGTTCGTAGTGGCGACATTCCCCGCCGAGATCGGCGGCGCGGCCATTGGGGAGATGGGTGTTTTCCAATTTGATGTTCACCTGTTGGAACAGGTGGGTGTTCATGAAATGTCGGTAGGAATTCGGATCGTTCGGCGCGAGGCCGACGTATTCATCCAGGTTGAACGTGCGCACGCCGGAAAAATCCAGTCCGTGCTCCCGATGCATCCGTACGAGTTGCGCATAGACCGCCTCCATGGTGCTGCCGGTGGCGAGGCCAAGCACGGCGCGCGGGTGGGCGCGGACTTCGTTGGCGACGATGCGTGCGACGAGCAATGCCGCCGCTTCCTTGTCGCGCTGGATGATGAGTTCCATGGGCGGGATTTAAGCAAATCGGCCCGGGTTGGACACTAAGAATTGCAGCTGCTCCGCGCACACGTTAATGTGCGTCATGTTCAGCGGACAAAACCGGGGTCAATGCGCAGCCGAGGCCGCCTGCGCCGCAACTTTCTGTCCGGCCCGCTGTTCAAGTTGTCCAAGGCATTGCCGATGAATTCACTTTCTGCTCACGACACCCTCCGGAATATCGCCGCCAACATCAGCAACGTGATGCAAGGGCAGGCCGGGCCGACGCGCAAATTGCTCGCGGCACTGGCCAGCGGCGGCCATGTGCTGCTAGAGGATTTCCCCGGCACGGGCAAGACCACGCTCGCCAAGGCGTTGGCGCGTTCGATTGATGCACGGTTCAAGCGGGTGCAATTCACGCCGGACCTGTTGCCGTCGGATATTCTCGGCGTCTCGGTATTCAGCCAGCGCGATCAACTGTTTCATTTTCATGAAGGCCCGATCTTCACGAATATCCTGCTCGCCGACGAAATCAACCGCGCGTCACCGCGCACGCAATCGGCCTTGCTCGAAGCGATGGGCGAAAATCAGGTGAGCGTGGATGGCGAACGCCGCAATCTGGCCGACATGTTTTTCGTCATCGCCACGCAGAATCCGGTTGAGTTTCGCGGCACATATCCTTTACCCGAGGCGCAGATGGACCGGTTCGCGATGCAGTTCACGCTTGGCTATGTGCAGCCGAAGGACGAGGTTGCGGTGCTGACGGCGCAGGCGACAAATCATCCGCTCGAGGCGTTGGCGAGTTGTGCGACGCTGGCCGATATTACCACCATCAAGCGGGCGACGCAGAACATTCGCATCAGTGAGGAGCTCAAGCGGTACGTGGTGGATCTGGTCGGGGCCACGCGTTCGGCCAATGGCGTCCAGCTTGGGGCGAGCCCGCGCGCTTCGATCGCGTTGATGAAAGCCGCGCAGGCGCTGGCGTTGTTTGATGGCCAGGAATTCGTTACGCCGGAGCAGATCCAGGAATTGGCCGTGCCCGTGATTGCGCACCGATTGGTGATGCAGCCGCAGGCGCGCTTCTCGGGTTTGACGTCGCGCGGGGTGGTGGATGAAGTGGTTAAGAAAATCAAAGTGCCGGCGTGAGCTGGCGCGTGTTTGTGCATGCCGCAAATCCTGAAACAACCGCGGTGGTCGTTCTGGAAATTCCGGGAGGTCTATCAGGTGGAAGCCACCGGCGACCTGGTCCGGGTGCGGGAAAGCACGGCGGATTTTTACCGCAGCACCGCTCCAGAGGAGTTTGAATTCACCGCGGACGGATTTCAATTTCATCGCAGCAGCGGCTGGCGGGGGCTGGTCAGTATCTCCGAATTGAAGCTCCGACATGAAGTCACCGCAACCTTCCGCGCGACCGGGGCGACGGTGCTTGTCACGGTCGCGTATCGTGTCAAATATCCCGCGCCGTTGCCTAACTTGCATTTCCGGCCCAGCCACTTTTATCTGGAGGCCAAGGCGCTGGAGACCAAGTTGAATCAAAACCGAGGCTATCGCACCCTCTCCCCTGGGGTTACGGAGGCTACGCCAATTCGGCAGTTTCGCCGGTTCTCCCCGGTGAACATCGCGCTGTGGATGTTTTATCGCGCTTACCGCATCGCTACCTGGTCAACCTATTGGACCAAGCGGCGTTTCACAATCATTGGGCAATCCGTGGTCGGCGCAACACTCGTGGCGATGTTCGCGTCCCTCGATGCGGATAGCGCCGTCGGCTACCAAGCTTTCGTTCCGCTGGCAGTGATCTTGTTACTGGGGTTTCTGTTCCGGTTTGGATTCCGCGGAGAATTTCAAGTGGAGCGACGGTTGCCGCGGCTGGCCACAGTGGGGCAGTCGATCTGGTATTCGGTGGTGGTGAAGAATCTGAGCCGCCACCGGCAGGCGGGATTGAATCTAATTGAAGATTTGACCGATCCTCGACCGCGATTCAAACAGTGGCGCGAATACAAATTGGACGAGGATCGCCACGTGCGGCCCTTCCGGTTCGATAACCGGCGTTTTCGTTCGCCGTTCAAATTCGCTGTGACCAAGGAAGCCGATGTGCCAACCCTTCGGCCGCAGCAGGAAGTGGAGGTGCGAGTGGAACTCACGCCGATCCGGCGGGGGTTGGTGCGGTTTGATGGGGTTACCTTTGCGCGGCCTGATCCCCTGGGAGTTTATCGCGCGCTCCGGAGTCAGCCGGTGCCGCAATCGCTGTTGATCCTGCCGCGGCGCTACGAGGTCCCGCCCGTCGCGTTGCCCGGTCAGATGAAATATCAGCAGGGCGGTGTGGCGATGGCGTCGCACATCGGCCAGAGCGAAGAGTTCGTGGCATTGCGGGAATATCGGCGCGGCGATCCCCCGCGACACATCCACTGGCGCAGTTGGGCCAAGGCGGGCAAGCCGATTGTGAAAGAATATGAGGATGAATTTTTCGTCCGCCACGCGCTGGTGCTGGACACCTTTACGGCTCGACCCTACAGCGATGCGTTTGAAGAGGCGGTGTCGGTCGCGGCGTCATTTGCCTGCACGGTGCTCGCGCAGGAATCGTTGCTGGATCTCTTGTTTGTTGGCGCGGAAGCATACGCATTTACAGCGGGACGGGGGCTGGCTCACGCTGATCAGATGTTGGAGATCTTAGCCGCCGTGCAACCGTGCCGGAACCGGACGTTCGAGCAACTCGAGGGACTGGTGTTGGATCATGTTCAGAACGTCAGCGGGTGCATCTGTGTATTGCTTGCGTGGGATGACGCGCGCCAACAGCTGGTGAAAAAACTCCGGCTCTTGGGCGTGCCGTTGCGGGTGTTTGTGATCCGGCCCGCTGGCGAAACCGAACGCCTTTTACCCGGTCCAATGTATGATGCGCCCGAGCAATTTCACCAACTGGAAATCGGGCAGATCGGGGAACAACTGGCGAATCTAAAATGAAACCGCCGCCATTACTGCTGGGCGCAACGCTGCTCTTCTGGGGCTGGCAGTCGGACTTGTTTTTGCCCGGCGCATTGTTGGCGGTGTTGCTCGAAAGTTCCCGGGTGTTCACGATTCGGTGGGATTTCTCCGACGCCGATTTCGGTCGAGTCTGGACCTTCTGTTGTCTGCTGCTGCTTGGGGCCTCGCTCTATGCGTTTACCAGCAACGAGGGGCCTGCCAGCGTGGGTTTTCTGCTCGGGCAAGATGTCACCGGGAATCCCCAAGCTGCCACTACGGCCAGCGCCCGGACTGCGGCAGCGGTATTGCGTTGGCTGCCGATGATCTTCTTCCCTTTCCTTCTCGCCCAGGTTTACAGCACGCGGGAGATGATTCCACTACTCACGATTTCATTGATCATGCAGCGGCGCTGGAAGCAGGCAAACCTCCAAGGCCGGGCGCAATTGGCCGGGCGTGGCTTTAACATCGGCTACCCCTATTTCTGCGCCACGTTGCTGGCTGCCAGCTTTCATCCTGCAGACGACAACTCGTATTTCTGGGGCTTCTGGGTGTTGATGGGATGGGTGCTGTGGCTGCACCGGTCCCGCCGGTTTGGTCTGGCGGTCTGGTTAGGAATTTTGCTGGTCGTCGCGGCGGGCGGTTATTTTGGGCAACGCGGCATGGGGCAGTTGCAGCAGTATCTTACCAATCTGAATCCCCAGTGGTTCTCCCGTTTTTTGCGCCGACAGGATAATGCGTTGATCAGTCGCACGGCGCTCGGCACGGTCGGGGAGCTCAAGAATTCCGGGCGGATCGTGGTCCGGCTTGAGCCTGCCAAAGCGGGGCAGATCCCCACGTATCTGCGTGAAGCCAGCTACCGGATTTATCACCGACAGAACTGGCTGGCTGGTTCGTCCCGCGAAGATTTCCAGCAGGTATCGGAAGATTCGCCTACGCATCTCCCGGGCCAGTGGAGCATGTTGACGGAGAAGCGGACCAATACCACCATTCAGATCGCCTGCTATCTGGAGGGCTATGACAACAATTCCCCGGCGGGCCTTCTGCCGTTGCCTGCGGGTACGACCCGATTTGAAAACTTGTTCGCCTATCAGGTCGAAAAAAACAGCGCCGGCTCGGTGATCGTTCATGGGCCGGGGCTCGTAATTTTTGATGCCCGTTATGGGCCCGGTGAGACGATTGACATGCCGCCCGGTCATGGCTCAACCCTCAATCAAGGCACACAACGCTTGTTAGGTGAAGGCGCTGGATTGTATCCCGAACGCCAGCGGCGGCGTGACGGGGGCGGTCGCCCGTGGGGAGGGCGCGCAAATCGCCGGCCCGAGGACGCCCCCCTGCCGCTGCCTTCGAGCGTTGACATCGCGCGCATGACCAATGCCTCATCCGGCCTGCCGTCGTTCGCGCTGGTCAGCACGAACGAAGATTTGGCCGTGCCGCTGGTGGAGCAGCCCGCGCTCAATGCCGTTATTCAGGAACTGAGCTTGACCAACCGTTCCTATCCCGAAGTGGTGCGCGCTGTTTCCAGTTTCTTTAACGACAAGTTCACTTACCGGACCTGGCAGACCGCCAGTCGTGCCGTGAAAACAAATCAAACGCCGCTCGGCCGTTTCCTGTTGGAGACTCGAGCCGGCCATTGTGAGTATTTTGCCACCGCCACCGTGTTGCTCCTGCGGCAATTGGGCATTCCGGCGCGGTATGCCACCGGTTATGCCGTGCATGAAACGTCCGGCTCAGGTTACGTGGTCCGGCTTAGCGATGCGCATGCCTGGACACTGGTGTGGGATGAGAGCCAGAAACTCTGGCGCGATTTTGAGACTACGCCCGCGTCTTGGGTCGAAACAGAGCGGAGTAAACTCTCCGCGTTCCAGTGGCTCTCCGATGTCTGGTCGCGCCTCATCTTCGAGTTTTCCAAATTCCGCAACGGCCAGAGCAAGCTCCAGCAATATCTTGTCTGGGTCGTCGCTCCCGGCCTGATCCTGCTGCTGTATCAAATCATCTTTCGCCGGGGCCGCCAACGCCGCGCGCAGCGCAAGGCCGATGAGAGCTTCTTCGCCAACTGGCCGGGCTTGGACTCGGAGTTTTATCGGTTGGAAGCACGGCTGGCTGATCGAGGTGTGCCGCGCGGCCCGGCTGAATCCTTGCAGGATTGGTTGCGCCGGGTGATGACGGCGCCAGAGCTAGCCGGGCTGCGGTTGCCTTTGGAGGAGTTGCTCCGTCTCCATTACCGGCATCGCTTCGATCCGCTCGGGCTGGATGCTGTCGGGCGTCAGGCTTTGCAGCGCGAAGCCGGGCGATGCCTCGAACAGTTGGCGCAAATCTCCACCGCGCCTGAGCCGGGCAAATAGCCCGCCGCACAGTCATCGGGACGGGGGCAAAGAAAAACCCGCGCAGTTGCGGGCGCGGGTTGGGGAAAGGTTCGTTTTGGTGGGTGATACTTAAAACTTCAAGTTCTCCAGATATTTCAAGCTCTGCGGAATCTGTTCCAGCACCGTCGGCGATTCGTCTTCGATGAAATAATGTTTCACTCCGGCCTTCTGCGACGCGCGCAGCAATGCCGCCCAATCCGTCTGTCCTGTGCCGACCACCACGTCATTCCGCGTGTCGGTGCCGCCGGCCAGCGAACCGGTGGCCACGCCTTTCTTCAGGTCTTTGACGTGCATCAACGCCCAGCGACCTGCGTGTTTCTCCATCAACTGCGTCGGGTCTTGGCCGGGGAACACCGCCCACATCACGTCCATCTCGAAATACACCAGGCCCGGCTTCGTTTCTTTCACCAGCAAATCAAACAGCGTGCCGGCATCGTGCGGCACGAATTCATAGCCATGATTGTGGTAATAGAATTTGATGCCGTGCTTGGCCAACACCTCACCCGCGTGATTGAAAACCTTTGCCGTTTCTCTTGCCCATTCCTCTGTCACTTGGCCCTGATGCGGCACCCACGCGGTGCCGGCCCACTCCAGGCCCAGTGCCTTGGCCTCCGTGGCGACACCTTCGGGGTCATCGCGGAAACGTTCAAAGCTGAAATGTCCCGCCACGGCTTTCAAATCGTTGGCGGCGAGCAGGGCGGTGAATTCTGCAGGCGACTTCCCATAAGTTCCCGCCAGTTCCACGGTGCGGAAGCCGAAAGCATGCACCTTAGCTAGCGTGGCAGGCACATCCTTTTTGAACTCATCGCGCAAGCTGTAGAGTTGGATGCCGAGCGGGCCGGTGAAACTGTCGCCCGTGCCCGCGGCCTTGGGCGCACTGCAACCGCTATTGCAGATGGAAATCGCCGCTATGAGGGTCGCTGTTAAAATTCCCGTGCTGGTTTTCATTTCCGGATTAAACACCCAAGCGCGGCTGCAACTCAAGGCCAGACCCATCCGAACATGTGTAGTCAGAATGTTTGACACCTCTGTCATGCGCCGGAAAATGTTCTGATGCGTTCGCTCAAAATGTTTACGATCCTCGGATGCCTGCTGCTCGTTGTGTTGACTGGGCTGGCCGCGGAAAAACCTTTTGATCCGCCCGCGCTCTATCTGCAATGGCAGCGCGATCCTACCACGACCATGACCATCCACTGGCACACGGCGGGCGAAGCGCGCACGGAACTTTCCTACCGTCCCGGTGGTCACACGAACTGGCAGACCGCGCTCGGTAGTTCCCAGCCATTCGTCGGCACGGATCGCTGGGTGCATACTTTGGAACTCACGGGCCTTACGCCGGCGACGGATTACGAATTCGCCTTCGAGCGCGACGGAAAGGTTTTTAAGTTCCGCACGATGCCCAAGGATTTAAGCCAGCCGGTGCGCTTCGTTTCTGGTGGCGACGTGTACCACAAACGCGAGTGGATGGAGCGCATGACCACGCTCGCGGCGCGGACCGATCCGGCCTTTGTCGTCTTCGGTGGTGATCTCGCCTATGCCCACGGCGGCACGAACGAAGAGCAGGTCACCCGCTGGTTCACGTATTTTGATGTCTGGAAGAAATGCGCTGTCGCGCCGGATGGCCGTCTGATTCCCATGTTGGTGACCATTGGTAATCACGAGGTGAAAGGTTCGTATCGTCAGCCGGTCGAAAGAGCGAAAAGCTTTTATACGCTGTTCTCCTCGCCCGGCCCGCAAGGTTATCAATGCCTCGACTTCGGCAAATACTTCAGCCTGCTGTTGCTCGACTCGGATCACACACACACCATCGCCGGCGCGCAGACTGAATGGCTGGAGAAGCAACTGGCCACGCGGCGCAAAGTGCCGCACGTGATTCCGGTTTATCACACGCCCGCGTATCCCGGTTTTCGCGAGGACACTGGCACCCAAGCAAGGGAGGGCCGTGCCCACTGGTGTCCGCTCTTCGACCAATACAACGTGAAGCTCGTATTTGAGAACCACGATCATTGCTTCAAACGCACCTTGCCCTTGCGCGCCGGGAAGGTTGATCCCAAGGGAACGACCTATCTTGGCGACGGCGCGTGGGGCGTGGAACTCCGCAAACCCGATTCCGCCAAGCCCAAGTGGTACATCGCCGAGAGCGGAGCGATCCGCCACATATACGTGGTTACGCTTTATCCCGAAGCCCGGCACGTGCTCGCCATTAATGAAGGCGGTCAGGTGTTCGACGAAGTTTATCAACGCGTGAAATGAGCTGTCGCATTGTAGCGGCGGTCTATAACCGCCGAAACTTGGCGAACAACGAAAAAAGCGCTCCCAGAACGCCGCTACAATAGCAGACTGAGTTTTGCGTCACGCCGCTCGGAGTAACGACACGACTTCCTCATCGGTGACCTGCCTGAACTCCTCGTAATAACGCCCAACCGCCAGGAAGCCCGCGTCCACTTCCAGTGCCACCACGTCGTCCGCCAGTTGCGCAATGCGCGTCAACGCGTTGCTGGATGCCACCGGCACGGCGACTTTTACTCGGGTCGCGTGACGTTTGCGTGCCGCGCGGACGGCGGCTTCCATCGTCGCGCCTGTGGCCAATCCGTCATCCACCAGCCAGATTTCTTTCCCTTTCAGCTCCGGCAGGCCCGTGGAATGAAATAATTTTTGGTAGCGCCGCAACCGCTCCATCTCCTCCGCCTCGACCGCGTGCAACGCCGCCGCACTGGGCGGATTCCAGCGCAACGATTCTTCATCGCGCACGACGATATCCGGCTCGGCGATGGCGCCCACCGCCAGCTCGCGATGTTGTGGATGCCCGATCTTACGCACCACCAACGTGGCCAGCTGGCAATCGAGGCAGTGCGCCACTTCCGCCGCCACCACCACGCCACCGCGCGGCAGGCCAAGCACCAGATCCGCCGTGGCGTCGGCGGAGCGCAGCCGTTTGCCGAGTAACTGCCCGGCTTCAAAGCGCGAGTGGAATCTCATGAGTACGAATCGGCCTTTTCCCAAAAAATGCAACTCGGGTTCGGCTTGCCTCACGCAGCTGTTCGTGGTTTCTGGGCGCATGAAATTTTACTGTGCCACGTTGCTGATTGCGTTCCATGTCGTTGCCGCGACGGCGGCCGAATATTGGGTTTACTTCGGCACGTACACGAGCAGTGCTAGCAAGGGTATTTACGCGGCGCGCTTTGACTCCGCCACCGGCAAACTCTCAGCGCCAGAGCTGGTTGCTGAAACTAGGAATCCCAGCTTCCTTGCCATGCATCCGACCGGAAAATTTCTCTATGCCGTCGGCGAAGTGGACAACACGCAAGGCCAACGCGCTGGTGCGGTGAACGCCTACGAGTTGGATGCCAAGACCGGCGCGCTCACTGTGCTCAATCAACAAATCTCCGGCGGCACCGGTCCGTGTCACATCGCCGTGGACGCCACGGGTAAAAGCGTGCTCGTGGCGAACTACGGCTCGGGCAGCATCGCGGCGTTGCCGGTTCAGGCCGACGGCAGCTTGGGCGCGGCGACCACGACGATTCAACACGCCGGTTCAAGCGTGAATCCCAAGCGCCAGGCCGGACCGCACGCGCATTTCATCACGCCGTCGCCGGACAATCGTTTCGCGTTGGCCTGCGACCTCGGTCTCGACAAGGTGCTCGTCTATCAACTCGATCCTGCCAATGCCAAACTCACCACGAATAATCCGCCCCATGCCGTTGTGCTGCACGGCAGCGGGCCGCGCCATCTGGCGTTTCATCCCAATGGCAGGTTCGCGTACGTCATCAATGAAATGGCGCTGACCATCACGATTTTCAGCTACGACGCGCAGCAAGGTGCGCTGTTTGAGGAGCAGAATGTCTCCACCGTCCCGGCGGGTTATGTTATCACGGAGAAAGACTCGACTGCGGAAATCGCCGTGCATCCCAACGGCAAATTTGTTTACGGCTCGAATCGCGGTCACAACAGCATCGCAGTTTTTAGCGTGGATGCGAAGACTGGAAAATTGGCGCTGATCCAAAACGAATCCACACAGGGTAAAACCCCGCGCCACTTCGTCATAGATCCGAGTGGGCGTTGGTTGTTTGCGGAAAATCAAGGCTCGGATTCCGTGGGCGGCTTTGCGATTGATGTCGCCACCGGCAAGCTGCAGTCCACCGGACAGACAGTCGCCGTCGGTTCGCCCGTCTGCGCCGTGTTTGTGAAAGCGCAGTAATGGAGCGCGGCAGTCCTTAGCAGCAGTGCCGGTTTTTCGTGTTCATTCGTGTTCATTCATGGTTAATTCCAACCCATGGTTAAACATCGCATCGGCATCATCGGCGGCAGCGGGCTCTACAACATCGAAGGCTTTACCAATCAAAAATGGGTGAAGGTCAAAACTCCCTTCGGCACGCCGTCTGATGAATTGCTCACCGGCACACTCGCCGGACGCGAAGTGGTTTTCCTCCCGCGCCATGCGCGCGGTCATCGCATCCTGCCCAGCGAATTGAATCATCGCGCCAACATCTGGGCCATGAAGAAGCTCGGCGTCGCGTGGATCATCAGCGTCAGTGCGGTCGGTTCATTACAGAAACAATACAAACCCTGCGACATCGTGCTCGTGGACCAGTTCCTCGACCGCACCAAGCGCGACTTTGAACACACGTTCTTTGGGCGCGGTATTGTGGGGCATGTGGCATTTGCCGATCCGATCTGCAACGAACTACGCGCCTTGCTTCATAATGCTGCGAAAGCCACCAAAGCCCGCGTCCACAACGGCGGCACGTATGTGAACATGGAAGGGCCGGCTTTCAGCACGCGCGCCGAGTCCATTACGAACCACAAGCTCGGTTACGACGTCATCGGGATGACGAACCTGGGTGAAGCCAAATGCGCCCGCGAAGCTGAAATCGCCTATGCCACGATGGCGATGATTACCGATTACGATTGCTGGAAGGTGGACGAAGCACACGTGACCGTGGAGATGGTCGTGGCCAACGTGACGCAGAACGCCGCCACGGCGAAAGTGGTCATCGCCAAAGTCCTGTCGCAAATTCCCACTGAACCAAATTGGCCGTGTCACTCTGCGTTGCAGAATGCCATCATGACCGCCCGCCAAGCCTGGCCAAAGAAGACCATTGTGGACTTGAAGCCAATACTGGCGAAGTACCTGTGACCTCTGATCGCCCGGCTTGTCTCATCAGGCTTGAAACACGTCCAAGCGGGACGGAGCGGGAGGAGTTTTTCGCGGTTTAAATCGTCCAACATTGCTGAACCCAAGCCGATTCGGGCGAAGCATTCCTCCGCGCCACTCCCGCCGACGGAATAACTCTTGCCTCATTTGAGGATGTTATGACATAAATAAGCCGCCCAAGGTTGTAATTCGTTTCTTGAGGCTCGTTGCAAAACTGAGTCGTGCCGGCAGTGTGGTGTCCCTGCCGGTTAAGATTGAAAGGTTCAATCCCAAAGATGAACGAACTGGAAACAACCGAAGATGCCTCGACGGCTTTGAGTCGTCGCTGTGAAAAACTTTCCGCCCGCCTCATTGCCCGCGTGTCCGACCCCGGCTGCGCACTGAAATTAACTGTCTTCGCCTTGGCGGTGTTCGCGGTGGCTTATATCGTCATCCATTTGGTGGTGCCGTATAAGCCGGTGGATTTCTCCGAGGCCGTGACCATCTCCGAAGATGCCCGCTATCGCTGTTATTATCGGGACGACATCTTGGACCGGTTCTTTGCGCGGAGCACCGTCAATGAGTGGAAGCAGCGCATGGATGAAAAGGGCGCGGTGTTGCGCGAGGAAGCGCTGTGTCATCGGCAACCTTTGCTCCTGAGCCTGCGGGAATTCATCCAGACCTCACTGGGCGAGCAAGCCATCTTGACTGGAGCTTGGACTACCGGAACTAATGCCGAATGCCACCTGCTTTCAGTCAACCTCCCGCTGATTGCCCAGTGGTTGGAAAAGCAACGCGACTCGTTGCATCCGGACCGGCAGAAAATCCTGACCGAGTTTCTCCGACAGATGAAAGCGCAGGACCGGCGGGAGACGGCGTTGCGGCAACGGCTCGTCGCTGAAATCGCCGGGTTGCAGGCGAATCTTTCCTTCGATTGGCTGTTCATTGATGGCTGGAAGTGGATCATTGAGGTGTTCTTCTGGTGTACGTTTGGTGTGTTGGCCAATACGTTCATCACCCTGATTTACGCCACGCGAGAGGGGCGCTATGACGCCAAGGAATTCCTGCTGGTGGTGCCCAAGGGCGCTTTGGCTCCTGTGCTGGCGTTGGTCATCATCTCGTGGTGGGCCACCGGCTTGAGCGAATCCAAGATCAACTTCGTCAATCTGCCCTACTTCTTGGTGCTGTCCTTCTCGCTCGGGTTCGTCACCGAAAGTCTTTACGTCAAGATCAAGGAACTGGGTAACCTGATCGTTGGCCCGTCCGCCACGGTTTCTACGGCGAAACTGGAAGCGGTGGCCAAGCGCGAAGTCTATCGGTTTGTGCATCCCGCCGTGTCGCTGGATACGCTCCCTCCTGCGCCGAACCTCGAAACATTGCGGCAGCAACTTCGCCTGGCCGCTAAAGCCGCGGTAGAGCGCAGTTTGGTCGCGCAACTGTCCGGTACCACCACGCCCAAATCATAAAATCATGAACACGTATCGTGTGCGTTTCGGATTATTGCTCGCGCTCCTGGCCGGAGTCGGCTCGGGCTGCGTCGGCCACCGCAATGCCCTGAAAAGCCAGACGGAACTTCGCGCCGCCACCACTTCTGCCCTGACAACCGTCCATTCGCTCCAGGCGGCCACGATTGCGGAATTGCAAGCGCACCAACAAACCCGTGAAACCCTTCGCGAGGTTGCCAGCCAATGGCAAAAAACCCGCCGTGCCGCCGCCATCCTGCCGGTAACTGAGGCCAAGGATGCCGCGTTGTTGCAACTGCAGACCCTGTTGGCGGCAACATTGGAGGAGTTTCAAGTCAGCCGCCACGAGGCCAACAAGGCGTTGACCGAGACCATCAACAAAGAACAAGGCTCATTGGCTGGCTTGGTCAAATCCGCCAAGGCGGCAGCGGACGAAACTGCCGGCGAAGCAACGAAGTATCCAAATGATTTGAAGCTCGCGCTTGCGAGCACCAACGCGCAGTTGCAATACGTGGCCATCGCGGCAAAGGTGAACACTGAGGAACTTCGCGCCCGCATCCGTTTCACCGAGAATCTAAATGCTGCCGAGGCGCGTTTCACGACCGCCGCCCGCAAAGCCGTGGAAACCCAGCGGCAGACCATTCTCACCGCCTTTACTCTCGCCGCGGAGAACCTCAACGCGGTGGCCGTTCCTCAGTTCAGCCTCGGGCCTGAGCTGGCGACCAGCGCAGCGGCGGTGGACGGTTTGATCAAATATCTGGAGACGGTGGAACTGACTGCTGAAGCCATGGAGGATTACCTGCAATCCAACTCGCTCGGCAAAGGGTCGTTTTTCCATGGCGCGCTCAAAGCCTTTGGCAAAGGGGTTTTCACGGCGCTGCCTATTGTCGGCACGGGGCAGGGCGCAACCTTGCAGGAGGTCCAGGCTTCCGGTGGCGAACTATTACGCGCCACGCAGGATCAGTTCAAACAAACCGCCCAAGCCGCGACGGACACGGCGCGCGCCGCTTTGAAGGAAACGTTGGATGATGCCAAGGCCAGCGTGAGCAAGTTGATCGAAAACAAGCTGGGCTTGGTTGCGGGTTCACCCGTGCTTTGATGGCAGCGGCTCGAAAACGAAGAGGACATTTTTATGATCGAACTCGACCCGGAAATTATGAAGCGCAGTTTGCCGCCGAACATCCACGCCGCCATTGATCAGGTGACGGCCAATGTGAATGTGGCCGTGGATGAACTGGTAAACCGTTTCGTGAAAAACGCGGAGCAAGCGGTGGCGCGGATTGAAAAGGGAGTGTTCACGGCGGACATCACCAAGGCGCTGGAGCAAGCGAAGCAAGAATTGCAGGCCGACCTGAAATCCATGGACGCGCGGCTGCAGACGGTGGCGGGGGCGGTGGCCAAGGCCAACGCGCTGATCGAGCAGGCAGGAAATGATGCAACGGCGTTGATTTCGCAGCTGGAGGTGGTGTCTGGTGCCGCCAATGATTTAAAAACTGAGTTGGCCCAGTTTCGGACCAAGGTGGACACGTTTGCCTCCAAGTCCGGCGGCTTCATCGCCAGCGCCGCGCTCAAATCGGTCGGAGTTGTCTGACGGCGGGCCGGTTCTGGGTTGCGATTTCGCGAGCCATCCCGGAACATCGGTGGGGAATTCTTTGGTTCACCATGAGCAGAAACCACCGTGCCTTTACCCTGATCGAATTGCTGGTCGTCATCGCCATCATTGCCATCCTGGCGGCGTTGCTGTTGCCGGCGTTGGGCAAGGCCAAGGAAAAGGCGAACGCGATCTCTTGTCTCAACAATCTTAAGCAGTGGGGCATGGCTGCCCAGCTTTACGCGACGGACAATCAGGATTTTCTGCCCCCGGATGGAACACCCAACCCGGGCAATAGTTCGACCAATTCAGGCTGGTACATCCAGTTGCCGCAGGTGATGGGATTGCCGCGCTATCACGACATGCCATGGCGGACCAATGCGAACGAAACGCTGGGCCGGACGATCTGGATCTGCCCCACCAACCCGCGCCGGAGCAATGGGAATAATCTCTTCCACTATTGTCTCAATGAGAACATCAGCGGTACGGGGGTTGCCAATGCGCCGGTAAAGATTTCTTCCGTCCGGTTTCATGCCTCGCTGGTGTATCTCTTCGACAGCAAGAATCTGCCGGCGGTGGGGACGCCAAACTACGTGCATACCAACCTCCATTCCAGCGGCGCGCAGTTCACCTTTTTGGATGGCCATGCGGCGCGTTTCCACAACCGCGAGTATTGGGACTATGCCATCAACAAAGGCCGGACGAATAACCCGTCTATCCGCTGGGAACCGTGAGGAGGGCTATAGCAAATGTCCCATCTTCTGCCGCTTGGTCTTGAGATATTTGGCGTTGTGCGGATTCGGCTTCACGCGGATGGGCACTTGTTCCACGACTTCCAGCCCGTAGCCGGCCAGTCCGACTAGTTTCTTCGGATTGTTGGTCAGCAGCCGAATTGTCTTCAGGCCGAGGTCGGCGAGGATTTGTGCGCCCAGACCGTACTCGCGCAGGTCCATGCCGTAGCCGAGCTTTTGGTTCGCTTCCACCGTGTCATAACCCTGTTCCTGCAATTTGTAAGCCTTGATCTTCGGCGCGAGCCCGATGCCGCGACCTTCCTGTCGCATGTAAACGATGACCCCGCGCCCCGCATCCGCCACCTGCTGCATCGCTTGATGTAATTGCGGGCCGCAGTCACAGCGGCGCGAGCCGAACACGTCGCCCGTCAGACATTCGCTGTGGACGCGCACCAATACGTTCTTCTTCCCGGTCACATCGCCGCGGATCAGCGCAAGATGATGTTGTCCGTCAATTTTCGAGCGATACAGCGCCAGATCGAAGTCCCCAAAGTCCGTCGGCATCTTGATCGTCTCGATGCGCTCGACCAATTTTTCCCGCGTGCGCCGATACTCGATAAGATCGGCGATGGTGCAAAGCTTGAGGTGATGCTTCTTGGCAAACTTTTGCAGCGCCGGCAACCGTGCCATCGTGCCGTCGTCCTTCATGATCTCGCAGATCACTGCAATGGGGCGAACTCCGGCGAGCGTAACCAGATCCACTGCGGCTTCCGTGTGCCCCGCGCGTTGCAACACGCCACCCGGCTTGGCGCGCAACGGAAACACGTGCCCCGGCTGCACCAGATCATCCGGCACCGCCGTTGGCGATGCCATGATTTCAATCGTGCGTGCCCGGTCGGCAGCGCTGATGCCGCTGCCGATGCCCTTGGCCGCATCCACACTCACCTGGAAATCCGTCTTAAACACCTCGCGGTTCTGCCGCACCATGCGCTCGATGCCGAGTTGCTGGAGCCGTTCACTGGTGGTGGGCACGCAGATTAACCCGCGCCCGTGCTTGGCCATGAAATTGATCGCGGCCGGCGTGACGTATTGCGCGGCCATGATGAGGTCGCCCTCGTTTTCGCGGTCGGCGTCGTCCACGACGATGACCATTTTCCCTTTGCGGATGTCGGCGATGACGGACTCGATGGAATCAAAACGGCTCTTCATAAAATGCCGCTCTCAAGCTAGGGGAACTGCTGAGGAAATCAAAGACGCAAAACTGTATTACCAGCTTCTTAAAATACATTTGGCAAGCGACAACGCTACCACTCTCTCCACTCTTCGGTAGGATCGCCTTCTTGGTTTAATCCGGCGCTCCGTGCCGTCAGCAAGAGATACTCGCACAAGTCTTCACGTTGATCAGTCTCAATGAGGCTGCCGTTGACACTGTTGTTTAGTGCGTTTAAATCTAACACGGCTTGCTTAACACAAGCCAATACAGCCAGCTTTGAGGCCGCAGAACCAAGCTTCCCAAGGTGCTTCACGAACTCTTGCAAAATCTTGTCACACTTTTTTATGTCAGTTTTGGTGTAACCAGCATCGTCACTGTTTGCCAAGTAATCCCGCATGCCTTCAAGAAGTCGTGCCTTAATCGTCACCAGCTTCTGGTTTGCTGATTTGCTCGTGCTGCGCATGGGATGTCAGGCAGGCGTTATTTTGACACAGCTTTGCTGGCGGCTTCGTAAACCTGCCGGAGCGGGACTTTCTTTTGCGCCGCCAGCTTCTTGCACGATTCAAACTCCGGCGCAGCCTGCACCACTTTGCCGTTCAATTTACCCAGTTTCACCGTCACCGGCCCGAACTTGGTTTTTACCGTCACAAACTCGCGCTTCAGCTTGCGGCGTTCGGCAATCGTCCGGCGTACGCCAAAGGCCGTCGTTTCGCGGAGCAGCAGCTCGCTGAACTTGTCTGCGTCCGCTTCAGCGCACAGCACGGTGAGCAGCACGCCCGGGCGATTCTTCTTCATCTGGATTGGCGTGTGGAAGACATCCAACGCGCCGACCGCCAAAGCGGATTCTACGAACGCACCCAGAATCTCACTGCTGACATCGTCCAGATTCGTTTCCAGCACAGCGACCCGATCGGTTTCCCAATCGAGGTGCGAGGTTTGAAGTGCGAGGGCCGAGTCGGCGGCTTTGGACTTTGGACTTTGGACCTTGGACTGCGCGCCCAGCACGGCGCGCACAACGTTCGGTCGCGTCTTGTTTTCCCGCGTGCCGAGGCCAAAGCCGATTTTCTCTGCCGTCATGCTGCTTAGCGGGGCAAAACTTTCCGCAAACTCCGCCAGCAAGGCCGCGCCCGTAGGCGTGATGAGTTCGTTCGGCTCATCGCATTGTGAAACTGGAATCTTGCGTGCACCCAGAATTGCCAGCGTCGCCGGGGCAGGAATGGGAAAACGCCCGTGCGCACAACGAATCCAGCCCGTGCCTTCTACAACAGGAGAAGCCAGCACGCGCGGTTTGCCGAGCAGTTCCAAACCAATGCATGCGCCGACGATGTCCACGATGGAATCCACCGCACCGACTTCGTGGAAATGCACTTCGCTCGCCGGCTTGCCGTGGATCTTGCCCTCGGCGTCCGCGATGCGTTGGAAAACCGCGATGGATTTCTGTTTCACCCAGGGCGACAGCTTGCTTTTGGTGATGAGCTTTTTGATGTCGCTGAAATTCCGGCTGTCGTCGTGCGAGTGGTTGTGGTCGCCGTGCTCGTGCGGGTGTTCATGACCATGCTCGTGCTCGTGGTGATGATGGTCATGCGCGTGACCGTGATCATGGGGAGCGTGGCCATGTTCTTTGTGGTCATGGTCGCAGGCGCAATCATCGTGATGATGCTCGTGGTCGTGGGCCAGATGCACGTCGAACTTGATGCCGGCGATGCCCTGGCGTTCCTGATCGCTGACGTGGAGGTGGTAGCCGTCGAGTTTCAGTTTTTCCAGTTCGCGGCCGAGCTTATGCGGGTCAACGCCCAGATCAATCAACGCGCCGATGAACATGTCGCCGCTGATGCCGCTGAAAATGTCGAGGTAAAGAGTTTTCATTGTATGTAGCGGCGGTCTGTGACCGCCGCGCTTTAAAAACGTAACGCGTGAATCTCTCCTTGATACGGCCAGTCCGTCCAGCTTTTTACGAGCCCGGCGCGGATGCTGTTCTCAACCATGTAAAGCCACTTGGCGGAATACGACTCATCAGAACGAAGGACATGGTCAAAAAATCCCTTTTGCCAATGTGGGGCAGTTACCTGTTGTTGTCGCAAATATTTTGAGAGAAAGTTCTTCAGGCTTTTGACCCATGCTGACAAGTTTTCAGAGGGTGGTGGAAGTTTGACGAACAAGTGGACGTGATCTGGCATCAAGATGTAACGCCCCACAAAAATCTCTCGTTTCATGGCTTCAGTGCAAAACGCAATGAATGCAGTGTGGTTAGATGGGGTCGCCAAAATCTCTTTTCGAGCCGAGGTGCAAAAGGTGATGAAGTAAACCGGATTGTCGGTGGAAAGGTGTTCTAAGCGGTGCAGGCGCTCCATGACAATATGCGGCGGTCACAGACCGCCGCTACATAGATGGTTGATCTGGCTTGCCGCGTAACCGCCGCCGAAACCGTTGTCGATATTCACCACCGTCACACCGCTGCCACAACTGTTCAACATGCCGAGCAACGCTGCGACGCCGCCGAAGCTCGCGCCGTAGCCCACGCTGGTCGGCACGGCGATGACAGGCTTGCTGACGAGGCCGGCGACCACGCTTGGCAATGCGCCTTCCATCCCGGCGGCGACGACGAGCACGTTGGCCTGCTGTAAAGTTTCAAGTCGCGCGAGAATGCGGTGCAATCCGGCCACGCCCGCGTCCGTGATGCGGACGACGGTGTTGCCCATGATGTCGGCGGTGAGGGCGGCTTCCTCGGCCACGGGGAGGTCGCTCGTGCCGGCGCAGATGACGGCGATGGTGCCGGGACGCTTGGGCAACGGCTTTTTCTCGATGGTCACGCAGCGGGCGAGTTCGTGATGCTTCGCGGCCTTGAACTTTTTCTTCAATGCCTTGGCGTGTTCCGCCGTGATGCGGGTGACGAGCACGTTTTGGCTGTTCTCCAGAAGCTTGGTCGCGATGCCGACGACTTGGGCTGGCGTCTTACCCGCGCCAAAGATGACCTCGGGGAAACCTTTCCGCAGCGCGCGATGCGTGTCCACCTGGGCAAAACCGATGTCCGCCGTGGGCGCGGCTTGAAAGGCGTGCAAAACATGGTCACGCGAAGCTTTGCCTGCGCGGAAACTCTCCAACAGTTGAATGGCTTGAGCCGTCGTCACCGGCTAACGATGGCAGAGGTTGCCGACGTGGTCACGCCGGAAAACCGGCGCGGTTCGGTTGCACACTCGACAAGGCTGCCGACCCGGCCTACAGTCCGATTGGTTACAAGAATTGCTATGGATCTGCCCATCATCGTCGTATTCGTGCTCGCTGCCGGCTTTTTCTTCGTGCTGCTCACGCGCTGGCAGCGTGGCGGCGAGAAGTCTGGGGCGGACGATAGTTGCGGGTGCGGCCATGACCACGGCCCGGGCTGCGGTCACGACCATGATCATTCCCATGACCATGGTCATCATCACCATCATAACCACAAACACGGTGATGACTGCGGGCACAAGCACTGAATTCTGTTTGTAGCGGCGCTCTATGAGCGCCGGACTTCACATTCCTCTAAAACCGGCGGTCACAGACCGCCGCTACATCACGTTGATACTGTCCTCGAACGGGGCTGCTTAAATTTCCCGGAGCATTCTTCTGCGCCTCCCGTCTGACGGGATATGGATTCTCATTCTTCGTGCGTGAGAAGCGACATTTTTGCGTCGGCTTCACGCGGCTTGCGCGCCGGGCGACACCATTTTCCTGTGGCCTGGTCTAAATTTTCGCATGGCTCGCGTGATGCTAAATGCATTGCAGAACCAAATCCGCATGTCGGTGTTTCAACCACAACCTCGGAGCTACCATGAAAACACTAATGCAGTCGGTCCTGTTGTTCCTTGCCCTCCCACTTCTCGCCGCCGAAAAACCTGCACCTCCACCCACGCCCCCTGCAGAAATCGTCTTCCGTGAACTGCGCTATGACGGCAAAGTCTCTGACACGGAGGCGCGATTCGCCGTCGAGATCGCCGTCGAAGCCACTGGCAAAGGCGAAGCCAGTGCTGTGTTGTTCGACGGCGAGATTGCACTCTTGCCGCCGAAACTGCCCGATGGCTTGCGCGTCGAGCGCGAGGGGAATGTTTATCGGCTGTTCATTCCCCGGGCGGGTAAATACCAGCTCAAGCTGGAAGTCGTCGCCAAGATCACCCGCGCTGAACCATGGAATCACGTTTCATTCAGAGGTCCGCTGGCGGCGATCGCCAGTGTCAGCGCGCAAGCCAATGGCGCAGATATTGACCTGCAATTGCTCGCCGGCACCGTCGCCGAAGCGACCCAGGCCAACGGTGTGTCGCGTGTGCGTGGGTTTCTCGGGGCGGAATCGCAGCTTTCGTTGCGCTGGCAAAGCCGCGCGGCGGAAGTGACGCGCAAGGCGGTTGTCGCGGCGGAATCTACCATTGCCGCGCAGATCACGCCCACGGTCATCAAGTATTCCACACAGTTTCGCTATGACGTGATCCAAGGCAAATTGCCCAAACTGACCATCGCATTGCCGACAGCCCACGCGCTGACGCGGCTGGTCGGCGACCAGATCCGTGATTGGTCGCTCGCCACAGAAGGCGACAAGCAAATCCTGACCGTCGAATTCATCAAGGCCATCGAGAAAACCTATCAACTCACCGTGCTGTCCGAGCAAACCGTGGAGACCACGCCGGCCACCGTGTCGCTCGCGCCGCCGCAACCGCTCGATGCCGAGCGCGAGTCCGGTGCGTTCACGCTCGCCGCCGAGGACATGCAGGCGGAGATCGAGTCCGCGTCGGGTTTGCGCCAGGTGAATGCCACGGGGGGATCGTTCGCAGCGTATCGGTTTTCGGCGCGGCCGCTCGCGCTCACGCTCCGGCTCAAACGCATCGAGTCGGTCGTCACCGCGAGCGACCGCGTCACGACGCGTCTCGAAGAGACGCGCCTGCTCGCCAATCACGCGCTGACGCTGAACGTCGAGAAAGCGGGCATCTACCAGATCGAACTTCAGCCTCAGGCCGGATTTGTGGTCGCCGACGTGCGGGGCGAGGGCGTAGACGACTGGAAGATGGCCGAGGGTAAACTCCGCGTCAGCTTTGCGAACCGTGTGCTGGGCGCGCGGCGCATCGAAGTGCAGTTGGAGCAGGCGCTGAAGAACTTCCCCGAAAGCTTCGCGATTGAACCGTTGCGCGTCGTTGGTGCGACCAAAGAAACCGCCCAGGTCGGCGCGGCCTCCGCTGCTGGTATCCAGCTCAAGACGGCAGAACTCGTCGGGCTGCGGGAGATTCCGGTGAATCGGCTGGCATCGCGCGCGGATGAGCTGTTGGCTTTCACTGCCGATGCCGCGGAATGGAAACTCACACTCAGCGCGGAGCGGCTTTCGGCGCGGGTCATCGCGGAGATTTTCAATCTGGTCACCGTGGGCGATGGACTGGTGGGCGGCAGCGCGACGATCCGTTATGGACTCATCAACCAAGGCGTGCAGGAGTTTCGCGTCAAAGTTCCGGCGCACTGGAAAAACGTCGAGTTCACCGGCCCGAGCATCCGGCGCAAGGAACAGAGTGGCGACGTGTGGACCATTGGATTGCAGGACAAGGCGTGGGGCGCCTACACGCTCGTGGTCACCTACGATTACCAGTTTGATCCGCAGGGGGCGACGTTGCCCGTGGCGGGCATTCATGCGCTGGACGTGGAGCAGGAGACTGGATCGGTGGCGGTCACGACCGCCGCGAGCCTGAAGCTGAATGCCAAGGCGGTCGCCGAACCGCTCCGCCGTGTGGATGAAGCGGAGCTGACGAGCGCAGATCGCGCGCTCATCACGCGTTCCGTGCTGCTCGCGTATCAATACACCGGCAACACCTACGATCTTTCCGTGGATGTGAAGCGCTACGAAGCGTCAGCGGTGTTGTCTGCCGTAGCCGATCGTACCCAGCTTACGAGCGTGCTCACGGAGGCGGGCGAATTGCTTACGCAGGCGTCGTTCATGGTGAAGAACAACGACAAACAATTTCAACGCTTCCTCCTCCCGACGAACGCGAGTTTCTGGAGTTGTTATGTGAACGGTCAACCCGCAAAACCCGAGCGCGATAAGGATTGGCTGCTCGTGCCGCTGCCGCGCGGGGCGAACCGCGACCAGGCCTTCGCGGTGGACATCGTTTATGCCGAGAAGAAGGCCGCGCTGCAGAGCGGGTCGCAGACACTTGCGCTGCACGCGCCGCAGACGGACGTGCCGAACACCTACGCCGAGTGGCAACTGTTCGTGCCGACGGCGAAACGGCTTTCCAGTTTTGGCGGCAGCATGAACGTGGCGCAGGGGACGGATTACGCGGTGTTGGATGCGTGGAAACAATTTCTCTCCTTCTACGGCAAAGTGCTGCGCGAGATCGGGCCGGGGTTGATCATCTTCGGTTTGCTGGCCGTGCTGGTGGTCGCGCTCGTGGTCATCGCCGCGCGGCGGGGCGCGAGCGGTTTGCTCACCGCGCTGGTGGTGCTCGCGATCATGGCGATCCTCGGCGCGATGTTGTTGCCGGCGTTGAGCAAGGCGAAGTCCAAGGCGCAACGTATCAGCAGCGTGAACAACTTGAAGCAGGTCGGTCTAGCGGTGCGGATTTTTGCGGGCGACAATGACGACCGTTTGCCAGTGTCGTTCGAGGAGATGATGAACGAGCTGTCCACGGACAAGGTTACATACGATGTCGAGTCAGGACAGCGCTTCACGTATCTCGGCGCGGGTTATCGCGACGGTGAAATCACCACCGATTCCATCATCGCGTATTCACCGGTTGTTAACGGGCATTGCAACGTGCTGATGGCGGACGGCAGCGTGCAGATGCTTTCTGAGCGCAAGTTTTCCGAGTATGCGCAACGCGGCTTCATCCAGCGCGTCCCGGCGGCGGCGCTGGCGCGTGTGGAGCAGGAGCGCGCCATCCGGTCGCGGCAGTTAGGGGACCGGCTTGAAGTTCCCGCATCGGCAGCGGCTCCGGCGCGGTTGGGCGCGGCTGGGGTAGTGACAGTCACCGATGGGATGGGGGGCGGGGGCGGGAATTTGGGGGCGGTGATAACAGGTTCAAGCGGCGTGCCTGCAGCGACGCCGGTAGTGGCCGCGATGGCGCCGCCGCCCGCGAAGGCTGCCGGGCTGCGCTCCATCCGCATTGATATTCCGCGCACGGGCAATGCTTTCCTGTTCGCCAAGGTGCTCAATGTGCGCGACGAGCCGCTGAGCGTGTCGGCGAGCATCATGTCGTTGCAGACGTTTCAACAACGCCAGATGATGGCGCAGGTCGCGGCGTTTCTCACGGGGCTGGTGGTGTGGTTCTGGCAATGGCGCGGCAGCCGCAACAGCTTCGTGCTGACGCTGGCGTTGGCGCTGATGTTCGGCTCGGTGGCGAGCCTGTTGATCGCGTGGCGCGCGTTGCATGATGTGTTGATCGTCGGCTTCCCGATCATCTTGCTGATGGTGGTTTCGTGGTTGGTCTGGAAATTCTGGGCGCGTCGCACCAAGAACGAAGCGGCCGCCGAAGTCTCCCGCGATCCGGATGAACCGGGCGCGCCGGAAATCCCGCCCGCCGTGGCCGGACTCGTCGTGGCGGCTCTGCTGGCTTTGCCGCTGTCCGCCCAGGCGACGTCTGTGACGCTGGACCCCGTGCCGGTGCCGACGAATGTCTCGGTGTTGTCCGCGACCTATACCGGTTCGGTGAACGAACGCGTCGCGCAACTCGACGCCATCGTTCGCGTCAACGCCGCCCAGGCGAACCAGAAGATTGCGCTTTTCGGCGAAGATGTGGCGGTGCAAAGCTTCAGCGCCAAGCCACGCGACGCGAAGATTGTGCGCGAAGGCAAAACCGTTTCTGTGCTGTTGCCACGCAAGGGTGAGGTGACGTTGCAACTCAAGCTGCTCGTCCGCCTCAGCGGGGATGTGGCGAAGCGGCAGCTCGCCTTTGCGATTCCGGCCGCACTGACGACGCGGTTGAATCTGACGATTGATCAGCCGGATGCGGATGTGGAATTTCCGGGCGCAATTTCCTTCCAGCGCGCCACGGAAGCACAACAGACCCGGCTTGATGCTTTGATGGGGTCAGGCGACCGGGTGACGCTGGCTTGGACACCGCGGGTGAAACGGGCAGCCGAAGTCGCGGCCACGGTGATGTGTCAGAACGCGGCTCTGGTGTCGTTCGGTGGCGGCGTGATGAGTGTGCGGTCGGTGCTGGATTATCAGGTCACGCAAGGCGAGTTGCGGTCGGTGCGGGTGAAGCTTCCCGCTGGCCAACGTTTGCTGCGCGTGGAGGGAGATTCCATCCGCACCTGGACGACGAAGGAGGAGGGCGGAGCGCAGATCCTCGTGGTGGATTTGCTCAAGGGCATGACGCCGAATTACCGGCTGACGGTCGAGACGGAGAAGGCGCTCGAGGCGTTGCCGATGACGGCAACAGTCGAAACGCCGCACGCGCTTGACGTGAAACGCGAGACGGGACTGGTGGCGTTGCGCGCGGAGGACGAGCTGGAATTTTCCGTGGCGCGCACGGATGAATTGCAACGCGTGGACACGGCGGCGTTCGCCAGCAGCGGGGCGGGGCAGAATGCGTCGGGTGTGACGAGCGCGTTCCGGTTTCTCAAGCCGGAGTTCACGCTGGAGGCGCGCGTGACGGCGTTGCAACCGCAGATCGAAGCCGTGGTGCGGAACAGCCTGCGCGTGGGCGATGAACAGTTGAGCCTCACGGCGACGATTGATTACGTCATCAAACGCGTCGGGGTGTTCGGGCTAAAGTTCACGGTGCCGGCGGAATATCGCATCGAGTCCGTGACCGGTGCGAATGTGTTGCAGTGGAATGAACGCAAGGACGGCGGCGAGCGCGTTGTGGAGGTGACGCTCAAGGAACGCACGGCGGGCGCGTATGCGTTGCGGGTCGATTTGGTGAAGTCGGTCAAAAGTCTGGAGAAGGAACTGACCTTCACGGGCGTGCAACCACTCGGCACGCAGAAGCTGTCCGGGTTCGTTTCCGTTTCCGCCGAGCCGGGGGTGTCGGTAAAGACGGCGACGTTCGACGGATTGACGGAGATTCCGGTCGGGCTGTTGCCAGGTGGCAGTCCGCGGGGGAATGAAACAGGTTTGCTGGCATACAAATTTATTGCGGCGGAATCGGGCGTGGCCGCGCCGTGGAAACTGACGGTGACGACGGAAACCATCACGCCGTGGGTGCGCGCCGAGGTGGCGGGCACGTTGACGGTGAGCGACACGCAGGTGAGCGGTCGCGCGCAGGTGCGGTTCGACATCCAGAACGCACCGGTGAAGGAACTGCGCCTGAAGATTCCGGTGGCGTTGAAAAACGTGGAGATCACTGGCGCGAACATCCGGCGACGCGACCACACGGGTGAGGTGTGGCGCGTGGAACTGCAGAACAAGGTGCGCGGCAACTACACGCTGACCGTGACGTGGGATCAGACTCGCGGTGTGGCAGCCGAGCGGGTTGATCTGGCGGAGCTGAGTGTCGAAGGTGTCGAACGCGAAACTGGCACGCTGGCGATCGTGGCGAAAGCGCCGCTGCAAATCACGGAGGCGAGCGCGGCAGAATTGCTGAAGCTCGACACGCATGAATGGCCGGAGTGGGCGGGAGCAGCGGAGGCGAACACGGCGTTGGCGTATCGGTATCTGCGGCCGGGTTACAAGCTCGCGGTGGACGTGAAGCGTTACTCGGAAGCGGAAGTATTGCAGGCGTTGGCAGAAACCGTCCACCTGAGCACCGTCGTGGCGGAAGATGGACAGATGATGACGTCGCTATCCGTCGCGGTGCGGAACAACGGTCGGCAACATCTGGAAGTGGTGTTGCCGCCGGGCGCGCGGGTGTGGTCGGCGTTCGTGGCGGGGCAGGCGGTGCGGCCGAGCTTGCGGGACGGGAAGCTGCTGTTGCCATTGGAAAACGCCGGCAGTGATGACGCGGCGTTGGCGGTGGAGCTCACCTACGTCAGCACGAACCAGAATCAATTCCCGCGCGGCAAAGGTGCGGTGAGTCTGGTGTCACCGACGCTGGATGTGCCGTTGAAGAACGCGCGCTGGGAACTGTTCCTGCCGCCGGATTATCAATACGACGAGTTCAGCGGCACGATGACGCGCGAAGCGGGCGTGACCATGGCGACGATGACAGCGGACCTGCCGCCGGTCAACGATGAGGCGAGTTTTTCAGTCCTGGATTATTCGTTGCGCGAATCCGCTGCGAAACAGGAAGCAGCCAAGGGAGTGAAGACCGAACTCGACAACGTGAAGAAGAAGCTGGCGGAGGGCAATGTGAAGGACGCGGCGAATTATTATTCGCGGGTGCAGAACCGGAGCGGTGGGCGGGACGATGCCGAGGAGACGAAGGAGGTGGAACTACAGTTGCGCCGCGCCCAGGCGAGCAACATCGTGCAAGCGCAGCAGGAGTTTTTGTACCGCAACAACGGGATGTTCGACCAATCCACTGCGATGAACGCACCGGTGGGCAGCGATCAAAAGCAGGATGCCTATTTCAACAAGGCCGCCGAGCAGCAATGGGAGAAGTTGCAGCAGGCACAGGAAGTGGCGGTGGCCAAGGTGCAGCCGTTGCGGGTGAATCTGCCGACGCGTGGATTGCGGCATTCGTTCACCCAGGTGTTGCAGACAGAAACGGGCAAGGCGATGACGGTGAGTTTCCACGCGGAGAACACCAAGAACGTGAACTGGCTGGGACGCATCGCGGTGGGCGCGGTGGGATTCCTAGCGCTGTGGGTAGTGGTGGCGGTGGGGACGAGCCGGATGTCGCAGCGCACCCAGCCGGCGTGAGTGTGGCGGGAGGATGGGCGCGCTCCGGGGAAAGAGCGGGTTGATTCGGGCGATTCGGGTTGAATCAATCCCTTGGCAGCCTATCCTCCCGTCCGGCACGCCATGAAACATCAAGTCATCAAGGTCGAACAGTTTTTCAAAGAATACGAGAAAGAGTTGGAGCTGGAACTGATCGCCGGGGAAGGCGGTTTGAAGCGGGAGATCATCGAGCCGACGGTGAACCGCCCTGGGCTCGTGCTCGCGGGGTTCACGAAATACTTCGCCTACAAACGCGTGCAAGCGCTGGGCAACGCCGAGATTTTTTTCCTGCGCTCGCTGACGGCGGAGGAGCGCGCCGGCTGTTACCGGCAATTGTTTGATTTCAAACTGCCGTGTCTCGTGTGCAGTCGCAGCCTGCGGCCGGATGAACAGATGGTGGAAGCGGCCAACACGGCGCAGATCCCGATTTTCCGTACACCGCAGCTCACGATGAATTTCATCAATCAGGCGACGCTGGCATTGGAGTCCATGTTCGCCCCGCGCGGCACGGAACTGGGCAGCATGGTGGACATCCTCGGTGTCGGCGTGATCATCAAGGGGGAAAGCGGCGTCGGCAAAAGCGAGAGCGTGCTCGCGCTCATCGAACGCGGCTACAGCTTGGTAGCGGATGATGTCATTAAAGTTCACCTCGAAGATGGTAAACACGTCATCGGGACGGCGGCCCCGCTTACCAAGGACCGGATGGAAGTGCGCGGCATCGGCATCATCAACGTGGCGGCGATGTTCGGCATCAAGAGTATCCGCTCTAACAAGCGCGTAGACCTGGTGATTTCCCTGAAGCCGTGGAGCGAGGTGCCGGATGTGGACCGGCTCGGCATGGAACAGCAGTTCATCGAGATTCTGGGCGTGCAGGTGCCGCACATGATCATCCCGATCCGCCCCGGTCGCGACATTGCGCGACTGATCGAAGTGGCTGCCATGCACACCAAGCTGACCATCACCGGCTACAATCCGGCGCAGGAGTTGAATGATCGGTTGATCGCGCAGATGGCGGCGGAAGCTGCGGCCAAGCAGAAATGAATGGCGTGACGCATGAATTTCGCTTAATCATGGGGCTGTTTTGATGAGCGCAAAGAAGCTGAGCAAAGAACTGACGGTGCAAAACAAGCTGGGCATTCATGCCCGGCCGGCGGCCATGTTTGTGAAGACGGCCAGCCGGTTCACTTGTGAGATCATGGTGGAAAAGGACGGCGAAACCGTGAACGGTAAGAGCATCATGGGGTTGATGATGCTGGCCGCCGGCCCAGGCAGCAAATTGACGCTCCATGCCAATGGCAACGACGCGCAAGACGCCGTGACGGAGATCGAAGCGTTGCTCCAGCGGAAGTTCGACGAGGATTGACGTCCGGCGCTGGCTGTAGTTGAAACTTGGAACTTCGCCCGGAACCCCCTAATTTCCCGCGCATGGCTGGAACTGATTTCGATGTCAAATACGTGGCGCACCTCGCCCGGCTCGCGCTCACGCCCGAGGAGGAAAAGAAGCTTGGCGCGCAACTCGGCAACATCATCGGCTTCGTCGAGCAACTGAAGTCCGTGGACGTTTTGCACGTCGAGCCGACCGCGCACGCTGTTCCGACCGTCAATGTCACCCGCGCGGATGAAGTGAAGCCTTCGCTGCCGCACGAAGAAGCCTTGCGCAATGCGCCGAAGAAATCCGGCGGCTTGTTCGTCGTTCCCAAAATCGTGGAATAACCTCCCCCAACTTTCCCGCCACGATGCTGAACCAACTCACGATTTCCGAACTCACGGCCCGGATCGCCCAGCGCGAAGTCTCCGCGCGTGAAGCCACGCAGGCCTGCCTCGACCGCGTTGCCAAGGTGGACGGGCAGATTCACGCGTTCATCAGTCATAATGCTGCCGACGCGCTCGCCCGGGCGGATGCGATTGATAAGGAAATGGCCCAAGGTGGTGCGACTAATCGCCCTTTGCTCGGTGTGCCCATCGGCATCAAGGACGTGCTCGCAGTAAAGAATCATCCGCTGAACTGCGGCTCGAAGATTCTCGGGAACTTCGTTTCCCCCTACGACGCAACGGTCATCGAAAAACTCAAGGCCGCGGGCGCGATCATTTTCGGGCGATTGAACATGGACGAGTTCGCGATGGGCAGCTCGACGGAGAATTCCGCATTCGGCATCACGCGCAATCCATGGGACACGACGCGCATTCCGGGCGGTTCGTCCGGCGGTTCGGCGGCGGCCGTGGCGGCGGATGAGGTGATCGCCACGCTCGGAACGGATACCGGTGGTTCAATCCGCCAGCCGGCGGCGCTCTGTGGTTGTGTGGGGTTGAAGCCGACTTATGGCCGCGTTTCGCGCTATGGGTTGGTGGCGTTTGCGTCGTCGCTCGACCAAGTCGGGCCGTTTTGCAAGGACGTGCGCGACACGGCGACGTTGCTCAATGTCATCAGCGGTCACGACCAACGTGATTCAACGAGCGTGAATCAGTCCGTGCCGGATTACACCAAGGCGCTCGATGGAAACATCAAGGGACTTCGTCTCGGCTTGCCGAAGGAATACATGATCGGCGGCCTCGATCCGGAGGTAAAAGCCGCGGTGGACGCAGCGGTGAAGCAGCTTCAGTCACTTGGCGCAACGGTGGAGGAAATTTCTTTGCCGCACACGGAATATGCGGCGGCGACGTATTACATCATCGCCCCGGCGGAAGCTTCAGCGAATCTGGCGCGCTTTGATGGCATTCGTTACTGCGCCCGGGTGGATGGTGCAGATCCGATTGAACTGTATCGCAACACGCGCGGCGCGGGCTTTGGTCCGGAAGTGAAGCGGCGCATTATCCTTGGCACGTATGTGTTGAGCAGTGGTTACTACGATGCGTATTATCTGCGCGCGCAAAAAGTCCGCACGCTCATCCGGCAGGATTTCCTCAACGCCTTCGAAAAGGTGGATGCCATCGTGACGCCCACCGCGCCGACGGCGGCGTTCAAGATCGGTGAAAAGTCGGATGATCCGCTGCAGATGTATCTTTCCGACGTGTTCACCATTTCATGCAACCTCGCGGGCATCTGCGGCGTGAGTCTGCCGTGTGGCTTCACGAAGTCGCCCAAGCTGCCGATCGGGCTGCAATTGCTCGGCAAGCCGTTTGGGGAGGAAGCCTTGCTTAAGATCGCCCATGCCTACGAGCAAAGCACGCCGTGGCACAAGGAGCGCGCGCCATTGGCGGCTTAGTCGGTTTCCGGCTAGATTATTCCGAACAAGGCGAGGGTTGTAAGGGTCAGATTGTTAGCCCGACGAACCAATGTCGTGAACATGAAAGTCGTTCTTTATCTCAGCCTTTGCACTGCTGCTGCCTTGCTGGTGGGATGTAATTCCTCGTCCGGGCCGGAAAAGGTTTCTGGCGTGAAGTCACCGCCCTCAACTACTGCCACGAATATGAATCCCACAGTCATCAAATCCGACGAAGAGTGGAAAAAGCAGCTGACGCCCGAGCAATACGAGATTTTGCGCAAGAAGGGCACGGAGCGAGCCTTCACCGGCGAGTATTGGAACACGAAGGGCAAAGGTGCGTATCGTTGTGCCGGGTGTGGCGAACTGCTGTTCGTGTCGGAGACCAAGTTTGATTCGGGCTGTGGTTGGCCGAGCTTTTATGCCCCGGCGGCTTCTAATGTCATCGCTGAAGCCAAGGATGACAGTCATTTCATGACACGTACGGAAGTCATGTGTTCCAAGTGCGGCGGGCATCTGGGGCACGTGTTTGATGATGGTCCGAATCCCACCGGCTTGCGCTATTGCATCAACTCAGGCGCAATTCAGTTTGAGGCTGATCCCAAGGACAAAAAGTAGACCCCGACAGTCGCAGTCGGACGTTAGTTATTTTCCGAGCAGAAACTTTTTTCTGGTCAGGCTTTCAGGGGAGGCATAGGCTCGCCGCACCGTCGAACCAACTTGAGGCCTATGGATATCATCTTCAATTGCCCGAAATGTGAACAGGAACTTGCGGTGGACGCCAGCGGGGCCGGCTCAGAAATCAATTGCCCTTCCTGTTCCGAAAAAATCGTCATTCCGGCGGCGCCCCGTTCCAGTACCCACCTGCCGGTGATGCCGCCGCAGGATCCGGCGCATCCGGTCAATCCTATCTCTACGTCGGCTGCGGCCAAGGTTGAGATGCATCTCAAAGTGCCGGTTCACGCCAAGCCTACCGCCAGTCTGATTGAGAAGGCGGCCAAGCCGCTTGAAGTTGCCGCCAAGGAATCCGACCGAAAACTGCGCGTCAAAACCATCCGGCATACGGACTGTGTCGAGGTTGGGCACGACCGGTTCGATGAGATGGTTAGCGAGTTTCTGCAGAAAGTCGGTGAATCCCACATTGTTAGCGTCACGCCGCTGACCTACACGCACCTGGATATCGGTTCACAGAAATTGATGTCCGAATACGCAGTGATGATCGTATACAAAGGTTGAGGGCGGGTAACTCCGGCTGGGATTCTTGACTTGATTTGCGGGCGTCGGTACCGTCCGCACATGAGTCGTCGGTTCATATTTCTCTTGGGCCTCATCGCATCTGTGATGTTGTGCGCCAATCGTTCGCCCGCGCCGCTGGTTTACACACCCGGGGAAGGCTGGACGTATGAATCCTATGGTAGTGGTGGTAAGTGGCGGCGTGAACAAGCCAAAGACCAATTGGCTGTGTCCCAGGATGCATTCGATAACAAGGATTATTCGCTCGCCTCAAAATCCTCCGCTTATCTGCTCCGTAAATGGCCGCTTTCGGATTACGCCCCTGGCGCCCAATACCTGCTGGCCCGCTGCCATGAAATCGATGGCAATGATGAGAAGGCGTTCAACGAATATCAGAAGATGTTCACCAAATATCCGAAGAGCGACAAACTCAACGAGGCGCTGGAGCGGCAGTATGAGATCGGGTTGCGGTTTCTGGCCGGGCAGAGGTTCCGGCTCTGGGGCTACATCCCGTTTTTACCGAGCATGGAAAAGACGGCGGGGTTGTTTGAAAAGATCGTCGCCAGCGGTCCTTACAGCGAGGTAGCCCCCAAGGCGCAGTTGCAGATCGGGGCGGCCTACGTCAAAGACAAGAATTATCCCGAAGCCGTGGCGGCGTACGAGCGCGCGGCGGACCGGTATCATGACCGGCCGCTCATCGCGGCGGATGCGTTGTATCTCGCGGGCATGTCGTATTACAAGCAGGCGCAGACGGCGGAATACGATCAGGGCACGGCCGGGCAGGCTATTGCGACGTTCAACGATTTCATCGCGCTGTATCCGCAAGAGAAACGTGTCCCAGAAGTGCGGGAAATCATTGTGGCCTTGAAGAACGAACAGGCCCGCGGAAACTTTATGATCGCGCAATTCTACGCCAAACAGAAGAAGTGGAATGGCGCGCTAGTCTATTACAACGAAGTGCTGTTGAACGGTGCGAATTCTCCATACGCCGATCTGGCGCGGGAGCGCATTGACGCCATCAAGCAACGGATTCCGACGCCGACGCCATGATATGCGCGGAGCTGTCTTTATTCTTTTCCTCGCGTTGGCCGGTGGCTTGACCGGGTGCGCCGGCTATCGGCTGGGGCCGAGTAACGGCCAAGCAGCGGGCGATCGCACAGTGCAAATCGTGCCTTTCGCAAACCGCACCTTGGAGCCCGCGCCTCGGCGATGCGGCAACGAGCGCGTTGCGCAAGGAGATTCAGCGGGAAGGGACCTTCCGTCTAGCCAATGATGAATACACCGACTTGATTGTTACCGGCGAGATCCGCCAATACACCCGGGGTGAGGTGACGTTTCTACCGACGGATGTGGTGACGGCGCGCGATTATCAAGTTAGCATGCGGGCCCACGTGGTCGCGCGGGAACGGATTACCGGGAAAGTGGTGTTGGAACGGGATCTGTCTGGCACGGCGTTGATGCGGGTAGGCTCGGACCTGCCCAGCGCGGAACGGCAGACCCTGCCGTTGCTGGCCACTGATCTGGCCCGACAAATCACCGCCGCCCTAGCCGACGGCACCTGGTGAACAACCTTACCGCCGCCACCAACTTGTCTTGCTCTTGGGCTTGGGGGAATCGGACTGTGCGTATTGCTGGATGAGCAACTGGCTGCGGGAAGCTTCCATTGCCATGCGAAATTCGTCGTAGCTCAGATACCGATCGGCTGGATTCTTCGAGAGCACTTTCACCAAGATATCACTGGTGGTTTGGGTTACTTCCGGCAGCACGAGAATGGGCGGGTTTAAGGGAGTGTGGACGTGGGCAGCTACAAGTTCCTCCACCGTGGGTGCATCAAAGGGCGGGTGGCCCGTGAGCGCCTGATACAGCGTGCAACCCAGGCTGTACATATCTGAAAGGAAGGTTTCCTTTTCGCGTTTGATCTTTTCTGGGGCGACGTAATAAGGCGTGCCGTCAGTTACCGCAGCGGATTCCGGCTCGGCTTCCACACTACGGGCGAGGCCGAAGTCCACGAGTTTGGGGACGTTGTCGCTGTCGAAGAGAATGTTGCCGGGCTTGATGTCGCGATGTAGCAGGTTGTGTTTTAATGCGAGATCCAATGCCGAGGAAATGGCAATACCGATGTCCAATACGTGCAGCTCCGAGACGCGGGTTTGTTTCTCGATGCGGCCATCCAGGCTGCCGTGGTCAGCGAGTTCCATTACGAGGTAGGCCTGTCCGTCGTATTCATCAAAACTGTAGATGTGGATGATGTTCGTGTGGTTGAGCCGGGCGCAGGCGCGGGCCTCGCGGAGGAATCCTTCCATCGCTTCGACATCCTGCATCTTCTCCTTTTTGACCAGCTTTACGGCTACCAAGCGTTCGAGAATGGTGTCAAAGGCGCGATAGACCGTGCCGTAACCGCCGGAAGCGATGATGCTGCGCAGCTCGAATTGCCGGAGCATCATGGGCATCATGATGGGATGGCCGCATTTGCTGCACGGCACGGTGGCGAGCGGGGCCAGGTCGCCAGGGATGAAGACTTTGGTCTCGCACCACCCGCAGGTGACCATGCGCAAGGGTTTGTCGTGAGCACTCATGGCATCAAGAATCTAACACTCCTTCCCTCCATCGCCAGCGGCGAGGTGATTTCCCCGAGGCCGGTTGGATTGAAGTTCTGCGTTGCTTGTAACTCTTTCTCCCCGTGGCGTCAATCTGCGCTTGCGCCGGGCGCGGCGCCCGCCGAAACTTTTCCGCCAAGCAGTCCCGGATACCCGGGCTGGGTTACATGCAGAGCGCCAGTGTCCAGCCAGCCAAACATTCGTGGGTGCGAACGATTATCATCGGTCGCAACCCACGGCTGACCTTGATCCGCATTGTTGTGCTGGTGGTCACGGCAGTGGTGGTGTTCAAGTTCATCTTGCTACCGGTGCGGGTGGATGGGCCGAGCATGTTACCTACCTACAAACAGGGCGCGATCAATTTTGTCAATCGTCTTGCCTACCTGAACACGGAGCCCAAACGTGGCGATGTGGTGGCAGTGCGTTATAGCGGGCACAGCATCATGTTGATGAAGCGTGTCGTTGGGTTGCCAGGGGAAACGATTGAATTTGTGGGCGGCCGGCTATCCATCAACGGGCGGTTGCTCGAAGAACCCTACATTAAAAATTCCTGCGAATGGAATGTGCGCCCGGATCATTACCAACTGCGCGAGGATGAGTACTGACGTGGTCGGAGACAACCGATCCATGCCTTTTGAAATGCATCAGCAAGGCGCGGCCCGACGGGAGCGGATCATTGGGCGGATTCTGTTATGAAACTAATTGTACGGGTTTTTGTCTTTGCTGGACTGGTCGGGACTGGAATCTGGCTATGGTTGTACTTTCATCCTTCCCCGCAGGAAGCCATCCGCCGCCAGCTCGATCAACTCGCCGCGGCAGCGTGCTTCGACGGTCCAGAGAATGTGGTGGTCACCGGCGTCGCTGCCAGCAAGGTTGCCAGTTTTTTTGCCAATGAAGTGCGCATGAACATCGAGCCGCGCGGATTTTTTGAGGAGGACGCTACCCGGTCGGACATCGCCCAGTTTTGCGCGGCCTTGCGGGCGCGGGCGGGGATCCGTTCGTTACAGGTAAAGTTCTTTGACCCCATCATCACGCTCAGTACCAATAACGAATCCGCCGAGGTCGAGTTGACCGTCAACGCCGAGACCGCCGGAGAACGCCATCTCCTCGTCCAGGAATTGAAGCTCACTCTGAAGTTCGTGGACAAGAAATGGCTCATCGTCCGCGTAGAAACGGTGAAGACGTTGAACTAGGCGTAGGTGCAAATCTGTTGCTATCTTTCCTCCATCGTGTGAACGTCGCCGCCCAACAATATCTTCAAAAAGCTGATCGTAACCTGGCCCGAATCATTAAGCAGGTCGGACCGTGTCCGCTCGCGCCGCGGCGGGGCATCCAGCCATGGCAGGCGCTCGTGCGTTCGGTGGCGTATCAACAGCTCAACGGCACGGCGGCGGAAACCATCTTCAAACGTTTCCTCGCGTTGTTTCCCGAGACCAAGTTTCCCGACCCCCAGCAGATCGTGGCCGCGTCGGAAGAGCGGCTGCGTAGTGCCGGCTTGTCGCGTGCAAAGACGGCGGCGATCAAGGACATTGCGGCACAGACCCTCGCCGGCGTCGTTCCAGAGCGCCGCGCCATGGCCCGGCTTTCAGATGCGGAAATCATTGAACGACTGACCACGATTCGTGGCGTCGGGCCGTGGACGGTCGAGATGCTCCTCATGTTCACGCTCGGGCGGCCCGATGTTTTGCCGGCGACAGATTACGGTGTGCGTAGCGGCTTTGCTTTGGTGTATGGCTGCAAGGAATTGCCGCCCCCCAAGGAAATCCTCGCGTACGGGGAACGCTGGCGACCGTACCGCACTGTGGCTTCATGGTATCTGTGGCGCGCGGTGGATCTGGCGAAAGCAAAAGCGAAATGATCGCCGCCTTACTGGCCACACTGCTCTTTTCCGTTTCTGTCCTCAGCGGGCATCGCACGTCCAAGCTCGTGGGTGGTGACTGAGGCCAACTTCTGGCGGCTCACTTTTGCTACCTTGTTTTTGGGGCTTTGGGCCGGGTTTGGCGGCTGCGGGCTGGGAGGAGTCGCCTTTACTACCTTTTTCCTCAGTGGCGTAATCGGCATCGGCGTCGGTGACGCCGGGTTGTTTCAAGCTTTGCCCCGGCTGGGGCCGCGCCTGACTGTTTTGTTGAATCAATGTCTCACCGTGCCGATTGCAGCGTTGATCGAATGGTTATGGCTGGGGACAACCTTGCAGCCGTTGCAAGTGTTCGGAGTGCTGGTGGTGCTGGTGGGGGTGGGCGTTGCCTTGGCGCCGAGCGAACATGTTTCCATTCCGCGCCGCCAGCTGATCAGTGGCGTTGCTTTCGGATTGTTAGCGGCCCTGGGGAATGCGATGGGGGTTGTGCTTAGTCGCAAGGCCTACGCCATTGCCCACGCCCATGGCGAAACGATTGATGGCGGTAGCGCGGCTTTTCAACGGATCATCGGTGGACTCTTGCTCGCGGCGGTGCTGATGGTGCTGCTGAAGCGGCGTAACGGCAATTCAGCTGCCGGCGCGACCCTTGTGGGAATGGAAAAATGGAAACGCATCGGGCCGTGGGTGCTGCTGAACAGCCTTGCGGGCCAAACTCTCGGGGTGAGCGCGATGCAATGGTCCTTGGAAACCACGCCGGCGGGGATTTCGATGTCCATCATTGCGCTGACGCCATTGGCGGTGATTCCGCTGACTCGCTTGTTTGGCGGCGAGAAGATCACCGTGCGGTCGGTGTTGGGCGGCGTGATCGCAGTTGCCGGAGTTATCTGCCTGACGCTCACCCGCCTTGCGGCGAGCAAAGCCCTTTGACTTGGTGGCGCTAGCCACTTCCGTTACATGGCGGGGGCTGAGCGTGGTGTGGTTTGAGTGGGGTTTCTTCAGGATTCAAAATCCAGCCCGATGTCCACGGCGCGGACGGAGTGGGTGATCGCACCGACCGAGATGAAATCCACGCCGGTCTTCGCAATGCCGCCTATCGTCTGAAGATTTACCCCACCGCTGGCCTCGGTTTTAGCGCGACCGGCAATTAGCGTTACCGCCTGCCGCAATTCCGCGTTGCTCATGTTGTCGAGCAGAATGATGTCCGCGCCAGCTGCGACCGCTTGTTTTACCTGGGCCAACGTATCGGCCTCCACCTCGACCTTTAGCTTGGGAAATTTTGTGCGCGCCCGCAACACGGCGGCTGCGACGGCATTGGGCATGGCATCGCGCAATGCTGCGAGATGGTTGTCTTTGATGAGTACCAGGTCAAACAAGCCGATGCGATGGTTGCGTCCGCCTCCACACTTGACGGCGTATTTTTCGAAGCGCCGCCAGCCGGGCGTCGTCTTGCGGGTGTCGAGGATTTGCGCCTTTGTTCCTTTGGTTTTTGCAACAAACCGGGCCGTGAGCGTCGCAACGCCGGACAGGCGCTGAACAAAATTCAACGCCACTCGTTCGGCGGATAGAATGGCGCGGGCTGGGCCGGAAAGCTCTAATAATGCGGCCCCGCTTTGAAGCTGCTGGCCATCGCGGGCACAACGCTTGATTTTCACCTTCGCTGAAAGGGAACGAAACGCCGTTTCCGCAAAGGTTAAGCCAGCGACGACCATTGGCTCGCGCGTACGCATGACTACCGAGAAGGTCGCAGTCGCCGGCAGGGTGGCGAGGGAGGTGACATCGCCACTGCCGAGGTCTTCCGCGAGGGCGGCTTTGACGGCAGTGCGAATCTCAACAGCGGAAAGTTTCACCGCTTCAAGATGAGTTGTCGGGGGAGGGCGCAAAAGTACAATTTTGTGGGTGGTGCAAATTGGTTTGAAGATATTTTTGTATCGGTCGTCTAGTCCGGGATGATGGCGTGTCGCCATTTCATGTTACAAAAAATCCTTGTGCAACGTCGGATGCCCGCGTAGCTAATCGCCATGCCTTCAACATATTTTAGCCGTCGTCAATTCATCGCTTCCACCGCCATGGCCGGCGCCGCCTTGTTCACGGGCTGCGCGACCGCGGGACCGAAACGAATTTCCCCCAACTCCAAACTCAACATCGGCGTCGTCGGCGCGATGGGCAAAGGCCAGAGTGACACCGATCATTGCGCCAGCGAGAATATCGTGGCGTTGTGTGATGTGGATTCCGCCCGGTGCGCCAGTCAGTTGAAGAAGTATCCGGGCGCAAAGTTTTATCAGGATTGGCGTGTGATGTTGGAGAAGGAGAAGGGCCTCGATGCCGTCATCGTTTCAACGCCGGATCATACCCACGCCGTCATTGCTGCCGAAGCCATGCGGATGGGCAAACATATCTATTGCCAGAAGCCGCTCGTGCAAACGGTTCATGAAGCGCGGTTGTTGCGCAAGCTGGCAAAGGAAAATGACATCGTCACCCAGATGGGCAATCAAGGCAGCGCCGAGGATGGTTTGCGGCGCGCGGTGGAAGTGGTGCAAGCGGGGTTGATCGGGCAGGTGCGCGAAGTTCACGTGTGGAGCAATCGCCCTGTTTGGCCGCAAGGTATGGATCGCCCGGCAGGCAGCGACCCGGTGCCGGACACCATGAATTGGGATGGCTGGCTTGGACCGGCCAAGTTCCGGCCGTTCAAGAAGGATACTTACCATCATTTCAACTGGCGTGGCTGGCAGGATTTCGGCACGGGCGCGCTCGGCGACATGGCCTGTCACACCGCCAATATGCCGTTCCGCGCATTGAAGCTTGGGTATCCGACCGAGATCGAAGCTTCGGCGCCCGGCATCAATGGCGAAACGTACCCGCTCAAGTCTCGCATTCGTTTCCTGTTCCCGGAACGCGACGGCCTGGCGCCGGTTAATTTCCACTGGTATGACGGTGGCAATCCGCTGCCTGACAATCCGTATCGCCATGACGGCAACAACAAGCCTGCCAAGGAAGTCACCGCCGAAATCGAGGAAATGATGGGAGAAGTCCCCGGCAGCGGCTGTGTGCTGATCGGCGACAAGGGCAAGCTGTTCTCTCCGGACGATTACGGCGCCAAATTTTTCCTCCGCCTGAAGGATGAGAAGGAGCTCGTTAACGGTCAGACCCACGAGGCGGTGAAAGCGATTCCTCAGGTCATTGTGCGCAACGCGTTCAAGGGAAATACCGACTTGCGCCATCACTTGGAATGGATTGCCGGGTGCAAAGGCGGTCCGGTGCCTTACTCGAATTTTGATATCGCAGCTTATCTCACGGAAATCATCTTGCTTGGTTGCGTGGCAATGCGCACCGGTAAGAAATTGGAGTGGGACGGCCCGAACATGCGCGCCACCAATGCGCCCGAAGCGATGCAATTCGTGAAACGGGAAAATCGCGAGGGGTGGACAATCTAAGCTTGGTTGGATTACACAGCCGCCCCCACACTGCGCGTGCAGGTGGGGGTTTCTGCTTTTCTGATGGGCCGATTTGGATAAGCTGCTGCCATGTCCGTTCCCGTCATCAGCATTGCGCAGATGCGCGAGTGGGAAAAAGCCACCTGGGCCAGTGGCGAGACCGAAGCACAGGTGATCCAACAAGTCGGCCTGTGCGTTGCGCGCCGGGCCGAACAACTCACCGGGCCGGACGATCTGATTCTCCTGCTCGCCGGCAAAGGCCACAATGGCGATGACGTTCGCGCCGCTCATGAGTTTCTCACGGGACGGCGGGTGGAATTGCTCGAAGTCAAATCGCCCGCCGAGGATCTGGCCCGATTGGAAGCCGCCCTCGCCTTGAATCCTACATTGCTAGTGGACGGTTTGTTCGGCATCGGCTTAAACCGGCTGCTGGATGAAGCTTGGATCAAGCTCATCACCCGTATCAACGAGGCGCAGCTTTCGATATTGGCTGTGGACGTGCCGTCGGGATTGAACGCAGATACGGGCGAAACCTTTGGCGCGGCGATTCAGGCGACGGTCACGTTGACGGTCGGGGCGCCCAAGCAGGGGTTATTGCGGCGCCATGCGTGGTCATTTGTGGGCCGACTGGAAGTAGCCACAGAAGTGGGGCTGTCCCCTTGTGGGCAAGCGTCGGATGTGCGCTGGACACTGCCGGCCGTGTTCGATGGATTTCCGCCCTCGCGTCCGGTGGCGGGGCACAAAGGCACATTCGGCCATCTTGCAATCATTGCCGGGAGCATGGGTTATCATGGCGCGGCGGTGCTGGCCACACGTGGCGCGCAACGGGCGCAGCCGGGACTGGTGACGACGTTTCCGGTGCCGGCGGCGTATCCGCAGGTGGCGGGGCAATTGCAGGCGGCGATGGTGAGTGCGTGGTCGCACAACCTCCATTTCACCGACGAGTACACCGCGTTGCTCATCGGTCCTGGGCTGGCAGCCAAGGATATTCCACAGGATTTGATCGTCAGCGTGCGGAAGTTGTGGCGGGACTCACCCCAGCCGGTGGTAGTGGATGCGAGCGGGTTGGATTGGTTGTCGGTGGATCAGGGCGCCGGAGCGCGATCCGGGTCATGACGCCGCATCCAGGTGAGGCGGCCCGTCTGTTGAAGACCACACCGCAACAAATTCAACAGGATCGGGTCCATGCGGTGCGCGAAATCTCGCGGCGCTACGGTAATTGCTGGGTGGTTTTGAAAGGTCACCAGACATTGATCGGGCGCAGTGCGGGGGAGGTATTTGTGAATCCCTCGGGCAATCCGTATCTGGCGCAAGGCGGGAGTGGCGATGTGCTGGCGGGATTTATTGCGGGGCTGCTGGCGCAACCGGCCTTGCAGGCGGATGTCATTCGCACGGTGCGCTATGCCGTCTGGCAACATGGCGCGGCGGCAGACGTGTTACAGGCGCGCTGTCGTAATTGGCTGGTCGAGGACCTTGTGCACGAGATCGGTAATGTACGCTGAAATCAGCGTGAGCAATTTTCTTTGCGATTTCGCGGTGGCTGGGGACATCCTTCCCGCCCGGAAAGGATGTGGGTGGTTGTGAGGTCGGTGAATATGGCGATCTGTTTTTCGTGTGCCACCGGCTTTTCTGGCGGGCAGTAAAGCTCAGTCTTATGGCAGTTTGCCGCCTTTGGCGTGGCCTGGGTGGAAATGCGTCGACAAGCGTCACGGAGGGCATTTTTACTTCCTTTGCCGCCGGGCATCTGTTAGGAAACCACCCGTGAAAGTTTCCAAAATTACCGGTTTGGTGCTCGGAATCTGCGCGTGGTTGGCCACGAGCACCGGCGCGGCAACAATTGAGTCTACCGACGGGGTGAAATTTACGGGCGATATTGTCCAGAAGACCCCGGCTTTCATCCAACTGCGGGTTGACAGCGGTTACACCAATCTCGATTGGTCCAAAATTTCCCAAGACTCATTAAAAGAGTTGCAGACTTTGGCCGCCAGCAGCCGGGACCAGAAACTGGCGGAATACGTTGCTCCCTACATCGAAGTTCCCGAGGAGGAAATCATCAAGAAGACGCAGGTGGAGATCAAACCCGCGCCGCGCTTGGAACGGCCGGAGAAGGGTTCGTTGATCGGGGCGATGTTCAAGTCTTCCGTCGGACTGGTTTGCCTGCTTCTGCTCTACGCGGCGAATATTTACGCGGCCTATGAGATCGCTGTCATTCGGGCCTATCCGCCCGCGATGGTTTGCGGTATCGCCGCGGTGGCCCCCATTGTTGGCCCGATTGTTTTCCTTTGTTTCAAGACCAGGTTGCCATCCCACGCAGGAGAAGAGGAAGAGGAACTGGACGCTCCTGCGGCAGCAGCAGGAGCCGCATTACCTTCGGCTTCTCATGGGGAGGCCGCTGCCCCCGCAGAGCATGGTGCGACGGCGAGTCCGACTGCAGCCAGTCATGCGGCTGCGCCGGCTTTGCCCCAGACTCAAGTGTATAAGCGTGGGCAGTTCACTTTCAATCGCCGCTTCATCGAGACGAAGTTTTCCGCCTTCTTCACCGCGGTCCGCCGTGGAGACGACAAAGATATGGTGTTGGTGGTCAAATCCGTCCGCGGGGAATTTGTGGCCACCCGCATTTCGCGAATCGCTGGCAACGACATGCACCTCGAAGTGCACAAGGGCGGTGCATCGCAGGAAGTGCAGATGCCATTTCTGGAAATCCAAGAAATCCAACTTAAGCATAAGGATGCTTGAGTTGATTCCGGGTGCGATTGACCTGTCATGAAATACCGAACGATCCTGCTGTTTGGCGCGCCTGGCTCTGGCAAGGGGACGCAGGGGAAAATCCTTGGAACAATTCCACACTTTTTCCATTGTGCTTGCGGCGATGTGTTTCGCTCCTTGAGCGCCGCAAATCCGCTGGCAAAGGTATTCATCGAATACACCAGTCGCGGTCAACTCGTGCCGGACGAACCGACCGTGAAGCTTTGGCGCCGATTCATCAAGAACAGTCAACATAGCGGGCAGTTCCATCCCAAGGAAGATGTGCTGGTGTTGGATGGCATCCCACGCAATGTGCAGCAGGCCCAGATACTCGATGCCACCCTCGACGTGAAGGCGATCTTTTATCTGCACTGTCCCAACTTCAATGCGTTGGTGCAGCGGTTGCAACGCCGCGCGCTGAAGGAAAACCGGCTGGATGATGCGAACCTCGACGTCATCCGGCATCGTCTCAAAGTTTACGAATCCGAAACCAAGCCGGTGCTGAGTTTCTATGGTCCGAAACGCGTGCAGCGCATTGATTCCACCCAGTCACCTACCAAAGTGTTGCGCGACATCTTGGCGCGCGTGGACAAGGTGTTGAAATAATCGCGCCTCAGCGCGCACGTTTTCATGGCTGCCTTGCGCCTCATCTTCATGGGCACGCCAGACCTGGCTGCCGCCAGTCTGGCCGCGCTTTTACGCGAACCGGCGTTCCAGATCGTTGCCGCAGTGACGCAACCTGATCGGCCCAAGGGCCGCGACCTTAAGTTGCAGCCATCCCCGGTGAAGGAACTCGCCCTGCGTGCCAATCTGCCGGTATTGCAGCCGCTCAAGGCGCGCGAGGAAAAATTTATTGCCGAACTGCAGGCGTTGCAGCCGGAGTTGATCGCTGTGGCGGCCTTTGGCCAGATATTGCCGCAAAGCATTTTGGATCTACCGCGCTTGGGCTGCCTGAACGTTCATACCTCCTTACTGCCAAAATATCGCGGCGCGTCACCGATCCAATCCGCCATCCTCAACGGCGAAGTCGAGACCGGCGTGACCATCATGAAGATGGATGTCGGCCTCGATACCGGGGACATCCTGACGCAACGCGTCACTCCGATTCGGACCGAGGACAACGCTGCGACATTGCACGATCGGCTTGCTCAACTCGGGGCGGATTTTCTCGTTGAAACCATTCCGGCTTATGCCGCTGGCACGATTCAACCGCGCCCGCAGCAACACGAACTCGCCACGCATGTTGCCAAGATCAAAAAGGAAGCGGGCCGCATTGATTGGGAGCAGCCGGCGCGGGCGATCTGGAATCGCATCCGTGCCTTCACACCGTGGCCTGGGGCATTCACGTATCTACCCGGAGCGACGCAGCCGATGTTGCTCAAACTCTGGCAAGCTGAGGTTGCCACCGCGAACGGTCCGGCGGGCGAAGTGCTCGCTGCTGACAAGACTGGTATTCTCGTCGGGTGTGGCGAAGGCTCGCTATGCATCACCGCATTGCAACGCGAGGGGGGGCGGCGGTTGTCGGCGATGGAGTTTTTGGCGGGACATCCGGTGAAGCCGGGATTGCGGTTAGGATAAAAGCTGCAGGTCTCGCACAGCACAATCCGCCTCTTTGGGTGGTTTGTAATGGTCACTGCCATATACCTTGGGATGATGGGATTGGGCTTTACATGCACGTGCGGCTGCGGCGAAGTATAGGGCCGCCGTTGCCCAGCCGGTTACTCCTCAGAAAATGAATGTCCGCACCACTTCGTATCTGACGTTGTTGCGTTTTTATCTCCTGCTGCCGTTGGCAGCTTTGGCGCTCCTCGTGCCGGAGTGGATCATCCCTCAATCCGCTGGTACGCCCTATATTGCCACGGGCACGGGCAAGTGGTCGTATTTTATCGCGCTAGCGCCGTATTATGCGCTGCTGCTGTGGCTCGCGTGGAAATTCAGGGTGATCCTGCAGTTTGCGACCTGGCGGGTTTTCTTCTGTCTTTCGGTGGGGGTGTTTCTGTTGCTTGGGCTGATTTTTGAGTTGTTGGCCGACGTGCTCTTTGTCTGGACGTTCCCACCGGGGCGCGATTTGTTTGAGATTCGTGTGCCGATTTTTGGCTGGTTTACCGGGCATAAAATCCCGGTCTGTGAATTTCTTTGGATTCTGGGGGTCGTGCCGTTGTTCTATTACCTCTATCTCTGGGCCACGTTGGTGTTCTACGACATCATCTACGTCGTGGATGAGCAGGGCCGGACGTATAAGAAGGAGGAGCGTTGGGCGGGATTTCATGAGCCCACTCGGATTCTGATTCGTGATAAGGGCAAAAAGGGGCGCGAGAATGAAACCGAGTTGCTCCGGCGCAACCCTGGATTCATCGCGCAGAAAACCAAACGGTGGTTTGATGCTCACAAAACTTAATACACCGCTGTGGCCACACAGCCGGTTTAGTCTGACAACGCCGCTGAGTCTCATCCTGCCGGCGCTCAGTATCGTGGTCGGAGTGTGCCTGTATGGGCGCGGCTACACGTATGAGGGCTCAACCCTGGCGTACATGGTTGGGGGGATACTTTTTGCCTGGCCGTATTACTCAGCCCGGTTCACGTGGTGTATGACGTTTCTGGTGCTGTCATCTTTCATTCCGATAAGCATCTGGGCGCAGAATAAAGCCGTCGAGGCTGGTTCGTGGCATTATCGTCCCGTTGATGGCTATCTGATTTGGATCACGAAACCAGGCGAAGGCTGGGGGCACTGGACGCGGCATCTTTGGCTGGGAACAACATGCCGGCCATGGAGTATTTCTTTTACCCATTGTTTTGCTTGTTCCACGTCACGCTTTTTTCGCTCTTTTCCCATCTCCTGCCCGATCATTGGTTCGAGCAGCCGCATCCCAAATTGCGCTGGGTTTTCCCCGTTGTGTTCGGGGTGGCGCTCGTGGCTTTTGGGGCAATCTACTTTATTTTCCCCAATCCCAATTGCACCGACTATCTGTACTGGTTGGCGAGTGTCGGGTATATCATCACACTGGTCGCCTATGCCATCAGTCCGAATTACCGGGCTTACACGCAATCGCCGGCCTTTTGGATTTGGTTGGTGGGCATGGGGGTATCGTTTATGCCCGGCTGGGAGTTTTTTCACTGTCTGTCTGAACCGCGATTGGATTTATGCTCGCGCCAATACGTTCCCATTCTTCATGACCTATCGCGGGGCCGGGATTCCGCTCAGCGAATTGCTGGGGGTATCTCACCACCGCCACGACGTTCCAAGGGCTCATGCTGATGTTCATCCGGAAGTTCGGGAAGGTAGTGATCAAAAATTACCGCTGGTCCCCTTTAGCCGGACGAGTTGAAACGTCAAAGCGGCAATCGGGTTATCAGGATTTCACGTTATGCGAAAACTTATCGTCGGATGCATCTTGCTCAGTTCCATCGGATCATTGTTGGCTCAATTGGTGCAAACTAACCTGGCGGATCTGGAAGTGGAGCAACTGACAGAAGTCCAAGTGACCTCGGTCTCCCGGCATTCCGAACCGCTCAGCGGGGCGGCGGCGGCGATTTACGTCGTTAGTGAGGAAGACATCCGGCGGCAGGGGTTCACCACCATTGCGGATTCGCTACGCTACGTGCCTGGTATCCAGGTGGCGCAGATCAATTCCCATTCTTGGGCGATCACGGCGCGAGGTTTTAACAACGAGTACGCCAACAAGCTGCTCGTGCAGATGGATGGGCGCAGTGTTTATACACCATTGTTCGCCGGCGTCTATTGGGACGTGCAGGACACCATTCTTGAAGACCTGCAACAGATTGAGGTCATCCGCGGCCCCGGCGCGGCTTTGTGGGGGGCAAACGCGGTCAATGGTGTCATCAACATTACTTCCAAAATGGCGCAGGACACACAAGGTTGGTTGGTCACTGGCGGTGGCGGCACCGAGGAGCGGGCGTTCGGCGGGGTTCGCTACGGCGGGAAACTGGGTGACGAAGGTTTCTTCCGTGTTTATGGGAGCTACAGGAACACGGATGATTCTGTGTATTCGACCGGCGCGGATGGCGATGACGAGTGGCAGGTGGTTCGGGGCGGGTTTCGGATGGATTGGGGTTCACAGGACACTGATTTGTTCACATTGCAAGGCGATGCCTATGTTGGTCAGGAAGCCTGGCAATTCAGCGAGGCCAGCCCCACGGCTCCATTCACACAAACCATTTCGGATGACTTCGACATCTCAGGTGCGAACGTGTTGGGTCGTTGGACCAAGCAGCTGGCCAATGGTTCTGAGGTGAAGATTCAATCCTATTACGATCACACCGAACGGGAGAGTAATCTGCCGGAGGAACGGCGCGAAGTTTTCGACGTGGATGCGCAACACCACTTTGAACTCAACGCCCGTAACGACATTGTGTGGGGGCTGGGATATCGGGTCACCACCGACGCGATTCGCAACAGCTTCGCTAGTAGTTTTTACCCGACGCACCGCACCTCCGGACTCTTTAATATTTTCGGACAGGATGAAATCACGCTGGTGGAAAACCAACTTCGCCTGACGCTCGGTACCCGGCTGGAGCACAATGAATTCACCGGTTTCGAGTGTCAGCCTAGCGGCCGCTTGGCATGGACGCCGACGGATAAATCCACCGTTTGGACGTCGATCTCACGGGCTGTGCGCACTCCGTCCCGCGCGGAAGAGGACATTCGAATCAATCGGCCGTTCGGGACGAATGTTTATTCGGTCCTTGGCAATCACAACGGGGAATCGGAAGTCCTCGTTGCTTACGAAGTCGGTTATCGCGCCTCGCTTGCGCCGCGGTTTTCTTACGATGTCGTCGCTTTTTTTCATGATTACTCCGAGCTTCGCAGTCTTGAACCTGTGCCGTGCCGGTTGATCCCCCCGTGCCGATCGCCACTTACTATACCTTCAACAAATTAGAAGGGGAGGCTTGGGGTGTGGAGTTGGCGTCCGACTGGCAGATGCTCGATTGGTGGCGTTGGCGCGGGACCTACACCTTTTACGAACTCAATCTGTCTCCGACCGATGGCGGAACGGATTACGCCACGATTGCGCTCTTGGAAGGTAATGCGCCACAGCATCAATTCTCCTTGCGCGCCCAGATGAATCTAACCAAGCGGGTGGATTTTGACCTCGGCCTGCGGTTTGTAGATGAACTGGAAAATCCGCATGTTCCGGCCTACGCCACGATTGATGCCCGCCTCGCCTGGCGACTGCGGCCAAATCTAGAGCTTTCGCTGGTCGGCCTGAATCTGATCGAGCCTGCCGATCCTGAATTTCGGTGCGACCCAAGTGCTCACCAACCAACGGGAAATTCAACGGAGTGTTTACGGGAAAATATCGTGGCGCTTTTAGCTCCATATTCCAAACCACGCCTCGCCCCAACTGGTTTTTTACTGGAGGGTGCTCCTCCGGTGCTATTTCCTTTGCGCCCTCCTGTGGGGCGTTCTGCCGAGCGCGATCGGCGAGGAAATTCAGGCGCCGGAGAATCAGGTCAAAGCGGCATTCCTGTACAACTTCGCCAAATTGGTCGAATGGCCGACCAATGCCTTTGCCAGCGACACAACTCCCGTGGTGCTTGGCGTGCTCGGCAAGGACCCCGTTGATAAGGCGCTTGATGAGATCGTGGCGGGACGGACGGCCCAGAACCGCAAGGTCCAAGTCGTCCGGTTCACTTCTGTCGAACAGATTACCAACTGCCAGGTCCTTTACATCAGCGAATCTGAGCGACGCAAACTGGATTCCATTTTTGATGCCTTGCGGGGCCGGCCCATTCTGACCGTCAGCGACATGAAGGGCTTTGAAGCGCGCGGGATGATCACATTGGTTCGATCCAATGCCAGCATCAATTTGCGGATCAATCTAGAAGCTACCCGACAGGCTCGGTTACAACTGAGTTCCCGGTTGATCCGTTTGGACAAGAGCCTGCGACCTCCGGAAGAAGATCCCCCGACCAAGCCATTCCGAAAAACGGATTGAACTGATGAACTTGCCAAATTTCAATCAGATTAAGTGGCGGTTGAGCCTGGTAATTCTGGGGACCAGCTTTGTCGTGTTAACATTGGGCGCTGTTGCCGTTTGGGTTTATGATACAATCAACGCGAAACAAAATCTCGTGGCGCAAATCGCCTCTTTGGCGGAGGTGACCGCGGCTAACAGCTCAGTGGCTGTCGCGTTCCAAGACCTCCGCGATATCCAAGACCCGCTCAATGCGCTCCGGTCGCGCGGTGAAATTGATGCCGTATATATCTTTTTCCGGGATGGGAAATTGCTGGCTTCGTTCAATCGGAGCGGGCCGGTTAATTTTTCACCGCCACGCATGTTGCATGAAGGTCATTCGTTTGAGGCTTATCGGCTGGTGTTGACCCGCAAGATTCGGCTGGAGGATGATACGGTCGGCTTCATTGTTCTGCATGCCAACCTGAAGCAGCAGACGGCTCGGGCCAAAACCTTCCTGCTGATTGTGACGTTGTTTCTGATCGGCTTGGCGGGGGTTGCTATGCTGCTGGCGTCCCGGTTGCAAGGCATGGTGTCCGACCCGATTGCTCGGCTGGCCGCCGTTGCCAAGCAGATCACCAAGCACAAGGATTACAGCGTGCGCGTGCTCAGCAAATCGCCGGATGAAATCGGCGACTTGGTGACGGCGTTCAACCAGATGTTGACGGAAATCGAAACCCAAAACCGCAACATCAGCGAGAGTGAGAGTCGCCTGAAACTTGCTTTGACAGCCTCCAGCATGTGCGTCTGGGAATGGCACATTGCCAGCGATACGGTGACTTGTTCGAGTGAAACCAAACAGATTTTCGACGTCACAAAACTGCCGATGTCTCTCGAGACGTTCTATCGGTTGATCCACCTGGATGACTTGGAGTCCGTTATGAACGCCATCCAGCAGGCTGTGGCCCGACGGGTCTCCCTCGCGGTGGAATATCGGTTGCGGACGGTGAATGACAGCATCTTGTGGGTGGCGCATCACGGGCAGATCCGGTGCGATGCGAATGATCGACCGATTGTGCTGGCAGGCATCGTGCAAAATATTTCCGCCCGCAAACAAGCCGAGGAGGAGCGCCACAAGTTGACGGCGCAATTATTGCACGCTGAAGAGGAGGAGCGCCGGCGCATTGCCCGAGAGTTGCATGACACGACAGCGCAGCACTTGGCCGCCTTGAAAATGGGTTTCACCCGAATTCTTAACGAACGCGGAGCAGACCCACAATCTTTGCAGCCAGAGATGTTACAACTGTTGGATCAAGCCATCCATGAGATCCGCACGCTGACGTACGTTTTGCATCCGCCGCTGCTGGAAGAATTCGGGTTGGTGGGGGCCTTGAAGGATTTCGCCGCCGGAGTGACCCGGCGCAGTGGTATTCAAGTGACCGCCGGTTTTGATGGGTATGAAGGACGCTTGTCGCGCGAGATTGAATTGACCCTGTTCCGAGTGGTGCAAGAAAGCATCTCCAACGCGGTCCGGCACTCTGGCACCAAGGAGATTTCCATCCGCCTGGCCCGCGATGAACAGGAGGTGCGCGTAGAAATTCAGGATTTTGGCCAAGGTCTGCCAATCACCAGCTCCAAGAGCGACACCAAGCTCCCGCGCAATTCCGGGGTCGGCCTCGCAGCGATGCAGGAACGGCTCACTATGGTGGGCGGTCATCTCACGGTTGAATCCGACCCGGAGGGGGTCACAGTGCTAGCTTCCGTCCCTCTTTTAACCACAAACCTGATTCCCGCTCCTATATCACCTACTGTCCCATGAGCAGACTACGCATCATCATCGCTGACGACCATGGCCTCATCCGCCAGGGCGTCAAAGCCGTCATTGAAAGCCAACGCGCGTGGCAGTTGTGCGGTGAAGCCGACAACGGCCGCGCTGCTGTCGATCTTGCTCGCAAACACAAACCAGAAATCGCCGTGCTGGACATCACCATGCCGGAATTGAACGGTTTGGATGTTACCCGCCAACTGAAAACCGCTTCACCGAAAACCAAAGTGTTGATCCTGACCATGCATGATTCGGAAGCGTTGGCGGACGAAGTCCTGCAGGCGGGGGCGCGGGGTTATTTGCTCAAGAGCGATGCGGCGGAATTGTTGCCCAAGGCGATTGAAACCTTGGCCGCCGGGAAGAATTTTTTAACCCCGAAAATTGCCCGACCTGGCAACGGTAATTCTAAATCTACCGCTGCTAACCCAGCCGCTGAAGCGGGCCCCCGCTTTCGCTTGACCCCTCGGGAACGGCAAATCGTCCAATTGCTCGCCGAAGGAAAGGCCAACAAAGAAGTCGCCCATGCTTTGGAGATCAGTCTCGACACTGTGGAAACTCACCGGAAGAACATCCTAAACAAACTTCGCTTGCGCAGCACGGCTGATCTGGTCCGCTACGCTATCCGCAATAACCTGATTCAGCCTTGAGCTGTATGTTTCGGAGGCCTAGCTCTTGGGCTTGGTCAGGATTCGATTGTGAGAGTACAAGAAGTGCCATTCTGATTTGGCACCACCGAGACTCTTTTCATCCCGGCCCGTAAACAGTCTTGCACCAGTGTGCCCACTCCCTCCATCGGTACAAACCTGAATACTTGGCGGATGGGAGCTTGACTCTTGGCGACCGCAGTCAGGTAAGGCGGAGCGCTGTTTGAGCGAGTCTCGGACGAAGCGTAAGTGTTTAGGTGCATGATGACAGACCCTTGTGCAGTGGCATCCGGACGTCGGGACAGCTCCAATCCGGGTTTCTCATGGTGATTTCCAAATCACAAGGGGTTTTGGTATGGAATAAAATACTATCTCTGCAGACCCCTCAGCCAGCCCCTCTGCAGAGATAGTGCGACCAGATTAACAAAATTCGTCCGGGTGCATATACCCACTAGTTGGTATGCCGGAGTACTGGCTCCAAAAGCGAAACGAAGAGGTGGCGGGAAGCAGAACTTAAATTTTGCCCGGAAAACTATCATCGAATGGGGTTTCTAATTTAGTGGCGGAAATGGCTGAAGCGCTAGATTTATCGGACTCTTCCAATCTCAGACGGAACATCAGAGGGAACTAATTTGGCACGAATTTCCCCCCAAGCTTGGCACGCTCTTACCGCGTTGCTAAAGGGTATTCCTGCCACATTTCTCGCACAAGCATGTGCCCGAAACATCAGCGCGATGGATTGTCCATCTCTGCGAGCTGTCGGCTAGACCGGCGAATCGCTTCTGCATCTTCTTTGGCCGGTTTTGGCGGGAGATTGAGCGCGTGATGGATTGGAACATTTGTGGATAGCACACCAACCAACAACCCAACCATGAGAATCCAAACCCTTCCAGACGTAAAACGTGGCGGTCATTTGATCCGCTACAAAGTGATGTTCACCTATTGTTTGCTTTTTATTTCTGTCGTGATTTCCAAGGCTGCAGTTCTGAGCTGGGACGCTGATAGCGTTACCTCTGGGGCTCAAGATGGCAGCGGCAATTGGGGCGACCCGAACCTGTGGTGGAATGGTAGCGGGAATGTGAACTGGGTGGATGCGAATGATGCGGTCTTCGGCATCGGCACGGGTTTGGCAGGCAACTATACGGTGACGAACAATATCGCGTTGCGGCAGCCGGTTTCGGTGACGTTTACCAATCCGGGTGTTTACACTATTACCACCGACGGTGCGACCACGGGGCAATTGGGATGGACCGCAGCGGGCGGCGGGGTTGGTGTTTCGACGCGTGGTCTGTGGGTGGGGACGAATGTTAATGCGCGCATTGATGTGCCGTGGCGGAACAACAACGGTTCGGATATTTTTGTCGGCTCGAACAGTGTGCTGACCTTTTCACAAGGGCATTATGCGAACAATAGCGGTTCGTTGATCTTCAAAGGTGCTGGCGCAGCGGTCAGCACCATCAATGCGACGAACGGAACACTGGGTGGGCCAACTGGCTCATGGCTGCTGGGCACGATGCTTGTGGCTGGCACCACGTTCAATGTTTCGGGCGCGGCCATTGTCAATGTGGGCACGCGTTTCGATATCGGACGAACCGCAACCGGTGCTTCGGTTAGTGATGGTATTGTTGCGGTCAGTGGCGGTGGCCAGCTCAACATCAATGTGACCGGCGGCACAGATGCCAATGCAAATCTTCAAATTTCACGCGGCTCTCCGGCGGCGGTCAGTGTGCAGGCGGGCGGCAGTCTCAATACGGTGAAGAACAGCGGGGTTTCTAATGGCCGGATTATTCTAATTCCTGATTCGGGCAGCCAGGCCAAGCTGGATATTTCCGGCGGCACCGTCAATGTGGGCACGGGTGCTGGGGGGACACCGGGCATGAATAGTTCGTTGCTCAACTTGATCACGCTCATGCAAGGGTCGATGACGTATGGCGCGAACGCATCAGCGATTTTTAATCTCTCCGGTGGCACGGTGACCGCGCAAGGTCTCCAGATCGGTTCGGCGGGCGGGAATTTCACGGCGAATCCGACCAACCAGGTCAATATCTCGGGCGGCACGCTTTATCTGGATGCGCCAAACATCAGTCGCCCGGGGAACACCGGCACCAAGTTCGCCTTCAACCTGTCGGGCGCGACGATCGGCGCAACGGCGAACTGGTCGCCCGCCTGCACCGTGCCGATGAATCTCACCAACATCAATGGGGATGTGACGTTCCAGTCCGCGGACATTTTCGGCACCCCGTTCAACATCTCTCTCGCAGGTGCATTGACGGGCGTCGGTGGTTTGAAGAAGACCGGCGCGGGCAATCTCACCCTCAGTGGCGCAAACAATTATGCCGGCACAACAACCATCAGCAACGGAACACTGACAGTTTCAACCGTGAATGCACCGACCAACGGGCCGGTGATTTTGGAGGGCGCATCGGTTACGACCGGTTTGCCCGTTAACTCAGTAGTGGTTGCTGGGGGCGGTCAATTCTGGTCCATCGGAAATCTGACTTACAACTCTGGCATGCCGACGGCAGATTTCAATTTCGGTAGCTTCCCGCCGAGCACCGCCGTGGCGGCGATTCAAGTGAATGGCAATTTGTCCTTCGCCGTGACGCCGAACGTTTCGGTCAGCGGCAGTGCTATTGCTGTCGGTGATTATCCGCTTTGGCATTACTCGGGCACGTTGTCTGGCGCGGTGCCGACCACGCCGACGGCTCTGCCGGGCGGCACGACGGCAACGCTCGTTCACAATGTCGGCGCCAAGACCATCGTGTTGCACGTGACCGTTTCACCAGTAAATCCAGCTCTTACCTGGCGCGTAGGCAATGGCGTGTGGGATGTCGGCACGACGGCGAATTGGGCGCAGTTCGGCGCGCCGGTGACTTATTCGGATGGCAAGAAGGCGGTGTTGGATGATTCGGCCACGGGGCCGTTCCCGGTGACGATCACTTTGAACGCGACCGTGACACCGACTGGTGTGCAGGTTAATTCCACCAATAGCTACATCATCACAGGTAGTGGCAATATCACCGGTAGCGCCAACGTGGAGAAGAACGGCTCGGGGGTTCTGACTCTCGCAGGCACTAATACTTACACCGGTGGCACGACCGTTAACGCGGGCACGCTGAATCTCAACTACGGCGGCGATGGTGTGGCCAATTCCGCCATCGGCACCGGTCCGTGGACGAACAATCTCGGCGCGAAGCTCGACAACACCAGCGGTCACGCGGTGACTTTGTTGACGCCCATCGCTCAATTTTGGAACGACGACTTCACCTTCCTCGGTTCGACCAATCTGAATCTTGGCAGCGGCGCGGTGACGCTCGGCAGCGGTCTGGTATCACTGACCGTGAACTCGAACATGCTCGAAGTGGACGGCGTGATTTCTGACAACGGCTTGAATTATGGTTTGGGCAAGGCGGGCAACGGTGCGTTGACGCTATCCAACTTCAACAGCTTTGGCGGCGGAATGCAGCTCAACGCCGGTACGCTCAACGTCAACAGCGATGGTGCCATCGGCACGGGAACATTCGCCGTCACCGGCGGAACGATTGATAACGGCAGTGGTGCGCCACTGACGCTCAGCGGGCCGATCGGGATGCAGTGGAACGGCAGCTTCAGCTTCCTTGGCTCGGCCGATCTCACGTTGCCAATGCCGGTGAGCATTTTGTCGGAAGGCATGACTTTGTCCGTGAACACCAACGCGTTCACGACCACCGGAGGGATCACTGGCGGTAACCGCACGATAAACAAAGCTGGTGCGGGTACCTGGACCATCGCTGGCGGCACGGCCAACAGCGGCGTCGGGATCAACATCAATCAAGGCACGGTCAACTTTAACAAGGATTTCGGCGCGAACTCGGTGAACGCCAATCCGGTCACGGTCAACACCAACGGCACGCTGGTGTTCCTCAATCCAACGGCCACGCAAGTCGGACCATTGGTCACATTCGCAATGAATGGTGGGGTGATTGAAATGAACGGTGACAGCGCGACGTTCAGCCAGGTGACGTTCAATTCCGGCATTCTGCGCAACACCAACGCCTTTACTGCGTCCGTGTTGCATCCCAATGCCGGGTTCTCGTTGGTGGGCACGAATTGCGAATTCGGCGCGGCCAGCGATGCCACGCTGAATCTGGACGGCATCATCAGCAACAGTGGTTGGCTCGTGAAGAGCGGTGCGGGCCTGCTCAATCTGTCGAGCAACAACACCTACACGGGACGCACGCTCATCAAGGCGGGAACGCTGGCGCTCACTGATCCGTTGGCGATTGGTGGCGGCTCCATCAGCAACAGCGCGGTGATCGATGTTGCCGCGGGCGCAACTCTGGATGTGTTGGGCCGCCCGGATCAGACCTTGATGCTGAATGCCGGACAGACGTTGTCGGGCAATGGCGCGATCAACGGCACTCTGGTGGCTGCTCCGGGTTCGATCGTTGCGCCGGGCGCATCGGTCGGCGCGTTGTATGTCAGCAACAACATCACGCTCGCCGGAACGCTTGCGCTGGAAGTGAATCGCACCAACGCCCCGACCAGTGACAAGCTTATCTCGGTTGGCGGCACGATCACTTACGGCGGCTCGCTGACGGTGTCGAATGTCGGTCCGGCGTTGCAAGTGGGAGATTCCTTCCAATTGTTCCCGGCGGCGGTCACGACTTTTGGCGCCATCACTCTGGTGACCACGGACGCGAACGGAAAGACCTACGTCTGGAACAACAAGGTGGCGGTGGACGGCTCGATTCAAGTGACCAGCGTGACGGATTCCATCAATCCGAACCCTGGCACGATCCTGACCAGTCTGTCCGGCAACACACTGTCGCTCTCTTGGCCAACCAACGGCGGCTGGATTCTGCAGACCAATGCGGTCAGCGTGGTGGATGTGAATGCGTGGTTCGCTTATCCGAACTCGGCGGCGTTGACGAGTGTCAACATCCCCGTCAATCCGACCAAGACCAACGTTTTCTTCCGGTTAGTTAAACCTTGATGGGTTGGGAACGCACGTCGCAGTCGTGGGGACGCTGCGACGTGCCTCTCATCCGTGTAAACCTTTAAATCATCAGCAGCAAATGAACATGGAGGACAGTTTCAAATTAATCCTGCCGCGACGTTTCGCCCGCCAGCGCGCCTTCACTTTGATCGAATTGCTTGTGGTCATCGCCATCATCGCGATTCTTGCTGCGATGTTGCTGCCGGCGCTGGCCAAGGCCAAACAAAAGGCGATGCGGATTAGTTGCCTCAACAACCAAAAACAGCTGGGACTTGGCTTCATGTTGTACGTCGGCGATAACAACGACGTCATGCCGGCGGACGCTTCCCGCGTCGGTCACTACAACGAGGATTGGGTTTGGTGGCAATCCGGCGGCGGTTTCACGCTCGCGCAAAGTCCGATCCTGACGGTGATCAAAGGCTCGACCAATTCATTGCGCTGCGCGATGGATCGTGATGACTCGGGGCGAAAAACCGTCGTAATCGCGGGCGGTCAATTTTATCTGCCTAGCTACACGGTGAATGGTTATGCCGATGCTACCTCCATCAAGGGCGCGGCCTCGACTTGGGCTACCACCACCGGTGTCTTTCTCCGGCAAAAAGTTGGGAACATCCGCTCGCCCTCCATCAAAATCATGCTGGCAGAAGAACCAGCTTCAACCATTGATGCACCGGCGGGCGCAACGGTATACCTCGACGACGGTCGCTGGGTCCCGCCTGGCAACACCATCACCATCCGGCACAACAAAAAGGGCAACGTCAATTTTGTGGATGGGCATGCAGACGCGGTGGATTACAAGTTCGCAGCCGATCCGGCGCATTACGATTCCAGCCTGTGACGTGCGAAGCTGGCGACAGCTTCGCGTCCTTATGAAGTCTCACGTTGTAAAACGGGCGGGCGTAGCAAGTGCGGTTCTGCTGTTCGCGCTGCGGCTGAATTCCCTTTTTGCCGCCACGCTCACTTGGGATTTCAACGGCTCGACAGCACCTAATCCGACCGATGGCAACGGCAACTGGCAGGCGACCGGGCGTTGGTGGAATGGCAGCGGCAATCAGAATTGGGCGGACAACAACGACGCATTCTTCGGTTTCGGTAGCGTCAGCGGCGGAAATTATTTCGTCACCAACACCGCTGCCTTGGTACAGCCGGCTTCACTCACGTTCACCAATCCCGGCAGCTACACTCTCACGACGGATGGCGTGAATGCTGGGCAGGTTTCCTGGACTGCGGCAGGCACTGGCATTAGTGCGGTCTCGCGAGGCTTGTGGGTGGACACCAACGTAAATGCTCGTATTGATGTTCCGTGGCGGAATGTCAACGGCGCCGACATTTTCATCGGCTCAAACAGCGTGCTCACGTTTTCCCGCGGTAATTTTGGCAATCAAGGCACGATCATTTTGAAAGGTTCGGGCGCGGGAGTCAGCACAGTCAATGTCACGAATGGGGCGTGGAATGCCATCCCCGGCACAATGGACATCTGCGGTGCGACGCTGAACATCAGCAGCGCCGGAACGATCAACGCTGGAACACGGTTGGACGCAGGGCGTAGTGTCGTCGGCGCGCCGGGCGGTGACGCCATAATCAATGTCAGCGCGGGTGGACAACTCAATGTCAACGTCACCGCTGGCGCTGATCCGAATGCTAATCTGCAGATTTCGCGCGGCACTCCCGGCAGCGTGAATCTTTTGCCCGGGGGATTTATCAGCACGATGGCCAGCGGGAATTCCGGTCGCGTTCTGTTGATCCCGGATTCCGGCAGTCAGGCGACGCTCAACATTTCCGGCGGCACCATGCTGGTTGGCGTAGGCGTCAGCGGCACGATTGGCGTCAATAATCCCAGCCTCGCAGTGATAGCCTTGATGTCGGGCGCGATGTCTTACGGCGGTTCAGCCTCGGCTGTTTTCAATATGTCCAGTGGCATTGTTGCCGCGCGGGGTATTCAGATTGGTTCAGCGAGCGGGACATTTTCTTCAAACCCAACCAATCAATTCAACCTGACCGGCGGCACACTGTATCTCGACGCCGCCAGCATCAGCCTGCCCAAAAGCACGGGTGCGAAATACGCATTGAATCTCTCCGGCGGAACGATCGCAGCCACGGCCGACTGGTCACCTGCCTGCAACGCGCCCATCAACCTGACCAACATCAACGGCGATATCACGTTTCAGGCGGCGGATGGAAACGGCAATCCGTTCCAGATGACGATTGCGGCGCCGCTCATGGGCATCGGGGGATTGAACAAGACGGGCCGTGGCAGCCTGATCCTCACCGGCACCAACGGTTACGCTGGAGTCACGGCGATTCAGGTCGGAGAAATCCTGCTCAAGGATGGCGGGGCGATCACCTCCAGCAGTAGCTTCACGATCAACAACGGTGGCGCACTGATCCTGCAAAACACTGCTGCGATGAAGCGGTCGGATCGGATTAACAACGCTACGGCCATTGCGATGAACGGCGGGACATTTGGGTTTATCAATGATGGCAGCGGTGCCAGTTTCGGTGGGACCGCCGGTGCGTTGAGCATCAACTCTGGCGCCAACGTCATCACGGTTTATCCGGCAACCAACGGTCAGACTTCGACGTTTACCTTTAGTTCATTATCACGGGCCAGCGGCACGGTGGATTTTCAGATGGCGGCGGCGGGCACGAGTCAGAACCGGGTGCTCTTCACCACGCCACCGATGTTGGGGAACTGGATCACCGTCAACGGCGAGCCGGCCGCCTACGATCCAGTGAACGGCCTGACTGGCACGACGAGTTACACGGACATTGCGGCGCGTGGTGCAACGATTGCTGATGCACCCGTCAGCGCGGTGCGCATCAACAGCGCAGGCAGCAGTGGAAATATTCAACTTGCGACGACGTCAACGGTGATTGCCAGCCTGCAACAGAACACGGTCACGCCCGCCATCGTGGACACGGCGGGCAAAGTATTTCGTCTGAACCAGATCAAAATCAACGCTGGCGCGCAGGCATTGAGCATTGGGGCAGCGCCCGGCAGCGGCACACTCAGCGCCGCAAGCATGGGCGGCAATTTGGCCATTGAAAACAACAGCGCATTCACACCTGGTTTCGTCATCAATGCAATATTAGCGAACAACCTGTTGCCTTCATCCTTGACGATTCGCGGCAGCGGAACAGTCACGCTCGCTGCGCCGAACAATTCCTTCAGCGGCGGCACAACCCTCAGCAACGGCACGCTTGTCGTCGTGGCGGGCACAACGACAGCGATGCCTTACACGAACTTCGCCGGCAAGTTGAGCGTGAAGGCCGGGTCGCCGGGGGCAGCGTTGCCGATGACCGCGCTTACCTGTGGCAACAATTCCCAACTGACATTTGATCTCGGTGGGAGCGACAATTCATTTTCTCCGTTGATCAACATCTCCGGGAATCTGGTGATGAACGGTGATGTGCGCGTTAATGTTACCAATGTTGCTTCGGGGACGACCGTTCTCTTGCAGCACAGCGGCGCGCGCAGTGGCTCAGGGCGATTCATTCCCGGTAACATTCCGCCGGGCGTGGGGATCATTGACGATCCGATCAGTCGACAGGTCTCGATCATTTACTTTTCCGGACCGACCGTTTTTGTTCCACCGCACAACACCAATGAAATTGTGGTGGCGTTGGCGACCCCTCAACAATACGGCGCAGCGGGCGATGGCGTGACAGACGACACGGTGGCGTTCCAGAATGCGATGAACGCGGTCTATAATTCCGGCGGCGTAGGTGGCGGTGTGGTGTATGTGCCGGCGGGCAGTTATGCGTTTTCCAATAACCTGACTATTCCGCCTGGCGTGACGCTGCAAGGCGATTGGGCGGATTGGTCGGCCAGCACGAATGGCGTAGTCGGCACGTTGTTCAAGGTGTTTGCCGGCGCCGGCCAGAGCAATGGCACGCCGTTCCTCACGATCAATCGCGGCGCATTAAAGGGCGTTTCTATCTGGTATCCAGCCCAAGATCCGGTCAATATCACACCGTACCCGTTCACGATTTCGATCAATAGCGACGTGGTCGTGCAGCACGTGGCGCTGATCAATTCCTATCAGGGCATCCTTGCTTACTCGGCGGCAAAGCATGTCATCTCCAGCGTGTTCGGTTCACCGCTCTACACGGGCATCCAAGTGGACGAGGAATATGACATCAGCCAGCAGGAACATGTGCGTTTTGCCCCGGATTTCTGGACAGCATCGCAACTTCCCGGCGCGCCGGCGACGAATGGTCCTCATGCCACGTGGATGCGCGCGAATGGTGTCGCCGAGCGGTTGTATCGTGCGGACGGCGAGGCGTGCATGAATATTTTCATCAGCGGCTACAAGGTGGGCGTTTATGGTTTGCTGGGAGTGAACGGTGCGCCGGCAGCGTCGTTTTATGATGCAATCATCACCAACTGCGCAACGGCGTATCTGGATGCGGCGGGCGGTGGCAACACCGGGATGGAGTTCACGCGCTGCACATTGGCGGGAGACATCGCCGTGGATCGAGGCGTGTCCAATGATGCTTCAGCCTATTTTCATACGGTCGAATTTATCGGACAAAGCGGCACGGCGATCCGGCAAAACGGTGGTTCGTCTTCAACGATGCAATTCCAGAACTGCACGGTGTCGGGCACGGTCAAGGTGGACGGAGGCATCGTCAACTTTGTGAACTCGGATTTTACCGTGGCCGCCAACAGCAATCATTGTGCGATGGCTTCGGGGGCGATTTATGCGGCGTTCACGGGATGCAGTTTTACTCCGACGCGAAAGATCACCAATACGGCCAATGCGCGACGACTGGTGATTGATGGCCGGCGGGCGACCACGAGTCCGTTGCCGATGGTGGACTGGGCGGACATCAAGGCGGATTGGCTGACGCGCCGTCCGGCAAAGCTGGATTTGTTCATCGCTGCGGCCTCGCCGTGGAGTGCGGTTGGCAATGGGGTGGCGGACGACACGAGCGCGATTCAAAGCGCGTTGAATGCAGCGGCGGCGAATGGTGGCGGCATCGTTTATCTGCCGGCGGGAAAATATAAAACCACCGATACGCTGACCATTCCCGGCGGCGTGGAATTACGTGGTTCATTCCCGTCGCGACACGGCGCACCGTTGTATGATGGCAACGTCAAGGTCACGGTGCTGCAACCGTACGGCGGCGCGGGCAGCACGAATGGTCCGCCAGCCATCGTGCTGCAACCCAACGCAGGCGTCGTTGGTTTGAGCATCACCTACGAATTGCAGAACACCAACTGCACGGCCTATCCGCCGACGATCCAAGGTCGCGGTCCGAATGTCTATGCGTCGGGGATTCTTTGTCCGAACGCGTATTGGTATGTGGACTTGAATACCTATACTTGCACGAACCATCTCTTCTACGAAGTGGACGGATGGGCGTTACGTTATGCGTATGTCATCGGGAACGGATCGAGCGGTTCAGTGGTCAAGAGCATGGCCAATCTCTCGTATTGGGTGGACAACACGCTTTCCGCCAGCCAGGCGAGTTCGAGTTCCGGCTGGCAACCGGCGATCAAGGATTTCTCCGAACACAACTCCGAATGGTTTCTCCTGGGTGATTGCCGTGAGCTGCTGGTGAAGGATTTTGTATACATGTGCAACACTTTCATGCGCTGCATCTCGCAGAATGATCGCGGTCCGTGGGCCACGAGCATCCTCACGATGATTGATGATGCCGTGGAGTGTTTCCGGTTCGAGGCGGCGGCGGAATGTTCCATTGACATTGTGAACCCAGAATGGATGGTTACGCTGGCCAATTTTACTGACCTGACGGGTTACGGCGTCATCAGCACGCCTTCGTTCAAAGGAAAAGTGCGCTTCTTCAACGCGCCGCTCTGGGGGCCGCGCGTCTGGGACTATGTCATTCAGGGCGGAGATATTGGATTTGAACTCGCGCATATGGGATACCTCAGCAGTTCTGGCAGTCGCGTGGACGGCGGCACATTGCATCTGATCAACTGCGGCTTTGAAGGCAACACGGCGTCGTTTTACACCGTGCCGTTCAATTCGGCGAACCCCGGCGAGCCCGGAAAAATTTCCGAGATCATCGGTTGCTATGCCTGGACGGGTATCAACTTCACGCGTGCAAACCCGAATAATCCCGTCATGGCGTGGGGCAATTTCGGCATCAACAATCTTGTGACCCAGACGCCGTTCGAGGCGACCCCACCAATATTGAATGTGGGTGCGGCGTTTGGCGCCGCCGGGAGCATCTCGCTGGTCTGGTCGAACAACATGGGCGCGTTCAACTTGTATTCGACCCCCGACCTGACGCCACCAGCGGTGTGGATACCGGTCAGCGCCGAGCCGTATTACGCGAGCAACCGCTGCTTTGTGACCGAGACGACGACGAATTCACCACAGCGCTTCTATCAACTCAGGCAGAAGTGACCGTTGTTTTCGAGATAACCAGCGCAAAAGCATTACTCCCCGGAAACGGGGAGCGACGCGGCGAAAGCTTCAAGTAAAATTCCCACCAAAGCGTTAACAAATTTCCCACTGGGAGCGACGACATATGAACATCACTAAGACAGTTATTCTTTTACTGACGAGCCTGAGCCTGAGCGCGATGGCTGCCAACAAGCACAGCCCGGGTTCGGCCTTTCCGTCGTATCAAGGCCGGGTGATGTGCGGTTATCAAGGCTGGTTTCGCGCGGCTGGCGATGGCGCGAACGAAGGCTGGGTGCATTACGGGATCAAAGGGAAATTTGACCCAACCAACCTGCACATCGACATCTGGCCGGACGTCTCTGAGTATCCCAATACTTACCCGACAGCCTTCAAACTGCCGGATGGTGGGGAAGCACGTGTCTTCAGTTCTTGGGATGCCAGCACGGTGGATGTGCATTTCCGTTGGATGAAGGAGTATGGAATCGACGGCGTGTTCGTCCAGCGCTTCTTTGGTGGGACACGGAACGAGAATTCGCGACGCAAAAGCCGGGTGGTATTGGAGCATTCTTTAGAGGCCTCGAAGAAATACAATCGTGCCATCGCAGTGATGTATGATTTGTCCGGGCTGGCAGCGAAGGGTGAGGATTGTTCGTCCATCATTGCCGATTGGAAGGAGCTGGTGGACCAGCTCAAGCTTACCTCGCAAGGCACGAACCAAACTTATCTCTATCACAGCGGCAAACCGCTCGTGGCCATCTGGGGGCTCGGATTTTCTGATCGTCCCTACAACATCCGCAACATCGGCATGGACAAGCTGCTGGACTTCCTGAAGAACGATCCCGAATACGGCGGCTGCTCGGTGCTGTTGGGTGTGCCCAATTATTTTCGCACGTTGAGCGTGGATTGTTTGCCTGATCCGTATCTGCATGAGCTGATTGCGTCTGCCGATGTGGTCATGCCGTGGATGGTGCAACGTTATACGCCGCTTCTTCATCTGGAGATGGCGCGGTATGCCGAACAGATCAGGGCCGATCTCGCTTGGTGTGCAGCGCGGAAGGTGGATTATGCGCCATGTGTTTATCCCGGGTTCAGTTGGTTCAACTTGAGCAAAGTGGAATTTGGCGGGGTGCATCCGCTGAACCAGATTCCGCGGCAGAAGGGGAAATTTTACTGGAATCAGATCAGCACCAGCGTGGAATCAGGGGCAAAAATGCTCTACGTCGCGATGTTCGATGAGATGGACGAAGCGACCGCCATTTTCAAATGCAGCACTCAGCCGCCGCCGGGTGCTGCCTTGCTCGATCCGGAAGGACAGCCATCGGACCACTACTTGTGGTTGACGGGCAAGGCGGGACAGATGTTGCGTAGTGAAATTCCGCTGAGCCAGAAACTGCCGGTTCGGGAACAAAGAAACGCCAGTGTTGAAAGGCGCGGCGAATTGTATTGAAGCGCCGAAGTCAACGATTCTAACTTTCAGATGTGACCGCCCGCCGAATCCAACCTAAAGCCCTGCTGGTTCTCTCAGCATTGGTTTGGATTCTGGTCGTAGCTGGCGTCGTTCAAGCGGCGACGAATACCACCCCAGTCGCTAAAATCATTAGTCGTTACGGGTTGACCGCGGCGAATGATTTTCCTCAGCGCGATCCGTTTGACTGGCGGTTGCTGGCATCGCGTGATGGGGGTAAAACGTGGATCACGCTGGACGAACGCAAGGGGGAACTCTTTTCCCAACGTCAGCAGCGGCGCGTGTTTGATATCGCCCGGCCCGCCGCCTTCGGCCTTTATCGGTTGCAGATTGATCGCGTGCGCGAGCCCGCGACCGCGAATGCCATTCAGATCGCCGAGATTGAACTGATGGGAAATGGTGAACCCGAAGTTTCGTTGCGGCCCTTGTTTGCTGATCTGATAACGGCCCAAGGAGCAAATCCACCGGTGGAAGCCCCGATGCGCGCCTTTGATGGGCGGGTGGAAACAAAATGGCTTGATCGTTCGCAGGAAAACCCCGGGAGTCGCGCGTCTTGGATTCAATGGCAATACTTCGACCACACCGACTTGTTGGTGACTAACATCGCGCAACTGTTGTCATTGCGCGAACGGGCGGTTGAAGGGCATGCGCTGAAAATTGAAGGCGTCTTCGTGGGGCAGGCGGGTAATTCCAATAACTTCTACCTGTTGGATAATTCTGGTTACATCGAAGTTGCAAATTCATCGGAAGCAACATCGCTCTTTCCTGGGCAGGCAGTGACCGTGACTGGGAAAAGTGATTGGGTGAATCAGCGTGTAATGGCTGCTCAACCCCAATTGACGGTGAATGCAACACAGGTAACGGCTGAGCCGCAGAAAATGGAATTGGGCGATCGTCTACCGACTGAAGAAAAATTCCGCTGGGTGGAAGTTGAAGGTGCGGTGCAGTTCCGCAGCTGGCTGGACAGTCGCAAACAGTTCGAACTGGCGGACAATGAGCATAGTCTTTCAGTGATTATCCTGTCCGGCGATTCAGATGCAGAGTTGCCCGAGGTCGGCAGTCGGATTCGGGTGCGAGGTGTCTGTGCCGGCATGCTGGATGCAAACGGCGAGCAAATTCTTGGCACGCTTTGGACGCCGTCGGTAGCAATGATTTCCACCATCGGCCAACCGTTTGCAATGAACAATCGTCGTGCGGTTGCGACAACCGTGCAAACGAACGATACCGGGTTTGTAGACATCGAGCAGGTGACGCGACTGAGTCAGGAAGTCTTGGATTTGCGGCCCAAGGTCAAAGCGCGGGGCGTTGTGATTGAAGCATTGGGCTCTTATATCCAACAGGGTGTGAAAGGCATTGAAGTCGAGGCGCGCGATACCAATGGATTTATTTTCCCAGCCCAGACGTTTGGTTCATTCGTCGAAATCGAGGGCGAGGCGGCGTGGGCCGCACAACGCGGGCCGGTGATTGCGATAAAAAGTTCCAAGCGACTGGGGCGGGGGAAACTGCCAGACCCAATCCGGCCGTCGTGGGGGCAGCTGGCGAGTGGCCAGATGGATGCCACGTGGATCGAAGTCAGCGCTGTCGTGCGCGCAACCGACGGCTCGCATTTGTTGCTGGATTCCGACGGGCGGCAGATGATGGCGACGATTCGCTCGGCACGCTTATGCGCGAGTCAAACAACTGATTGATGCCAGCGTGCGGATCCGTGGCGTGTGCATTAATGCCACCGACGAGCGCGGTATCGTGCAGGGGATTCAATTGGCGGTCCCCTCGCTGGAGTTTGTGGAGGTTGTGAAGCCCGCACTACCTGTGGTTTCGATGCCAGTCCAGCGGATCAACGATCTCTATCAAGTCGGCTCCGGCATTGATTTCAATCATCGGGTCAAAGTGCGCGGGGTGTTGACGCTACGCGAAGGGCGTAAATTTTTTCTACAAGACGCCTCCGGCGGGCTCATGGCCATGGGGCAGACGGATGTGGTGTTGGCGGATGTGGCGCAAGGGGCGCGTTGGGTTTTCTGGCAATCACCTGAAAGCGATGATCTCGCCGTGGCCGCCGAGGAGTTCGATGGATTCGTGCCCGGTGACGAGATCGAGGTCATTGGTTTTCTGAGCACACGCGGCTACGCGCCCGTGCTGACGGAAGCCTTGGTGAATCGGGTCGGGCAGGCAAAACCGCAACCACCGGTCAACACGACGGCGCAGGCGTTGTCGCTGGGGCGGCTGGATTCAACGGTCGTGCAAGTGGAGGGGCGCGTGCTGGGGCAGGAGATTTTGGGGACGCATTTCGTCATGCAAATTCAGTCGGCCGATCGTGTGTTCCAGGCGTCGTTGCGAGTGCGACCTCGCAATGCACCCAAGCTTGAATCTGGCAGCCGTGTGCAACTTACCGGGGTCTGCCAGATGGACCGGGCGTCCATGCGGAGCTGGGTAAGAGCCCGGCGACTTTTTCATTGCTCCTGCGCAGCGCCGAGGATCTTTTGATCTTGGAATCACCGCCGTGGTGGACGCCGCAGCGAGCGCTTACGGCGGTCGGCGTCCTGGCTTTGGTGCTCTGTGCGGCGGTGGTCTGGATTCGGCTGTTGCACCGGAGGGTGGATGAGAAAACCAAGCTGCTGAAAGCGGAGATCACCGAACATGAGAAAACCGAGGCGCGTCTGGCCGAGGAAACAAAATCATTGCAACGTGAAGCCGAGGAGCATCGTCGCACGGAAGCCATCCTCGCTGAGAAAACCCGGTTGCTGGAATCGGAAATCGAGGAACGCAAACGCGCCGAGGCTAAAGTGGAAAAAGTTCACAAGCAGCTGCTCTCCGCGTCGCGTCTGGCGGGCATGGCTGATGTAGCCACGAACGTGTTGCACAACGTCGGCAACGTCTTGAACAGCGTCAATGTGTTGGCTGCATTTCTCAATAGCTCGTTACAGAAATCTAAAATGCCGGGAGTGGCCAGACTGGCGACTTTGTTGAAACAACAACCTGACCCGGGACGCTTCATCGCGGAGGATGAGAATGGAAAACTCGTGCCAGCGCATTTGGAGCGGCTGGGCGATCGGCTGGTGGATGAGCATGCGAGTTTGCTGGAGAAGACCAAATCGCTCAACGATAGCGTTCAGCACGTCAAAGAGATCGTGGCGATGCAGCAGAACTACGCGAAAATCGCCGGGGTCACGGAGACGTTGTCGGTGGCGGAAGTGGTCGAGGATGCCTTGCGGATGTGTGATAGCGCGTTGGTGCGACATGGCGTTGAGGTGGTGCGAGATTATGCCGAGACCGCACCGGTGACGCTGGACCGGCACAAGTTATTGCAGATTCTGTTCAATCTGATCGATAACGCAAAACACGCTTGCGAAGCGAGCGCCAATCGCACGAAGCAAATTTTCGTGCAGATCTCGAGGCCCACTCCGGAAAGAATTCGCATTCAGATCAAAGACAACGGCGTTGGAATTCCCCGGGAGAATTTGACGCGGATTTTCACGCAGGGTTTTTCGACGCGTAAAGATGGGCACGGCTTTGGGTTGCACGGCAGCATTCTGGCCGCGCAGGACATGGGCGGTTCGTTGACGGTTCATAGTGATGGGGTTGACGCTGGAGCGGTCTTTACGTTGGAAATTCCAAGTCGAGGAGCGATTGAGAATCCAAAGTCCAACCCGGAAACAGAGATGGAAGTCGTCTGACGAAGAAACAGCCTGTGCCATCCACGCCTCCAACCGATTTAGCCGATGAAAATCTGCCGCCGCGGATTCTAATCATCGACGACAATCTCAGCATTCACCGGGATTTCAAATTGGTGCTGGTGGATGAAATTGATAACGCCGAATTGGATGCCGACGAAGAACGCTTGTATGGAGCTGAAACTAAGATCCGCGCCACCGCACCTGCTTATCAGCTGGAGCATGCGAATTCAGGATTGGAGGGCGTCGAAAAAGTGCAAGCCTCGCTCTCCGCGAGTTGCCCGTTTCAAATGGCGTTTGTGGATATTCGTATGCCGGGCATTGATGGGGTTGAGACCATTGAACGTATCTGGCGGATTGATCCGCGCATCCAGATGGTGATTTGCACCGCCTATGCGGACTATTCGCAGGAAGATTTGCTTCAGCGTCTTGGTCAAACCGACAAGCTGCTCGTGCTCAAAAAACCGTTCGACAGCATCGAAGTCACCCAACTTGCCGGCACGCTGGTGGCAAAATGGTTTTTGACGCGACAAGCCGAGTTAAAGCTGGAGGAGATGGAACTGCTGGTCTCCCGCCGGACGCAAAAGGTTTTGGAGCTGCAACGACAGGAGCAACGCATCACGCGAGAGCGGCAGGATACATCGGGAGGCGCTCCAGCTATGTCCTCCGATGAAACGTCTCCGCAGGTCGAGTCTACCGAAGACGAAGAAGCCGCGGATGTGTTGGAGAGCAGGCTGCCAGTAATTTTATTGGTGAGCCCGCGTGATTCGTCCGGGCGCACTCTAAGCCAGCAACTCGCGGCAAACTATCGGATCATTGAAGCCCGCAGTGAACAAGCTTTGGCCAAAGCACAGGAGGCTGTGCCTGATGTGATCATTGTGGATTCAATTGGCACAAATACGGATGGCTTGGAGCTTTGTCGTAATCTCAAGACGACGCTACTGACGAGTCATATCCCGGTGATTTTGCTGGGGGCCCAACATTCCGAGCGATCCCAGCTGCAAGCCCTTGAAGCCGGGGTGGACGAATGCTTTTCCAAACCGGTTGACGTGTCGCTTCTCGTGGCGCACCTCAAAGGCATGGTGACGCGGCGTCCGGAAATTATCAGCCAGGCTTTCCCGAGTGTTGTCTTGCAGCCTCGGGATTTGGTGGCCAGTCAGTCCGAGGTGAGGTTCTTACAGCAGGTCATTGCGGCCATCGAACAATGTTTATCTGATTTTGAATTTGATGTGGAACAACTCGCCAAAAAGGTCGCAGTGAGCCGCCGACAATTATTCCGCAAACTGGGGGCCGTCACAAATATTAGACCCAAGGCGCTCATCCGCATGGTGCGATTGAAGCGGGCGGCGCATCTGCTGTTGAATTCGAACATGACGGTTACAGAGATCACGTATGCGGTCGGGTTTTCCGATGTGAAACATTTTCGAACTCTTTTCCGTGATCAATACGGGGTGTTGCCAAGCGAATTTTCCGAATCGTCTATGTCGTCAATAAATTCAAAACAGGAGATTCGAATTGGTAAAAATTGTGGCTGAATGTGTCCTGGCGAAAACAGGACTCTTCTACAGACATCGTTGGAATAAGAATTGTGAAATAATCCGCCCGGTGAAGACGTGCCTGTTTTTTAATGTTCAAAGCGATATGCGCGCGCGATTTTGAGTCTAGTGCGCAAGCAGGTCCTCATGCTGTTCAAATCTCAGCAGGGATAGACCAGACATAAAATCCACTTTCTACCCGGATGCGATTGCATTACTAGAGAACACCAGCATGCCATTCTCGTTCTTTCCCAGTCTCAGTGGAAGGCGATCGCTTTTCGTGCTGATGCTGGTTGTTTGGCTGGCGGGGCATGCTTGGCAAGCACCAGCTGCATTGAGAGGATTGGCCGGTTATTCTGATCAGGTCCTGACGAATATCAATCAAGTTCAGGAATTATTTAAGTCGCATGGCTCTGCTATTGGTTCGGTTTTGTTGAGAGGGTCGGTTCTGTTGGTAGAACAACAATCTGGGCAGTTTGTTTTCCAAGACCACTCGGGCGGCATTCGGGTTCGGGTGGATCAAAAGACGTATGATGCGCTGCGAGTTGGGCAAGAAGTTGCGATTGAAGGTGATTGTTTGGTGCTTCGCGATGAAATTGTTTCCAGTACGTTGATAAATAATGATGGGGTGCATTCGAGTCAGGAAAAGTCCGAGACGGTTTATCTTCCGGCGGGACTTCATCCAGTTACGATCGAATGGTTCAATACTCAGGGACTGCTGGATCTGAGCTTGGAATTGCAAGGGCCGGGCTTTTCACGAAAACTCATTCCCGATTCAATGTGGTTTCGTCCTGGAGCCACAACCGGCGCGGGCGACCAATGGGTTTCTGGGTTAAACTGTTTTGTTTTCGAGGGCGAGTGGGCGAGCCTGCCGGATTTTTCCAGACTACCCGTTACCAAGAGCAATGTAGTCGAAAACATATCACTTAACTCTCGGACCCGGGACGATCATGTTGGGCTGGTGTTTCGTGGACGCCTCGAAATCCCGCAATCCGGTGAATATACCCTTTGGTTGCGGTCTGACGATGGTAGCCGCCTGTTTCTAGGTGATCCGTTGGTTATTACGCTTCGATCCGAAGGAAAATTCCCGCCGGCTCAACCTTTACGGATTACGTCCGTTGATACAGAGACATTGAACAATCGATGGGTGCAAGTGGAAGGAACTGTTGCCCGCGTCATGGAAACGGGGCTGGGAGTCGGGATGGAATTAAGTTCGGATGGTTTGCGCGTGTCGTTGCGTTTCAGCCGCGCGGATTACAATTCGATGAGGAAGTTGTTGAACTGCCACGTGAGAGTGAGCGGAGTTTTCCAAAGTGCCGGCGATGTCACGGGACAACAGGCCGCGCTTCTGTTGGTGCCCGACCCGGCATTTGTTGAAATCCGGGAGGCGACCCCGATGGTTTGGGCGACGTATCCGCTGATGCCGATCAAGGCTTTGACCGCGATGAAGTCTGGTCCAGCCATTGTCCATATCAGCGGCGCGGTCAGTTCCAATCGCCTCGACGGGTACGTGGTGATTCAGGATGGGGCCGACTTTGCCCGGATTGAAGCCAGCACAAATTTCCTGCCGGGCCAGCGGATTGAGTTGCTGGGCTGGCATGTGTCGGACGGACCAGCGCCGGTGATCCGCGGCGCTTTGGCCCGGAGTGTTCCGGCGAAAAAGACCGAAGCGGAGTTGCCGTTGCTGGAAAAGGCGATCCAAGTCAAAAGCCTCAGCCGCGCCGAGGCGCAGCGGCGGTATCCCGCAAAAATCCGTGGCGTGGTTACGGCCCGGACAGGTGGGGACGAAAACTTTGTCATTCAAGATGCCACCTGGTCGGTGTTTTGTTATTGGAACAATTCGCTGCCGCAACCGCCGCCGAAAGTCGGCGAGGAGTGGGAGATTGAAGGCACTTCGGACATCCACTTCGCACCCGACGTCAGGGTTGTGCAAGCAAAGTATCTGCGTCCGGGAATCGTTCCTGATCCCATCAGACCGACGCGGGACGAATTGATCAATGGCAGCCTCGACACCCAGTTCATCGAAATGCAGGGCATTGCAACGGCGCTGGAAAATGATGGAATCACGTTATGGACGCGCGAAGGGAAGATGCGGTTTTCGGGCTGGAGGGTGAATCAAAGCGAAGGCCTCAAGAATGCGTTGGTGCGAGTCCGCGGTGTCTTTGTTCCTGATCGCGATCCCAATCAAAGGATGTTGACGGCGCCAGCATCGTTCCAGTTGTTCAATGCGTCGGTCAATGTGGACAAGGAGGCCGTCGCTGATCCGTTCGACACCATCCTAAAACATCCATCGGATTTCAGGTTTTATGACGCGCAAGCTGACGTATTGCGGCGCGTGAAGGTGGTGGGGCAAGTGGTGGGTGGAAGGGCGGGAAACTATTTTCTGATGGATGGGGAGGAAGGACTGCGGTTTGAATTGCAGGAGCCGATCGCATTGCGTCCGGGAGACCGGGCGGAGGTGGTGGGTTTTCCGGATGTCAGCGGGGCGGCGGTGGTTTTGCGAGAAGCACTCATTCGCATCACTGGGACGCCAGCCATGCCACAGCCGCGCCGGTTGGAAGAGCCGGAGATGGCGGAGGCCCGGCTGGATTCCACCCTCGTCACGCTGGAATCAAAACTCGTAAGGCTGGGGCTTGATCGTTCGGACATGGTCATGGGATTGCAATTCGGCGATCGCAGTTATCTGGCGCGTTTTTCGAACACCAACAGCGAGCTCATGCGCATCCAGATCGGCAGCCGGTTGGAACTGACGGGTGTTTACGTCGCCTTGGAAAATGCCTCTGCGTTGGGAGAGAAAGTTGATTCCTTTGAACTGCAGGTGGACAACGTTGCAGGCATTCGCGTGTTGTCGCGTCCGCCCTGGTGGAATTTGCGCCACACGCTGATGGTGTGTGGTGGGCTGGCTTTGATCCTCCTCTTGGCGGCGATTTGGATCGCCCTGCTGCGCCGGCAGGTCGAAGAACGAACGCGCCAGTTGGCGGCAGAAATCAAAAATCGCGAACGGGTGGAATACCAGCGCGCGCTGGAAATAGAGCGCACGCGCATCGCCCAGGACTTGCACGACGAGTTGGGAGCCTCACTGACAGAGATGCGGTTCATCGGCGCCATCAAGAGCCGGGATGCGCTGTTGCCGGGGCAAACGCGTTCTCAATTCAGTGAGTTGTCCGAGAAGGCGCGGCAGATGGTTTCTTCCCTCGATGAAATCGTCTGGGCGGTTAATCCAGCCAATGACTCGTTACCTAACCTGGCGAATTATCTCTGCCATTTGGCCGAGGAATTTTTCCGCAGCACCGACATGCGTTGCCGGTTGGATGTCGCGCAGGAACTGTTGCCGGTCGCCTTGACCTCCGAGGTGCGTCATCACATTTATCTGGTGGTGCGCGAAGCCTTGAACAACATCGTCAAACACTCCGGCGCCAACGAAGTCTGGTTGCGGATTCACGCTACGAACGCCAATTTGGAGATCGCCGTCGAGGACAATGGCCGCGGCTTCCAAGCGGATTCTGGGTTGGGATCGGGCAACGGTTTGAAGAACATGAAAGCCCGTCTCGCCAAGATCGGCGGCGAATTTATTTGTGAATCCAAACCGGGCTTCGGCACTATCTGTCGGATTCGATTGGGTTTTTCCGGCCCGCAAGCATGAGCATCACCGTCGCGATCGTTGAAGATAACCGCAGCTTCCGGGCGAAGCTCGTGGATTATTTGAATGAAACCCCCGGTTATAAATGCGTGTGCGACTGTGATTCCGCGGAGGAGGCCCTCAAGCTCATCCCACGCCACCGCCCCGATGTGGTTTTGATGGACATCCACTTGCCGAACATGTCCGGTGTGGATTGCACGCGGCAATTAAAGGAATCCTGTCCGGAGGCGCAGATTCTCATCCTGACGGTTTACGAGGATAACGACCGCATTTTCGGCGCGCTCAAGGCGGGCGCGAGTGGCTATTTGCTCAAACGGGCCGATCCGGCGGATATTCTGCGCGCGATTACGGAGGTTAAGCAGGGCGGGGCGCCGATGAGTGTTCAGATTGCCCGCCGGGTGGTGCAATCCTTTCGTGAACCCGCGCCCAATCCTCGCAAGGAGGAATCGCTTTCCCAACGCGAGGAGGAAATTCTCCAGCAGCTCTCCAAGGGTTACACCGCCAAGGAAATCGCCGACCACTTTTCCATCAGCGTCAACACCGTCCGCTCCCATCTGCAGCACATTTACGAAAAGCTGCACGTACGTTCCCGCACCGAGGCGGTGTTGAAATTCCTCAAGTAATCCTGCGTTCCGGCTCAGCATCCCCTGATGAGGCCAAAATCATTGATTTGAATGATAGAAGGTGCGTTCCGGCGTCATCTATAGTCGCCTGAACCATGAAACGTGACGCACACACAACTCGATTCGCTCCCGAGTCCGTTCGCTTCCTCTGTGTGTTTCCAGCGTCAATGCGGTCCAATCCAACCCTAAACCCATGAAACCCGTAAAACCTCTGATCCTATTCACCAAGCTGCTCTTGGCTGGCGGTCTTCTGTTTGCCGCCGCTGCCGCCAAGGCAGCACTTGTCGGTTATTGGAACTTTGACGCCAACACACTGGCGGAAACGTCCGGCTTTAAGGCTGCCGGCACCCACGATGGCGTTGCAGTCGGCGCGATTGGCTACACGACCGGCGTGCGCGGTTCGACGGGAGCTTTGGACATGCGAAAGACGCTGGGCGCGGTGAAGGTGAAAAACACCGATGCCAATGCGAATCCCGAAGGTAATTACCAAAACACCTTTGCCGAGCAGCTCTACAACAGCACCGGCGGTTTTACGATTGCGTTTTGGGCCAAGGATCTGCCGCTGGGCAACTGGCAGCCGTGGATTTCCCGCAATGGCGAGGGCGATTGGGGCTATCAGATCCGGCGCACCTCCGGAAACTTTTCCTCGTTTACCCTCCGCGGTTCGGATGGCGAAGATCACCCCGACCCGACCGGGGCATTCACCGATTTTGCGGACGGTCGCTGGCATCATATTGCCGCAGTTTATGACCGGGCCAATGGGTTGCGCACCTTGTACGTGGACGGCGTTGCGGAAAGCAGCTTTGCCGACGGTAATCTGCACAACATCCCCGGTGAATACCTGATCTTCGGGGCGCGACATCAGGACGCTTGGAATACGAATGCGATCACCGACTACTCGCACTGTGCGCTGGATGAAGTCCGGATTTATGACAACGCCCTGACGCAGGGCGACGTGCAGGCGCTGATCGGTGATCCGTGGATTCAGGTTGATTCCAAGACCACCACGCTGACCAACGGCAGTGCCGACGTGGTCGTTTCCGTTACCGTGCCAGCCAGTTTGGTGGTGACAAGTTCGGTGGAAGTCGTCGTCACTTCTCCGAGTCCTTCGATTGTTGATGTGGTGGGCGGCACTGCTGGCGTTTTGAAACTGCAATTCCCTCAAGGCGGCGGGAATGTCCAAAACTATACGCTGCATGCGACCGGGCAGGGGTTAGTCACCATGCAACACACCAGCACCAATGCGTGGGTGGATGGCCCGAAAGACGTCATCGTTTGGCCGGCGGTCTCGCCGGCTGATGATCTGGTGGCCTACTGGAATTTCAACGGGGATTCACTCGCGGAAACCGGTGGCTACGCTCCGGCGGGTCTGCATGACGGCATTGCGATGGGCGCCATCGCCTACGTGGATGGCCCTGCCGGGAAAGGGCGCGCGCTGGCTTTGACCAACGGCAATGCCGCCGTGCGCGTGAATAATTCCGGGCAATCGGATCGCAACGGCGTCGCGACTTTTGCGGGTGATCTCTACAACAGCCCGAACGGTTTCAGCATCGCGTTCTGGGCGAAGAATCTTCCGCAGTCCGATTGGACGCCTTGGATTTCCAAGCGCGGTGAAGGAAGCTGGGGCTATCAGGTTCGCAAGCTGGGCGGCGGCCCGAGCGCTACGTTCACGCTCCGCAGCTCGATCGGCTCCGACGATCCGAGTAGCACGACCACTGATTTCGCTGACGGTAAGTGGCATTACGTCACGGCGGTCTATGACCCGGTGAATTTTCAGCGCCGGTTGTATGTGGATGGCGTGGCCCAGATCAACGTCAGCGACGGGCTGTTGGATCCAGGCTCGGCTCGGGTGAACACCTGCTTTTCGGCGGGCGGGAGGAAAACGGCAATGACCCGGTTCAAAGCATTACTTACGGAAGAAACGTCTATCTCGATGAAGTCCGGATTTACAAGAAGGCACTTAACGATGCAGAGGTGCTGAACCTGTTGAACGCGATTTCAACCGCACCGACGGCGATGTCGCTCATCACTCCTTCGGCCAACGATCAATTCATCACCGTCTCCGTGCCTCCGTCCTTGGTGGCTACGAGTTCGGTGAACATCACCGTCACCAGCGACAATCCTTCGATTGCCATTCCCGTCGGCGCCGTCGGCGGAGTGTTGACGCTCACGCTGCCAATGGGCGGCGCGAACACCGCATCGTTCGCGGTTCAGGCAAACGGTCCTGGCACTGCGCATTTCAGTTATACCTCGGCACTGCTCACTTCCTTGGGCAACACCACCATTACTGTCTCGCAACCGAACATCAACGGTTTGGTAGCTTACTGGAATTTTAACTCACAGACCTTGGCCGAGACAGCCGGTTTTCAACCGACGGGCGTTCACGATGGTCAAGCCATCGGCAGTGTGGCCTTTGTTCCGGGATTGAATGGCGGTTATGCGCTGGACTTGCGCCAACCAAATACATCCGTCCGTATCAAGAACAGCGCGCTGAGCGACAGCAACTACCGCAACACTTTCGACAATTTTCTGTATGGCAGTTCCGGTGGATTCACGTTGACCTGTTGGGTCAAAGGCATGCCGTTGAACAATTGGGCGGCGTGGATTGCCAAAAACGGTGAAACCGCCGGCTACCAACTCCGGCGCGCGGGTAATCCCACCTCTGTCACGTTTACCGTCCGCAACTCGGATGGCGACGATGATCCCACCGCCGCTCGCGCTGTCATCGCCGACAACCTCTGGCATCATCTGGCTGCGGTGTATGATCCGACTACGTTTCAGCGCACCCTGTATATTGATGGTGTTGCGCAACTGACCTTGTTCGACGCAAACCTGACCACACCGCCCAGCAGCTCTCCTTTGTTCCTGGGCGCTCGTGATCTTCCGAGCGGTGATCCACGGTTCGCCAATGTCATCCTGGATGAAGTTCGTATCTACGACAAAGCCCTCTCTGGTGCCGAGGTTGAAACCCAGATGGGCACGCCGATGATCACCCTGACGCCGGGCGCGCTCAGTTTGAATGTCGGCGACCCTGACTTGGCCAATCTCGTGGTCACCGTGCCGGCCAGTCTGATCGCGACGAGTTCAGTCAGTGTCACGGTGACGACTGCTAATGCGTCCATCGCGAAACCCGCTGCCGCCGTCGGCAACAGCGTGACTGTTAATTTGCCGATGGGCGGTGCCAACACGGCCTTGATCCCGATTCACGTTGTCGGCGTTGGTAGCGTGCTGTTCACCGCTACCAGTCCGCAAGCGGTGGTGAATGGCGAAGCCGCGGTCACCGTGACGGCTGCTCCGCAATTAGTCGGTCATTGGTTCTCAGGCGCAGCCAACCTCGTGGACACGTCCGGATTTCGTCCTGCGGGCACGCACGATGGCGTAGCGGTGGGAAGTTCGCCCGGTAACCTGAGCTATTCGTCCGATGTGCCCGCCGGTTTCAGCGGTCAATCACTGGACCTCAGTGTCGGAGGGGTGGCGGTTTCCGTCAATAATTCGGCCAGCGGTGACGCGGGCTATCTTCCGACCTACGACACGCTGTTGACCAACAGCTTCACGATTTCGTTCTGGGCGAAAGGCATTCCCGACTGGTGGTCCGCCTGGGTCAGCAAGAACGGCGACGACAACGTTGGCTATCAAGTTCGCCGGTATGGCGGCGATTCATTGCCGACCTTTACCATCCGCGGCACGCCCGGCGACGACGATGTGCAGGGCCAGACGGATCTTTCAAACACATCGGTGTGGCGACAATACACCGCGGTGTGGAATGGCAGCCTCGGCACGCGTCAGCTCTACATTGATGGGGTGCTGGATTCCCGTATCAATCTCACGGGCGACGTCGGTCCATTCAACAGCCCCAGCAGCTATCATTTGATCATCGGCGGACAACAATCCTCAGGCGGTTATCCAGCGAACCGCTTCGCCGGTTTGATGTATGACGTGCGCATTTACGCTGGCGCAGTGTCCATTGTCGGAATTCAAGCGCTCCAGATTCCTCCAGTGCCGCAACCGGTCTTGATTGTCCAGAGCACGCCGGGAAATCAGGTGCGTCTCTCGTGGCCAACGACGGCGGTGGGGTTCTCACTACAAAAATCTGTCAGCGTCAATGGTGGTTGGACCGACGCCGGCCTCACCAGTTCGGTTGAAGGGAGTGAGAATGCGGCTTACACGTCCACGACCAACAATGCTCAGTTCTATCGGTTGGTGAAGTGAGGGTAGGGGATGAGTTGTGACTGCAGTTACCGAATGGTTGCCTCGCGAGGGGCAACCATTCTTTTGACTTAACAAGAATTGTAAATACGGCCTCTGGCGATTCGCCTGCTGGCCTTCAAGTGATGCAACATATTAACAAACGACAATTTCTTAAGAGTTCGTTAGCGGCGACGGCCGCGGTCCTTGCTTGGGAGCCACTCGCCTCCCTTGCGGATACAAACAAGACTGGCCGGCTGCGGCGGTTGAATCTTTCTGGTGCATGGCAATTCTCCGAAGTCGGAAAGAGTGAATGGTTGCCGGCGATTGTTCCGGGCTGTGTCCATACCGACCTGATGGCTGCTGGTAAGATTCCCGATCCGTTTTATCGCGAGAACGAAAAGAATGTGCAGTGGGTGGGCGAAGCGAACTGGACCTATCGCCGCAGTTTCGATGTGCCCGCCGCGGTCTTGAAGTCTGACAAGGTGCTGCTGCGTTGTGAAGGCTTGGACACACTGGCCACGATTAAGGTCAATGACACGGAGGTTGGGCGGGCCGATAATATGTTTCGGCTCTGGGAATACGACGTCAAAGCGTTGTTGCGGGCAGTGCGAACAGCATCGAGATCACTTTTGATTCGCCCTTTCCCTATTTCAAAGCCAAACAAACCGATCAGGAGCCAGCGAAGTTTGTCCGCGAGCGTGCCTGGGTGCGCAAAGAGCCGTGCAGCTTCGGGTGGGATTGGGGGCCGGTGCTGGCCACGTGTGGTATTTGGAAAAGCATCAGCTTGGAAGCCTTCGATGCAGGCCGTATCGCCGATGTGCTGATCCAACAGGATCTCTCGAATCAAAAGCGTGCCCGGCTGGAGGTGGAAGTTAGCGTTGATGCCGTAAATCCGGCCGGCAAAGCCTTCAAGGCGATTGTCGCAGTTTCCCATCAGGGAAGAGTGGTCGCGAAGGAAAAGCTCTCGATTTCTGAAAACATCGGTCGTGGAAAACTGGAAATCAGGAATCCGAAGCTTTGGTGGCCGGCGGGCATGGGCGGACAGCCGCTATACGATGTGCACGTCGAACTGCTCGATTCGAATGGGGAGACGATTGATACCACCCGCCGGCGCATTGGTTTCCGCGAATTGAAAGTCGTCAAAGCGGCAGGCGACTCGCCGCTGCACTTGGAGGTCAACGGAATCCCGTTTTTCTCTAAGGGGGCAAATTGGATTCCCGCCGATTCCTTCGTCAATCGTGTTACGCCCGAGATGTCGCGCCGCTTTGTTGCGGATGCCGATGCGGTGAACATGAACACACTCCGGTTCTGGGGCGGTGGCCTGTACGAGGACGATTCGCTTTTCGATGCCTGTGATGAAATGGGCATCTGCGTCTGGATGGACTTCAAGTTCGCCTGCGCGGCTTATCCAGCTTTCGACGCGGAGTTCATGCAGAATGTCCGGCTCGAAGCGCGGGATAACTTGCGTCGCCTGCGCCATCATCCCTGCATCGCGCTGTGGTGCGGGAACAACGAGATCAGCATGGATTGGTGGAAAGGGCCTACTTGGGCGACGAACCGAATGAGCGATGCCGATTACGACAAGCTGTTCGTGCATCTGCTCGCGGAAGAGGTGAAACAGCACGCACCGCAGGCTACGTATGTTTCCGGCAGCCCGGATTGTGGCGACACGCATTACTGGGATGTGTGGCACGGCGGAAAGCCGTTTGAAGCGTATCGCACACAAGGTGGCTTCATGAGCGAGTTCGGTTTCCAATCCTTTCCGGAGCCCAAGACAGTCCGCGCATTTACGAATGAGTCGGATCGCGCCTCAGTCATCACCTCGGTGATGAATTGGCATCAACGTTCCGGTGGGCTCGAAGCCAATCAGCGGATCGTCAGCACCACGCTGAACTATTTTCGACCACCGCGCGGCTTTGAGGAGACACTGTGGTTGAGTCAGATTCTCCAAGGCTTTGGCATCAAGCTCGGCGCGGAGTATTGGCGTCAGACCATGCCGAAGTCCATGGGTTGCGTCTATTGGCAATACAACGACACCTGGCCGGGGATGAGCTGGTCATCGGTGGACTATTTCGGTCGTTGGAAGGCGCTGCACTATTTCGCCCGCCGGTTTTTCGCGCCCATCCTGGTATCCAGCCGGGAAAACCTTGAAGCCGGAACAACCGACATCTTTGTTTCCAGTGATTTGCTTCAATCCAAACGCGGCACGCTGAAGTGGCGCACCACGGATTTAACCGGGGAAACCTTGCTGCAGGATCAAATGGCTGTCGCCATTCCTGCTCGCAAGAGTGAAAAAGTCAAAACCTTGGATTTCCAAGCGCTCATCAAGAAACACCAAGCAGGCGGATTTTTGACCTGGCTCGAAATCGAGGTGGAAGGCAAAACCGTTTCCGAAAACTTGCTGCTGTTTACCGCGCCCAAGGAACTGAAGTTAAGCGATCCGCAACTGTCGGCAGCTGTCGAAGCAGTAAAAGACGGATTCCTTGTCACGCTCAAATCCAAGCGGCCCGCATTGTGGGCATGGCTGGATCTGACGAACACCGATGCAAGTTACGCCGACAATTTCTTCCATGTCCGGCCTGATGCCTCGCGTCAGGTTTTGGTCCTTCCAGCAAAACGGCTGTCGTATGAGGAATTTGTGCGTGAGCTGCAACCTCGCAGTCTGTTCGATCTCTGCCTGCCCCATGGCGGCCCGCAATCTGTAAAGTTATGAAGCACACGATTCGATTTCATTCTGAAGCGCGCCGGGCCTTCACTCTCATTGAACTACTCGTCGTCATCGCCATCATTGCCATTCTGGCGGCTATGCTGTTGCCCGCCCTGAGCAAGGCGAAGCAGAAGGCGTTGGGCATTGCATGCATGAACAACACGAAGCAGCTTTCGCTGGCCTGGGTGCTGTACGCACAGGACAACAATGATTTCATAGCGCCGGTGAACACCACCAGTGCAACCGCGCAAGATCCTGCCAGTGAATGGGGAAAGTATTGGGTTGATAACAACATGCGCTACGGTCTGACGGATACGACCAATGAGTTCATCCTCAAGGCGGGGCTGCTCTGGTCTTATGCGCCGACGCTGAAGGCATACCGCTGCCCGGCGGACAATTCGACGCAATATCCCAGCGGCGGCGCGCCGCGCTTGCGCAGTTATTCCTGCAGCCAGACGTTTTCCTCCGGCCAATGGCTGAGTACCCTCACGCCGTCCATTCCGTATTGGACCTACAAGAAGCTGGGCGAAATCCGAAAACCCACAGACACCTGGGTGTTCATTGATGAAAATCCGGTCACCATAAATGATGCGGCTTTTGCGGTGATCATGTTGCCGGTGCCAGCTCCGGGAATCGCGCAAGCTGTGGATCAGCCAGCATCCTATCACGGTCGCGCTTCCGGCTTGAGCTTCGCCGACGGACATTCGACGGTGCGAAAATGGCAATCCACTGTCACAGTGACGCCTAATTCATCCGGCGGTGCAGTGGTAAGCTCGGATGCGGGATTTGTCGCGGACATGACTTGGCTTTCCTCGATGTCGACCGTTCCCAGATAAACCCAGCGCACAATCAGTGCGACGACTTAGCTCCCACTGTTGGCGTGAAACCAGTCGAAATCCACTGTGCCGGTGTTGGTCAAAGTCATCACATTGTAGGAAAACAAACCGGCTTTGGCGCCATTCCATCAACTAAAGCGCAGCGTTGTGCTGCTCCTGACCGATATGAAATTCAGCTCGGGGCGACTGTAGGAAGGTGACAAAGCGTGTGCGATGTTATCCCATAATGGAGAAATTATATGGAGGCTCAATTACCGCAGTGTCGGCCTTTGCAATTTTACCAAATTACATAAATAAGTCGCTCGTGCCGGGCGGTGGTGATAGTGCGACTGCTGCGTCGTGGGCAGTGGCGCGAAAAGCAATTGTGGCGTTTCAGTATTTCTACACGGACTACAGTCCCTGCGCTTGTTCATTGATTGGTTGACTTGGCCCTTTGTGATGTTGTTGCGTTGACACTGGTGGTATCGAGTTTCAAAGTCAGCATGCCATTTTGATTAGGCTGCAACTGTAAGTTGCCATCCTCAAGCTGTTGGCATGATCCGGAGTGCGCGCCCAGCTTTAATTTGTAGTCCACGCCGGAATGACTTAGGGCAATACTGGTTGGATTGACCTGTTTAATCATAGACTTCAGCCGGTCGCCCCCGATGATTTGACAAGCCCAGGACAATGGCTTCCCGTCACGATCCAGCCCTGTGATTTCAACGCGATCTTCCCGGCATACGATGGAGAAGTTCCCGCCGCCTTTGAGCGGTTGATCAATCCTCAGATCAGTTGCATTCATTTCTTTTACAACAGGCAAGCCGTCGGGTTGCATAGAAACTTTCGTGGAGTTCGATCCCAGCATGACCGGCCACAGACCGGCCCGCACGGTGCCGGAGGCTGACCAGACCGCCCAGTCCACAATCGGCAAGGTTTCGTATGTCAGCGTGCTCGCCCGCAGTGGGACGCGATGTGTTGGGGCGACAAGTTTTTCGTCAAAGCAATGGATATCTCGGATGAAGAGTGAGTCTTTCTCCCATAGCACATTCAACCGGTAATAACGGCTGCTATACCAAACGGTTTTACGGCCTTCGTTTTTCCAGTCTTGCAATGCCGCCATGGATGTCGGCGGTGTGACGCGAAATTGTTTGCGAAACCAGCGGCCTGATTGTTCCAACGTCTCGACCCGGATTTGGCCGGCTTTCGCCATCTTGGCAAACAAATTGAACTGATATGCCAATCCCTTCGCCACTGGCTCCCAAGTGAACGAGTTTTCTTGGCCCGCCTGTGTATAAGCGAAAGCTAGGGACGGTTGTTCCACTAGACTCTTCATGAACCAGTCCACCCACTGGGGCAACCCGCCGCCCGGGGTGTACACCGGCTCCAAGGAAATTAATCCAGGGGTCGTGCCATGTTGATAGATGGGATCGCTGCCCAACATGCGGAAGATCGGAATATCAATCTGTCCTTTGCGCGTCTGCGCAGGCATATAAGAATTTACTCGGCTCGGATAGTAGGCCTGATTCCAGTATCCGCCCCACAACGTGTAAAAATCCGTCCCGATCTGATCCTTGCAATTACACGAAGCAATGACGCCATATTTTTCCGCCATGTATTCCAGTGTCACTTCATCAATGAACCAAGAGCCGACTGTTTTTGGATAAAAGCCGAAGTTCGCCTTGAACTCGGCCATGTAAACATCCACGAGTTTCCGGCGCTCCTCTGGTGAGTAGCCAGGAGAAAATCCCACGTGTGCTTCCGGATCCCAGTCATGGCGACCCCGCCATTTCAGCCCGGCCTTTTCCGCCAGTTGCCTCGGAATTTCCCACCAAGCTCCAATCTCGTCATTTGTTCCCAACTGCTCTTTGAGCAACTTGGGGTAACGCGGATTGATCAACGCATCGTACTGCAACGCCCACGTGGCCGGCAGATTGACACTCCTGAGTAATTCGACCTGCCGCCGGGTACAATCGAACATGCGTTCCTCGGAGTTCTCCAGTCGAAAGTCCGAATTCCGAATGAAGTTGTAAATATTGACAATGCGCGGCTGCGGCGCCTTTTCGACAGCGTGAAGCGAGACATTCAGCAGCAACACACTTAAAAGCCAGATTGTGAACTTTGTCATGGTTTTCTACGCTCCGTAAGATCAGTAACCAACGGTCCGAAAAAACCGCTGCCCTGGAAACAAGGTCGAGATCGTCAAAAAAAATGACGCCTGCGTCGCCACGAAGTTTGTCTCTGTCTGCCAGATGGACGAAGCGAGGTTCGTGGAACTTTGGATCTGGTAGTTTCGGCCCGCCACCAGCCCTGTAACGTCCAACCTAAAATTGTCGTTCCCCAGCATGACCGCGCTCATTGTCGTTGGGACTACGGGCGGAACAGTGGGCGATCCAAAAACAGCAATGCCGGCGTAACCGCAGTAGCCGTTTTCAGAACTAGGCGCGGTGAAATCGAATTGTAATGCAGCGACGTTGGTGGCGAGCGTCCCAGTTACCGACAAAAGTGAAATGCGCGTGGCCGATTGGATCGCGCCTCCGACGGTCGGATTGAAATTAATGGACGTCAATGGAATGAAGTTTCCGGGATTGTTCACGGTCGCATACGAGACAGAATAGGCTTGTTGATCGCGACCAGTGTCCGCCCAACCGCCATAGACCGTGATGTTGGTCAAATTGTATCCGTTTGTGGAATTCGGCAGTGCGTAGATGAGCGACGATCCTGCGCCATTCCCGTTGCCGCACGTCACATAGTTCGAGGTGGTGGTGACGGGAAATCCTGGACTGCCGGAGACCAGCTTCAATCCCAAGTCGTGATCTAGGGTGAGCTTGCCCACGTCGCGCCCCACAATTTCGCGGCTGAAATCTCCCGTCGCCGTGTCAGGCGCGATAGCGGCAATGAGACTGCCATGGGTCTCGACCGACCAAGTGGGATAAAACGTGTTGCCGCCCAAGCCCGTCTGGTGCGCTGTGCGGGTGATGATGTTATTCACGGGCACCGGCATACTGGAAACAGTTAGTGCTGCTGGAGCACTGGCCGTCACCCCAGCCAGATTGGACGCCACTAGCCGATAAGAACCAGCATCGCTTGCTTGAAGATTTACGAGGGTGAGCGTTAGGTTTGTTTCGCCCGGAAGATTGTTGGTGTTTCCACTGCCGATCTTTTGCCACTGATAGGTCAGCGGCCCGTCTCCGCCAAAAGCAGCAGTGAACGAGACTTGATCGCCTACCATCATGCTCGCTGTGACGGGCTGGGTGTTCGTCCACAAGCCGGGCAGGCTGGGTGGCGGAAGCGATGGACTGCCAAAGGCAGTCAATTCTGTGTATCCGCAGTAGCCGTTTTCTGAGCTGGGTGTGCTGAAATCGAATTTCAACGCCGCTACATTTTGGGCCAGCACACCCGTTGAGTAGGTGATTGAAATGCGAGTTGCGGACGGAATGCCACTGCCGATGGCCGGGTTGTAATTCACTGTAGCGAGCGACATGAAATTCGTCGGGGCCGCCATGGTGGAATAATAGATTGTGTAGGCTTGCTGATCGCGTCCGTTATCACCCCAGCCGCCATAGACGACGATGTTGGTAAGATCGTAACCGTTGGTGGAGCCGGTCAGCGTGTACGTTGCCGAGGTGCCGCCGTTGTTACCGCAGGTTACGTAGTTTGAACTCGTGGTGGTGGGGCTGCCGCTGGTGAGAATTTGCAGACTGCCACCCGTCGTTAGCGAGTTCACCGATCGGTTTCCAAGCTGGCTTTCCTGATTGAAACTTCCCGTAGAGCTGGTCGGCAACTTGCCTGCAAGCAGACTGCCATTGGTCACGAGTCCCCAACTCGGAGTGAACGGTACCGTCATGCCTGTCTGATTTGTTGCCGTAATTACAACGCCCGGCGGCTCTGGGATTGCGTAAGCGGAAGACCATTGGTAGTGGCCAGAGCCAACGCTGAAGACGGCGTGATTGTTGGTTGTGCCGAGATACGTAACTCCGGGTGAATTTGTAGCCGGCATACCGCTCTCGGTAATGCTCAGGGCGTTGGTAGTCGGCACAAAAATCTGCGCGGTCGTGTTTGGCGGAACCTCCGTTTTCAAAGTGAAAATTCCGCTAGAATTAGTCCACGCGGTTGTGATGTTGCCGCGAACTGAGTCGAGGCGTGTTTTGGCCCAAGTCAACCCTTTACCCGGCACCGGCTGGATGCGCACGGTCTTGTAACCCGGACTGCCTGGACGAATGCCGCCGACGTTACCGTAAAGATATTCGCCTACGGCACCAAATGAATAGTGGTTGAACGAATTCATGCCGATGGTTTGGAAGCCGCCGCCGGGCGTCCAACCATCCCAGCGTTCCCACATCGTTGTCGCGCCCAAGTTCACCTGAAAGAGCCACGAGGGGTACGTCTCCTGCAACAACAAAGTGTAGGCGAGATCGTCGCGACCGGCTAGATGCAACGCGGGCAACAACCGCGGCGTGCCAATGAAACCGGTAGCCAGATGATTCCCAAATGCAGCGATGGTGTTCGCAAATTTCTGCGTCACCTGGCTGCGAAGGTTGTCTGGCACCAGTCCCAAAGTGAATGCCAGCGCATACGCTGTCTGGCTGTTTCCGCTTTCCGCAAACGTGCCGTCTTGATTGAAGAAAGTTGCGAATGCCGCCGCGATGTTATTGCGTAATGTAGCGTAAGCTGCCGCCTCGACAGTCTTGCCTAGCGCTGTGGACATTTCTGCCATTGCTTGCGCGTAGTAAGCGTAGAAAGCCGTGTCAATCACCCGCCCCGTCGCCCCACCGCCAAGGTTGACCCAATCACCAAAATCGCCGGGCAGACTGTTGATGCTGTAACCGGACGAATAGCTGGCGAGAAAGTTGCCAAGCTTCTTGAACGACTCGTAGTGCGCCGCGATGAGGTTTGTATCGCCGTAGCTCAAATACATGGTGTGGGTGCAAATCCAGGCCGCATCCTGCCACGCCGCCGCCCGGCCTCCGGCCCCGAGGTCCGGCGCGACGTTCGCGTAGCTGCCGTCGGCGAATTGCGAGTCGTCGCACAACGCCACCAGCCAGCGCCGGAAGAAGTTTTGCACATCGAAGTTGTAGGCGGCGGTCGGCACAAAGAATTCCGCGTCACCAGTCCAACCGAGCCGTTCATCGCGCTGCGGACAATCCGTCGGCACTTCCAGATAATTTCCCTTCTGCCCCCAGATGATGTTGTGAAAAAGCTGGTTTACCAAAGGACTCGAACACGCGAAGTCGCCGGTCCGCCGCATCTCCGAGTTCACGACGATCCCGGTCACCGAGTTTATTGTTGGCGGCACGGATAGCCCTGTGATCTCGACGTAACGGAAGCCATGGAAAGTAAATCGCGGTTCATAGACCACCGCGCCATTTGTTCCGAACGTGTAAAAATCAGTGGAGTTGGCGCCACGTAGGTTCGCAACATAAACAGTTCCGTCTGGATTCAACATCTCGCCATGCCGCACCGTGATGCGATCTCCGACGCTGCCAGTGATGTTCAACCGCACCCACCCCACCATGTTCTGCCCGAGGTCAAACGTGTAGCGCCCCGGCTTAGGCTGGGTAAAATTGATCGCTGGCAGTGTCTCCATCGGTCGCGAGGGTTCGGTGACGGCGGCCTGCACTTGCGGGCCGCCGGGGTTGCTGATGGAAACCGAATCGCCGTAGAGCGCTTCGACAATCATCAATGCCTGTCCACCGCCGTTGAGGATAGCGGTCGAGTTTTCCGCAAAGGTCTGCGTCTGATTTGTCCCGCCACCAATTCGATAAATGATCTGCAACACTTTTGCTGTGTTTGGCACAGGATCACCTCCCATCGTGGTGTTGTTGACTGGAAAGTTCAACTGATTGCCGGTGATTTGCGATGTGACCAGCGTGGTCACATTGGTGTATTTCAGCGACGCTAGGTCCAGCCCGACAACTACCGGTGACCAGGCCGAGTCATTGAAATTGGTCCGATCCCAGTTCGGCATTTCGAGCCGCGCATCGTATTCCGATCCGAGCAGCAGGTCGCCGAATCGGATGGGGCCGTAACTCGCCTTCCATGAACTATCGGTCGCGATGGTTTGCGTCGTGCCATTCGCCAGTTCCAACACCAGTTGCGCGCGCAAGCGCGGTTTGCCGCCATAATTCAGCCGCTGTCCATTAAACCCGAGATTGCTCGCAAACCAGCCGTCACCCAACAGCATCGCCAGCGTGTTCGCGCCGCTCTGCACCAATCCGGTCACATCGTAGGTCTGGTAATAGACTCGTTTCCGAAATTCCGTCCAACCCGGTGTCAACACGTCGTTGCCGACCTTCTGCCCGTTCAAGCGCAGTTCGTACGCGCCGAGCGCCGTCACATAAACCGTGGCACGATTCACCGCCGGTCCGACGGAAAACATTTTGCGCAAATACGGCGCTGGGATTCGAGCCGAGTCGTTGCGAGCAGGAGTGCCCCACGGCGAACCGCCCGCTGCCGGTGTCCCCCACGACGAATCATCATAGTTGGTTGTGGTCCAGTTGCCCGTCGGCCAGGCTGCCGCTTTCCACGAAGTATCCACTGGCACGGTGGTCACGCTGCCGGAATTGTATTGAACCACCAGCCGTCCAATGGCGGTCGCCGGTCGTTGCGCATCATCACTCGTTGCCGCCAAAACCACCACGTTGGTGCCACCGCTTTGCAACCACGGAGTCACGTTGATGCGCGCGGTGGCCTCCCAACGCAGGGCGGAGTTGGTCAGCAACTGGCCGTTCACATACACGTGACAACGGTTGTCTGCGTGCAAGGTCATCACCGCATTGGTAATGGCCCCGCCCGGCAGCAGGATTCTCTTCCGCAAGATGGATTGATGAATTCCGCTCTGGGCCGATTGGCCTTGGGCGCTGACCCAACTTAGTCCTGAGGTGTTGAATAAGGAGTTCGCGCTAATTTCCTGTGCCGAGAGATTGTAGGCTGCGTCGTAGCCGATCCATTGCGCCACCCAGTCATTGGTTGAAAGCAAGCCCATGGACCAGATGCCGTTGGTGCTCCAGCCCGAAACATTGTCGTCGCCGTCATAAACGCGCACTTGCCAAAAGTATTTCTTACCGCTCGTCAACGGCAGTCCGCCATACCCAATGTCTACGGTCGCTGCACTCGCTACCTTACCGCTGTCCCAAACATCCGCCAGACCAGCGGCTGTGCCGACACGAATTTGGTAAGCGCTTTGTGTCTCACCACGCAACGTTTCCGGACTGGTGCTTGCCACCCGCCAAGCAAGTCGCGGCAAAACGTCACCAATCCCCAGCGGATTTACCCGTTGCTCGCAACGCAAATCTACCGGCAGCAATGCCCCATTTGCGATGGGTGAAGTCAACAGCAACAGCCCGGCGGCGACCGGGCCAAACACTTTTTTCGTTTGATGCATGAATTTCTTAAGCGACTTGATCAGCTCACAGACTAGGTTGGGAAACGAACTGATATTTGCCTGAGCCGACTGCCAGCACTGCGTTTCCGTTTTCCATCTGAAGGAACTTCACGCCATCAGTTTGAGCGATGGGTTTGCCTTTCTCGCGGACGTCGGTCACATCACGGGCTGGCACGTGAACGGTCGCAGTAGTGTTCGCAGGGATGGTCACATCTAACGTCAATCGCTCACCGTCGCGTTTCCAAGCCGTCGCAATTTTTCCGTTGATCGAGTTGTAACTCGCCTTCGCCCAAGCCAAGCCGTCGCGGATGACAGGTTCAATGCGAATGGTCTTGAAGCCCGGACTGGCCGGACGAATGCCGCCTACGCCACCAAACAGATATTCCCCGCACGAACCGAGCGAGTAGTGGTTGAAGGAATTCATGCCGGGGTCTTGGAATCCTTTCTCGGGCGTCCAGCCGTCCCAACGCTCCCAGATCGTGGTCGCGCCGTGTTTTACGGAAAACAGCCACGAGGGGAATGTGTCTTGAAGCAACAGTTGATAGGCCAAGTCGGCCTGGCCCGCTTCGGTCAAAACCGGCAGCAGGTAACTCACGCCAACGAATCCTGTGGAGAGGTGATTGCCTTTGGCTTTGATGTCAGCCGCAAGATGCGCGGCGGCTCTCTCGCGCATTTCGTCCGGCAGCAATTCAAACTTCAGCGCCATGAGATAGGCGCACTGCGTGTTGCCGTGGATGCGTCCGTCCGCCGCAACATATTTTTCGTTGAACGCCTTTTTAATGTCGGCGAACAATTGTTCGTATTTCTTCGCGTCAGCCTCACGACCCAGCACACGACAAGACTTGGCCACCAGATGAGTCGAATAGGCGAAATACGCCGTGCCGATCAAATCCTTGGGCGTATCGGCGTTGATGGAAAGCCAGTCGCCGTAATCGTTCCCGCGATCTTTGTCGCGGATGAGATTTGTGCTGTGGACGCGCAGGAATTCCACCCACTTGATCATCGCCGGCAGATGGCGCTCCAACACGCGTTTGTCGCCATAGACTTCGTAAATCGTCCACGGACAGATTACGCCCGCGTCGCCCCAGGCGGGCACGCTGTAGCAGTTCATGGTGTTTGGATTCACGTCGGCAAACGAGCCTTCGGGCGATTGCCCGTCGTCCACGTCCACGAGCCACTTGGTGAAGAAGGCGGCCACATCTGCGTTGTAGGTTGCCGTGCGAATGAATACCTGCGCATCGCCCATCCACCCCAACCGCTCGTCGCGTTGCGGACAATCAGTTGGCACGCTGACGTAGTTGCCACGTTGCCCCCACTGAATGTTGGCTTGAAGCTGATTGATTCGCGGATCGGAACAGGAGAACTCGCCCGTTTGAGTTGTGTCCGAGGCGATGACAATGCCAGTGACGGCGTCAGCTTTCGGCAGCTTAGGCAGACCAATGACCTCCACATATCGGAAGCCATGGAAGGTGAATGTTGGCTGCCAAGTTTCGACACCGTCGCCTTTGCAGATGTAATGATCCACCGAGGGCGCGCCGCGCAGGTTGGTGACGTAAACTGTGCCGTCCGGGTTCAGCATCTCGGCATGACGCAGGGTGATTTCCGTCCCCGCCGGTGCGGAAATTTTCAATCGCACGACGCCCACCATGTTTTGCCCGAGATCGAACACCCACTGGCCGGGCTTTGGCTCGGTAACTTTCTTGGCCTTCAATTCCACGATCTTCCGCACCGGCTCCATGACTTGCGCTTCGAGCGTGCGTGCCGATTCATCACGCACGACGGCTGGAATCCATCCGCTCTCATCCAATCCCGCCTTGCTCCAACCCTTGATCTCCAGTCGCGCATCGTAGGTTTCGCCCCACATAAAATCCGTCGAGACGATTGGCCCGGTATGTGTGTTCCACGAATTGTCAGAGCCGATTGTTTCCGTGCGACCATCCGCATAGGTGACTTCCAGTTGCGTGAGCAACGCCGGCACTTTGCCAAAGAACTGTTTCGCGCCGTTGCCGATGCGGCCGCTGTACCAGCCGTTGGCAGTCAACGCGCCAATGGCGTTATCACCTCGCTTGAGCAGCGCGGTGACATCGTAGGCTTGATACCGCACGCGTTTCCGATAATCGGTCCAGTCCGGTGCGAGTACATGATCGCCCACGCGCTGGCCGTTGAGTTGAATTTCGTAGAGCCCCAAGGCCGTGACATACAACACCGCGCGTTGCACGGGCGATTTCAGTTGAAACGGTTTCCGCAGATAGCGCACCCCGACAGATTTTTCGGGAATGGACAAGGTCTGGTGCTCGTCCACTACTCGGGAAAACGATTTTCCGCCCAGTTCGTATTCCACGCGCAAGCGCTTGACCACGTGCTGCGCGGGATCACCGCCGAGACTCTTGTTATTGACTTCCACGCTGAGCCGATTGTCTTTCACCAAAGCCGTCAGTGCCGCGGTCACGTCCAACTCGCCGGCTTTTTCAATGGCTTCGTAGGTTGCCTTGCGAATCACCAGATCACCCAGCGTCAGTGTCGGCGGCGCTTCCGCGACAATCCATTTCGCGGTCCAGTCAGTCGGCTGGAGCAGGCCCATGTGCCATTGAGCAACCGGACTCCACGCGCCAGGTTTGCCGTCGCGATCCCACGCGCGCACTTTCCAGAAGCAACTCTGCCGGGAAGCCAGCGGCTGGCCTGCGTAAACAACGTGTGTAGTTTCGTCCGAGGCAACTTTGCCGCTGTCCCACAGATCGCCCCGCTCCTGCTGGAGCAGCTTCGGTGTGGACGCGACGAGAACTTGATACGCCGTCTGCTTTTCACTGCGACGATCAGAATCGAGAATCCAACTCAAACGCGGCTGCGTGGAATCAATTCCGAGCGGATTAACCAGATACTCGCAGCGGAGGTTTTTGGGTTCGACATCTGCAAAGCAGACTTCAGTGAGGAGCGCGAGGCCTAGGACGAGAATATGTGTTAGTCGTTTCATGATGAGATCTAGCGGGACAGGGGCTTTCTTTGTTGAAAGGATGAAGCAAAGCTTACCATGCAACCCCGGGAACGGAGCCGGAAGCATAAGTGGTCAGCCATAACTGTTTCTTGTCCGCATTGTTGATGACGCTCGAGTTAGCTTCGAGTCCTTGAAGATTTTGGGTGCTCGGCAACGTCCACTTGAGGATGCCTGCGTGCCCGTCAGCAAAGGACATCTGCGTAAAATTCCCATGCCGGCTGGACGGAACGTTGCGCCACACTTGACTGTTAGCCGCAGTCTTCGAACCCGCTCCGCCTGAATCCACGGCAAAAAAGCCATCGTCAATGCTTGTCTTCGTTGTGGACGGCGAGGCACTTGATTGCTCTTCGATGAAGAAGGATGCAGCCGATGCGCCTGGCGATCGGATCTGGGAAAACTTTTTGTTCTCTGGAATGCCTGGATGCACATCTCCACCAAACCCCAGATTGTCTCCCATCATCCCATTGAGCGAATAGTTCCGCACCCGCGGTCGCCCCGCACCGGGGATGATATCCTGATCCGCAGCACATCGGTAGATCCCGACCGACTTGTTGTACGGAAATAGCGCCGCCTGCTCGAGCAGTGCGATATTCGTCGCGCCAGGTAAGATGGATACATCATACGCCGCTGAACCACCGGGGCACCCACGAACCAAAAGTCGCGCCTCCATTTGGCACAATCGCATCCGCGTAATCAGTCGAATACGTGACTGCCGCCAGGGTGAGTTGTTTCAGATTGTTGATGCATGCGATGCCTTGCGCCTTTCTTTTAGCCTTGGCCAGCGCCGGCAACAACATGGCTGCCAGAATGGCGATGATGGCGATGACCACCAACAGTTCGATCAACGTAAAGGCGGCGCGACGGAAACACACCGCGCGCCAAGAACATCTCGCTTCAATTATCTTCATGCCATCAACCTCCAAAAATAAACGACTCAAAAGCCCGGGAACCGAAGTCCCCGGGCAACCCAGCCACCCCCAACCGACTTCCACCCACCCAAATCATGGCGTCTTCAACCGGAAGAAGCGCGCTGGCTCAACGCCCACCGGAATCGCATTCGAGAACGATCCTGTTCCATTCAGTATGCCGGTCACATTGGTGGTCCAGATGATCGGCGGGGTCAGATTGGTGGTTTGCAGCCAGATATAACTTGTTCCCGGAATTCCGCCGCTTCCCGTCAGGATCAGATTGCCGCCCGAATAGATCGGGGCATTCACCGTTGGCAGAACTTGCGTGCCTTGCAGCACGATCTCCGAATAGCCCGACCACAAGAAATCTACCGTTTGCGACGTGAAGTCGAACTTTACAACGGCGACATTGGTGGCGAGCAGGCTTTGACCAATCGCCGGAGCAATTTGAATCCGATTGCCTGAATCCCGGCCATCGTGCGGTGTCGGCGGATTGTCCCGCACACTGGCCAAGGGCAGGAACGTCGTCGGAGCATTCAGCGTCGAATAACTGACGTCGTAATACTGCGCCTCGCGACCGAAATCGTGCCAAGCTGTGTAAACCACGATGTTGCTCAGATTCCAGCCGCTGGCCGTGGTGAACGTGATCCACGAGACTGACGAACCGTTGTCATTCCCGAGGGCGGTGCAGTAAGCGAAGCCAAATCCCAGCGCGCCGTCAGTGAGGTTGGTGACATTGCAGCCTTCACCAGTGAACACGCCTGGCCCCTGACTGCTGGGCAATTGCCCGGCGATCAGATTCGGTGTTTCCACCATCCAGGGAATCGTGTCTTGTGCATGTTGCACAGTAACCACCGGACCAGCGGGCGGAGGTGTCGCCGAGGGCGAACCGTAAACGGCGAACTCATTGTAGCCCGAGAATGCGTTTTCACCGGAGGGCGTGGTTGCATCGAATTGCAACGCGACGACATTGCTGGCCAACACTCCGTTGGCCGCCGTGATGGTGACCCGATCCACAGAATAGCCTGAGGGATTCAGCGGGTTGTAATTGACTGTGGTCAGTGGAAGGAAATACGTCGGATTCGCCGCCGTCGCATATCGAACGGTATAAGCCTGCTGATCGCGCCCACCATCATTCCAACTGGCCGCAGTAATAATGCTCGTGAGGTTGTATCCGTTCGCCGAGGGCGGCAGCGGGTAAACCACGTACTGACCGGCACGAACACCGACGCCCGTTTCAACGCTGGAGCCATCACCCATGCAAGTGACCCAGCCATGAAGGCCGGAGTTGATGAAATCAATCGTCCCATAAGTGCCGTCCGTTAAAACAACCGGCCCATTGGCTCCCGTCGGGATGTTGAAACTTCCGCCGGTGAAATCACCATCACCGGAACTGCTGGGTGTAGCGCCCGCAATCAAACTCGAAGCCAGGACCGCCGCATTCCAAGTTGGGGTGAACACTTCGGCGGCTGACGTTTGGGTGGCAATCGCTTGGATGATGTTATTCGTCGCAACGGGCGCCGAATTAATAGTCACAGCGCAAGCACCACTGCTGGTTGCACCAATTGCATTGGAAGCCACCAACGAATAATTTCCTGCATCGGTGAGCTGCAAATTGTTAAGTGTCAACGTGACCGCATTCGCGCCCGGAATGTTCGTCCCGTTCTTTTGCCATTGCAGCGAGGTATAGCCACTGAAACCCGCCGAGAGAATCAACTGACTACCCACCACATCGGACGCGGTCGTTGGCGAGACGTCGTTTGTCAACGCAGGCACAAAGCCGGTCGAAGCCTGGCCGCCCGCAAGAATTTCGCAATAACCCTCCCAGCCGTTCTTGGGGATGGGAGACACATCCCAACTGATCCGCAACGCTGCCACATTGTGCATCAACGCTCCACCGGAAGCTGCCACTAGCGTGGTTCGGCCCACCACCGGACTGTTGTCGCTGTCAGTAGGAGTGTAATCGGCCAGGACCAGCGGGACGAACGTTCCCGGGTTCTGCATTGTGGAATACAGCACCGAATATTTCTGCTGATTGCGCCCTGCATCCTGCCAACCGCCGAAGACTGCGATGTTGGTGATGGACACACCAAACGGCGCGGCATTGGTGAACAGTGAATAGGTGATTTGATAACCCCTGCCATTGTTAAGCGGGCCGCAGCCAACATACGTGGCGCTGGGCACATTTGTGATGGTGTCAATAACGCCGTCCGAAAGAATCGTCGGATCGGCATTGGCTTCATTGCCGCCGCTGAAATCACCAAAGGCGGTGAAAGTTCCTTCGCCAGAGCCAAGCGTGAACCCGGCAATCAAACGCATTTGATTGGTGTTCACCGGCCAGGCGGGAAGAAACGCGTCGCCTTTGGTGAAAGTTTGGCCAGCGTATTTTACGATCACGCCATTCACGGCGGCAGGGTTGGTGTTTACCACCAACTGCCGCGGTGTGCTGAACGAAGGTGCCGTGGCGCCGTTGGTCGCGTTGTCAGCGCGCAGCAGATACAGCCCCGAGTCGGAAACCTGCACGTTGTTGAGCGTCAGGGTCGGACTGGTTGCGCCGGAAATATTGTTGGTCACGCCGGCTTTCACCACCTGCCACTGCAAGGTAGCCGGTGGAGCATTGCTGTAATCAGCCGTGAAAACGACTTGGTCACCAATCACGGTTTCCGCGTATTTTGGCAAAGTGTCCGCAATCAGATAGGGCGACGGTGGCGGCACCGGCGCACTCGAGTCATAACCCTGAACGACAATTTCCGAGATGCCTTGATAGCCGTTATCAAATGATCCCGCGCTGGGCGGAGTCGAAAACTGGAAACGAAGATTGCCGACCGCACTTGCCAACGAACTGCCGTTATTCATTGCGATGGTGACGCGATTGGCCACCGCGCCGGAAGTTCCCGTCGGATTAAAGTAAACGGTTCCAATGGGGGTATAGGTGGATGGAGCGGCAATGGTCGAGTAGGAGACGGTATAGTATTGGCCATCACGCCCGCCATCCCCCCACCCGCTATAAACCACAATGTTCGTCACTTCGGTTTCATTCTGCACATTGGTCAATGTGTAAATCAGCGTGCTTCCGCTACCACCGCCAGCGCCGCAGGTGGCAAACGTCGCCACAGTACCAGACTGGCCGATGAGCCCGTCGTTTAACGCTGGTGTTCCTCCCGAACCTTCAAGTGTGAAATTTCCGGAAGCGGTGCTGGGCGTAAGCGCGGCAATCAAGTTTGGCGTCTCAATAACCCAACTGGGGGTAAACGGGCTGGCGCCGGTTTGCGTGCTGGTTGAAACCGCCAGCACTGGAGCAGCAATGCTGCCCGCCGGAGTTCCTCCCACGGTGATGGCCGCAATGCCGGCGAAACCATTCTCGACTGTTGGCACATCAAAGACGAATTTGATCGCGGCCACATTTTGCGCAATGGCCCCCATTCCCGAGTCGGCAATCACTGCGCGATTCGCCGTCGGTGTGCCTCCAGGCACGGAGGGATTGTACCGACACGCTGGTGAGAACAATGAAACTGTTTGGATCGCCAACCGTAGAATACAGAATGGTGTGCGCCAGCGCGTCGCGACCACTATCCGCCCAACCGCCATAGACGGTGATATTGGTCAGGTTGTAACCGTTGGCGGAAGCAGGCAACGTGTAGACGAGCACGCGGCCCGCACCAGACCCGTTGCCGACGGTCACATAATTTCTGTCCGTCGTTCCATTTGCCGTGTTGGTAATCGTGGTTTTTAAGAGTGTCAGATCCGTGTTCACGCTGAGCGTGTTCACCGAGCGAACGCCGCCTTGCGGAGATTCCAGATTGAAATTGCCGAAGGTAGAACTGGGAATCAGCCCCACGATCAGGCTATTGTTGGTGTTCACCACCCAGGAGGGCGTAAACGGGCCGTTAGGCGCGCCGCCATTTTCATTGGAAGTAGTGACTGTTAGTGCGCCGGATGCCGGGTTGGCAAATGCCAACGCCGCAGCGAATGCAATACTGCTTGCGAGATTTCGGGTCAGTTGGGTTGGTTTTTTCATGCGGATGGTTTCTTAACGGTTGGTGACTGGGGTGGGAAAACAGCAAGAGCCAGAGACGGGCGTTGGGGCCGCAACGCTTACGCGTTTCCTGCTCGGACGTACTGGCAGACCGACTCGAATCATGCTAGGGCGCGGGTTCATCGGTGTTTCTTTGACACTAGAACGGAAGCTTCCCGCCCGACAGTCCCCCAACCTAGTCAACGCCTGTCCCTAGATTAAGGGATACTTTTCGCAGCGTTGTGGCTGGCGTCGCGAAGCCTGAAACGGAATGATTACTGCCCCAACCCTGCGAGAGCAAAACCGTTGGCTTGCGGGGAAAAATTCGGTTGGTTTGGGCGAGCAAAATCTTACGGCTGGTTGGCAGATCGAAAGTCGGGTTTGCGTCCGGCCCGCCAGCAGCGCTTAATAGGGCGACACAAGCGAATAGAACCGGTTTCAATGTTTTGGAAGAATCCATTTTGTTGGGTAATTGGCCAGCTTCGATGGGGATTGCTTGCACTCTCGATTGTCGCAACCGTCGGCAACACCATCGCGCCCGCCCAAACATCACCCACGCCTAATCAGCCGAGAATTTTTCATCCTGTCGTTCCTGATCTGGCTGAGTTTATGGGTTCGTGGATCTGGGATGAAAAACGATACGACCGGCAGGCGTGCCGGCTGTGGCGGGCGTTTGACATTCCCGATAACGCAAAAATCCTTCAAGCCCGGCTGCTGATAACTGCCGATAACGAGTTCACCGTTTTCCTCGATGGCCGGGAAATCGGCCACGGCGCCGAGTGGCGGGAATTGTTTGACTACAATCTGGCGGCCGGTACTCTCGCCTGGTCGCCACGTTCTGGCCGTTGAGGCTTTTAATCCCACCAGCTTTGCAGGCTTGCTTGTGGGACTGCGGATTGAACTCTCAAACGGGCAACGCATCGAAATCAGATCTGACCCGGATTGGAAAATTGTTCCCGAGGGAACAAAAAGCTGGAAGGGAATGACCAAGCCCGCCGCAGCCTGGCCAGCAGCGACCGTGGTCGGCGTGGCAGGCTCGCCGCCGTGGTGGACAAGGCCAGACAATGTGAACGCCATGCTAACCGTGCTGCCGCTGAAATTTTATTTCTGGCAAAGCCCTTGTTTCCAAATCCCCTTTGTGATTCTGTGCGGCCTGATTGCGTTGACCATTTTTTTCCTCGCCGCCCAAGTTGCCCTGCATCAAAAAGAGCGTTGGCTGCTGCAACGCGAACGCGCCCGGATCGCAATGGACATCCATGACGACATCGGCAGTCGCATGACCCATCTGGTGCTCAACGGCGAGGTGGCTCAGGAGGAATTGCCGGCCGACTCGAAGGTGCGCGCCCAATTGGAGCACATTTGCGATGACGCGCGCGGCGTGCTCGCGAGCATTGATGAGATCCTGTGGGCGCTCAATCCGCGTCGAGATACTTTGCAGGATTTTGCCGATTACGTCTGCGATTACGCACAAAAGTTTCTCACCCCCGCAAACATTGAATGCGTTTTTGAGGTTGAATCCGACACGCTCAACGCCATCGCCGATCTCCCGCTGCGGCGCAGCCTGCTCATGGCCATCAAGGAAACCTTGAACAACACTGTGAAATATTCCGGGGCGACCGAATTTCGGCTGCGCATTTACCGCCATCGCCACAACCTCTCGGTGATTGTGCAGGATAATGGTTGCGGGTTCGATCCCAGCTCAGTCCGTCCGGGGTGCCACGGGCTGGGAAACATCAGCCGCCGGATGGAGGAGTTGGGCGGAAGTTGTCGCATCGTCAGTGGAGCGGGTCAAGGTTGCCAGATCGAACTAACCATTCCCTTGCGGAGTCCGCGCCGCCTAGCACTCTGGCGGCAACAACCATTCCATTCACAATCCAAGCCCGCTGAAACATTACCCGGCTCGAAAACTAACGGCGACTCGACTCAAAAGTGAGGCCACCCACAATTTGATTATGACCCGACCCGACTCCTCCTCTCCAAAGCCTGTCTCAAAAAATGCGTCGAGCGCGGCTGCCCGCTCACATCCAATCAAGGTCGCGTTGATCGAAGATCAAGCCAAAGCCCGGGAAAACTGGACCCGACTGATCAATTCCTTTCCCGAATTTCAGTGCGTTTGCTCCTGCGTCAGCGCCGAGGAAGCGCTGGCAACGATTCCCCAAAACAACCCCGACGTTGTTTTGATGGATATTTTTCTCCCGCGTATTTCCGGCATCGAGTGCACGGCGCGGCTCAAAGTTCTCCTGCCGGAAGTCCAGATCGTCATGCTTACCGCCATGGAGGATCAGGAACTGTTGTTCATGGCGTTGGAAGCCGGGGCGGATGGTTACTTGTTGAAGCGAACCAAACCGTCTGATTTACGCCAGGCCCTTTTGGACGTATTAGGTGGCGGTGTGCCGATGACCAGCCACATCGCCCGTCGGCTGATTGAATCCTTCCGCAAGAATTCCAAGACGACGGAAGAATCCATGCACCTCTCAGCGCGCGAGGAACAGGTGTTGCAACTCGTTGCTAAAGGGCATTCCAACAAACTGATCGCCGACAAATTAAGCATGAATTACGAAACTGTCTGCACGCACCTGAAGCGCGTATACAAAAAATTGCATGTGAACTCCCGCACGGAGGCAGCCATCCGCTATATTAATTCCAAGATGTCCGAACAACGGCTAGATGGAACTGGGGAGTAAATGACTGTTGCCAAGAATCCGTCTCTCAGTTTCAAGAACAGCATGCTTTTCATGCAAACTTCAAGTAAACTAAGGCAAGGTCACCTTCTATCGGTTGGCAAATGGGACCAAGGCACTAGATTTGTTTCCAGTGGAGGTTGACTATTTTACCTAGAATCTACTTGCTCATAAGCAGCGTTCTTGCATCCTAAAGGCGCTTATTGAGCGTCAAGGGCTACAAAGCTGGGATACACGAACGGACGCTGGATTTGCTTTGCACAGCTTGACTATCAAGCCCGCGTGGCGGAATTGGCAGACGCGCTAGATTCAGGTTCTAGTGAGTAACATCGTACAGGTTCAAGTCCTGTCGCGGGCACCACCTCAAACCCTCTCCATCTCGGTTTTTTCCAAAGAACGCAGCGCCCGTAGGCGCTTACATCCCCATGATTTGATAACCACCGTCCACGTAGATCACTTGGCCAGTAATGGCCGCCGCGCCGTCACTGGCAAGGAATGTGCCGGTGCGCGCCAAGTTCTTCGGGCACGCAGGTGCGTTTGAGCGGGGCGTGGGCTTCGTAATGCTTGATCATCTCCATGAATCCGGAGATGCCCCGGGCGGCAAGTGTGTTTACCGGGCCGGCGCTGATGCAGTTCACGCGAATTTTCTTCGGGCCAAGATCATAGGCAAGGTAGCGCGTGCTGGCTTCCAAAGAAGCTTTTGCAACGCCCATGACGTTGTAGTGCGGGACAACTTTCTCTGCGCCGTAATAACTCATGGCCACGATGCTGCCGCCATCAGTCATGAGCGGTGCCGCACCGCGGGCCAGCGCCACGAGTGAATAAGCGCTGACATCGTGTGCGATGCGATAAGCTTCGCGGCTGGTGTTCACGAACTCGCCTTCCAGCGCGTCCTTCGGCGCAAATGCCACCGAGTGCAGGAGCAGGTTCAGTTTACCGAACTTCGCGCCTACTTCAGTGAAGACGCGGTTGATATCCTCGTCCTTGGTCACGTCGCAGGGGATCAGGAGCGTGTCGCTGCCGAACGTGCCGACCAGTTCTTCAACGTTTTCCTTCAGACGCTCGCCCTGGTAGGTGAAGGCGAGTTTCGCGCCAGCCTTGTGCCAGGCTTGGGCGATGGCCCAGGCAATAGAGCGCTTGTTGGCGACACCGAAGACGATTCCGGTTTTTCCTGCGAGTAGTGACATGGTTTTAATGGGTTGGGTGGCAATAATCGGGGCTGCCACGCCGGTTTAGGATGAACATCCGCCGGGCTAGAATCAAGTTTCACTTCCGGCTTCGCAGCCAGACCAACCCTCCCAATCCGACGGATAACAATCCACTGACCGCCCATGTCGCGGCATTCGTGGCTTGCGCTGCAAAAGTCAGCGCGGTCGCCCCAACTGCCGGGCCGGCGCAGATGCCGAGACCGATGGCGGCTTCGTGCAAGCCACCGTGTTCACCTTTGGTGTCGCCGACATCCATCGAGTAAAAAAGCGACGAGTAATAAAGCAGTCCGATCGCCGCGCCAAACACCAGTTGTGCCAGGAGCACGAGCCAGAGTTGTGTTGCCAGCATCAAGGTCGCAAACCCGGCAACCAAGCCGAGGAAGGCCGCCAGCAGCCAGCGAAACCGATAATGCCAGCCGGTCCAACGCCACAACGCGATGAAGGCCGCTGCGCGCACGAAAAACCAGAGCGAGCAGAACACGCCGGATTGCGTTGGGGAAAGCTGAAACTTTTGCGCGAGCTGCGGGATGACCGCGCCGACGGTGTTGACGGCGACGTAAGCGAACGGATTTGCCAGCCACGCCATTTGCAGGAAGCGTTGTGGCGGCAAGGATTGGTGGATCGCGGTGGCTTCGGGCTGATGTGCAGGTGCGGAGATCGGATTGGCTGCGGAGGGCAGTTGCCTAGCGCAGCGTGCCAGCCAGAGTGTGAACAAAAATTGCCCAATCATCAGCGCGAGGCAGATGCCATAGAGTCCATGTTTTCCCAGCTTGTCCCACAGCCAGCCGCCGCTGAAGAACGCCACTGCGCTCGCTGCCGACCAGACGATGTTGTAACAACCGACCATTCGCGCCGTGCCAGCGTAATCTTCCCCCTCCGTCACGAGCGCCTCGAGCGACGGCCAGATCAAGCAGCACGGCAACGTCCAGCCAATGAGCGCCAGCACCTGTCCCCCTCTGCCCGGGTACGAGCAAGCCCAGCGATAAGCCGATGGCCATCCCTGCAAATCCGATCTTCAACGCATTGAGATAGCCGAAGCGTTGCGTGAACCGCCCTCCTTGCCACGATGCGAAGATGTAAAAGAAACCATGCATCGCCATGAGCAGCAGATTGTCGCGCGGGGTGAACTGGAATTCGTCCCGGGTTAGAAAGACGAGATAGAACAAAAAGAAAGTGCCCGCAAAGCTGTTGACGGCTTCGAGGGTGAAATAACCCAGCTTGAGCTGCTGTTGCAAACGCACTGGGATAGCGTAGGCAAAGCCGGCTAACTTGTCAGCTTTGGGCGCTTTGGGGTAACGAATGACGGGTGGCGCGCGCCAAGTTGGATTGCGTTGGCGTCGTTTTATGTCACTCGGCCCTTGCCCATATCACTTCGTGCCTACCGTCCGCTTGCTTCCGGCGCACTTTGTTCGCAACCTGTGGCCCGCGTGCAGGACTTGATCAAGAAAATTCAGACGGAAGCCGCCGAACGATTGACGTTGTCCCCCGGCCGGGAGGCGGCGCAGGAATTGCCGCGCTTCCGGGCGTTCCTCAAGCACTCCAATCACTGGCTCAAACATGCGCATCAGAATGAGCGCGGTGGGTTGGAGGTCTGTCAGGCTCGATCCGCCGCCGTGGATTGTGTGATTCGGGCGCTTTGGAATGCCGCTTACAACAACCTCACGCCAAGTGCGCGAAACTCTTTCCCATCGCTCGCGCTCGTTGCGTTGGGGGGGTACGGGCGTGGCGAGTTGAATCCGTTGAGCGACATTGATCTCCTGTTCCTGCACGAAGGCCAGGTGTCGAGCGCCATGAAGCCGTTGCCGATTCTGGAGCGGATGATGAACGGTGTCTGGCTTACGTTGTTCGATCTTGGGCTCAAGCCCGGCCATGCGGTCCGCACGGTTAGCGAATGTGTTTCTGCCGCGAACGACAAGAGCGATGCGCGCCGTATCGAGACGCGCACGTCGCTCATCGAAGCCCGGTTGTTGGCGGGGGATGAAGCTCTATTCGCGAAGTTTCAGAAGGCAGTGTTGACCAAGTGTGTTCAGGGTTACGAGGATAAATACATCGCCGCGCGCCTTGAAGATCAGGCGGAGCGCCGCTCTAAGTATGGCAACTCCGCCTTCATGCAGGAGCCGAACATCAAGAACGGCTGTGGCGGGCTGCGTGATTATCAGAACCTCATCTGGATGGCGTTTTTCAAATACCGCACGCGTTCGCTGGCGGATTTGCAGAAGCATGAGTTGGTCATGCCCCGCGAACGCAAGCAGCTCGAGGCTGCGTATGATTTTCTCCTGCGCGTGCGCAATCAGCTGCATTATCTCGTCAACCGTCCGACCGATGCGCTCACCAAGAATCTTCAGCCGTCTGTGGCGTTGAATCTCGGTTATGGGGATCGGTCCCCGAGCAAGCGCATCGAGAAGTTCATGCGCGATTTCTATTCGCACTCGCGCAACATCTTCATCATCACCCGGACCTTGGAGCAGCGCCTCGCGTTCATCAAAGAACCGCCGTCCCGGCTGTCGCTCCGGCGCTATCTGCCCAAGGGCAAGGAGGTCGAGCCGGTGGACGGCTTCAAGTTCATCAACGGCGAAATTCATGCGACGAACAATCGTGTGTTCCGTGACCAGCCGCGGCGGCTCATGCGCGTGTTTTTGCACGCGCAACAACGCGGGCTCCGGTTGCATCCCGACCTCGCGCAACTGATCCGCAGCCAGATTGCGTTGGTGGACCGGGATTTTCTCCGGGATGAGCACGTGGCCGAAACCTTCCTGACCATTCTTAACCAACGCGGCAACGTGGCGCCGATTCTGCGCGCGATGCACGAGGTGGATTTTCTCGGCAAATATGTGCCCGAGTTCGGCAAGCTGACCTGCCTGGTGCAGCACGAGTTTTATCATCAATACGCCGCGGACGAACACACGCTCGTCTGTCTGGAGCAACTTGATCGTATCTGGGAAGCCAAGGAACTGCCGTATAGCAATTACGCCTCGCACTTCCAGCAGGTCGAGCGACCGGCGCTGCTCTATCTGGCGCTGCTGTTGCATGACACCGGGAAACCGGAAGGGCACGGCAAGCACGCCGCCCTCGGGGCCAAACTGGCCGCGCGCGTCGGCAAACGCATCAAGCTTGATGACTCCGGCAAGCACACCCTCGGCCTGCTCATTGAGCATCATTTGTTGATGGCCATTGTTTCGCAGCGCCATGATATGGATGATCCTTCCATCATCCGCAATTTTTCACGGTCGATTGAGACGCCGGAAACCTTGTTGCTGCTCACCTTGCTGACGTTTGTGGATGCGCTCGCCACCAGTGACAAGCTGTGGAACGGCTTCAAGGATCAATTGCTCTGGCAGCTCTACAAGCGCGCCATGCCGCTGCTGACCGGCGGAACGGAATTTGTCCGCGCCGAGGAAAAGCAGCGGGGGTTGTTGATGGAAGAGGTGCGGGCGCTCCTGCCGACGATGTTTTCCACCGAGGAACTCGTGGCGCATTTCGAGGCGTTGCCGGCGCGGTATTTTCAGATCCATTCCGCCCGGGAAATTCATGACGACCTGTTGCTCGCCCATCGGTTCATGCGTTTGCAGATGGTCGAGGAGGACAAGCCGCTCGCCCCGGTCGTCAATCTGCACAACGAGCCGGATCGTGGTTACAGTGTGGTGCGCGTCTGCACGTGGGATCGGGCCGGGTTGTTTGCCAAGATGGCCGGGTCGCTCAGCGCCGTGGGGCTGACCATTTTGACCGCGCAGATCTTTACGCGCCAGGATGGCATCGCGCTCGACACGTTTTTTGTCACCGACGCCTTTCGGGCAAGCTGGCGACGGTCTCCCAGCGCGATGAGTTTGAAAAATTACTGGCGCGGGTATTGGGCGGTGAGGACGTGGATTTGCACGAGTTGATTGCGCAGCAGAAAATTACCCGTCCACTGTATCAAGCCTACACCGGCGAACAAATCCCAACCCAGATCATGTTCGACAATGAGATGTCCGACTCGCGTACTTCATCGAGATCGAGACCGAAGATCGCATCGGGTTGCTCTACACCATCGCCAGCACGCTGGCGGAACTGGAGGTGGACATTTCCACCGCACGCATTTTGACCGAGAAGGGCGCGGCGATCGACAGCTTCTACGTGCGGGAACTGGATGGCGGAAAAATTCTCGCTCCGGAGCGCCAGCAAGCCATCCAGCGCCGCCTGCTCCACGCCATCAACTCGCTGGGCGCAGCGAGTTGAGGTTACTTCCGCTTCTTGCGGCTTTGTTTGAAAGCCTTCAAGGCGTCGGGGCTTTCTTCAAAGAACGCCGCCAGGTCCGCGAACATCGCCAGCGTGTCCGGGCTGAGATGATGTTCGATGCCCTCGATGTCGGCGCGTTGAGTTTCTGCGTCGAGGCCGAAGAGCGAGAAGAAGCGGGAGAGCGTGGCGTGCCGATGTTGAATGGTCAGCGCAACGGCGCGGCCTTCGTCGGTAAGGATGAGGCCGCGATATTTTTGTACTTCACGAACCCGGCGCGGGCGAGCTTTTGCACCATGCTCGTGACGGAGGCCTGCCGCACCTTGAGCGAGGAGGCGATGTCCACGACGCGCGCATAGCCCTTCGCCTGGATCAACTCGTGGATACCGTTCGAGATAATCCTCGGCGCTTTGACTGGGGGCGTTGGACGCGGGCATGACGACGGGATTAAACAGGATTTTTGCTGTGAAGCAAGTCAGGGCCTCGGGGGCGCATGGTTTTTGCTTGAATGTCCGTCCGTTTCCGCGTGAGTTGTGCCTGACATGGCCGCTAATTTCCCCAATGCCGCAATGGCGCGGATGCAGATGCTCAACACCGAGAGTCCGCTGCATGATCTGGCGGCCATCATCCGCTCGCGCACGCCGCTCATCGCCGTCGAGAGCAATGAAGAGCCGGAGATCGTCGCGCTGGTCCGGCAGATTGCGGCGAACCAGCAGCTCCGGGCGTTTCGCTGGACGGTCACCGAAGGCTTGCAGGCGTTTGATCCCAATGATCAGCCGATTCAATCCGTGGTGAAGTCGCAGGAAGTGCTCACCTACATCCGCACCCAGGCGAACAACTCCCTCTTCGTGCTGCTGGATTTCCATCCGTATCTTGAAGATGCGGTTCACATCCGGCACCTCAAAGACATCGCTCTCACGTATCGGAAGCATTATTCCACCGTGATCCTTGTCGGACATGCGATCCAGATGCCGGAAGAATTGCGCCCCTTTACCGCGCCGTTCCGTCTGCCGCTGCCCACGCCGAACGAGCTGCGCAAGATCGTCTATGACGCTGCCGCCGATTGGGGCGCGGAAAATGGCCGACGCGAAGTCAGCACGACAAACAAGGCCATCGAGCTGCTTGTGCGTAATCTCACCGGCCTCACCGCGACCGACGCGCGCCGCCTGGCGCATCAAGGCTATTGCTGATGACGGTGCGATCACAGAGTCTGAGATGCCCGATGTAATGCGGGCCAAGTATGAATTGCTCGGCACAGATTCGCCACTGTCGTTTGAATACGAGACCGCGAAGTTTTCCGATATCGGCGGCATGACCCGGTTGCGGCAATGGCTCGACGTGCGCAAAAGCTTCTTTACGGACGACGATCAGCCGAAACTTGATCCGCCGCGCGGGGTGTTGTTGCTCGGTGTGCAGGGTTGCGGCAAAAGTCTGGCCGCGAAAGCGGCGGCAGGGATCTTTGGCGTGCCGTTGTTACGCTGGATTTCGGTGTGCTCTACAACAAGTATTACGGCGAGACAGAGCGCAATCTCCGCAAGGCGCTGGAGACCGCCGAGGTCATGGCGCCGTGCGTGTTGTGGATGGATGAGATTGAGAAGGGCCTCGCCGTTGGCGATGAGGACGACGGTTTGTCGCGACGGATTCTCGGCGCGTTGCTCACGTGGCTGTCCGAGCGGAAGAAGCCGGTGTTCGTCGTTGCCACGGCGAATGACATCACCCGCCTGCCGCCGGAGATGGTGCGCAAGGGGCGCTTCGACGAAATCTTCTTTGTGGATCTGCCGTCAGCGGCAAACCGTCAGAACATCTTTGAGATTCACCTGCGCAAACGAGCGCTGAAGCCGGCTGAATTCAAACTTCCCGCGCTCACGGAAGCCACGGAGGGTTTCTCCGGCTCGGAAATCGAACAGGCGATTGTGTCTTCGATGTACACCGCGCACGCGCAAGGCCGCACGGTGTCGCAGGAGGATTTGCTGGCCGAGATCAAACAAACGCGTCCCCTCTCCGTCGTGCTGGCCGAGAAGGTTGGCGAGATTCGTGAATGGTCTGCCGGGCGGACCGTGCCGTGCGATTAAACAAAAAGCTCCAAACAACGGCGTGATGTGCCTGATTGTTTGGAGCTTGAAACTTGCTTCGTTCGAGGCGTCAGAGCGCTACGACAATCGCGTCACCCATCTGCGTTGTGCCGACTTTCTTAGCCGTCGTCTCGATGGGATTGAAGATATCGCCAGTGCGATTGCCCGCGTTGATGGCTTTGGTCACGGCGTTCTCGATGGCGGCTGCCGCGTCGTTCAAGCCGAAGCTGTGACGAAGCATCAGCGCGCTCGAAAGGATTTGCGCAATCGGGTTCGCAAGGTTTTTGCCCGCAATGTCCGGTGCTGTGCCACCAGCGGGTTCGTAAAAGCCGAAAGTATTTCCGCCTGTGGTCGCGCCAAGGCTGGCGCTGGGCAACATGCCGAGCGAACCACCGAGTGCGGCAGCCTCATCGCTGAGGATGTCGCCGAACATGTTTTCGCAGAGCATCACGTCGAATTGTGTGGGCTTGAGCATGAGTTGCATCGCGCCGTTGTCCACAAACATGTGCTCGAGCGTCACGTCGGGATAATTCTTGCCGACACGCGTCACGACTTCGCGCCAGAGGATGCCGTTTTCGAGTACGTTCGCTTTATCAATGCTCGTGAGTTTCTTGCGACGCAACTGTGCGGACTTGAATGCCACGTGCGCGATACGTTCGATCTCGGGCGTCGTGTAAACCATCGTGTCAATCGCGCGCTGATTCCCGCCACCGAGGTCTTCGGTTTTCTTGGGCTGGCCGAAATACATGCCGCCGGTGAGCTCGCGAACGACGAGGATGTCAATGCCATCGCCCTGACGTTCCTTGGCGAGCGGGCAGGCGTGGGACAAAACTTTGGGTAGGGAAACCGGGCGCAGGTTGGCGAACAAGCCGAACTCTTTGCGCAAACGCAGCAACGCGGCGCGCTCGGGGCGTTCTTCCTTGGGGATTGTCGGATCGCGATCCGGCAGACCGACCGAGCCGAAGAGGATAGAGTCTGATGCTTTGCACAGCGCGAGCGTGGCATCCGGTAACGCTTTGCCGGCGGCGTCAATGCCCGCCCAGCCGACGGGTGCTTCGGTGATCTGGAGGGTGAAGCCAAATTTCTTTTCCGTGGCGCGGAGGACCTTGATGGCCTCACGCATGACTTCCGGTCCGATGCCGTCGCCCGCGAGCGCGGCGATCTTGAAATTCTTTGAACTCATAAGGGCGCGCAGAGTAGCAATCAAAAGCTCCATATTCCAAGCTCCAACATCCAGGGAAATCTCAAATGCCAAACATCAAGCCTGTCGAGCGGAGCTAATTGGAGCTTGGTTATTGATGTTTTTCTGGAGCTTGGAGGTTGGGGTTTGGTGCTTGGCTGCGCGCTGGCCGCTGGTTAATTCTTCGGATGGGACAAACTGTTTGTCACCCTGAAAACATTGACTATTCGCACTCGGTCGGTATCCTCCGCGTTCGGTTTTGGGAACGTTTCCCGCCCGAAAAAACTTTAACTCTTATGGCAAAACTCACGGTCCGCGACCTCAACGTACATGGCAAACGCGTTTTCATGCGCGTGGATTACAACGTCCCGCTCGAAGAAAAGGATGGCCAGATGGTCATCACCGACGAGACGCGCATCAAGGAAACCCTTCCGACGCTCCGGTTGCTCATCGAAAAGGGCGCCCGCCTCATCCTCGCCGCCCACATGGGTCGCCCGAAGGGCAAGCGCGAAGCCACCATGTCGCTGCGTCCCGTGGCGGCGCGTCTGGCCGAACTGCTCGGCTGCAAAGTGAATTTTGCGGACGATTGCATCGGCGAAAAAGTTGAGAAACTCGCCAACGAACTCCCGCCCGGCGGCGTGTTGCTGCTCGAGAACGTCCGCTATTACAACGAAGAAGAAGCCAATGATCCGGCATTCGCGGAGAAGCTTGCGAAGGTTGCGGATGTCTATGTGAACGACGCGTTCGGCGCGGCGCATCGCGCGCATGCTTCGACAGAAGGTGTTGCTCGCATCGTGACCAAGCGTGGCGGTCAGGCGGCGGCGGGTTTGCTGATGGAACGTGAACTCAAGTTCCTCGGTGACGAACTGGAAAATCCGGCCCGTCCGTTCGTGGTCATCCTCGGCGGCGCGAAGGTTTCCGACAAGATCAAGGTGATCGATCGCCTGCTGGAAAAGGCGGACTCGATCCTGATCGGCGGTGCGATGGCTTACACGTTCAAGTTGGCGCAGGGCAGTAAGGTTGGTCATTCGCTCGTCGAAAAAGACAAGACCGATGTGGCTTTGGCGGCGTTGGAGAAAGCCAAGAAGCGCGGCGTGCAATTCCTCCTCCCCGTGGACAATACGATCGTTACGCCGGTCAAGACCGACAAGCTCGATAAGAAAGGTCGCCCGGGTCCTCGATTTGACAAACCCGCGGAATTGGGCAGAGAACGACATTCCTGACGCGGAAGAAGGGGTGGATATCGGTCCGGCCACCGCGGCGAAGTTCGGCGACGTGTTGCGCAGCGCCAAGACGGTGTTGTGGAACGGCCCGATGGGTATTTTTGAAGACAAGCGCTTTGCAGTCGGCACCAATGCCGTCGCGCAAGCGGTGGTGGACGCAACCCAGAAAAATGGAGCGAAGACCATCATCGGTGGCGGCGACAGCGTGAAAGCCATCAACAAGGCTGGCATGGGTGACAAGGTCACCTTCATGAGCACCGGTGGCGGCGCGAGCTTGGAATTTTTGGAAGGCAAAGAGCTGCCCGGCGTGGCCGTGTTGAGCAACAAGTAATATTAACTGGGAGGATTTGAGATGAATAAAGAACGTAAGCTGATCATTGCCGGTAACTGGAAGATGAACAAGACGGTCGCCGAGGCCCTCGCCCTCGTGGCCGACCTCAAGCGCGATCTCGCGTCTGTGAAGGAAGTGGACATCGTTGTGTGCCCGCCCTATACCGCGCTCGAATCCGTCTCCAAGGCAGTTCTCGACTCGAACATCAAGCTGGGCGCGCAGAACATGAGTGAGAACGGTATGGGTGCGTTCACCGGTGAAATCGCCGCGGGCATGCTCAAGGAATTCTCCACGCGCTATGTCATTCTCGGCCATAGCGAACGGCGCCAATACCAGAAGGAAACGGATGCGTTGATCGCCAAGAAGGCGGCAGCGGTTCATGCGGCGAACTTGAAGCCGATCGTTTGCATCGGGGAAACCCTCACGGAACGCGAAGGTAATCTGACTGAAAAGGTTTTGGAAACCCAAGTCACCGGCAGCCTCGCAGGACTGACCAAAGAGCAGATGGTCGAAACTGTTTTGGCCTACGAACCTGTCTGGGCCATCGGCACGGGCAAAACCGCCACCACCCAGCAGGCGCAAGACGCCCATGCGTTCATCCGTGGGGTGTTGGCCAAGATGTTTGATGACGCGACTGCCAAAAAAGTCCGTATCCAATATGGCGGTAGCGTTAAACCCAACAACGCCAAAGAACTCATGAGCCAGCCCGACGTGGACGGTGCTTTGGTCGGTGGGGCTTCGTTGGAAGCGCGAAGTTTTGCTGACATCATCAAAAATTCCATCTAAGCTGTCGGCTTATGACCTTATTCATCGGTTTACTGACGGCGGTGCTGGTTGTTGATTGTTTGCTGTTGATCCTGCTGGTTTTGGTGCAATTGCCCAAGAAGGAAGCGGGGGCAGGCTTGGCGTTTGGCGCGGGCGCGGCGGATGCGTTGTTCGGCGCAGGCGCGGGTAATCCCCTGACTAAGATCACCAAATATGCGGCGATCACGTTCTTCAGCTTGCTCGTCATTATCTCGCTCTTGCAGAAGAGCAGCCGCAGTGGCAAGTCAGATTCGTTCCGTAGCCTGGTGGAACAGGAAAACAAGCAAGTTGTGCCCGCCTCGGCCCCGGCCGCGGCTCCTGCGGTCAACCTGTTGACCTCCACAAACGTGTCGGCCCCCGCAGTTGACAGCACGAACGCCGCGCCGAAATAATCGCGGCGATGAGAATCGCCCACCGCGCCACCGGAACTGCTCCGCTGGCGCGGTTTTCTTTTTGGGCCGGGCAGGCAGAAGTTTTGCGGCGGCAGAAATCCGTATTCGGGCGGAAGCTGGTTTCATCATTCATCCTTCTCACTTCTGCATTTCTGCTCTCTGGTTGTTTTCGCTCCGAACCTCCGGCGGACCTCACGATTATCAATGGCAACGAACCGGAATCACTTGATCCTCACATCGTCACTGGCGTGTCCGAGATGCGCATCACCAAGGCGCTGTTCGATGGTCTGACCAAGCTTGATCCGCACACAGGTACGGTAGTTCCAGGGCTGGCGGAAAGCTGGGATCTTTCCGCTGACAACCGGGTTTATACCTTTCACCTGCGCACCAATGCCGTCTGGTCCACCGGCGAACCCATCACGACGGAGGACGTCCTTTGGTCCTGGTATCGCACGTTGGATCCGATGACGGCGGGCGATTACACGGATCAACTTTTTCGGGTGAAGAACGCCAAAGCCTGGCACCAAGGAAAAATCACTGACAAATCCCAAGTCGGTTTGACCGCCTTGGATGCGCATACGTTGCGCGTGGAATTGGATTCACCGGCAGCATTCTTTCTGGATCTTTGTGCGTTGCCATTCCTGGCGGTGCTGCCCCGGCAGGCGATCGAACAATACGGCGACCGCTGGTTACACGCTGAGCCGTTACCGACCAGCGGTGCGTTTACACTCGGCGCGTGGCGCGTGAACGACAAGGTCCGCTTGTTGCGCAATTCGCGTTATTGGGACGTGGCCAATACTGCCTCAGCGATCATTGACGTGTTGCCCGTCGGTTCACCCAATACGGCGCTTAATCTCTACGAGACCGGCGCGGCGGACATTGTCTGGGATAAGGACCTCGTGCCCGCTGAGTTGATGGATGTGTTGGTAAAGCGGTCGGATTTTCACAGCTTCACCTATCTCGGGACCTACTTTTATCGCTTCAACGTCACCAAGCCGCCGTTCAACGATGCCCGGGTGCGCCGCGCCTTTGCGCTGGCGACGGACAAACCGAAGATCATCCACAAACTCACCAAAGGCGCGGAAGTGCCGGCCGCGCACTTCGTGCCGGTTGGCGTGGCGCATTACACGTCGCCCGCCGGACTGAGCTATGATGTGAATACAGCCCGCCAGTTATTGGCCGAGGCGGGTTTTCCCGGAGGCAAAGGTTTTCCTCGCGTGACCTACACGTTTTTCTCGGCGTCCGGTGGAGCGAGACTACATGGCAAGGTCGCCGTGGAGTTGCAACAGATGTGGCGCGATGTGTTGGGGGTCGAGATCGAATTGCGGCAGGTGGAACGGAAGATTTTTTACTCGTCGCAGTCCAAGCTGGATTACGACATCTCGACATCGAGTTGGATCGGCGACTACAACGATGCGAACACGTTTCTGGATCTGTTCATGAGCGACAGCGGCAACAACCGTACCGGCTGGAAGAACGCCCGCTACGATGCGCTGATCCGTGAGGCGAACGGGCAATCGGACATGACCAAGCGTGCCGAGATTTTCCGCCAAGCCGAGCAGGTTTTGGTTGCCGAGGAAGCGCCCATCGTCCCGCTCTATTTCTACGCCGGGTTCAATTACTACGACGCCACGAAAATCGGCGGCATCTGGCAGAACATTCTGGATGAACATCCGATGCAGTACATCTACAAAGCGCCCTCAAGCAAAAACACAGCACGATGAGGGGAATAAATTCCAAGTTGAAAACGAACCGCAAACGCAAATGGTTGCTAAGTTTGCTTAGCGGGATTTCTATCTTGGTTGTTGCCGGAGTGTTTTATGTCCGTTCACGTCCACTAGTTTTTAATGAGTCGTTTTTTGGGCATGCTCATTGTATCCCGCAAGCTGGTGCCGGGCTTCGTCAGTATGCTGGAGATCACGGTGGCTTGTTCCCAACTCACACCAACGGCTATGGTGATGCGCTTTTGCTAGTCCTTGCGGGAAGCTACGTGCCTTCTTACGCGTTGACCGGACCATGTTATGATCGTTTTATTTTTGATCGTGCACTAACAAATCATGCCGACGTATCCGAGTCCGAGTGTGGGCGGGTTTACGTGCAAGGGCTCACTGAAACTAACAACCCTGCAATCGCCATACTTTTCGACAAAGTCCCAACACCCGGCGGTGACCATTGTCACTTGTTGCGGAGGTTGCGCGCAGCGCTTAGTCGCGATGTATTACTCCTTGATGGGAGTCAACGAGGGATCCTCGAAAGCGAGTGGTCTGAGTTCGCAAAGAAACAAATCGAGCTTTTGGTTAATGATGGGTATGACCGCTCAATGGCGGAGCAACTTTATGCAGAGAAGGGAAAGGTGCGCTGATGTATTTTTTGCGGCGACTGCTTTCGCTTATCCCCTTGCTGCTGGTGATCAGCTTCATGGCGTTTGCGCTGGTGCGGCTGACGCCGGGCAGTCCGTTTGACCGGGAACGCAAACCCGGTTCACCGGAAATCGAACGGGCCATCCAGGCGAAGTATCACTTGGATGAACCGTTCCTGAAGCAGTACTTCCGCTACATCGGCGGCTTGTTACAAGGCGACTTTGGCCCGTCGCTCAAATACCGCAATCATACCGTTACGGATGTTGTGGCGCAGGCGTTGCCAGTTTCCATGACGCTTGGGGCGATTGCATTTGGTTTTGCGATGGGGGTCGGTTTGCCAGTGGGATTCTTTACCGCGGCCCGACGTGGACGTTGGCCGGATTACGCTGGGAGCTTCTTTGCCATCCTGATGGTGTGCGTGCCGGCGCTGGTGATGGCCCCGGTGCTCGTGATGATTCTCGGCATTAAATTGCGCTGGTTACCAGTTGCCCAGTGGATTTCGCTGTGGCACATGATTCTGCCGGTGGCGGCACTCGGACTGTTCTTCTCGGGTCGCATCGCGCGGCTGATGCGCGAGGGGATGCTGAACACGATGAAGTCCGAATACATCACCACGGCGCGAGCCAAGGGCCTGGCAGAAAATGCGGTGCTGCTCAAGCACGGCTTCCGACTCGCGGTGTTGCCGGTGGTTTCCTATGCCGGTCCACTGCTGGCCGATCTACTGACTGGCGCGTTTGTCATCGAGGCGATCTTTCAGATTCCCGGCTTGGGCACGCATTTCGTGAACAGTTCGTTGAACCAGGATTACACCATGACCGTCGGGCTGGCGCTGCTTTACGCGACATTGTTGGTCGGGATGAATCTCTTGGTGGATTTTCTTTACACGTTGCTTGATCCGCGGGTGAAGTATGAGTGAACGCCACGACAGTCCCAGTACCCGCGCGTGGCGACGCTTCCGTCAGAATCGTCCTGCGGTCATCAGCGCGTGGTTTCTGGGCGCGCTTTTGGTGGTCGTATTACTTTGGCCGCTCTGTTTGAAGCTGGGCGGTGAGGCTTTTGCGAACTCGCGCCACCCTGACCGTATCACGGAACAGCAATTTCAACCGCCTAGCGCGCAGCATTGGTGTGGTACGGATGTTCACGGTCGCGATGTGTTCTCGCGCATCCTGTATGGCGCCCAAATCTCGCTGCTCGTCGGCGTGGTTGGCGCGGGCGTCAGTCTGGTGATCGGCGTGCTCTGGGGAGCGATTGCCGGTTACGTCGGTGGGCGCACAGACAGCGCGATGATGCGGTTTGTGGACATTCTTTATTCGCTGCCCTCGATCATTTTCGTCATCGTGCTGATCACGTCGCTGGAAGGCGTGTTCAAGAACTGGCTTGCGACGATGGGCTCGCCTGGGTTGGCGAAATCCGCGCGACTGCTCTTCATGTTCATCGGGCTGGGCGCGGTGTCATGGTTGACGATGGCGCGGATTGTCCGTGGCCAAGTACTGTCGTTGCGTTCACGGCAATTCGTGGATGCCAGCCGCGTGCTGGGCGCCGGGCCGATCTGGATTTTGCGCCAGCACATCATTCCGAACGTGCTGGGCGTCGTGATCGTCTATCTCACGCTGACTGTGCCGGCCATCATCTTGTACGAAAGCTTCCTGAGCTACCTTGGCCTTGGTATCCAGCCGCCGATGGCCAGTTGGGGCTCGCTCATCAACGAAGGTGCGGAGCAGATCAATCCCATCCGCGTCTACTGGTGGCTGATTGTGTTTCCGGGGACGGCGCTGGTGTCCACATTGCTGGCGCTGAATTTCCTCGGGGACGGCCTGCGCGATGCTTGGGATGTCCGGGGCGGGAACTGATATTCCATTGCGACGGGGTGGGTTCTTGCCTATCAATCGGCGACCAAAAATTTCTTCTAAGAAAAAGCCGGCTGCCTCGTTGTGTTTATAGACAGACCGACGCGGAAGTAGCAATAAAGGGTATATGGACCGAGAACAGGCTAAAGCCGAATGGGTACGCGCCGCCCTGCACGAGTACGAAGGGGCATTGATCCGCTATGCGGCGCAGATCACTGGCGATCTGGAGCGGGCGCGCGATGTGGTGCAGGACACGTTCTTAAAGCTGTGCGCTGAAGACCCTGCCCGACTGGATGGGCATCTCCGGGAATGGCTCTTCACCGTCTGCCGCAACCGCGCCCGGGATGTCGTGCGAAAGGAGCACCGCATGAAACCTTTGGAAGACGCCCGATTGGAAATTACCGCCGATGGTGAATCCTCACCGGCCGACCAGGCGGCGGCGAACGAAAACTCCCGGCAGATGGAGCGGCTGGTGGCGGCGTTGCCGGACAACCAGCGGGAAGTCGTCCGGCTGAAATTCCAGTCCGGCCTGAGTTACAAGGAAATCAGCAAGGTCACCGATCTGTCGGTGAGCGATGTGGGTTTCCTGATCCATACCGCGATGAAAACTCTGCGGGCGGAAATGCAGAAAGAGGAAGGGTTTTCCGCATCTTGAAAGCGAGGCACGTATGAACAATTTCTCCGATGATCCCCGATTGACCGCCTACGCGCTGGGCGAATTACCGCCGGCGGAACAGGCCGAAGTGGAAGCGTTGCTGGCGAATAATCCCGAGGCGCAAAAGTGGGTGGATGAAGTGCGTCAGACGGCCACGCGATTGGTGGGTGAACTCCAGTCCGAACCGACCCCGCAATTGAGCCATGATCAAGCGGAGGCAATTGAGGCGGAGCTTTCGCTGCGTGAGGAAGAGAATAAGACCCCCAAGTGGAAGACGAAGTTCCCTGAGGAGCGCAAGCCGCTGATTTCCTTCCGGCTGGTTGAATGGTTGGTCGTTCTCTCCATTGTGGCCATTCTTGCAGCCATGATGCTTCCCGCATTGAGCAAGGCTAAGATGAAGGCTAAATCTGCTCAGCGTCAATATGATGAGCTTCGGCAACTTGAGTCTGAAGCCGCGTTGAAGCGAGAGGAACAAAAACTGTATAGCTTAGAAATTGTCGGCTATCGCTACCGCTCTGATGCTGAAAGTGCCTTTCAATCCCCGGCCAAGTTCAACACCGAATCTTACACACCGATTTCGGAGAATAGGTTTCTCTCGGTGCTGGATAATCCGCTTTCCACCTTCTCGATTGATGTGGATACGGCGGCGTATTCCATCGTCAGGCGCTATCTGAACGAACGCAGTCTTCCGCCCAAGGATGCGGTGCGGATTGAGGAGATGATCAACTATTTTCCGTATGCCTACCGTCCGCCGACGGATGGGAAGCCGTTTGCGGTGAATGTTGAAATCGCCAGTTGTCCGTGGAATGAAACGCATCAATTGGTGCGGGTCGGCCTCAAAGGAAAAGAGATCGCCCGTGACAAACGTCCGCCAAGCAATCTGGTCTTCCTCATTGATGTCTCCGGTTCGATGGCCTCCGCCAACAAACTGCCGTTGCTCAAACAATGTCTGGAATTACTGACGGACCAGCTCTCGGAAGACGACCATGTGTCCATCGTGGTTTACGCAGGAGCGGCGGGAGAGGTGTTGCCGGCAACTTCTGGAGCGGACAAAAAGAAAATCCTCCGCGCCTTGGATAAACTGGCCGCCGGTGGTTCGACGCATGGCAGCCAGGGGATTGAACTCGCTTATCAGACGGCGGTGGAGAACTTCATCCCCAATGGCGTGAATCGCGTGATTCTTTGCACCGACGGCGATTTCAACGTTGGTGTCACCAGCACTGGGGAGTTGATGCGGCTGATTGAGGAGAAGGCCAAGACCGGCGTGTTTCTCAGCGTGCTGGGATTTGGTATGGGCAACTACAAGGATTCCACCACCGAACTGCTCGCGGACAAGGGCAACGGTAATTATGCCTACATTGATACGCTGGCCGAAGGAGAGAAAGTGCTCGTCGAACAAATGAGCGGCACGCTGGTGACGATTGCGAAGGACGTCAAAATCCAGATCGAGTTCAACCCCGCGCAGGCCAGCGCCTACCGGCTCATCGGTTACGAGAATCGGATGCTGGCCAAGGAAGACTTCAATAATGACCAGAAGGATGCCGGGGATATCGGGGCCGGGCATAGCGTCACGGCGCTGTATGAAGTAATTCCCGTGGGCGCGGCGGGGGCGGCGGATGTTGACCCGCTCAAATATCAACGGACGACCCGCCTGAGCAAAACGGCGGAGAGCGATGAATTGCTGACACTGAAGTTGCGCTACAAGGAGCCGAACGAGGACGAAAGCAAACTGATCGTCAAATCAGTGCCCAATCAGAAGCAAAGCTACGAAGACGCCTCCGATGATTTCCAATTCGCGGCGGCGGTGGCGGAGTTCGGCATGGTGTTGCGGGAGTCGCCGCAGCGGGGCGAAGCGAGCTTCCAAAGTGCCCAAGAGTTGGCTAAGGAGGCACTCGGCGTGGACAAGGAGGGTTATCGCGCAGAGTTCTTGAAGCTGGTCAGAGCGGCGGCTTCCATCTCGCGGCGTTTTCAACGCTAGGATGGCAGATCTGGGTGGGAATTGAATTTGACCCGATGGGCGGGCGCAGGATTGACAACCGTGCGCAGACGTCGCAGTCTCGCCGCCGTCTTATGAACACCACTCAGAATCTGATGCGTTGTCTGCGGCTGGTGGGCCTCCTGATGCTGGCGGCTCTGATGATTTCCCCCCTCGTGGTGACGGCCGCGGAAACGGCGGCTGAGCCGCTCACCAATTCCAACGAAGCGTTGCGTTCCTACCTGCAACTGCAGGAGCAATTACGCGAAACGCAACTGGCGCTGGAACGGAATCAAGCTTTGACCGCGACCAATGCGGCGTTGGTGGAGGCCAAACTCAAGGCGCTCGAGGCTGCGATGAACCATCAGCGGCTGGAGGAATGGAACTCGATGCAAAAGACCGTACAGGGCAACAACAGCCTGATGCTGATCGTGGGTGGTTCGATTGCCGGGGTGGGTTTCTTTGTCCTTTTGGTGACTGGTTATCTGCAATGGCGTTCCGTGAACCGGCTGGCGGAGGTTTCCGCCCAGGTGCAGGGCAGCCGGCTGGCGTTGCCGCCGGTGCACAGTTCCGGCGCGGCCCAATTGCTTGGGGAAGGCGAGACTGGTCAGGCCAACGGTCGTCTTTTTGGCGCGTTGACTCAGCTGGAGAAGCGCATTCTGGAGCTGGAACACACGGCGCATGTTGCGAGTGAAGCCAAGGCGTTGACCACGGGCACGGGCACGAATGGCGCTGGGACGCATGATCTGACTTCGCCTCAAGCTGCGCACGATTCCGTCTTGCTGGCGAAGGGGCAATCGTTGTTGGAGCAAGACAAGGCGTCGGAGGCGCTCGGTTGCTTTGAAGAGGTTTTGAAGGTTGAGCCGCAGCACGGCGAGGCGCTGGTCAAGAAGGGCCTCGCACTCGAAGCGTTGCAGCGGTCCGAGGAAGCGCTGGCCTGCTACGAGCAAGCCATCGCGGCCAATGCCGATCTCACGATCGCTTATCTCCAAAAGGGCGGACTGTTAAACCGGCTGGAGCGCTACGAAGAAGCGTTGCAGTGCTACGAATTGGCTTTGCACGCGCAGGAGAAGGCGCACGCGGCCTAGCGTTACTTAGGAGGAAGCGAGTTAATCTCCTTCCAAGCCTTTGAAATTATCGCACAAAGAAATGCTACGGAAAGCACGGTTACGAGATAAGGATACAGTCTGAAGAACGCCGAATCTTTGTTTTGGATGAGCGTTCGCACCAAAATTCCTGCTAGATAGCCCAGCAAAATTATACCCCCACCGGCTGCTAGCGGATAAATCCAGAAGCGAGACGAATCATATCCTTTCTTTTTTGCGGTAATGCCAAATGAAGCGGCGGCGCAAACTGAGATGACTGCAATAAGGAGCATCGCTTAATTAAACTGCAAATCCCGCGCTCGCTCAGCTTCCAGTTGCTTGCGCATCAGTTCGATCTTCGCGCGGATCAACTCCCGGTTCTCATCGCCCTTGGCGGCGAGCGCTTTTTCTAGATCGGTGATGCGGTTTTCGTAGGCGCGCAGCCGGTCTTGCAGCGGCGCTTGCAGTTCGTTCAGACGTTTTTCCAGTTCCGCCATTTCAACGGCAGCGGCGTGTTGTGCCTCCAGCATGTCACTGCGTTGCGCGGCTAGGCTCGTCACGGCTTTGTCCTTCAACTGCGCCATCACGCCGGAGCGGATGGCTTCGTGGGCTTGGGCGACTTTTTGCTCGGCAGCGAGGGCGCGTTGCTGCCACTCAAAATCGGTTACAGGCGGGGTGGTCGGGTTCGGAGTGACCAATGCCGGCAGCAGGGAAGCGGGTTTTCGGTTGCGCAATAAAAACCAAGCCAAAGCCCCGCAGAACAAGGCCGCGGCGGCGATCAGCGTTCCCACCAGCCACCGAGTGCGTTCCCGGATTTGCGCGACCTGACTCTGTTCATGCACGACTTGCTGCTGGAGTCTGCCGGCCACGGTCTTTTCCTGAAGCTGACTCAAAGCCGCCATGATTTTGCGATCCACCAACTGGCCCTGGCGCGCGATGGTCTGGCCGGCTTGGTAACTGTCCGCGACGAACAATGCCTCCGTCTGGCGGGTGCGGGCAGCTTGCGTCAGTTCGGTTTCGACAAAGCAATTCTCCACGAGGCAACGGGCTGCGAACTTGGCGGCCTCCTCCTCCGCGGCGCTGAACTGTTCGCGCAACGCGAGGCGTGCCCGGCTCATGGTCTGGAGATTCGTTTTGTTGATGGATTGGCCGCGGGACTGGATAGCCTCCAGATTGAGGTTCTCCGCGGCACTCTTGACCGGAATCAACGTGATGCGGCTGCCGATCTTAGGGGCATTGGTCAGGTTGTCGTAGCGAATCGGCTGATCCATCGCTTGCCGGACGCGGGCGATCATCTTGATCTGCTCAGCCAACCCGTCGCGGCCCAGCGCCCATTCCGTGGCCAATGCGTCGGTCAGCGGGAAGAGCTTGTCCCGCTTTTGGAACGAGGCGATGAGCTTGTCGAACTGTTCCGTGGCGATCTGATCTTCCTCCAGGCGCGTGTGATGAAAGCTGCTGTGCATCAGGAAGAGGAAATTGCTGCGGGCGAGCGAATACTTGTCGCGCAGGTCGGCTTCCACGCTGATGGCGGCGGATTTATCGTAACGGAACAGCACCGGGATGCGTTGCGCTTCCTTATCCTTCAAGACTTCGGTCGCCGCCGGGTCCACTACCATCAAGGGCAGGGGGGTGATGACATCGGCTTCAATGCGGTCGCCAATGCGATAGTCTGTGAGTTCCTTGGCCGAAGCAGAGAGCAGGGTGGTGAGCAAGAGCGCCGCAGGCAGCAGGCGAGTCGGGGATTTCACCATAGAAACGATGTTTGTTCGCTGAGCAATTCGTCGCCGGCCCACAACGTGGCGCGCCAGGCGGTAATCTCGCCGAACTCCTTGTATTGTTGGCCGTCCAGCGTGAGCACAGCCCAATGACTCCAACTGCCCATTTCCACGGTGGTTTCCAGCCTCAGTTCACTGGGGAGGTTGCCCTTGGCCGGGCCGCGCACTTCCACGCGCAATAGTGCGGTTTGTTGTGTCGGGCCGCTCGCTTGCCATTTCACGTCGAAGCGGATGCCGGAAACCTTGGCGGGATTCTTACGTAATTCAAACTGATAGGCGTCGCGGTCGTAGAGGCTGGGCGAGAGCGTGTGCCGGCCCTGCGCATCGAGCAGATGCGGCAGAACTTTGATCACTTTGCCCGTGGGAAACCCGCCGGCCAGAGCCGTGGCACACACGAAAAGTATCAGGATAAAACCGCACGAACGGCGCATGCCGCGACGATAACGACTGGCGGGGCTGACTCAAGCGAAAGTTTCACGCCGGAGTGGGTGCGGCGGAAAAGTTTACTGCAACCACACCCGTCCGCGCGTGGACCAGGCTGAGTTAGTCATCGCGTTGGTGTAGATCACAGCGCTGCTGGCGGGCAGATTGGCGTAGCCGGGGATGACGTTCCAACTGGCAGCTTGGGCGAGGTTGGTGGTCTGTTCCAAGGCGTAATGGCGCTCCAGTCCGAAGTAACCCGGTCCGGTAACGGGTTGCGGATCGAGTTGGATCAAAACATTTCCGCCGGGCAAAAGGCCTGTGCTGAGCTGGAACTTGCTGGTCGCGTTCGTGGCGCTCGTGCCGGCGGTGTATTCTGCCGCGTCGCTGGCGCCATCGCCATCGGTATCGCTGGCAGGTGCTGTGCCGACCACATTGGTGCTGCCATAGTGTTCTAGCTCATAAGCGTCAGGTAGCCCATCACCGTCTAAGTCCGCCAACGGGGGCACGCCTGGTGAAGCAAGCGAGATTGTTCCGGTCGTCCAGCTTTGCGGGTCATTGCCCCATGCGTTTGGCCCGCGTCGTAGCAACGCCGGTCCTCCCCCGGCTGCTGCTGGCGGCCATGGAAACGTGGGTTGGTAGGCGACTTCATCTTCCAGCAGCATGGGCAGGTAATTGGGTTCGTCCCCTGGTGGTTCGTCGGGGCGTTGCAGGCGCAGCGTGTTGCCGGAGTCGGACAAGGTGCCGAGATAGGCGCCCAGCAAAGTTGTGTTAGCTCCGATGCCGTAAGCGTTGCGGAAGGCGGTCAGCGCGGCGGCGTTGGCGGGGAGGCTGGGGTTGAACGACAGCACTGCGAGCGCTTGACCGGCGGGGAGGATGGTGTTCGTCGGGAATGTGAAATCAACGGCGCCAGTAAGTTTCCAGTTGGTGAGATCTTCCAGCCCCGGGCCGGGATTGAAAATCTCCACGAATTCCAACGCTGCATTACCCGACGCTGGTTGATACATGAACTCGCTGATGATGACGGGGCCAACACGCGGGCCGGAATTGGGCAGGCCGAACGTGCGCGTCAACATCGGATACAATTTGCCTTGGCTGTTCGGCCAGCGGCCGAAGGACTCGCCATTCCGTGCCGCGCCGAAGTCCACGTGATCCACGAACGCGACGAGATTGCTCTGGGCATTGGCTTGCAGCAGCCAGACGTCATCCCCGTGCGCGCCGTCGAGGCTGAAGTCGTTCGGGTTCACACCACCGGAGGTGTTGAAGTGATTCACTTCGTTGAACGTGAGGTAATCGCCTGCCGCGAGCGTTGTGCCGGTTGGGATGCGATACTTTTTTGGGGTTGTGCTGGAATCACTGAGATACCAGCCCCCAATGTTAATGGCGGACGCCGTAGGGTTGAAGAGCTCGATTGAGTCATAGAGCGGCGGGTCGGTATGCGTGAGAACTTCGTTGATGACAATGCCCGGAGCTTGGGCGAGTCCCGCCGCGCCGGGCGAGCCGCCGTAGTTGATGCTGCTGCGCCAGTTCGTGCCGGCGCTGTAATCGCCCGCGGGATCGAGTAATTCTAGCGAGCTGCCGTTGCCATCTGCGCGGCCCGGCCAGTCAGAGGTGTCTTGATAGGTGAAACGCAGAATCGTCGCGCCGTTGGTATCCGTGAGGTGCAGCTCCTCGCCGCCGTTGCTGAGTTGGCCTCCGTATGCGCCCGAGACATTGATGCCGCTGCCATAGCGCGCGGTGAATGCGGCGAGATTTTTCACGATGATGGTGCGGGCGCCGGAGGTGAGCGTTTGGGCTGGGAAGGTGTAGGTAATGCCGGAAACAAATGTGGCGCCGTTCAAATTGAGAGTGCTGCTGCCGAGATTTTGAAACTCAATGAACTCGTAATCATCGGCATTGGTGCTGATCAGGAGTTCGTTGCCGGTCGGTTCGTGTGGATGGTAATTCAGTTCAGTGATGGCGAGGCCGAGAAAAGGACTGCCGATGGGCAGCGAGTTGGTGTCTGCCGCGCCGCCCCACGGCTCGAAGGTGGCTTTGCCGGTATTGTCCGTGGCTTGGAGGTAATAGGTTAAAGTTCCAGTCGTGGCGAACGGACCAAGTTGTGTGGTGTAAATCTTGTCACCCGCGAGGGCGTCGGGAGCGAGGCCATTATCGAGCAGGTTGTTGGTGACACTCGCGCCGCTGTTGAAGCGAGAGATGAGTTTTACCGAACTGACCGAGACATCGTCTTCGACCCGCGCCGACACCGTGATGAGTTGATTCGTCGCGGGCAGCGCGGGCGCAATGGTGAGTTTTGAGATGATTGGGCCGATGTTGGAGAGGGTGAGCTGGTTCAGCGCATTGGTACGGCGCGCGGTGATGAATTCCGTGAGGCCGTGATAGTTGGGGACGTTGCCGTTGAAGGAAACCTGCGCGCGGTCGAACGAGTTGGAGTATTGCGAGTAAGTCCAGTTTGGCCAGTCACCGCTGTAGCGATTGCGGTCGGTGGCTTTGCAGTTGGTGATGCCGAGATCATCAAATGGGAGGGCGGCGGTTTGATTCTGGCGGATGCGATAGACGAGTGGGTTGAGCGTCGCGTTCTGGTAGAACGTTTGCAGCATCTGGTTCAGGTAATACGAATAGCGGTTCTTGAATTCGGGCACGGCTAGGATGCGAGTGACCAGCGGCGTATCAGTGGTCTTGCCCCAGGTGTAAATGTTCTGCGTGGCCCAGTCGCCCGACGATGGCGTGATCCAGCGAATGCTGAAGGTGTTGTCCAGGTCGTACGGGATGTAATGCCATTTGCCGCTGCCGGGATCGCGATAGAGATGGAAGTTGTTCCAGTTGCCCCAATGCCCGTCCCAGTTCGAAGTGAGGACGTCGAGTGCGAGGCGTTTGAGGAAATCGTCCACCTCGAAGTTCCGGCGGATGACCGAGGCAAACGTGTTGCTTGGCGTATTGTTGATGACGTTGATCAGACTGGCAAGGTCGTTGAATGATGCGTCGGTGCTGCCTTGGTATTTCAATTCATACGTCGCCAGCCCGCTGTAGGAATTACCGGTCGGACCTTTGTAGACCAGGTCGGCTGGGCTGGAGTTCCAGGTGCATTTGTAAAGATTGCCCCGACTGTTGGCAAAGCGTTGCTTGATGAAGACGTCCTCGACGGGCTGCGTGTTGTTCAGCACGGCGTCGAAGAAGACGCCGTTCGGACCGGAGCGATGATTGTTCGGGCCGATGATGACGGTGGCGACGTGGTTGGCGTAGGGCGTGGGCAACCCGGCCGCTTGGTGCAGATCAAAGCACACTTTGGATCGCGCGGTGGAAGGGTCGTTAGCTTCAGAGTTCAAATTCAGTTTCTCAATGCCGAAGAGATTTTGTCCGGGCACGAATGAGTTGAACGAGATGTTGAACGAACGTGGATATTTGTTGAGGCTGGTGTTGCCGCGCGCGCTGATGCCGACGTTAGTCACGGTCACATCAATGTCGCCGTGGCGGAAACGCACATTGACCGAGCCTTCGACGTTCGTTGGTGCGCTGGCTTGCAGGCCATTCCACACAGACTGCGAGGCGGTGATCTCTACGCGCGCGAGCGACGTGTCGCAGTAGAGCGGATGCGGTCCTGGAATGACAGTGTTGGCTGTGCCGGGGGTGTGCGAGATGAGATAGCCCGCCTGATTGGTGCGCAACGTCGGATTCACACCGGAAGTCTGCCGCCCGTAGGAGGTGTCGGGATATTGCTCGGGATACGCGGTGCCGAAACTGGAAACCACCGTCGTGCCATTCGACGCGACGAGTGCGAGATATTCCCCATCTGCATCCAACGAGAAACTCGTGTGCAACTGTGTTCCAGGCACCGCGCGATTCTTGCCGGAGGCAAACACCACCAGGTATCCGCCCGCGGCAAGGGACTGCACCGGGAACCGCCATTTGGTCAGATTGCTGGCGTCGTCCGTGAGATAGAAGCCATTGAGATTGGTCGCGCCCGGGCCGGGATTATAAATTTCGATCCAGTCGGAAAACGCGCCATCTTCATCTGCCAGCACTGTGTTGTTCTGCGCCATGAACTCGCTGATGATGGGCTGGGCCACCGCTGGTAGCAGGGCAACCCAGAGCAAGGCAAGAACGACTGGGAACGGCTTCAGATACATTGGGCGCGTGCTTAATGAAGGAGTAATATAACCGCTGGGGGCGGGGCGGGTGCAACCACACGTCCATGCGGTTTGGGGCGAAAGGCGGCGCAGCGGGGGCGGCTGGGCGGGAATCAGCCCGCGAGCTGACTGTGCTGCACGGCTTTGATGAATGCCTGCACCTTGGCGTGATCCTTTCGGCCGGGGGCGGATTCGACGCCGCTGGAGACATCCACGCCGAAGGGGTGCACTTGGCGCACGGCCGCGTCGACATTTTCCGGCGTCAAACCGCCTGCCAGAAAGATCGGCTTGCCGTGGGCTTTGGCTTCGACGGCCAGATCCCAATTGAACTGGTGCCGCGTGCCGCCGTGGGCCTCGGGAGAATACGCGTCGAGCAGATAGGCGTCGGTGTTGTAGTTGGGCAACGCGAGCAACGAGCCGGCGTCGCGAACGCGAAAAGCTTTCATGCTCATCACTCCGAACTGGGTGCAGAACTCGGGGGTTTCTTCCCCATGAAATTGCAGCAGGCTCACGCCGCAATCGCCAATGGCACGCATCACTGTGTCTTCGTCGGGGTTTACAAACACGCCGACCTTCACGATGAACGGCGACACGGCGCGGGAGATTTCGGCGGCGAGTTCAACCGAGATGTGCCGCGGGCTGCGTTCGTAGAACATCAGCCCCAACATGTCTGCCCCGGCTTCCGCCGCCGCGACGGCGTCGGTAACGCTGGTGATCCCGCAGATTTTGACTTTGACGCTCATCGAAGGAATTTAGCCGCAAACCGGGTGGGGTAAAACTCGGACTACTTCCGCATCTCAAACAAGCTCGGGGCGACGCGCTGCGCGAGGGCGGTACTGCGGGCGAGAATTTCTGTGGCGGATTCGCATTCGAGCGCGAACGCCGCAAGTTCTTGTGTGTCGGACAGCTTGAGCCGGCGGATAAGATATTTGAGTTGCGGCAGGACGGCAGGAGCGGCGCTTAATTCATCCACGCCCAGCCCAATCAACAGCGGCGTGAGGGCGGGGTCGCCGGCCATTTCGCCGCAGACGCTGACCCAGACGTTTTGTTTTTGGGCGGCGGCCACGGTTTGTTTGATCAGGCGCATGATGGCGGGATGCGTGGGTTCGTAAAGGTGTGCGATCTTCTCGTTCATCCGGTCCACGGCGAGCGTGTATTGGATGAGGTCGTTCGTGCCGAGACTGAAGAATTGCACCCGCTTGCTCAAGGCATCAGCGATGACGGCGGCGGAGGGCGTCTCGATCATCGCGCCGAGCTCGATTTTGTCGTCGAAGGCGATGCCTTCCTGGCGCAATTGCTCCTTGGCTTGAGCGACGAAGGCGTTGGCCTGATTCAACTCATCCAAGCCGGAGATCATCGGATACATGATCTTCACGTTGCCTTCGGCACTGGCGCGGAGGATGGCGCGGAGTTGGGCGTGGAACACGTCTTCCTGCTGGAGGCAATACCGGATCGCGCGCCAGCCGAGGAAGGGATTCATCTCGTGCGGAATCGCGAGGGAGGAAAGCAGCTTGTCGCCGCCGAGATCGAGCGTGCGGATGACGACGGGGTTGGGCTTCAACGCTGCCGCCACCTGACGATAAGCCTGATATTGCTCCTCTTCGGTCGGGGGCAGTTCGCGGTTGATGAAGAGATATTCGGTGCGGAACAGGCCGACACCTTCCGCGCCGCTGTTGCGGACAGATTCGATGTCGCCGGCCTACTCGATGTTTGCGGAGACGAAGATGCGATGGTTGTCGAGCGTGACGGCGTGTTGATTGAGCGCATCGCGCAATTTTTCTTCGAGCGAAACCTGCTTGCGCACCAACTGGCCGTATTCAAAAAGCGTCTGGTCGGTCGGATTGACGACGATGTTGCCATTGTAACCATCGAGCAGGGCATATTCGCCGTTGGTCAGGGTCTCGCTCGCGTTCTTCAGTCCGACGATTGCAGGGATGCGCAACGACCGCGCCATGATGGCGGTGTGTGACGTGCGACTGCCGATGTCGGTCGCGAAGCCGAGGACGAATTTGCGATTCATCTGCGCGGTCTTCGAAGGCGTCAGATCGTGCGCGATGATAATGCACGGCTCGGTAAGGCGGGAGAGATCCACCTGCTCGTTGACGCCGAGCAGGTTGTTCATCACGCGCCCGCTGACATCGCGCATGTCCGTGGCGCGTTCGCGTAAAAATTCGTCTTCGACCTTGGCCAGTGGCGCTGATGTACCGGTCAGTAACCTGATGGAAGGCGGCTTCCGCGTTGACCTTGTCCTGCTGGATGACGCGGACGGTTTCATCAATCACCGACGGGTCTTCAAGCACGAGCAGGTGCGCGTCAAAAATGCTGGCTTGACCAGCGCCGAGGCTTTGCGTGAGCTGCCGTTGAACTTCCTGAAGTTGTTCGCGGGTCTTGAGGAGCGCCTGTTGGAGGCGGTTCAGTTCGCCGGGGATGTCTGCTTCCGCGAGCTCGCGCTTTTCAATCGCCTGCCGCGGCTTGTCGAGGACGAGAATTTTTCCGCGGCAAACGCCCGCGGATACTGGGATGCCCCGGTAAATTTTCTCGCCTGTGTGCAACCGCTCGGCCATGCGACAGGATTAACGAGCGCATTCGACTTTGAAAAGCAATTCTTGCTATTACCCGCGAAAAAAGTGGTCCTAATTACTGGATAAAAATCCGCTTGCCTCCCCGGATTCGCCGGATGTGCACTCGCGGCCCCCCTTGGGTCGCAGTCATGTGCTTGAACCGAGTCGTTCAAGATTGATTACGGTAGTTACGTCGGCTGGCGAGCAACGCCACGGCGCCACAACCCACCAATGCCATGGCGGATGGTTCTGGAACCGCCATAGCTGCCGTCCACTCAATGATCGCATGCTCGGTTTCGGGGGCTTGTGATTCCACGGTGGCGAACAGCGTCAATTCGTAGGTGCTTGAAGCGTTGAGATAGGTATCGAGATTCAGTTGCGCGGCGTAAGTATTTCCCATCCCGGTGAATTCCCACGGGATCGTTTGCTGGCAGGTTGTGCCTGTTGGCAGCAACCGTTCAAACCGGTCGGTCCCGCCACCCATGCCGGCATCACCATAGCACCAGACTTCTTGGCCCAAGGTCAAATCGGTCAAGCGCAACATTTGGGCGCCGTAGTATTGGCGCTTGCCCACCAGATCAAAATGGAACGTGCCACTGCCGGTCGCTTGTGGGACAAACGTAATGCGGGTCATGGCGGCGGCAATGGACTGGCCGAATTGTGAATCCAGCCCAGCGCTTTCCGCAAAAGCTTCAACCCGATACAGGCTCGCGCCGGCAGTTGCCTCCAGTTGGTCCGGCCCGGTGTAATTATGTTGCGCCCAATTCCAAGTCGGGCTGATCACGGAATTACTGATTGGGGCGGGCGAGAAGTTCCGATTGGAAACCACTGTGATGTGTGCTGGGTCTGGGCTGGCTGGATTGTAAGCAAAATCAGTCAGCCGCGAGTAGGTGTAAGTCGAGTACCGATAGTCGAGCGGTTGAATCTCAAACAGCCCGGCTTTGGCGGTTGCCTCCGCCGCAAAACAAGCAATCAGGAGATAGCGAAAAGCCGTCGCGGCGCGCGGGGCGGTCTGGAAACAGGCGGCGTGCTTTCCTTGAAAAATCACGCTCTGAGACTAAAACGCCCCGGTACCGTGTCAAACCCCAAGCTTGGGAACCAGCTGCCATAGATTACGGAATACTTTCGTGGGAAATTCTCGGGCACGTGAGGATACCAGCTGGGCCGCAGGGAAGCGACCTGGCGGTGTCTATGGCATGACAATTCACGGCAGCGATCCGTGCTCGGGAAAAGTTTCTGCGACAAGCGGTGTGATCACCCGATGTTGCAGTGGGTTGCGAGTCTGACGATGGAAACGCCACGCGAGGCCAGCCGCGGCGGCACTGAGTCCGGAGGCCAATCCGATCCACATGCCAACCGCTCCGAGTTGGGCACGAAAGGCCAGGCCGTATCCAATCGGCAATGCCACGAACCAGTAGGCCACCACAGCAATCATCGCAGGCACGCGCACGTCGGACAGACCGCGCAAAGCCGAGATGGCCGTGACTTGCACTCCGTCGGCGATCTGGAAAACCGCCGCTACGATGAGCAATTGCGCCGTGAGCGCCACGACACTCGGTGATCCGATGAACAGTCCGGCGATGGGTTTGCCCACGAGCGCGAATACGATTCCGAACACACTCATCACTGTCGCGGCCATGGCTACTGAGCTAAAACCAATGCGCCGGGTGCGCTCGAATTGTCCCGCGCCGTATGCGTGGCCGACCCGGATGCAAGTTGCAGCGCCGATACCGAGCGCGGACATGAAAGTCATCGCCGCGCAGGAGATGGCGATCTGATGTGCGGCAATGGCGTCCGCGCTGATCCATCCCATCATTACCGCACCAAGCGTGAAGGCGCTGACCTCGAAGAAGTGTTGCCCGCCGATCGGCCAGCCGATGCTGAGCATCCGGCGGAAACGTTCTACGCTGAAAGCTGTCCGCCAGCGCTGCGGATGAAACGCGCGCATAGTCGGAGCGCGCAGCACGTAAACAGTCATCGCCAGCGCCATCATGCTGCGGGCAATCAACGTCGCCCAACCTGCGCCTTCCAAGCCGAGAGCTGGAGCGCCCCAATTGCCGTAGATCAAAATCCAATTCAGGAAGACGTTCAGCAGCACGCCGCCGAGCATCACGAACGTCGGCCACCAGGGATGATTCAAGGCGTCGCTGAATTGTTTCCCGCCGTGCGAGATCAACGCGGGCAGCAGCGAAGCGCCAAAGAGCAGTAGAAATTTTCCTGCGGCAGCAACAACTTCGGGCGGTTGCCCCAGGCGATCCAGAAACGGATACAACGCGAACATCGAGAGCATTGCAACTATGCCGATGATCACGGACAACACGAGCCCGTGACGCAATACTTCGCCGGCTTCGGCTGGTTTACGTGCCCCGTAAGCTTGCGAGGTTAGCACGGCGATGCACGAGAGCAGGCCGAGTCCGAACACTAGCGGGAGATGGCAGACGGCGTTGACGAACGAAGCGGCTGCTAGCGGCACGACCCCGACGTGGCCCACCATGATTGCATCCACCAGCCCCATCAACGTTTGGCTCAACATGCCGGCCACAATGGGCAGCGCGAGCGCGACGGTCGGTCGCACTTCGCGTCGCCAGAGGCGGAGCGTTCGGAGGAAGTTTTCCATGTGCTGGATCAGGAATCTTGCGGCGAAAGTAATCGCGCCGAGGTTGCGCTGGTCACCGCAGGCTTTGCCGTGCTTCCGCGCAACACCAATACGACTGCCACGATGATGAGGCCGCCCGCCAGATAGATGATGGGTTCAAACGCCTCGCGGCCCAACGTGCAGCCGAGCAGCACGGCGATGAGCGGGTTCACGTAAGCATAAGTCGCCACGCGCGCGGGGGTGCTGGCGTGCAGTAACCAGACGTAAGCGGTGTATGCCACCAACGAGCCCGCGATGGCCAGATACAACCACGACCAGAACGATAGCGCCGTGACGTTTGCGAAGGAAAATTTTCGCGCCTCACCTTGCAGGACGGAAATGGCCAGCAACACTCCGCCGCCCGCGATCATCTGCATCGAGACGCCGAGGAAGGCGGAGTCAGGCTTGCGCGCGGTGCGATTGAACACCGAGCCCAGCGCCCAACAGATGGAAGCTGCGAGCAAGGCCATCACGCCCCAGCCATAGGCAGAACCGGTGCCGGCCATCTGTTTGCGGGCGAGCAGCACCACACCCGCGATGCCGATGCCCAGCCCAAGCCCTACGAGCGCACGCGGGCGCACGCCACCGGGCCGCGCCCAGTCAATCAGCACCATCCACACCGGTGTCAGCGCGACGAGCAAGGCCGCGATGCCGGAGGGGATCATCTGTTCCGCCCACGTCACGCCACCGTTACCGATCACGAGCATCAGCGTGCCGGCGATGGCGGCATCGCGCCATTGGGCGAGGGTGGGGGCTTTCGCGCCACGAAGCCGGGCGTAGCTGAACAACACTACTCCCGCCAGGAGATGCCGGGTTGCCGCCATGAGAAAGGGCGGGATGGATTCCACGGCGTAGCGGATGCCGAGATACGTCGAACCCCAGATCACATACACGGCGGCAAACGCGGCGATGACGAGTCCCAGCGGCGCGGTTTGTGATGATTGGCTTGTTTCAGTTTTCATGTTTTCGTTTTGTCGGCGCAGCGGATGGGCGACAAAAAACCCACCGCCGGAAGCCGACGGTGGGTTTGCGAAATCTGGTTACTCGACTACGAACTGAACCTCCCACCATCAGCAAAGCGCGCCTTGGCTACCGGGCGCGGCCATGCGGCGTGCTTCGGCATCCAATTCGATTTGTTGGCGATGAGGTTCATCGTTCGAGACGCGAGGACTCTAGCCGAACCAGCCCTCCGGTCAATGGGTATTTCGGCCCAGACTCTGGCCCGCGACAAAACGCTTGAGCGACACGGGCTAACGGCGACACTGCGTGCGTGAAGTTGCCGTATAAAGTCGCCACGCTGCTCTACTGCTTCAATGAGCGCGATGAAATCCTTCTGCTTGAACGCGCGCAGGAGCCGAATCGCGGCTTCTGGAGTCCGTGCGGCGGCAAACTTCACACGGACGACGGCGAATCGCCCTACGCCTGCGCTGCTCGCGAGGCGCACGAGGAACTGGGGTTGGAATTCCGTCGCACCGATTTCCATCTCACCGGGATGATCAGCGAACATGGTTTCCAGGGGCAGACGCATTGGTTGATGTTCCTGTTTGAATTGAAGCCGAAGTTGAAACAGCTCCCGCCGCCGATGAGTGAAGGTCGCTTTCAATTCTTCCCGCGCGATGCGCTGGATGGTTTGCACATCCCGCAAACCGACCGCGAGCGCATCTGGCCGTGGTTCTGGCAACATCGCGGTGGATTCTTCGCGGCGCATTGCCATTGTCATCCGGATGGGCGGAACGATTGGGAGTTGGAAGACAGCCGGATTGTTTCGTAAAGTTCAATTATGGACGACCCGATCATTGACCTGCAGAGCGACCATTACTTCATGGGCGAAGCGTTACGGCAGGCCGTCAAAGCTTACGAAGCGGAGGAAGTGCCCATGGGCGCAGTCGTCGTGCGCGAGGGCCGCATCATCGCGCGGGCCATCAATCAGGTGGAACTGCTCAAGGACGCGACCGCGCACGCCGAGATGCTCGCTATCACCCAGGCCGAGGAAGCCGTCGGCGACTGGCGGCTGAACGATTGCACGCTCTACGTCACCAAAGAGCCGTGCCCGATGTGCGCCGGGGCGATTGTCCATGTGCGTTTCGGCCGGGTGGTTTTCGGCGTGGGCGATCCCAAAGGCGGCGCGGCGGGCGGCGCGATGAATCTGCTGCCAGTTCCCGACCCTGAATCATCGTTGCGAAATCACCGCGGGCGTGCGCGAGGAGGAATGTGCGCCAGCTCTTGCTCACCTTCTTTGCCGAGCAGCGAGCCAAGAACGAGAAGGCGCGCAAGCAATCGCAGGCGAACTAGCGTGCGCCGCGCGGTTAATAGCTCATCTTGTCCAGCTTCACCTTGCCGCGGAAGATCCAGTAGATGCTCACAGTGTAAGCGAGCACGATCGGCACTCCGATCAACGCGATGGTCAGCATGATGCCGAGCGTTTTGTGCGAGGAGGCGGCGTTGTAGATGGTCAGGCTGTTCTGCGATGTCGGGATTGCTGAAGATCAAGTTGGGATACATCTCCAATCCGAACAATGTCATCAGCGCGATCATGGCGCACGCACGAGGAGATGAAGGCACGCCCGTCGTTGCGCGTTGGAAATCTCGCGCGGGATGTTGGCGATGGCGAGCATGTTCACCAGCGCGATGCTGAACAACCACGGATGTGCGCGCACGCCGCGCTGCCATGTGCGGCACATAGAGCAATGTGGCCATGGTCGTGGTCGCATAGCAGATGATGAAGAAGATGATCGCGTTGTTGATCCAGCCGCGGAGTTTGTCGTGCAACTCGCCCTCGGTCTTCATCACGGCGTAGATCGCGCCGTGCATCATGAACAACGCCACCGTGGTGACCCCAAGCAGCACCGGGTACGGATCGCAGTAACGTCCAGAACGTGCCGGCGTATTCGCCCCTGCGCATCGAGCGGCACGCCCCAGGCGATGTTGCCCATCGCGACGCCGATGAGGAAGCTCGACAGGATGCTGCCGCCGGCGAAGCCGATGTCCCACATCTGCCGCCACCAGCGCATCGGTTGTTTGCTGCGGAACTCAATCGCCACCGCGCGAAAGATCAGCGCCGACGAGCAGCAACACGAACGCGAGATAAAAGCCCGAGAATACGGTGGCATATACATTGGGAAACGCGGCAAACAACGCGCCGCCACCCGTGACCAGCCAGACTTCGTTGCCATCCCAGACCGGGCCGATGGCATTGAGCATGATGCGCCGCTCCTCGGTCTTCCTTGGTGAACAGATGGAGCGCGCCGACGCCAAGATCAAAGCCATCCAGCATGGCGTAGCCGGTGAAGAGCACGCCGATGAGGAGAAACCAGACGGTGTTGAGATCGAGGTTGCCGTAGGTTCATGCGCGGTGTCCTTCCGATGGCAGTCGGCGAGTTTGCCGGCGGGAATGAGGTCGGCTTCATCCGGGCCGTGCTGGATTTTATCATTCAACAGATAAACAAAGACCGCGAACAGCAGCACATAGATGAACGTGAACAGGAGCAGCGAGCCCAGCACGGCTTCAGCTTTCACAATGGCGGAAAGGCCTTCCGAGGTGCGCATTAAACCATAGACGATCCACGGTTGCCGTCCCATTTCCGCGGCGAACCAGCCGGCTTGATTGGCGAGTCTGCGGGCCGAGCACGGAGAACGTCAGTAGCCAGAGCATCCAACGTTTCTCGAACAATACCTTGCGCCAGCAGAAATAGGCGCCCAGCATGCGCCAGGCCAATCATGCTGAAGCCGATGCCGACCATCAGGTGAACAGCTGAAACACGCGTTTCACTGGTGGACGGTCTTCCGGTGTGAATTCGTTCAAGCCGATGACTGGGTTTGCTGGTGTCGCCGTGGGTCGAGGTAGCTCAACATGCCGGGAATGGCCGGTCCATGAACTTTTTCGTTCTTCTCGTCCACCCAGCCGAACAGATACAAGCGGCGCGTTGGCTCTGGTTTTGTAAAGTCCCTCGAAGGCCGCGAGCTTGGCGGGCTGGTTTTTCGCCACGCCTTCCGCGCTGCTGTGTCCGCGTGACCAGCTGACAGCAACGATGCGATCAAGCGCGACGACGAGCCCGACACGGCAGGGAATGCTGGGCGAACTCCACATGCTGCGTTTTTAGCAGATACCACGCGCTGACGCTCACCACGCAGAAACGCGCCCGCCTGCCACGCAGCCGCAGAGCGTGTGGAACAACCGGTCTACGCGATGACGGATTAAAGACCATCGCCCAGAAATCTGTGATCTCGCGCGCGGGCCGTTGGTGGTTTCGCCCACGATGTGATAACCGGCGGGGGTCTGCATCCACGAATTCGCGACCACGATCCAGATGGCGCTGAAGTGCGCGCCCAGGCAAACCATGCACGTGGAGAAGAAATGCATTTTGCGCCCGACCTTGTCCCAGCCGAACAACAGCACGGCGAGGAAACCGGATTCGAGGAAGAAAGCGAAGATACCTTCCGCTGCCAGCGCGCTGCCGAAGACATCGCCGACGAAGCGCGAGTAGGTCGCCCAGTTGGTGCCGAACTCGAACTCCATGACGATGCCCGTCGCGACGCCGATGGCGAATGTGAGCGCGAAAACCTTGGTCCAGAACCGCGCCATCTGGTGATAGATGGGTTTGCCGGTCTTGAGCCAGAGCGCTTCCATGATGACCAACAGCGACGCCGAGCCCGATGCTCAACGGCGGATAGATGTAGTGAAACGAAATCGTCGCGGCGAACTGGAGACGGGAGAGAGTCAACACATCCATACGAGAAGAGGCTTTTATCGTGCTGGATGACGACAAGCAAGGCTCATGTCAGTGTCTTGGGCCTCCGCCATTCTTAATTGGAGTGCGCCGCAGGTGGGCCTGAGGCAAATGACTGCGGGAAACGCTGAGGCAAACGGCTTTAGCTTGCTTCAATAAGTCGTTTTGCTGGATGGAATTCGCAACGCTTGTACGTCGCGCCATGCGTATCCCCATTTCATGCTACACGACGCGGGGAAGGTTGTGTGGTAGAAAAGTCCTCGAACCCAGTAACCAACAGGTAATGGCAAGATGCGGGTGTATCGTATCTTGAGAAAATCAACCTGCCCACTGGTAATCAAAAGGCAACCGCGGGAATTCCGCATGAGATGAAAGAAGAAGTATGAGTACAACCCCTCGAAAACCTTGGAATAAAAACTCCGTTCTAGCCGCCTGTGCGGTGGCGGCGGTGATGGGCTCGCTGTCCGCGCCGGCCGCGACTGTGGCTTGGTATCGCTTTGAGGAAGGTCCTGCCAATTCGAATGTGGCCCGGAACGGTCAAGGCGATGGCACTTTTTATGGCGCAGTCGCCGATAGTTCGGGTAACGGCTATGGCCTCTCGGCTTGGTCCGATGGCAGCTATGCCGGCTATGCCTATAACAGCCAGGTGGCCACCAGCGTTCTACCCTTGAATGGGGCGGCGAATAATTTCAGCGTCAAGAACACCGGCGGTTACCCTGCGCTGTTCACCCAGTCTGGCACAGCCTTGCAAACCTGGTCGCCCACGGCGTGGACGGTCGAAGCGACCTTCAAATTGGAGAATGGGGGGTATCGCACCATCGTTGGACGTGACTCCCGGGGTAGCGCCACCGTCAATGGGGATTTGGCGGCCATGTATTTGCAGGCGATGCCGAACAATGCCTTGGCCATCAAGTTTTCCGATGTGTCGGGTTACTGGCATGAAGCCATCTCCGCCAACAACGCCTTCACCAGTTTCAACTGGGGCGCTGATCCGAATGGCGACCTGGCTAATTGGTACAGCATCGCGGGCGTATCGGATGGTTCAAAGCTGTCCCTCTACCTGCGCAATCTGACGACGCTCAGCGGCTGGAATCTGATTGCCCAAACGGATTTGACGGGCAGCGGCAGTTCCAACACGGCCCTTTCGGCGGGCACAGGTGACGGCGGCGATTGGGATGCTGGCAACTTCTCGGTCGGTCGTGGCCTCTATGCAGGTGGGCACGGAGATCGCGCGTGGGGATACATTGATGAGGTGCGCATTTCCGATACGGCGCTGGGCACAGCGGACTTTGTCATGGTGCCCGAGCCGACTGCCGCGACCTTGCTGGGATTGGGCTTTGGCGCAGTGGCATTCCTCCGTCGCCGGAAGCAGGCCTAAGAATTCAACGCGATCTGTTTTCAAGAGCACCCTGCGGGGTGCTCTTTTTGTTTTGTCGGTGCTGAGATAAAGGGCGGGCAGTTGGTAACTGCGCCGTGTTCTTCACTGAGCCACACGTTAAAGCGAACGAACGTGCAAGCATCCGCGAGCAAATTGACTCGCGGCCAGTGCCGGGTCGCGACCGACCGCGAGTCATGGTCGCCAAGCCAAATGGCGTCGCCGCCTGCCCTCCTCCTTGGCGGATCGAATCACGGAAATTTGTGCGTGGGCGGGAGCTTGAACCGATACGGCTTCTCGTATTGCTCCCGGAGATGTTTCAGAAATTCCGCATTGCTTGCCGGGATGTGCCGAACCTTTCCGCCGTGCCCGCACAATCGGTGCAACCGGACTTCTTTCGGCTCGGCCATCATCTCGCGGATCGTGTGTAGTAGTTGCAACGCATCTAGCGGTTTTTCCATGAGCGCGCCCGCCCCGGCGGCTACAGCAACGTCGTATTGCTCCACCTGACCGGTGATGATGATGACGGGAACGAACGGATTTTCAGCGGTGATCTGTTCAAAGACATCCCACCCGTTTTTGATCGGAAGACCAAGGTCCAGCACCAGCAGATCAATATCATGCGCATCGAACTGTTGCAGGGCTGCCGGTCCGTCCGCTGCCGTCACGGCTTGATAGCCTTCGGCGCGTAAGACCTTGCTCACGGATTCGCGGACGGAGCGGTCGTCATCAACCACCAGAACTTTCATAACGACTCCTCTTTACATCTCCGGCCAGCGTTGGCCCGAGGTTTTGTGCATCGCAATCGACTGAGGCGGTTTTCATTTCCAATTTCAGTTGCGGTTAAAACCACCAGCGCACGCCGACGCCGCCGGTGAAGCTGCCTTCCGTTTCTGGCGCGACATCCAAGACCGGCGCGATTTCGGCGAAGACGTCCAACGGGAGACCTTCAAACAGATAAGAGACGCCAATCGGGAGGCGGATGCCGAACCGGTCATCGCGGTGGTCTTCAATTTTCAAACGCAACCCAACGCCAAAGTAGAGGGGAAGTTTCCCTTTCGGCACTGGGATCAAATCAAACTCGTGCCACAGGACATCGCTGTGCAGGTGCAGATCAGTTTCATGGTGAAACGCCCAGCCGATACCGCCGTCCACGGCGATCTTATCGGTGGCAAAGTATTTCATGGAAAGCCCGGTCGGTTCGCCGAACATGACGCCGATACCAAAGCGACCGGCCACGTCGCTGGTCAGATCGCGCAATCCCGAACTGCTGGTGTTTGACAAGGAGGCGTCGTCTGCGAAAGCGCACACGCTGGCGCTTAACAAAGCAACGACGATGGCTGTGTTCCGTGTTTTCATATCAGTTGTTCCTTTCGATCTTGTGCGGTTTATCGAGCAATTTGCTGCTGTGAGAGTCGGACCGTACGGCAAACTGCCACGCGGAAGCACACGCAGGCGCCGGGCAGTTTGCGGGCCGGGCGCGCGCGCCGCACCCGCCTCACCACCCAATCAATCAGGTTCTCTTCGACAGGTTCGGAGGCGCTTTGGGGTGGCCATTGGATCACCAGCGGCAACACTTCAAAGTTCGCGGCGACAAATGAACTCAGGGCAATTTGTGTTTTCATGGTCGTCAGTTTCTTGGATTCGACTTTTCGCCTCGCACACAACTAGCTTTAGTTCGTGACCGGGAATCAGCGGTTGCCGTGCCAGTGAGAGCAGACGATACTTTTCAGGCAAAACCGGCCGGTTCCGAACGGAAACGTTTCGCGCATGAGCAAAGCGGATGAAACAAATCATGCCACCAGTGGGCTCCAACGAATCACTGGAGTCCTGCCGAAGGTGCAATTACGGCTGGCGGGGCTCGGGCTGACGGCCGTCATCGGCTCGCTTTTGGTTCTCTGGATCAGTCACACGACCTGGACGCGGGTGGATCGCTTGCAGCGCGAGTTCGCTGCGTTGAAGGCGGATAGCTTTTATCTGGGCGTGCGGATGCGCAGCGATATCCAGCGCATGAACGATACGTTGCTGCGCTACCGGTTACGCGGCGAGCGGGCGGACTATGATCTCTACTACGCCTACGCAAAGGATTTGACGCAGTGGTTGAATGCACGGAGCAACAACGCCGCCTCGAAACTGGAGCGCGAGTTCTTCGATTACATGGCCACCGCCTATAACGCGCACCTGACAGAAAGCACCAACGCGCTGGAGGCGAGCTTCAACTGGTATCAAACCAAGGCGGGCGCGTTTCCCGCGAGCTACGAGAAGATTCAGCGGCAATCAGAACACCTGCTGGAGCTGTGCGATTCGTTCATCAAAGACCAACGCACGGCCTTTGATTTGTTCCTCACAGAATCGAATTCAACTCTCACGACCTTCAAACACCTGCTCCGGTTGTCGGCGGTGCTCATGCTGATTCTCGCAACGGCGCTGGTGGTGATGGTGTATCGCGGCATGATCGCGCCGTTGCGGCATCAATTGACCGCGAGCGAAGCCATCATTTTGCGGCAGGAGAAACTGGCATCGCTCGGTGTCCTAGCGGCAGGGGTCGCTCACGAAATCCGCAATCCACTCACTGCCATCAAATTCCGCCTCTTCAGTTTGAAGAAAGCGCTTCCCGCGGCTGATGCCAACAACGAAGACGCCGCCATGATCGGCAATGAAATCAGCCGGCTCGAGCGAATCGTGCAGGATTTTCTCCGGTTTGCGCGACCGTCCGAACCGGAGCTGACGACGATCCCGGCGCAACGGGTGTTGCAGGAGGTTTGTGACCTGTTGCGACCGCAGTTGGAAAAGTCCGCCATCCAACTGAAGCTCGTGCCTGGCGCGCCAGCGTGGTTGAGGGCGGACATGGCGCAGATCAAGCAGGTGCTCATCAATCTCGTCCGCAATGCCGCCGAGAGCATCGGGCAGAATGGCGTCATCACGTTGAGTGTGCGCTTCGAGGGACGGCGCGACGGCATGGTGGCGCTGGAGGTGACGGACGATGGCAAAGGAATTCCGCGCGATGTGCAGTTGCGCTTGTTCGATCCGTTCTTCACGACGAAGGAGGGGGGCACGGGTTTGGGCTTGCCCATCGCTGCCCGCATTGTGGAAAAACACGGCGGCGAATTGCGTTATCAAACGGAACTTAACCAAGGCACAACCTTCAGCGTGGTGCTGCCGCGATGGAACGAGCATGAAACCTAAAATCCTGTTGATCGAAGACGATGCCGGTACCGCCGCGTCGTTGCAAAAAGTGCTGCAAGACGAAGGCTACGACGTGGACACTGTCGGGCGCGGCGACACCGGTCTGGCCCAGGCGCGCGAACGCGATTACAGCGTCGTCATCACGGACCTGCGGCTGCCGGGGTTGAGTGGTTTGGAACTCGTGGCGCAATTGCACGCGGCCAAACCAAAGCAACCGATCCTGCTCATGACGGCGCACGGCACGACCGAGACGGCCATCGAAGCAACCAAGCTCGGCGCGTACGATTATCTGCTCAAACCGTTCGAGGCGGATGAATTGCTCGATTTGCTCGGCGCCGCGGTGGCGAACAATCGCTTGATGTCCGAGCCGGTGGAAATGGGCGAAGCGAGCCTGAACCGTTCGGCCATCGTCGGCAAAAGCCGCGCGATGCAGGCCATCTACAAGGAAATCGGGCGGGTGGCGGCCACGTCGGCGACAGTGTTGATCCGTGGTTCGACCGGCACGGGCAAGGAATTGATCGCGCGCGCGATTTATCAGCACAGCGATCGGGCGGACAAGCCGTTCATTGCGGTGAACTGCGCGGCGATTCCTGACGCGTTGCTGGAAAGTGAATTGTTTGGGCACGAACGCGGCGCGTTTACCGGGGCGCAAGCGCGGCGGATCGGCCGCTTTGAACAGGCCAATGGCGGAACGCTGTTCCTCGATGAAATCGGCGACCTCAACGCCAACACGCAGGGCAAGCTGCTGCGCGTGTTGCAGGAGCGCTGCATCCAGCGGCTCGGGAGCGAAGCCAACATTCCCGTGGACGTGCGGGTGCTGGCGGCGACGCATCGCGATCTCGAGGCGGCGATTGTGGAAAAGGAATTTCGCGAGGATCTGTTTTATCGCCTGAGCGTGGTGACGATCACGTTGCCGCCGTTGAGCGAACGCGCGGAGGATATTCCGTTGCTGGCAAAATATTTCATCCAACGTTACGGCAAGGAACTAGCCCTTGAATCACCCGCCGTGCAACCGGAGGCCATGACCGTGCTGCAAAGCCAGCCGTGGCCGGGCAATGTGCGCGAACTGGAAAATGTCGTGCGGCAGGCATTGTTGCTGGCAAAACCATTTCCCATCAGTCAGGAACATGTGCAGCAGGTGTTGGCCAAGGCGCGGAAACCTGTCGCCAGTTCGCAGCAAACGCACGCGGCCTACATCGCCGAGTTGCTGGCGCGGGTGCAGGGCGGTGACCTGCAGGATGCGTATGCGCGCCTGATCGCGGATTTGGAGCCGGAGCTGTTCAAGCAGGCGATTCAACTGGCGCAGGGCAATCAAGCCAAAGCAGCGCGATGGCTCGGGGTGACGCGATTGAAGATGCGCGAAAAACTCGTGCAGCTTGGTCTGCATCACATTCGCGGCGAACAGGGCAAATAACTTCGGCTTTGCGTCACATGCAGAGCCGGGCGTGGCTCGAACTGTTCCATCAGTGGTTTGGAATGTTCCTCTGTACTGCTTTGTCGTGCCGCAATCTTTCTGTTTTAACCACGCTGGCGGCCTTTCTTCGTTGAGGCACGAAATCTGCAGAATCATCTTCGCCCGGTTTTCCATCGGTTTGCGAAAGTTAACGCCGGTGGAATTCCTGTTGTTGCAGCGGCGACGCTGTGGATGGCGGGGAAAGGGGCGGGCAGATAACCAAACGTCAATCAACGAAAGGATTGCAAATGAAAACATTGTTTCCTCGGACTCTGACCACGTTGGCAGTGGTCGTTGCGGGCTTGGTCTGGGCCAGCCCGGTATTCGGCGATGATACGTCCGCGACCAAAGACAAAGACGCCACCATCAATGAGAAAGTTTATCAGGGCACAATCTCGGCCATTGACGCCGTGGAGAAGACGGTGTCGGTGAAAGGCACGATGTTCAGCAAAACGTTCAACACGGCGGAGGCGTGCAAAATCTCGCTCGAAGACAAGCCAGCTGCGGCTTTGAGTGATCTGCGCGTCGGCCAAAAGGTGGACGTGCATTATCAAAATGTGCTCGGCGTGCTCGTGGCGGGAGAGATTGTTCAGCACAACTTGGAGCTCAAGGGGCAGATCACTGCCATCAACCCAGACAAGCGCTTGCTCGCCGTGAAGGCGGGGACGCGGACGCGGGAGTTGAGCATTGCGGACAACTGCCGGGTGATTCTTAAGGATCGCCGCGTCGGTGCGTTGGACAACCTCAAGGTCGGGCACACGGTGAACATCGCCTATGATCCGGCGGACGGGGACATGACTGCTCGCAAGATAGAGCAAAAAGCCGAGACCTTTGTCGGAACGATCCAAGCATTGGACGCCGCTACGAAAACGGTGAAGGCCCGTAGTTTGATGTCGGAAAAGAAATTCAACCTCGCGGACGGTTGCCGCATCGTGGTGGCTAACAAGCCAGACGCCAGCCTGCGTGATTTGCGCATTGGTGACAAAGTTGAGTTCAGTTACGAGGCCGCAGACGGTGTGTTAGTGGCGAACCGGATCGGTCGTGATGCGAACCTCGCGGAAACCGAAGGCGCACATACTGCGAAGATCAACGAGCAATAGTCACAAGGTATTTCATCAACCTGTGAGGGCTGTGTATATGAAGACACTGGCTAAAATTGTGGGGATCGGGGTGCTGGGCGGATTGTGGTTGGTTGGGCCGCTCAGCACGCCCGCCAATGTCAGCGTATCGGCGACGGTGCAGGTCCGGGCCAAGGCTGATTTCGATGTGCCGCTCGCGGCGCACGGGTCTTGGGCAGAAATCCGCACCTATGGCCGTTGCTGGCGACCGACCAGCGTTCCGGTTGGCTGGCGACCGTATTGTGAAGGACGCTGGGTTTGGACGGATTGCGGCTGGTATTGGGAAAGTGACGAGCCGTGGGCGTGGGCTTGTTACCACTATGGCCGCTGGGTTTATGATTCGGAAATCGGTTGGTTCTGGGTGCCGGATGTCGAGTGGGCGCCGGCGTGGGTTTACTGGCGTGTCGGGGGTGGATTTATCGGTTGGGTGCCATGCCCGCCGCGGGGCGTGGTGATCGCGCCGCCGTTGTTTGGTTTTGTGGCCGTTGGCCGTTTCCATGAACGAGTCCGCCTGACCAGTGTGGTCGTTAATGACACCAAGATCATCAATCAAACAAAGGAGATCACCGAGGTCAAACGGGCGAACCGGACCATTGATGGGGCGCGACAGAAAGTCGTGATCAACGAAGGACCAGGCGTCGCCGTGGTGCAAAAAGCGACGGGGCGAAAGATCCAGGAAGTGCCGGTTCAACAGGTGGTCGAACGCGCTCCGATGCCGCACAATGAAGCGCAGGAAATCCCTAAACCGAATGAAAAGGCGACCAAGCCGCCAACGCCCGAGCCTGTCCAGCCTCCAAGTGGAACGCCGGAGTCACCGCTAAAGCCGAACCCTTCTGAAGTTGCACCACCGGCTAAAAACGACCAAGTGCGGCCGGTAGAACCGTCCCCGAAGCAAGAGCCTTCCGTCAAGCCGGCACGCCCGCGAGAAGGAAAAGGACACAAGCCAGACTTTGATTCAGGCAAGGACAGGGGACGTGGCAAAGGCAAGCTATGAGCGGGGCGGGTTGATTTCGCCATTCGTTGAATTGCTACGACTCAGCGTGTGCGTTCAGGGCTTCGGAGTTGCGTGTAAAGGTAACGCGAACGAGAACACCGCGCCACCCGCCGGATCATTTCGGGCGTTGATGTGTCCGCCGTGATCTTCGACGATCTTTTTGCAAATGGATAACCCCAGTCCCGAGCCATGCGCCTTGCCGTGCGTAGCGAAGGGCTGAAAGAGGCGTTCAATGATTTCCGGCGCGATACCTGGCCCGGTGTCGGCGAGTTCAGTAATGAGTTCGCCGTTGGCTTGCGAAAAACGGAGCGTGAGCGCGCCCTTGTCACCCATTGCATCGGCGGCGTTATGCGTGAGATTGTAAAACACGCGCCGCAAGCGCTTGGCATCCATCCGCAAGGTGACGGCAGGCGGCGGATTGGCGTATTGCAAAGTGATGGAGTGATACTCGAACTCTGGTTGCAGTTCGCCGACGAGCTGATGGATGAACCGTTCGTAGTTCACCTGCGCAAATGTGAGTGCCTGGCTGTCTTGCGTGAACTGAAGCATGTCGGTAACAAGACCGTTGATGCGATCAAGCTGGCGGGTGATGCGTTCCTTGGCGGCGGCTCGCGTGGCCTCGGTCGCATCTGCGCGTCCAAACAATTCCGTGGTGAGGCCGATGATGTTCAGCGGATTCTTCAGGTCGTGGATGATGGAGCGGGCAAATTGTCCCACGGCGGCGAGCCGTTCGGCTTGGACAACTTCGCGCAGGTAATGTCGGTCAAATTCCCGCAGGCGATGACTCACGAGTTGAAGCAGGGCGGTGGCGAGCGTCGGAGTTTTCTCGATGAGTTTTTGCATTTCATCGCGCGAGAGAAATGCAACGGCGGTAGGCTGCACCGCGATGGCGCAGGCGGACCGGGGGAGTTGCTCGATGACGGCCATCTCGCCAAAGATCTGGCCCGGCCCGATCTGTGAGAAGACTTGTCGTCGGCCACTGCTGAGTGTGCCAGAGATTTCCACCTGGCCGGATTTGACAACGTAGAGTCCGTCGCCAGGGTCGCCTTCACGGAAAATTTTCTGGTCGGCGGCGAACGTGCGGTCTTGGGCGGCAGTTTTGACGGACGCCAGTTCCGCCGGTTTGAGCAGGCGGAAGAATTCGGCGTTCTCCAGTTCGGCCATGCGGAGAATCTAAGTTAATTTGTCGCCGCGTAAAGTCTGGAGCCCGCGAACCCAATGGCGGCAGCGCAACGGGCCGGCGCGACCGAAATCAGGCGGATTCGGATTTCGTCGTGGCCAGGCACTGTCGGAGGCTGATCATTTCTTGGGCTTGAACATCCCAGACTTTCAGGCGCAAACAGTGGATAATGTCGCGCGGATGCAGGGAGGTCGTCTTGGGCGTCTGCAATTCGGGAAGGGACGCCTGTGTCTCTGGCAGCCGATAGAACGGGATCTTGGCGTTGAGATGGTGGATGTGATGGTAGCCGATGTTGGCGGTGAACCAGTTCAAGACGGGATTCATGGCCATGAAGCTGGAAGATTCGAGTGCGGCCTTCTCATATGCCCAACCGTCCCGGTCATAAAACGACACGCCGGGGAAATTATGCTGGGCGTAGAACAGATAGGTGCCGATGGCGCTGGCGACGAAATGCGGGAGCACCAAGGTCAACACCAGTTCCGGCCAGCCGAGGAAATAAGTGAGCGTTACACCGATGGCCAGATGCAGGAGGAACGCGATCAGACAGTCAAAATGTTCCTTCGGCTTGTTGAGAAACGGATACAGGCACATGCCGTGCAGAAAGACAAAGACGTAACCGCACAGGATGGTCAGCGGATGCCGCATGAACAGGTAGCGGAAGCGGTCGCCTTGGGACGCCCGCAAATACGCCTCCCGCGTCATGATCGGGAACGAGCCGATGTGGGCGCTACGAAGCTTGGAGTTGTGCTTGTGGTGATAGTTGTGGGAACTACGCCAGATGCTGCTCGGGCTGAGGCACAGGATGCCGAACCAGCGCATCAAGGTTTCGGCGACCCGGGATTTCGGCAGGATCGCATGATGTTGCTGGTCATGATAAATGACGAACAACCGGAGCAGGAGCAGCCCGGCCAGAACGCCGCAGACCACTTTTCCCGAGTAATGAAAATTCCAGACGGTGCCGGCGTAAGCCGCCGTCAGCAGGAGCACGGTGGAGGCGAAATACCACCAACTGCGGGCCGGCACATCGGCTGCGTAGGGTTTGGTTGCGAGAATTAAATCTTTGCCGGTCTTCATGGTTGAGGAAACGTCGGCGGATAGTCGGTGTTCTGCCGGCGTTTGTCCATGAGGACTTCGGATTGTTTGTGTTTTGTAACGCGGTGCGTTCGTTTCGCAATAGCTGGCGCACGACGCGGGGTTGCGGGGGGAACGCCTTGGGAACGCGGCTGGACGTCACGACGTTGGCGCAGAGCGATTGACCTCGTTTTCCCGCTCGGCTTTGTAGGTGCCGGTGCCGACGAGGCGTTCGAAGATGGGCGAGGCCATCAGCGTGGTGACCACCGCCATGATGACGAGCGTGGCGAAGAGTCCCTCTGAGATGACACCGCGTTGGAGGCCGATGTTGATGATGATGAGTTCCATGAGGCCGCGCGCGTTCATCAAAGTGCCGATGCCGAGCGCTTCGCGGTTCGAGATGCCGGTCCAGCGGGCCGCGAGCCAACAGGCGACGCCTTTGCCAACAATGGCAGCGAATAAAATCGCGCCGCACATCAACCAAAGGAAGCTGGAATTGAGCAGGCCGATCTTGGTGTTGAGGCCGGAGTAGGTGAAGAACAACGGTAGTAACAGGGCCACGGTAAGCGGTTGAATGCGACCGATCAAATCCCGTGTCATCACGCCCCGCGGCATCGCGGCGCCCATCACGAACGCGCCGAATACCGCGTGCAGGCCGATCAAATCTGTGAACCATGCGCCTAAACCCATTAAGGCCAATCCGACGACGAGCCCTGCCTCAGTGAGCACGCCATCCTTTTGCATCCAAAGCTTCGAGGCGGTCCAGGAGTGGTTTGATCAACAGCAGAGTAATGCTGACATAGGCGATGCCACCGCCGATGTTGAGCGCCGCGTGGCTGAAGTTTTGGTCGAAGCTAGCCAGAACCACCGCCAAGAGACACCATGCGGTCGCATCGTCGATCGCGCCCGCACCCAGCGCCACGGTGCCCATCGTCGTGCCCGCGAGTTTTTTAAAATGGATGATGCGCGCCAGCATCGGAAACGCCGTGATGCACATGGATGCACCGAGGAAGAGCATGGCTTCCATCAGATTGGTCTTCTTTGGGAAGAGTTCGGTGTGATGGAATAAGATCCAGGCCAGTCCTGCGCCGAGCACGAACGGCGTCACCATGCCCGCCACGGAAACGGCCACCGAGCTTTTGATTTTCTTGCGGACGATATCCACGCGGAATTCCATCCCGACCACGAACATGTAGAGTGCGAGGCCGAGTTGCGACGCGGGGAACAGGTAGCTTTGCGTATCGCGGGTGGTCTGGGTTTTGTCCCAAGGGAACAGCCATTGTTGGGCTTCTGGCGCGAGCAATCCGAATAGCGACGGTCCGAGCAATACCCCCGCGATCATCTCCGCTACCACTTGGGGTTGGCCGAACCGGGCTGCGACTGCACCGACCATCCGGCAGAACAGCAGGATGACGGCAATCTGGAGAAAGAATTGAACCGCAAGATGGAGATTGTTCATTTGGCAAAGACTTAACGTTGTGCAGGCTAGAGAATCCGCGGCCCGAGCGAAAATAGAATTTGGCTTTGAGGCTGGTGTTACCTCGTTATATCCGTCCCGTGAATTATTTTTGGTTGGTCCGCTAAAGAAGGGTTGCGTTCGGCCCGGTATTGGCGTTAAACCAGAGGCACAGCATTCCCGCATTCCCCCTGTCCGGCATATTGTCGCGACGAACCGCGCTGGGCGCGATGACTCTCATCGTCAACGCGCCACTTGCAGCCTGGGGCGCGGGTAGTATCGTCCTTTTAATGAGGCAGCGATGCGCGACGTCGGCAACCATGCGGTCGTCTCTGCCAAACCGAGTGTTCCGGCTCGGCTGTCCGACTACAATCTGGTCGGGCTCATTCTGGGCGTGGGGGTGATTCTCTCCGGCGGTTTGTTCGCACTGACCTGTGGCTTGGAGCGGGCCGACGCGCACCGAACTTTTACGGTCGCGGCCAAGGACCGGTGTGAATTGTTGCAACGCACCCTCGATCGCACGGTGGAAGCGGTCTATTCCGTGAAGGCGCTATTGCAGAGCGACGGCGCGGTGAGTCGAGGGGAATTTCAATCTTTCGCCACTAGTGTGCTGGCGCAACACGAGGAAATCCTCGCGCTCGAATGGCTACCGCGCATCCGAGCGGCAGAGCGGGCTGCGTTCATCGCAACAGTCCGCTCCAACGGACTGCCGGGGTATGAAATCCGCGACAGCACCAAACCGGGAATTTATCAGCCAGCGGCGGAACGGGCAGAATATTTTCCCGTGCTCTACGTTGAACCGCAGCCCGCGAACCAAATTGCGTTGGGCTACGATCCCAGCTCCGAACCGACGCGGGCCGCCGCGATGCAACGCGCCCGGCAGACCGGCAAAGCCAGCGCCACGGATGCAGTTCGCTTGCTGCGTCGCGAACCGGGCACAACTGATGTTCAAGTCGTGATGGTCTTCGCACCAGTTGGCCGACCGGCAGTGTTGCCGGTCGTTCCCGGGACCGGTGACGGCTTCATCGGCTACAGCCGGGCGTTGGTGCGGGTGGCGCGGTTGTTGGATCTGGCGGCGTCGGATCGCTTGTTTGCCGACATGGATGTGATGATCACGTCGGCCACGGCATCGAACTCGCCGCAGACGATTTATCGTCTCAACGGTAGACCGGCGGCAGCAACGGCAGCAACGCCACGGGCGGAGGACTGGCATTGGCGTGGTGAGGTGCGGTTTGCGGATCGCATCTGGGCAGTATCCTGCTGGCCGGCAAATCCTGCTCCAGTGTGGACGTGGTTTTCGTTCTCGGTGCTGGCGGGAAGTTTGTTTTCCACCGGACTCGGGGCGGGGTTCATGCGCGTGGTATTGCGGCGGCGCACTGAGCAGACAGCGGCGGAACAAGCGTTGCGCCAGAGCCAGGCGGATTTGAATCACGCCCAAGCGGTCGCGCAGTTGGGCAGCTGGCGTTCGGATGTGCGCAGCGGGCAGATTCAGTGGTCGGAGGAAACCTACCGGATGTTCGGCATCCTGCCGGGCACGTCGATGACACACGCAAGTTTCATGGGGACGGTGCATCCCGAGGATCGCGAGAAAGTGGAACGCACCTGGCAGGCGGCATTGCAAGGTGCGCCTTATGAAGTCGAGCATCGCATCCGTGTGGGTGACACGGTGAAGTGGGTGCGCGAGAAGGCGGAGATGGAGTTTGGGCCAGATGGAAAATTGCGCGGCGGTTTCGGCACGGTGCAGGACATCACTGCGCTCAAACGCGCCGATGCTGACCGCGAGCGCAGTGCGCAGCAGCGGCGGCTCGCGCTCGACGCGGCGCGCATGGGTTGGTGGCATTTCGATCCGGTCACCGGCATTTCCTCGTGGGATGATCGCTACGAGGAAATTTTCGGTGTCCAAGGCCATCAAAGTCCCAACGATGAAATCATCAATCGCATCATCCACCCGGACGACCGCGCGGGATTGCTGGCACGGGTGGCGGCGGCATTGAATCCGGACGATCCGCAACCCTTCGCGATGGAATATCGCATCAACCGTTCCGACGGTACGCAACGCTGGGTGGAGGCGCAGGGAGCGGTGGTCTTCGAGGGCGAAGGTGCGACGCGGCGCGCGGTGAGTTTTGTTGGCACGGTATTGGACATCACTGAACGCAAGCGCACGGCAGCGGCGTTGCGTGAGAGTGAGCAACGGCTGCGGTTCGCGCTGGAAACTATCCACACGGGTGCGTGGGATTTGGACCTTGTCACACACGCGGCCTATCGCTCCATCGAACATGATCGCATCTTCGGTTACGCCGAACTTCTGCCGCAGTGGACTTATGAAATGTTCCTCGAACACGTGCTGCCCCCGGATCGCGCAGCGGTGGACGAAAAATTCCGTCGCGCCACTGCGCAGCAGGCGGATTGGGATTTCGAGTGTCGCATCCGGCGTCAGGACGGCGCAGTGCGATGGATCTTTGCGGCGGGGCGTTACCGGCAGGACGCTTCCGGCGCGATCCGGCACGTGGCGGGTATCGTGCAGGACATCACGCCGCGCAAGGAAGCGGAGCAGGCGTTGCAGGAGAGTGAGCAGCGGTTTCGGAATCTCTTCGATTACTCACCAGACGCGGTGTTCGTGGAGGATTTGAAAGGCCGGGTGCTCGACGTGAATCCCGCCGCGTGCCGGCTGCATGGAATGCCGCGCGCCGAACTCGTGGGCAAACATGTCTTTGATCTAGTTCCGCCGGAGCAGCGGGCTGTCGTGAAAAAAGAATTTTGGCGATTGGTCACTGGCGAATTGCACGAGGTGGAAGGTTTTGCCTGGACGGTGGACGGGCACGCTGTGCCGGTGGACATCACGGTCAGCCGAATCGAGTATTCCGGCCAGCCGGCGCTGGTGTTGCTCGTGCGCGATATTACGGAGCGGCGGTTGAATGAGTCGGCGTTGCGGCGCGAGCGCGAACGGCTGCGGCGTATGGTGGACGCAGCGCAAATCGGCATCGCGTTCGTCGCGCCCGAGGGAAAGATCTGCGAGGCGAACGCGGCATTTGTGGAAATGGTCGGGTGGACGGCGGCAGAATTTACTGCGCGGGCAGTGACGTTTCCGGCGTTGCTCGCGCTGGAGTTTCGTGTGGCGGAGAATGCTGCGATGCAACAATTGCAAGCGCGCGGGGTCGTCGGGCCGGTGGAGCAGGCGTTCCTGCACAAGGATGGTCGGCGCGTGCCGGTGTTGTGCAATCGGGTGATGCTGCCGGGCGAGCGGCGGGAGTTCGTGGCGATGGTGCTCGATTTAAGCGAACAGCGGCGGCTCGAAAACGCGCTGGAGGACGCTGCCGAAACGGAGCGCGGTCGTATCGCGCGCGATCTGCACGACGGTCTCGGCCAGCAATTGGGTGGCTTGTTGTATCTGAGCCGGATGCTGGCGGATGATCTCCGCAAACGCCCGGCGACCCCGACGCGCCAGGCCGACGACATTCATCAACTCGTGAAGGAAGCGTTGGAGCAAACGCGCAACGTTGCGCGAGGTTTGCATCCTGTCCCGCCCGAGCCGGATGGTTTGATGCACGCGCTGGAGGCATTGTGCGAACGCATCACACAGGAACGCCAGTTGGAGTGCTGGTTCGATTGTCCGTTGCCTGTCGCGGTCCACGACGTTCGCACGGCCACGGCGTTGTATCGCATCGCGCAGGAGGCGCTGAATAACGCGCTCAAGCACAGCGGTGCATCGCGCATTGTGATCAAACTCGCGGCTGGCGACGATTCGGTGCAACTCGACGTAACCGATAATGGCGGTGGTCTGCGCAATCCTTCCGGCGGCAGCGGCCTCGGAATGCAGACGATGAAACATCGCACGGTCTTGCTCGGGGGACAGTTCTCGGTGCAAGCGGCGGTGGGGAGCGGCGTTGCCATTGTTTGTCGTGTGCCCAATGTCGCTCCGACCGGGCCGAATGGCACGCCTGCTTTGATGCTCTCAGAAAGGAAATGACGCTATGACTCGCAAAATCAAAACAATTGCGTCTTCGCAACAACCGGAGTTTTTTCCCGGAGTCACGGTGCCCGTCGCGGGCGCGCCGCTGGCGAAGAAGCGGGTGCTCATCGTGGATGATCATCCCATCATGCGCCGCGGGCAGGCGGAATTGATCAATCGCGATCCCGGGCTGGAAGTCTGTGCTGAGGTCGGCTCGGCGGCGGCGGCGTTGCAGGCGGTGATGGAGTTGTCGCCGGACCTGGTGATGCTCGATCTGAATTTGCCGGATAAGAACGGGCTGGAGTTGCTCAAGGATTTGCAGACCCAGTTTCCGCGGCTGGCGGTGCTGGTGGTTTCGATGCAGGACGAATCTTATTACGCCACCCGGGTGTTGCGCGCGGGTGGACGCGGGTATCTCATGAAGCAGGAAGGCGCGGACATGCTCATCGCGGCGATCCGGCGCGTGTTGGACGGTCAGGTGTTTGTGACGGAACGCATGTCTGCGCGCATCCTCGGTAACTTTTCCGCGCCGCGCCGCAAGCCCGAGGGAAATCCTGAAGAGCAATTGAGCGATCGCGAGCTCGACGTCGTGCGCCTGTTCGGCGAAGGCTGGTCGGTGGAGGAGATCGCGCAAAAATTGCGGCTCAGTCCCAAGACCGTGGACGTGCATCGCGCCAACATCAAAGCGAAGATGGGATTTCGCACCACGCCGGAATTCCTGCGCTTCGCCATCGGCTGGGCGGCGGCGAACAAGTCCTGACTGGAACGAGGCGTCGCCGCTACTTTCAGGCATCGCGTCGCCGCGCTTGGATTGGAAATCAAGTGCGGCCATCGTTTTAACTTCCAGCAATACAGCGTGTTGTTTTCCCTGCATTCGTCGGCCTCCCCATTCGAGTTAAGGGGATTGCTTAGCGCTGTCGTGCCGGGGGACTTACACCGGATTCGGGAGCTTCCCAATAGGCGGGGCCGGTTCTCCTGATACGCTCCCAGCATCGGGTCGGGGTAAAACCATGAACGCTCCGCTGACCAGACCCGCAGCGAGCCTTGAAGTTGAATACGAACAAACTGAAACACGAACCGTTAGAAACTATGTCTGCCAGCCTCATCCAATCCTTCCAAGTCGTGATCCTGTATGATAACGCTCCGTCCGGCGTGCGCGCGATGCGCACCTACGAATCCTTCTGCCGCGATCTCGGCGCTGATTACGCCTTTGAGGTGAAGTTGTGGCGGCTGGACATGTTGCCGCTGGTGGATCAGACGCAGGTGGCGATGCCGCGCTTGGAACACGCCGACATGGTCATCGTGGCATGTGGCGCGGATTACGAGACGCTCTTTCTGCTCGAGGATTGGGCGGCCCGCTGGCCGCGCGCTCATGATGATGCGAAGCGCGTGTTGGTGGCGCTCTACACCGGCCAGATGGAAGCCAAGGGCACGAACAGCTACGAACGCTGGCTTTCTGCTTTGGGCAATCTTGCGTCGCGCGTGGGATTGGATTTTATCACGCAGGCCGCTGGAAAATTCGGGTCGAGCGAATTGGTGGATTTCGTCGCTGCAACTCCGATCATGCCGCCCCGCGCCGCTCGGTTGGACGTCATCGCGATTCCGCCGCACCTTGGGGCCATGGCGTTGGGGGAGGGAACGCGTGCCTTGGCGACGTTGTCCGTCGGCACCCCGCGTTGGGGCATCAATGAGTAGGGCTTCGTGTCACCGAATGCCAGCTGGCACGACTGGCGTCAGCTGGTCGCATTACGGAATGCGCGTGCGATAAAAGCGGGCCGGGCGGAGCGGGACCGGATCTTCCACGAGCATCAGCCCGCCGGAGCCAGTGAAGTTTGTCAACGCCGTCCAGGTGGTCGTGCCCAGGTTTTCCGTGTATTGCACTTGGTAGGCAACGTTGGCTTCTGTAGTGAACGTCAACCGCGCGCGACCGTTGGTGAGGCCAATGTGCAACGGCGCGTTGGCCAGCGTGGTGAGAAAGCTGACGGCCGGAGGTGCAGTGGCCGTATCGAAGCCGAACAGCGCATTGGTCAGCACGCGATCAAAGCCGACCCACGCCGCCGGTTGCAAGGCAAACGTGCCCGAGTTCGTGGCGGTGAGGGCGAAGACGATTTCCGCCGTGGCCTGCGCTGGGATCTGATTGGTCACCGTCGGTTTTTCCGGGCGTTCAAACAACCAGCGATGCGGCGTGCAGCCGGAATAAACGTCGCCGTCCAGTCCGATTTCCTCGGTGTAATTGGTGGTAGCCACGCCGTTAAGTCGCACGGAAAGCGTGGTTACATTCAAAGCCGACGGCAGTTGGTCGGCGTAATAAAAGCCGCGCACCGCGTTGGGGGAGGTGTTGGTGAAGCGGACGGTGACGATCATCGCAGCATTGGTCTGCGCAGTCGTGCGTTCCAAGGCGCGGGACAAGGTGTTCAAGGTTGCGCCCGCGCTGTTGCCCAACGCCAGCAGCCCGCCAAGTAAAAATGTGAAACGTCCGTGCCGCATGTTGCTGCCGTCTAGTTGCTGTCCATGTAGAGCTTGATGACGCTCTTCACGTCCTGCTCGGTGGCTTGGCCAGCCTTGAAGTCACGGAGCTTGCGCTCCACATCAAGCCGGTTGGCCGTGGGATTGTTGAAGTCGTATTCCAATACCTCGATCTGCTGTGGATCAATCGTGCCGATCCCTTGGCTCTGGCAGCCAAGAATCTGTTTGCGCGTGTTATTGTTCTGGGCCGGATTTAACCACGACGCATACGGCGAAATTACGTCGCGGCATGCGATGTAATCGAGGGTGACCGGATTTTCGCACGCGAGCATGGTTTTGGTTTCCGTGGCCGCCCCCGTGCGACTGTAGTGACCGGACCACATGGCGGCGGTGATGAACAGATTCGGGCGATACATCAGGTTCAGGAAGCGCCCCACGAGTTCTCCCGCGACGGTGGCGGAGCTTGCCAGTTGCTGCGTATAACTAGCGCTGTGGATATGGTAGTATCCATTCCACAATGAATCTTCAAAAACCGGTATTTCCGTGGCGCCGAAGAAGGTTTTAATGGCGCTGGTGATGCCCGCGTAGTCGTCGCTGCCGACGCCGTGATTATTCAACGTCGGCATGAAGATGGTCTTCACCTTCCGTCCGGTGTATGCGCCGTTTTCCCAGACGCCGTTCTGGATATCAATCAACCGGTTGGTGTTCAGCGGGGATCGGAACACGGGTGAGCTGAGGAAAAGATTCAGTCCCGCGTGATTGAAAAACGTGCGTGTCCAGCCTTCGCCGTTGGCGGGATTCCATACGGACGTGCCCGGGAAGGTGATGCTGCGCCACGGACCGCAGACCCATTGCTTACACGAAACGGGTTTGCCGGCGGCTTGATACGCAGCAGCAAGGGAATTCCAACTATGATCCGGCCAGTTGCGTGTGCGGTAGCTGACCGGCATGTCGAAGGCGAATTGTCCCGCCGTGCCGCCTTGCTGGACATTATCGCAGATGATGACCTCACCCGAGAAATTTGGGATGGCTAGGATTTGGTCAATGACGCCCTTGATGCAGCCAGTGTGGGTGTAGCCTTGATACGGCCATTGTGCGTTGCCTTTAATGACCACCACGTCCGTTGCGCCGATGTATTTCGTCGGGCCGCCGAGCATCTCCCATAACTTGGCGGTGTTCTGGAAACAATCGCCGTTCTTGACCTTATAGACCCGAGTGAAATTCGCCGTGGCCGCTAGTGCCGTGGACAACCGTTCCAGCAAGAACGGGCTGAGCGTGAGCGCACTCGACGCAATGCCGTAGCGCCGCAGGAATTCCCGGCGGCTGAACTGGCCTGGTAACACAGGTGACGAGTGTGACAACATGATAACTACTTTGCTATATTAGCACCTTGGGTAGGTCAGGGTCTGACCTCCCATACTATGGCTTGAGAAGCTGGGATGGCGCAATCCCGTTATTGTAACGGTTTTGATTCAAATACTTGACGTAACACTGTTTGATGCTATCTCAGTTCAAGCAAAACTGTTCTGGCCCCGGGCCAAAACTTCGGCTCGCTTCACCCCGTTGGATTCCGCTAAGCTCCCCGGCCTGATTTTAGGTAGGGACGGTGCACCGCGCCGTCCTCACTGTAGCGGCGGTCTGTGACCGCCGTTGCAGGTTGCGAGCACATCGCTTCGGCGGTCATAGACCGCCGCTACAATTTTAATTTTGCCATGACATCAACCCAGATCCGCCAGTCGTTCTTGAACTTCTTCAAGTCCAAGCAACACACCATCGTGCCCTCGTCCTCGCTCATGCCGGACAGCCCCAACCTGCTGTTCACCAATGCCGGCATGAACCAGTTCGTGCCCATCTTCCTCGGCCAGACTCAATGCCCCTACACCCCCGGTCGCGCCGCCGACACCCAGAAATGCATCCGCGCCGGTGGCAAGCACAACGACCTCGACGATGTCGGCCTCGACACCTATCACCACACGTTCTTCGAGATGCTCGGCAACTGGTCCTTCGGCGATTACTTCAAGCCCGAAGCCATTGATTGGGCGTGGGAACTCGTCGTGAAGGTCTGGAAATTTCCGCCGCAACGTCTCTACGCGACCGTCTTCTGTCCGTATCTCGGCGAACCCGGTTGGGAACAGAAGTGGGCCATCGAACTTGAACAAGTCCTCGTCCTCGCGATGACGTCGCAGACCTACATTCCGCCGAACGCGAACGCGTCCCCGTTCCAGATCGCCGATCAGGAAGCCGCGATGTTCTGGGTCAAAAAATTCCAGGGCGCCGGTTGCGATCCGAAACTCCACATCGTCCCCGGAAACAAGAAGGATAATTTCTGGATGATGGGCGAAACCGGCCCGTGCGGTCCCTGCACCGAAATCCATGTGGACCTCACGCCCGACGGCAACACGCGCGGCTCACTCGTCAACAAAGGCGACGCCAGGTGCATTGAGATCTGGAACAACGTCTTCATCCAGTTTAACGCGAACCCGGACGGCACGTTCGCGCCGCTGCCCGCCAAACACGTGGACACCGGTATGGGCTTCGAGCGCGTGACCAGCATCATCCAAGGCACGAAGGGCCTGACCGATTTCAAGAACGCGAAGATTTCCAACTACGAGACCGACATCTTCCGCCCGATCTTCGACGCCATCGAAAAACTCAGCGGCAAACGCTACACCTCCACATTGCCGACCCTTGCCATCCAAGGCGAAGCGCTGGCTGCACAGGATCACCAACAAAGTGTAGATATTGCGTTCCGAGTTATCGCAGACCATATCCGTACGTTGAGCTTTGCGATTGCTGATGGCATCCAACCCGGCAACACCGACCGCAATTATGTGCTGCGTCGCATCCTCCGCCGCGCGGTGCGTTATGGCCGGACGCTCGGTTTCCACGAACCGTTCTTCTACAAACTCGTGGATGTGCTCGCTGCCACAATGGGTGACATTTTCCCTGAAATCCGCGCCAAGAAGCAGCATGTCCAAGACGTCATCCGCATCGAGGAAGAGACATTCAATAAAACCCTAGATCGCGGCATAGCTTTGTTTAACGAGGAAGTCATCCGCATTAAACTTGAGAGCAACCCCAATGCAAAGCAGGTAGCGACACCAAAACCGGGGATTCTTAATCCGTATATCAGTGGTGAATTTGCTTTTAAGCTGTATGACACTTATGGCTTCCCTCTCGATTTGACCGAGTTGATGGCGCGTGAAGGTCATGTCGGGGTTGATAAAGAGGAATTTGAAAAGTTGATGGAAGAGCAGCGCAATCGCGCCCGCGCCGCGCAGAAGAAAGAAGTCATTTCGCTCTCGCAAGTCGAGACGACCACGCCCACGAAGTTCGTTGGCTTCGATGCGCTGCAGACTGCGGCGAAGGTTCTCGAAGTCGTCGCCGTAAAGGACAAGACCGCCGTCATCCTCGACGCCAGCTCCTGTTACGCCGAGATGGGCGGTCAGGTCGGCGACACGGGCGAAATCTTTCTGGCGGCGACTGGTCGCGCGCCGCTGCGAATCACAAACACGCAAAAGTCTGGCAATACCTGGCTGCATGTTGTGGAAAGCGAAACTCCTCCCGCGATTGGCGAGGAAGTCGTGCTTCGCGTGGACGCCCCGCGCCGCCAAGCCATCCAACGCCATCACACCGTCACGCATTTGCTTCACTGGGCGTTGCACGAAGTCGCCAGCAAGGAAGCGTCGCAGAAAGGTTCATTCGTCGGCCCGGACAAGTTGACCTTCGACTTCAACAGCGCGCCGCTCACGCCCGTGCAGGTCGCCGATATCGAGAAGCTCGTCAACGAACGCATTCTCGAAAACGCCGGCGTCTCTTGGACCGAAGTCCTGCACAACGACGTCAAAGGCCGCAAAGACGTGATGCAATTCTTTGGCGAAAAATACGGCGACAACGTCCGCGTCGTCCAGATCGGCGGCGAGGCCGGGCAATTGAATGGTTACTCGATGGAGCTTTGCGGCGGCACGCACACCCGCGCCACCGGCGAGATCGGTTTGTTCCGCATCGTGAGCGAAGCTGCGGTGGCGGCTGGGGTTCGTCGTATCGAAGCGGTGGCGGGCTTGACCGCCTATGATTTGGCGAATCAACAGTTGCAACTCATCAAGAGCATTGCAGGCAAAATCAATTCACCAGTCGGTGAGTTGGAAAAGAAGATTGAAGCCCTGCTCGCGCACCAGAAGGCGTTGGAGAAGGAAGTGCAGATCGCGCTGCAACGCAACGCATCGAATGCCGCGAGCGAATTGCTCCCGAGCGCGCAGACCGTGAACGGCATCCCGCTCATCACGCACAATCTCGGCGATGCGAACGGCGATTTCCTCCAAGCCATCGCCGATGCGTTGAAGGGTCGCTTCAAAGGCGTAGTCGTCCTCGGTGGCGGCTCGGAAAATTCCGTGGCGCTTGTGGCCACGGTTTCCGGCGAATACACCGCGAAAGTTCAGGCTGGAAAAATCATCCAAGCCATCGCGCCCATCGTCGGCGGCAAAGGCGGCGGCAAACCCGACAACGCCCGCGGCGGCGGCAAAGACGCCAGCAAGCTGGACGAAGCGCTGGCCAAGGCGAAGAGTTTGTTGGGGTGATTTGGAGCGCGGCTGTGCCCAAAGGGCCAGCCGCAGCGCGCTGACAGTTTCAAGAGCTTCCGAATAACGCAAGTTGCTGCGGCTGGTCTTCGACACAGCCGCGCTCCGCTAAATGCGCGAATGAACAACGAGCAATCTCTCTACGACCGCCTCGGCGGCCACGATGGCATCTTGAAACTCATCAAGGCCTTCTATGTGGACGCGCGCCAACACGCCGTGCTCGGGCCGATCTTCAATGCGCGCATCCACGACTGGCCGGCGCATCTGGACAAGATCGCGGATTTCTGGGCGTTGCAATCCGGCGGACCGACGCGCTATCGCGGTGGATTTGCCGGGGCGCACATGTCGCTCGGGTTGGAGGCGGAACATTTCCAGCACTGGCTCGGTTTGTGGGAGTTGAACAACGGTCGCCATCTCGCGCCGCGTGAAGCCGATGAGTTGAATGCCATCGCGCACGAACTCGGGCGGCGGCTTTTTACCGTGACGCGGAATCGTCGGCCGTTTGCTGGATTTCCCCCATCGTTTAACCCGCCACCGCAGAGCTGATTCAAGGGCCGCTTGCGGGCGAGCGGGGTGGGGATGTGGCTTTGATTTCTGATGCGGCGCGCTTGCCAACCAGCGTTTGGCTTAACATTCTTTCGCGCGTGAATCCCGAGAGTGAGCCTCATCCCATTCCGAATCTCGTAACGTCGTCACCGGTTTTGCCGCTGACGGAAATCGGCAAGAAGGCGGGTGGCGAGTGGACATTGACCTTGTTGCCATCACATCTGGCGTTGGCGGATGCGCCGGGAGCGCAGCCGTACGTGATTTTGCGGGAGCACATCATGAAGACGGCGATTCTGATGGAGAGCACGCGGGCGTTTGTGGTGGAGCAGCCGCGCCGGGTGATGTTCAAGCTGACGCCGGCTGGGGCGGCGACGTTGGCGGAATGGATCGGCAAACCGTTCCTCGCGGGATTCTATTTGAAACGTCGATATTCGTGGGTGTCCTTGTGGGCGGTGCTTTGGGTGGGCGGGGCGCTGATCACGCTGGTCGCACCGGCGCAAGATGGAACAAGAGTGCCATTTGACGTCGTGGGTTTTTTACTCGGGCTGACGCTGCTCGGGGCGTCCGCGGTCGCGCGGTGGCGTCCGCATCCGGTTTTGTTTCTGGTGGACTCGATCTGGTTCTTCTCGGTGTCGCTCCGATTGCTCGGTGATATTCTGCACGGGCGGAGCAAGGGCTGGCTGGTCTTGGTGGCGTTATTGGTGTGGACCGGAGTGACCGGCTTCCGGCATTTTATGCGCTTTCGAAACATCAAAGTGCCGCGGTTTGTGAAGTGAACGCGCGGAAGCGTGGTGCAAGCTGTTGGGATGGGTTATTAAAGATAAAGAGTCGAAATTTATGTCTGAACCAAAATTGAAAGTGCTGGCCGTGGTCGGCAGCACCCACGCGACTTCGGTCACGCGGGTGGTGGTGTCGCAGGTGGCCGCCGAGTTGCGCCAGCAAGGTTGTGAGGTGGATGTGCTCGACTTGAGCGCCGAGCCGCTGGCGTTGTTTAATGTCGAGACCGCATACAGTCAGCCCGGGTTTGCGGCGCTGAAGGCGCGCGTGGCGGCGGCGGATGTGTTCGTGCTCGGCACGCCGGACTATCACGGCAGCATCAGCAGCGCGTTGAAGAATTTTCTCGATCATTTCTGGAAGGAGTTCACGGGAAAACTTTTTGCGACGGTTGTCGCTTCACACGAAAAGGGACTGACGGTGACCGACCAACTCCGGACGGTGGCGCGGCAATGCTATGCGTGGTCGCTGCCGTATGGGGTGGCGTTTGCCGAGAAGCAGGATGTAACCGATGGCAAGATTGTCAGCGAGGCGTTCCAGAGCCGGCTGGAGATGTTCATTCGCGATACGCGGGTTTATGGCGAGTTGCTGGCGCAGCAACGGCGGGCGGACTTGACGGGAACAGCCCCGGGTTTTCTGGCGCGTTTGCGAAAATAGATGGTTTGAAGATGGGATTTTGACGAGAACTGGTCCTGATTGAACAAATCCCTGCTCCCGATAGTCGGATGAGGCGACAGCAAAGATTAACAATATAAACCAATTTATTGATCTTATGAAAAAACTCATTTTGGCAGTTGCAGTGGCAGCTTTTAGCGTCGGTGCGTTTGCGGGTGAAGGTTGCTGCGATAAGGAAAAAGCGGCCGCGCCAGAAAAAGACAAAGCGGCGGCGGGTTGCCCGGCTTCAAAAGACGCCGCTAAGTGCCCCGTGACCGGAGCCACGGCCAAGAAGGACGGTGAAGCCAAGCCGGCGGAAGCGCCCAAAGGGGATCAAAAGAAGTCTTGAGCTGGTACTGTTGATTTCAACCCGCGTCTGACCGGCGCGGGTTTTTCATTGTTAAGGCGGGTGCGCCCGGTTGTCATATTGCGTCAGTTTCATTAGCCTCGCCACGTGGATTGTTCCCGTCCCAAAACCAAAGACCCGACCGAGTGGCTGGAGTTGTGTCCGGACTTTTCCAAACCACTCGCTGAGCAGCTGGTGGAACTGATTCTCAACTCTGCACCCGATCTGATCGGAAGCATTAAGTGGAACATGTTGTGTTTCTCCGGGCGCAAATTGGTTTGCGGCCTCAGTGCGTGTCTGCAGCACCTTGGCATCACGTTCTTTCGCGGGACGGAATTAGCCGATCCGGGCAAGCTCTTTGAGCCGGCCAGCGCGGGTAACACCAACATTCGCAGCATTCGCATCACTTCATTGAGAGGTTTTAATCAACGCGCCTTTCAGGAACTGTTGCGCGCGGCGGTGGATCTGGATGCGGACCCCACGATTCCGCCTGTTCCCAAGGTCAAACGCAAACCCTGGCCGATGCCGAAGTTCTTCAAGGAAGCGCTTGCACAGCAGAAAAATCGCAAGGCGGCAGAAAATTTTCGGGTCCTTTCGCCGACGTGTCAGCGCGAATATCTGGTCTGGGTTTCCACGGCTAAGCTTTCTGAGACGCGCGCGCGGCGCTTGAATGCGACGTTGGCAGCGCTTCAGCAGGGGCGAAAGTGGGCCCAGCGGAAGTTGATGTAAGTCAACGGAGGTCGGTTGTGCGCTTGCGTTCAGTGATTCCGCTGGCAACCTTGTGCGTCCATGAGTTCGCTCTCGCAAGAAACCATTCTCAATGCGCTTAAAGCCGTGAAGTATCCCGGCTATTCGCGCGATGTCGTCTCCTTCGGCCTCGTCAAAAACATCGCCACCAATGCCGATGCCGTAGCAGTCACGTTGCAACTGACCTCCGCCAATGTCGAAGCGGCGAAGCAGATCAAAGCTGATTGCGAAGTCGTGTTAAAGGGATTGCCCGGTGTGAAGGTCGTGCATGTAGACGTGAATCAACCCGCCGCCGTTCCCGGTACGCCGGCTGGTGCAGCCGGTGCGACTCCGTGGGCGAATCAAAATCGTGTTCCTGGCATCAAGCGCGTTGTGGCGGTGGCGAGCGGTAAGGGTGGGGTGGGCAAATCGACTACCTCCGTCAATCTCGCGTGCGGCTTGCGGCATCTTGGCGTCCGGGTCGGTTTGCTGGACTGTGACATTTATGGCCCGAGCATTCCGCTGATGATGGGCATCAACGAACGTCCCGGTTTGACCGAGGACGAAAAGATGATTCCGCCTTCCAGCCATGGCGTAAAGCTCATGAGCATGGGCTTCTTGCTCAACGATGATCAACCCGTCATCTGGCGTGGGCCGATGATTCAACGTACCATCCAGCAATTCATCACCGTCGTAGATTGGGGCGAACTCGACGTGTTGCTCGTGGACCTGCCACCCGGCACCGGCGATGCGCAACTGACGCTTTGCCAGACCGTTCCGCTCGACGGCGGCGTCATTGTCACCACGCCGCAGGAAGCATCGTTGGGCGTGGTACGCAAAGGCATCGGGATGTTTGAAAAGGTGAACGTGCCGTTGCTCGGCATTGTGGAGAACATGAGTTACTTCACCGCGCCGAATGGAGATCGCGTTGAAATTTTCGGTCACGGTGGCGGGCAGAAGGAAGCCGAGCGACTGAAGATTCCGTTTCTTGGTGAAGTGCCTATTTTCACCGAAATTCGCGAAGGCGGCGACCGTGGCGTGCCGGTGGTCGTGTCATCCCCGGACAAGCCGGCTGGAGCGGCCTTTTTGAACATCGCCCGAAGTCTTTGGGCCAAGCTGGGTTGACATGTTTATGCGGCCAAACTGGCGCAACTCGTTGGCATCGACGTATCACCAGTTTATGCCGCAAGTTTTCTGATTGTCATTGCGGGCACTCCGGCGTAGTGTCCGTCCACCAATCGTTATACACAAAGTTTTACGTATGGCGGAGAATTCTAAAGAGCCGACTGCTGGCGACCTGCTAAAGAATAGCTCGCTCTATCGCGAGTTTCAGGCGGAGCGCGAGGAGATTTTGAAGCATAAGTGGATCGAGTCGGAGAAAGCCGGTCACGACATCGGCTTTGAGCGCGCCTTGACGGATTGGATCGTGAAGCACCGCTCCAAATGGCGCAAAGCCCGGCAAACCACGCAGCAAAATCCGACTTCCGCCCAGCCCGTCGCCCATTAGTCCGAACCAACTTTTCGCACCTTTAAGCCGACCCTGCGAGGTCGCCAAGGCGCACCGATGAAGAATAGCCAAATTTCAGCGAACCTGTGCCAATGCACGGTTCGCTTTTTTATTTTCTTTTGCCATCCTTGGCCCACCAATGCCTGAATCAACTGTCATCCTGAACCCCCTCGGCATCATGCGCTCCCTCACGCGCATTGCGCACGAGATCACCGAGCGCAACGAAGCCACTGCAGACATCGTTCTCGTTGGCATCCAACGTGGCGGCGTGCCGCTCGCGGAACGTCTTGGTAAAATTCTCTCCGGCATCGTGAATCAAACCGTGCCCGTTGGTTCGCTCGATGTGAACATGCACCGCGACGACTTGGATCAACGTGCCGCGCCGAAAATTTATCCGACCCAAATCCCTTTCGACGTGAATGGGAAGACAGTCGTGCTGGTGGACGATGTGTTGTTCAGCGGACGCACCATCCGCGCCGCGATGGACGCTTTGAATGATTTTGGCCGTCCGAAACGGATCCAGCTCGCCGTGCTCGTGGATCGGGGCCATCGCGAACTGCCTATCAAGGCGGATTTTGTCGGCAAGAACCAACCCACTTCACCAACCGAGAAGGTTCAAGTGCGTCTTGGCGAAGCCGGCCGCGAAGACGAAGTCATCCTCCACCGCCCATGACCTGGAATCGCAAACATCTGCTCGACATCGAATCGCTCAGCGCGGACGAGATTACGACCGTGCTCGACACGGCCAAGGCGTTCAAAGCCGTCGGCGAGCGTGCCATCAAGAAAGTCCCGGCCCTGCGCGGCAAAACGGTGGTGAACCTGTTCGTTGAGCCGTCCACCCGCACTCGCATCAGCTTTGAACTCGCGCAACAACGGCTTTCGGCGGACATCGTGAATTTCACCGCCGAGGCTTCCTCGTTGAAGAAGGGCGAGACGCTCAAGGACACGGCAAAGAATCTTGAGGCGCTCAACGCGGACTTCATTGTTATCCGCCATAGTGCTGCGGGAGCGCCGCATTTTTTGTCGCGCGTGTTGAACGCTCACGTTATCAATGCCGGCGACGGTGCGCATGAACATCCGACCCAAGCATTGCTCGACGCGTTCACCATTCGTGAACGCAAAGGCAAGATCGCCGGACTGAATGTTACGATTCTTGGTGACATCCTGTTTAGTCGCGTGGCCCGCTCAAACATCTGGGCGCTTATCAAGCTTGGTGCGAAAGTCACGCTCTGCGGTCCGTCCACGCTCGTGCCGCGCACGTTTGAGGCAATGGGTTGCCGCGTCACGCACGATGTGGATGAAGCCTTGCGCGATGCAGACATCATCCATCTCCTGCGCATCCAGCACGAGCGTCAGCGCAAGACGATGTTTCCGAGCATCGGCGAATACACGACATTATTCGGCCTGAACAAGGCGCGTTTTGCCAAGACCAAGCCGGACGCGCTCATTATGCATCCCGGCCCGATCAATCGCGGTGTAGAGATTGACAACGAGATCGCTGATTGTGATCGCTCGCTGATTCTGGAGCAGGTGACCAACGGTCTGGCCGTGCGCATGGCGGTGATGTTCCTCATCAACGGCGGCAAAGGTCCGCAGGAAATCGCGCCGAGTTAAATTCCTTCCCGCCGCGTCCAGAATTTCATGGCGAGCACGCGGGAACTTTTCCATACTCGCTGGACATGAAGTCCATGACGGGCTACGGGCGCGGCGAGTGCGCTCGCGACGGATTCAATGTCACCGTCGAACTCAGTTCCGTGAACCGCAAGCAGGCCGAAATTTCGGTCAATCTCCCGCGTGAACTGGAACTGCTCGAAACCCGCATCCGTGAAACCATTTTGGCCGAGGTGTCGCGCGGGCGTATTACGGCACGGGTTTCGGTTCACGCTGGCAGTGGCAACGCTTCCGCCCGCATGCACCTCAACGTGCCGCTCGCGAAAGCGTACGCGCAGGAACTCGCCAAACTTGCCAAGGAACTCAAGCTCTCGGGCGGCGTGACGTTGGATCAGATTGTTCGCGCTCCGGGGGTTTTTCAGACTGACGAAGAGCTTGCCGAGCACGAAGATTTATGGCCGACGGTTGAAAAAGCATTGCGGGCGTCACTGGATGGGTTGCTCAAGATGCGGCAGCGCGAAGGCGCGCACTTGGCCAAAGATTTGTCGGGGCGCGTCGGGCTCATGCGGAAGTGTGTTGAGCGTGTTGCCAAACAAGCACCGAAGTCGGCCGAGCGTTATCGCCAACAACTGATTGAGCGCATCAAGGCGGCGGGATTGCCCGCGCCGGCGCCGGACGACGAGCGCTTGCTCAAGGAGATCGTGTTCTTCGCCGATCGCTCGGACATCTCTGAGGAGTTGAGCCGGCTGCAAAGTCATTTCAAACAGTTCGAGGATTGCGCCAAGTCTGCCGAGCCGGTCGGGCGCACGCTGGACTTTCTCGCGCAAGAAATGAACCGCGAGATCAATACCATCGGCTCGAAAGCGAATGATGCTTTGATTTCCAGCGAAGTTGTGACCCTCAAGGCGGAGTTGGAAAAGTTCCGCGAACAGGCGATGAACGTCGAATGAGCGAAGAAAAACCATCCCACGCCCCGACCGGCAACCGGTTGTTGGTCGTCATCTCAGCGCCGTCGGGCGGCGGCAAGACGACGTTGTGCAATCAATTGCTGGCGGCGCGCCCGGAGCTGGCGCGCGCCATCACCTGCACCACGCGCGAACCGCGCGGCGACGAGAAGGATGGCGTGGATTATTACTTTCTGGACGCGGCGTCTTTTCTGAAGCGCGTGCAGGCGGGGAATTTTTTGGAGCACGCTACGGTGTACGGCCAGAGCTATGGGACGTTGAAATCCGAGGTGTTGGGTAAGTTGCGTGCCGGCAAGGACGTGTTGCTGAACATTGACGTGCAGGGCGCGGCGGCGGTGCGCAAGTGCGCGGAGGAAGACCCGGAGTTGAAGCGCGCGCTCGTGACGGTGTTTCTAACGCCGGCCACACTCGCGGTGCTCGAGGCACGCCTGCAAAAGCGCGGCACGGACACCCCAGCAGACATCAAGAAACGGCTGGGCGTGGCGCGGCAGGAGATCGCGCAGTGGAAGAATTTCAATTACCTCATCATTAGCCGCGGCATTGAGGATGACGTGCGCAACATGCAGGCGATCATCGAAGCCGAAAAGATGCATACGGCCCGGTCGGGGCGCCGGAGTTTTAGGCCCGGTTCTTAATCTTGCGCTCAATCCTAAGCCCATTCTTCCGTTGCGGTGGATTAGGCTTAAGAAGCAGGCTAAGATTGAGGTGGGAAAAACGGGGTTGAGTTTATGAGCAAGAACATTGTCCTCGGAGTGACAGGCTCCATCGCGGCCCACAAGGCGGCTGATCTCGCGAGTTTGTTGACCAAAGCCGGTCACAACGTTCGCGTGGTCATGACCGCCGATGCGCAGCGCTTCATCACGCCGCTGCCGTTCAAAACACTCTCGCGAAATCCAGTCATCACCGATCTTTACGACGAGGAAGAAGGTTGGAAGCCCACGCACATCCGGCTCGCCGATGAGGCTGACTTGCTGCTCCTCGCTCCGGCGACGGCAAATGTCATCGCCAAGCTCACCCATGGGATTGCTGATGACGCGTTGACGTGCATCGCGCTGGCGTTGAATCCCAAGGCGAAGCTCCTCGTTGCTCCCGCAATGAACGGGAAGATGTGGCTGCACGCGGCGACGCAGGAGAATGTTGCCACGATGAAAACGCGTGGCGCGGAGTTCATTGGACCGGAAGAGGGCATGTTGTCTTGCGGCTACGAAGGGATCGGGCGGCTTTGGCCAGTGGAGCAGATTGTCGCTCGCGCGACGGAGTTGTTGCGCTAGGTTTTTTCTACCCCGGCGAACTTTATGAAATCGGGACGTTGGCAATGGTTGCGGCGGATGCCTGAAGTCCTGTCAGCGGCACAATTGGAGCCGGCGGAGCAGACGCGGCGGGATGCGGCCCGCCAGCGGCATATCTTTCTGCCGGCGCGGCTCATCATTGCGCTCGTGGTGCTCTACCAGTTTTTTTATTCCCCTTGGCTGGTGAACATCGTCAACTCGTACGGGTCGTCTTTGAGACGATTCAAGGGGTGATGGTGGCATACGGATTCATGGCGATTGCGGCGACGGTCTTCTTTTGGGTGGTGCGCCACTTTCCCGCCGGATCAGTCCAGTGGTTTGTCTTCTTCTTTGGGCTGGCGGATGCCTTGTTTCTTGGTGGATTGACCCTGTTGACGGGGGGCTTTGAAAGCATTCTCTACTGGGTTTATCCGGCGCTGATCATTTTGAATGCGGCGACTATTCCGCTGGCGACGCCGCAGATCGTTTTGAATCTAATCCTCGGGATCATCTTTCTGACGGCCGGATTGGTGGAAAGCAACAACCAGCCCGAACTGAATCTGGGGGGCGGACAGTTGCGACCCCGAAAAGCCATCGTAACGGAAGTGGGGGATATTAAACAGGTATCGCTGTGGTTGCAGGCTGCGCCTCCTCCCTTCCGCCGATTTGTTTGGGATGAACTGAGTGAGAATGTGCGCTCCAATATTCTCTGTTACACGACGAATGGCATTTCTGCCGAACAACTGCAGCGTACCGTCAGCGCGGAAATTTTGGCTGTTTTGCCGTGGCAGCGGAGTCTGCCGGCGGCGTTCGCTGTTTCGCCCGAGCCCGAGCCTGCTGGGACGCATTATGTATTGCAGGTGGCCGTGTTGGTCTTGTTGACGTTCTGTTGTTATGGCGTGCAGGTCCTGGCTGCCGGTCAGCGCCGCGCCGAGGAAGAGCGCAACGAATTCATCGTTCGCACCGAACAATTGCGCTCCGCCGGACGGCTTGCCGCCGAGGTGGCGCATCAGATCAAGAACCCGCTTACCATCATCAACAACGTCACCTTCTCGCTCCAGAAGAACCTCGCCCGGCAAAACGCTGCGGCCAATCCGCAGGTGGACATCATCCGCGAAGAGGTTGCCAGAGTGGACCGCATCATCACCCAGATCATGGGGTATGCCCAGTTGACCGAAGGTCGGGTTGAGAAGCTGAACGTGGTAGATGAGCTGAACCGCGTGGTGCAGGAGGTGTTCCCGCCGGAAGTGCCGATGGGGGTGCGCGTGCAGCGGGAATTTGCGCCCAACCTGCCGCCGCTGTTGATGCAGCGGAAACACTTTGCCGATGCCATCAGCAATCTGCTGCTGAATGCCCGGGAGGCCGCGGCGCCCAGTGGCCTGCTCCAGTTGCAAGCCCGGTATCTGCGCAATGAATCGATCGAGATTTCCGTGCGTGACGATGGCCCGGGCATTCCGCCGGATAAACGCGAGCGCATCTTTGAGGCGTATTATACCACCAAGGAACGCGGCACGGGCCTGGGGCTGTCGGTAGTCAAACACAACACCGAACTCTACGGCGGCACCGTGCGGGTTGAATCCGAGCTTGGAAAAGGCGCGAAATTTATCCTAACCTTTCCAGCGAAGACGTTGATGACGCCCCTGACATGACACTGCCGCTGCCACCGCTTCTTGTCGTGGATGACGAGAAGAACATGCGCCTCTCCCTGCAAACCATGCTGGGAGATGAAGGCTATGTCGTGCTCGCGGTGGAATCCGCGGAGGCCGGTCTGGAACTGCTCGCCAAAGAATCCGTGTTCATGGTCATCACGGACGCGCGGTTGGGGGGCATGAGTGGGTACGATTTTTTGCACAAGGTGCGCAGCCGCTGGCCCGACTTACCGATCTTGATGATTACTGCCTATGCCACCCCCAAGCTGGCGGTCGAAGTCATCAAGGCTGGCGCGATGGATTATCTTGGAAAACCTTTCGCGCCCGAGGAATTGCTCCACGCCGTCTCGCGCTGTGCTGAGCGACATCGCTTGCTCCAGACCAACGCGCAATTGCTTGCCCGCGCCAGTGAAACCTATCAGCTCGATCAGATTGTTGGTGACTCGGCAAAGATGAAGGAGCTGCGGCAGCTCATCCAGACCGTCGCGCCCACCGATGCGCGCGCCTTGATTCTCGGCGAAAGCGGCACCGGCAAGGAGCTTGTCGCTGGGGCCTTGCACAGTTTGAGCCAGCGCCGTCGCGCGCCTTACATCCGGATCAATTGCGCGGCGATTCCGGAAACCTTGCTGGAAAGTGAATTGTTTGGTCACGAGCGCGGCGCGTTTACCGGCGCGTTGAAGCAGAAGCACGGACGCGTGGAAGAAGCCAACGGCGGCACGATTTTTCTCGATGAGATTGCTGATATGAGCCGGCCCTTGCAGGCCAAGCTGCTGCGGTTTCTCGAGGACGGCAGTTTCACCCGCATCGGCGGCACGCAAGAATTGCGCGTCAACGTCCGCCTGCTTGCTGCTACCAACCGAGACATTGTGAAGGCAATTGATGCCGGTGATTTTCGCGAAGACCTCTTTCATCGCCTCAACGTTGTCCAGTTCCGGTTGACGCCGTTGCGTGATCGGGAGGACGATGTTTTGTTGCTTGCGGATCATTTCCTTAAATTCTTCAACAGCTCGATGAACAAGGGTGTGAAACGGATTTCCCGGGGCGCGCAACAGGCGCTGGTGGCCCATCGCTGGCCTGGCAACGTGCGCGAGTTGCGCAATGTCATCGAGCGCGCGCTCATCCTTGAAACGACGGCAGAAATTCAGGCGTTGAACCTACCGGATTTTCAGCTCGAAAGCCGCCTGACCAAAACCACCCCAACGCTGCCCGTGGCAGGTGAGCGCCCGTTGGATGAGATTGTTGCTGACTTTGAACGCAATCTCATCAACTCGACCTTGGAAAGCAGCGCGCACAACCTCACCAAGTCGGCGGACAAATTGAAGATCAGCCGGCACGCGCTACGTTACCGAATGCAACGGCTGAATCTCATTGCCGATGACGACGCGGCCAAAGAGAACCACGAATCATGAGTGCCAGTGCTTTACCTGTTCCCCTGTTTGCGTTGAGCACGTTCATGGAATACGTGTTGTTGGGCGCGGCGCTGTTGATTGTCGCTGGCGGGGTGATGTTTTGGGCGGTCGCCATTCGCAAGCCGCCGGGCAAGCCGCGTTACAAATATCATCGTGCCGCGCCGGACCAGCCGCCCCCGTCGAAGCGCAAGCGCAAGCGCCGCTCTGAACCGCCGCTCAACCCAACGCTCGCCGAGACGCGCGGCTTGCCGCCGGTTCGGGAATCTAATTCGGGTGCGAAACAAGATTACCGCTACTGACCGCCATGCAACAGAGCCAGGCGATCACCCGTAAAAGTGCCTCGAACCTGGCACTTGCATTCATTCTCCTGCCCAAACCCCGACGCGAGGCCATGGCGGTGCTCTACGCCTTCTGTCGCGAAGTGGATGATGTGGCGGATGAGGATTCTCTTCCCGTTGCGGAACGTCGCGCTGGCTTGGCTGCTTGGCGGGCTGACGTAAAATTAGCCTGCGACGGTGGCACGCCGCAATTTCCAGTCAATCAGGAGCTGCAACCCATTATCCGCCAGTTCGGCCTGCGCTTTGAGTTGTTTGACGAACTCATCAAAGGTTGCGAGATGGACCTTGAAACGACGCGCTACGAATCCGCGGCCGACTTGGAGCTTTACTGCTATCGCGTCGCGTCAGTGGTCGGCCTGTTGAGCATTGAAATCTTCGGCTACCAAAATCCCCGGTGCCGCGATTACGCCATCGCCCTTGGTCAGGCGCTACAACTCACCAACATTCTGCGCGACGTGCAGAACGACGCGCAACGGGGGCGGATTTATCTACCGCTGGCTGACTTGCGGAAATTCGCCGTGAGCGAGGCGGAGATTTTGCGCGGCCAATATTCGGTCTGCTACGCCAGTCTGGCGGGTGCGGTGGCGGAACGGGCGCGGAATTATTATCAACTCGCGCGCCGCACTTTGCCGGCGGAAGAGCGCCGCGCCATGGTCGCCGCGGAAATGATGGGGTCGGTCTATTGGCGGCTGCTGCTCAAACTGGAGCGGCAGGACTTTGATGTCTTCCGCCCGCAACCCGTGCGCTTGACCCGCCCGCACAAACTCGCGCTGATCCTGCGCGCCTGGGTGCGCCATCTGACCGGCAGCACGACCTCGGACTACGGGGCCGCTTGAAATAAAAGGCTGTTGCTTTGTGACGCGCCCGCTGGCTTAGATGGCTTGGTTAGGTGGCGTTGGTGCGACGACCGCGCCAACAAAAAAGACCGCAAGAGCAATCGGTGGCACCCAAGCCAACGCCATCACCACATAAATGTGAAGAGGCAGCGATAAAGTTACACCTTGTATTTCGTCGCCCAAACAAACTCGGGTGTACACCTCACTCCCCTCTCTGATGCCAACTAAACCGATACGATGTGGCCACGATCCTAGACCCAGAGATGAGTCTCAGACTCGGCTCTGACAACAAGAACCGCAAACAACACAAACGAAATCTTGCGGCGAGTAGTCATGCGATGCGGTGTGAGCTAACAACCAAGTTCAGACACAGTCGCTGGCAAGCGCATTCATGCCTGCAACCGCAGCGACCGAACCCGAAAACTGTAAGCGCAGGGGGCTTTTGCCTATAGCGCTTTTTCAGGCCGTTGGTTTATTCCGCTTTTTCGATAATTTCCAATCCCGAATGACGAACCAACTAAATATCAGGAGATAGGCAATGGCTATATGCGGCCAGGCATTGAATGAATGGCCTGCTCCAGCTTCGGCATTGGGAGGGAAGCCTGCGTGTAAAGGCGTCACAACAGTCATCAGGCACGCATAAACCAATCGCCCAATAGGATTGGAATCCGGATCACCAGCATTGAGGAGTCCAAAAATGAAACCTCCAGCAGGACCGGCAGCAATCAAACTGACGGCAACATGACGCCAAAGTCTTTTTGAGTTCATAATTTTAGCCTGCCGATGACGAGCCAAGCTCAGCGACCCAGTAGCCTCGAAGAGGTGCAGCGACACTGTTGTTCCTTCTGCCCGCGCGACGCCACAATTGCAACTGTGGTACTCAGGCTGGGTTCGCTGCCGCGCATGGTTGCCACCGTCTTATTTCTTCCTCAAACCTTCGACAATCTTCTTGGCGTCGTCCTCTCCCATACCGAAAAGCTTGTCGGTCCTGCGTTTGAGCCAACCCTCCTCAGTCCATCCGGCCGGTCTGCGCTCAAGCGGTGCAAACGTGCCGCGACGCTCAAAGCTGCCGATCTGGGTAAGGACTTCGTGCCCGGCGTGCTCACGCCGAAACGCCAGCATCTTCTTCGCGCCAGCCTCGGTGTATCTGAATCGGATCACGAAGTTGTTCGTAGTGGTTGAGGGGGTAATCTGAAAAAACTCGATGCTGTCTTGCTCAATGTCTTCTGGAGCGATGCGCCTGGTTGGTGGGGGTGCGGGCAAGGTGACACAATCGGAGGGAGCATTCGGCGCCTTAGCTGGTAACAATGCGAAAAGATCGGCAGTTTTGTCTTGGGGCAAAGCCAGGCCGGTTGCGCTCAGGTAAAGTGCGAGGGTAATTACTAGTGTGCGCATATTAAGCGTAGTTGGCTAACGCCCCTGGTTCAGCGACCACCCAGCCTGAGATGTGAGCAATTGCGTGGTTATCGCGACCCGAATCGCGATTAACGATTCGCGGCAGCGCGTAGTTAGGCCACAACTCAGAGATGTATCGTCGCATAATTCACTTTGTCTCCGTCTCTCAAACGAATCGACCGCAAATCATTCGTGCGCGAAAGCGAATAGCTCTGCTTCTGTTCTGGATGTTCGGGCGGAGAAACGATAACGCGCGATGGAGTAAAACCACAAGCCTCGCAGGCGCGAAAGCCATCGAACAAATCCGAAATGCTGCTCAAAGTCGCTCCATCTTCGACATAATAACGACCGGGTCGCTCGACACCGCCAGCGATGACAATCGCAATCCTGCTCGGACCAGCTTGCTCATACTCAACCAACGGCGCGACTGGCTGCGCGTGGCGGCAGCCGCAAACAACGAACGCAAGCAAGGTAATGGAAAATGCAAGCGTTCTCATGTGGCCTATCGCCGCCGCCGCCCCAAGCTCAGCGACCAGGTTCGCGGGACGCCACGATTGCAACCGCGACGCTCACGCCGGGTTCGCTGCAGCGCATGGTTAGGCCTATGCATCGTCTCACTCATGGTTGCATGTGATAATACGCAATAACATCTCCAACGACAACGTCTGGTCGCTTATCTGCAACTGGAAAAGAAATAGCAATCCCGGCGGCAGTCTTGTCGAGCAACTCTGCGACAGGGATTTTGCGATCTGAAGACATTACTGCTGCCGCACGACTCACATAAATAGTCAAACTCCTGCCAAAGAGGCTCTAAGTGGGGAAGTATCCCGAGACAATTCTGTAGCGTCCGGGTGGCTCAGCACCTGCACGCAATGCGGACTCAGGAACATGGAGTGCAGCCGCAACCTCTCGCACGGGCTTGCCGAGCAGTGGCTGCAATTCTTCTGCGCTCGGCCCTGTTTTGGGCTGGCTGCATGAAGTCAGAAAGCAGGAAAGCGCGAGGACTGTAACGAACGTGCGCATAGGCCTAACGACCCAAGCTCAGCGACCCGGCCCTGCGGGACGCCACGATTGCAAACCACGACGCCATGCCGGGTTCGCTGCAGCGACTGGTTAGGCCGCGTTGGTTGGGGACATAATGTCATGGTTTTGGAGCAGAATGCTCTGACAAGACTTCAATAGATCTCACGCCCTCCGGCGTAAATCCAACAGGAGCATCAGGGTTGTCAGGGTCAATTAGCAATTCGGTTTTGGTGATATGTGTTAAGGTGCCTATGACAGCGTGATCTCTCTCAGACTCTCGAATCGCATCCCGGACAGCAGGCGGATAAGTACCGCCGTGCATCTTGATGTAGGGAGTAACCTTGATTCGTGTGCCAGGCTTAAGATGGGAATACGCGGCAAAATCCGGCATGGGTTGCTTCTGTGCCTTTGAGCACCCCGAAAGCATAACAACCATGACGAAGAAAAATACGAGACGCATAGATGCGCAGCTGGTGGCCTAACGACCCAAGCTCAGCGACGGCCGCGGCGGCGCGGGTGGAGCGCACGGCGCGCTCACGAATCCCCGCGACGCTCGAACGGACGGCGGGGAGGCCGTTCGCTGCAGCGCATGGTTAGCCTGCATCTTTCTTGTGCGTGCAACAATCATGCTTCTTCTCCTGCTCGCGCAAGCGAGCACCTGCTGCCTGATTCTCGGGTTTGAGGTGATATGGTGTCGGCGCAGGAATAGCAGTCCAGTCAAAATCGAAACCATCGTCGTGGATAGTCTCCGTGCAGCAACCAGCAAGCGCCTCTCGGCAACGTGCCTCCTCCTCTGCGGTCTCTGGCTGCTTCTTGACGTAGGAGTAACAACCCTCGTCGTTGCGTGCGAAATTCTCCGGCGCTGTCTCTCTGCAAAGGTCGCAGTCCAAGCACTGATCGCCGACGTAGAATCTGCCTCGCACATTGTCGGCCATCCGCTGCTTAAAGGTGTCGAGTGACATAGCGCATTCGATGCAGGCTAACATTGTTATTAGGCGACGGTGCGTGCACGGGCTTGTGCACGGTTGGTTTTTCTAGTGACCTTGGCTTTCATGATTTTATGAAAGCCAACCGGCGAATTTCTATCAAGGATTATCGCCGGCAGAATAACCTCAAGGTCCAACTCAAGTGGGACTGTTTACCATGGTCCGGCAATTGGGGGGCATGAATGAGCAGCCGTGGCCCAAGGATGTTCGCCCGGTTTCGTTGCCCCGGCTGCTGGCCAGTCTGCGGAAGGTATTGGTAAGATCGTTGACGGGCGTGGCGTTGCGGTGGAGCGGGCCTGTTCTTCCCGCTCGACTTGGCGGGTCGTCAAAACAACAATCCCCGCCGTGCCGAGCATTGTTCTCGAAGACGTCAAAAAGACCTTCCCCGCCGCGACCGGTAAAAGCGTTGCCGCGGTCTCGAATCTCTCCCTGACCGTCGCGGATCGCGAATGGCTCACCATCGTCGGCCCGTCGGGCAGCGGCAAGACCACCTTGCTGCGGCTCATCGCTGGGCTGGAAGCTCCCGATGCCGGGCGCATCTGTTTCGATGGCCGGAACGTCACTTATGAGTCGCCGCAAGCGCGTGATGTGGCGATGGTCTTTCAATCGCACGCGCTGTTCCCGCATTTCACGGCGTTTGAAAACATTGCCTTTGGCCTGAAGCTGCGCGGGGGGGCGCGAGAGCAGATTGCGCAACGCGTTCACGAGACCGCCGCGCTGCTGGGGGTGGGACATTGTCTGGATCGTCCGCCGGCCAAACTTTCGGGCGGCGAGCGGCAACGCATCGCGCTGGGGCGGGCCTTGATCCGGCAACCGAAAATCCTGTTGTTGGACGAACCTTTTGCGAATCTCGACGAGCCGATGCGCGTGCAGATGCAGGCTGAACTGGCGGCGCTGCGCCAGCGTTTTGCGGTCACGCTGATCTGGGTGACGCATCATCAGGCCGAGGCGCTGGCGGGGGGCGACCGTGTGGTCGTGATGCGCAAAGGTGAGTTGCAACAAGTCGGGCTGCCGCGCGAAGTGCACGATCAACCGGCGAATCATTTTGTCGCTGGGTTCATTGGTTCGCCCGCAATGAATCTGTTCCACGGCAAAGTGGCGCAACGCGCGGGGCATCTGGTCTTGCTCGGGCTGGAAGGAGATTCCGACGAGTTACCGCCGCGATTCATCCTGCCGCTGGGGCCGTGGCGCGCCGATTGGTTTGGGGCGCAGGTCGGCCGCACCATCCTGCTGGGCTTGCGACCAACTGCCATCCGCGTCTTAGTACAAAGCACTGAAATTCACCCTGGCGACCTCGCTGACGCCACAGTGATGCGTAATCAGTTTTCCGGAACACAGTCGTCTTGCACGGTGATGTGGCAGGGGCGGGAATTTACCGCCAGCGTCGCGCCGGAGACGACATTGATTCCGGGACAAAAAGTTGTGCTGCGATTGGAATTGGCCAAGGCCCGCGTGTTCGACGCCGCGACAGGTGTCGCACTTTTCTGAGTCGTTCGGCTAAAACCATTTGCACCTCCGGTGACGGCTGCTTAATTTCTCGCCCGTGAGCACAACCGAATCCCGTTACGTCGAAAAGAAAATCGCCCGGCCCGCGATGTTGATCGAGCGAGGCGACACGACTTATCCGGGTGAGGAATTCGCTAGCGTGACGGAGTGGTTGCGTTGCGTGAAGGAGGATTTCCCCAAGTTCATCCCGTTCCTGACGAAGACCTGCGAACTGGATTTTCGCGGGCGCGTGCTGGAGATCGGCGCGGGGTGCGCGTGGTTCAGCGCGGAATTATCCAAACTGCCCGCCGTGGTCGAAGTCATCGCCGCCGATGTCTCCGCGCCGTTGCTCAAGACGGAAGCGCCGCGCATTTTCAAACTGCTCAAGGCCAAGGAAGCCAAGATCACCCGGATGACTGCTGACACCAGCCGATTGGATTTTCCCGCCAATCAATTCGACTTTGTGGTGTGCGCCGATGCGCTGCATCGCGCAGTGAGTCCGTTGCGGGTGTTGCGCGAGGCGCGGCGGGTGTTGAAGCCCGGTGGGCAATTCATCGCCATCCGCGAACCGGTGCGGCCTTTGATGAAACTCAAGGCGCGTCCAGCTCGAAATGGCAAGCCAGGAGTTGCGCCCACGCCGGGGTTTGCGTTGAGCGAGTATCGCGAGATGTTTGAGCAGGCAGGATTGAAGCTCACGGTCAAACGCGTCGTGCTGTCGCGCGGGTTCAAATACTACTTCGATAAGATGGTCAACGGGCTGACGCACGCGCGCTATGCGTTCGTGGCAACCAAAGCGGCCCGGTGATCACAGCCGGCGTGGTGGCGGTGCTCCCGGCACCCGCTGGCCTTCCTGAGGGCGACGATTTCCATTTGGTCCGCCTGGTCCGCCGCCGCGCTGCTTGAAGAAGCTGGCATCTGGCGTGCCTCGCCATTGCCGGGTGAGTTGAGGAAAGTCTTCCGTGATGTAGTAGTGGTAGATGCCCTGCGGATATTCCGGCGTCATGCCGAAGCGACCATTGCATTCGTCGAGATCGCCGCTGTCCGCGACATATTCGTAGTCCGTGGTGAATTTGCCATCGGGTTTACCGCCCGGCCCGCCGGTGCGTTCGCCTTTCTTGAGCTGCCAACTGGAACGCATCTTCTGCAACGGACTCGCGGCATTTGTCGCCACGCTGTGTCCAAAGCTCGTGTAGATCGGAAATCCATCTGCCGCGTAGCCGACGAGTAGCATCTTCTTCCCATCGCCGCCAAGCTTGCCCATTAGCCCGGTCGGCAGGCCGTGGTAATGATATGCGCCGGTGGGTTGGACGTGGGCGTTGTTTTGGTCAAGACCAAGGTTGATAAAACCTGATTTGGCTTCGTAATTCCATTCGCGCTGCCCATTCCAAAATTCGCCCGTGCCCGGCTCGAAGGGAACACCGTTCAACGCCACGCCAAACCACGCACCCCGACCATCGCGCGGAGTGGCATTTGTCTTGGGATTCAACGTGACGCGAAACGTGTAGCTTTGCGCTGAGATAGAGTTGGGATTGCCGCGGTTTGGAAATTGCCCCGGTGTGTGGTCGGGCACGCCATTGGCCACGATGATGCGATGGGCATTTTCGATGCGAATGGAAACTTTGTTGGTTGAACTGATGGAGATGGTAGATCGGGTGTCACTTTCCAACGCTGCGAGAAGTAGCCCCGAGCCGTCTTCATGACCAGGATGCGCCGGGCAGTTGAAAGTCAGCAGCGCAAGGCAGCCGACGTAGACTGTTTGCTTCAGGTTCATGATGTTACTGTATCACGCGAACCTTAAGCCGACGTGAAGCTTTCCTCACGGCCGACGGTCGCGCTTATCATCAAGGTTGACGGCCAGTTGTTCTGCCGTGACGGTGCTTTGCACACCGTTGGCCGGGACTTCGATCTGGGCGGTCCAGAGGATGGCATTCAACACGGTGCGGCGCTGGTTTTCATTGCCCCAGTTGTGGTGGAAATGTCCGCCGGTGAAACCGAATCCACGACCACCGTTCGCACGTTCGAATGCCCAGCCCACGTGCTGGATGTCGCCGCGCGCGACCATCTGGCGCACGGCGGGGTTGTTTTCGTGCGGTCCGTCGTTACGGTTGGTGGTGCTGCCATCCGGGATGGCGGAGAGGATGGGTGTCACACCTTTCATGCCATCGGCAAAGCGCATGTTGAAATACCACTCATCATTGCTTTTGAACGGACTTAACCCACGGGCAATCGGGTGGCTGGGCAGTTTAGCGAAGTTCGCTTCCCAATGCGGATTCACCGACCAATTGATCTCGAATGCGCCACCGACCCAGTCGAGAAATTCTTTCTGACCATTCTCTTTCGTCGGTTCGACGGCGAAATGCAACAGCACCAGACCGACGCCCTTGTCCATTAATGCGCCGATGGTTTTCAGGTGGTTTTCCTGGGTGAACGGGTGACCGCCCGCGCCGTCGCTATAGAGCACAATCGTCGCTGTGCCGTCGAAAGCTTTGGCATCTGTGGGCCAGCCGTTCGTGTAAACCACCGAGGTCACGCCCGGAATACTGGAGAGGCACGATTGCAGCAGCAGGCAACCGGCCCGGTGTTCATGCTCGCCGGGGCGATGGCTGGGTTTACCGGCAATGAAGACGATTTTCTTGTCGGCTGCGAGAACTGGGATAGTTACGGCAATCAAGAGCGCAAAGAGTAGCTTTTTCATTTTTAGCAGATTGGTCTGGGTTTAACTCGGACGGGCTGGCAACGGCAGCAATTCATTTCAGCGCCCGGCGCAGAAATTTCAAACCCTTCGCCGCGATGTCTTCTCGGCTGGGTTCAATCTTGCGCCAAATTGCTGCAGCCCGGGCGATGACTTTCACATCCTGCGTGAAGGATTCGATAACCACGTCGCCTTCATAGCCCACGGCCTTCAGTGCTGCGACGATGCCTTTCCAATCCGTATGATCGCTGCCGGGCGTGCCACGGTCGCTGCCGCAGGCGTGAAAGTGGCCGAGGTGTTTACCCGCGCGGCGAATGGCGGCTGGAATGGACTTCTCCTCGATGTTCATGTGGAACGTGTCGAGGTGCAGTTGCAACGCCGGGCTGTCGACGGCTTCGATGAGTTCCAAGCCTTGTTCCACTGTGTTGAGAAAATCTGTTTCAAAGCGATTGAGCGGCTCGACGTAAATTTTTTTGCCGCGCGCCTCAGCGTAGTCGCAGACGCGGCGCAGGTGTTTGACGACGGTCACCCACTGTTTGCGGCGTTCTTTCGGGTCAACTGCATCCGCGCGACCGGTGGCGGAATACATCGGTCCAGCCACCCCAGATGCGCCCAACAACACTCCTAGGTCCACGAGCCGACAGACATAATCCACCGCGTTCTTTTGCTGCGCGTTCGTGCCGCGCAAATCGCGATCTGGGGGGAAACACGCGCACACCGGGCCGGGTTTCAATCCATGCTTCTCCAATTCCCGTTTCACGTGAGCCGGGGTGATGTGCTGCGGCTGTTCGACGGAGATCTCGACACAATCAAATCCCCAGCGCGCGAATTGGGCGAACAACTTCGTGCTGCGGTCAGTGAACGGCGACGTGAAGAGAAACGTGTTGATGCCGATGTTCATGGATTTCCAGCTTGCATCACGGGGACATGCAAAGCGAGTGGGAGTTTTGCGTGCGCTGGCTCAAAGTTTCTTGAGGCGGATGGCGCGGAATTGCGCCGTCATGGGCGGGCCGACGTGCAATTGCAGGGCGAGCACGCCGGACTTGAGGGCCTTGCTTTCGCACTCATCCGTGACATCCACGGTCAGCTTGCCGTTGATGAAGTGTTGCAGGTGATTGCCCTGGGCGATGATGACGTATTTGTTCCAGTCGCTGGACTTGATGGTGGCTTGAATCTCTGCCGAGTTTCCCACGGTGCCCGTGATTTGCTTTTTGCCCGCCGTATCCCAGACGACCTTTTCTCCACGCCCGGCCATGATGCCGCGATTGCCCGCAACGGCACGTTCATCGTAAAGGATGCCGGAATAGTTTGGGCCGGCCTCGAGATCGGCTTGATATCCGCCCACCGTCCAGTTCGTCGCATTCAAAACCATGCTGCGATACTGCACGCCGGAATTGGCAAAGCCCTGGCTGTTGTTGGCAGTGAGCTTGTATTCCAAGCGTAGTTCAAAATTCGCTGTCACGCCGTTGGTCCAGATCAGGAACGTGTTTTCCTTGATAGGATTTTCCGTCGTGGTCTGGCCCGTGATGATGCCGCTTTGAACTGACCAAAGTTTCGGATCGCCGGTCCAACCGGTAAGGTCGTGACCGTTGAAGAGAGACTGAAATCCAGTTTCGTTCTCGGCGGCCCAGCCGGTGCAAGCCGCGAGCGCCAGCGCGAGAATCAGCTTTGTCTTCATGGTGAACTGGATTTGCTTTTGAAGTTGGCCGCATCCTTCTGCCCGCCCGCTTGAAGATAAGCAAGCAGATCGAGAATTTCCTCGTCTGACAACCCATTCACAAGACCGGTCGGCATGGCAGAAATCGTGGACGGCTTGCGCTGGGCAATCTCGGCGAGCGGCACTTCGATGGTCACCTCCGAGGCAAGCATGCTGGGCATCACGATGAGCCGTTGTGCGTTTTCATCGATGATGCGTCCGGAGACATCATCCCCGTCTTTTTTCCAGATGTTGGAAGTCTGGAACTGATCGGAGATCACCTTGGAAGGTTCGGTGATGGATTCGAGGATGTCGCGGAGCGAATACTTGCTCCCCACGCCGGACAATTCCAGCCCGACCGAACCGCCTTCATTGGCGAAGCGGTGGCAAAGAATGCATTGCGCGTCATTAAAGGCAGCCTTGCCGCTTTCAAAGCTGCGCCCCTGCTTTACCTCCTCCAAGCGTAGGGCAAGATCGCTGGTGGTCCATTCCTTAACAAATTTTCGTTCTTTCACGGGCTTCCAGCCGGGGCCGTCGAGGTTAACCTCCAACAGTGGCAGCACGGCGGCGCGTTCTGCACTGGTCAACGTCGCGGCGGCATCCTTGCGGATGTTGACGAGATATTTGGTGAAGCTCGCGCCATCACCATATTCGCGCCCCACGTCTTTGAACCAGCGCAGCAATTCTGGTGGATGTGTCCGGCTGGCCTGAGCTTGATTCGTCCAGACATTGTAAGCCGCGCCGTGGGGATAGGTGATCTCTGGGCGCCCGCCTTGACGCGCGCTGATGAACCAACTGAAATATTTCTCCCGCTGTGCGAGCGTCCAGCCGGATTTCACGTTGCGCAGATGAAAGATGTAATGGATCTGCTCTTCCTGCGTCGGGGCTTGGTCCAGCAACGTGAGGGTTTTGCTGATGACCTCCGGCGCATTGAGATAAATCAGCAGTTGCACCAGCTCGCGATTCACCTTTTCGCTGGCGGATGGATACTGCGCATCGAGTTTCTCCATGGCGAGCTTGGCGAGTTCCGGCGTGGGGCGACCTTGCCTGATGAAGCTCAATTGAATTGCTCGCAGCTTTTCCAGTTGCAGATCTTCGCTTAGTGAGGCGAGTGGAAACTTGCTCAGCGCCCGCAGTAGGTCCGCTTGTGTTTCCGGACCGCCGCAACGCGCGAGCGCCAGCAAGGCGGTGATTCCGGCCTGCGAATTTGTTTCCGCAAACGCGCGTTGCTGCCATTGCGCGACCGGCTGCCATTCGATGGCGATACGCGCGGCGGTGCGGAGGAAGCGGTCGTTACTCGCCAGATGCGGCCACGCAAAATCAACTGCCTTTGCATTCGCCTTGCCGTGGAACGATTCCAGTTTCTTCTGAAGGGCGCGGGCTTGGGTTGCTTGCTTCAACTCCTTCCGTGTCGGCTGGGGCGGCTCAACCGAAGCTTTACCGGCGGCCTTGGCGTCGTAGCTGACGCGATACAAACCCGACTGCGTACCGCGTCCACCGGTGACGAAATACATCGCGCCGTCCTTGCCAAATTCGAGATCGGTGACGTTGAGCGGTTTGCCTTTGAGAAATTCCTCGGGCGTGCCGGTGTAACTCGCACCGTCCGGCTGGAGATGCACGGCGAAGATGCGGCCGTAGGACCAATCCATCGCGAACAATGCCTGCTGATATTTTTTCGGAAACTTGCTCTTCGTGCCGAACTTCACGCCGGTCGGCGAGCCGATGCCAATGTTGACCACGGGCGGTAACGTGTCCGCGTAGTATTCCGGCTCGTTCGATGTGCCCGAGCGCCAGCCGTATTCGCCGCCGATGACGCAATGCAGGATGCGCGTGGGCCGGTACCACGGCAGTCCCCAGTCCCATTCCATGTCGCTGTCGAACGTGAACGTTTCGCCATCCGGACTGAAATCGAAGTCATATGAATTGCGAAAACCGCCGAGCAACAGTTCCCACTCCTTGCCGTCCGGATCGGCACGCGTGATATAGCCGCCGGGCGCGAGTACGCCAACCGCGTGACCGTTGGCGTCCCATTGGCGCGTGAGCAGGAAATCTTCCTGATAATTCGTATAGGCTGAACGCGGCGAAATTCCCTCGGGCGGCTTGGTGTGATTGCCGTTCATCACGTAGATTTTTTTGTCTGGCCCAGCCACGACGGCGTGGTAGCCATGTTCCCCTTCACCGTGAAATTTTTTTAGCAGGTGGACTTCGTTGGTGTCGAATCGGTCGTTGCGGTTCGTATCCATCAAGCGATACAACCCCGTGCCGCCCGGACCGTGGCCGTTGACGTAGAGACTGTCGAACGCGTAGCACATGCCCATCGCCTGGCGCACTGGTGCGGGGATCGGGTCGATGTGTGAGATCTGCCCTTTGCGATCGAGCGAGACGCGGAGCAGGGGATATTTGTCTTCCTGCGGTGAAATGATCAAGCGGCCTTTGGAATCAATAGCCATCGAAATCCACGAGCCTTCCTCCGGCCCGGCGGAGCGCAGCAATTCCACCTTGAAGCCCGGCGGCACCGATAGTGTTTCCGCAGCGGTCGCATGTGGAGACTCAGCCAAAAGTTTGCCCGAAAGAAACGTTACGCCGAGCAAGGCTGGCAAAATACGAAAGGTTCTGAAAATCATCCTGAAGGCTGACGTCTTGAGTGCGGGGAAATTCAGTAACAGGTGTGGAATAAGCATGTGTTGCCAGCGCCTAATTCAAGTGATGAGCCAGCGTTTGGCTTTCATCTCGAACCGAGGTAGCGAACCGGGCGGGACGGTTTCGACCGGGATGCGAAGATTGAAAGCCGTTTCAAGCGCTTGCCGCACGCTGGCCTTGAATCCGCCCACATCCGTGCAACGGTCGGCAGGTTCGATTTCCAATCGTAGTTCAGCGAGCGCACCGTTCTTGGTGACGTGGACTTGATATTCGGCCAAGTCCGGCTGGCGTCGCAATATTTCCTCCACGGCCGAAGGATACACATTTACGCCGCGCACGATGACCATGTCGTCCACGCGTCCAAGAATTCCGCCCATCAAGCGCAAGCTGCTGCGTCCGCACTCGCACGCTGCGCCACGACTTTCGCACTTTACCAAGTCGCCAGTGCGATAGCGCAGCAATGGCGAACCGGTGCGGGTGAGCGTGGTGAGAATTAATTCACCATGTGGGGCAGGTTGACCGGTGGCGGGATCAACGATTTCCGCAAGGTAGGCCGATTCAATAACGTGTAACGCGCCAGGCTGTGTAGGACATTCGTGCGTGACTGGGCCGACTTCGGTCATGCCGTGATGATCGAAGATGCGTGTCCCCGGCCAGAGGGATTCCAATTTCGCGCGGGTGGCAGGGATGCTGCCACCGGGTTCGCCGGCAACGATGATGGTTTTGATGCCGAGGGAATGGATCTCGATGCGTTCCGTCGTCGCCACCTCAGCCAAGCGCATCGCGTAAGTGGGCGTGCAGCAGAGGATGTTTGCTTGGTTGTCGCGCATTACGCGCAAACGGGCGGCGCTGCTCAACCCACCGCCCGGCAGGCAAAGGCAACCAAGGCGTTCTGCGGCTTCAAATGCGAGCCAAAAACCGAGAAATGGTCCGAATGAAAATGCGAACATCACACGGTCTCCAGCCTGGACTCCCGCTGCGCGAAAAACTTCGCTCCAGCTCTCGATCATCGCGTCCCAGCTTTCCGGCGTGTCGAGCCAACGCATCGGGTGGCCACTCGTGCCGCTGGTCTGGTGAAAGCGCGTGTAGCGATTTAGCGGATAGGTGAGGTTCGTGCCGTAGGGTGGATATGCCTGCTGGTCGGCGACGAGTTCCGCCTTGGTCGTAAGTGGGAATCGCACGGAAAAATCTGCAAGCGACCCGACATCGAAGCCGACGCCCGCGTCCTGTAGCTTTTGCGTGTAAAACTTGTTGGCCGGAATCAGCTCAGCGACCAGTTCGCGCAACAGTTCCAGCTGCGTGGCTTCAATGGCAGCGTGGTTGGGATGCAGGCTGACGACCATGGAGGCTTACTTTGCGGGCGGAGTGACCGCTGCAGGTTGGGCGGCCGGGGCGGGCGCTGGGCCGGTATTCGACGGCGCAAATTTCGCCACTAAGAATGCGCCGACAGCCGCCATTATACAGCCCAGCACGAATGGTAACGGTAAGGATTTGAACCCTCCTGCGGGCGGATGCACGCACATGGCGACGATGGTGTTTACGATTGGTGCGCCTGCGAAGACGATGGGCATTACTGCGGCTGCTGCGGCCCCTTTGAAGATTGGTACCGCGGCGCCGAGCGCCAGTACCAGCGTAAAGGCGCCAATGGCGCCCGCGCTACCAGCGATCAAACTCCACTGAACGCCACCGCTCGTGAAGCTCCAATTGCTGCCACGCAGTTTTAGGAGGGCAAGTGTTGCCACCCCGATCAACGCGTACACGAGGCAGACAAACAGGAAAGCCTTGAGTCCCGCATGGGCAGTTTCTGGCCCCATGGGCATATTGCCGCGCCCCTTGTGGAGGAGGACGCCGTAAACGCCCCACGAGGCGACGGTGAGCAATGCATAGGTGATCCAGTTCATAATGCGCGACTGTAACGACGAACCCCAGCGCCAGCAATTCGATTGTCGGCCAAGTTTTCTGCGAGACTGAATGTCGTGTGCTTGTTATCGTCGAATCTGCGTGAAACAAAGTTTGTGTCTTTTGCTTGCCGTTGCGCTGTTGACGGGTTGCGCCACCAGTTCGATTGAATCCCGGCACCGCGAGCGAGCTTCCGCCTACGCGTTGCTATCATCAGAGATGAAGACTTTGGTGGACCAAGGCCAGATCCGGCGGGGGATGTCTCAAGATGCGGTGTATATCGCGTGGGGCAAGCCTTCACAGGTGCTGCACATGGAAGATCAACGTGGCGCCGTCACGACGTGGCTTTATCAAGGCAGTTACATGGAGGAAACCCGTTATTGGCCATATCGCGCTCGCACGCCGAACTACGATTACGATATCCGGGGCTACATCAGTGCCGAGGTGGTGTTCCAAAATGGCGAAGTCACCAACTGGCGCACTCTGCCCAAGCCGCCAGAGTAAAACTCACTTGAGCAGTCGGGCTGGGGCGACTTGAATCTTATCCGCGATGGCTTTGGGAATGTTGGTTGCCTTCATCACGCCGTTGATCATTTTGATGCACACCACGGTGATCTTGCCGCGGGCGACTTCATAGGGTTTGGGGGCATTCAGTTTGCGCAGCCGGAAGGCATAGGTGAGGGCTTTCGATTTTTTCTCGGCGACGAGGAGCTGAATTTCCACCTCGTCCTCAAAACGGAGCGGGGCGGAAAAATCGGCTTCCGTATGAACGCGCGGCCAGCCGACCGAGGAAGCCGTCTTGGGCGGGGCAACCGTCATCCCTAGCGAGCGGAAGAAGGCGTGCTCGGCGGATTCCATATACCGGTAAAACACCGCGTGATGGACAATGCCCGCCATGTCCGTGTCGCTGAATTCCACGAGGCGGCGAATCTTGAACTGATAAGCCATGCGGAAAGGGTAAGCCTAAGACCGGCCCTTTACGATTTCAAAAACGCGCAAGGTTTCCTGGGCCATCGCCAGCGTGGTAAAGCGTTCCCAGACGGCGCGTTGACCGGTTTGCGCGAGCGCGAGCGCTTGCTCAGGATTGAGCAGGAGGGTTTCGATTTGATCGGCGAGGGATCTTGCGTCCGGCGCGCTAATCAATCCGCCTCCAGTCATGGCTACTAATTCCGGGAAGGCCGCGTGGTGCGGTTGCACTATCGGAACACCCGCTGCCCACGCTTCGATGAGATAAAGCCCGAACGCTTCGCCGTAGAGCGCCGGCACCGAAAACACACTGAGGCCGCGGAGAAAATCGATTTTCTCGGCCCGCGACAAATTTGGAAAGAAGGCAACTTCACCGATGTAGCCGGCTGCGGCCAAGCGTTTGCGCAGGGCCTGCACAAAGGGTTCATCGCCTGGTCCACAACTGCCGCCGATTTGCAGCTTGAGCCGAGGGACGGTGCCGCGTTGCTTCAGGTGGATGAACGCTTCGACCAACGTGTCCAAGCCCTTCTCTTTGCACATTCGCGCGAGATAACCGAGGACGGGCGCTGCCTGACTTTGGACTTTGGACTTTGGGGTCTCGTAACCCTCCAAGCTGATGCCGTTGTAAACAACCGAGACTTTTTCGGGCGGCAGGCTGAGCCGTCGGATCATCAAATCCGCGAAATAGCGGCTGGGGGCGATAAAATGATCCACGTCGGCGCACCGCGCCCGTAGCAGTTGCCATGCGGGTTCGCGATGTGAGTCTGGCAGCCCATCGAGAAACGCATCCTCTCCTTGCAGCGTTACGACGACCTTGGTGTGCAAGTCGGTTTTGATTTTTCGCGCCAAGCCGACGAGCAGTGCGTTTGACAAGCAGACCACGTCGGGATGCGTTTGGGTTTTAAGCCAAGCGATGAGTTCATCCAGTTCGCGCGCCTGTCGGCCTTCCTCGCCACGCAGCATCGAGAGCATCATGTCGCCGACCTCGGCAGCTTTCGTCTTGGCAGCGCGGGAGCCGGCCCATTTGAGCAGCTTGCGCGAAGCAAGCAGGCGGCGCAGCCATTGGGGAGCACGTTGGAACAGGCTGGATTTTTGTTCGAGATAAACGCTGATGCCGCCGAAGAAGATCGGGGTAGTGGCGCTTTCGTCCGTTTCATCCAAGGTGAGCGGAAGATAAAGCGGTACCATGGTCACCTCGTGGCCGAGGTGACGCAGTTCGCGGACGAGGGCGTTGTCGCGGAAACAGTTCCCGCAATACATCGCGCCCGCGCCGGGGGTGATTTGCACCAAGTGCATTGTGGCGAGCTTGGACGAAAAGTTGAGGGAAGTAAATTCAACCACCGGCTATTTCAGCCGAACTGTGGATAAAAACACATTGAGCCGGGTCAGTGGGCTGCGTATTCTCCTCTGAGTTGCGCGTGTAGCTCAATTGGATAGAGTGTCGGCCTCCGAAGCCGAAGGTTGTGGGTTCGACCCCCGCCACGCGCACCACTCCACTAGGCGGTTTTCCCCCTCAACAAGCCGATTTTCACCTTTCGTTGCTACGTATGTTGAGGGAACAACCGGGTTTTGCTTGAGGGAAAACTTGACCGAACGGTGCGGGAAATCTAGTCTGCCCGTCGGCTGGTGACCATAGCTCAATGGTAGAGTCCCAGATTGTGATTCTGGTTGTTGCGGGTTCGAATCCCGTTGGTCACCCCATCTCTTCCCACCGCGCCTCGGCGCGTGTGACTTAACCTATGGGTTTGGCCGTTCCCGGCCACGAATTGCGTTAAATTCCTCGCGGCCATACCCAAGCGTTCTGGCGGTGATACCTCTGGGTTTGCGCCGGAAATAATGAGTCCTTTGAAGCTCGGAATTGAGAAGCCATCTAATTCTGCCGCGAAGGAAGACTTCAGATAAGGTTGCGAAGAGCTGAAACAATCTGCCACATGCCAAAGGTGTCCACTCCGCAATACTTTTCAAGTTGATGGCATACTCGTTCTCGCTCGCCCGGCTCCGGTTTTCCAAAGGTCACGCGCAAGTACTCCCTGCTGGCCGTGTCACCATCCCGAATTGCGAGGTCCTCGTAACCTCGGCCGGTCAGGGCCGGAAGTACGGCCTTCATGGAGGCGCTGCCGTGCTGCACCGGGTTGTAGTATCGGAAAGCTCGAAACGGTTTGAGCAAGTCGATGAACCTTGGTTCGAGGCTGGCGACCCACGGTTGAAACGCCGGCAACGCATTTGCGCACTCGCGTAACACTCCCTGTTCAAACGCAGCGTTGTACGCAATCAGCGACCCTTTTTGGACAACTATCCGTCGCAACTGTTCCATAAACTCAGGGCGGGGATCGCCTGTTCCACTTGCCAAGAACTCGTGGTGAATAAGGTCGACGTCAGGTGACGCCTGAATATGCAACGAGAACTGGAAAGGAACTCTCTGGAATGGTTGAAGTCCGGCAAACGGAGGAATTGGTAGGCTGAAAGTTTCGAAATCGAGGAAATGGATGGGATACTTGAGATCCTGCAAGAAGCTTCGAATTGCTGGCTTGCTGGCTCGTGGTCTTGAGGCTCTCACGGTTTCAACCTGAATGCGCTGATTCACCACTCGCCCGAGGCGGACATTGAAAGCATTCGTGACTTGCTTCGAGGTTATGGCGTCTCGCGCAGCATTCTCAAGGAGCTGATCCAAAACGCGGAGGACTCCGGCGCAACGCGGATGGACATCCTGCACGTTTCCGGTGACCCCGCCGCCGCTCACCCCCTGTTCCGCGGTCCGGGTTTGCTCGTCGTCAACGACGGCACGTTTTCTCCGGAAAATCGACTGGCCATTCGGCAAATCAATCTCGGCACCAAAGGCACGGAGGAGCGGGCCATTGGCCGCTTCGGGAAGGGGCTCAAAAGCGTGTTCGCCTGGTGCGAGGCGTTCTTTATCATCGCGCGCACAAACCCCGCTCAAGGCTGGCCCGCGCCTAACTACATCTTGGATTTCTTCAACCCGTGGCACGGTTGGTTGCACACGAATTGGGACGAAGCCTTTGCGCAGGGTGGTGGCACGTATCTGACACTGGCTCGCGAACACCTCGCCCGCATCTATCCGGACGATCAGCCCTGGCTGGCGTTCTGGTTTCCCTTACGATGTGCCAGTCACACCCGGGATGGTGACGACACGGAAAGTTTTCATGACAGTTACCCGGGTGAAGACTCCCGCTTCCTTCACCATCTCGCGACCGAACTCCGCATGCTCGCCCCTTCGCTGGTTTCCTTGCGCAGCTTGACGCAAATCCGCATCTCCCTCGCCAGCGGCAATGGCGAGCCGTCTCTGGTTTGGAATTTTCCCCAACCGGAAAAACGGGTTCCCCTCCGGATGCGCAACCCGGCGTCACGCCAGTCAGCGGTCAAACCCTCCTGCGGGATCAAACCGAAACACCGCTTTTTTATACCGGCTTTGCGGGCCGGCTGGCAGACGATGTCGTCGCCGATCTCAAATCTAGTCCCGAATGGCCGCGCGTGGTTCAGCGCACTCGTGACCGCAGCCGGGCCAATTGCCCGGTGAAAGGTGAGCCGCATTACGCCGCCTTGCTCGCTTGGACTTCGTTGGGGCAGGAGGCCGCCGCTGGCCGCATTGATGTCCGCTGGTGTGTCTTCTTTCCCGTCGGCAAACAGCCGCCTGGTGTCACGAGCGTCGCGTTGCCCACCATCCGCCGCGCCATCACGCTGAATCTCCACGGGTTTTTCTTCCTCGACTCGGAGCGCTTGCGTATTGACGGCTTGGATGAGGAATTCCGCCACAATGGAGCCACCGCTACGGGCGTCTGTGTGGAATGGAATCGCACCCTTGCCAGCCGGGGAGCACTCGGCATTCTCCCGGATACGTTTGCAGCGTTTGCCCGCCGGGAACAACTTCCCGAGGCTCAGTGCCGGGAACTGGCCTCCGCCTTCCAGCAAACCCAAACTTGGGTCTCATTTCGGCAGACGATTTGCCAATCCCACGCATGGCGTCCGCGCTGGTGGTCCGGGAAGGAAACGTGGGAGCTCCTTTCCACCGATGACGACGTGTTCCTGATTCCCCGGATTTCCGACGCTGCTCCGGTTCTCGCTCGCATCCCGAAACTGGCAGCATTGAGCCAGCAGGTCGCCTTGGTCACCGTGGATGGCAACGGAGATTTGCCCGGCCTCCATGATGGGAAAGTCTGTGCCTGGCCCGAATCTCTGGTTCTGCAATTGTTGGATGGCGTGGAACTTCCTGCCGCAGGCGAACCCGCAACGGCCGAGTGGCTCGATGCCTTTTTAACCCAGTTGCACAAGTCCGGTTCCCTGACGGCTGCCATTCGGGAGCGCGTCGCCCAGCTTCCCCTCTTGCCCGTGCGCGTCTCCCGCACCGGCGCGCATCGGCGCATCAACCCGAATGAATGGGACGCCGCCATCGCTTCCGGCGCGCTCTTCGGCCCAAGCCCCCAGACTGAGATCTGGCTGCGGCTGCTGCATCCTGCGCTTGCCATGATGAGTTTTGGGTGATCCAAGCATCTGCTGGCACCACTTTAGGACCGTAGTCGCCCTCGCCGCGCTGTATGTCGTGTTCCCGCCGTTTCATATCCGCTCGCTGAAGCCGTGCGTGAGGCGGCGGCGAGCAAGAAATTCAACGCGGGGGATCTTGCCGCCAGATTCTGGAAGGAAAAATTGCTGCCGGCGGCGGAACAAACGGCGGGCGCAGGTGCGGTGCTGGACAGGATCGGCTCTGATCCGAAGGTCGATTTTGAGGCATTTTTGACTGTTTTAGCATGTTCGCGAAAAGCGCGTAAACACCCTTAATTTATTGATTGAAATGCATTTCTTGCCCAGATACCAAAGGTGAGTCAGAAAAGGTCAACACCAGCACAAATTTCACCCTCAAAAAACGCGCTGACCAATTTGGTTCACATGCTTTCGTGATCTGTCATCAATCAATACGGATATTTGAATCTAAAATAGCTCACCCCCTCGAAGTATAAGTTGGCACTTTTACACTTCGATGTTAGAACCTGTGCACGTTCGATGAGAAACTGCATGAACATAACAGCCACGATTTGGCCGACAATGGCGGTCGCGAAAGCGACCCGTCATAGCCGGTCAAGCCAAGGTTGTGCGTTTAGCCTTGGGCTATCCAGGTCGTATCGCGGACAAAGCCCCGAAGCGAACATGGATAATCTGGAGGTAAGCAGGTAACGAATCGAAGGAAGATTTCTACACCCTGCTTACTCCGTGTAAGCAGGGTTTTTTGTTTCCCTGAAACTGATGGTGAAATGGCGGCAACGAAAGGTGACCAGTCTGTGAACGATAACCAGGTGACGTCTTGATGATGTCGGACAGTGCCAAACGAATTCAGGCGCAGGAATGCAATGGCGTTCCACCGAGGTGGTGTATCCACGCGGAGCGATTACGCGCGCCGAGACGATTTAGAACGCTTTTACATTTTAAGGGCTTCGGAGGAGGTGTGCCCCTAAACACCGAAACAGCCGCCGTGAATCCGCGGGCTGGGATCGAATAGATCACCAGGAGGTGTTTGTTCTTTATTGAAATGGCATGGGCCGGGAGCACAAAGCTCCCGGCCCTTTTAATTTCACACGAGAGTTGAGCGCTGTGATGGCGCTCCTTTCATTTCTCACAGGCCGCGCGCCAGCTTGCGCAGCAGAGTCTCCAAAACTCAGTTCGCTCGGGGCAGCACCGAGGCGGCCTGCCATTTTTCTGGGGTCGTGGCAGACAAGCAATGCACTTGCCTTGCAAGCAAGTTGATGTGGGAGCATTACCCACCGACTCCACCATTTCACTGCGGGGAGAATGAGATTCAGGCGAGCCTCATACGCTCTGCCTCCGTGGGCGCAACTCCCACCCCCGCTACCAAAATCTATATGGGAAGTGATCCAGCCCGCGGTCTGTAAACCCGCCGTCACAAAACAGCGCTGGAAGATGACGACTGGAGCATTACCAGCACTTCCCACCATTTCTGGATCCGTAGCTCAATCAGAGGAGCAACCCGTTGTCTGCGGGAAGGCTGAGGGTGCAAGTCCCTTCGGTTCCGCCATTTTTCTCGGAGCGTAGCTCAGTCTTTAGAGCGCGCGGCTTGGGCCCGCGAGGTCGCAAGTGAAAATCCTGCCGCTCCGACCAATTTCAAATTGCTGTCGTGGCCGAATCATTCAGGCATCCGTCTTCTAAGCGGACTCATGCAGGTGAGAATCCTGCCGGCAGCACCATTGCCAGGTGGTGTCAAAGTAGCACGACGGTCTGTTAAGCCGTTCGGTGTTGGTGCGAGTCCAACCCTGGCAGCCAATCTTCAGGATGTAATGTCAGTAGCAGACGGCCTCGCTTGGAACGAGGAGGACGGAAGTGCAATTCTCTCCACCCTGACCATTTCTGGAAGGCAGGCAGATATAAGCTGGCTGCACCTGTCTCGAAAACAGAATCGGCGCGAGCCGAGGTCGGAGCATTACCGACGCCTTCCGCCAATCACAAAATCGACATTGTCCCGTAGCTCAAAAGCAGAGCGCTCGCCTGATAAGCGAGAGACCGCGGAGCGTTACCGTGTGGGACAACCATTTGCGCGCACAAATAACCGCCGTGCGCCAGCGCCCCCGAGTAGCTGAGATAGATTAGCGCCTCGTTGAAGCCGAGGAGACGTTGGTGCGATGCCAACTTCGGGGACCAATTTGCCAGCGCCAGTCATCCGTGAATGCAAAGTCGCTCGCGCAGCCGGATTTCAATCCGACCCTAGCCGGTGCAAGTCCGGCCACGGATACCAAATAATTGCCCGGCGCAAGCCGCTCTCAAGGTGTAATTAGTTCTGCACGCCGCTCTGCGAAGGCGGAGGTTCGTGGTGCAAATCCACGTGAGAGCGCCACTTTTCAAGCCCCCGTGCCTCAGCAGCTACAGGGCGAGTTTCGTAAACTCGTATTCGTCGGTGCGAGTCCGACCCGGGGCTCCAATTTCAAATCAGGAGCGTGGTGTAATTAGCAGCATCTCTCCCTGTGAAGGAGACGGTCCGGGTGCTAGTCCCGGCTTCCTGACCATTTCCAATTTAGATGGGCCGAAGTTGATCGGTTATCCTCCACCAATAAGGAGGGCGTACCGTCCGTGGCGCAAGCCTTGGCGGTCCGGGTTCGATTCCCGGCATGGAGTGCCTCCGTTCGATCACGCCACTTGCCCATCTGTCTTTGCCGAAGTGCGACGTTGGGTCGCCTTCGGCGCAGACCCGCGTCCACGAACGATGCAATAACATTGCACCGTTCGTCGGATATTCCCGTAGTTCAACTGCGATAGAACGCCCGGGCTTGGCTCGGGTAATGTGGGTTCGATTCCCATCGGGAGCGTCACTTTCGACGGGCCGTTGAGTTTGGGTTATCGGTGAAGCGGGAAACCGCGAGCGGGTTCGATCCCCGCGCCATCAGGTAGCTGATGGATTCCCAACTCGCTTTTTGTCCGTCTCACTTTTCGACGGGTCGCAGGATTGGGTTATCGCTTAAGACGACGTGGTCGCGGGTTCGAGTCCCGCCTTCGGCTCCAAACGCCGGGGTAGCTCAGCGGTAGAGCACGTAAATTCCCAGTTCGATCTTTATCCGTCGAGTCCCTGAAACGCCGAACTCCGGTTCGGCACGACCATCAACACTCAACCATAAACTCACATGAGACCAGACATGCACAAAGTCGTCGTGGAACGACCGCGTTGGAATCCCGGCCCGAGCAAGAAAGGGCGACGCGCCAACCTGCCTGACGAACTTCTACCAAAGTTTGAAGGCATTAAACGCCCACACCGGCATCGCAAGGGCCTGACGGATTTACTCGGTCCGTTGAAGCGCTGGTTGCAGGCACAGGTGGGCCGAGCGTGGAACGATGTTTATTCCGAAGCCTGCGCCGTGATCAAACCAGACAGCATCATCCGCGCGCACGTCAAAACTCACCTGCTTCAATTTGTGGAGCGACACACATTCATGCACGAGGAAAGGGTTTGTGTGCTCGAAATGGGCTATCGCGGGCGAGGCATCGTGCCGGTGGAGGAGCGGCGTTACGGTTGGAATCTGTTCTTTGTGCATCCGGAAACCGGTTTGCTGCAAGTGATTCCTCAGATGTCCAAACGAGTGTTGCGAGCTAGCGAGCAGAAACTGCCGGTGGCTGCTCGTTGGATTGGGAAGAACCTCGCGGTGCAACAAATTCGCGGCCTCTGGTTTGCATGCCGCTTTGAGAGGCCGGATGGCATCAAAGTCCCTGTTTATGACCATGCGCTCGAACGCACATTAAGGCGCGAAGAGATTACGCAACATCGCCACGCCTATCTATGGTGTGTTCATAAGCGCCAACTCTCACACCGGGAATTAAGACGCTATGATTTGCGAAATGCGATAGGGCTCAAAGCGCAGTCTTCAATTGGTAGCATCCGCTGCCGATTGACGACTGCGCTTCAGGTCTCGGCGGGCCGAAGATCATGGGTTATCGGACACTGTAGGTTGGCGGTGCAAATCCGCCTTCGCGTTTCGACGCGAGTAGCTCAATTCGTAGAGCGACAGTGCTATCCAGATCGCTCCTTGCCCGCTGCTTTCAACAACTGTGCACAAGCTATTTTGATGGGCCGAAGATGTCGGGTTATCTGTCATCGGTTCGACTCCGTTCTGCCCCGCCAGATGGGGCAGTAGCTCAGTGGTAGAGCAATCCCCGCGTCGTCCCTTGCCCATCAGCATTTTCATCATGGCGCGCGCTGCGATGATTCAACCGCAACCCTCAACCTTGGAGGCCGTATGGCAAATCACATCATTGACTCAGAAGACTCAAACTTCGAAATCACCAGCAAACGGCGCAAAGGATTCCCGTCCGAGACACAAGTGAAACGCGGCGTGCGCATCGTTCACGGAGATAAGGAGCTTTTCGAAAAACTCGGCCGCAACGACCTCTGTCCATGCGGTTCAGGACGCAGCTTTTAAGAACTGTTGTCTCCGCTCCGGTCGTTACGACGGCGCCAAACGGAATCACTTTTTTCCGCGAATGAATAGCGCGAAGCGCATTGGCTGTGCGCCAGCACTTCTGCGGGCCAACCGAACATGGGTTATCTCGTCTATTAAACGAACCATCCCCACGTTTACCAACTTGTCCGCAGTTCCAAACGACACATCCGCGCCAGGAGTTGGCGGCGCACACAAAGAAAGAGAGGGCAATCATGGCTATCAACTACGCAAAGCTTTTCAATCGTCGCGCCACGCCGCAGTCGCAGCCGATTCCGGGCACGAACCAGGTCCGCAACTCGAATAACGGTTACTCGTGGGCGGTGGATGATTGGACGCGGCTCGACCGCTTCCTGATCCTCGGCGCGGAAGGCGGCACCTATTACATCGGTGAACGCGAACTCGTGAAGCAAAATCACGACGCGCTCATCCGCTGCATCAAGGCCGACGGTGTTCGTGCCGTGAATCGCATCGTTGAAATCAGCGATACCGGTCGCGCACCAAAGAACGATCCGGCCATCTTCGCCCTCGCCCTCGTCGTGACGCACGGCGACGCAGCGGCGAAGGCTCACGCGTTCGCGAGCTTGGGCAAGGTCTGCCGTATCGGCACGCACTTGTTCCACTTCGCCGAATACGTGAACGCGATGCGTGGCTGGGGTCGCGGTCTGCGCAACGCTGTTGGTCGCTGGTATGTGGACCGCGGCGCCGACGACCTCGCGCATCAGGCCGTGAAGTATCAGCAACGCGATGGCTGGTCACACGCGGACCTGCTCCGCCTCGCGCACCCGGTCGCTCCGTCCGTTCAGCACGACGCGGTTTTCCGCTGGATGTTGAATGGCACGGATTCGCTAGGTGAACGCGAGGTGAAGCGCAAGGTTCGCGGTGAAGATCGCGTCGCAAAGTATGGCGCGGTCGGTGAACTGCCGTTGCTTGTGCAGGCATTCGAGGAAGCAAAGCGCGCTTCGTATGCGGGTCAAATCGTGAAGCTCATTGACGAGTTTGATCTGCCGCGCGAAGCGATTCCGACGCAGTGGCTCAACGAAGCCGTGGTGTGGGAAGCCTTGCTCGAACGCATGCCGCTGACGGCGATGATCCGCAACCTCGGCAAGATGACGAGCCTCGGTCTGCTCAAGCCGTTCAGCGACGCGAAGCGTCTTATCGTCCGCAAACTGCGCGACGAGACGGCGCTCAAGCGGGCGCGTATCCATCCACTCGCAGTCCTTGTAGCGCAGAAGATCTACGCCCAGGGGCACGGCGACAAGGGTTTGCTCAAGTGGTCGCCGGTGCAAGCCGTGGTGGACGCGCTGGACGAAGCGTTTTACGCGACGTTCCAGAACGTTGAACCGTGCGGCAAGCCGGTGCTGCTCGCGCTCGACGTGAGCGGTTCGATGGCCAGTTCGATGATCGCGGGTTCGTGCATCTCGGCCCGCGAAGCGAGCGCAGCTATGGCGCTTATCACGGCGGCAACGGAGCCGGAATGCGAAATCATCGCGTTCTCGGCGGCGGCCCGTGGTCACGGCGGCATGTGGGGCGGTGGCGAATCGGGTATCACCCGTGTGAACCTTTCGCCACGTATGCGCTTGGCCGAAGTCATCAAGCGCATCGAAGCCATCCCGATGGGTGGCACGGACTGCGCCCTGCCGATGCTGTGGGCCGCTCGCAACAAGTTGAACGTGTCGGGCTTCATCACCTACACGGACAGCGAAACGTGGGCGGGCCACATCCATCCGGCCCAGGCGCTGCGTCAGTATCGCAGCGAGTTCGTCGGTGGCGCGAAGGCGGTCGTTGTGGGCATGACCTCCAACGGCTTCACCCTCGCCGACCCGAATGACCGCGGCATGATGGACGTGGTGGGCTTCGACACGAGTGCGCCGGCAGTTATCGCGCACTTCATTCGCGGTTGACGAACGAAATGAACATCAATGCGGGCGGGAGTGAAAGCTTCCCGTCCGCTCCTTTAATCTCGAAACGGGAATTAAACCCAAGTTAACTCAACTATGCGCGTTCACATCTTGAGCGATCTTCATTTGGAGTTCGCGCCGTTCGAGCCGATCAACGTGAATGCTGATGTGGTCGTGCTCGCGGGTGACGTTCACACGGGCACAAACGGAATCAAATGGATTCTCAAGACCATCCCCGATCGACCGATAATCTATGTTTTGGGAAATCATGAGTTCTACGGGCAAAAGATTCCGAAGCTTGTCGCGGAAATTAAAGAAATCGCCCAGGGCACGAACGTCCAGGTTTTGGAGAATGACATAGTGGAGATCGGAGACGCGGCATTTCTCGGAGCGACGCTTTGGACGGATTTTCGTTTGAATGGCGACCCGGTCCTCGCTGAAGTCATCGCTCAGACAGGGATGACCGATTTTCGGCGGATTCGAGTGACGCCATCTTACCGGCGTTTCCGTCCGCGTGACGCACGGCGGATTCACGCGCAATCGCTGGAGTGGTTGGCCCAACAGATTGAGAAGGCCCGAGGCAAGAAGATTGTTGTTGTGACTCATCACGCACCAAGCCCTCAATCAGTACCGTCGAGATTCCAGAACGACGCATTGAACCCAGCGTTTGCATCGAACCTCGAATCGTTCATGGTAGAATGCGGAGCGGCCTTGTGGATTCACGGTCATGTTCATCATCGTGCCGATTTTACTGTTGGTGGCACTCGTGTCGTTGCAAATCCACGCGGTTATCCGACCGAACCGCACACTGGTTTCGATCCGACATTGGTTATCGAAATCTGATCACGTCCCGTTGGCCGAGCAGCTAGGCAGTGGTCTGCAAAACCATTCAGGTGGGTGCAACTCCCGCACGGGACTCCATTTCTTCGGGCATAAGTGTTGAGAGATACACGCCAGTCTTCCAAACCGGAGTAGAGGGCGCGCTACCCTCATGCCCGTCCATTTCACGCGACGCGAAATCCCGGTGTCAGCGAAGCCTCACAGACTTCGCCGCGGCGGTTCAACTCCGCCTTCGTGTTCGCTTGGGTTGCAAACTTTGGCAGTGAAGTCCCGGCTCTTACCCGGCGAGAACTCGGTGCGAATCCGAGGCAGCCCACCATTTCCGCATCCGTGGTGAAATTATGATCATGCTCCGCTTCGAACGGAGAGTCTGCAGGTGGGAGTCCTGCCGGATGCACCAATTCACGGGCATGTGGTTTAACCCGAATAGCAGAGGGTCCAGACTCAGAATCTGGTAGCCTTGGGGGTGCAAGTCCCTTCATGCCCACCATTTCGCCCACGTAGTCCAACGCAGAGACGGCGCCCTTAAAACGCGCACAGTGTCGGTGCAAATCCGACCGTGGGCACCAACCGTGTGTAGCCCAATGCAGAGGCGTTCCGCTCAAACCGGAAAGGTTGCAGGTGCAAGTCCTGCCACGCGGACCAATTTGGAATGTCCACCGGTCAAGCGTGCCGGGCCTCGGTGCTAACGAGTGCGTGCCTTTGGGCAAGTGGTGCAAGTCCACGGCATTCCGCCATGCGCGCGTAGCTCAAAGAGAGCCGGCGGCTTTATACCCCGCATCGCACTAGATCAGTGCCGGGATCCGGAGCGTTACCGGACGCGCGTACCATTTCGTCCCCATAGCTCAAAGCACAGAGCGGGCGCGTCCTAAGCGTCAGGTTGTCGGTGAGATTCCGACTGGGGACACCAATTTTGCGGGTGTGGTTCAACAGCAGAATGCGGCCTTGCCACGGCCGAGACGACGGTGCGACTCCGTTCACCCGCTCCAATTTCGTCCCTGTGGTGTAGTCCAGTCAACATGCCTGCCTCTCATGCAGGAGATCACCGGAGCGAAGCCGGTCAGGGACGCCAATTTCATTTAGCCCTCAAAGCATTGGCAGCGATGCATTCGCTCGGTAAGCGAATTCAACTCGGTGCAAATCCGAGTGAGGGCTCCGAGTTTAGGTGGCCATGCGAAGTGGTCGCCGTCCGCAAGGACCGCAGTCGAGCCAGGTCTCAGGTGAGTTTCATAAGCTCGCCGTGTCCGGGGCGGCACCGGAGACTGCGACCATTTGCCTCCACGCAGCAGCCTGCGGATTTCTTTTGTAAAGAATTCCCGCCGGAGCATCACCGGCTGGAGGCTCCATTCCTTGTGGCAATGCGCCACAGCAGCTCGCGTAGCCCAACGCAGAGGCACGACGTCGAGAACGTCGTCAGTGCAGGTGCAAGTCCTGCCGCGAGCACCATTCTGGCCTGCAAGCATTAAAGTGATGCAACGGACTTTTAATCCGTAGAACAGGGCGCGTTACCCTGGCGGGCCACCACTTAAAACTGCCGGGTCGTCTAATTCGTAGGACAGCGCCCTTTGAAGGCGCGTATGCTGGTGCGAGTCCAGCCCCGGCAGCCAGCTTTGGCAAGTCGAGCTTCGACCGCCCGGTAGTAAAATAGCATCACGTCTGGCCTACACCCAGAAATCGAGGGGGCAGAACCTTCCCGGGCGACCACTCTCAATTGCCTCGTCGCATAATCAGGAGTGCGCCGGTCTCTGACACCGGAGGACTTGGAGCAAAGCCGAGCGAGGCAACCAATCCCTGCTGCTTCAATGAAGAACAAACACCTCAACCGCGCGGAGCAGTCACGGTGTGCAAACATTTTATGAATGACATGCTGAACAAGACGATTGTGCTGGTGCTCAACCGCAACTGGCAGGCGATCAACATCCGCACGCCGCAGGATGCATTCTGCATGCTTGCGACGAACGTAGCCACCGCGCTCGACATCGAGGGCGACGAACACATCCGCCCGGTGAAGTGGGACGAGTGGATCACGCTGCCGGTTCGGGAAGCTGACTATGCCGTGCGCACTGCGCGCGGCGCGATCCGCGTGCCGACGGTGATCGTGGCGGTGAACTTCGCCAAGGTGCCGAAGAAGCGCCCAAAGCTCTGTTCCAAGACGATTCGCGAGCGCGATGGCAATCGCTGCCAATACACGGGCAAGTTGCTGAAGCCGGACGAAGGCAGCCTCGACCACGTCCTGCCGCGTTCGCGCGGTGGGGCAGATACGTGGGAAAACCTCGTGTGGTCGAGCAAGGACGTAAACACCCGCAAGGGCAACCGTCTGCCGCACGAAGCCGGGCTGAAGCTGCTCAGCGTCCCGCGCGCGCCGAAGGAACTGCCGGTGTCGGCGCTCATCCGCAACGCCCACGGCGTCGCCGAGTGGAAGCTGTTTCTCAATGAATAGAGCATGTCGGGCCGCCGTTTTCGGCGGCCCAACTTCTTGAACCCATGCATCCGCATACAAACCAATGAGCATCCGCACTCAAGATGACCGGCTGAAGCGCGTCAGCGACTGTGAACTGGAATTCCCGAATCGTTGGGACATTCCCACGCGCATCTTTGCCAACGAAGAAATTCCGTTGGAGCGCGTGGCGGTAGATGAACTGGAATCGGTGCTGCGAATTCAGGAAACGGTTGACCTGCTGCGCCACAAGGCTCCGCAGTTCTTTGATGCCGGCGACGATCCGGCAGTAAGTCAGGTCGTCTTGACCCCGGATTTTCACAAAGGGGCGGGCATCCCAATCGGCACTGTCCTCGCGACGAGGGATTTCGCCGTGCCTCAGGCCATTGGTAACGACGTCAACTGTGGCATGCGATTGATCGCTACGAGCCTTGACGTCGACGAAGTGAAATCCAATGCGCGAGAGTTGGAATCAGCTTTGCGACATGTGTTTTTCGAGGGGGGACGCGACATACCGATGACGCCTCGTCAACGAGAGGCCTTAGTGCGGCACGGATTGCCAGGACTTTTAGCCACCGCACACGAAGCGCACGGTAAAGGCATCTGGGGTTCTCTTGACCTTCGTGCTGAGCAGAAGAATCTGCGCAACATGCGTGGAGGAGGCGGCTACGCGACCGAATCGGTGTTTGCACTCAAGGACTACATCTCTGCCGCAACAGGGCTTTCCTACGATGGCACGATCGGAAATCTCGGTGGCGGCAACCATTTCGCTGAAATCCAATATGTCCGGCGTGTGCTGCACGGTCCGGCTGCCCATGCGTGGGGACTGCGGCAGGGCCAGGTGGTGGTGATGATCCATGCTGGTTCGCTGGGACTTGGACATGTAACGGGCACATACGTCACGGACATGATGAAGAGGATCTATCCCGAAGGGGTAGCGAGGCCGGCCAATGATATCTATCTCCTGCCCCGCAACGAGAGATTTGCCATTGAGTTCGATGAATTTATGACCTCAATGCGCAATGCCGCAAATTTTGCGTTTGGCAACCGCTTTTTTCTGGCCCAGATGATTCGCAAAGGGCTGCGGCAAACCGTGGGGGAGACTGAATGGAACGTAGTGTATGATGCGCCGCACAACTTAATGTGGGAGGAGCAATTGGGCGGCAAGCGCGTTTATGTTCACCGCAAAGGCGCCACACCAGCTGGCGGTTGGGAAGAAATGCAGGACACTCATTTTGCACACTGGGGCGAACCAGTCATCGTGCCGGGATCAATGGGCGCGCCCAGTTATTTGCTCCTGGGTAAAGGTGCTCGGTCAGCGATTTGCAGCGCCTGCCACGGAGCCGGACGCGCATTGTCCAGAGGTGAAGCCATGAGAGAGGACGATTCCCGGTTCGCTGAATTTCTGAAACAGTTCACGGTCATTACCGCCCTCGACCCCAATCGGCCGGATGTGCGCTTGCGCCCCGACATTCTGGATAAATGGAAACAGGAACTGAAGAAGGAGGCGCTGTACGCCTACAAGGACATCACACCGGTAATAAAAACTCTCGAAGCCGCCGAGATCGCAACTCCGGTGGTCGAACTGTTCCCATTGATGACAGTGAAACAGTGACCGAACGCGGACGGGGAAGGTCTGCCGAAGCGCAAAACTCGCCCTTTCACTGGAAATCCACTAAACAATCTAAAAACATGCCGACACTGCTTTTATCCGCGAGGCAAACAGACGACGCACAATCGCTCTGGCGTGCATGCATTACGCTAAAGTGGGACGTCGTTCGTGTGCACGGTTGGCGCGTGCCGGCAATTGCCTCAAAAGATGTCGCGGTTTATGGCGAACCATTGTTTGCTCATCACGTTGCGCAGGCATTGGACTTACAACTTCAAGAACCACCGCTCGATTGGCTGCCGAGGCTTGCACCTAACTGGCGTGGGAGACATGTTCGGCTCACGACCTTAGCGGCCGCGAGGAACTTTTCAAGCAGTGCGTTCATCAAGCCGGCAGACGACAAATGTTTTGATGCAAAGGTCTATTCAAGTGGTGCTGAGCTCCCGGCTGCGGGCCTATTGCCGGAAGACCTGGCGGTGCTTGTCCAAGAAATCGTTGAATGGACGATTGAGTATCGTTGTTTCATTCTAAATCGAAACGTTGTCACGCTTTCCCCGTATTGGCGTAATGGGCGATTGGCAAAATCAGACGATGGAATGTGGCCCGCGGCGGATGAGGAACTCAATGCAGCAAAGGACTTTTGTCAGCGTCTGTTGGCTGACGACTCGGTCGAGATTCCCAAGGCAGTTGTGATCGATGTTGGCGTGATAGCCAATCACGGTTGGGCAGTCGTTGAAAGCAACGCGGCATTTTCCTCGGGGATGTATGGGTGCGACGCCGAAAAAGTCCTACCGCTACTCTTGCAAGCTTGCCGCCCCAATTAGGATTGTATGGGTGCATCCCGCGACAATTTTATTAAGTATCCGCGAACGCCGCATTTGTTCGGCTCGAAGGGAACGGATGACGACAAACACCTTGGCCGAAAGGAATCCGAGGCGTTTATCGCCGACCCGACGTTGATTGTGGAGGAAAAGGTGGACGGCACGAACGTCGGCATTCATTTCACTTCGGGCGGACGCATGGTGTTGCAATGTCGCGGCCACGAAATCACGGAAGGGATGCACCCGCAATACGACCTGTTCAAGCAATGGACTTCGGTGAAGCGTCCAGTGTTGGAAGGAATGCTCGGCGGCCAGTTCATCCTCTACGGTGAATGGCTCTACGCGAAACATTCCGTTCATTACCGCAAGCTGCCGCACTACTTTTTCGAGTTCGACATTTACGACAAGGACGCCAGGCAGTTCCTTGACCTCGCCACACGCCTGCGAATGCTGGATGGGACTGGTCTGCATACCGTGCCGGTGGTTAATCGCGGTCGAGTCAAGGCGGACGAACTGCCATCGCTCATCGGTCCGTCAGCCTTTGACAGTGCCTTCGATAATCCCGTTACGGGCCGGACCGACAATTTGATGGAGGGAATTTATGTCCGCACTGAGGCGGGCGGCTACGTCACGAGCCGAGCTAAACTGGTGCGGCCGGAGTTCGTGGAGAAGGTGAAACAAAGCGAGCATTGGCAGCATCAGAAGATGATTCCGAACCTGCTGGAAGAAGGAGCAGACATTTGGTTGTGAAAACTTGGACCGACATCGCACGCGCGACAAACGCGCAGATTCTGGAATGGGCAAAAACCCAATCGTGGACTCGCGACATGGCGAACTGCAATCAGGACGCGCAATGGCACGCGGAAGGTGATGTGTGGACGCACACCAAGATGGTCTGCGCCGAACTGGAACGCCTCGCCGATTGGCCGTCACTTGATCGTGCCGCGCAGTTGAAGCTGCTGTTTACCGCCTTATTTCACGATTCTGGCAAACCTGCTACAACTGTGATCGAACCGGAAACAGGCCGAACACGTTCGCCCAAGCATGCCTTGGTCGGCGCGGAAATCGCCCGCCGGGTGCTGCGTCAATTGGAATGCGATCTCATTACGCGTGAGGAGATTGTGGCACTCGTGCGATTTCACGGACGCCCGCCTTTCCTGCTGGAAAAGCCAAGCCCCGAGCACGAAGTCATCTGGCTTTCTTGGCTCGTGAACAACCAGTTGTTGTATCTTTTCGCACTCGCCGACACTCGCGGCCGGCATACGAAGGAAATGAGCCGTCCCGAAGAGAATCTGCACCTATGGAAACTTGCAGCCGAGGAGCGCAATTGTTTTCTCACTCCCTATGCCTTCGCCAATGACCAGGCGCGATTCCTGTTTTATCGTGATCAACTCAGCAGCCTGCACTACGCACCGCATTTGGACTATCGCTGCACGGCCACGCTCATGTCAGGACTTCCCGGCGCGGGTAAGGACACCTGGCTCGCCATGAACCGACAGGCAACACCAGTCGTTGCATTGGACGCCATCCGTGATGCGCTCGACATCGAAGCAACGGACAATCAGGGCGAAGTCATCCAAGCTGCGAGAGAGAAGTGTCGCGAATATCTACGAGCCAGTCAGAATTTCGCTTTTAACGCGACGAACATCACGCGCCAGATGCGGCAACGTTGGATTGATCTTTTTACTGACTACGGAGCGCGAATTGAGATTGTTTACATTGAGCCGCCCGTTGCGATTGTTCTCGCACAGAACAAGCGCCGCACGAATCCAGTTCCAGAAAGAGTGATTCTGCGATTGGTTGAGAAATTAGAGCCTCCGACGGTCACGGAGTGCCATGCGTTAACCTTTGTTTGAAATGAACACCAAAGATTTTCTCCGTCTCGGCGTGCCGCTGGGTGAAGCCACGCGGCGGGCGACGGATTTTGTGGCCAAGTTCATCCTCGGCGGTGGCGACAAGGCGCGGTTGCACGAGGAAGTTGCGGCAATTGTGGCGAACCCGTCGGCATTTCTGGCGGATGACTTGCGCAAGGATTTTGCGAAGGCATTGCTCATTGCGCCGCCACCACCGCGCGCCGAGCCGGTGAAGTATCATCAATGGGGCGACGGGCTGGATCATGAGGCGGTGATGCAGATGGAGAAGGCGTGTTTGTTGCCGGTGGCGGTGGCGGGCGCGTTGATGCCAGATGCGCACGTGGGTTACGGTCTGCCCATCGGCGGCGTGCTGGCCACGGAGAACGCGGTGATTCCTTACGCCGTGGGCGTGGACATCGCGTGCCGCATGAAGATGACGGTGCTGGACATTCCGTTGCGCGACCTCGAACACAAACAGGACCGGCTCACGCGCGCCATCGAGGCGGAGACGCGCTTCGGCGTGGGAGCAAATTTCAAAACCCGCCGCGAGCATGATGTAATGGATATGGATTGGTCAGTCAGTCCGATCACGAAGCAGAATAAGGGCAAGGCGTGGTCGCAACTCGGCACGAGCGGGAGTGGAAATCATTTCGTGGAGTTCGGCCTGTTTACTGCACACGGGCCGATAGTATCGGCGGGCCAATCAAACGAACTGCCGGCGGGAACGTACGTGGCTTTGCTGTCGCACAGTGGTAGTCGCGGCACGGGCGCGGCGGTGTGTGATCATTACAGTAAGATCGCGTTCAATCAGTTCCCGGATCTGCCCAGCGAGTTGAAACGGCTCGCGTGGCTGTCGCTCGATTCGCAGGAAGGCCAGGAATATTGGAACGCGATGGAGTTGATGGGCCGATACGCGGCGGCCAACCATTCGTGCATCCATCGTCATGTCGCCGAGAATCTTGGCGTGCAGGTGTTGCTCGATTTGGAGAACCACCACAACTTCGCGTGGAAGGAACGTCACGTCATCGGCGGCGTGGAATGCGAGGTCATTGTGCATCGCAAAGGTGCGACGCCGGCGGGTGCGGGCGTGCTCGGCATCATCCCCGGCTCGATGGCCGCGCCAGGATTTGTCGTAAGTGGCAAGGGCAACGCGGAGTCGTTGAACTCAGCCTCACACGGCGCGGGGCGCGCGATGAGCCGCAAGGCCGCGAACGAGAAGTTCAACTGGAAGGACGTGAACCGTTTCCTCAAGCAACAAGGCGTGACGTTGATCAGCGCGGGCTTGGATGAAGTGCCAATGGCTTACAAGAACATCCGCGACGTGATGGCCGCGCAGAAAGACTTGGTCACGGTGCTTGGTGAGTTCATGCCCAAACTTGTAAAAATGGCGCCAGGCGGCGAGCGACCGGAGGATTGATCTGGACCGAGGATACTTAACTTATATGCGCGAGATGAGTCATTCCCTTAATGCCGTGCAATCGGCCTCGGCGGCCCAATTCAATCAGCAGAGTGGTTGCTACGGTAAGTCGCACATCCTGGCGGACACCCGTGATGTCGAGGAAGCATTGCGTAATGTCGCGGTGACCAAGGGTGGAAAGGCTTTGGATGTGGCTACGGGTGGCGGGCACACAGCCCTTTGGCTGGTGCGTCACGGGTGGGAAGTGACGGCAGGCGATATCGCGGTTCGGATGTTGGAGAACGCCCGGCAGTTGTGCGCGGACGCCGGCTTCAACATTGAGACGCGCGTTTTTCCGGCCGAAGAGATACCTTTCGCTGACCGTTCTTTCGATTTGGTCACGGTGCGGGTGGCCCCGCATCATTTCAGTTCTCCGGAAAAATTCGTCCAGGAATCGGCCCGCGTGCTCAGCCCTGGAGGCCATTTGATGGTGATTGATGGCTGCGTGCCAGACGACGATCCCGAAACTGAAGCATGGCTGCATCGAGTGGAAAAGTTGCGCGACCCCAGTCACGGACGTTTCTTGTCGCGTCGCGCTTGGGAAGATCTTGTGCGCGCAGCGGGCCTGAGCGTCGTTCGTTCCGAACTGCACCCGCGCAAGCAACCGGATCTGGAATGGTATTTCGAGACGGCCGCAACGTCACAGGAAAATCGGGCCGCGGTGCTTGAGGCAGTGCGAACTGTAACCACTCAGGTAAAAGCCTCCCTTAGACTTGCGGATGAGGGCGGTAAGATCGTTTGGTGGTGGCCGATGCTGACGCTGCTGGCGCACAAACGCTGACGTGCACATTTAGGATCAATAAGATGGTGGGCGCTGGCGGAAGCTGCTCCTGACGAATGAAACAAAGGGAGGGCGGGTACGGGCTGCGCGTCATCAACTTCAGAAGCCTGGCACCACTGAGCGTGTTAAACAAGAACGATGGTTGGTTGGCAAACTCGCATACCTCTCAATGTTAAACTCTAAGCAGGCGGAGCAGCTAAGTTCGGGGACAACACTCTGATTGGCTGATCGAAATGCAGGAATTCTGATCTGCTTCTTACTGAGATTGGCCTGTTGATGTCGTATTTCCGGCGCGCATCCCGGCGGGATGGCGCTACGATTAACAACGCAGATAAATCTTCGGATGGCCCAGACAAGTGATTGTCCGAGTAACAAGGCCGGTTGAGCCAGAGGTTTGGCTGCCAGGACCCGTTGTGTCGAGCTACGCTGAATCCATAATGTGGCCGGGAATCCTAGTTGAACGCATATGATGGCCGAGAATCCGAGTTATTGCGGCCAAGATATGGATAATTTTGGGGTTTCGGTTGGGGAATCCAATCTGAGCGAAGAAATGGAATCAAGGCACCAAGACGCGGTCTTACATGTAACTTGCTTCATTTCGGGCAAATAGAGCGGCTCGAATGAACTTGCCGAGAACGACGGCCAATTTATGACTTAATTGCGGCCTAACTTATGGGTTAAGTCACAACGCGAATCAGTTCGCCGCAATGCAGTAGAGATTTTCTTTGCCACGGATAAACAGTTCCTTCCCGACCAGCGCCATCGAAGCATCCGTGCGGTCATTCAATTTGTTCGTCGCAAGCGGTTCGATTTTCGTTCCTGATTTCAACACGACGCATTTGCCTTCGCGGCCCAGCAAGTAGAGCCGGTCCTTGGCGGTCACGAGCGAGGCGTACGTTCCAAAAATCCCCTCCACTTGTTCTGATTCGAAATGCGGTTGTCCGGTCTTGGCATCGAAGCAGGAAAGCTTGCCGGTATTGCCGGAAATGAAATAGAGCCGGTCGCCAATCAACACTGGTGATGGGACGTAGGGCGTGCTTTTGTTGTGACTCCAGCGGACTGCGTCTGTGCCCGTCAGATCGCCGGTGCGCCCCAAAGCGATGGCGGTGACTTTGGGTTCGCGATGACCGCTCATGACAAAGACTGTGTCACTGTTGGCGACGGGCGTGGGAATGGGATTCGATCCCAAGCCGCCACAGGCCCACAGCTCTTTGCCTGTGGTCAAATCGTAGCTGCGAATTCGGCCCGAGGCGCTGATGATGACCTGCGCTTTGCCTTCGTGTTCGATGATAACCGGGGTGCTCCAACCGGTGGGTTCGTTGCGGGGATTCTTCCACAGTTCCTTCCCGGTCCGCTTGTCCAACGCGATGATGAAGTCGTTGTCGGTTTCGTCGTCCCAGTTCACGATCACTGTGTTGCCGTGCAAAGCAGGAGACGCGCCTTCGCCAAAACCGGCGCGGGTAATCATGTGGCCAAATTCCTTCGACCATTTCAGGTTTCCGTCCAGATCGTAACAATGCAGTCCGCGCGATCCGAAGTAAGCCAGCACCACCTCGCCGTCCGTCACGGGTGAGGCCGAGGCGAAGCCGTGGTCTTGATGATGGCCTTCGTGGGGAATTTCCTGCTTGGCCGTCTTTTGCCAGAGCGTTTTGCCGGTCTTGCGGTCGAGGCACATGACAATGAACTCGTGCATCTGGGTCGGCTTCTCCCCACGCTCGAAGCCGCCGCCGCGGCGGCGTTGCCCGTCTGCCGGTGGAGTGTTGGTGGCGCTGGTATTTGCCGCCGGCGCCGGTTCGGCTGGCTTCTCGGCGGCAATGGCTGTGAGGATGAAAATTTTGTCGCCCCAGACAATCGGCGTAGCTGTGCCCTGGCCGGGAAGCTTCACCTTCCACTTCACGTTCTTGGTCTCACTCCACTCGAGCGGTGGATCGGCTTGAGGCGCGACGCCGTTGGCGAGTGGGCCACGCCAAGTCGGCCAGTTGGCCAATGAAGTCAGGGTGGCGGTGAGGAAAACAGCACAGAGCAGGGGGGCGCAGTTTTTCATATAACCCGTTATAGACGTTTAAGGTTTTCTGGTATTCAGTTGCAAAACAAATCCTGTTCTTGTCACAGCTTTTGCTTGGCGATGACGAAACAGCGCTCTAGTTTTTCGCCATGAAATATACGCTTCTTTTTGCCTTGGGATTCGTCGCCATTTCCGCCTGCGCCGCGGACGACGAAGCCGGCTTCAAACCGCTCATGGACGGTAAAACTTTCGCCGGTTGGAAGCTGGCCGAAGAAAACACCAACACCTTCCGTATTGAGGACGGCGCATTCGTGGCCAATGGCAATCGCTGCCATCTCTTCTACGTCGGCGACGAGCAGCCGTTCAAAAACTTTCATCTCAAAGTGGACGTGATGACCGATCCGGTTTCCAACGGCGGAATCTATTTCCACACGAAATACCAAAAGCAGGGCTGGCCGCAGGGCGGCTTCGAGTGTCAGGTCAACAATACCCAGGGCGACTGGAAGAAGACCGGCAGCCTTTATGACTTGGTCAATGTCGCGCAATCTCTCGCCACGGATAACAAATGGTGGACGCAGGAAATCATTGTGGAAGGCAACAAAGTTACGGTGAAAGTGGACGGCAAGATCGTTCTCCAATACATCGAGCCCGCCGGTGCCCAAACCGGGAAGGATTTTGAACGCAAGCTCAGTGAAGGCACGTTCGCGCTCCAAGGCCACGACCCCAAGAGCGTCGTCCGCTACAAAAATATCCGCGTGAAGCGGCTGTGAGTCACTTATAGTAGAATCGGTTTGATTACCCAGCCGGACGGAAACGTCCGGCTGATTTTTTTGACGGATTTGGCACCCTGCAGTTCCCAGCTATATTGCGACCATGCTGGCGACTACAGAAATCATCCGCGAGACCGCACAAGCGGATCGACTTGAGGAACTGCTGCCCCGGTGGCGCGAAGTGCCGCTGTATCGCGAGTCGCTGGCTCGGGCCGACCTGACTCTGCGCGAATTGCCCGTCATCACCAAGCGCGAGATGCGTGCTGGTTTTCCACAAAATTTTCTTTCTCCCGCCCGGTCCCTCGATGCGTTGCTTGCCGCGCAGGTTGTCGAACTGGAACACACCTCCGGCACTTCGGAAGACCGGCTGCCGGTGATCTTTGGTCGCGGCTGGTGGAACGAGCAGGAAGCACGCGCACTGCGGCTGAACCGGTTTGTCGCCCGGGTTCTCGACGCAGATCCCAATGCCCGCCGCGCCACGTTGACTCCGCCGGCCTGCAACGGTTTGACCTGTCCGACCGTCTGGATGTCGCAAACGCAACGCACTCTCGGCAACACGCTCTTTGTCAATCTCGCCCGCATCCCGTTCGTTTTGAGCGATGCCGAACTGCAGCGTATGGCCGACGAAGTTGCCGCGTGGGCGCCGCAATTTCTCGATCTTGACCCCGTGCATGGCGTGTGGTTCGCATTGTTCTGCGAGCGGAAGGGCATCCGCTTTCCGTCGGTGCGCTTCGTGGTTTGTAGCTACGAGTTCGTGAGCGTCGTGCATCGCCGCATCCTGCAACGCGTCTTCGGAGTGCCGGTGTTCAATCTCTACGGCTCAACCGAAACCGGGCATCTGCTGATGGAGAACGAAGCCGGCGAAATGAAACCCAGCTACGACACTGCGTTATTCGAGGTTGCGGACGCTGATGCCGCCGGCATCGGCACGTTGCTGGTGACCACGCTTTCCAATGATTACATGCCGCTGCTCCGCTATCGCATCGGCGACTACGCCCAGCGCAACGAACGCTCCTACGGCACAGACTACATCGTCCATGGTCGCATCCGCGATGCGCTCACCGCGGCGGATGGAACGCGCGTGACGACCTGGCAGGTGGATCAATGCTTCGCCGGTGTGGCGGGCATCGTTCACTACCAACTGCGGCAAGGCCCGAATGAAATTCGTCTGCGCTATATTTCTGAGGCGAATAGCGTGAACGTGGAAGCTTTAGCCGAAGCAGTTTCCCAAGTGCAATCACTGCTTGGTGCGACCGTGGTAGCGGAGTCTGTTCCCACCTTGCTGCCGGAAGCTTCGGGCAAGTTCCGTCTCACTTGCCGGGTTGCAGCATAGGCCTAAGGCTCTCAGCTTTCCGCTTCCATGTCCGCCAGCTTCGTCGCGGCGGCTTCCCATTGCGGGGTGAGTTCCTCGATCTCGGCGGCGTTTTGGCTGAACTCACGGTTCAGGGCGGAGGCTCGTCCGCCCGCTTGATAGGTTTCGGGCTTTTCCAGTTCTTCCGTGATGTCGGCCTGACGTTTCTCCAAGCCTTGAATCTGCTTCTCGAAGTCGTGCACGATCTGGCGCTGGCCTTTCAATTTGTTGGAACGGGCCTGACGTGCTTCGGCTTCAAGGCGCTTTTGTTCTTTCCGATCAACCGCCGGTTTCGGTGCGACAGCTTTGGCGGGTTCGGCAGCTTTCGCTCCGGCAGTCAACGCAGCACGGGCGGACGATGATTTCGTTTTATCGAGGTAGTATTGGTAATCGCCGGCGTAATGCGTCAGTACGCCGCCGTTGACGTGAACCACCTTGTTCGCCAGCGCGCGGATGAAATACACGTCGTGGCTGATGAAGATGAGCGTGCCCTCGAACTGATCCAGTGCATAGAGCAGCGCGTCAATGCTGTTCATGTCGAGGTGCGTGGTGGGTTCGTCCATCAGCAACAGGTTGGGCGGATCGAGCAGCAGCTTCACCAACGCGAGACGGCTCTTTTCCCCACCGCTCAGGACGCTGATCTTTTTGAACACGTCATCGCCGCGGAACAAAAAGCTACCAAGGAGCGTGCGGACGAATTGCTCGGTGACTTTGCTTGGGGTGTCGAGGGCTTCTTCCATCACGGTGCGGCTCAGGTCGAGCTGGTCCACGCGATACTGCGAGAAGTAACCGGACTTTACGTTGTGGCCGAGTTCGCGTTCGCCTTGGCTGGGCGTCAGGGTCGCGGCCAGCAGCTTGAGCAACGTGGATTTCCCCGCGCCGTTCGGGCCGACGAGCACGATGCGTTGCGCGCGTTCAGCTTCAAAATCAATGCCGCGATATACCCAGTGCAGGGGCGATGTCTCAGCGCCGGGCTGGCTACCAGAGGAAGGCGACGAGGACGTCGCTGCCACTTGGTAAGCAAAGTGAATGTTCTTGAGCCGGATGACGCGCTGGCCGCTGCGTTGCGGCTGCGGGAAGGAAAAGCTAACTTTCTTGTCGTCGCTGGTCGGCGCTTCAATTTTTTTCATGCGCTCGATCTGCTTCAGCTTGCTTTGCGCCTGCGATGCCTTGGATGCCTTGGCGCGGAAACGGTCCGCGAACTCCTGCAAGCTCGCGATCTCGCGCTGTTGATTTTTGTAGGCGGCGAGCAGTTGGGCTTCGTTCGCTTCACGCTGTTCGAGATAGGAATCGTAGTTGCCACGATAGCGGAGCAGCTTGCTCATGCGGATCTCGACAGTGTGATTGATGAGCGAGTTGAGAAATTCGCGGTCGTGGGAGATGACGAGGATCGCACCGGGATAACCCTGCAGATATTCCTGAAACCAGAGCAATGCCTCGAGGTCGAGATGGTTCGTCGGTTCGTCGAGCATCAACAGGTCCGGCTCCTGCGTGAGCAAACGGGCCAGATGTGCCCGCATCACCCAGCCACCGCTCATCTCGCGCGCCGGGCGGTCAAAATCTTTTTCCCGGAAGCTGAGGCCGGCGAGGATCTGCTTGGCCTTGGCCTCGATTTGGTAGCCATTCAGTTCGTTGAGACGCGTCATGCACGTCCGTCGTGGACTTCCTCCGGATGCAACGCCTCCACCGGATAATCCATCTCCCACGCCTTGATGATGCGCCGCAACCGCATGAACTCCGGCGAAATCGCCGTGGCAATCTCGAGCACCGTCTCCTCACCGGCAGGAGAACTTTCCTGCGGCAGATAGCCGACCTGTCCAAGTTGCGCTCCATCATGATCTTGCCGTCGTCCGGCACTCCCTCGCCAAGGATGATGGAAAAGAGCGTGGACTTCCCCGCCCCATTTGGCCCGACCAAGCCCACGCGGTCCTCGCGATTCAACTGCAACGTCACGTCGGAGAACAACGCCCGTCCGCCGTATGCCTTACTGATGCCCGAAAGCGTCAACATTGAGCCGCGCAGTGTGGCAGAGCCGGCGGAAAGAAAATGCTGGAATGCGCAACGATTGTTGAAGTGCAGGCCAGCGGGGCTTTGAAGTGTGATTCGAGGTCGTCTTAGCCCGTGGTGAAAACCCGTCCCAAGATTGGAGACACAGTGGTTGCACTGCTCGGAACTCCTTTCTCCCATATTTTTGTCGCAAGTATTGGAGCGGGTGATGGGAATCAAATCCACAACTTTTCTGCGGTCGTTTGCGTAACCTTGCAACCGCGTGCAGCTTGCGAAAGCTTTTGTTTTGGTAAAACTGCATGGGACGTATCCGGCTGCAATTTTTCTGGCACAAAGCCAATTCCCGCTTGTCTGAAGCTTCTCTTTACAATGATGCGAATCAGCTAACCGACTAAAACAAATGCTGGGAGCAAATTGCGCCCACACCCAATCGTTTGAGTCGCATCGCTCATGCCGTCAGGCCCTCTCGTTAACCGATGCGTTGCAAACGGGGTCAATACGGCGGGGCGAGCCGGCGAGCAACCGTGCAGCAACACGACCACTGAGGAAAAACAGATTCCGCAGAATTACTCCCGGCCAGAAGTATCGCACTGGACCTACCAAATTGATACCGTGTTGCCTTAGCAGCCAAATTAGTTGCCACTTGCTTTACAAATCGCTAACCGAAGGTCACCATTTCCCGTGCTGGTCGCGTCAATCCAGTGGGATCCCTGAGTGCCAGGTCGCTCCCATGAGCGCACCAGAATCGCCCCCACCGTGTCGGTGTCGCCGCCGCACTCCAAGGCTGAAATCATGGCACGGCGAAAATCATCCGGATGCTCCGAGCCAGGCATAAATCGCCACTGGCACGACGTGCAGCTCAGACCGGGAAACACCTCGTGTTAAACCCAGCGCCCGAGTCATTTCTCTACCGAACGCTGCTCGGCGAGATGGGTTTTTGATTTGTGCGTATAACAAACTGCCAATCTGTTTCTGTGGTGAGTGACGCAGCACATCACTACTTTCTGATTCTCATCGGTCGCGGCGATCGCACTGTGAGCGCCACACATTCCGTCACGGCCAGGCGGCCGCCTCAGCTTGCCAACCGCGATGAGTCAGCCGTGAAGAGGCGGAAACGAATTCGCGCCGCCGTTTTCGTCTTCTGCAAAACATGCGTCGATCATCGCGCTACCATGGCCTGGACCACTGCCGCCTGATGCCACCGCAGCTCGGCTGACGTGGCAACTGATCATAACTTCAACATGTTTGCACGTTGTCAACCCACACCTCCCTAAGCCAGCCACCACCCGCGCAACTTCCAAGCGAGTGCCCGTTGGAACGCGGCAGCATCGGACGGTTGTGTCAGCAACGCTTGGGCAACCAGCAAAGTGTGCTCGGTGTCATCGCTGAACATGCCGCGTCCGAATACGAAGCGCATGCGCCATTCGCCGTTCCAGCGTTTGCGGATGCGCTCCGGCGAGAACTTCGGCCGGCAGTCCAAGCGCGTCGCCCACCGCTGTGCCGACCAGCACGCCAGCGAACACCTCGCTTAACCGATCACTGTTCTCCAGGGGTTTCATTCAAGGAGGATGTCAGGTCTGCAAAGCCATCAGAGAGACTCGACCTCCTCGCGCTGCGCCAGGATTTGAATCCATTTCTGTGGGATCGATTCCAGGCCGGTACGTACCCCGGCTAGTCCACCAGCGACGCAGCCAGTCGTATCTGTATCGCCGCCCAGATTGACAGCTTTGAGATGCACTCCAAAACTTGAAGTGGTCAGCAGACACCACAAGCTGGCGTGAAGTGTGTGCAACACATAAGGTGCTGTTCGGATTATTGTGTTTCCCTATTAACCTTAGCAATACGTACCTGAACCAGTAGGCTACACAAACATC
>JASGKY010000041.1:0-13938 GCA_049840435.1 Verrucomicrobiota bacterium | reverse complement strand
TATTGCTAAGGTTAATAGGGAAACACGATAGAATCCGAACAGCACCTGCATGGCTGGCCCAGCGAATACGTACACGTCCACCCCCTTGGCCACTGGCACATCGACGACGTTGCATGGTCTTCACTCGTTGCACGCGAGCTCGGTAGAGTTCGCTGGTGCTGGTTTGCACCTCGTTGTTCTCTGTTTGTGTTGCTCGGTTCAGGGGCGCAACATTCCCCGTGTAAAAAGTGGCAAAGCGGGCCGTATCGACAAACACGCCATAGCCGTCCGAAGAAACGTAGAACTGGAACTGGGGCGTAGGATCACCGCCGATGAGTTTCCGGCGCATCGAGTAGGTTGAAGGGTTACCTGGCGCGCTTGCCCAAAGGATTGGGTCAGGTCGTGAACAGTTCGGTGTGAGGCCCAGCCGGATAGATGCGCTTTTGTCCATCGGTAGTGACAGTTGCAGCCGCGATCGGAAGCTTGGAACGAGACCTTGGCCAGATCCAGAGGCAAGGAGCTGTTGGTTGCAAGGCGGCGAACTGCGCCTGAGATATTGCGCTACTGTGAAATTGTTGGCGTAAATAATTCCGGATTCCCAAAACGAATGCGCCAGATGCCGGGGACTATTTTTCGGGTAACTCCGCTGGCAACTGCTGCTCCGCCCACTAAGTGGCAGACCGGTAGCGTCAGCGCGGCTAGGCACGTGACCATAAAAGCGCTGTGCCGTGTGTCGTGGAAGGTAATTGAGGGGGTGATTCAGCTTTTGCATAGTTTGGAGTTTAAATTGAAAGGGAGCGTTGAACCTTGGCTAACTTTTGTTTGAACAGCGAGGTTATTAGCTGCGGCGCTTAAGGTGGACCAAAATAGAGCATGCAGCGCCGTGTCTGTTTGCGACGATAGACCAGCTGATTCATTCCTATTTAACCAACACACGATAAGAACAGCTGGGACTTCGTTGGTTGGTTGGTGTATGGCGAAGTGGCGTCGTTGGTCGTCCACGGCCCCATCACATTCGTGGATTGCAGGAGAATTCCCCGCGGCCAGCTCAAGGAGGCGGTCGGCTTCCCGCTTGTTGCATGCCCAATTCACAGGAGGGTTGATGGTCAAATGTACCGCCGCACTCGTGACGGACTGTCCCGCTGCAGTAAAGATGAGGCGATAGTGGCCGGCGTCAGGCGCTGTGACTGTAGGCAATGTAAGAGTGTTCGTGGTGGCTCCGCTGACATTGGTATAGGTGATTCCGTCGCTGGCTTTTTGCCACTGGAAGCTACGTGGGTTAGATCCGAAATAGTTCGGCGGGGAGAGAGTTTGCCGTAACTCCTTGATAGAGACCGAGCTAGGCCTGTTGCACGACTGGAGCGCCAATCGTCGGCGGCAGTCAGTAAACTTGGAATTCGTAGAGCGAGTAACCCCACCACGTGCCGCGCTGGGTGCCATACATCCGCACGTAGCGCGCGGCGACTGGGGCAAAGCTGAGGAGTCTGCCTGACCGCCCGCCCCGTTCGATCGGTTGTAAACCGTCGTCCAGGTGGACGCATCGTTGGACACGTCGATGTGATAAGCGCTGCCAAAGGCGGATTCCCAAGCCAGTCGGACCTGAGCGATGTTCTGAGTTGATCCGAGATCCACGTAAATCCATTGCGGATCGGCGGCGGCGCTGGCCCAGCGGGTGGACTGATTGCCGTCCACGGCAAGCGGGCCGGGATGGCTCACGCTTTCAAGCGAAGACACCACGACAGTTTTATTCAAAGCCAGATTGGGCCCGTAGGGCGGCGTTAGTGGCGATAGTTGGAGCAGATTGGCGGTGATGAAATGCGGATTGTACCAGCTCTTGTCGTTGTTTAGTTTTTGAAACCAACCTTCGGTATCCCCGCCGTTGTCCGAATAGCCGATCGTATAAACGCCATTGCTGCCCGTGCCGGCACAAATGTTTGGCATATACACGCTGAAGATACCTTGGACGCCTTCATCTTCAGCAGTGTAAATTTCAATGCCGCTACTCCATGGGGCTCATCGGCGTCGGGGCGAATTGCGCATAGATGCTCACACTCAAAACCGGCTTGTAAACTGCGACGTAGTTACTCGTTCCGAGCCGGGTGATCGACGCAGCCCTCAAAGTTGGGAATCGCCACGTTCTGCGTATGGTCCGTGACCCACGTCGCGCCATTCCAGTACCGCCAGGCCGTATCCACCGCCAGTTGTCCCGCGGGCACGCGCGCGACCTTGGCGCCATTGTAGATGTAGTAGTAGCCATCGTCGCCGCGCACCAAATCCCCGAAGTTGTCGGTGCTGGGCGAAGTCAGATTGGTGACGACCCCATCCATCGTCAGATTCGGCAGCGACAATGTCGCCACGGCCATGCAGATGTTCGTCAGCGGAGTATTGTTAAGGCCGTTGAGGAGAACATACAGTTTGTTGCTTTCCACAATGCCGCCCGCGATCCAGTAAAGTCCGTCCGGATTGAGCGGCATCTGGGTATCCTGTACGTGGCTGGGGAGGAAGTAAGGATTATGTCCGGTATTTTTCCAAATCAAGTTGGTGCCGATCTGATGTACCAGGGCATTGCGAGGCAAGGAACTACCGCCACGAATGTTTGAGTAAAAGCTGTTGAGCGTAGAGGAAAAGGAGTCGTTGAAAATCCGAAGCCACATTTCCGTCTGGTAGCAGTACCTGATTTATTATTGTCGCCGCCCGTCCATCCGATCTTGAGATGATCTGGTCTGGGCAAAATTCCACTGCCCCCACTGCCACAGGTAGTCATCGGGACATCAAAGCCGCTGGTGTCAGTCACATCAAAAATCGCCACGTCATCCAACCAATATTGTGCTACCGATTGGAAATTGAATGAAATAGAAACCGTGCCCGCCGCCTTGAAAGGCATACAAATATTCCTGATAACGTGCCCCGCTCGTGAGTGAGTTGGTAGAGATAATGAACGAGATCTGCGGATACACTGGAGTAGCCCCGAGCAGATTCACACCAAGTTTTGCGCCGACTTTGTCGGTGTTTGCCCAGAATCGCAGTAAGTAAGTGTTCGTGCTGCTTGCGCTGAATGAGGTGCTGATGATACGGACCGAATTGGATGCAGAGCCCGCGTTGCTCACTGACACGCGGAGCGCAGATGCGCCTTTGTGGAAATAGGTCGGCTCTGTCGAGAACGTCGCTGCCCCTCCACTCGAAAGTGAATTGGTCCAAGCGATCAGTCCAGATTCAAATCCGCCGTTGCTCAATATTGCCGCGCTGGCCAGATGACCCGTCATCAGGAGTAATGTGGTGATCGTGTATTGAAGTAATGCTGGTCTGAGGTTAGCGCCTGACGTCGCTGTGGTCGTATGTGAGGAAGTCATTATGTGCTGGGGGGCGTTTTAGGAATGGCGCCTGACGTTGTCCGGTAAAGGCGTATTCTAGGGAACGTTAGCAGGTCAGTCGCGGGGCGATTGCGCCAAAAACAAGGGGCTTTTGTGCCAGAGTGCATAACTCAAAAAACGAGTCCGTGGGCAGTTGATTTCAGTAGGCACGGTCGTCCCTTCGTTTTGGCACGCTCGCCCCCTTTGCGATGACCATTGTTGGCAGTATTGTTGGCAGTAATGTCCTGCTTCGCTCATATATCCGTTATATGACTCCAACATTCTCAAGCGCGATGAGGGTATCTTGCTGTGCGGCTATTTTATGGCTGCATGGAGGCCAAGGCATTTCTAACGCGACACCAAAGTCACCCGCGGATTTGGTAAATCCATTCATCGGCGCGAGTACGAGCACCGAGAAAGCCGGGGTTTTGCACGGACTTGGTAAGACGTTTCCGGGGGCGACCACTCCCTTCGGCATGGTGCAGGTGAATCCAAACACTATCACCGGCGGCGACAACGGTCCGGGCTACAGCTACGAGATGGAACACATCGAGGGTTTTGCGTTCACGCAGATGAGTGGCATCGGATGGTATGGCGACCTTGGTAATTTTCTTGTGACACCAACCACCGGCGAACTCCAGGTGGTTGCGGGGCGGCATCCGGAAATTGCGAGGGGATATCGCTCGCGTTACGACAAGCAGACGGAAGTAGCGCGAGCAGGTTTTTATACCGTCACGTTGACCGACTACGACATCCGGGTTGAAGCTACGGCAGCTCCCCGTAGCGGGATGTTACGATTTATTTTTTCGAAGCAGGAGCGCTCCCGAATTCAGATTGATCTGGCTCGACGCACGGGGGGAACTTCCGTCCGACAGTTTGTAAAGGTGGTTAGCGACCATGCGATTGAAGGCTGGATGAAATGCACCCCAGACGGCGGCGGATGGGGCAATGGCGACGGTCACGCAAATTACACCGTCTATTTCCATGCGGAGTTCAGCAAGCCGCTGAAGGATTATGGTGTCTGGTCGGCGGATATTCCAGCGGGACAATCGCGCAAGCGTGAGGCCATCGAGAGTGCGGCTTACGATGCGTTCATCGCGAAGTCGAAGATTATGCGACAGCCCAGCGAGGTCGAGAGTGATCATCTTGGCTTCTTCTCGGAGTTTCGCACCGACGCCGGCGAGCAAGTTCTTGTGAAGGTGGGCATCTCCTTCACCAGCGTGGAAGGCGCTCGCAAGAATGTTGCGGCGGAAATCCCGGGGTGGGACTTCGAAGCTGTGCGCAATGGTGCTCAAGCCCTCTGGAATGAATCGCTCGCCAAGGTTTCCATTCAAGGTGGCACAGAGGAACAGCAAACTGTCTTCTACACGGCGCTCTATCATACCTTGATTGATCCGCGCGCGATCACAGATGTCGATGGCGCTCATCCCGGTGGTGATGACAAGATTCACCAGCAAGCATCATTCACCAAGCGCACGATTTTCAGTGGTTGGGATGTTTTTCGCAGTCAGTTTCCGTTGCAGACCATCGTCAATCCCAAGGTCGTCACAGATACAATCAATTCGCTCATCGAACTTGCGGGCGATACGGGGCGCGATTACTTCGAACGTTGGGAGATGCTGAACGCTTATAGCGGTTGCATGATCGGCAATCCGGCTGTGGTCGTGATTCAAGATGCGTACGCCAAGGGATTGCGCGATTTCGATGTGAAGAAGGCCTGCCAGCTTGCGAAGAACTCGGTGGACCGCTTTGGGAACGGTGAGCGCGGGAATGCCGGGGACATTTCACGCACGCTGGAATACGCCTATGCTGAATGGTGCGTGGCGCAGCTTGCAAAAGAACTCGGTCATGACGCGGACGCAAAGAAATACGCAAAGCGCGCGCAAAGTTACCGCAACATATTCGACCCAGGGGTGGGTTGGTTTCGGCCGAAGAACGCCGACGGTTCATGGGCGGCATGGCCCAAAGAGGGCCGTTTGAAACAAGATTACGGTTCGATTGAGAGCAATCCCTATCAACAAGGCTGGTTCGTGCCGCATGATCTCGACGGACTTTTTGCGCTACTGGGCGGTAGGGAAAAGGCGTGCACCGACCTCGAAAGCTTTTTCGACAAGACGCCGGAGAACTTTCAGTGGAACAATTACTACAACCACGCTAACGAGCCGGTGCATCACGTGCCCTTCCTGTTCAATTGGCTCGGTAAGCCGTGGCTCACCCAGAAATGGACGCGCACCATTTGCGCCAACGCCTATCACAACTCAGTCGAAGGTCTCGTTGGCAATGAGGACGTCGGTCAGATGTCCGCGTGGTATGTGCTGGCCTCGGGCGGCATTCATCCCATCACGCCCGGCACTACCCGTTTCGAGATCACCAGTCCGATGTGGAATGAGACTAAGTTTCGCGTCACCGGCGGTAAGGCTTTCACGGTAATCGCGAAAAACAACTCCTCCCGCAACGTTTACATCCAGTCCGCCACGCTCAACGGCAAGCCCTATAACAAATGCTGGATTAATTATGCCATGATCATGGCAGGCGCGACCCTCATGCTCGAAATGGGCGACACTCCGAATGAACATTGGGGAGTCGAGTAGCTGATTCTGCGAGCGCGAATGGCATGGTTTGTAATTGGAGTCATGAAATGAGAATGAAGTCGTTCACTAAAGCGCTCATCCTGCTGGCTGTGGGGTTTGCGTTGCCGCTCGCGGCGCAAATCAAAACGTTGGAACTTGGAGGTGCGTGGCAGTTGACCCAGCAAGGTGAAGCGCTGACGCTCAAAGCCCAAGTGCCTGGCAACGTGCATCTCGACCTGCTTCGCGAAAGAATAATTCCAGACCCGTTTTATCGCGACAACGCTGCGCAAATCGAGTGGGTTTACAAAGCAACGTGGATCTACGAGCGCACGTTTGAGGTGCCGGCAGGGCTGCTTAAGCATGACGCTGTTCGGTTACGCTGCGAAGGGCTGGATACGGTGGCACACATTGAAATCAACGGTCAGCTGGTGGCGGACGCAGACAACATGTATCGCACTTGGGAGTTTGATGTGAAGCGGGTGCTACGTGCCGGAAAAAATCAGATCCGCATCACATTTTCCCCAGTCGAGCCATATATCAAGGCGTTCTTGGGGCGTGCGCCCAAAGTGCCAAATTCTACCGGCATTGATATTTCCAACATCCGCAAGTCGCCCTACATGAACAGCTGGGATTTCTGTGCTCGGTTTCTTCCGTGTGGCATCTACAAACCGATTTCAATCATCGCTTATGACTCCGCGCGAATTACCGATGTGCGGATCAACCAGGATTTGCACGATGAAACGGTCGCTCGTTTAGGCGTCGAGGTCCAAGCGGAAGTCGTCGGCGCACTGCAACTTGAAGCTGAAGCGGTAGTCCGCTTCGAGGGCAGATTGGTGCATCGTCAGCAGGTCAAATTCACCGGCGACAAAGCGCTCGTTCTGTTAGAAGTGCCGAATCCAAAGCGGTGGTGGCCGAACGGAATGGGCGCGCAGCCACTTTACACAGTAACGGTTCAAGTGCGGGAAAGTGCGGGTCGCGTGCTTGATGCTGCTGAGCGCCGGATTGGTTTGAGGACGATCGAGTTGTTGCCCAAGACCGATGAGCGACCACTGCGACTTTGTGTGAATGGCCGGGAAATCTATGCGAAAGGCGCGAATTGGATTCCGCTCGACGTGTTTCCCGCTCGAGTCGCGACGAGCAAGATTCGACAATACATCGCCGACGCGGTCGCGGTGAACATGAACATGCTGCGCGTCTGGGGCGGTGGTTATTATCCGGAGGATGCCTTTTACGACGCGTGTGATGAAATGGGCATTCTGGTCTGGTCCGAGTTTGCTTTCGCCTGTGCGCCGTATCCGGGCAACAATCCCGAGTTCGTGACGAATGTGCGCGCGGAGTTGACCGATCAAATGCGTCGCCTGCGGCATCACGCTTCCATCGCCGTCTGGTGTGGCAACAACGAGGTGGAGGGACTGATCAGCACTTACAAACTCATCACTCGCGACGAATACAACCACCTGTTCCACGACGTCATCGGTACCAAGGTGAAGGAGTTGTTTCCGGCCGCGAATTACGTTGGTGGCAGCCCTGAAGCAGGAGACGAACATAATTGGTGGGTCTGGCACGTCGGCGCGGACTTTGAGCATTACCGCCAGTCCCATGGCTGGATGACCGAGTTCGGCTTCCAGTCGTTCCCGCATCCAGCCACGGTTTACAGCTATACGACTGAATCAGAACGCGACTCCGTGACGAATCAGATCAATCTGTTCCACCAGAAGAACGGCAATGGGAAGGGCAATGCCATGATCCTCGACAAGCTGAATGGATACTTTCGGCCGGCGAAGGATTTCGATTCCACGCTCTGGCTCAGCCAGATTCTCCAGTCCTATGGCATGAATCTCGGGATCGAACACTGGCGCAATGACTGGCCGAAATCCAGCGGCTCACTGGTCTGGCAATACAACGATTGCTGGCCGGGACCGACTTGGGCCAGCGTGGATTACTACGGGCGCTGGAAGGCGGCACAATACGGTTATCGCCATGCCTTCGCGCCGGTGATGATCACCGGCTTGGCTGATGAGAAGCAGGGAATAGTGCAGGTAAAAGTCGCGAGCGACTTGATGTCCGCCGCGAAAGGCAGGATCGAGTGGCGACTCGCCGACATGCGCGGAAAGGAATTGGCCACAGGTAGCGATGCGCTTGATTTGCCGGGTGGAGCTGCGGCCACCGCTGGGCCGTTGCTGCAACTTGCAGACCTCCTTCAATCTGTCGGGAAAGAACATGCTGTGCTTTGGTTGCAAGTGACGGCCGGCAATCAGTCGGATTCCAACGTGGTGTTCTTCACCCGCCCAAAAAATTTGGACTTGGTAGATCCGAAAATCTCGACTCGCATTGTTGCTGCGAAGGATGGATACGACGTCACGCTTACCGCCAGCGCCCCGGCGCTTTGGGTTTGGCTGGATTGTGCTGATGCCGACGCGCGGTATTCAGACAACTTCATACATTTGTTTCCCGGCGAACCGAAGACCATTCATGTGATCCCTTCCAAACGCAACCAAACCAAAGAACTTCAGGCCACGCTAAGCGCGCGCAGCCTCTACGATACTTACTCAAAGCAGTGATTTCGCTTAACCATAAAAATCGAATGCCAGTTTGGAATTGGCGTCAGTTTTAGTTTCAATGGAGCGCACCTAAAAACCATGAAACAATTCCTGACAATACTCACCACAGCAATTGCGGTTGCAATAATAGCTGGATGCACGGCGACTCGTTCGTCACAAGGAGCAAGCGGATGGAAGCCTAAAGACCCGCCCATGCTCACTCGCTGGGCGAAGGATATCAACCCAAGTCTGCCGCTGCCGGAATACCCGCGCCCACAAATGACCCGCAAGGACTGGCAAAACCTTAACGGTCTTTGGAATTATGCCGTTGTGCCCAAAGGGGCAGCGCAACCGAATGCTTGGGAGGGCCGTATTCTTGTCCCTTACCCGATCGAAAGCGCGCTCAGCGGCGTGAAGCGCGCGTTTCAGCCGGATGAGGTGCTTTATTACCAGCGCAACTTTAAAGTGCCCGGCGGCTGGAAGAGCAAGCGAGTCATTCTGCATTTCGGCGCGGTTGATTACATCACCGAGGTAAGCGTGAACGGCAAGCAAGTTGGCGCTCACGAAGGTGGCTACGATCCTTTCAGCTTCGATATCACCGATCAGCTTCAAGGCGATGGCGAACAAGAATTGGTGGTCAAAGTTACCGACCCGACTTGGACGAAAGGCCAGCCGCGTGGCAAACAGACGTTGTCGCCGGCGGGCATCATGTACACGCCGACTTCTGGAATCTGGCAGACCGTCTGGCTCGAACCTGTGACCGATGGTGGTATTGAGCGCCTGCATATTCTTCCCGATGTGAAGGGCGGTGCGGTCAAGGTCACGGTTGATCTCTACGGCAATACGGCAGGCGAGGTCACCCTCAACATTACCGGCGGCGCGACGGTCACTGGTCAGGCTGTGCGCCACCATCACAGTGCCCGTGAAAAACCCGAAACTGTGGACGCCAGAGCAACCGCACCTTTACGACCTGACGGTTCAGGTCACACGCAAAGGGCAGGTGGTTGACAAAGTCGGCTCGTATTTTGGGATGCGTTCCATTGCGAAGGCCTTCGTTGATGGTCATCAGCGGGTATTGTTGAACGGCCAGCCCATTTTCATGTTCGGCCCGTTGGATCAGGGCTTCTGGCCGGATGGCTGTTACACCGCCCCTACGGATGCCGCCTTGAAGTATGACTTGGAAGTTATCAAGCAGCTCGGCTTTAACACCGTTCGCAAGCACATCAAAGTCGAGCCCGCGCGTTGGTATTATTACGCGGACAAGCTTGGCCTGCTCGTCTGGCAGGATATGCCTTCCGTCAATTCCTACGATACGCCGCCGGCTGGTCGACCAACGGTGGAAGCGGTTGCTTACGAAACGCAACTACAGGCCATGATTAAGAATTTGGAAAATCATCCCGCGATTGTGATGTGGATTGTGTTCAACGAAAGCCAGGGCAAACACAACGCGATCCATCTGGTGAAGCTGGCGCAGGAACTCGATCCTTCGCGTCTGGTGAATGAAGACAGCGGCCACCAAGACGGGGGCGGTCGCTACGAAGGTGTTGGTGACCTCTTCGACGAACATCCTTATCCGGCGCCACGCGGCTATAACAGTCCGGACGCCCGAGCGTTCGTACTTGGCGAATATGGCGGCATCGGTCTGAAAATGGGCAACAATCCGTGGCAGTCCAAGGGCTGGGGTTACACCACGACCAAGACCAGCGAAGAGTTGGAAAATCTTTATGCAAGGTATGCCGGGATGCTGCGTCAGTTCAGAGACCAGAACGGCCTGGTCGGTGCCATCTACACGCAGATCACCGACGTCGAGATCGAAGTGAACGGGTTGATGACGTATGACCGTCAGCTCAAGGTTGATCCCGAGTTGATCGCCAAGGCGAATCGCTTTGAGTGGAGTGGCCCGGTTTTCACGAGCATCGTCCCCAACTCGGAAAATGCGGCGCCGGTTTACCAATACACCTTCACCAAACCGGAGGGCGGCTGGATGATGCCCGCTGCCGACACGAGCGGATGGCAGCAAGGTCCGGGCGGCTTCGGAGTCACGAATACCCCCGGCATCGGCAGGATTGGCACTGCGTGGAACACCTCAGATATCTGGCTGCGGCGGACTTTCACCCTGCCGCAGTTGAGCCAAAAGCAAATCGAGCAGCTCGTCCTCAACCTGCATCACGACGACGATGTGCAGATCTTCATCAATGGGGTGATGGCGTATGAGAAGATCGGCTGGGAGTCTAGCTACGCGCTCGTGTCGATTTCCGCAGCAGCCAAACAGACGCTGAAGCTCGGCGCTGAAAATGTGATCGCCATCCACTGTCATCAGACCGGAGGCGGACAGTATGTTGACGTGGGGTTGGGGACGTTGGATCCAAATCGACCAGGGGTCGCTCAAGCCAGTGCAAAGCCGCTTCAAACGCCACATCATTTTGCTCGCACTGTGAAGCAGAAGCAGGCGCTGGACTACCTTTTATTTCTGCCGCGAGATTACAGCGCCAAGCGAGCGGAAGGATGGCCGTTGATTCTCTTTCTACACGGATCGGGTGAGCGCGGCACCAATGTCTTTAAGGTGACCAAGCACGGTCCACCGAAACAAGTGGAGAGCAATCCGGACTTCCCCTGTGTTCTGGTTTCTCCGCAATGCCCCGAAGGCAAGACTTGGGATGTTTCGGAACTCACCGGTTTGCTGGATGAGGTGATCGCCAAGCACAACATCGATACCAATCGAGTCTATCTTACCGGACTGAGCATGGGTGGATACGGCACGTGGAGTCTGGGCTTGGCTCATCCGGAGCGTTTTGCGGCGCTCGCTCCGATTTGTGGTGGTGGTGAACGGCGGAGCGTTTCACAGGCGATTCGAACCAAAGGCGACATTGTCCGAAAGCTTCCGATCTGGGCATTCCATGGCGCGAAAGACCCGGTGGTCCCGTTAGAGGAATCCGAGCGTATGGTTAATGCCTTGAAGAGTGCCGGCGCCAGAATGTAAAACTAACGGTATATCCTGAAGCGGTCCACGATTCTTGGACGCAAACTTACGACAACCCCGAATTCTATCAGTGGCTCTTGCAACAGAAACGTCAACCCTGACTTGTTTTGCCCGAGTGCCTGATCGAAATCAAATCAACGACAAGGATTTCGTTACACATTGAACTGACCGTCTCCAACGCAAATAATCATGAAACTCACACAACTGTTGCCAGTTCTGGCCGGACTTGTCGCCGCGCCGATTACGCTTCACGCCACCAATTCAGTCCTTCGCTCGGGCGACCACATCGCCATTTGTGGGGACTCTATTACGGAACAAAAGCTCTACTCGGCTTATCTCGAAGACTATTTCCTCGCCTGCCAGCCAGTGGACAAACTGGAAGCGTCCCAGTTTGGATGGGGTGGGGAGACCTCGTGGGGATTTCTGGAGCGGATGCAAAACGACGTGCTCCCGTTTGCGCCGAAGGTCGCCACGCTGTGTTACGGCATGAACGATGGCGACTACCGGGTGACCGAAGCGGAGCGCGTTGAAAAATACCGCGCGGCGGTTGCTGGCGTCGTGCAGACCTTTAAAAAAGCGGGTTTGCGCGAAATAGTAGTTGGTTCGCCAGGACCAGTGGACTTAACCTCGTTCAAGGGAGCGTGGTTTCGTCCGGCGATAACGCCGGTTGAGGACAACCAGACTCTTGCCGCCTTGGCCGCTGCAGCAGAGAAAGTCGCCACAACGGAAGGTGTGCGCTTTGCCAACCTCCATGCCGAGGGCATGCGGGTGATGCAGGCGATGAAGGAAAAATACGGCAAGGACTACTTCCTCTTCGGTGACGACGGGATTCATCCCAAAGAGTCCGGTACCTCGTAATGGCCTACGCATTTCTCAAAGCGCTCGGCTGTGATGGAGACATCGGCACGATCGAAGTGGATATGAGTTCCGGCAAAGCGAAGGCTACCGATGGCCACAAAATCGTCTCGGCGTCCGGCGGCACGGTCACGATCAAGTCGTCGCGTTATCCCTTCTGTTTCTACGGCAATCCGGCGAAATCGGACGCAACTTCCGGAGTCATTGAGTTTCTGCCTTTCAACGAGCAACTCAACCGCTTCCGGCTCGTGGTCCGTGATGCGCCCGCAGGTGCTGCGCAGTTAAAGGTCACTTGGGGCAAACAAACGAAGGCGTTCACGGTGGCACAACTGGAACAGGGCATTAATCTTGCCGCCGAGTTCTTGGAAAATCCCTTCTCCGAACCGTTCAAAAAAGTCCATGAAGCGGTGCTACGCCAGCAACGTTACGAAACCCCGATGGTGAAGGAAATTCTTCACTCCATTCCGGACTGGAAACGGAACGATGTCGGTGGCGCAGATGAATTGGTGAAGCCCCTCGTCACCATGGACGCCAAGTTGCGTCAAGCAGCAGCAAAGAGCGTCGTGCCGGTAACCCACGAAATTCGTGTCAGCCAATGAAACTCCCGGTTCTCAAACTCGCTGGCTTGCTCCTTACACTCGGCGTAACCAATCCCTTTGCTTGGGCCGCCGCTCCGTTGACTGGCGATCCTGTGGACTGCGTTAATCCGCTGTCCGGTGCGAATGGTGATGCGCAGTTTTCATGCGGTAATACGGTGGTGGCGATTGTCGCTCCGTTTGGCATGACGACCTGGCGCCGCAGACCGATGGCGATGCTTCGCCCTTCTATCAGGTGAAGCATCAGCAGTTCGAAGGCATTCGGGCCACACACCAGCCCAGCATCTGGATACGCGATTACGGTGATTTCCTGATAATGCCCGTGGTCGGTTCATCGGAAGGATCGCGCAAGGATCGCGCCTCAAAGTTCAGCCACGAGAATGAAATCGCCCGGCCCTACTACTACTCAGTAGATCTCGAGCGCTATCACACGCGGATCGAGCTGACGCCAACCGAACGCTGCGCGATGATGCAGTTCACTTTTCCGGACACCGACGAAGCTTCAATCGTCTTTAACAACGAAGGCCCAATTGAAACCAGCTTCGACGCAGCGAAAAACCAAATTCGCGGCAAGGCGACCCACGTTACTTTTGGTGCGCCGGGCGGTTTTGGGATGTTCTTTGTCGTCGAGTTTCAGCAACCCTTCGCTTCAGTGGACCTCAAGCCTGACGGCAAGATGACCACGGTCGCAGTTCATCTCGCCAAAGTTCAAGCAGGCAAGCCAGTGGTCATGCGTATCGGTACGTCGTTCATCAGTTACGAACAGGCCGCGTTGAATTTGCGTAATGAGATTCAAAGCTGGAATTTTGAAGCCGCGAAACAGAAGTCGAAAGCCGCCTGGGCTAAAGAACTCGCCCGGGTGGACATTAAAGGTGGTTCGCTAGAACAGAGATCTACTTTCTATACCGCGCTCTATCGGTCCTTGCAGTTTCCCCGCATGTTTCATGAGTTCGATGCAAACGGGAAACGACGGCACTACAGTCCCTTTGATAACGGTAAGATTTACGATGGGCCGCTCTACACCGACAACGGTCTGTGGGATACTTTCCGCGCGGCGTTTCCATTCTT